>NZ_VWRQ01000053.1 GCF_008635795.1 Paenibacillus tepidiphilus | reverse complement strand
TACGGCTGCACGGTCAAGGAGCTGTGCTTGAGCGCGCATGTATATTTGCTGGGCATCCTGACGACGGAGGAAGAGATTGTTACAGGCGTGGTCAGCCACGACCGGCCGCCGCTGGAGGATGCGGACAAAATATTGGGCTGCTTTCTCAATACGTCGCCCATCCGCATGGGTGTAGCGCGCGAAGTGTCCAAGTCGGAGCTGGTGAACCGTACCAGGCGGCAGCTTGGGCAAATGAAGGCGCATGAGCTGTTTCTGGTCGATATTGCCCATGCCATCGGTGAAGTGTCAAGCCCGTCGGTCAATCCGATCTTCGATACGCTGTTTAATTACACGAATTTTCATGTGCTTGAAGAGAAACAGCCGGAGCGAGAGTTCGTACCGGAGACGGCGGCACTGAACCTGGAAGCCAATGAGATGACGAATACGTGGTTTGATCTGGAAGTATCGCAATACTTGAGCAGTCTGAGCATGCAGATCAAATACGCGCCGGCTTATTTTGAAGACCGGGAGATCGAAACGGCGTCCGCTTGGTACGAACGAATCCTTGAGGCGCTATGTGACGAGGAGACGGACATCCTGTCGATGGAGCAGCTGATGACGGCTGCGGAGCGGCAAGCTATCGTGTACGAATGGAATGGGACGGAACAGCCGTACGCCGCCGAGAAGACACTGCATCAGCTGTTCGAGGAACAAGCGGCGAGGACGCCTGAACGGCCGGCGGTAAGCTGGAACGGCCAGGCATTGACCTACCGGGAGCTGGAGAAGCGGTCGAACCGGCTGGCGCGGCGGCTGCAGGCCCAGGGAGTGAACGTCAATGACCATGTCGGGCTGATGACCGGGCGGAACTTCGAGATGATCGTTGGCATGCTGGCGATTCTGAAAGCCGGCGCGGCGTATGTACCGGTGGACCCGGACTACCCGCCAAGCCGGATTTCGCATATGATCGGGCACGCGGGAATACGCGCCGTGGTCGCCGATCAGGCGTATGCAGAAGTGCCCGCACAAATCATCGACAGCCGGGACCCTTCGCTGCTGGCGCATTCCGCGGAGGCGCTGCACCTGGCCAAGGATTCGCACGAGCTGGCGTACATTATATATACATCCGGCTCCACCGGGGAACCGAAGGGTGTCATGATCGAGCATCATTCGGCCGTGAACCTGGTCAGCTGGGTCAATCAGGAATTTGGGGTTCATGAGGAAGACCGGCTGCTGTTCATCACGTCGATGTGCTTCGACTTGTCGGTGTACGACATCTTCGGACCGCTGGCGGCCGGGGCCCGGATTGTGATCGGAAGCCGGGAGCAGGTGCAGGAGCCCAAGCAGCTGCAGCAGCTGCTGAAACAGGAAGCCATTACGATTTGGGATTCGGTGCCGACGACGCTGAACCATCTGCTGCATGGCCTGGCGGAACAGGAGGAGGCGGCCAGTCAGAAGGAACTGCGGCTGGCGCTGGTGAGCGGGGACTGGATTCCGGTCGATTTGGCGGAGCGAGCAAGGGCAGCCTTCCCGAACGTGCAAGTGATCGGACTTGGGGGTGCGACGGAAGCGACCGTATGGTCGAACTACTATCCGATCCGGGAAGTGGCAGCGGATCAAACGAGCATTCCGTACGGCAGGCCGCTGGGTAACAACACCTTCTATATTCTGGACGCCGAGCGGCACCCGGTGCCGTACGGGGTGGCCGGGGAGCTGTATATCGGAGGTGTGGGCGTAGCCAGAGGATATTTGAATGATCCGTCGAAGACCAGCGCCTCGTTTATGGCGAATCCGTTCGTACCGCAGGGGCGGATGTACCGGACAGGGGACATGGGGCGCATGCTGCCGGACGGGAACATGGAGTTCCTGGGGCGCCGGGATCATCAGGTGAAGATCCGGGGCTACCGTGTGGAGCTGGGCGAAATCGAGAGCCAGCTGCTGAAGCATGAGGCGGTCCGCGAAGCGGTGGTGACCGACCGGGAGGATGCCGCCGGCGGGAGATACTTGTGTGCGTACGTGGTGCTGCAGGAGGAGACGGCATTGGCGGACATCCGGGAGCACCTCGTCCGGGTGCTGCCGTCCTATATGATACCGGGGTATCTGATCCGGATGGAGCGTTTGCCGCTGACGCCTAACGGGAAGCTGGACCGCAAGGCGTTGCCGGAGCCGGAGGCAAGATCGGATTCGGAAGAACGGGTTGAGGCAGCGAGTAGCGGGACGCAGCGGAAGCTGCTCAGAATTTGGCAGGACGTGCTTGGCGTAAAGAACATTGGCATGAGCGACGACTTCTTTGCAATCGGAGGACACTCCTTGCGGGCAACCGCGCTGTTGACCAGAATCCAGAAGACGTTGAACGCAGAGCTGACGCTGCAGGATGTATTCCTCCTGCCGACGATTAAAGAGCAGGCGCAGAAGATCGAGGGGATGTCCAAGATGGCATACAGCGCGATCGAACCGGCAGCACCACGGGCAAGGTATCCGCTGTCTTCGTCGCAGCGGCGGCTGTACGTGCTGCATGAGGTGGAGCCGGAGAGCACGCGCTACAACATGCCGGGCGTGGTGGAACTGGCAGGGAAGGTGGAGGCGGAACGGCTGGAGCAAGCGATCCGCACGGTCATTGCCCGTCACGAATCGCTGCGCACGTCGTTCACGTGGATCGACGGCGAGCCGAGACAACAGATACA
>NZ_VWRQ01000052.1 GCF_008635795.1 Paenibacillus tepidiphilus | reverse complement strand
CATCAGGATGGCCACGATACACTCCGGCCCCACCCCTTGCCCGCGCAGCGTCCACGCCAGCTGGTTCGCCCGCGCGTTCAGCTCCGCGTAGGTCAGCTGCTGCTCCCCGTACACTACTGCCACCGCATCCGGCGTCTTCTCCGCCTGCGCCTCGAACAGACCGTGGATCGTCGCTTCCTGCGGATACACCGCCGCCGTGTCATTGAACCCTTGCAGCAGCAGTTGCTTTTCATCTGGCGTGACGAGCTCATACACCTCTATCCTTGCTTCCGGCTGCTCCCCGATTTGGGACAAGAGCTGTACAAAGTGCTGCAGGTACCGCCGGGCCGTCTCCTCGCCAAACAGTGCACTGCTGTATTCCAGCAGCAGTTGAAGTCCTTGCTTGCCCTCCTGAACGTTCAGCGTAATGTCAAATTTAGTGGTTTGATGATCCTGTTCGACCGGACGAACGTCTACTCCCGCCAGCCCAAAGCGCGCCTGCTCCATGTTCTGCAGCACCAGCATTGTGTCGAACAAGGGGTTGCGGCTCATATCGCGCCGTACGTTCAGCTTCTCGACCAGTTCCTCGAACGGATAGTCCTGATGCTCGAACGCCGCCAGCGTCTGCTCCTTCACTTCGCACACGAAGTCCATAAACCGTTTGTCCCGGGACGGGGCATTGCGCAGCGCCAGCGTGTTCACGAACACCCCTATCATCGGCTCCGTATCACCATGCGTCCGCCCCGACACCGGTGTACCGACCACGATGTCACTCTGCCCTGTGTACTTGTGCAGCCACACGTTATAGGCCGCCAGCAGCACCATGTACAGCGTCGCTCCGGTCTCGGCGGCAATTCGTTTCAGAGCCTCTGCTGTCTTGACGTCCACTTCGGTATATACCTGTCTGCCTTCGCTGCCTGACACCGCCGGACGTGTCCGGTCGGCCGGCAGTTTCAGCACCGGCGCTTCCTCCGCATAGACCGACAGCCAGTATGCCTCATGCCCTTGCATCTGCTCCGCACCGAGCGTACCCTGCTGCCAGACCGCGTAGTCCTTGTACTGGACCCGCAGCGGCGCCAGCTCCTGGCCGGCATACGCCGCCATGAAGTCCGACACCAGAAGATTCATCGACACGCCGTCCGAGACGATATGGTGCATGTCCCATACCAGCCAGTGGCGCTCTTCCGCCAGCCGCAGCAGCCCGGCCCGAAGCAGAGGCGCCTGATCCAGCGCGAACGGTTGTATGAAGCTCCGGGCGAGTTCCCGGGCATGCGCTTCCTCGGTATCCTGGCATCCCCATTCTAATACCACGTCTTCGTGCACATGCTGCCTGGGTTCACCGTCGATCCACATGAACGACGTGCGCAGCGATTCGTGACGGGAGATGACTGAACGAATTGCTTGCTTCAGCCGATCTCCATCTAGCTGTCCCGTTAGCTCCACGACACCCGGCATGTTGTAGCGCGTACTCTCCGGCTCCACCTCATGCAGCACATACAGCCGCCGCTGCGCCGACGACAGCGGGTACGATGCTTGTACCACTGCCGGCTCGATCTCGCCGTAGCCGCTTTCTTCCGTGCTGCGCACATAGTCCGCGAGCGTCTTAACCGTCGGCCGTGCGAACAGCTCCCGCAGCGGCAGCTCCACCGCCAGCCGCTGATGTATGCGCGACACCAGCGTCATCGCTTTTAGCGAGTGGCCGCCACGCTCGAAGAACGAATCTCCGATGCCGACTTCCTTAACCCCCAGCACCTCGGCGAACAACTCCGCCAATTGCCTTTCCAGCGCATCCCGCGGGGCTTCATAGCCTTCAGTGTGCGCCTCCCGGTCCGGCGCCTGCAGCGCCTTGCGGTCTACCTTGCCGTTAGCGGTCAGCGGCAGCTTCTCCAGCTGTACAAAGTAGGACGGAATCATGTAATCCGGCAGCTGTGTTGCCAGTTGCGCCCGCAGCTCCGGCACCGGAACAGCTTCGTCGTTCACGAGATACGCGCACAAGTACGTCTGCCCTTGTTCATCCTCGCGGGCCATGACCACCGCTTCACGGATGTGCGTATGCGCCAGAAGCCTCGCCTCAATTTCCCCGCACTCGATCCGGTAGCCGCGTATTTTCACTTGGTGGTCGATCCGGCCAAGATACTCCACGTTGCCGTCCGGCAGCCATCTCGCCAAGTCCCCGGTCCGGTACATCCGCGTCCCCGGCTCGAACGGGTTGTCGACGAACTTCTCCGCTGTCAGCTCCGGCCGGTTAAGGTAACCCCTCGCCAAGCCGTCTCCCGCGATACACATCTCACCTGCGACACCTATCGGCTGCAACTGGCTGCTGTCATTTACAATGTACAGCTGCGTATTGGCGACCGGCCCCCCGACGGTTACTGTCCGGTCGGCAGTCGCTTCCCGCACAGCGGACCAAATCGTCGTCTCCGTCGGACCGTACATATTGAACAGTGCAGTCTTCGATTTGCTTTGCAGATCAGCCAGCAGGTCGTCCGTCAATGCCTCCCCGCCGACCAGTAATTCCGTTACGCCTTCAAGCCACGCCACGCAGCCCGCAGACAACAGCATCTTCAGTCGTGACGGCGTCATCTGCACCATGCCTATGCGCTGGCGTTCAATCAGTGCCGCAAGCTGCCGGGGGTCCTTCTGCTGTTCTTCGCTCGCTACCACGACCCGCATGCCTTGCGTCAACGCTAGCAGCGTCTCCACCACCGAGATGTCGAATGACAGCGTGGTCGCAAATAAAATTGACATCGCCGGAGTAAATGGAATCACGCTCGTCATTCCTGTGATGAAGTTAACCACCGAGCGATGCTCAATCATGACTCCTTTGGGGTTGCCTGTGGTTCCCGAGGTATAGATCACATACGCCAAGCACCGGGAATCCGGCTCTAGCTGCGGGTTGGCATCATACTCTGCTTGCTCTCCAGGCGTAAATTCGATGACTGTGCCTTCAAATCCATGTGAATCCAGGCCGGGCTGAATCAGCAGCACCGCTGCGCCGCTGTCCCCGAGCATGTACCGGATGCGTTCGGCCGGCAGCGCCGGATCAATCGGCAAGTACGCACCGCCGGCCTTCAGGATGCCGAGCATCCCGGCGATCATCTCCACCGAGCGGTCCATCAGGATGGCCACGATACGCTCCGGCCCCACCCCTTGCCCGCGCAGCGTCCACGCCAGCTGGTTCGCCCGCGCGTTCAGCTCCGCGTAGGTCAGCTGCTGCTCCCCGTACACTACTGCCACCGCATCCGGCGTCTTCTCCGCCTGCGCCTCGAACAGACCGTGGATCGTCGCTTCCTGCGGATACACCGCCGCCGTGTCATTGAACCC
>NZ_VWRQ01000051.1 GCF_008635795.1 Paenibacillus tepidiphilus | reverse complement strand
CGGCTGGAGCAAGCGATCCGCACGGTCATTGCCCGTCACGAATCGCTGCGCACGTCGTTCACGTGGATCGACGGCGAGCCGAGACAACAGATACATGAAGACGTGGAGCTGGAATGGGTATGCCGGGATGCGGATGAGGGACAAGCGAGAGAACTCACCCGGAGCTTCGTGCGGCCGTTCGTGCTGGACGAGGCGCCACTGCTGCGGGCCGGGTTGCTGCGGCTGTCGGAGGAGCGGTATTGGCTGGTGTGGGACATGCACCATATCGTGTCGGACGGCGTGTCGATGAACCTGCTGGTATCGGACTTCATGGCGGCGTATGCCGGCGTAGAGCTGGCACCGCTGCGGATTCAGTACAAGGATTACGCGGTCTGGCAGCAGGGCACGCTCGGGGTGGAGCAGATGAGAGCGCATGAGGCGTACTGGCTGTCGGTTTATGCGGAGGAAGCGCCGGTGCTGGAGCTGTCGGCCGACCGGATGCGTCCGGCGGTGCCTGGCAGCGAAGGCGGACAGGTTCATGCGCAGATCAGCGCGGAAGTGACCGAAGGGCTGAAGCAGCTTGCCGCCGAAACCGGAGCGACACTGTACATGGTGCTGCTGGCGGCCTATAACGTGTGGCTGCACAAGTACACACGGCAGACCGACATTGTGGTCGGGACGCCGGTGTCGGGCCGGACGCATGGGGATACGGAGCCGGTGATCGGGATGTTCGTGAACACGCTGGCGCTGCGCAATGCCCCGTCGGGAGACAAGCGGTTTATGGACTTCCTGCGCGAGGTGAAGGAGCGGACGCTGACGGCATTTGAGCACCAGGACTATCCGTTCGAGGAACTGGTCGAGAAGCTGAACGTCCGGCGCGATATGAGCCGCAACCCCTTGTTCGACACGATGCTGGTGCTGCAGAACATGGAGCAGGCGCGTTTTAGACTGGCGGATATTGAGGTTCGGTCCGTGGATCAAGAGATTACAACAACGAAAATGGATCTGACGATGATTGTTACCGAAGCCGAACAAGGCCTTCATTTATCTTTGGAGTACAGCCGGGATTTATTTGAGCAGGGGACGGCAGCGAGACTGCTTCAAGGCTTCTGTGAACTTATTAAAGCCACGGTAACCGATCCTTCCATTTGCATCAAAGAATTAAAGATGGAGCTCTTTCCCCAGGAGGAAGAGGAAGACGAATTATTCGATTTTATTCATTTTGACTAACAGGGGCGCACATATCACTATTAGATTCAACATAACGAGGTGTTGCATTTTGTATAAAATGGCATTTATATTCCCGGGCCAAGGCTCGCAATATGCCGGGATGGGTCAAGCCTGGCATTCAGCCTATCCGATTGCACGGGAATTGTTCGAACTGGCCAACGATGCACTGGGCTTCGATCTTAGGAAAATGTGTTTTGAGGGAAATTCGCAGGAACTTAGAAAGACGGAGATCGCCCAGCCCGCCATTTTAACCGTAAGCTTGATTGCCTACCGTATCATCCTTCAAGAGGTTGAAATTCAGCAGCCCGTCCTTGCGGGTCATAGCCTTGGAGAGATATCGGCGTTATGTGCAGCGGGAGCTATATCGTTCTCCGACGCTGTCAGGCTAGTGCATGCCAGAGGGCGATTTATGCAGGAAGCGGTGCCGGAGGGCCGGGGCTTGATGTATGCCGTGGTTGGACTTTCCTCAGACCAAGTGAATGAGATCTGCCGGAAGATTTCACTAAATAAGGGGACCGTCGTGCCTTCTAACTACAATGCCGGCAACCAAACGGTAATATCAGGGATCAGGGGCGCGGTGGAAGAAGCGGCGGTTTCCCTGAAACAGGCAGGCGCACAAGTCATACCCTTAAAAGTCAGCGCTCCCTTTCACAGTCCGCTCATGGAACCGGCCATAGCTCCGTTTCGCGAACTCTTGGGCGGCCTTACACTTCATCCTTTACAGCATCCGGTGGTCTCGAATGTTACGGGGGACTTTTACAGCAGTGAACAGGATATTATTCCATTGCTCTCTGACCAATTAATAAAACCGGTGTTGTGGACGGCTTGCCTGAACAGGCTGGCCGCTATGCCCGTTGAGGCATTTGTTGATACGGGGCCTCGTGAAGCGCTGGGGCCGCTTGTGAAGGAAGCTTTTCCGGAAATGAAGGTATATGCAGCAGATTCCATCCAATCGACCATGCAAGGTTGTCTTGACAGCCTGAGGTCTGAGCTGGAGAGAAGCCGCCAAAGAAGCACAGGGAATCTGCTAAACAAATGCCTATCTATTGCCGTATGCACCCGAAATCACAACTCAAATGCGGATGAATATCAACAACATGTGATCGAGCCGTATAAGATCATCCAGAGAATGAGGGAAGAAGCAGCGCATTCCGGAAAAGAACTGACAGTAGAGAAAACAAAGCATGTTCTGCATCTGCTTGAGACTATTCTTAAAGGCAAAAAGCTGCCTTCCGATGAGCTGAATCTGCGTTTGGAGCAGGCGATGAACGAAGCAGGGATGCCCGGTTTGTTTCAAGGAATTGTTGATGTTACCCAATGATTGGAGGTTCAAACATGGATTCTTTAACCGTTAGGCTTATGGCTTCCAGCGGTAAATATGCGGAGGCCGTTGATTATTGGCTTGAGCAGCTTGCGGAGCCTCCTGCACCGACAACCCTCTCACCAGGCAAAGAGAACGGTATAGCCGGCCAGTCGTTCCGGCAGGTGGAGCAGCAGCTTTCGAAGGAGACCTTACAGCGGGTAGAGTTGCTATCTAAAAACTCGGAACAGGCAATGTTCATGGTCTTAATGTCCGGGACAATGCTGTTTCTTTCCCGGTATCTGAATGTTACGGATTTATTAGTCGGCATGCCTCCACTAAGTAAAAAAGGAAGCGAAGAAGTGGCTTCGGCTGTATTGCCGATTCGAAATCAATTTAGCACTGAAAGTACCTTCAGGGACGTGCTGATGCAGGTGCGCAGTAGCTTAACGGAAGCCGCCAAACATCAGAAATTCCCCCATCCTTATATAGCCGAGAAAACCGGGCTGCCTATGAACGGTAACAATTTATTGCGTTTCGGTACGATTGTTTCACTTCACAGCGTTCATCAAACGATTGACCCTATCCTTTCTGAATGTCTTATACACATACTTTTTCAAAAGAAGGACGATACCCTTTCATTTGTATTGCATTATGATGCAAGCCGCTATGCCCATGAGAGCCTGATGAGGTTGAAGCAGCAGCTTGCTTACTTCCTTGAGTTAATAATGGAACAGAAGAACACGCCGCTTGCTGAGATTGATATGGTTTCGGCTCAGGAGAAGCAAGAACTGCTGCATACGTTCAACGATACAGCGGCGGAATATCCGCGGAAAGCGACGATCCACAGCCTGTTCGAGACGCAGGCGGAGAAGACGCCGGATGCGGTGGCAGTAGTGTACGGGGAGCAGCAGTTGACCTACGCGGAGCTGAACGCGCGGGCGAATCAGCTGGCATGGACGCTGCGCGGGCAAGGGGTGGGGCCGGAGTGTATCGTGGCCATCCTGATG
>NZ_VWRQ01000050.1 GCF_008635795.1 Paenibacillus tepidiphilus | reverse complement strand
CATCAGGATGGCCACGATACACTCCGGCCCCACCCCTTGCCCGCGCAGCGTCCATGCCAGCTGATTCGCCCGCGCGTTCAGCTCCGCGTAGGTCAGCTGCTGCTCCCCGTACACGACCGCCACCGCATCCGGCGTCTTCTCCGCCTGCGCCTCGAACAAACCGTGGATCGTCGCTTCCAGCGGATACGCCGCCGCTGTGTCATTGAAACCGTGCAGCAGCTGCACTTTCTCCTCCGGCGTGACAACTGATATCGAAGCCACCGGCCGCTGCGCATCCGCCAGCATTTGCTGCGCAATCTCCCGGATATGCCCCTCCATTCGCTGATTGAACAGCTCATCGTATACGTTGGCATTGTACCGGAATTCAATTGATAACGCTTCGCCTGGGAAAAGTACAACGGTTAAGTCATAATTCGTCTGCTCGTAAACTTCAACGTCACGAATCCCAAACGCAGCCCCGGCCGTTCCATCCACTTGACTAATCGCTTCGGCGACCGGATAGTTCTCGAACACCAAAATGTGGTCGATCAACCCTTGCTTCAGCCCGCTCAGCCCCTGTATCTCATACAGCGGAAAATGGCTGTGTGCTTCCGATGTGAGCGCCGCTTCCTGTACCTGCCGCAGCAGCGCCGTTATGCTCTGGTCAGGAGAGCTGCTGACCCGTACCGGCGTTGTATTGATAAACAGCCCGATCATCCGCTCGATCCCCGGCACCTCCGCCGGTCTGCCCGATACAACCGTTCCGAATACCACATCACCGCTCTGGTTGTACTTTTGCAATAGCAGTCCCCAGAGCGTCTGCATCACAGTGTTCAGCGTCACTTGGGCCTGGCGGGCGAGCCGCTCCAGCTCCCGGGTCATCCCCCCACCCAGACAGAAGGCATGCTTCTGCAGCTTAGCTTCTGTTCGCCCTGTTTTCCCCGCCGTCCGCGGCACACTTGCCTGTTGCTCATAGTTAGCCAGGTACCGGCTCCAGTACTGCCGCGCCGCTTCCCTGTCCTGCTTTTCCAGCCACTGCATGTAACTGTTAAATTGAATTGGCGTGTCAAGCCGAATCGGCTGCTTTGTCCTCAAGCACTCGTATATATGCATAAATTCCTGCATGAGAATGCTTACACACCAACCATCCATTAAAATATGGTGGAAGCTCCAGATCATTATGTATGAATCTGAATTTTTTTTTAGAATTGCTAACCGGATTAGAGGCCCCCTCAATAAGTCAAAGCCCTCATCCCGATCTTTCTGCTTGTATCTGTCCACATACCTGGACTTTTCATCTTCACTCATTTGGGATACATCTTCGAAAATCAATTCCGTCTTTTGAGTTTTTGCTACGACCTGAACAGATTTCTTCACTTTATTCCAGACGAAGACGGTTCGGAGTATATCGTATCGCTCAATTAGCTTCGCAAAGGATTGATTCACTAGAGCTACATTCACATCCCCTACAAGCTCCAAAGTAAATTGTTCAAAGTACTCATTTGATTTGTGAAGCAAAGAATGAAACAACATACCTTCTTGCATCGGCGTAAGATAATAGATGTCTTTTATCGTATCTCTACTTCTGCTCATGTTTACCTCCCGGCAAGTTGTTTTCCTCTGAACCTTTCGTTCAGATAAAGGCACCCTTTTCTCTTCAATAGCAACGTTAGGGGAGATGTTCTTCCTCTCCCCTCTGTTTATCCTTAGTCCTAGTCTATTTGCTCAAGCAATGCGTAGATGTTATCTACTTCATCAATATCTAATCCACTGGAGCTAAAATCGCTCGCAGTCTTCTCGCTATGCGCCTGTCCTATGCAGTGGGCAGTCAGCCTGCGAAGCTGTTCTGCATAACATGCCATCCAGCGTTCTACCGTTTCCCTCCGGTACGCGTCAGCCGCATATTCGCATGTAAACACCAGTTCCCCGCCGATCACTGCCCCGTTCAGGTTCAGCTTGTACTCTCCAGCGAGGTTCGGGTCGATACTGCTGCCTGTACCGTACGCCGACGTTTCGAATAGACCTGTCGTCACGTCCCGGTCGAACTGGCCCAAGTAGTTGAAGCTGATCTCCGGGCGAAGGTCGAACTTCAGCTCCCGCTTGTGCTCCGCGGCTGTCATATACTTCAGCACGCCATACCCGAGCCCTTTGTTCGGCACGCTCCGCAGCCCTTCCTTCACCCTCTTGATGCAGCCCGGCAACGTCTCTCCTTCTCCCAGGTCAAGCAGCGTCGGCACGATGGTCGTAAACCAGCCGACCGTTCGGCTGACATCCATCGCTTCCCCAATCTCTTCCCGGCCATGCCCCTCCAGGTCCACGGCAAACCTTCCCTCGCCAGTCCATTCCCGCAGCGCCAGGCCCAGCCCCGTCAGCAGAAGATCATTGATTTCGGTATTGTACGCCCGGCCCGCCTGGTAGAGCAGCTGCGCCGTCTCTTCCCGCGACAGCCGGATGCTCACCGCTCCGCCGGTTCCCTCCGCTTCCAGAGGTTCTTCGTCCACCGGCAGCGCCGCAGCCGGCGTCTCCTCGATTCGCTTCCAGTATGCGATTTCCCGCAGCTGTTTCCCGCTGTCCGCATAGCGCGACAGCGCCTCCGACCACGTCCGGAACGCATCCGTCTTCTCCGGAAAGCGGATTTCCTCGCCACGCTCCGCCTGCGTATATCCGGTCTGTACATCTTCGAACAGAATTCGCCAGGACACCCCGTCCACCACCAGATGGTGGATAACAATCAGCAGATGGTCGCCCTCGCCGGTCTTCATCAGCCCCAGGCGCAGCAGCGGACCTTGCTCCAGGTGCAGCCCCCGCTGCAGCCGGTCGGCTTCCGCAGCAATCCGCATATCCACGGCGGTTTCCCCGCGCAAGTCGATCACGTCGAGGCCGAAGCTTGCCTCTAGAGGCCCGTTGTTCCACTGCACGATGCCCGCTGCTTCTCTTCGATACCTCATCCGCAGCGCATCATGATGCATAGCGATCTGCTCAAACACACGCCGCAGGATTCCTTCGTCAAATCCGTCCCGGCGATGCAGCATGACCGCCTGGTTATAATGGTGCGGCAGCTGTGGTGAGCGCTCAAATAACTCTTGCTGGATCGGAGTTAATCGCACTTCGCCTTCTACCGGACGCTGATCGATCTGTCGCGCCAATATTTGCACATTGGGGCACAGCTCCTGGATCGTCGGATACCGGAACAAATCGCGGATCCCGAGATGCAGCCCGTGTCCCCGCAGGCGCGCGGCGATCTGTACGGCTTTGATCGAATCTCCGCCCAGCTCGAAGAAGTTGTCTTGTACCCCCACTTCGCCGGTCTGGAGCACATCCTGCCAAATTGTCGCCAATTTTTCTTCCGTCTTGCTGCGCGGCGCCACGTATTCACTTCCCGCCTGCACCCGTCCTTGCGGCGCCGGCAGCGCCTTGCGGTCCACCTTGCCGTTAGGGGTCAGCGGCAGCTTCTCCAGCTCCACGAAGTAGGACGGGATCATATACTCCGGCAGCTGTGCCGCCAGGTGCGCCCGCAGCTCCGGTACCGCAACCGCTTCGTCGCTTACCAGATACGCGCACAAGTACGCCTGTCCTTGCTCGTCCTCGCGGGCCATGACCACTGCTTCGCGGAGGTGCGCATGCGCCAGAAGCCGTGCCTCGATTTCCCCGCATTCAATCCGGTAGCCGCGTATCTTCACTTGCTGGTCAATCCGGCCCAGATACTCCAGATTGCCGTCCGGCAGCCATCTCGCCAAATCCCCGCTCCGGTACATCTTCATCCCCGGCTCGAACGGGTTGTCCCCGAACTTCTCCGCCGTCAGCTCCGGCCGGTTGAGGTAGCCTCGTGCCAGACCGTCACCCGCGATACACAGCTCACCCGCTACGCCGATTGGCTGCAGCTGCTGTCCTTCGCCCAGAATATAAGCCCGCAGCGTCGGCAGCGGCTGGCCGATGTTGCTGATCCCGCTGGTGATCTCCGCCTCGCC
>NZ_VWRQ01000005.1 GCF_008635795.1 Paenibacillus tepidiphilus | reverse complement strand
AGACAAACAACTGAAGCTAGATCAATCCAAAAAACGGGTGTTGTTAAACGTTAAATTGGAGGAAGGCCTTTTTTTGTCTTTTGAGCGCTCACCCAGCCAAATCTCCCTCCGACTGGCCTCAGACGAAGGTGGAGAATCTACATTTCCAGCAATCTTCCCCCTGTAGATCTACCGTGGTAAGTTTTTTGCAAAATTACTGTGCGTTTACCGGTTATTATGCCGATCTCCGGCTTAAGAGCCTGGTCTCTACCGTTACTGTAAAAGAAGGAGCCCTTAACATCAGCGATGCTTTGCTCGGCAATCGCCAGCTGCGCCAAGTGGATGATCATTTATTTATTGATGAGCTTACCCGGAAATTCACTGGTTTTGCGCAGGATTCGAGCGGACACATCACCTATTTGAAAGAACCGTACCTTAATCCTTACAGCTATGGTCAAAAAGGTCCGCAGGGTGCCGGTTATGCCGATGTTATTCCGGGTCACCCCTATGCCACTCCGGTTATGATGCTCCAGTCTCTGGGCTATCTACCTAATGATGCAGCGCTATATTTTCAGCCTGAAGCGGGAATCACGCGGGCTGAGTATGTGCGGCTAATGCTGGAGAGCAGCGGCGTAAAGGAGAGCAAGACGGAGAAGCTGGCTTTCCCTGATTTGCAAGGCCATCCGGCTGCCGGCTATGTGCAGATGGCCGTAGAGCTCGGAATGGTTCAGGGAACGCAGGGAGGAGAGTTCGAGCCTGACCGGATCATTTCCCGCCAGGAGGCGGCGGTTATGGTGTGGAGACTGCTGAGCCCGCAGTACCCTGATGAGCTGTTCCGTGATGTAAAGCTGGCCGGCAAGACGGATCAATGGGCAGTTCCGGCAGTGAAGATGTCTGTGGCCTTTGGATTGTATGGCCCTGATATTCAGGCAGATGCCAGTGGGGCGGTTGACTTCAAGTCCAGAGAAGCCCTGAGCAACAAGGAAAATGCGGCAATCCTGTATGCTTTATTCACTAATCCAATGGATCAAATCGTTGCTGAATTAACGGAGAGTTCCGGGGAAGCAGGTAACTGACAGAGGTAGGGGATAATTGATCTAGAGATAGGAGCTTCTCTTTTCAAAAGAATTCGAAGCTGTGTGGAAGGCAGCCTCGTTTTATACTACAAAAGCCTCAGATCGTATAGATCTGAGGCTTTTGTCTGTAAATGCCAACGTACTACAGCCGCTTCCGCTTGTAGAACGTAACGAACGCTGCAGCTAGCAGCAGCGCTACAAGGGCAACGCCCGTGGCAGCGGCTTCGCGGCCGCTGCCCTGCGGCTGCGCGGCGCCAGGCGCGAAGTCGCCGCCGAAGCCGCCCCCCGCGCCTGGCATGCCGCCGCCGCGGCCGCCCATCCCGCCGCCGTCCATGACGGCGGCGCCAAAACCCCCGCCGGGCATGCCCCCGGCGAAGTCACCGCCCGGACCGGCTCCCCCCTCGGGGATCGCCGGTCCGCCCATGGCGCCGGGCTCGCCCCCGGCGCCATCACCCGGCGCCGCCTGCCCAGCTGCGCCATCACCCGGCGCCGCCTGCCCAGCTGCGCCATCACCCGGCGCGGCCTGCCCAGCCGCGCCACCGTCCGGCGCCGCCTGCCCCGCTGCGCCATCACCCGGCGCCGCCTGCCCAGCTGCGCCATCACCCGGCGCGACCTGCCCCGCCGCGCCGCCAAACCCGCCGGCGCCAAACCGCCCGCCGCCGCCCATGCCCCCGCCGCTGCCGGAGCCGTCGCCGGAAGAGGCGATGGTGCCGTCTAGCTGTTGCGCGACGCTCTTGGCCATAGTGGACATAAAGGTCTTCACAGACTCGATGCCGCTTTGATACTGCTCGAACGTGTAGAAGGCCGAAGGGTCCGCCTCCACATAGCTGGAGATCATCTGGTCCAGCTCGTCCATCCGGGCCTGGAAGCTCTCGTCCTTCAGGTAGCCGTTAATCATCTCCGAGATGATTTCATGGTATTTGGCCTTGTATTCGTCGTTCGCCAGCAGCTTCGCTACCAGCGGCCGTTCGGCGAGCGCGCCTTGCGTTGGTTCGTCGATCAGCACATCGGAGCCGCCCATGCCGCCGAAGGCCATGTTGTAGTCCCAGGGCAGAATCGAGAAGACACCGTCGTCCTCATACAAGTAATAGTTCTGCTTGTTGCTGCCGAGATAGCTGTCCATGTTGCCGGTCACGCTATTAAGCGCAATATAGCCGAGGGCATCGTCGATGTCGATGTATTTTTCATAGTCGGTGCCGTTGTTCAGCTCATTTAGCATGTCGATCAGAATATCGTCGTTTGATTTCTCCGACTTCATCTCAAGGCCCGTGTACAGCGACGCATCGTCGCCCAGCCAGGTCAGGTCGCTGCCCTGTCCGGTCATTACGCCCTTATAGAGCGCCCCGTAGGAGTTTCCGAAATTCCGCTCCAGATAAGCGTCGCCGATCTGCTCCACCGCCAGGTAGAAGCCCTTCAGCTCCCCGTTCACATACACATTGACGTAGGAATATTTCGGGGTGGGGAGACCCATCGTCTCCGCCAGCTCATAGGTCAGAAATTCGCGCATATACGTGGCGTCGCTGTAATTGTTGTTCAGGTTGATTTTGCTGAGGCCATACAGGTTCTGGTTCACATACTCGTCAAAAGACAGCTTGAAGCTGTACCGGTCCGAATCCTCCATCTGCACGACGCTGCGCAGACTCAGGTTGCCTTTGGTCCGGATGCCGACATGGTCCAGCTTGATGCCGTTATACTCCACCGAAGCTTCTTTATATTCCTCGGCGCTGGCGTTGTCCAGCATATTCTGGAAGTCATCCGGGTCCAGCGTGATTTTGACGTCCACGACCTTGTCCTTCGGGAAGACCTCCGTATTTAGTTTCTGCTCCTCACCGGATACTGCCTTCGATGCTGTACCCGCAGCAGCATTGTTGTTGTCCGCCGTGGAACCCGTCAGCTGACATCCGGTCACAGCCAGCACCAGCAGCAGGGAGCCGAGCACCAGCAGAGCCGACTTACCGCGCGCTTTCATTCGGGCACCGCCTTTCTTTGCATGATTGAGTGAATAAGTGATCGGGGCCCCCGCAAAGTACCTGAATCAGCTTCGATGCAAGACTTCACTTTGTGGGGTTTTTAGGGCATTAGGAGACATAGTCGCCGCTGTAGCTGATCAGGAGCGCGTTCTTAACCCCGGCGATATCGGAGAGGGTATTGACGAACCCGCCGGCCTTATCATCCAGCCGCAGCTCCAGCGTAAGCTCGATGTTGCCGGCGCTCACGGTTTTTTGCTTCACATTGTAGCGCTTGACCGACTTGTCCAGATGGCTGTGGACCTCACGCTCCGTGTCGTCGCCCTCGCAGTTTACTACCAGAAGGTACGGTGTTTCCAGGGACGAGCGCTTGATGAAGAGGAACAGGATCAGTCCGATAATGATCGAGCCGATAATCGCAAGGGTGTAGAAGCCCGCACCGGTGACAATCCCGGCAACGGCGGCCCAGAACAGGAAGATCAGATCGGTAGGGTCCTTGATCGGAGTCCGGAAACGGACGATGGACAGCGCGCCGACCATCCCGAGCGACAGCACCAGGTTGGAGTTAATCGCAATAATGACGGTAGCAGTAATCATCGTCATGCCGATCAGCGAGACGTTGAAGCTCTTGGAATACAGCACGCCGCTGAAGACGCGTTTGTACAGCACGTAGATGAAGAAGCCGATCACAAAAGCGATGGCCAGCGTAATCAGAATCCTGGAGATGCTGATGTCGGAGACGAAGTTGTCCAGCACCGAATTTTTAATCATATCGGAAAAAGTAGTTGCGTCGCTATTCTGCGCCGTCGTCTGCGCAGCGGCCGCCAGTGTGGCGAAATGGCTCATTTCAATAATCCTCCCACGAGTTCATTTTTAGAAATTTGCGGCAAATCACGTACTTCGAAGCGGATTGCCGGGTCAGCCCCTCAAGCTGCAGCGCGATCTTGATATAGTCCGGGATGTACTCGTCGAATTTGACCTCGAAAATAATCAGATCATCCTCTAGCGCCTTCACCGGCCGCAGCTCAGGGTCAAAAATATTAGTCGCATGCAGGCCGGTCCGCAGCTCCTTGTCAAAGGTAATCCGCACGTTCCCGCTGTGGCATACATAAGGCTCACGCACGTAATCCACGATGACCTTCGGTCGCAGCAGACGGTGGCGCATCTGGTCGTAGAGCTCCATAAAGAGAGGCTTGCCGGGTACGTTCAGCACCTCATAGTTGCCCGCCATAAGCTCGTCGTACATGCCGCGGGTCAGCGGCTCCTTGATTTTGGCGATGTAATCGTCCATTTTTATTTTTTTCTCAAAATGAATGACATCATCCTGCACATTGTAGATCCGGATCCGGTATTTGGCCCGCTCCCTCAGTCCGCCCAGCTTGTCGGCCAGCGCCGAATTGTCGATATCGTCAAAATACAGACTGCGGATATGGTATTCGCCGCTCTCGTTGGCGTTGTCATCCTTGTCGATTAGGTTCTGCAGGCGCTGGCGCAGGATCAGGTATTGCGGATAGCCGATCATAAATTTCAGCTCATGCCGGAATTGCAGCTTCTTATTCATATCACACCCCATTTCTCTCTGTAATCGCCGTTCAATGCGGCTGGGGCAGATACCCCGTGCCCCGTGTAAAAGTAACCACTGCTTTCTTGCCCGCAGCTCCCATGGTAAGGGACGGACCTTATGCTTTTCTTAAACCTGGCTGAATGTTAGCTGAAAGTTTTTACACTGCGTTAACAAATGACATGGAACGTGAGGTGCTGACGTGCTAGGTTTGACTTTCGTCTGCGGAGGGGGATATCTTTGTATAAAAGTACGGAATGACGGAGGACAAAATATGAAAGATATGAAGACTATAGTGATCATTGGCGCCATTATCCTTGTTCTGATATTACTGGTACTGGGCATGGAATGGATCAAGGCAAGCCAGCGCACGGGGAATGTCCCAGCCGCCGCCGGGCTGCCCTATGATCTCGTCACCACCTTCAAGGGCGATGCCGCGAACAGCCGCGCGTTCACCTGGTATACGCGGGAGCCGGATGCTGAAGGGTGGCTGGAGGTAGCGGAAGGAGAGACGGATGACTTCACGGGGCCGGAGGTGCTGCGTATACAGGCGGATCATACGCGCATCAGGACTGACAGTGGTGTGAGAGGCGTACATAAGGCGGAAGCCGCCGGACTCCAGCCCGGCACGCTATATTCCTACCGGGCAGGCAGCGGGGAGGAAGGCGAGTGGAGCGGCGTGTACCGGTTCACTACAGCCGAAGCGGACAGCGGTGTGGTTACTTTGATCAACGTGACGGATTCCCAAGGGGCATCGGCGCACGATTTTCAGCTGTGGGGCCATACGCTGGACAAAGCGCTGCAGACCTTTCCGGATTCGCAGTTTATCGTGCATAACGGGGATTTTGTGGAGGAGCCGGAGGATGCGGCGGCCTGGGACGATTTGTTCGGCAATGTGCAGGATATCGTGGCTTCGATACCCTTGATGCCGGTGGCCGGCAATCATGATGAGGTGGACGGGAAGGCGGCGGAGTTCTCCTCGCATTTCCAGGTGCCGGATAACGGGGCGGACGGCTCGAACCCCGGGACCAGCTATTCCTTTGATTATGGCCCGGTGCATGTGACCGTGCTGAATACCGAGAGCAATCTGAAGAAGCAGACGGAGTGGCTGAAGCATGATCTGGCGGGAACGGACAAGCCCTGGCGGATTGTCGCCATGCACCGGCCGGTCTACGGCGGCAATATGTACAAGAAGGTGGAGGACTTGGCAGATATTTTTGACAAATATAAGGTGGATCTTGTGCTGCAGGGGCACAACCATGAATACTCACGGTCTTATCCGCTATATGACGGTCAGATCGTTAAGGACGGTGCGGCCAAACGGCGCGGGACGGTCTATGTAGTCACCAATGCCTCCGGAGGCAAATTCAACGAGAAGAAAGAGGACCAGTTCTATCATCAGGTGCATTTTCAGAACGATAAACAGATGTTCGCCGGTATAACCATCAGCGGTGAGAGACTGACCTATCAGGCATATGATGTGGATGGGCGCATGCTGGATGAAGTGATTTTGCAGCACTGAGCGGATAGGGCATGATGGCAGATAGGCGTAAACGGGCCGTTTGCGAGTGGATAACCTTAATATGTAAATTATGGTGTGAAAATGGTTCGATAACAGGCGACGAATTTCCTTGTTATCGAACCATTTTCGCTCACAAATAATAAAATTTTCCATTATAATGAAAGCGGTATCATATAATATGGCGAAATTTCAAAGTTTGGCGGGAGGGAGGTCCCAGGCGCGGCTGCCAAACAACATGTGAACGGCTAAAACCAATTCAGGGAGGGAGTAATTTGATTCGTAAACGTGCTCGTAAAATAGGTTTATTTGTCGTGCTTGCTGCTATGACAAGCTCTATGTTTACCGCGTTGCCAGCCGCCACCCATGCTGCGGCAAGCGAAGCTTACACCTGGAAGAGTGTGAACACCGGTGCGGGGGGCGGTTTTGTACCGGGGATTATTTTTAACGAGACAGAGCCCAATCTGATCTATGCCCGCACCGATATCGGAGGAGCTTACCGCTGGAATCAGGCTACAAGCAGCTGGATTCCGCTGACGGATTCCGTAGGCTGGGTGGATTGGAACAAGAACGGGGTGGATGCGCTGGCTACCGATCCTGTCGATCCCGATAAGGTCTACATGGCCACCGGAACCTACACCAACAGCTGGGACACGAATGGCCAGATTATGCGCTCCAGCGACCGGGGCAACACCTGGCAGACGACCCCGCTGCCGTTTAAGGTCGGCGGCAATATGCCGGGCCGGTCGGCGGGAGAACGCCTGGTCATTGATCCGAACAAGAACAGCATTCTGTTCTTCGGGGCGCGCAGCGGCAACGGGCTGTGGAAGAGCACCGATTCCGGGGTAACCTGGTCCAAGGTGACCTCCTTCCCGAATGCGGGAACCTATGTCCAGGACCCGAGTATTGAATACGGCAGTGATATTGTCGGCTTATCCTGGATCACATTTGACAAAAGCACCGGCTCCTCCGGCAGCGCTACCCAGACGATCTATGTAGGGGTTGCAGATACCGCCAGCAGCGTCTATCGCAGTACCGACGGCGGAGCGACCTGGGCAGCTGTTCCCGGACAACCGACCGGACTCCTTCCGCATCACGGTGTACTTGCCTCCACAGGCAATCTGTACATTACGTACAGCAACGGCGTCGGCCCCTATGACGGCAGCAAGGGACAGGTATGGAAATTCAACACTGCCAGCGGGGCCTGGACGAACATCAGTCCGACGGCAGGAGAAGATAATTGGTACGGCTTCGGTGGACTGGCTGTGGATGCCCAGCATCCGAATACCTTGATGGTATCGAGCCTTAACGCCTGGTGGCCGGATGAAGTGATCTTCCGCAGTACCGACGGCGGGGCAACCTGGAGCCGGAGCTGGGATTGGGGCTTTTATCCGGAGCGCAACCTGAAATACAAGATGGATATTACGGCGGCGCCATGGCTGGATCACGGCCAGAACGATACCTCGCTTGATCCTGCGCCGAAGCTCGGCTGGATGATGGGGGATCTCGAGATCGACCCGTTCAACTCTGACCGGATGATGTACGGAACAGGAGCGACAATCTACGGAACCAATAATTTGACGTCCTGGGATACCGGCGCTACCGTGAACATCTCTGTCATGGCCAAAGGCGTGGAAGAGACAGCTGTGCTTGGGCTAATCAGCCCGCCGGCAGGCCCGCATCTGATTACGGCACTCGGCGATGTATCCGGCTTCCGGTATGATGATGTGTCCGTTGTGCCGACGAAATATCAGACGCAGCCCTTCTGGTCGTCCACGCAGGGCATCGATTATGCCGAATTGACACCGGCTTTCGTTGTGCGTGTAGGTACGCCTGACAAGTCGAAATACCCGAACATGAAGGGAATCGGCTTCTCCAATGACGGCGGCAGCAACTGGTATATGCCGAATGCCGAGCCGTCCAGCAGTGGAAAGGCAACGGCCGGCGGCGGCCAGGTCGCCGTCTCAGCCGATGGCAATGCCGTGGTCTGGAGTACACCGGACGTCGGCGTGTTCTACAGCAAGTCCTCCGGCAATTCCTGGACGGCCAGCGCCGGACTTCCGGCCGGAGCCAAGATCGCTTCCGACCGGGTGAACCCGGCTAAATTCTATGCCTTTAACAAAGGCGTGTTCTACATCAGCACCGACGGCGGGGCGAGCTTTACGTCCACGGCGGCATCGGATATTCCGACGACCAATACCCAGGTTAGCCTGAAGGCGATGCCGGGCATCGAAGGGGACATCTGGTTCGCCGGTGGCAGCACGGAAGAGGGCAAGTACGGCCTGTGGCATTCGGTGAATTCAGGCGCCAGCTTCACTCGCCTTACGGGTGTGCAGGAGGCCGATCTGATCGGCTTCGGCAAAGCCGCTCCGGGCCAGAGCTATATGGCGCTCTATACCGTGGCGCAGATTGACAATGTCAGAGGCGTCTTCCGCTCCGACGATGCAGGCGTATCGTGGGTGCGGATCAATGACGATGCCCACCAGTATGCGAAGATCAACGTAGGCATCACGGGTGATCCGCGGATTTACGGCCGCGTCTACCTGGGCACCAACGGCCGGGGAACGCTGTACGCAGATCCGGTCAATCCGCCGGCGAACAGCTCCTCCATTACGCCGACTGCGGCCTCCTTTGACAAGAAGCTGGCCAACCAGGCGGATATCGCGGTAACGCTGACGCTGAACGGTAATACGCTGACTTCTATCAAGAACGGCAGCGCCGTCCTGACGGCGGGCACGGATTATACCGTGAGCGGCAGTACGGTAACGATCAAGAAAGCCTATCTGGCAGCACAGGCAGTGGGCACCACAACATTGACCTTCAGCTTCAGCGCGGGAGCAGCACAGCCGCTCGCGGTTACAGTCGTGGATACCACCTCGGCTGCCAACGATTCGGCCATTGCGCCGGTGACGGCCAGCTTTGACAAGAAGACGGCGAATCAGGCCGATATTCCGGTGACACTGACGCTGAACGGCAATACGCTGACTTCTATCAAGAACGGCAGCGCCGCCCTGACAGCAGGCACGGACTATACAGTAAGCGGAAATACAGTAACGATCAAGAAAGCGTATCTGGCTCAACAGACGGTAGGAACGACAGCGCTGACCTTCAATTTCAACGCCGGGGCCGCCAAGACACTCACCGTTTCCGTGGTGGATACTACCGCTTCGGCGCCGGGTGCGCTCAAGGTGCAGATGTACAACGGCACCACTGCAGCCAGCTCCAATTCCTTGAGTCCGCGGATCAAGCTGGTTAATACGGGGACAAGTGCGGTCAATCTGGCGGATGTGAAGCTCCGCTATTACTATACGATTGACGGCGAGAAGGCGCAGAGCTTCTTCGTTGACTGGTCGCATGTCGGCGCCGCCAATGTGACGGGTACATTCACTAAGCTGCCGGCTGCCAAGACCGGTGCGGATTATGTTCTGGAAATCGGCTTCAGCAGTGCCGCGGGAACACTGGCGGCTGGGGCAAGCATTGATATCCAGACGCGCGTCTCCAAGACGGACTGGAGCAACTATACCCAGACCGGTGACTATTCGTTTAACAGCTCCGCCACCACCTTTGCCGACTGGGTTAATATGCCGGCTTATCTTGCCGGAAGCCTGGTGTGGGGAAGCGAGCCGCAATAATATGCTGAAATCCGGGATTAACCGGCTATAGAGAGCTCAAAGCAGGCCGTCCATCTTCCGTCCATCCGGAAGCTTGGTCGGCCTGCCTGTATGTACCGGATGCTATTCGCCGGATGAACGGCAAGCCCCTGTGCCGCACCGCAGCTGAACGCAGGGGCATTCACGTTATCTCCTTCTCCGGGCGGTCGCCGGCCCGAGCTTGAAGGACTTCGCTATCTTCGGAGCATCGTCATTGACCATCCGGGACATCAGGCGGATGGGTACGGCATATTTTACATAATCATAGTCATTGCCTGTCTTATCGAGGAACTCTTCCGGAAGCTCTTCCGGTGTAGTATAGGCATAGATCAGTCCATTGCGTGCAGCCAGCCGGATAAAAGGGGATTCATCGTAGCCATCGTCAATCCACCGCTTCAGGGACATGCGGAACACCAGAAGGCTGAAGACGTCACCATAGGTTTTGCCCTTATATTTGAATATAAAGAATACACCGTAATCGGCGTCTCCGGCAGACGTGCTCCTTTCGATCACCGTGTATTTTCTCCACCAGCCGGGGATGGTCAAGCGGAAGCCGTAATTCGGATCGCGGTATACATAGGGTTTGGGAGCTAGCTGACGTTCATTGGGCGCAAAGCATTTTCGGGACAGCAGCGGTTTGCTCTTGCGGGTTATTCTCTTCACAATGGCGCACACCTCCGGAATCACTCCATTACAGCAGAATGAAATATGATTAGAGTATTCAGCTTCCGGGCTACTGGTGCCCTTGCCGGCCGGCCTGAAGACGCACGAAAGCCTCCGCCATTGAACAGGTCAATGACAGAGGCTTACGCTGCAAGCACTATATCCATACAGGGCCAGACTCCTTTTCCTATCTTGTGCGCTGGCCGAACATTCCTTGCTCCCGCAGTCTCACCTTCCGGTAACGGTCAAGTGGATATCCGCCTTTGGGCTTTAAGAAGCCCCATCCGTTCGTTCCGGGTTCAACCCTACGCGGCAGCGCGGTCCGGTTCCAAGATATAGTTTCAAGCTCAGGGGCACAGCCGGCGGTAGCCTGATACACTGTGAAGCATATGCGCCGCTGGACGGCTTTGCTTCCGGGCTTGCTGCCAACCTTGAGTTGATACCTCCAGTATACAGCGGGGAATAGCGGGACGTAAAAAGTCCTATGCCTCGAAAAATGGATAACTTTAGCAGGTTTACCTCTTGAAAGCGGTATTATTCTGGCTTTTGCTTAAAATTTCGCTTATTTTGCAGAATGGAGGATGGCTTATGCGGAAATCTGACCATGCCATCATCTTTTATTTTTCGGGAACCGGCAACACCGAGCTCATCGCCAGGGGATACGCGGAGGCGCTCCGCCGCCGTAATCTGCAGACGGAGCTGTGCCGGATCGAAGATTTGCTCGGCGGCAGGCAGTGTGTGGATTTCACCTCCTATGGGCTTATAGGCATCGGTCATCCTGTGTACGGCTTTGGGGCACCGCGGCTGGTGGAGACTTTTGCGGCCGGGCTGCCAGCGGGTGAGCGTACCCCGGTATTTGTGTTTAAGACTGCATCCTCGCCGCATGCCGTAAACCACAGAGCCTCTAAACCGCTGATCCGTCAGCTTGAAGGTAAGGGGTATGAGGTTTATCATGACTCTCTGCTGGCCATGGCCTGCAATTTTTATGTAAAATATGATGAACGCCTGAACAAGCAGCTCTACCAATCGGCCCTTCGCAAGCTGGACCTGCTGGCCGATGAGATCGCCGCCGGAACCTCCAGAGAGCTCAGGGTACATCCGCTGCTGGAGAAGGCGCTGCGGTTGCTGAATGATTGGGAGGAGCGTAAGGCCGGCAAATACTTCGCAGGCGGGCTGCAGGTGGGCGAAGCGTGCACGTATTGTATGAAGTGTGTGCGAAATTGCCCGGCCGGCAACATATCCTGCGAGGCCGGGCACTTCACCTTTGGGCCGGACTGCCTGTTATGCATGCGCTGCGTGTATAGCTGCCCGCGTCAGGCGATTAAGGCCACAAGACTGCGCGGTTCCGTGGTGGAGCCCTTTACGGGCGGTGCGCGGCTGGTCAAGCTGCTGGAGGAGCCGGGGAACGACGGCCGCTTCGTAACGGCGAAATCCAGGGGGTATTATAAGCATTTTATACGCTACTTGCTGGAAGATGAACGGCAATGCGGGGTGCGGAAGGAGTGAAGAGATGAATCTGTTTGTTATGCGCAGCCTGCTGGGAGAGGAAGCCGCCGGAGAATTTCTGCGGGATCATTATGTGACCCCGGGCCTTTCCGGGCTCGGCGATCTGGAGCAGGCAACGCGGGAGGCAATCCGGCAGCGGCTGGAGGCAGAAGCCGGTTGTAGTGCGGAAGAACTGGACGAGATGCTTGAGGGTCTGCATATGTTTGTAAACCTCATGCAGGATGGAGATTATGTGCTTATAGCCGATGCAGAGTGGGCGTATCTGGGCGACCTGGGCGATTACTTCTATGCCGGGAGGGGCGAAGATGACAGCGGTGAACGCAGCCACCGCCGCGGTGTTACCTGGCTGCGCAGTCTGCCGCGTGCCGAGGTGAATCCGCAGGTGACGGAGCTGCTGGATTCCCCGCGGTGGCTCACGCGCTACGAAGGCAAGCTGCCGGCGGCAAGAGTCGAGCTATGGATTGCCGGAGCGATTGCCGGAGCCGCCGAAGAGCCGGAGGGCATTGCCCGGCCCAAGGTGGACGACGAGACGATTTCCGCGGCGCTTGAGGTTCTGAAGGAAGCGCTCGCCAGCGCCGATCCGGAGCGCAGGGAACGGGCGGCAGCTGCGATCCTGCAGTATGCCCGATCATAGGGATTGACTTGGTAACTTGAGCAGGAATTCTGAATACAGAAACAAGCAGAGCAGCGGTTCTCCGGTTAACGGAGGGTCGCTGCTCTGCTTGTTTAGGTCTATTGTTCGTAATGGGGAAGCTGACCGCCGCTTATCCTTGCGTAACGGGAAAGCAGGCCGCCGAAATCCTCCCGCAATTGCAAATGAGCTGCCCCGTTCAGCAATTTCGTGACTGGAGACAACTCCTCTACAGTGTTACAGCTTGCCTTACAGGAATTCGACAAATTCATGGACCGGCTTGCGGTAGCCGCGCGGTCTGATCTTATGCTTGTTGTCCTTGCCGATGGTAATCATCAAGGCGGGCACCAGATGGTCCGGTAGCTGCAGGACCCCGGCGATGGCTGCCGGATCAAACCCGATCATCGGGCAGGTATCCCAGCCCTTGTCCTTGGCAATCAGCATGAATTGCATCGCGGACAAGGAGGCGTTGCGAATCGCTTCATCGCGCTGAAAGGCTTCGTTGCCTTCATAAGCGTCATTGATTGACCGGATGGTCTCGTCATAGTCCGCCTGGCTCAAGGCGCCCAGCGTCAGCAGCCCGCTGTAGATGTCAGGTGCCTGCTTGTAAGCCTGCTTGTCGCCCAGAACGAGTATAACTGCGGATGCCGTATGGACTTTATATTGGCCGTAGGCAGCTTCCCGGATTCGTTCTTTCAGCTCCGGATCGCTGATTACTTTGTAGTGGGTATGCTGCAGATTGTTGCTGGAAGGAGCCAGCCGGGCCAGCGAGAACATTTCCTCCAGTTCCCCCCGCGGGATCGTAACTCCCTCTACGAAATTCATGGCCGATCTTCTGGCCTGTACCAGTTCTGAAAAAGCGCTCATTATGAACCCTCCAATGATCTTATGTATTGGTTAACAAATATAAATTAATAATTTAAATAAATTAACTTACTATAAGTTACTAACTCAAGATAACACAGCTTTAGTCCTGCGTCAATGCTCTGAGGCGTTTTTTAACGAAAATAAATAAAAAACAGAGAAAAAGGAATAAAACAAGTGATTATTATCACAAAATAAGGATAAACAAGCGAAAAGATTGTGACATTTATAACATTGTGAGTGATATAATAGTCATATAGGGTAAGTGCTCTAACGAATACAGCCATTAAGTCAAAGAAGAGGAGAGCCTAATATGTCGGATACTATTACGCAAACGCAGCCTGAACAAGAAGGGGCCAAAACTGCTTATACCAAAGCGGATGTGCTGGACCAGCTTCTGAAGCCGGAGGTTCAGGAATCTTTAACTACGCTCATTGAGCAGCTGCCGCAAATTACACAGCTTGTCGGCGCATTGACGAAGTCTTATGACTTTGTGCAGGCGGTAGCCTCTGACGAGGTGCTGAAGAATGACACGGTCGGTGCCATCAAGGAGCTGGCTGATCCCGTGGTGGGATCCGTCAAGAACATGGCAGCTACAGTGATTGAGGCCAAAGACCGGGCCAATGCCAGTACGGAAACTGTAAGCCTGTTCGGACTGATGAAGATGCTCAAAGATCCCCAGGTGCAGAAACTTCTCCGTTTTCTGAACGCGTATCTTCAGGTCAGCGGCGAACGCAGCGGACGCAACTAATCTACTACTCATAATGCCAGGACGGAGGAAGAAATGATGTCAAAACATATTGTTATTCTCGGTGCCGGATACGGTGGCCTGCTCAGCGCCATTACCGCCCGCAAATATTTGTCCAAGAACGATGCCAAAATTACGGTGGTAAACCAGACCCCCACCCACCAGATCATTACCGAGCTGCACCGGCTTGCGGCTGGCAGCATTTCCGAGCAGGCAATCGCGATGCCGATCAGCAAGCTGCTGGCCGGCAAGGATATCGATCTGAAGATCGCCAAGGTAGCCTCCTTTGCGGTGGAAGCCAAGCAGATCAGGCTCTCCAGCGGCGAAACGCTGTCCTATGACGCGCTTGTCGTCGGTCTCGGCAGTGTAACGGCCTACTTCGGCATACCGGGACTGGAAGAGCACAGCATGGTGCTGAAATCTGCGGCGGATGCGAACAAAATTCACGCGCATATCGAGGAGCGCATCCGTGAATATGCCAGAACCCGCAATGCTGCAGACGCTACGATTCTCATCGGCGGCGGCGGCCTGACCGGCGTAGAACTGGTCGGCGAAATTGCCGATGCCCTGCCGAAGCTCACCAAGCGTTATGGCGTAGACCATAAGGAAATTCAGCTGCTGCTGGTGGAGGCCGGACCGAAAATTCTGCCGGTGCTGCCTGATCATCTGATTGAACGGGCGACCACCAGTCTTGAAAGACGCGGCGTGCAATTCCTGACCGGTCTGCCTGTGACCAATGTGGCGGGCAATACCATCGATCTTAAGGACGGCCGGCAGATCGTGGCGAACACCTTTGTCTGGACCGGAGGCGTGCAAGGCCATCCGCTGGTCGGAGAATCGGGTCTGGAAGTGAACCGTGGCCGTGCGACAGTCAATGCGTTCCTGCAATCCACCTCCCATCCGGATGTATTCGTAGCCGGCGACAGTGCCGTATACTTCGGCGCGGACGGCCGCCCTTATCCGCCGACTGCACAGATTGCCTGGCAGATGGGCGAGCAAATCGGCTACAACCTGTATGCTTATCTGAACGGTAAATCCATGGAAAGCTTCAGCCCGATCAACTCCGGCACCTTGGCCAGTCTGGGCCGCAAGGACGGCGTAGCGATTGTCGGAGGCAACTCCACGCCGCTTAAGGGTCTGCCGGCAACCATGATGAAGGAAGCGAGCAACATCCGTTACCTGTCACACATCAAAGGCCTGTTCAGCCTGGCCTATTAATCGCATATTTCGGGCGTACTCATCCCCTTTATCGCTTGCCATGGCAAGCGGTAAAGGGGATGCTTTGTTTTTAAGCTGGCGACCCTGAACACCCAGATCGACGCTTGAAGAATCGGGAGCATTAAGGCAGAATGAGATAGATGCTACTATAGATGATCAGCAACGGAGTGTTTGGTTAGAGGTGGATGCCGGGCGTTTTGATGAAAGGGGAATGACAATGAGCGGAATTGCCGGAACACCGGAGCCGCCGTATTATGCGGTGATATTTACATCAGAGCGGACGCCGGGTGATCTTGGTTATGGCGATATGGCCGATGAAATGGTAAAGCTTGCTGCACAGCAGCCGGGATTCCTTGGTGTGGAAAGCGCCCGGGAGGGTACAGGAATTACCGTGTCTTACTGGGAAACACTCGAGGCGATCCGGCAATGGAAGCAGAACGAGCGCCATCTGATGGCCCAGAAGGAGGGGCAGTCGGTCTGGTACAGCCGTTACAAGACGAGGATTTGTTTAGTCGAACGGGACTACGGATTTGAGGCATAGTTCTGCCGTTCGGTCTTAAATCGCTTCGGCTTGCTCAAGCATGCGTTGCTTCGCATGCTTGTTTGTTATTTCGGTGATAGCAGAGCTGTATAAAGCACTGATGGCACAGGACCGTCCGGTATGCATCGCTGCTGTGGCAGAAGACACAGCGGAGTTCGGGGGATTCCTTTATGCTTGCTGAAAGCAGCGGGCATTATATCCACCATGACGAGCCGGAAATTATCGTGCGGGAGATTAAGCTTAGAATGCGGAATTTGGGAAAGGTGGACGCACATGATGGATGTAAGAACGGAATTGTGGCAAGACCTGCAACGAATCGAAGCTGAAGAATATAGGCTCCGTGAGGGGGAGTCAGCACAGCATTTTATCTCCAGCATGCTGGAATACATCGGCGATCCTGACCCGGAGCTGCGGGACGGGCTGATTTATCCTGTTTTTTATATGTGGATTCATAAAGAGCCCAGATTTACCGATGCTGAGCTGAGCTCATTGCTGGCTGTACTACTGGACGATTCGCATTTATTTCATGGCATCGGCAGCACGGACGGGAACAGTGTATTTACGCGTGCCTTCTCGGTGCTGCCGGTTGCCTTGATTCTGGAGCGCCACAGACTGCAGCCCTTCCTGACGGAGGGGGAATGGCACGGGGTGAAAGACGCGCTGCTCCGTTACTACCGTGAAGAGAAGGATTACCGCGGTTATGACGCGGAATACGGGTGGGCGCATGCGCCGGCCCATGCGGCCGATGCGCTGAACAAGCTGGTGCTCTGCCCCGAATGCGATGCCGCAGTGGAGCTTGAGGTGCTGGATGCCTTAGGCGGGATGCTGCAGAACGGAGTACATATCTTCAGTGAAGAAGAGGACGAGCGGATCGCTACTGTAATAGATTCGGTAATTGTCCGTGGCCTAATGGCAATCGGGAGTATGATTGAATGGGTGAAAAGGCTTGCGGAATGCGGCAGCCGGCCAAGAAGCCGCGCCGCCGACATCAACCGGATCAACTGCAAGAATATGGTGCGCTGTCTGGTTGTCCGCAGGGAAGAAGGGGGATATGACCGCAGGCTTATGCATGCGCTGAGGTCAGCCGAATGTAAGCTGAACCCCTTTGCGGCGAAGGCCTGACACTTTAACTTCCGCCGTGCAGGCATTTTATTCACAGTGTTCCGATAGCCCGGTTTGGTATAATATAGGAAGCAATGGGTATTATCTTATTCTGAATCATCAGGAGGATTTCCGAATGCCATTTCAAAAGAACGATATCATTCTATTTCAGGGTGACAGCATCACCGACTGCGGCCGTAATTATGCTGACCCGGCTTCGCTTGGTACAGGCTATGCAATGATGGTTGCCGCTCAGCTGGGACTGAAATATCCCGGGAAGAAATTGAGTTTCTATAACCGCGGAATTAACGGCAACCGCGCCGTTGATCTGCAGAACCGCTGGGAGAAGGATTGTCTTGCGCTGAAGCCGGACTGGGTTTCAATATATATCGGGATTAACGACACCTGGCGCTGGTATGATTCCGGACTGGAGACGACAGCCGCCGAGTTTGAAGCGTCCTACCGTGACCTGGCGGAGCGTACCCGGCAGACTCTGAACGCGAAGCTGGTTTTTGTGGAGCCGTTTGTGCTGCCGGTACCGGAGGACCGCAAGCATTGGCGCGCTGACCTTGATCCCAAGATTCACGTGGTGCGTGAGCTGGCCCGCGAATATGGCGCCGTGCTTGTTCCCCTGGACGGGCTGTTCGCGCAGGCCTCGGTCAAGGCCGAGCCGGCTTTCTGGGCGGGGGACGGCGTACATCCTTCCGCTGCCGGACATGCCCTTATTACCGAGGCCTGGCTGAAGGCGGTTGGCGCAGCGGACTGATCCCTGTCTGCGGCAAGCAAGTCACCTGCTGCGCATAATGCCCATCGTACCGATTCGTGTATCTTCAGCGAATCGGTTGTTTGTTTCAGCAAGGTTTTATCTGAAGGTGACTAACGATGATCGGGAGGTGGGATTATTAGGCGATATCTATGGCCTATGCCTATATTACTGCTGGCAGTGCTGCTTGGCGGCTGCGGACGTTCGTTCGGGCATATCAATGCCGGCTGGCTGAAGCAGGTTGATCTGGTCTACGAGGAGATAGAAGGGCAAAGGGACAAAGCCCCGTTTGAGCGCAATAGCTATACAGATCCTGCGTTCTTGAAGCAGCTGGCGGACGCCATGAATTCCAGCAGCAGGCTCAGCGGCGAGCTCGATTACGGTGTGGAGTTCCGCATGAAGCTGACTTATGGCGACGGCTATACGGAGGATTACATCCTGAACCTGGGGCAGGCCTCCGGAAACCCCGGATTGCTGGTCGCTGAGAGCAAGAGCTCCGAAGGCTATTCTATTCCCGTTAAGAAGGCGGATAAGCTGCGTGCGTTGGTATATTCTGATGCCGAAGCGGAGGCGGAGCAATTGGCAGCCGTTATTGCGGAAGGACCGGTAACGTTATCCCGCAATGAGCTGTATACATGGACCGGCAGGCGGGAGTATTTGAATCTTCAGCTTTGGAAGGGTAGCTACAGTGAGGATTGGACCACACCATCGCCACTGGGCGGCAGGCAATGGCGCGGGCAGTTCAAGCTGACGGTAACGGATGATACGGGCACGAGCTTATCCAGCTATGATTTTAATGGGGCACCCTATGAAGAGCTGAGCTTCGACAGTCCGTTTCCCGTTCAGTTTGGTGATTACAACAGTGACGGATATCCCGATTTCACAATCGGCCAGTATGCATCAAGCAACGGATATGAGTATAAGCTCTTCACACTCAGGAACAATGTGGTGGAAGAGCTAACCGTCAAGCAGCATCCCTGGTTGTTTATCAGCGGCGGCGAAGGGCGGTATTCCGTCAGGCTGCAGAATGTCTCCGGAGGATTCGCGGCCAGTCATTATGATAATTCTCTGGGACAAACAGTCAGGGAAATATTCGCTTGGAACGGTGAAGAATTTGCGGAAACCGGGCAGTAGAGAGGCCTGCAATCATATAAATAAGGGGAGGGGATTCATTGCTGCGCAAGATTGCTGTCATTTCTGATATCCATGGCAATGCCCCGGCGCTGGAAGCGGTACTGCAAGATATCGGTTTACACGGCGTGGAACGGATAGTAAATCTCGGGGATAGCCTGTTCGGACCGGTAGATCCGCAGGGGACGGCTGCTCTGCTAATGGAGCGCCAGGAGCTGGTGAATATTATGGGCAACTGCGACGAGCATCTGCTGCTGCCGGAGAGCAGCTCCCTAACCTACAGGCAAGTGAGACCGTTGCTTGGCGATGCCGAGCTGTCATGGATCCGTAGCCACCGCAAGACGTGGAGCCATCAAGGGCTGATGCTGTGCCATGGTACACCTTGGGACAATTCCAGTTATTTGCTCGAGGAAGTTCTGCCCGGAGGAGAGGTGAGGGTGAAGCCGCCGGAGCAATTGGAGCAGGAGCTGCACACAATAGAAGAAAAGATTGTATGCTGCGGTCATAGTCATGTATTCCGGCAGGTAATGCTGCCTGGCGGCCGAAGCGTTGTCAATGCGGGGAGTGTCGGGCTGCCCGCCTATGAAGAGGAACAACCCCATTATCATGTCATGGAATCAGGGACTCCTCAGGCCAGCTATTGCCTGTTTACACATAGCGGCACCGCTGCCGGTTGGACTGCCGGACAGATCCTGGTAAGCTATGATTGGGAACGTGCAGCATGGGCTGCCGAGCGGAACGGGAGAGAAGATTATGCGGTTGCAATCAGGACTGGGCGGACCCGCGGAGCAGTCCGGTAATCGCATGACAGAATAGAGTGGTATGAAGACGTAAACTATACTGTTGAATGAGGAAGTGCAGCGATGACCAGTGAGAACGCGGAGGATTTACAGGGGCTGAAGGCGGTAGGCCGGCTGGTGGGGCACACCATCGCCGAGATGAAGCGGCAGGTCAAGCCGGGCATGACCACTGCCGAGCTGGACCGGATCGGGGCGAAGATTCTGAAGGATCAGGGAGCGAAATCGGCTCCGAAGGTTACGTATAATTTCCCGGGCTATACCTGCATCAGCATTAATGAGGAGGTAGCGCATGGCATCCCGGGCAAGCGGGTCATTCAGCCCGGGGATTTGATTAATATTGACGTATCCGCTGAACTGAACGGATATTTCGGCGACTCCGGCGTATCCTTTCAGCTTCCTCCGTACAATGAGAAGCTGGTGCGGCTGTGCCGCAGCACGGAAGAGACGATGATGAGCGTCATCCGCCATCTCCGTTCCGGGATGAAGGTCAGTGAAATCGGGCGGGTCATGGAATTGGAGGCGAACCGGCGCGGCTACAAGGTGGTACGCAATTTATGCAGCCATGGGATCGGCCGGGCACTGCACGAGCGTCCGTTCGAGATTTTACCGTTTTATCATCCGCGCTCCACGGAAGTGCTTCAAGAGGGCCAGGTCATTACCATTGAGCCGTTTCTCTCCACCGGTGCCGTATTTGTGGAGCAGCAGGCGGATGGCTGGACGCTGAGTGTGGAGGATCACAGCCGGGTGGCCCAGTATGAGCATACGATTATTGTGACAAGCGGCGAACCGGTGATCTTGACCAGTGCATAGCTCTGCTTGCAGCAAGAGGGGATGAAGCATGAGGATTGCATTGGTGCTTTTTGACGGAGTGACCTTTCTGGATTTCGCCGGATTTTATGATGTGATTTACCGACTGCGGCAGTTTCCGGCAGGGCGGGAGCTGGAATGGGAGATATGCGGCATTGCGGAGCAAGTGACGGATGAAATGGGCCTTATTGTCCGTATTAACAAGGTGAAGCCGGATTTGTCCGCATATGACCTGGTCTTTGTACCCGGCGGCCTCGGCACGCGCAAGCTGCGCTATGATGAGAATTTCATCGGATGGCTGCGCCAGGCCGGGCAGGTGCGCTATAAAGTCTCGGTATGCACCGGCTCGTTATTGCTGGGGGCGGCAGGCCTGCTGGCGGGACGCAGCGCGACCACACATCCGTCGGCATACGGGCTGCTGGAGCCATATTGTGCTCAGGTAGTACAGACGCGCATTGTTCATGACGGGAATGTAATTACAGGTGGCGGCGTTTCGACCTCGATTGATTTGGGATTGTATATGATCTCCCTGCTGGCCGGCGATGAAGCGCTCCGGTCCGTCAAGCAGCAGATTGATTATCCTTACGATATTCAAGGCATATTTCATCAGCCGTTGACAAACGGATGAAATGTAACTATCATTGTTGCATCATTATTTCAGCTTGTACGCATAGGCTTAAAGGAGACACAGCCATGAACATCAGTACCCGGTTTGCGGTGGCTATTCATATCTTGACCCTGATTGACAGCAACAAGGACGGCAAAAGCACCTCGGAATGGATAGCCGCCAGCGTCAACACCAATCCCGTCGTCATCCGGCGGATTACAGGGATGCTTCATAAAGCGGGCTTGGTGGATGTGCGGCCCGGCGTCGCGGGAGCCAAGCTGACGCGCAGCAGCTCGGCAATTACATTGCTGGACATTTATAAGGCGGTCAATGCCGTTGAAGAAGGCTCGCTGTTTGCCGTGCATGAGCATCCCAATCCGGCCTGCCCGGTAGGACGGAATATCGCAGGAGCGATCATTCCGGTGTTCACCTTGGCGCAAACGGCGATGGAGGATGTACTGAAGGGCGTCACCCTGGATCAGATTGTCGGCACGCTGCCGGCTCTGGAGCAGTCACAGCAAGCCGATTTCAAGTAAGCTTAAGCTTCCATTTATGTATTTTTAAGGTTTGAGGTGTATAATGTAATTCTCCACCCCCAGTGGATGTATTTAACGGGCTTTGCCGTCCCCTCGGCAGAGCCCATTTGTATTTTATGGGCCCTGCCGGCTGGCGGCGGGGTCCTCTTTTTACCGGTATAGTACCTGAATGAGCTTCATGCAAAAGCTTTACTTTGTGAGGTGTATTGCACGCTGTCTGCTTCTTTTACACGAAATTCCAGCCGGAGTAGACTGTCAGTAGAACGGCGGGCAGCCTAAAGGAAGTGCCTGTAGGTGCTGAGCAAATCTGGCGAATAGGGAGCAATTCAGTAAAGGGGCCCCGGGGGCAGACGTTATTGCAATGGACCCGCAGTGCGGGAATGCGCGAGCGATCAGAGTCTATGAGAAAAATGGCTTTGTGCGCAAACACCTGCTCAAGGCCCGTGAATGGCATGAAGGGGAATTCCGCGATTGTTGGCTGATGGAATATCTGGATGGTAAATCATTTTGAAGGAGACGATCGCAGTTATGAAAAATCATCCCATACTCATCCTGGCGGCAAGTCTGATTCTGGGGATCTCGTTTGTCTGGGGCTGCCGGATTGTAAGCTCGGAGAGAAGAGCCGGCAATGAGGAAATGATGCAGGCCATGATATCGCAGATGCAGCTCACAGCACAGCGGCAGGAGACTGTACAAGAGGATGATGACAGTCCTGTCCTGACGCTGGCGGAGGCCGGGGCTTTGCTCCGTCTGACCGGGGATCAGGTGCTGAACATTATCAAGGCGGAGAGTTCAATCCTGAGCAATAATGGAGTATATGTCGGGGAGAGATTGCCGTACATAAAGGTTGATGACCAGTTTCTGATTAACCGCGAATTGTTGATGAGCTGGCTGAGCAAGGCAACCTTGGAGAATCGGGTATACAGCGGCACCACGCGTTTGCAGTAATTTGTTTCTGCCAGTATAGCGTTAGAGCTACAGCCATGAGTTGTACTCCCTGTACAATTTCAAAAGAACCGGACTAGTACCTTGACCGCATCAAATCGTAGCTACGCACCATCTATTTGCGAGCAAGGCTGGAGACGTCTGCACCTGCAGCCCTTTTCCGTGAACAGGCGGACAAACAGCACAGTCCGGCTAAAAAATTTTATTGTAGTCGAAAAACCGACTACTTTACTCTGTCGCGAGGGTAAACAGGTCGATTGTAGTCGAAAAATCGACCACAATGCGCTATCTCAAGGGTAAACGGGCCGATTGTAGTCGAAAAACCGACCACAATGGGCTGCAGTTAAGGTAGACAGGGCAAACATAGGCGAAAAATCGACCATAATCCACAAACCAAGCTCACCTAACGAAAAGAAGGACAATACCTTAAAGTTCTCAGGTTGCTCTTGTTTAGGGTTAGTGGAAAATCGCCATCTAATTTCACCTGTACGTTAGTGTTTGCAACGCCGAATTGGCTGCTTAGAACGGCTCCAGCAAGAAGTGACTGCGTGGGATGTGAAACGAAACGAGGCTCAGAAATCGGTGCAATGGCACTTTATAATGAGCAAGCTAGAGGGAATTGAAGCACTTATCCCTGGAATTTGAATTGGTCAAGGTACTAGAGCTATATTTCCGCACTTAATAATTTGTAATTGACGAACTTATTATATGCAGCTATAATAAAGTTAGTTAATATGTAACAGGTTATGTTACAGCTGTGCATGGAATTAAATACAGCTGTTTAAACTAAGCGGAAATGGATAGTATTCGAAACGGACATTGGACCAGGAGGGGATTGTAATGGAGGCAACGGCCACCTTGCACCGCGATATTGAGCTCGGCACGGTGCAGATCAGAGTTAGCCAGTTGGAGCGTTCATTGGAATTTTATGAACAGGTAGTTGGTTTGCAGCTGTTGCGCCGGGAGGGGCATGAAGCTGAACTGACGGCGGACGGCAAGACGGCGCTTCTTATATTGCGGGAAATTCCGGATGCGCAGACGCTGCGCAAGAATTCGGCGTCGGGGTTGTATCACTTTGCGATTCTGGTGCCGGACCGGCCGAGTCTGGGTCTGGTGCTGCGCAATCTGATCGAATCGGGCATTGATATCGGACAGGGGGATCATGCAGTTAGTGAAGCGCTGTATATTCAGGACCCGGATAACAACGGCATTGAACTGTACCGGGACCGCCCGCGCGACACCTGGCAGCATGATGAGCAGGGAAATCTGATCATGAACACCGATCCGGTGGATGTGGAAGGGCTGCTGGCGGCTTCCGAAGGCCTGGAATGGAACGGACTGCCTGCCGGAACGGTTATCGGGCATGTTCATTTCCACGTCGGTGATCTGGAGGAGGCTGCGAAGTTCTATGTGAAGGTGCTGGGCTTTCAGCCGACAACCCGTTACGGCAATTCCGCGTTGTTCATCTCGGCGGGCGGTTACCATCATCACATGGGGCTGAACGTATGGGCTGGACACGGCGCACCTGCAGCTTCTCCTAATGCACCGGGGATTGATTATTATACACTGGTGGTGCCGGACCGTGCTGAGCTTGAGGCGGTAGTGGGGCGTGTACGCAGCGCAGGCTACCGGGTGGAAGCGTCCGGTGATGAGACCATACTGTATGACCCGTGGAATATCGGTACCAGAATAATCGCTAAGACAAATTGAGTGCTAACATTGAACCGGGGGGAACGAGCGATGAGAATAGCTGTTATTGGAGCAGGCGGCAAGGCAGGGAACGAAATTACAGCGGAAGCATTAAACCGCGGGCATGAGGTAACGGCCATTGTCCGTGACGCAGCCAAAGTGAAGGATAGCCGGGCTGCAATCCTGGTCAAGGACATTTTTGCTTTGACCTCCGCAGACCTGCAGCCCTTCGATGTAGTGGTCAATGCGTTCGGTGCGCCATTCGGGCAGGAGCATCTGCATGTGGATGCCGGGAATGTGCTGATTGATGCGCTTAAGAACACTCCGGATACACGGTTAATCGTGGTTGGCGGCGCCGGCAGTCTTTACACCGACGAGACTCGTTCGCAGAAGGTGGCTGAAGCTCCCGGGTTTCCGGACTTTGTGAAGCCGACAGCCCTGAACCAGGCGCGGAATCTGGAGATTCTCCAAGGCACCTCAGGCCTCAAATGGACGTTTGTCAGTCCTTCGGCGACCTTCGCTGAAGGTGAACGCAAAGGCGCTTATGCCGCAGGCAAGGATCAGCTGCTGTTCAACTCCAAGGGTGAAAGCTACGTCAGCTATGCTGATTACGCGATTGCCATTGTAGACGAGATCGAGCGTCCGCAGCATATCGGAGAGCGGTTTACAGTAGTATCGGAATCCTGAACCGGAATCCTGATATCACAGGAATGAACACGGAAGGCAGGCCGGATGATCCGGCTGGGCCTTCCATTTTGCTTTTTCTGCCGCCGCGGCGGGCTGATGCCGGATTAAAGCCGGATTAAAGCTGCTGTTTTGCCACTCTGTGCAGAATTAAGCTATAATCTTCAATAAATAGTTGATGGAGATGATGGGGTTGGAGACATTTTTGGCGGTACTGTTGCTGCTGGTATTAATTGCAGTATCGAATATCGTGCACCGGTTCATCCCGTTTGTACCGATTCCGCTGATCCAGATCGGGCTGGGTATTGTAGCTGCGCTCGTGCCGACGGGCATACATATGGAATTTGAACCTGAGCTATTCTTCATATTATTTATCGCACCGCTGCTCTATAATGACGGGAAGCGGACGCCGCGCGATGAACTGTGGAATTTAAGGGCACCGATCCTGCTCCTTGCGCTGGGCCTAGTATTTGTAACCGTACTGGTCGCAGGGTATGCCATCCACTGGATGATCCCTTCCATTCCGCTGGCTGCGGCTTTTGCACTTGCCGCCATTCTCTCGCCGACGGATGCGGTCGCGGTCGGCTCGCTGGCCGGGCGGGTGCATCTGCCGGGCAGTATCCACCGGATTCTGGAGGGCGAGTCGCTGATGAACGACGCTTCCGGGCTGGTCGCTTTCAAGTTCGCCATTGCGGCGATGGTGACCGGAGCGTTCTCGCTGCCGCAGGCCACGCTGAGCTTCATTCTGATTGCCGTCGGGGGCCTTCTGCTGGGGGCGGTGCTGTCCTTCCTGCTGATCCGGCTCGGGGTGTTTATCCGCAGGCTCGGCATGGAGGATGTCACCGTGCATGTGCTTCTGCAAATCTTGACGCCGTTTCTGATTTATCTGATCAGCGAGGAGATCGGCGTATCCGGTATCCTGGCGGTTGTAGCCGGAGGCATTGTCTATGCGGTCGAGAAGGACCGGGCGGTATCTCCACAGTACAAGCTGCAGCTGGTATCGGCCAGTACCTGGTCGGTGCTGCTGTTTATCCTGAACGGATTGGTCTTCCTGATTCTCGGGGTATCGGTTCCTGACGTTGTTGAGGTTATCTACCATGATGAATCCTTGAGCAACTTCACCGTAACCGGGTATGTACTGGCGATAACGGCGCTCCTGATTGCAATCCGCTTCCTCTGGGTCTATGCTTACTCATTCTTTGAGAGCCGGCGGCGGAGGACAGCGCGTGCTCCGCTGAAATCGCAGCTGATTACCTCCATCTCCGGTGTACGCGGCGCGGTGACCTTGGCCGGGGCGTTCTCGATCCCGCTGGTGCTCGGCGACGGCTCTCCGTTCCCGGAGCGGGACCTCATTATTGCTTTGGCGGCCGGCGTTATCCTGATGTCGCTGGTCATCGCCAGTGTCTTTCTGCCGCTTCTCGCGGGTAAAGCGGAAGCGGCGGGAACTCAGAGCAAGGAGCTGGCTGCCCGATCCGTGGTTATTGATGCAGGCATGAGCATGCTGCGGGGGCTGGTCGCAGATTCGCCCGGCGGCGGTACTCAGCCGGCGCTGCTGGAATTCACCGACAAGATTGACCGGCTGTGTGCACCCAAGACGGAGAACGATATCGCCGCGGAACGCTTCCGCAAGCTTGGCATGGAAGCGCGCCTGAATGGGCTCGAGGCGGAACGGACAGAGCTGCGGCGGCTCCTTGAGGAAGGGCGGATCGAAGCGCCGGTGGCCGTCAAGCTGGAGGAGATGCTCGATCACACCGAGTCCATACTCTGCCGGAGGTTCGATACGCAGGTTAAGTTCTCCCTGACAGAGCTCCAGCGCCTGTTCTCCGGACTCTTCACGGTCCGCTCCGGCGGTGAGATCAGCAGGGAGGCCGTCCAGCAGGCCGAGAGCGCCCGCAAGGCGAAGATTGCGATGTGCCAGGCCGCAGCTTCGGCAGTCGGCGCCGGGATGAGCGGAGAGAACCGCCTGGCCGCCCAGCGTGTCATCGACAAGTACGAGCGGCTTGAGTCCCGGCTGGAGCAGGGGGAAGGCTGGAGCAAGGATGGAGTGATTGACGACCGTAAGCTGGAGCTGAAGCTGCAGGCCATTCAGGAGCAGCGGGACAAGGTCCAGGAGATGTATCAGGAAGGCACGATCAATCTGCGAATCGCCGGAAGGCTCCGCCGCTTCGTGGACCAGCTGGAAACATCGATTTGGGAGGATTAATATGGGAGAAGCCCGTGCTGCGGCGCTGTTATTTGTAGAGCTTGGGGAAGAACATCTGCAGGAGACAGTGGATATTTACAACTATTATGTACAGAATACAACTGTCTCGTTCCATACGGAGCCGCTGGAGGCGTCTGAAATGCGCGCTTCCGTGTTAAGCGGAGACACGCGCTTCCGGTCCTATGCCATTGTGCAGGACGGGGACATGCTCGGCTACGTGCTGATTGCCAGACACAAGAACAAGCAGGCCTACGACACCTCCGGCGAGATCAGTATTTACTTGAAGCCGGACCAGGCGGGCCAGGGAATCGGCGGGAAAGCGCTGGATTTCATCGAGCGGCAGGCTTCGGAGCTCGGCTTCCATGTGCTGGTGGCAACTGTCTGCGCGGACAATGAGCCCAGCCGCCGCCTGTTTCAGCGGCATGGCTATGAGCAAAGCGCCTTGTTCAAGGAAATCGGCTACAAGTTCGGCGCATGGCTGGATATTGCCAGCTATCAGAAGATACTGGCTTGATAACCGCTACATATGAAATGTCAAAAGCCCGCCTGCAGAAGGAGTAATCCTCGCCAGGCGGGCTTTCGTGTGATATCTCGCAGGAACAGACACCATCATATTCGGACGGTGTGACTGTTCCTTCCAGTCCGCTAAGGACGCTTCCGGACGAATGCTTGCGTCCTGTTATTCATTTTCAACCGGTCCTCCGCCTGAACATCTGCCCCAGCACCTCACTGAGCACAAGTCCAGCGGCAATCGCTCCGGACAGAAGGAGCGCCTGTACGCCATATTGAATCGCCTGGTTATTGTCGCTTTCCACAAAATTGCGCATCGCGTCATAGGCCAGGCCGCCGGGAACCATGGGAATGATGCCGCCGACGCTGAAGATGATAACCGGCATCTTGAAGGAACGGGCAAAGATCTGGCTGATGACACCGACGACAACGGTGGCGGCAAAGGTGGAGATCACCGTACCCCACTCGCGCTCCAGCTCCCAATACAGCACCCAGCCGATCATGCCGGCAATGCCGCACTGGAAAAGCGCCCGGCGCGGCGCATTGAACAGAATGCAGAAGGCAGCGGCCGCAAAAAAGCTAGTGATAAGCTGCAATATCATGAAGGCTTGACCTCTTTCACTTGATTATAGAATCGACAGCACCAGACCGATGCCTGTCCCGATTGCAAAGGCGGTCAGAAACGCGTCGGCGCCCTTGGACAGCCCGGAGACGAGATGCCCGGCCATCAGGTCGCGGACAGCGTTCGTAATGAGCAGGCCCGGAACGAGCGGCATCACCGATCCGATGATAATCTTATCCATTTCGCGGCCGATACCGTACTTGACGGAGAAGAAGGCAGAGAGACCGATGAGGAATGAGGCGGTAAATTCCGCGAAGAAACGGATCTGTACCAGCCGGTGCAGGTAGCCTGCAACCGCAAAGCCGAGACCGGACACAAACAGTGCAGGCAAGGCATCCCACAGGCTGCCCTTGAACATGACGGTGAAGCAGGCACCGGTGACGGCAGCAGCAGCGATTTGCATCCAGGCTGGATAGGCATGGGCGGCATCGTCCACCTGGCCCAGACGCTCCCGGGCCTCGGCCATCGTGAGCTGTCGTTCGCTCAGCCGGCGCGAGATATCGTTCACCTCCGATACCTTCTGGAGGTCAGTGGTCCGCTCGGCGATCCGGAACAGCTTCACCGGCTCGGTCCGGCTGGTTGTGAACATGATGACGGTCGGCGTCACATAGCTGTGCGCACCCGGAAAGCCGAGCGCGGCCGCCATACGCGACATCGTGTCCTCCACCCGGTAGGTTTCCGCGCCGCTCTGCAGCATAATTTTGCCGGCCAGCAAGCAGAGATCGGTAATGTCATGCGCGGAAGTATTGCTAAAGGTGCTTGGGCTTTCCAACTTCTTTTGATCCTCCCCTGAAATGTCATATATCCGATTGTCGCCGCAAAGCCGGAAAATTGCAAGGCCCTGCCCAAACAATCCGATCTATCTTTCAGCGGCGGCCATTCCGGCTTCAGTTATCCAGCGTAAGCAGGCCGGTTGCCACGCCTCCGGAAAAAATCGTCAGCAGCGAATGCATAAAGGTCTCCTTGGAGATCAGCAGGCCGCCAGTCCCGATGATAAGGGCATCCGTCAGAAAAATAATCAGGCCGACATTGAGCGGCACAGCCCGGCTGATGAACCTGGCCAGCAGATCCGTTCCTCCTGTACTGGCTTTGAAGCGCAGCATCAGGCCAAGGCCGGTTCCCATCAGAAAGCCGCCGATTATGGCGCTCGAGACCGAACCCAATTCGATATAGTACAAGAAATAATACTGCAGCGGTGAGAGCAGTTCGATCAGGACGGAGGAGGCGAGCAGCCCAAGCACACTGCTGTAAAAAAGCTCCCGCTCCTTCAGCCAGGCCAGCAGGAATACGGGCAGGCTGCAGAGCAGGATGGCCAGTCCGATGCTGGTGCCGGATAAATAATTGATAATGAGGGCAATTCCGATAATCCCGCCGTCAAGGATTTTGTAAGGAACAAGCAGGAAATTGGTCGCAATTGCGATCAGCAGGCTGCCTGCCAGAATTATGATCAGTTTAATGTATGATTGTTTCATTTGTAATCTCTCCACATAAAAGGCATGTCTTATGCTTATGCGAAGCGATGGCCGAAAATAGCTGAATAGCATAAAATTACCGGATGCGGCTTAACGCGAGTACCGCTTGCGGAATTGCAGCGGAGAGTGGCCGACCTTATGCGTAAACCGCCGTGAGAAATAGGCGATGCTCTCAAAACCGGTACGCTCGGCGACGGCCGAGACCGGAAGTTCTGTCTTCAGCAGCAGCAGCTTGGCTTGCTCGAGTCTGTAATCGGTCAGATACTCCATCGGTGTCAGTCCATAGACGCGCTTCATGCAACGGGCGAGATAGTTGTAATGAAAATGCAGTGCCTCCGCCAGCGAGCGGTTAGTCAGCCGCTCGGCGTAATGACTGCGGATATAAGCCTCGGTGCGCTCGGCAATCTCAGCGGCCTGGTTGCCGCCCTCGTCCTGGCGGGCGAGATCGAGCAGCTGCAGCATCTCCTCGAACAGACGCTGCTGCCGCCAGACTGCGCTTGAGCGGCGTTCCCGGCTTAGCTCCGGCAGGAGGGCTGCCTGGCCGCTGCGTGCCAGCAGTCCCGGCAGCAGGCCGTATTGCGGCATCCGTATGGTGTACGGATAGGTATGGAAGCTGCGGAAGTGGCGGTCCCGCTCAGCATATACAGACTCGCCCGTGGATTGACCCCACTCGCCTACGGTCTGGAAGTGAATCCAGACAAACGAAGTGGTCTCTTTGCAGGGCTTGACCGGATAATGCTGCCTGTCAGGCAGCAGCAGCAGGGTGCTCCCGGCTGCTGCCGCCCAGGTCTGCTTGTCCTCGCCGATGAACAGGCAGCCTTCTTCGATGATCAGCAGATCGAAGATGCCCAGACGGCTGCGGCCGGGATGCTGCTCTCCGGGCTGATATACGGTGCGACCCGCCTCCAGAAAATAGGGGAAAGGCGGGACGGCGAAATGGATATAAGTAGGGTTATGGGCCATAACGGTTCCTCTCAGGCCGGCCGCAGCCGCGTAGGCAAAAGCGCCGGAATAGTAATTTATACAGTGTGAGATAGTACAAAAACAGGGTTGCAGAAAGAGCTGTTTTTTATTCATTCTAGCTTCTATAATTGCAAATAGCGAGGGTGAAATCAATACAGCAGAGGGGATGCATAACATGAATAACAACGGAATTGGAACCATGCCGGCAAACGGCCGATATCAGGCCGCCGTCCGCGACGGATTTTGGAACAAATATATCGCGCTAGTCCAGGATGTGGTCATCCCGTATCAATACGAGGCGCTGCATGACCGGGTGCCGGAGGCGGCGCCGAGCTATGCGATAGCCAATTTTGAAATCGCTGCCGGCAGAAGAACCGGAGAGTATGGCGGCATGGTGTTTCAGGACAGCGACGTGGCCAAGTGGCTGGAGGCAGTGGCATATTCGCTGATGCTGAAGCCGGATGCCGAGCTGGAACGCCGCGCCGATGAGGTCATTGATCTGGTGGGCGAAGCCCAGCAACCCGACGGATATTTAAATACGTATTTTACCATCAAAGAGCCGGGCAAGCGCTGGACCAATCTGACCGACTGTCATGAGCTGTACTGTGCGGGTCACTTTATTGAAGCTGCGGTGGCTTACTATGAGGCGACCGGTAAAGACAAGCTGCTGAACATCATGCGCCGGATGGTCGATTACGTTGATACCGTGTTTGGACCGGAAGACGGCAAGCTGAAGGGCTATGACGGCCATCAGGAGATTGAGCTGGCGCTGGTCAAGCTGTACAGGCTGACAGGAGAAGAGAAATATCTGAAGCTCAGCGCCTTCTTCATTAATGAGCGGGGCCAGCAGCCGAATTTCCTGGTGGAAGAGTGGAAGCAGCGGGACCAGGTTAGCCACTGGCTCGGGCGGACAGAGCAGATGGACCCGGCTTATAACCAGGCCGATGTTCCGGTCCGTGAGCAGGAGGTTGCGGTAGGTCACTCGGTCCGCGCCGTATACATGTACACGGCCATGGCCGATCTGGCGGCGATTACCGGTGATGCGGGCTTGCGCGAGGCCTGTGAGCGGCTGTGGGCCAATATGACAGGGAAGCAGATGTATATTACCGGCGGAATCGGCTCTACCCATCACGGGGAAGCGTTCACCTTCGACTATGATCTGCCGAACGATACCGCCTATGCAGAGACCTGCGCTTCAATCGGCCTGATCTTCTTTGCCCGGAGAATGCTGGAGCTGTCGCCGGACGCGCGGTATGCCGACGTGATGGAGCGGGCGCTGTACAATAATGTCCTGGGCTCCATGGCCCAGGACGGCAAGCATTACTTCTACGTGAATCCGCTGGAGGTGTGGCCGCAGGCCTGCAAGCATGACCCGGGCAAGCATCATGTCAAGAGCGAACGCCAGGGCTGGTTCGGCTGTGCCTGCTGCCCGCCGAATGTAGCGCGTCTGCTGACCTCACTGGATCAATATATTTATACGGTGCACGGAGACACTGCATATGTGAATCTCTACATCGGCAGCGAATGGACAACGGCTTTGGGCGGTACGAATGTAAGCATCGAACAACAGAGCAGCTTCCCATGGGAAGGCAAGGTAAGCTTCCGTGTGAATCCGGAGCAGGCCGCCGATTTCGGCCTGGCACTGCGTATTCCTTCCTGGAGTGACGGAATGCAGCTGAGCATTAACGGTCAGCCGCAGCAGGATGCGTTCAGCACTGAGCAGGGCTACCTCGTGCTCCGCAGATTATGGCAGCCCGGCGATCTGGTCGAGGTGGACATCCCGATGGAGGCCCACCGGGTCTACTCCCATCCTAATCTGCGTGCGGATGCGCAGAAGGCGGCTATCCAGCGGGGACCGCTGGTCTATTGCCTCGAAGAGGCCGATAACGGCCAGCCGCTTAGCTCCATTACCTGGAGCGCGGCGAGCGGCTTCACCGACCGGTTTGAACCAGCGCTGCTGGGCGGAGCCGTTATCGTGGAGGGCTCCGGCTTCCGTACCGAGTCCGGCAGCTGGGAAGACGGACTGTATAGCCGCAGGAAGCCTCAGTCGCAGCCCGTCAAAGTGACGGCGGTTCCGTATTATCTATGGGGCAACCGCGGCAGCGGCGAGATGACTGTATGGGTGAAAGAAGACAGAATTTAGCTGGTGATAAGAGCACGATATGCGAACGACATGCGTACGACATGCGTATAACAAACGCATGGCACTAAGAACCGCAAAGAACCCGGAAGCGCCGCTGTGCAGCGGACTTCCGGGTTCTTTGCTTACATATTTACATTGAATATCAAACCATTAACCAAGCTCAACGACAACCTGATGCACACCGCCGTCGCCTACAGGTGTAATGATGTTGCCTTCTACGGCAGCGCCGTCGAGGATCAGGCTGGCCACGCCCTTGGAGACATGGTTCGGGTTCTTGATCTGGATGACATAAGTGTCACCGCGGAAGACGCGGGTGATCTCGAAGCCGTCCCACTCAGCAGGAATACAAGGATCAACCTTGAGGCCGCGGAAGTCTGCCTGGATACCCAGGATGGACTGCGTAATGGCTACATAGTTCCAAGCTGCAGTACCTGTCAGCCAGGAGTTCTTCGCTTCACCGTGACGAACAGCGTCTTTACCGGCGATCATCTGGGAGTACACGTAAGGCTCCATGCGGTGTACTTCACTGATGTCCTCCAGGTAGGCAGGAGCGATTTTTTTGTAGATTTCGAACGCTCTGTCCCCGTGTCCAAGCACAGTTTCAGCGATCATGATCCACGGGTTGTTGTGGCAGAAAATACCGGCATTTTCCTTGTAGCCCGGAGGGTACGTGGAAATTTCGCCCAGATTCAGATAGTACTTGGAGTAAGCTGGCTGCTGCAATACGATACCGTATTCAGTATCCAGGTGCTCCTCTACGGAAGTCAGCGCCTTGGCGGCTTCTCCACCTTCCACACCGATGCCGGCCATAACGCAGATGCCCTGCGGCTCGATGAAGATTTTGCCTTCTTCGTTCTCGTTGCTGCCGATCTTATCGCCGTAGTGGTCATAGGCGCGCAGGAACCAGTCTCCGTCGAAGCCGTGAGTCAGCGTGATTTCACGCATGTTGTCGATCTTCGCTACAGCGTCTGCAGCCAGATCGTCAAGTCCGCGCATGCGGCAGATTTCGGCATAGTCCGGTCCGACGAAGACGAACAAGCCTGCGATGAATACAGATTCTGCTGTGCCGCCTGCGATGTTCTCAGTGGTCTGGAACGATTCGCCCGGAACGGTGGAGAAGCAGTTCAGGTTGAGGCAGTCATTCCAGTCCGCGCGGCCGATCAGCGGCAGGCCGTGAGGTCCGAGGTTGTTGGTAACATGCTCAAAGGACAGCTTCAAATGCTCAAACAGGGTAGCGGTATGGTCCGGATTGCTGTCAAAAGGAACCTGCTCATCAAGAATCGAATAGTCGCCGGTTTCCTTAATGTAGGCAGCAGTTCCCGAGATCAGCCAGAGCGGATCATCATTGAAGCCGGAGCCGACTTCGTTGTTGCCCTTTTTGGTCAGCGGCTGGTACTGGTGATACGCGCTGCCGTCAGGGAATTGGGTAGCGGCGATGTCGAGAATACGTTCTCTGGCACGCTCTGGAATCTGGTGTACGAAGCCGAGCAAGTCCTGGTTGGAATCGCGGAAGCCCATACCGCGGCCGATCCCGGATTCGAAGTAGGAAGCGGAACGGGACATGTTGAACGTAACCATACACTGATATGGATTCCAGATGTTAACCATCCGGTTCAGCTTGTCGTCACCGCTCTGGATCTGGTATTTGGACAGCAGGTTATCCCAGTGTGCAGCCAGAACAGCAAGTGCAGCGTCAACCTGCTCGTCTGTTGCGAACTGATCGATAACAGCCTGTGCCGGTTTTTTGTTGATGACATTCAGAGCTTCCCATTTCTCTTCTTCCGGGTTCTCGATATAGCCGAGTACGAAGATAAGGGACTGTTGTTCACCCGGTTCGAGCGTAATATCCAAAGCATGGGAGCCGATTGGCGACCAGCCGGAGGCAACGGAGTTGCTTGCCTGTCCGGAAGCGACCACCGCAGGATTGTCCAGTCCGTTGAACATACCGAGGAAGGATTCACGGTCAGTGTCGAAGCCGGCCAGCGGTTTATTGACAGAGTAGAAAGCGTAGTGGTTTCTGCGCTCACGGTACTCGGTTTTGTGATAGATAACGGAATCCTTGACTTCAACCTCGCCAATGCTCAGATTGCGCTGGAAGTTGGTCATATCATCATGGGCATTCCACAGACAGAACTCGGCAAAGGAGAACAGCTTAACCGATTTCTTCACATCTCCGGTGTTCTTCACGATTAGACGGTGAACTTCGGCATTGTGGCCCATCGGTACAAAAGCAAGCTGGTTAACGGAAATACCGTTCCGCTCACCAGTGATGGAAGTATAGCCAAGACCGTGGCGGCACTCGTAGAAATCGAGATCACGCTTAACCGGCATCCAGCCCGGAGTCCAGAAATCACCGCCGTCATGCAGGTAGTAGTAGCGGCCGCCGTTGTCCAGCGGAATATTGTTATACCGGTAACGGGTAAGTCTTCTCATGCGTGCATCACGGTAGAAGGTATAACCGCCGGCAGTATTGGAGATAAGGCCGAAGAATTGCTCGTTGCCAAGGTAGTTGATCCATGGATAAGGCGTTTTTGGAGTGTTAATCACGTACTCTTTGCGAGTGTCGTCAAAGTTTCCGAATTTCATAAGTAGAAAGTCTCCTTTCGATTGTGAACGCGCGTTTATAAGGCTCAGCAAAAGTCCCCCGGGGCCTTGGGGGATTGCTTTATTCAGAAATCCTACCGCTGCTTCGGCGGCTGGCAGGAATCCCGCTCAATGAGACGGGCCGGAAAGCTGATGGTGCTGAAGGTCGGCTGGCTGGCATCGCACAGCTCGATCACTTTCTCGACGGCGGCCTTGGACATTTCATAAATCGGCAGCCGCACGGAGGTCAGCTTCGGATGAATACGTGAAGCAAGCTGCACATCATCGAAGCCGGCGATGGAGACATCCTCCGGTACCGCAATGCCACATTCCGAGAACGCTTCCATGGCCGAAATAGCCATATCGTCGTTGGCTGAGAAGAATGCGGTAGGCAGCGGGCCGCCGGATGACAGCAGCTGCTTGACCTCTTCATAGGCAGCTTCCTTCAGGAATTCGCCCTTCAGGATATAGCGTTCATTCAGAGGCAATTGATGCCGCTTCAGGGTATCTGCGTATGCCATATAGCGTTCCCTGCCGGAGTAAGTGTTCATGCGTCCGCAGATCATGCCAATTTCTTGATGTCCCAGGCCGATCAGATATTCGATAGCCTCTACCGTACCGTCATAGTCCTTGGAGTTGACAATCGCCAGATGATTACGATCGAGATGCTCGGACATGATCTCTGAGATGTCGTAATCAATCAGCACCAGCGGGGAGTCGAGACCGACCATTTCCCGGACGATATCAATATCCTTCTGGGTTCCGACGATGATGCCGCCGTCGATCCGTTTCTGCAGGAATGCCTGCTTGACCTTCGGAAAATCATCGGGAGAGTATACGGTATGAATCAGCACATAACAGCCGCGGGCGTTCGCCGTATCCACAATGGCATCGACGAACGGTGCGAAGTAATTGTTCTGATAGATCCGCGTCGCATTCTCCTTCTCGTTCATGCTGACCGCGAACAGGCCGATCGTATCGGTCTTCTTGCCGGCCAGCGCCCGGGCGAAGCTGTTGGGTTCGTACTGATGCTGTTCAATGACCTTCAGCACCTTCGCGCGGGTATCTTCCGGGACATTCGGATAATTGTTGATCACACGGGATACCGTGCTGCGGGACACCCCGGCCAATCTTGCGATATCTTCGCTGCGCATAAGGGCCCCCTTTCATAAACGCGCGTTTATGAGCCTATTGTAAAATAAAAGCTCTCAGAAAGCAATTAGAATTTGGATGAAGGACAATGCCGGGCATCAAGCGCTGATAACCTTTGGATAGGAGGAAAATAGGCAATGGGCGCGCTGTTTTTTCTCTTTTTTTCGTAAAAAATGTACGATACATTTGAACCAGGTTGTACATGAAGGGAGAGGTGGTTCGTGGGTTATATTGAAACGTTGCGTAAAGCTGTCGGGAATGCCCCGCTTATTCTGGTCAGAGCAAGTGTGCTGTTGTTTAACGCGTCTGGCGAGGTTCTGTTAGTGAAACATTCGGATGGACAGTGGGGGATACCTGGTGGATTGATGGAGCTGGGCGAATCGGCGGAAGCTTGCGTGATCCGTGAGGTGGCGGAGGAAACAGGAATTACGGTCAAGAATCTCAAGCTTTACGGCGTGTATTCCGGCGAAGAACTCCATGTAAAGCTGCGTAACGGGCACGAATACTACAATGTGGTCATTTGCTATACATCTACAGATTTTGAAGGACAGCCGGTGCCGGATGGCAGGGAAGTGCTGGAGGCGGGATTTTTTGGTCCGCAGCATCTGCCTGATCCGATTAACCCGTACATCAAAGGCAAAATGAAAGAATTCAAGTACGAGTCGCATAACAGTTTGTATAAGAATTCCGCAAAGAAAGTGCATTGAAAGCTGGAGTAGACATGTTACTATGTTCATAGCTGATTATTGAGAATGATAATCAATCACAATGAAGCATAGGAGTGAAGGCAACATGTTTAAACGGGGACGTCAATGGATGATAACAGCAGTACTGCTGCTGGCAATGACTGCACTGGCAGCTTGCGGGGCTGACGGGAATACTGCAAGCGAAGCCGATACCTTACAGACAGAGAATGCGGCCCAGCAGAACACCAGCAGTGGCAACAGCGCCGCAGAAGGAACGAATGCAGGCTCTTCAGATGAGGCAGCAACGCGCACTATTGCCGGTGAATTCGGCGAAGTGGAAATTCCCACCCATCCGCAGCGGATCGCAGGTATCTATGTGGAAGACTATTTGAAGGCGCTTGAAGTGACACCTGTAGTGCAGTGGTACCATCCGAGCTGGGGCAAGCAGGATTATCTGGGCCTGGATGTGCCTGAGTTCGATATCTCCGGAAGCATAGAGGCGCTCCTCGCCGAAGAGCCGGACCTGATTATCTTGGATGGCGGAGTCGATGCGGAGAAGTATGAGCAATATGCGAAGGTTGCCCCGACCTACCGTCTGCCCGATAGCGTGCTTCAGGACTCACGGCAGGTGTTAACGGCGATAGCCGATGCGCTAGGTATTCCTGAGAAGGCCGAATCAGTACTGGCTGATTACGATAAAAAGGTTGAAGAAGGCAAAGCCAGGCTGCAGGCGGCGGTTGGCCAGGAGAAGGTAGCTGTGATCCGGCTGAATGTAGCGGATAAGACTTTTGCACTCTTCGGCGTCAAGAACCGCTACACCGGTGTAATCTATGATCAGTTCGGCCTGACCCCTGTGCCTATGGCTGCCGCGATGACTGAATATCAGCAGATCATTTCGGAGGAGCTGATTCCCGAGCTGGAGGCGGACCGGATCATTATTTTCCCGGACAACGGCGCATGGGAGACAGCTGAGAACCAGGAAGCGATCCGTATTCTGGATGACCCGCTGTGGCAGAGCCTGCCTGCCGTGAAGAACGGGCATATATACCGGATGGAGCGCTCGCATTGGCAATCCGGGGCGATTACGGCCAACTCGATGAAGCTTGACGATCTGCTGGAAGCAATGGCCAATAATTAGAAGCGGTAAATTGTATAACGGAAGGTCCATCGCATGGTTGATGGGCCTTCTTTTTTGTCTTACACTATTATTCATGAAAATGATTCTCAATAAGGAGGCGGAGATATGATAGAGTCTGCCGGAAACGGCGCTTCCATTTCGGATACGCCATACTATAGCTTGAAGCAGATCGAGAAATTATCATGCCCGCCGGGTGAACGGATACAGCGGACGAGCTCTGCCGGATATACGCTGTTCATTCCTCTGGAGGGGCAAGGCTGGGCTCAGACGGAGCAGGAGCGGTGCGCCCTTGAAAGGGGGAACGGCTGGCTGTCCGAGCAGGGAATGAGTTGCCGTATACAGGGCGGTGCTCATGGGCTTGTGCTGTACCGCCTCGAATTTGCGGCCGTCCGCAGCGACTCTATGCAGAGCGGAACCAGGCCGGACATGGCGCCTCGGGAGGAACTGCTCCGGCCGGGACCGGTCAGCTGCCGCCCGATATCGCAGTGCCTGCTGATGCTCGAGGAGGTTGCCCAGAGCCGTCAAAGCAGAGAGCCGGTCGAACGGTTTGCGGGCCAGATCCGTTTTCAGGAGCTACTGCTCCTGCTGATGCGGGCCAACCCTTATACGGTGCCGGTTATCGATGAACGGAGGGCGGTCCAGCGCTCTATTCTCTACATACAGGAGCATTATTCCGAGACCATTACCGTCGAATTGCTTGCTGAAGTTGCGGGAATCGGACGTACCCGCTATTCACAGCTCTTCAAAGAGGTTACCGGGCAGAACCCTTTGGAGTATCTGAACCGCTTACGCATTGAGCGGGCACAGCAGCAGCTGCTGCTGACCGGGGACCGGCTGCATGAAATTGCGCTGTCTGTCGGGTACAGCAACGAATATTATTTCAACCGCCGCTTTAAAGGGCTGGTCGGTGTTACACCGGGACAATACCGGAGTATTCATCAGACAGGCGGCAGGGTATTTGCACCTTTTCTGGAGGATTACCTGCTGGCGCTCGGTATAACGCCGGTGGCGCAGTATTGCCATCCTGACTGGGGAAAGCAGGACTATCTCCAGCTCCGGCAGGTGCCGGCCATTGATATATCGAGCGGCGATTGGCAGGAGCTGGCCCGGTATTCGCCTGAGCTGATTATGCTGGACGACGGGTTCCGGCGCTGGCATCTGGAGGAATGCGGCACTGTCGCCCCGCTGTTTAAGCTTCCACACTATCAGGAGGATTGGCGGGCCACCCTGCGGTCGGCCGCAGCCGTCTTCGGCCGGCCGGAGCGCGTCCGGGAGGTGATTGCGGAGTACGAGCATGAAGCCCAGCTGGCCATGAGGCAGCTTAGCCGTTCTGTGCGGCAGCAGACCGTAGCTTTTCTGCGGATATCTGCCGCTGGCGTTGCCCTTTACGGCTGTGACGGGCTTGGGTATACGGCGCCGGTGCTGCATCAGGATCTCGGGCTGACTCCGCATCCGCTCGTCCGCAGGCTGACATCGGGACAGAAGCGGGTCACCCTGTCCGCAGAGGAATTATCCCTGCTGCATGCCGACCATTTGTTCATTACCTTTGACAAGCTGGAAGGAGAGGGGCGGGAGCTGCTGGAGACCGAGCTCTGGCGTGCTCTGCCCGCAGTCCGGAGCGGTACTGTATATGAAGTGGATTTTATGGCCTGGATGAACTACGGTGTTCTCGCGCATCGGCGGAAGATAAGCGATGTGTTGCAGGTGCTGGCTTAAGATCCGGATGCAGAAAGACAATATATGTCCGAACCGTGGCTTCGCTTTATGCGCTTTAGTGTATTTTATCTATACTAGATTAGGCCAAAAGTTATATAATTATTTCATATTGCATCTAGAATATTGTCGGGCGGTGTTGTATGTTGTCGTGGGAACCGGTGGGATTTATGTTCTTTTCCACCATTGAAACTTTTGCGCTCTATTATATGATTATGTGTTTGTTCCGGTTCAAGTGGAAACGCTATGCCCGGCAGGCTTTGTTCGTTATTATGCTGAACAATTTACAAAGCTATCTGCTGCGAAATGAGCTGGGCATGGCTAATGTAGCTCCGCTGATTTTTATCATTATCTTCATTCTATTCTTCGCAGCCGTAGTAAGGATACCCGTCCTGCTGTCGATTATCGCCACCATTTCCGGATATGCCGTATTTGCTGTCATTCAGACCCTCCTGCTTTTTGTGGTGTTCGGCTCCATTGCAAATGTTGAAGCGAGCCTGGGCAACGGGTACTTACTGCAAACCTTGAGCGGATCAGTCGTATTTGCACTATTCTGGCAGCTTTACCGTAAAGGGAAGGGCTTCACCTTCGACATGGACAGGCTGAGGCTGAAGCTGGAGGATATCATCCTGGTCATTCTGCTCGTCGGCTTTCTGCTCGGGATCTCCGTTCTGCTATTTTTCAAGGATATCTTGCTGAATTCAGTAGTCTTCTTGGCCATCACCTCATTTATGCTGTATTATGCGACCAAGAAGGAGAAGGAAGATGCTTGAAGTCCTGGGGGAGCGCCAGCGCAATGTATTACCGGAAGTTCCGGAGGAATTGCTTAACTAATATTGGAGTTGGTCATCATGAGTAGCATATCTGTAAGTAAAGATCCGAAGGGGACTACGGGGCTGTTCACGCTGGAGATTGCCGAAATTAATTATATGGAATTCGAGGGATCCATGTACCGGATTCTGGTCCATACACGCGACGAGCTGTATTATACTGTGGGCACCTTGAAATACTGGCTGACCGCCTTGTCGGGCTCCGGATATAACTTTGTGCTGGCTGACCGCAACACCCTGATCCATGTTACCAATATCGTGCAGATCGACAAAACCTTTAATATCGCCTATTTCGGAGAGAATGCTGCAGGCACTCAGCCCAAGTGTTTTCTTTCCGAGAAGGGTTACCGTGAGGTCAGCAAGAATATTAAAGCCACCGATACACCGATCCAGTTTATTGAACTGCCTATGTGGTAATCCGCTATGGATTACTGGATTCACGCCAATCCTGTCATAACCGGCAGGGTTCTTTTTTTGCCTGATGATGGTATGGTCATCTTAACCCTTACATAAGGAGTCGTTGGCCCAATGAAAGATAAAATGCAGCAGCTACTGCTGGCCTTGAGTCCGCTTATCTTTATTTACGCACTAACTCTCGCGTTCCATACAGCAACCTTCATTGTACAGACATTAGAAGCGTTGGCGACAGATTCGTACGGTATCGGATATGCATTCGGTTCTTTTCTGGAGAAAACATTTTAGAAGTGGAGCTTATCGGCGTGCGGCGGCAGAACCATCAATTATAGAACAGCCCGAATTTGCCTTTAGCGGCAAGTCCGGGCTGTTTCGTATCACTGCGTTTTATTGTTTGGAGAAAGTGATCTTGAAAGAGACTTGGTTTACTCCGCTCGCCGGCTTCAAATCGACCACCAGCGAAGCGCCGGGAGCGAGATAACTGTAGAGTCCTCCGGACAGAGTAGATCCGCTGATTGTCCCGAGCGAAACAGTGGACCCGTTCGCATACCGCATGTAATAAGTTCCTTGCAGCTTGTTTTTAACCTGATCCGTGCCATTGTCGGTTGGGTTGACATTAGTTATGCGGAAGATCGCTGTTGCTGTGACGCCCGTCGTATTGGTGTACACAAAGGATGAGGAATCCCCGCTGTTCATACCGTGCTGCAGAAAGTAATCCAGACGCGGGATCGTAAACGTTTGTGAAGCTGCAGAAGCAGAGGTAGCGATGCTCAAGGTGAACAGCAAGGCGAGAACCAAAGCAATACCTTTTTTGCGAATCATCATTACACCTCCCAGAATTGTAAGCGGTAACACCCGCTTCGTTTCTACTATACCATCCCTTGTATATAGTGTAAATCTATTCCATCTGGAAAGAGAGAGTAAAATTGCGGAAGTGAAGTAAGTTCACGTAAATTACAAAATTGGAAAGCTTGTTGGGCGCAAATCAGCTTATATTAACGCAGCATGACCGGCAGCCCGATAAACAGAAACACAATAAGCACGATAACTCCGCTAATTCTGGTCATTAACAGGTATGTGTCGCTGGGTTCGGACTCCCCTTTGACCATCCAGCCATAGCGTAAATGCCAGCCGAGCGCCGGGAAGAAAATATTAAGCAGGGCAATAACTATAAATAGAATGGCGAACAAGACCATGGGATCAGCTCCTTTTTATAGAAGTACGTTTGGGAGTTGAGGAAGGTTACGGTAAAATTCAAGGTTCGGGCGCTTGCAGAGCTTCATTATATGTAGAAGGAGTATTCCTATGAACGTTATGCTAATGCTGGCAGGTTCTATTATATATCCGACGCTGATATACAAGCTTCTCCGGGTCATTCATACGTCTCAAGCTGTTCGGTTGTACTGGATACTACTCCCCTTATGTCTGGTGATTAGTGTTTCGGGTCCGTTTTTGTATGAATATGCTCAAGGCACGACGATTCAATTATCTCTGGAAGCGATGATCGACTACTCGATCAAAACGGGCTTCTTTAGCTTTCTGTTGGTTCCCTCATTGGTGGCGAGTATGCTTTGGACGATTTACGGTTATCTGGACATAAGCCGGTTGTCGGCTACGATCATGGCTGCTGTGGTTGTGTTAGGTATGGCAGGAATGCTGGGGTCAGGCAGTTTAATCAGCCAGCTGATGTATGAGCCGGAGATTGACTGGGAACAGATAGCAGCAGATGATATCGCCAGTGCGGCGATGTGGATCTACAGTGGTGCAGCGGACGTGGATAACCGGTATATCGAGTTAAATCAGCAGGAGATGGACCAGCTCCGTTCTATGTTTAATTCGGTGCCGGAGAGCAAGATTACTGAGGTTCCCTATGCGGAACGTGATTTGGCTGCGGATATCGTCTTCCTCATGAAATCCAATGAGCATCTATCCATTCGGATGAAATATCGTGATGGGAATATCTTTGTTGAGATTACGAACAAGCGGAGTCAAAAAGAATACTCAATCCAATCGGCGGGGCTTGTGCGGTTTTTTGAGGAGAGGCTGGGGGAGTAGTTTGGCTGCCGCCATTGTTGAACGTTAAAAAGTCGATCTTCCGTAAAACCGGGAAGGTCGACTTTTTTATTTGCGGAGATATAAATGCTGTGTGTATCCGTGGTCACAAGGGGCCAGCGGCTTCTTTGACATGTTCATTTTCTGTCTATAAACAACAGAAAAACCCTTATAAAATAAGGGTTTCATGGGTGTTACAGTATAGGACGGATGGGGTTCGAACCCATGACCCCTACCCTGTCAAGATAGTGCTCTCCCGCTGAGCTACCGTCCTGCAACGAAATTTATAATATCACAGAATGTGAGGTGATGGCAAGGTTTTTTTATTTTACTGTCTCGAAGGGCGGTTCTTGAGACGGTGATATCATCAAACATACGTTCCTGCGTCTAGGAGAAATATCATTTCCAGATACAACCATTACATCTATTCTGTAATCAATCTACAGGTTCGGGGAGGAAAAGGTATATGCCGGTGATCTTTAATGAAGACAATCTTTCCTATAAAGTGAGACAATCTCCTGTTCCCGAGTTTTCCTGGCACACGACGGAGAAACTGGCGGACTCCCAGCATCTGATCTTTCACTTCCGTTCGCTGGACCCGGGCAAATACTCGTATCCGTACCACTTCCACCGCAATGCCGAGGAGATGTTCGTCATTATGGCAGGGAAGGCCTTGCTGCGGACGCCGGAGGGGCTGCAGGAGGTGAAAGCGGGGGATACAATCTTTTTTGAAACGGGTCCGAGCGGGGCGCATCAACTGTTCAACCCTACGGATCAGCCTTGTACATACCTGGACTTGCGGACGAACAACGGGCTTGATGTCGCGGAGTATCCCGATTCCGGCAAGATCAATATTCTGCCCTACGAAGAGCTGTATCAGGCGGAGGACCGGGTCGATTATTATCTGGGCGAAAACGGGACCGCTGATCTTTGGAAACGGCTGCTGGCCGAGTGGAATGAGCGGTAGCAGCATGCAGAGCATCTGCACCCCAGCATAGCCGCAGAGTCCCGACACACATATTAAGGAGGTAACTGGATTATGAAAGTGAATACTTATGAATCAGGCATAGATGAAAAGCAGTTGATGTATGTGGTGATCTTCGTGAAGCAGGGCGAAGATTGGGTGCTGGCCCGTCACAGAGAGCGGAGCACCTGGGAATTTGCCGGCGGTCATATCGAAGTTGGAGAGACGGCGGCGCAGGCAGCGGCTAGAGAATTGTATGAAGAGACCGGAGCCGGGCAGTATGTGCTGTATCCGGTATGTGTGTATTCTGTGGAACGGGAAGATATTCCGCTGAATTACGGCAAGCTTTTTTATGCAGAGGTACAGGACTTTGGAACGCTGCCGGGCTATGAAATGGCAGAGATCCGCAGGTTCTCCGAACTGCCTGAAGCACTGACCTACCCACTGATTTATCCGGTGCTGCACGCTAAAGTCACGGAGTTTCTGGCAGCAGAGCGGCAAAGCGTACTGCCCACCCACGAATAAGTGCATGGACTGCGTTGCCGCCGCCTCGGTGCAAATCGGTATTCACATATTTCGGGTAAGCATTAACATTGCTGAGCGCTTCTAATGCTTGCCGGTAGAGCTGTTCGTTCGTGGCTTCTGCAACGGGCAGTCTGCCTGCAATCAACTGGTAGGCGTTCGGAGCGGGACCGACTCGAAGCTTGGGTTGAAGCGCACTCAGGGCATCGCATGGGATATAAGCAAAAGGGTATGTGTTGATTTTCGCCAGATCACTCTGTATTGTTCAAATACATTTCAAGGGGCAGCATGCCCTCCCCGGAGAATGCTTCTTCTTGCAGAAACAGCTTCAATTAACATCGTCGTAAGAAGACTGGAGATCATTCACCGGCAGCGGCAGAATCAGATCGTTAGTGTGTCTGCTCCTTCAGCCTGGCTGTCTCTTCAGCGATCCGCTCCGGGTCAATCCGTTCAAACAGCAGCTTAGGCTCTTCGATATATGTCCCCGCCTTTACAGCAACAGGCTGCCAGACAGGTGCCTCTAGTGAAAGAAACTTCCGGATATCCGCGCAGGAGAAAGGTACGAATGGATTCAGCAGCTGGGCGAGATTGGCGATAATCTGAATGCAGTTATACAAAGTGTGGCCACAGGCAGCAGGGTCTTCCTTGATCTGCAGCCAGGGTTTGCGTTCGTCAAAATATTTGTTCGCCTTACGGATGTAGCTGAACACCAGCTCCAGTGCGTCTTTGAAACGCCCGGCTTCTATACGCTGTCCGGTTTCTGCATACAGCGTCTTGAGCGCGTCGCTCCATTCCGGTTCAAGCGTACCTTCCGGAACCGTTTCTGCAAAGGCTTTGCGGGCAAAGACCAGCGTCCGGTTCACCAAATTTCCGAAAGCACCGAGCAGTTCACCGTTATGGCTGTGAATAAATTCCCGCCAGGAGAAATCGGTATCCCGCTTCTCGGGTCCATTCGCCACCAGAAAATAACGTACGGAATCCGGCTGATAGCGGCTGAGAATATCCGGCAGCCATACCGCCCAGTCGCGGCTGGTGGAGAATTTCTGGCCTTCCAGCGTCATGTACTCGCAGGCGAGCAGCCGGTCGGGAAGATGTAAGCCGCCCGCTCCCAGCAGGATGCCTGGCCAAACCAGGCTGTGGAAAGGCACATTGTCTTTGCCGTGTACATAATAAGCGGTGATTTCCGAGCTAGGGTCTGCGGCTGTGCCGGGATCGACCCAGAAATCCTCCCAGCGCCCTCCGGTCCGGGCGGCCCATTCCTTGCTGGCGGACAGGTAGCCGCTGACCGCTTCGATCCAGACGTAGATTTTTTTGTCCTCAAAGCCCGGGACCGGCACATCGACACCCCAATCGAGGTCACGGGTTGCCGCCCGGTCCTGCAGGCCCTCCTCCAGATAGCGGCGGGTCATCCGCAGCGCGTTCTCCCGCCAGCCTTCGGCAGCGTCCACAGCTTCCGTTAACCGCTCCTGAAAGCCGGATAGCGAGAAGTAGAGATGCTTCGCCGGCCGCAGCACCGGCTCTGTACCGCAGAGCTTGCAGGTGCGCGAGAGCAGGTCTATGGGGTCGAGCAGGGTGGAGCAATAATCACACTGGTCCCCGCGTGCCTGTGCGCCGCAGACCGGACATACGCCTTCCACGTAGCGGTCCGGCAGGAAACGGCGGTCCTGTTCACAATAACACTGCAGCACGGTTCGTTCATACAGGTGGCCGTTGTCCTGCAGCTGCCGGAACAATTCCTGCACGGCCTTATGATGCTCCGGCTGATCGGTTCTGGTATACAGATCATACGTGAAGCCCAGGCGTGCGAAGTTGTCCGCGAACTCCCGGTGGTAACGGCCGGCAAATTCGCCGGGAGCTACACCTTCCTTGGCTGCCTGCACGGCAACAGGCGTTCCATGGCAGTCGCTGCCGGATACATAGAGCACCCGGTCACCTTTGGCGCGGTGATAACGGGCGAGAATATCACCGGGCAGGATGCTGGCTACTCTGCCCAGATGCAGGGAGCCGTTGGCGTAGGGCCAGGCCCCGCCGATAAAAATGTTAGTCATTCTTGTCTTCCTCCTCGAATTCGGAATGCTTGCAGGGGGTACTTACAGACGACAAAAAGGCTCCCGTCCCCTTAAAGGGACGAGAGCCTTCAGCCCGCGTGTTACCACCCAACTTCATGAACACCTCGCGGTATTCATCTCTTCAGGTACGCCGGGCAAGCCGGTTATACCCTAGCACGGTAACGGGTGCATACCGGTGCAGCCTACGACCCGGATAAGGATTTCGGTGCACAGCTCGGAGACCATATTCCCCTGGATTCTCTTTGCCCCTTCTCAGCAACCGGAGCTCTCTGTGTAAGATTGGCCAAGGTACTCTTTCTCTTCATAGCTTGTTGGCGGTTTCAATTACTGGTTATCTTACTGGAAGATACAGGAATGCGTCAAGCGAAAATATTACGCGCTGCATAGCTCATGATTTAAAGCGGCTACGGTTAGACCCTGCTTAAACCGTTAATGCTGCTAGAGTACAGTCAGATGATTTCGACAGGAGGTTTGAACATGCGCAGAAATTGGGCTGCCGGAATCGCAGGGTTTCTGCTGCTTCTGGCTACGGCGGGATGCTCGGCGGGAGAAATGGCACCGCGCGAAACGGAAGCATACCAGACAAGAACGCTTGAGAGCTGGCCGGGTGATCGGGGGGGAGCTTTGGCTCCGGTGATGCGGGACGTATATGACCGCTCGATTCCCGCCGAGGTTTATTCGGCGGATTAGCGGCTGCAGACTAGGGGCGGTGCTGAGCCGCCCTATACAGCAGGGGTATTTTTCTGTATAATAGGTCAACTATCGCCTGGATAGTATACAGAGAGGAGACCGGAGACTATGGCCGCGGAAATTGTACATGTAACTTCAGATGAGCAGCTTCAGCTGGGGCTGAATATCCGCAAGGAAGTATTTGTTGAAGAGCAGAAAGTGCCGGCGGAAGAAGAGATTGATGATTATGATGTCGTCGGCGCGAATGCCCATCATATTCTGATTATGGATGACGGACAGGCTGTCGCCACCGGCAGGCTGATCTATTATAAAGCGGGAACCGCCAAGATGCAGCGGATCGCTGTGCTGAAGGAATACCGCAGCAAGGGCTACGGACGCATTCTGCTGCTGGCAATGGAGGAGCTGGCCCGCGAACTGGGTCTGGCTTCATCGGTGCTGGATGCCCAGTGTCAGGCCCAGGACTTCTATCTGAGACTTGGATATGAGGTGATCTCCAGTGAGCCCTTCTATGATGCTGGAATCCTGCATGTCCGTATGCAAAAGGCGCTGTCTTAGCCGGGTTACATATTCCTTCCATATGGGGGCAGACTAATCCCTGGCCGGATTATGGCCAAGTCCCGGTATGAAGGAGCGGATACAAAGATGGAAGATCAGCGTGAACGATTTGTGGCTGCAGAACGTGGCGGCGACGGAGATCTTACCCGGTTCAAGACTTCTTCCGGCCGCGTGCTGGAGTACCAGCAGGCGCTGGAGGAGGTCAAGGCCGGCACGATTGCCGGTGTCAATGTGTTTAAAGGTAAAGACGGTGAGATGTATATCCGCAGCGACGCGGACGGTGACCCGAGCAACAATCTTTCGCAGTTGCCGACATTCTAATATGGGGTAATCCCGGGCCGGACAGGCGTATTTTACGCTGTTGTCCGGCTTATTTGCGTCTGCTGAATCGGCGGCCTGGCCGCAAGATGAATATATAGTCGTATTTTTGTAACCCAAATGAAATTTCTTCCGTCCGCCAGCGCAACTTGTAATAGGATTGGTAGTATATATTAACAGCATGAATTATCTGGAGGGTTCAAGGGTATGCGATGGAGAAAAGTTGCTCTGTGCGTAGTGGCATTTTCCCTGATGGGAAGCTCATTTATGTTCGCGGATGCGGTCAGTCAGAAAATTAGAGTGTGGAGCAACGGGAAGGAGATCGCCGACGGCGGATACGTCATTGACGGCAAGACGTATATCCCGGCCCGTGAAGCGGGCGGTATCGTCAGCTGGGACGGCTCGGGCAAAGTGACGATTATTAAACCCAATGTGCATATGGTGCTGTTTAAAGGTGACAATGTGTTCGGCAACGTGAATACCGGCAAGCTGAAGATCAAGGTTCTGGCCCAAGTAGACAGTCTGAATGATGAGGTTGCGGCCGTGAAGATTGCCATCGCAGACCCTTCCGGCAATGTGAAGGATATCCAGTCCCAGGAGCTTGGCAGCTCCAAGAAAGAAGATTTCTGGTTCTCGACTTCGGAATTCACCTATGATTTTAAGGATACGGGGAAATACCGGGTGGGATTTTATATCAAAGCTACCAAGAATTCGGATTATGTACTTGTGTCGGAGAAGGTAATCACCGCGCTTCAATAAGCTGGCGAAGTGAGTCTCAAATTGACCTGCCTTGTCTTACGTGTTACCATACCAAATGTAGGATAATTCACTTTAAAGCGAGGTATTTCAATGAGCGATCACAAACATGAGCATGGGCATGACCATGATGCATGCGGCTGCGGACATGATCACGACCATGAGCACGAGGAGTTTGTGCTGACCTTGACGAACGAGCAGGGCGAAGATGTAGAAATGGTGCTGGTTGAAACGTTCGACGTAGGCGAGAAATTGTACGCCCTTCTGCTGGAACGCGACAACCCTGAAGCAGACGGCATCATTCTGCGCATGGAAGAAGAAGATGAAGAAATGGTGCTGTACAACATTGAAGATGAAGCTGAATGGAAAGCTGTCGAAGAAGCTTACAACGAGCTGCTTGCCCAGCAGGAATAGATTTCAATGAGGAGCGGTCCTGTGCTTCGCTTAGGCGAAGGACGGGGCCGTTTTGTTTTTGAGGTGAGGGCATCGTCTGTGCTAAGGAGCGTGTTTCGGGAGATTTGAATCGGGTTCCGGATGAAAAAGAAAGCCAAGCTGCTCCGGGCAGGAGTGTGCTTGGCTTAGAAGATCCGTGTATTTTAGTAAATGGGCTCGGCTTCCACTACAACTTTGATAAAGTCGATGCTGCGGTCCTCGGGACCTTTTACCGGAAGGCCGATTTCTACGTGGTCCCTGATATAATCGATGTTATCCTGGGTAATAACTTCTCCGGGCAGCAGAATCGGGATACCCGGCGGATAGACATAGATGAATTCCGCGATAATGTATCCGGCGGATTCACGGAATGGCACGACCTGCGTATCGGCATAGAAAGCATCACGCGGCGTAAGGGCCAGCTGCGGAATCTCCGGGACCTGCACCTTGAGCTCGTAAATCTCGCCTTTGCTGTAATGAATGGCCGACAGCACACGCATGGCGTTAATCAGCTTATCCACGGACTCGCGGGTATCTCCCGGCGTAATCAGGCAAAGAATGTTATACATATCGCTGAGTTCAACTTCGATGTTATACTTCTGACGCAGCCAGTTCTCGGTTTCGTACCCGGTAATGCCCAGGTGCCGGACATGGATGTTCAGCTTCGTCGGGTCCAGGTTAAACGTGGCCTCGGTGCCGAGAATTTCTTTGCCGAAGCTGTACAGGCCGTCAATGTTGTTGATCGCGTCGCGCGCGTAGTTGGACAGGGCAATGGTGCGCTCCGCCATTTCATGGCCATTCAAGGCCAGATTGCGTCTGGATGTATCCAGGGACGCGAGCAGAATATATGATGTGGATGTTGTGGTCAGCATACTGAGCATCGTCTGGACCCGCTGCGGGTTGACCAGTCCGGTCTTTGCGTTGACATTCAGCACCGAGCTTTGCGTCATGGAGCCGCCCAGCTTGTGTACACTGGTTGCCGCCATATCCGCGCCGGCCTGCATCGCCGATACCGGAAGATCCTCGTGAAAATGAATCAATACACCATGTGCCTCGTCTACCAGAACCGGAACTCCGTAGCTATGGGCCAGATCAACAATCGAACGCAGGTCGGCGCATACGCCGAAATACGTCGGATTGATCACCAGAACACCCTTAGCATCCGGATGGCGCCTGAGCGCCTTCTCCAGCGAGCTGGTGGTAATGCCGTGGTCTATCCCAAGATTCTCGTCCTGTACAGGAGAGACAAATATAGGCTTGGCTCCGGAGAAAATGATCGCCGACATCACCGATTTGTGGATGTTGCGCGGCACGATGATTTTATCTCCTTCCGAGCAGACAGAGAGGATCATAGTCATGATGGCATTGCTCGTGCCCTGTACGCTGAAGAACGTATAGTCGGCACCGAAAGCCTTCGCGGCCAGCTGCTGAGACTCCTTGATGACGCCCGTAGGCTGATGGAGATCGTCAAGCGGCGCGATGTTGATCAAATCTATGGATAGAGCGTTATCGCCGATAAACTCACGGAATTCGGCATCGGTTCCTAACCCCTTCTTATGCCCGGGAATGTGAAATTGCACAGGGTTTCCTGCGGCATGCTGCTTAAGAGCGGTGAAGAGGGGGGTGCAATTTTGATCCATTTAATGCTGTCACAACCTTTCGTGAATAGTTATTTTTCAAGCAAGCATCAGTATAACAAAACCAACGACAGAATACTAGGATGTGATAAAAATGGCGCAGAAAGCGCTGCGGCCGGCGCATATCCCGCTGGCATCGCCTTTTATTGTCAAAATGTGTGTTATTATTTTTCTGGTTACCTTCGTCAAAGGCTCGCTTCTTGTCGCCCTTCTGCCGGTTTATATGGAGAACATCCTGGGTCTGTCGGTGACCACGGTGGGTATTGCATTTGCGCTGCAGTATTTGGGCGATAACCTGTTCCGCGGACCTTTCGGCTGGCTGATGGGGAAGATCGGCTACCGCTGGACGATGACAGGAGCACTGCTGCTCGTCACCGGAGCCGTTGCTATGATTATCTATGCGAAAGATGCTCTTTCGTTGACTCTCGCTTGCCTGATTCTCGGAATTGGCACATCGCCGCTGTGGCCTGTGACCATGACGGGCATTTCCGAGCTGGCGGGGGCGAGTGAGGGCGGCGGCAGCGGCGCGGCTATGGGGGCGGTCGAGATGGCTTCCCTGGCGGGAATGGGCATCGGCCCGATCGCCGTCAATTTCCTGATGGACCACGAAGGCTATAGCTACCGCTTGTCCTTCTTCGTATTAATAGTCTGTGCGGCAGTCGTTGCCGTGATTGCGCTGCTGCTGCCTTCGCGGATCGGCGGCCATGCATCGCAGGCGGTGCGGACCCGTGCCGGTGATGGAGCGGCAGCGGATGCCGGTGGTGGAGCTATGGCGGACGCAGGGAAACCCCGCCATCCGCTGCAAAGCCTGCGGGAGACGCTACAAGGCGTGCGGAGCTCGCTGAAGGTCAGCCGGCTGCTGTTTCCGGGGCTATTCCTGCAAGCATTCGCCATAGGGCTGATGACGCCTGTGGTCACACTGTTCGCCCAGGCAGAGCTGCATGTGACGCCGAACCAGTATAGCCTGCTGCTGATTGCGGGGGGCGGCATTACGGTCATTGCCCTGATCCCTGCCGGACGTCTGGTGGACAGGCTCGGCACCTCCGCCTTCCTGAACGTTGGTTTTCTGCTGGCGGCCTGCTCGCTGGCCTTCTTCTCAACCGTCCGCTGGCTGCCGCTGGCCTTTATAGCTGTAGCCCTCGTGGGCGTCAGTTATGCGCTGATTCTGCCGGCGTGGAATGCTTTTGTCGCGCAGCAGGTGCCGAAGGAGGAGCGGGGCACCGTCTGGGGCCTGTTCCTGACGCTGCAGGGCTTCGGCATGGTCGCCGGGCCGGTCATCTCCGGCCGCCTGTGGGATGCGGTCGGCCACAGCGCGCCCTTTCTGGCCAGCGCCAGCGTAATGGTGCTGCTGTTCGGTCTGCATCTCCTGATCGTCCGGCGGACGAAGCAGAAGCAGGCCTAGCATCCTTGCCAGGGGTGGCAAGGACAGGGAAGCGGGAACAACCCGCAGGCTGCCGGAATGATCCGGCGGCCCTGCGGGTTGTCTATGTTGCAGATTGATTTGACAGTGTGTACTCAGCGGTCAATGCCTCTACTGCAGCTGAACGGCCGTGTTACTTGAGCCAATCCTCGTAATGTATACGGATGGAGTCCGCCAAAGCATGGCGTCGCTATGCTAGGTTTTACTAGGGTGTCATCCCGAAGCTTGGCGCTACTATGCTTGTGTCAGAATGACATCCGGTACAGCGGCAGCAGCGTTTCAAACGTCCGCTCAATCACTTCCAGCAGCTTAGCACCGTCCTCCAGCAGCGGGTCGCCGCTGTCGATACGCAGGCCGACGGTGACCTCTGCTTTCTTGACTTCCTTCAGCCTGCGGGCGAGCTCTTCCAGCCTGGCTGCGTCCATATCCGCTTGGGCAGTCCCGTGCGGGTCCAGATGGTCGGTGGACCAGAAATAATCCCCGGGCAGCATCCTGCGAATCTCCTCATTACGCCCATTCAGAGCCTGGGCGAACACCGTCTTGTTCGAGCTTTCGTAAATAATGGCGAACACAATGAACAGATGGCTGTGGAACATGCCCACCTGGAAATGCGGCAGCGCTTTGTAGCCGCGCTTGTTCGGACCCCAGGCGACCCAGGTGTCGTTCGGTGCGTGAACACTGCGGCGGGCATGCTTGGCCACATGGGGGAACATTTCCTCGCCGCACATGGCGGACAGGAATGGAGCGAGTTCATCTCCGAGCTCCGTCAGCTTCGGACGGATACGGGCAATCAGTGCCTCCATCCGCGGCTCAAGGCCCTCAACAGTAAATACGGCAAAGTCATTTTGGTCAAATCCTTGGAAAGTCATAGCTTCTTCTCCTTGTTCTATTAATAGTTTGGCTGATATACAGCGAATATGGCCCGGGCGTTTGGAAACGGCGGAAAGCGGGTAAAAATAGTCAATAAACCAAGTTACCGCTACATAAGATGAAGTATAAAATAGGAGTAAGAAGAACGCAAAGTTTTGCTGAAGCGAGCCGGTCGAGGTCTGCCAGTCTGTTCTACTCTGTGATAAGCCTATGAAGCTGTCTATGCCGTCAGGCAAGGGGGCAAAAGGGGGGAGCGCCGTGAACAAAAACGACGAAGTGGAGTATTGCAATCTGGAGCTGCGGTTTGAAAGGCAGCATATCCAGGATCTGATTAAGGACCTGATCAAGGAAGGCTATTCCCTGTACTGGAGCGAGAATGAAAACGTCTTTCTGATCTCGGTGCGCACCGGACGCAAGCTGGTGAAGCTGCGCTTTCAGCGGATCAAGGACGGCTATAAGCTCGTAGGCGATTATATGATCCGCGACGCCCGGCTGGCCGAGTGGATGGAGAAGCTGATTGGCGATATGCGGGGGCATGCCGTGGTCAAACGGTTCCGCGACCGGCAGATCATTATTGAGAATATTTTATTCGGTGAAGTGATCCGTCTGGTGGAAATCTCCGGTTACCAGCAGCGTGTGCTGTATCAGAAGGGGCCGCTTTTGTCCGATCAGGAACTGACGAAGCTGTTCTATTCTGTGGAGGGCGAAGACCGCATCCGGCAGCGCCGTGTCGAAGTCGACGAGCAGCTTGACCTGATGAATGAGGGGATTCGCGCCGGGGATGCCGCGGCTGTGGAAGCGTGCCATGCGCGGCTGCAATTTTTGAGTAGAGAACTGAATATGCTGGAGTGGTAATCCGGCAGCTCTTGATGGTTAAGGCATCCCCGGCCGGGGATGCCTTATGTTTTGCTTTTGCAGCTTGTGGACAAGGGGTAAAACCGTTAAAATAGTCATTGTGAGCAAATTCCTGGTGCTAAAGGATTTTGTCAATGAGGTTGATCGCTTTTTCGCAGGTCTGTACTTTGCCGTAAGTGACAAAGGATGTTATTCTAAGACTGCGAGAAACAGATTACACACAAATACAGGATGCAAAGGGTGGAGGACCAGATGGCAAAACAACAAATCGGCGTTATTGGCTTGGCGGTTATGGGCAAGAATTTGGCTCTTAACATCGAGAGCAAAGGCTTTACCGTATCGGTATTTAACCGTTCCCCGGAGAAGACACATGATCTGATTGCCGAAGCGCAAGGTAAGAATCTGGTGGGCACATTTTCCGTGGAGGAGTTCGTGGCATCCCTCGAAGTTCCGCGCAAAATTCTGATCATGGTTCAGGCGGGTAAAGCAACCGACGCAACCATTGAATCGCTGCTGCCGCATCTTGATCAGGGCGACATCATTATCGACGGGGGCAATGCTTACTTCCCTGATACGGTCCGCCGCAGCAAAGAGCTCGAAGAGAAGGGCTTCCGCTTCATCGGCACCGGCGTATCCGGCGGCGAAGAGGGCGCACTGAAGGGACCTTCCATCATGCCTGGGGGCCAGGAAAGCGCATATAAACTGGTTGAACCGATTCTCACAGCCATCTCGGCTAAAGTGAACGATGAACCTTGCTGTACATATATTGGACCTGACGGTGCCGGACACTATGTCAAAATGGTGCATAACGGTATCGAATACGGCGACATGCAGCTGATCTGCGAAGCTTACCAACTGCTTAAAGACGTCGTGGGTCTGGACGAGAAAGAGCTGCATGCAACCTTCTCGGAATGGAACAAAGGCGAACTCGACAGCTATCTGATCGAGATCACCAAGGATATTTTTGCCCAATACGATGAAGAGACCGGCAAACCGATGGTAGACGTGATTCTCGACGCTGCCGGCCAGAAGGGTACCGGTAAATGGACGAGCCAAAGCTCCCTGGACCTTGGTGTGCCGCTGTCCATGATCACTGAGTCTGTGTTCTCCCGCTTCCTGTCGGCCATGAAGGAAGAGCGCGTGGCAGCCAGCAAGGTGCTGAGCGGTCCGGCAGCCGAGCCGTTCCAGGGCGACAAGGCGGAATTCATCGAGAACGTGCGCAAAGCACTGTTCGCCAGCAAAATCGTTTCTTACGCACAGGGCTTCGCGCAGTTGCGCGTAGCATCCGACGAATATAACTGGAACCTGCAATACGGCGAGCTGGCCAAAATCTGGCGCGGCGGCTGCATCATCCGTTCCCGCTTCCTGCAGAACATCACGGATGCTTATACCAGCAATCCGGACCTGAAGAACCTGCTGCTTGATCCGTTCTTCAAGGACATTATGACTTCTTACCAGGACGCTTGGCGCAAAGTGGTGGCCTCTGCGGTTACACGCGGTATCCCGGTACCGGGCTTCTCCAGCGCACTGGCTTACTACGACAGCTACCGTACGGAACGCCTGCCTGCGAACCTGCTTCAGGCTCAGCGTGACTACTTCGGCGCCCACACCTTCAAACGCGTGGACAAAGAAGGCGTGTTCCACCACAACTGGCTGGCTGAGTAAGCAGCGATCTCTATTAATGGACAACGGCCCGAAAGGCTTCCGCTACCGGCGGGGCTTTTGGGCCGTTTTTTTACAATATCTCAAGGAATATAACGGGTACCCGCAGAGAAATTGAAACAACCGCATGCTTATCCACTCTTTGGCGGGGCGTTTTGCAGGGGAGAAGTGCATTGTCTAACCTTTTGCCCCTGTGTTATGATATGACAAATGTTGCGCCCAGGAGGTAGACATGGCATTAAACAATGAAGAACAGGTGCAACCGGATGGGCAGCTGCGGAAGCGAAACATTATTCTCGTTGGAATGATGGCTACGGGCAAATCGACGGTAGGCGCCATGCTTGCGGAAGAACTGGATTATGAGCTGGTGGACCTGGATCATCTGATCGTTCAGGAGGAAGGCCGGAGCATCGCGGAGATTTTTGCCGAAGGCGGCGAGGCGTATTTCCGCAGCATTGAGTCTGCAGCACTGAAGCGTGTGCTGGAAGGCGAAGGCAAGGTGATATCGACCGGCGGAGGGGCGGCGCTGGCTCCCGGCAATGCAGAGCTGATGCTGGCACAGGGGCTCGTCGTGGCGCTGACGGCCACGGAGGATGTTATTGTGGCAAGAACGAGCGGAGATGTAGGACGGCCGCTGCTGGCCGGCAATGCGCGGGAGAAGGTGCGCTCCATTATGGATTCGCGGCGTGATGCCTACTTGTTCGCGCATTGCACGGTGGATACCTCGGAGCTGAATGCAGCCGAAGTCTCGCAGCATATTTTAATGCATTACCGCGGTTGAGCTTTTAAGCGTATTTGCGGATGGATTAGCTGAAGCTGCAGGAGCTGTAGACACAAAGCAGCATAGAGGTATTCCTGAGGCAGCTCTAAGACAGCTCGAAGCAAGTTCCAGGGCAGCTCTGAGGCAGCTCGAAGACAGGTCCAAGGCAACTCCGAGACAGCTCCGAGACAGCTCCGAGACAGTTCAAGACAGCTCTGAGGCAGCTCGAAGACAGTTCCATTGTAGCTCCGAGGCAGCTCAAAAACCTTACTCTTCAGCGCTCTCGTTCCAGGCAATCATGCCGCCGCTAAGGTTGGAGACCTTGAGACCAAACTGCTGCAGATATTCGCAGACGCGCTGGCTGCGGGCGCCGGAGCGGCAGATAAAGACCAGCTCGGAATCGGGCGAAAGCTGACCGGAATGTGCCGGTATTTCCCCCATCGGGATATGCTCTGCACCGTCGATCATTCCGAATGCGACCTCATCGTCTTCGCGCACATCGATCAGGACAAGCTCCTCGCCACTGGCCAGGCGCTCACGCAGCTCCTGCGGCGTCACTTGTGGGATATCGTTCATCGTAGCGGTTCCTCTTTTCTGTGTGAAGAATGTTATTATGATACCATAACTGTGGAATGGCCTGTCAAACGAGGCACTTATACTTATAACTAACCCTACTATAAGGAGAACTGAACCATGGACGTAATCGTTAGGCCTACGCCTGTCCTGCAAGGAGAATTTGGAGCGTTGTCCTCCAAAAACTACACTACCCGCTACCTGCTGGTCGCTGCTTTGTCCGAGGGCGTCAGTACGATTTATCATCCCGCACACAGCGAGGACAGCGATGCTATCCGCCGCTGTATCGCCGACCTTGGAGCGGTGCTGACAGAGGATGAAGAGAAGATTGTCATTCAGGGCTTCGGGCGTAATCCCCGTCATGTCAAAGAGCTGAATGTGGGCAACGCCGGCGCCGTGCTGCGCTTTCTGATGGCGGTGGCTGCCCTGAGTCCAGAAGTGACGTTTGTGAATACTTATCCCGATTCACTCGGCAAGCGGCCGCATGACGACCTCATCGCTGCACTGGGACAGATTGGCGTGGAAGTAGAGCACAACAATGGCAGGCTGCCGATTACGATCCGGGGCGGAGCTCCGAAGGGCGGACGAATTTCGGTGTCCGGAGCTGTCAGCTCCCAGTACCTCAGCGCACTGCTGTTCTTGACCCCGCTGCTTGAGGAAGACAGCGAGATTATTGTGCTGGACGATCTGAAATCCAAGGTGGTTATCGGACAAACGCTGGAGGTGCTGGAGCAGGCCGGCATCGTAGTGCATGCGGCCGATGATTATATGTCCTTCAAAGTGCCGGGCGGCCAATCCTATGCAGCCAAGACTTATACGGTACAGGGCGACTACCCGGGCTCCGCAGCAGTGCTCGCAGCGGCTGCGGTGACGAAATCCGACGTGAAGATCGAACGTCTGGCTGAGCGCAGCAAGCAAGGCGAGCGGGCGATTGTCGACGTGCTGCGGATGATGGAAGTCCCGCTTACGCACCAGAATGATACGGTGCATGTGCAGGGCACCGGCGTACTGAAGGCGGTCGAATTTGACGGCGATGCGGCAACCGATGCTGTACTGGCGATGGTTGCAGCGGCTGTATTTGCCGAAGGAACATCCCGCTTCTATAATGTAGAGAATCTGCGCTACAAGGAATGCGACCGGATCACCGACTATCTGGCCGAGCTGACCCGGGCCGGTGCCAAGGTGGAGGAGCGACGCGATGAGATTATCGTACACGGCCAGCCGGAGGGTGTTGAAGGCGGAGTTACCATCAACGCCCATTACGATCACCGTGTCATTATGGCACTGACTGTGGTGGGCTTACGGGCCCGTCAGCCGCTGCTGATCAAGGATGCACATCATGTTGCGAAATCGTACCCGCAATACTTTGATCATCTGCGTGCGCTTGGCGCCGATGTGGAATGGGTACAATAGATATGTAGAAGCGGCGCGGAGTTTACTAAGAGTGAGCAGGCTGTTCCTGTTCGGGTGCACGAAGCTTTTGCCCAGGAGTGTGCCGCATAGCCCGTATAGCCGCATATTGAAGATGAACTGAAGGGAGCAATCACAATGGGCTTTGAGAACCCCAGCCGGGAGCAAATCGGCGATATTCTCGCATCTGCAGGCAATATCGCCGTCGTAGGCCTATCCGACAAAAGCGACCGCACCTCTTACATGGTTGCTTACGCCATGCAGAGCCGCGGTTACCGCATTATTCCGGTCAATCCGACGGTAGATGGAGAGATTTTGGGTGAGAAGTGCTATCATACACTGGCTGAAATCCCAGAACCGGTGGATATCGTAAATGTGTTCCGCCGCAGCGAATACTGTGCAGAGGTAGCCCAGGAGGCCGCTGACATCGGCGCGCGTGTGCTCTGGCTGCAGCAGGGCATCATCAATCAGGAGGCGGCCGATATCGCCGCCCGCCACGGCATGGTTGCGATCATGGACCGCTGCATCAAGGTTGAAGAAGCAATCACGATGCATGGGCGGAGCCGGGGATAGCACCCTGCGACCGTAGTTGCATTAGTTTGTTGCAAGGGCATGCTACCGGTTTGATCATTGGCTGCGCGGAGCTTATGCCTCGTCAGGTATTATTGCTGCAGGTCCAGTGGCCCGGAAAAAGTTCCATGGGCATGAATTAGGCCAACGTGGCCGATTTAAGCCGTATATTTTAACTCCCGGGTCTGCTATAATTTAGCTAGACGAAGAACGTCCTTATCCGCTTTTGCGGGCTAAGGGCGTTTTTTTATTTTGCGGGAGGGATTGAAGATGGGCTTTGAGGAGTCGCACCATTTGTTTATCGAGCGGCATTCCGGCTTGCGGACGGGCGAACGGAAAGGGAGGCTGCTGCGCGGGCATCAGTATGCGGAAAGACTCTTTTTGCAAAATGTATGGTGGCCGTTGTTCGAATCGCTGGACCATCTGCATCCGGAATACGAGGTGTATGACTGGAACCGTAAATCGCAGTTTCTGGACTTCGCCTTTCTGCCACCGAACGGAGTACGGTTTGGCATGGAGTGCGACGGATACCAGAGTCATGTTAAGGACATGGACCGGGAAAAATTCAGTTATGCGCTGAACCGCGACACGTTTCTGACCGGGATGGGGTGGGGGATGCTGCATTTCTCCTTTGATGACATCCAGCAGCGTCCCGAGGTGTGCATGATGCTCCTGCAGATGGCGTTGGCGCCTTATTTGGCCGGTAGGCCCGCCGTGATTGAACTCGGCGCTGAAGAAAAGGATGTGCTCCGCCTGGCTTGGCAGCTTGGTACGCCGATCCGGCCGAAGGATGTGACTGAACAGCTCCGGATGAATTTTCGTACTGCGCGGAAGTTGCTGGATTCGCTCTGTTCGAAAAGTCTGATGCAGCCAGTGGGCAAGGGGGAGAGGACGCGCTATTATGAAGTGAAGGCGATGCGCCAGGGGCAAATCTGGTGATTTCAACTGGTAAGCTTATGAACGTAAATGTACGGCGAAAGCGGTGGAACACATGTTCATTGGGAGCAGAGTGCAAGAAGAGCTGTAACTAGTAAGAGGAGAAGGGTGTATGAAAATTTGTAACTAACAAGAGGAGAAGAGTGCATAAAAATTTGTAACTAACAAAAGGAGAAGAGTGCATAAAAATCTGCAATGACAAGGATAACTGCATTTCGTACAACTATTTGTTACGTATGCACCAATCTTTGAGGAATAGATGTATTTTGTGCAACTAAAATCAGCATATTGAATTCAAACTGCTAAAAATCAAGAAAATAGTTGTACAAAATACAACTATAGCCAGGAAAAAGCCTGTATAGATGGATATAGTTGTACAAAATACAATTATCAGCAGCGGTTAGCGAGGTCATTAATAGCAATCGGTGCTGCTGGCCTTCCGCAATTGGAGCTGCTGGCCTTCGGCAATTGGAGTTGTTGGCCTCCCGCAATTGGAGCTGTTGGCCTTCAGCAATCGGGCTATTGGCCTTCCGCATTTGCTGAAGGCCTTCCGCAATTGGAGCTGCTGGCCTTCGGCAATTGGAGTTGTTGGCCTTCGGCAATTGAAGTTGTTGGCCTCCCTCAATTGGAGCTGTTGGCCTTCAGCAATCGGGCTATTGGCCTTCCGCATTTGCTGAAGGCCTTCGGCAATCCATGCTGTTGCCCTTCTTGAACACTCTTATGCACTCGCGGGTTCATTGCCGCTGATGACTCCCGAAAGGCAGATTAACCGCAGAGCCGGTATACAAGAAATAAAGTTCACATCAATCCGTCAAACGTGGTATTCTAAGTGTTGCGTAATCTTTTGACAAAAGCCTTAGTAGCGCTTACGATTCAGTATAGAAGAAAGGAGAGGGTCATCTTGAATTGGCTCGGATCGTTGCAGCAGCTGGGCAGAGCGATCATGCTTCCCACCATGGTGCTTCCGGCGGCGGCCATATTGCTGAGTTTGGGCAGTCTGCCGTGGTCGGCGTGGGGACTTTCTTCGGTGGCGGAAGTGGCTACATACGCGGGGCAGGGGATTTTTTATTTCATGCCTTATTTGTTTGCGGTCGGCGTGGCGTGGGGACTGTCGAATCAGGCCGGACCGGCCGGGCTGGCGGCGCTGGCGGGAATGTTCACTTATGACCGGATCGTTACCCATATGGGTACAGGCGAGCTGCAGCCCGCGACGATGATCGGCGTGATCCTTGGTATCATTGCCGGTGTGGCGCATAACCGCTTTAAGAATATCAAGCTGCCGGAAGCGATTCAGTTCTTTGGCGGATCGCGTTTTGTGCTGCTGTTTATGGGCTTGTTCTCGGCCCTTTTCGCTTGGGCGATGCTGGGCATTTCACCTTACTTACAGCGGGGGCTGGAGTCACTGTTCCAGGGCATCGAAATGACCGGCGGCTTCGGTGTGTTTATGTTCGGGGTGCTGAACCGGGTACTTACCGCCTTCGGTCTTCATCATATTCTAAATAATGTGGTCTGGTTTCAGCTTGGCAATTTCACTACACCTGACGGCAGCGCCGTAATCCAGGGGGATTTGCCGCGCTTCTTCAGCGGAGACCCGACAGCGGGCGTGTTCATGGCGGGGCTGTATCCGGTGATGATGTTTGCTTTGCCGGCCATTGCATTTGCAATTATCCAGGAAGCACGGGAGGATCTCAAGCCGCAAATCCGCAAAACCTTCGTGCGCGCCGCCGCCGTCTGCTTTCTGACCGGGGTATCGGAGCAAATCGAGTTTGCGTTCCTGTTCGCATCTCCTTATTTATTCGCACTGCATGTGGTAATGTCAGGTCTGGGAATGCTGCTGACATACTCACTGGGGATTCATCATGGCTTCTCCTATTCGGCGGGAGCCATCGATTTCATTCTCAATCTGCATTTATCCCAGCGGGCCTGGCTGCTGATCCCCATCGGCATCGGCTATTTCATTCTGTACTACAATGTCTTCCGCTGGGCGATACGCCGGTTCCAGATTCCGACCCCGGGACGCGAAGAAGGCTCGGAGCTGGGCGACTGGGCGGGCAATATTCCGTATCAGGCACCACTTATTCTGGAGGCGCTGGGCGGCAAGGAGAACATTGTGCAGGTGCAGGCTTGTATTACACGTCTAAGATTAACGGTGCACAACGACCGATATATAGATACTGGAGCTTTGAAGAGTCTGGGCTCCGCAGGCATCATCAAGCTGGGCGGCGGCAATGTGCAGGTCGTCTTCGGCACGTATTCCGAGCTGATCCGCGAAGAGATTAACAAGCTTCTGCTGCGGGATCTGCCGCAGGTGCTGTTCAGCGCCCCGATGCAGGGGCGGATGATGCCGATCGAGGAGGTGCCGGATCATATATTTGCCGCCAAGCTGGTGGGGGACGGTGTGGCCTTTTTCCCGGAAAAAGGCGAGCTGGTCTCGCCGGTGTTCGGCAAGGTGATGCATGTGTATCCCACCATGCACGCCGTGGGCATCTCAACACCGGAAGGTCTGGAGGTACTGATGCATATCGGTATCGATACCTCCCAGCTCAAAGGGCCGTTTGAAGCGTTGGTCCAGGAAGGCGACAGTGTGGAGCCGGGACAATTGCTGGTACGGTTTGACATCGGATATCTTCGCGAACATGCGGCTTCGCTGGCGACGCCTATGGTGATCACCAACCCGGACCGGGTGAAATCCTGGAGCTACGGGCCATTTAAAAATGTGAAAAAGGGGCAGTCGTCGGTTATGTCCGTAGTATTACACGAAAGTAATGTTGGAGGGATTGACGCATGATACAAGGCATAGGCGCAGCAGCGGGTGTAGCCATCGGGAAGGCCTTTGTCCTGCCAAACTGGGAATGGAGCATGCCGGAGACACAGATTAACCCGGTCGATCTGGCCAAGGAGTTCGAGCGGCTGTACGAGGGGGTCCGTACCTCCAAGGATGAGATTGAATTTATCAAACGCGAATTCCGTGAGGTGGTCGGTCCGGAGGAATCGAGCATTTTCGACGCTCATTTGGCGATCCTGGATGATCCTGTATTCATGAGTGAAATTCGCGGTATCATTGAACGCCAATATAAGGCTGCAGAGGTGGCCGTTAAGGAAGCCATCGACCATTTTGTCGCCATGTTCGACCTGCTCGATGATGAATATATGAAGGAGCGGGCGGCCGATATCAAGGATGTCGGCAACCGTCTGCTGAAGCATTTGCTGGGTGCGCCGGAAGTGACCCTGCCATCCGATACTAAGCCTTACATTCTGGTAGCCAAAGAACTGTCGCCGTCACAGCTGGCCCACCTCAATCCGGTGTATGTGCTCGGGATCGTTACCATGATGGGCGGCAAGACCTCGCATTCCTCCATCATGGCCCGGGCTCTGGGCATTCCGCTGGTAGCGGGACTGGAGAGCAAGCTGACCACGCCGATTCAGACCGGCGACTTTCTCGTGATCGACGGGGACAGCGGAGTGGTCCAGCTTCATCCCGACGAGGCCACGGTGCAGGAATTTGCCGCCATCCGCGACAAGCAGCAGCGGAAGAAGGAACAGCTGGAGCTGCTTGCTACTGTGGAGGCCATCACCAAAGACGGCGCACAGCTGCGGCTGGCCGGCAACATCAGCTCCGTGAAAGAGCTGGATCTGGCCTTGAAATACGGAGCCGAAGGCGTAGGGCTGTTCCGGACAGAGTTTCTCTACATGGACCGGCATTCGTTCCCTACGGAAGAAGAACAATTTGAGGTCTATAAGCAGGTGGCGGAGCGGGTTCAGCAGAACACGGTCGTCATTCGTACGCTCGATATCGGCGGAGACAAGCATCTGGATTATTTCCAGCTTTCCGAGGAGCAGAACCCGTTTCTGGGCTACCGGGCCATCCGGATCAGTCTCGATCAGAAGGATTTGTTTAAGACACAGCTGAGAGCCATTGTACGGGCCGCCCACTACGGAAAAGTCAAAATCATGTTCCCGATGATCTCCTCTATTGAAGAGGTACAGGCGGCAAAAGCGGTGCTCGAAGAGGTAAAGGCAGAGCTTGAAGCGGAAGGCGTTCCGTACGACAAGGACATTCCGGTAGGGATCATGATCGAGGTGCCGGCAGCTGTAATGATCGCTGACCTGCTCGCGGAAGAAGTGGATTTCTTCAGTATCGGTACGAATGATCTGGTCCAATACGTACTTGCAGTGGACCGGATGAACGAGCAAATTGCCCATCTGTATCATCCGTATCATCCATCTGTGCTGCGTATGATCAAGATGACCGTTGATGCTGCCCGCCGCGGTGGGATCGACATCAGCATTTGCGGCGAAATGGCTGCGGATGAACGCTCTCTGCCGCTGTGGCTGGAGCTGGGCATCCGCGACCTCAGCATGTCGCCGCAGGCGCTGCTCCGGGTCAAGCACCGTATATTGAATACCCTCGCTTCCGAAGCGAAAGAAACCGGCAAGCTCTGCTTCGGGCACCGGACCAGCCTGCAGACAGAGGAACTGCTTAGCTCTTTTGCCAAACGCAGCAGCATCACGCTGGCTGCGGGCGTTGAACCACAGAAGAAGCAGTCCTGAGGGATAGCAGACTAGAGATATTCAGGACAACCCTGATAACAACGGATAATCCGGCGCTGGCGCCGGATTTTTTGTGTTCCGGCGGAAGAACGGTGAAGGTGCGCTTAAAAAACAAAACCGTTTCCAGCCTTGCGGAGTCATTATATACAGAAGCATTGAAACAACTCAGATATGCTGGCAGGAGGAGCTTGTACAGAGGGGAGCAGGAGAATGGAAAATTTGCTGGAGGGGCAATGGGCGCAGCTTAATGAAGAAGAAGCCGGGCCCTTTATCGAGCGGGTAGCCAGCCAGAAACGGATCATGTATGGCATTGCCTACAGTTATTTGCGCAATGAGAATGATGCGCTGGAAATGCTGCAGGAGGCGACTTACCGGGCATGGATCAAGCGTAAGAGCCTGAAGGACACTGAGCGGTTTGCCCCCTGGGTGACACGGATTCTTATTAATTGCTGCAAGGATGAACTGAAACGCAGAAAGCAACTGGTCTCTGCTGAACCGCAATCAAGGGAGAACGCGCTGGTGGAGATGACCAGCGACCGCAAACTGGACATGCAGCGGGCTCTGGACAGAGTGAAGCCAAAGTACCGGCAGGTGCTTGTGCTTAAGTATTATCAGGATCTTACGCTGACAGAAATTGCTGCAGTGCTCGGCAAGCCGGAGGGCACCGTCAAAACCTGGCTGAACAAAGGATTAAAGCAATTGCGTGCCCAAATGAAAGGAGGATTCAGCGATGACGGTCAATGAAGAAACGCTGCTCAGAGAGTATTTTCAGACGGTATCGGCGCAGGCGGGTGAGGTGTCTGAAGCCAAGCTGAATGCGGCAATAACAGGCGGAGTCCGCAAGGTCCGCAGACAGAGGCTGCTGCCGCGGTACAAATGGACGGTAGCTTTAGCTGCGGCATTGGCGGCAGTTATCTTTCTTCTGCCGTTCATCCCACAAACCGGTGAACCCTCCCGGCAGACGGAAGCCCGGAATGCAGTCTCGAATGCGGCGGCTTATCTCGGTCTGACGGGAACAGGAGGAAGCTATGATAATGTACACACGACGGTTGTTTCGGCCTTGGAAGCCGGGTTGCTGAAGCCGGTGGAAGGGGCAGTGATAGAGAAGGACGGCTTTACCTTCGAAATCGAACGGATCGCTGCGGACCGCAAAGGAATGCTTGTACTATATTCGCTATACAACAGAAGCGGCGAAAAGGTGGAGGTTGCAAGCTTAAATGTGACCGACAAGGACGGCAAACCGCTTATATATTCTGCAGGCTCTACGCCGCAAACGGCGGGTGCAGGTACTACCCGCTTTTACAGCCAAATTCTATGGGACGGAGATTATACTGCGCTTCCAGATACGTTGTATGCGAAGATTTCGGTCTCAGACATCGATCCCCATCTCCTCGTTCCTTCGTCCGATGCTACGGAGCTGACGCTTCCTTTAACGCTGGACAAAGCGGATATGGCTAAGACAGGTAAAGAGGTGCAATTGAACAAAAACTTTAGCATAGCGGACCAGCAAATAATCCTCGAGAACGCATATATCTCCACAACCGGTGTCTATCTGACCGTTGATTATGACTCCGGCAATACCAAAGAGATATTCGGTCTGCTCGGCCCGCAATTAATGCAGGGGAGCAATTCGGAATATGTGGGTTACGGTGTAAGACAAACGATGATGTCTGACGGCAGGCTAACGTATGTATTTCCGGTAGATAACACCTCGAGTGCACCGCTGAAGCTGAGAATCACCGGAATTGTGGCTCTTGATAAGACGGAGACCCAACTGATTGTCGATACCGAACAGAAACAGATCATCAAGGCACCGGATAACCGGCTTAAGTTCTCAGCGCAGTCATCCCGTGAAAGAATGGTGCTCGACTTTGAATTGAAGGGAACGGATAGAGCGACGAACGGCTACACCGTTATGCAGATCGCTAATCAATTCGTGGACGGCCAAGGGCAAAAGCATATGCTTCAGAATTCGGTTTGGGCCGACCTAGAGTTCAGGGAAGCAACTGCTACTGGAGAGAATCCAGCATATAGATATTCCTACGAACTGGGCTCTGCCGGTTTGCCGCAGCCTCTGACCTTTACACTGCTTAGCTATCCGAATGCAATTAAAGAGCGGGTGGAGGTAGAGATCACCAAGTAATGTCCCTATCAAAAAAGCCCCGCCGTCGGCGGGGCTTAAATGGTTTACTCACCGGCCAGCGCGTCGCAGAACGCCTTGCCGTAGGGCGGCAGGTCAGGCGGACGCCGGGCGGAAATGATGTGGCCGTCGGTGACGACCGGCTCATCCTTCCAGATGGCGCCTGCGTTCTCCATATCGTCGCGGATGCCTGGTGTGGATGTGACGGTGACGCCCTGCAATATTTTGGCGGAGATCAACACCCAGCCGGCGTGGCAGATTTGCCCGATCGGCTTGCGGGCGGCATTGAAGTCCTGGATCAGCTGTAGCACCGCGCCGTACCGCCGGATCTTGTCCGGAGCCCAGCCGCCAGGCACGAGAATTCCGTCATAATCTTTAGCCTGAAGCTCATCCCAGGAGAAGTCGGCCACAGCGGGAACGCCGTATTTGCCGACATAGGTCTTTCCCTTCTCCAGTCCTGCCAAGTGGACTTCGGCACCCTCTTCCCGGACGCGGTATACGGGATACCATAGCTCCAGATCCTCAAATTCATCGTCAACCAGTGCAATGACTTTTTTACCGGATAGTCTCATTCTAAGCAGCTCCTTTCGTGTGCATGTTCCTGTCCATTCTAGCAAATCCGGCCGATGAAATCATCTCGCGCTTTGTAAACCCTAGCACTTCTTCCAAATAAATCATTATATGCAAATGGGAAGGGTTTTGATGGAGGGAGGTCGAATATAGCTTAGGAAGAAGGAATACTGCAAGTCTATTATTAAGTCCGAGGAGCCCAAGCGATGTACAATGACAAATTAGCGAAGAAGGTATGCGGCTGCGGCGGTACGATGACTATACATATGCACACCCTTATTTACAGCGCCAAAATCAAAATCACTCATGTTCCGGTCTATACTTGCGATGTATGCGCCCGTTATGAACCGCTGCCTTATATCAAGAAGGACCTGGTGTCTTTCCTGGAAGAGTTGAATGCAAGCTCCGCAAGAGGCAAGCATGTTTCTTTCGCCGAACGAAATGAATGGGCTTGTGTGCTGAAGGAGACCATGGCTGCGGGGATGTTCCCGGGGGGCGTGATGGAGCTTGAAGAAGCAATCCAAATATCGGTCCAGGGAAGAATTGACCTGCTGCTGGATTTGTACCGTGTGGCGGCGGAGATGGATGATCACAGCTGGATGGAAGAGACGGAAAGACGCTTGTCCCAGTTAACCATACATACGCCTGAAAACGCGAACCATGGTGAAAAAAGGAAAATCGAAGGCTGAAAAGCCGCTATTCCGTGAAAGATTACGCGATTCGCATATTTTTTCTGCAAAAACATTGAAAATATTTCAGTAGACATTGGATTTTTCATAAACTTTTTGTTAGGATAGAACTAAGTAAGTATATTGATGCAATGGGTTTAGAGAGTTTAGCTCATATTAGCGGAATTTGCGCCTTTTGAAAGAAATTTGAAAGGAAAATGAAGCGTTATCATTGCACAATTGTACAAAGTGTCGTATCATAATTTTAATTAGTTGAACGATAAAATTTATCGCAATGGAGAGAGTAATTTGACGGTAACCATTTACGATGTAGCTAGAGAAGCAGGCGTGTCCATGGCGACGGTATCGCGGGTTGTGAACAATAACCCCAATGTGAAACCGCAGACCCGGAAGAAGGTATTTGAAGCAATCGAACGTTTGGGCTATCGTCCAAATGCTGTAGCGAGAGGTCTCGCCAGCAAGAAAACGACAACCGTCGGGGTTGTCATTCCCGATATCTCCAACTCGATTTTTGCGGAAATTGCCCGCGGGATTGAAGATATCGCCAATATGTATCACTACAACATTATTTTGTGTAATGCGGATAAACGTAAAGAGAAGGAAATCCGTGTCATTAACACACTGCTGGAGAAGCAGGTGGACGGGCTGCTGTTCATGGGCGGGACCGTGACTGAGGAGCATATTCAAGCGTTCCAGACTTCCGCAGTGCCGATTGTTCTTTGCGCCACGCGTGATGAGCAAGGTAATTATCCGTCGGTGGATATCGATCATGAAGCGGCGGCTTATGACGCCGTGAATACACTGATCCGCCATGGTCACCGCGAGATTGCCATGATTAGCGGTACGCTGCAGGACCCGGCCAATGGCTATGCCCGGTTCCAGGGTTACAAGAAGGCGCTGGAGAATGCCGGTATCGAATATCAGGAGGACCTGGTGCGCATCGGGAATTACCGTTACGAATCCGGTGTAGAAGCCATGAAGTACTTCCTGGGTCTCAAGAAGAAGCCGACGGCCATATTTGCCGCAACCGATGAAATGGCGATTGGCGCCATCCACAGCATTCAGGATGAAGGCCTTAAGGTTCCCGATGATTTCTCAATTATCAGCGTGGACAACATTCGGATGGCCTCGATGGTACGGCCGCTGCTCACCACAGTCGCCCAGCCGATGTATGATCTTGGTGCAGTGGCAATGCGTCTGTTGACCAAATTGATGAAGAAGGAAACGGTGGACAACCCGCGCGTCATCCTGCCGCATGAGACGATTCTGCGTCTGTCGGTCAATCACGTGAATCAGTAAGGGAAACACATACTGAATAGTTCAGACATAATAAAGCTCCTTTATGGAGCTTTTTATGTTGCAGTTTGCAGCAGAGACATACATAGGCTTGCCCTACGGGGGCTGGCAGTACGAAAGAAAATGGACGGAGGTACATAATGAATCAGCCTATCGGCATTATCGGAGCAATGGATGAGGAAATTGCGCTGCTGCTTGAGCGAATGGTTGACCGTGACTGCAAGGTGAAAGCCGGCATTACTTACTATACAGGTGCGCTTCTCGGCAAACCGGTCGTACTATGCAAGTCTGGCGTAGGTAAGGTCAATGCAGCTGTAACGACACAGATCCTGCTGGACACTTTCGGAGTATCACGCATTCTGTTCACCGGAGTGGCCGGAGCGCTTCATCCGGGTCTGGACATTGGCGATATCGTCATTTCTGCGAGCTGCATTCAGCATGATATGGATGTCACGCCGCTCGGATACGCCAGGGGGGTCATCCCGTATCAGGAGACTTCTGTTTTCGGCGCGGACCCTGGGCTGGTAGAGCTTGCCGAAGCGGCTTGCCGGGCGCTTGGTGTCCGCTATATCACCGGGATTGTCTTATCCGGTGATCAGTTTATCGCCAGCGGCGAGGCGGTCGCCCGTCTCCGGGAGGAGCTGGACGGGGCGTGTGCGGAGATGGAGGGTGCGGCGGTGGGCCAGGTCTGCTTCATGAACAGCACTCCGTTTGTCATTATCCGTTCCATGTCCGATAAAGCCGATGGATCGGCGCATCAGAATTACCGTGAATTTACCGAAACGGCTGCCCGCAATTCCTGCGCGATTCTGGAGCATATGCTGACTGCCATGTAGCACCAATCTGGTTAAACGAAAAGACACCGTTCCCGGAAACCCTGGAACGGTGTCTTTTGTATGTCTGCGCCAGCCGGTCTAGCTAGCTTTACGCTTAAGGCGCGTTGCCCGCTGCATTGCCGGCAGCGTTGCCTGCTGCATTGCCGGCCCCGGGATTACCAGCCTCACTGGCCCCGTCTGTGCTGCCCGGCGGTTCAATAATAATCATGCCGGGATCCTCCGTTCCTTCCGGCGGAAGACCGCCCTCCGGTGTCGGCTCCAGCCCGGGATCGATTTCCGGAGTCGGAGTGATCTCCGGTGTGGCTGCCACACCGCCGGCCACGCTCACCGACGCTGTCTCATGTCCGGCCACATCGACGGCCGTGACATAGAAGGTGGCGTTGACGCTCTGCGGTGTCCCCGGAGTAAACACGGTAGATTCGCCCACGGAGCGGACCGATTGCTTCTGGAAGGCACCTCCGTTCAGCGAACGGTATAGACGGTAGCCCACCACATCAGCGGAGTCGCTCGGGGTGAAGCTGATGACGGCTTTGCCGGTGCTATAGGAGACGCTCACGCCTCCCGGAGGAGCGGGAGCCGTCCCGTCATCAACCCGCGGATCTACCTCGGTCGGGAAGTCGGATTTGGCATCGGCAGGCATGTAATACTCCAGCGATTCATGATCCTTCATCCCCTCAAAAGCGGCCAGAAGCTCTTTCACAAGCTCTTGAATCGGCTTTTCACGTTTGACCACGATCTTCTCCTTCAGGAAATCCTCCGGTGTTCCTTCCAGCGGAAGGTAGTTGACCGAGTTGTAAGTGATGTATTTGGCTTTGGATATGCCATCATCACTGTCTGTCGGCACATATTTGACATTGAACAGATCTGTGGTAAATTTATCGGTCAGCTCGGTCGGCAGCTTGCCGCTGTAAGCGGAGACCGTCTTCTTGACAATGCCCTCCGGCTGCGGGAATTCCTTGGTGGCAAACAGCTCCGGCTGCTTATCGATCACGGCGTTCATGACCTTGGTCCACAGCGTCTGGGCCTGCCGTTTCTGCTTATCGCCCTCAAGCGTATTGATTTGCTCTTTATAGCCAACCCACATGCCGAGTGTGATATCCGGCGTGTAGCCCATGAACCAGACATCCCCGTAATTCTGCGTGGAGCCCGTCTTGCCGACAATCGGCACCTCTTTGAAATGCTCGTAGTTGCTCTTGACGGTAGAGGCCGTTCCCTCAGTGATTACCGTCCGCAGCATATCGGTCATCAGATAAGCGGTTTGCTCGGAGAATACCTGCTCCGGACTCACCTTATGCTGATAAATGATTTTACCCTGGGCATCAACGATTTTCTCAATCATGTAAGCATCGTTGAAAGCGCCCTGGTTACCGATAGCGGAATAGGCATTGGTCAATTCCTCAACAGATACACCATACCGCAATCCGCCGATGACGCCGGTCTGGGCATGGTAGTCGTCTTCCTGAAGGGTGTTGATCCCCAGTTTCTTGGAGAAGGCCCAGGCATCCTCGATGCCAACCTTGTCGTTAAACAGCTTCAGCGCCGGCAGGTTAAGCGATTTATTCAGCGCATAACGGGCTGTGACCAGTCCCTGATAACGGTTATTGGCATTCTTCGGAATATGGAAGCCTTTGGTGCCGTCCTTCAGAATGACCGGTGCGTCGTCTAGAATGCTTGCCGGCTGGATCAGTCCGGCATCGAGCGCCGGCAGATATGCAGCAATCGGCTTCATTGTGGAGCCTGGCTGGCGAATCATCTGCGTGGCATAGTTCATCTGTTCAATATTAAAGTCGCGGCCTTCAATCATTCCAAGGATCGCGCCAGTTTTGTTGTCGATCATCATGCCTGCGGTTTGTTCAATGCCTTTGGTCTTGCTGTCTTTGGTGAAATTGTCGCTGTCATCGGATACGCTGTGCATGGCGTTATAGACCTTCTTGTCTATCGTCGTGTACACGCGATAGCCGCCGGTCATCAACTGCTGGCGTGCTTCCTCCAGAAGTACGGCGTTGTCGGCAGCGGAAGCAGCGTCATTGCTGCCGTCGGTGACCTGCTTGATCGACAGCAGGATTTCCGCAGCCTTACGTTCGGTTTCCAGCATCAGATAGGGGTATGTAGCGTAAGCCTTTTTGGTGTGCGGCGCGAGTGACCCCTTGATATCGAACAGCAGGGCGTCGTCGTACTGCGAGATGGTGATTTTGTTCTCCTCCAGCATACGGCGGAGGACGAGCCGCTGGCGTTCAAGCGCACGGTTAAAAGCGGTCTCATTGAATTCCCCGACACCATTGAAAGCGGAGTAAGCGGAAGGGAGCTGCGGAAGACCGGCCAGATAAGCAGCCTGGGCCACATTCAGTTTGTCCAGATCATCCAGCCCGAAGATGCCTTTGGCAGCGGCCTTGATGCCGAACACGTTATAGCCGTTCGAGCCGTTGCCGAACGGAACTTTGTTCAAATAAGCTGTAATGATTTCGTTCTTGGAGACAAACCGCTCCAGGCGGAGTGCCAGCAGGATTTCCTTCACTTTGCGGTCTTCCGTACGGTCCAGATTCAGAAAGACGCGTCTGGCCAGCTGCTGGGTCAGCGTGCTGCCGCCGGTCTGCACGGATTCATTCAGGAGCCGCTGCTTCACGGCGCGCAGGGTGCCGGTGAAATCGACGCCGTTATGCTGGTAGAAATCATTGTCCTCTATGGCGAGGACGGCATCAATGACAAGCTGCGGTATATCATCAAATGCGATTATTCTGCGGTCCTCTTCGGTTCTAAGCTGGCCGATCGGCTGCCCGTCGCGGAAGTAGGCGAAGCCGGTAATGGCGTTCTGGCCGATTTGCTGCTGAATGGTTTCTTCAGAGCGCACAGGCTCATCCTTCACGATGGAAGCCACATAGCCGGCAAATGCTCCTCCGGCAAACAAAAGGCCAATAATACCAAGTATAAACATCCACTTGACGACAGAACCGAACCTCCGGAGCCAGGATCTGCGTGGGGGACGCTGTTTTGCGGTTTTCTTTTTGTTTTCCTCAACCATCGACGATAATCCTCCTTTTAACGGAACTATTATAGCACAATTTGCTGCTTTTGAATGCGCTTCTGCGGTACCGGAAGCAGAAAGTGGGGCGAATAGGCTCAAGGAGGAGCATTCTTTAGCGGGACTTATCGGCAATCATGCTGCAGCTGCGCTGGAAAAGGGCCCGGACAGCAAAAAGCCCCCGGATAAATCCGGGGGCTTTCAGTTCGCCGGTAAGGCAAATCTTAACGGTTGTAGAATTCGACGATTTGCTTCTCGTCGATGTCCTGGGAGAGCTCAGCGCGCTCTGGCAAACGGATGTATTTGCCTTCGAAAGCAGCGTCAGCATATTCCAGGTAAGCCGGCAGATGAGTGCGGCCTTCCAGAGCTTCCTTGATGGATTTCATCGAACGGCTTCTTTCGCGCAGGCCGATAACATCGCCTACACTTACACGGTAAGAAGCGATATCGACTTTCTTGCCGTTAACAGTTACGTGTCCATGGGATACCAGCTGACGCGCGCCGGCGCGGGAGTTGGCGAAGCCCAGACGATACACGAGGTTGTCCAGACGGCTTTCAAGCAGGAACATGAAGTTCTCGCCCGCAATACCTTGCAGCTTCTGTGCTTTGGAGAACAGTGTGCGGAATTGCTTCTCGCCCAAACCGTACATATGGCGCAGCTTCTGCTTCTCAAGCAACTGCATACCGTAGTTGCTTACCTTGCGGCGTTGGTTAGCGCCATGCTGTCCCGGAGGGAAAGGGCGTTTCAAGTCTTTGCCTGTACCGCTAAGGGAAATGCCCAGACGGCGGCTGAGTTTAAATTTAGGTCCGGTGTAACGTGCCATGTTATAGTAGACTCCTTTAAATTGAAATTTCATTTGAGGGCTCTATTTGCGCCGCTAATCGTATCCGTGAAAGCATTCTGTGGTTTCACACCGTCAGGGGAGTTCAGCCGCTGCCCTGGCAGTAACGAGAAGCGTGAGGGTGACACAACGTTACGCCCAATAAAGACTTGTTACAGTCTTGTTCAACAATAAATATTATATGAAAATGAATGCTAAAGTCAAGCAACTCTTTAGATAGATTTTTGTCAATCCTTGTCGTTAGTACTTTGGTCCTAAAAAAAATCGTGCTTTTGCGGAAAATATAATGCAATGTATGGGGAAAGGGAGTAAAATGTAGCTAATTGGATACAGTCGGAATCTTTAATACGGATGCAAAGGGGATCCTCTTTATGTCAGATCAGGAAGCGCGTGATCAAGAATATTTTCGTGCGCTGTTGCAGGGTGCCGTGAGATCAAGCGGAGAACATTATGATCCCGCCGCTTGGTTAAAGGAAACGGATATCGTCTCCCACGACTTTCCTTACGCCGCCGAGCTTATTGCAGAAAGTTTCAGTGAATGGCGCGCTGAGTCTGCCCCGCAATATGCGAAGCATTGGGATTGGTGTGTGCTGAGTCATGAGCTCAAATGGATCGGGCCTTCCCCTCAAGCCGGACATGCCGGGGAACACAAGGAACCGTATGTGCAGAGTAAATGGCAGGAATATGCGGCCATCAGCCTGGACTCAGGCGAAATTTACGCCGCGCAGGAGCGGGTGAATGGCCAGCAGTTGTATCTGATGACGTTTCCCCTGCGTACCCGCAAGGCTGGGGAAATCTTTGCATTGCTCTGCTGTGCGATGCCTGCTGTGCAATACGAACAGGGCGGATGGCATACGGCGGAGGCGATGGCCAAACACTTTCCGGTCTGCTTCTACCGTAACTTTGAGCATCTGTTCGTAGCCGATTTGGCCCGGATCCACCAGCATGCAGAGCGTGAGAGCAACCGCCGCTCACTACTCTTTCAGATTGTGCAGCGCATGCATGACAATATTGATGTTAACGCCGTACTGGCCGAGGTCATCGACAGTCTTTCAGCCATGTATCCGGATGCGGTGCTGGAGCTGTTCATGTCCCAGGATCACCGCAGTACGCATCCGCAGGTCAAACCGCTCCAGCTCCGCCTGGGGAGTGAGGATGTCTGTGCGAAAGCGTTCAAGGACGGGCAGGTAACGCTGAATGCCGGGCGCGAGGATAGTGAGGTTGTCGAGATCGGTCTGCCGCTTGGCGGCAAGCAGGGCGTGTACGGAGTCTTTCATATGGTACTGGACAAGCCCGCCTTCCCTGAAGTGGATTTACGCTTCCTGTCCATGGTAGCCGATACAGCGGGAACCGCTTTTGAGAACGCCAAGCTCTTTGAACGCTCCAATCAGCTGATCCGCGAGCTGCGGATGAGCAACGAATTGACGCAGCGGCTTAACCAGAGCCTGCGGCTCGGCGATATCTTCCAGTACGCCTTTGAAGAGCTGCTGGAGATGTTCGGCGCCGATTACTGCTGCATCCTTCATATGAATGAAGAGAAGGGCGGCCTGGAGGTGATCGCCTGCAACCACCTTCCGCTTGTCGGCGAAATTATCAACAGCACCGAAGGCATCAGCGGCAAGATCTATACTACGGGAGAGGCGATTATACTCTCGGATTTCGCCGGAATGCCCGGTGCGAAATCACGGCTGATGGAAGCCACCCGATCCCAGTCGTTGATTGCCGTTCCGCTGAATGTGGGGGGCGTGGTGCGGGGAACGATTATGCTGGCTCACCAGGAACCGCATTTCTTCACCTATGACAGCTTCAGGCTGCTGCAGGCGATGGCGGGGCATATCGGCCTGGCGGTAGGCAATGCCCGCCTGCATGCCGAAGTGCGCTATCTGGCGAACAGGGACAGCCTGACGGGACTGTATGCCCGCCACTATCTGGACGAGGAAATTAAGGAACGGATGACCGCGGATTTCTGCGGCTCATTGATTGTGGTCGATATTGACCAGTTCAAGACGGTTAACGATACATACGGCCATCAAAGAGGCGACAAAATTCTCAAGCAGGTCAGTGAAATTATCAAGTCCTCCATCCGCCAGGGCGATATTGCCGCCCGGTGGGGCGGCGAAGAGCTGGCGGTTTATCTGCCGCAGCTCGGCGTACAGCAGGCGGTCAATGTCGCCGAACGGATCCGCAAGCGGGTCATGGGTGAGACAGAGCCCAGGGTTACGGTGTCCTGCGGCGTGGCGGAGTGGAGCTGGATCGACGAACGCGTAAGTGTGGAGTCGCTGTTCTACCGGGCCGACATGGCGCTTTACGGTGCGAAGAACAACGGGCGTAACCAGGTGGTCATCGACAGCAAAATGACGGAAGGATTGTCCAAGAGTCCCCGGGCTTAGCCCGGGACTCTTTTTTTGTTGCCCCAAAGCAGGTGAACACAACCTTAATGAAGACTCCTCTGGATACGGCAACGGGTATACGGATAACCTAAAGAAAGCTATGCGACCATATTGCTCGGGAAGGGCTTGAATACGATGAAAATAAGAATAAAGACTAAGCGGACTTTATTGCACGCCCGAAAGGCATTCCTCCTGCTGAATGCCTGCTGCCTGCTATGTGCAGGCTGCACCTCGGAAGGCTCGCAGAAGCCGGCAGCGGAAGCGCTGAGCCTGGTGCTGGCCGGCATGGACGGCAGCGACGGCGTGTCCTTCGAAGGGGCAGCTGCACTTCTCTTGGACGGCAAGCTGCTTAAGGAGTCGGCCTTAACCTACGGCGGCAGCGTTGAAGATCATAATAAGGTAAGCTTATATACGTTGCTTCCGGATAAGGAAGGGCAGACAGCGGCGGCCGTTGATGAGCAGAAGAGGCTCCGGACCTCGCAAACGGCCGGAGCGTATGCTGCGCGACTGGCCAGAACATCCGGCGGCTGGACTCAGCTGGGCGAATCCGCTACGGGGGAATTGAACCCGCTGCCGGGGCTCAATCCGCTGCGCCAGCTGGAGGAGCTGGAGAAGCTCGACAAGCAGACCGTAACCGAGGAAGGACGCGCGGCCCGGGGGACCCGGCTGCTGCGGATCGAGCTTACTCCGGAGGCGGCCAAATCGCAGCTGGCCTCCGCGCTGGAACGCGATATGCAGGCGGTGCGTCCGGAAGCCTCGATCAGCGGTGGCGCGGCCTTAAGCGGTGAGGAGCAGGCGGAGCTGACAGCATTCTGGGAGCAGAAAGAGCAGGAGCTGCGCGATAAGCTGGCACAGGCGGAGATTACATCGGTCTATTCTCTGCAGGTGGACTCCAAACGTAACCGGCCCAAGAAGCTGTCCTGGACTCGTAAGGTCAGCTTGCCCGCTTCAATAGGGCAGGGAGCCGAAGAAGTATATGTCTCAGAGGTGGAGTTTTACGGATACCGGTAAGCCCGGCCTGCGGCGGAAAGCTTGCGCTTGCTTGACGTCGTGCTACAATAGAACGGAATGTCATTTTTATAGCATGAGGAAGGAAGCGAGAAAGCAATGAAGGATCCCAGAATTCAGAAGCTGGCGGAGAATCTTGTCGGATACTCCGTCAATGTACAGCCCGGCGAGAACGTGCTGGTGGAAATGATCGGCACCGAACGAGATTTGCTTAAGGCCGTAGTGGAAGAGGTCGGCAAAGCGGGAGGCAATGCGTTCGTACAGCTGACAGACCGCACCGTTCTGCGCAGCATGCTGAAATATGCCACTAAAGAGAGCCTGCAAATCTGGGCCGATATCGACCTGAGCCGCATGAAACAGATGGACGGTTACATCGGTATCCGGGCCGGCGAGAATATCAATGACCTGGCCGACGTGCCGGAAGAGAATATGAAGCTGTATAACTCCATCTATTCACATGCGGTACATAGCGAGCAGCGCGTAAAGCATACGAAATGGGTCGTGCTGCGCTACCCGAATGCCAGCATGGCACAGCTGGCCAATACGACCACGGAAGCTTTTGAAGACTTCTATTTCGAAGTGTGCAATCTGGATTACGCCAAAATGGACAAAGCGCAGGATGCACTGGCCGATCTGATGCGCCGCACCGACAAGGTCCGGCTGGCCGGTCCGGGTACTGATCTCAGCTTCTCGATTAAAGGAATCGGCGCGGAGAAATGCTCCGGCCAGCGCAATATTCCCGATGGTGAAGTGTACAGTGCGCCGGTACGTGATTCCGTCAATGGCACCATTAGCTACAATGCGGCTACGGTGTACAACGGCATTACCTTCGAGAATGTTAAATTCACCTTCGAAAAGGGTAAAATTATTGAGGCGTCCAGCAACGACAGCGCCCGCCTGAACGAGATTTTGAACTCCGACGAAGGAGCGCGTTATATCGGTGAGTTTGCCATCGGCTTTAATCCTTACATTCTGCATCCGATGAAGGATATTCTGTTCGACGAGAAAATCGCCGGCAGCCTGCACTTCACCCCGGGTCAAGCGTACGAGGTGACGGACAACGGCAACCGCTCCTCTATCCACTGGGATCTCGTGCTGATTCAGCGTCCGGAATACGGCGGCGGAGAGATCTATTTCGACGATGTGCTGATCCGTAAAGACGGAATCTTTGTCCTTCCCGAACTGGAAGGTCTGAACCCGGAAAATCTGAAATAACCTGTAATAACAAGAAAATACCTTGCGCGAGTAAGCGGATTCAATGTATCATGGTATTGATTACAAGACCTTGTTCCATATCAAGTTGCGGAGGGATTCTTATGTCCAGTAACAATGCGGCAATCGTGGAAATTGCCCAGACGGCAAGCAAATTCAATTCGTCCATCGTTCTTCAAGCGGACAACAAGTACATTGATGTTAAGAGTATCCTCGGCTTGTTCACTACGCTGGTTTCCAGCCAAAGCTATGAACTGCATGTTCACGGATCTGATGCGGAAGAAGCCAAGAAAGCCATGAGCGAAGTGTTCGCCAAGCACAATCTGAATTTTACAGTGGTTGCTGAGTAAAGAATAATTGAATGGCCAGAAGACGTCCTGCCCTGCGGCAGGGCGTCTTTGCTGTAACTCATAAGAGTGTATAGATGGTACGCTATAAATCCTGCTTTATCCCGGACAGCATCGCTGTTCCTTCCAAGGAGAGGCTGTTCCAAACACAATTCTTGTATTGGACCCCGATTTCGACTAATATTAAAGAAATGGCAAACCGCAGCAGTAACTTTTGGACATGGGGGGGAATATGCATGACTTCATCAGATTTGCAGGAACAGCTGAATCTCAAAGCAATCACTCTTCTACAAGAAGATGCCAATAAAATTCAGAAGCTCATTGAAGTGCAGATGGAGAATTTGGCTACGCGTTACTGTCCTCTCTATGAGGAAGTGCTCGATACCCAAATGTACGGCTTCTCCAAGGAAGTGGATTTCGCGGTCAGAGCCGGACTTGTGCCGGAGCTTACGGGCAAGCTGCTTCTGAGCGAGCTGGAACGCAATTTGGCTGTGCTGTATGAGGCATTGAACCAGAAGGCGGAAGAACGCGGGGTATAGGCCTGTCATACTCCGATCATACAAAACGCACATGAACTCCCGGCAGACCGGCTGGAGTCACATGTGCGTTTTTGGTTTGTTTATCCTGATGCCTTGTCTATACCAGGAAGAACGACACGCCGAGGATCACATATACGGCGAGCAGGAGCAGGCCTTCATACCAGTTGGTAGAGCCGTCCTGCGTGATAGACTTGGCGATAAACACCGAGACGGCGATGGCGACTATTTCAATGATCGTGAAGACAATGTCCATCGTGTTGTTGCTGTTTAGGAAAAAGCTTGAAAATACGAGTACGGGCGCTACAAACAGCGCAATCTGCAGACTGCTGCCGACCGCGATTTCCACAGCGGCGCCGATCTTGTTCTTCATCGCCAGCATGATAGCGGCGCTGTGTTCAGCAGCATTGCCGATAATCGCCACCAGGAACGCGCCGACGAACAGCTCGCTGAATCCAAAGCGCTCAGTAAGGGTCTCCAGCGTGCCGACCAGCCATTCGCTGACGAAGGCGACCATGACTGTAGCCAGTACCAGATAGAGAATCGACTTGCGCTTGGACCAGACGGGCGGATGCTCATTGGGCAGCTCTTCTTGACCGTCTTCGGTCACATCGGCCAGGAACTTCTTGTGGGTAATCATCGAGAAGATCAGCCACGCGATGTACGAGACGATCAGCACACCGGCGACCACCAGGCTCAGCGTCTTGGTATCGCTGTCCGTAATGGAGTGGGTGTTGAAGAACATGGCCGGCACGAACAGGGCGATGACGGCCACAATCATCAGCGAGCCGTTCATTCCGGCCAAGGTTACATTGAAGTTCTGCGTCTTGAACTTCAGCCCCCCGGCGAAGATGCTGAGCCCGAGCACGAGCAGCAGGTTGCCGATGATCGAGCCGGTGAGGCTCGCCTTGACCATGTCGAACAGGCCCTCCTTCACCAGGAAGAAGGCGATAATCAGTTCTGCGGCGTTGCCGAAGGTGGCGTTCAGGAAGCCGCCGAGCCGTTGTCCGGCGTAATGGGCCACGCTTTCGGTCGCCCGTCCGAGAAAGCCGGCGACGAAAATGACGGCAACCGCGGAGACGACAAACTGAAGCGTGTGATCCCAGTCCGCGTAGTGTCCGATGGCGCTGAGGAGAAACGTAATGATCATCAGCGCAGGTGAAATCCATTTTTTCAAATCCGACACCCTCCAGTCTCATTATATGTAAGTTGTTAAATCCATAATTCACTATACCCAAATCAATCCTTAGTGTAAACGAGTTTGACAAAGCGATGGATGTATTTGCTTTTTAACCCGCTTTCGAATTACAATAATTGATAATGAGTGTAGGGGGGATATGGCATGGCAGAACAACTTCAACAACTGGAAATGGGTAATATACGGATATCGAATGACGTCGTTTCGAAGATTGCCGGTATGGCCGCTCTGGAGACGCCGGGGATTGCAGCCATGTCAGGCGGATTGTCCGAAGGCTGGGCCAAACGCCTCAGCGGCAAGAATGTACAGAAAGGCGTTACCGTAGAAGTGGGACAGCTGGAAGCGGCTGTGGATCTGCGGATTATCGTACTCTATGAGACTCCGATTCACGAAGTATGCCGTATGCTGCAGCAGAACGTACGCGAGGCTGTCGAGAGCATGACGGGGCTGCGCATTGTGGAAGTCAACGTCAAGGTCGAAGGCGTAGCCTTCAAGAACGACGAAATCGCGTAACGAGAAAGGGCACGGCCAGCCGCGCCTGTGACTCTTCCGGCTTGCGGAAGAGAATAGAAATGCAAGAAGGCAGTCCGGATTATCCGGACTGCCTTCTTGCATGGGTGGAGCCTTATCTGCCGCCGGCGGTCCGGGCGTTCCGGATTTCGCGGACGGTGGTGACGGATTTGGTCACTTCCTCTTTGGCGGGGCGGGTGCTCTCCCGGGAGATGCTCAGCATGATACCCATGCACAGCATACTGACCAGAAGCGAAGAGCCGCCATAGCTGATGAATGGCAGCGTAACCCCGGTCAGCGGAATCGTCTTGGTGACGCCGCCGATGTTGACGAAGGCTTGTATAGCGATCAGGCCCATTATACCGACTCCGACCAGCGTGCCGAACGGATCGGTACAGCGCAGGGCAATCAGGATCCCCCGCCAGATAAAGTACAGATACAGCAGCAGGAAAATCGAGGTGCCGATAAAGCCCAGCTCCTCACCGACGATGGCGAAGATAAAGTCGGTATACGGATAGCGCAGATAATGCAGCTTCTGAACGCTTTGCCCGAAGCCGATGCCGCTGGTGCCGCCCTCGCCGAAGGCGATCAGCGACTGGACGATATTGAAGCCGCTGTCCGACTCGTCCGCCAGCGGGTCGAGAAAGGCAGTGATACGGTCTAATTTGTAGCTGTCCGATATAGCGGACGTACTGGGCGCAGGGGATAATGCGTCGATGCCCATCTTGGCGCCCATAACGATGCCTACGCCCAGAATCAGCAGGGCGATGGAGCCGAGAATGTGCTTCATGCTGGCTCCGCCGGCATAGATCACCAGCCCGCTTGTAGCCACCAGAATCAGACAGGAGCCCAAATCCGGCTGCATCATAATCAGCCCGGCGACGATGCCGACGATCACCATCACCGGGATATAGCCGGTGCGCAAATCGCGGAAGCGTTCGCCCTTCTTGGTGATGAGCGCCGCCAGATAGAGAATGATCGAGAGCTTGGCCAGCTCGGTCGGCTGAATGCCAAGGCTGCCGATGCTCAGCCAGCTCTTGGCGCCATTAATCCGTTCGGTAAAAGCAACGAGCAGCAGCAGAATAAGGGTAAGAATGAACAACGGGGCATACCATTTCTTGAACTTGCTGAAATGAATATTCATCACAGTGAACATGACGAACGTCCCCAAGACTACCCATACCACTTGGCGCTTAATGAAATATAACGGATCATTGCCGAATTTATTGCTGGCCAGCGTCAGGCTGGAGCTGGAGCTGAAGACCATCACCAGCCCGAAGCCGACCAGCAGCAGCGTCAGAATGAGCAGCTGAAAATCCGGCGTGCCCCTGGCGGGAAGACTTGCCCTGGGTTTGGCAGATGAACTGGATTTCTTCTCGGCGCCGGCTTTGCCGCTGCTTCTGGCATTCGTCTTGGTATTCGTCCTGGTATTTCCCTTCAAGGCCATCATGTCGCCAGCAGCGCTTTCACTCGGGAAGTATGTATATTCATAAATATCATAGCGATCGGTCTCCTTAATTGAGTATAATCATAGATTCATAAACCGGAAAGAATACCATTCTACTTCATGATAGTATGTTTAGAGAGGCAGTGCAAGGTAATCGGGACCTATGATTCCCTACTTTATAGCGTTTCTGCTACAATAGAAGAAATATAGCCTATTGCGGCTGAAATCCGGTGACACCAGGAAGGCGGGGTCCGGAATTGGGCCGGAGCGGGTTATGCAGAAAGGGCGATTGGATATGGAGTTATTGACGTTAGAGCGGTTGTACCCGGAGATGGTCAAGTGGCGGCGCCACCTGCATGCACATCCTGAATTATCCTATCAGGAAAAGGAGACCTCGGCCTATGTTGCCGCCAGGCTTGCCGAATTCGGCATCGAAGTCAAGCGGAGCGCCTCCGGCTATGGATTAGTGGGGATTCTGAAGGGAGACAAGCCCGGAAAGACGGTGGTCCTCCGGGCCGATATGGACGCACTGGCCATTCAGGAAGAGAGCGGGGCGGAATATGCTTCGCAGAAGGAGGGCGTCATGCATGCCTGCGGACATGACGGGCATACTTCGATGCTGCTGGCGGCGGCCGCATATTACAGTTCACGACGCGGGAGCATCGCGGGCGAGCTGCGGTTCCTGTTCCAGCCTGCGGAGGAAATATGCCCCGGCGGAGCCCAGGGGCTGATTGCAGAAGGTGTGCTGGAAGGCGCCGACGCCGTGTATGGACTGCATCTGTGGACACCGATGCCTGTGGGCACGGTCGGCAGTGCACCGGGACCGCTGATGGCTTCAGCCGATGAATTCTTCATCGACATCATCGGCAAAGGCGGACACGGCGGCATGCCGCATAAAGCGGTGGACAGCATCGTGGCCGGAGCGGCGCTGGTGATGCAGCTGCAGACCATCGTCAGCCGCTCGGTAGACCCGCTGCGGCCGGCTGTGGTCAGCGTCGGGACATTCCAGAGCGGCACTGCCCAGAATGTGGTGGCAGAGCGTACCCGCATCACGGGTACAGTCCGTGCCTTCGATGAAGAGACACGCTTCTTGATCCGCAAGAGAATCGAGGAGCTGACGGCTGCTGTAGCGGCGGCCTATGGCGCGGAGTATCACCTGGACTATATGATGGGTTATCCGCCGCTGGTGAACCATGAAGCGGAGTTTAACCGGTTCTTCCGCGTAGCGCCGCAGGTGCTTGGCGAAGGTGTCCAGGTGAGTCTGATCGAGAAGCTGATGCCGGCGGAGGATTTCGCCTATTATGTCCGGGAGATCCCCGGCTGCTTCATCTTCGTAGGCGCCGGCAATCCGGACAAGAACGCCGTCTATCCCCACCACCACAGCAAATTTGATTTCGACGAAGCGGCGATGCTGCATGGCGCACGCCTGCTGATTGCCATGGCGGATTCTTACATGAATGAATAACATGGCCGTATAGATTTGGCAATGCGGGGAAATCCTACTGCTGATGAAGCATCCACGCTTAGAAACAGGAGGGTTCCTTGCTTGAAGACAGTGAAGGAAGTCATGACCGCGCGGCCGGCAACGGTTACGCTGCTCGATAATATTTATGAAGTGGCGGTCAAGATGAAGGAGCATGACACCGGTTTTATCCCGGTGGTCGATTCCGCTGACGGACAGACCCTGCTTGGGGTCATTACCGACCGCGATCTGGTCATCAGAGGCTATGCAGAGAAGCATTCCGGCTCGACCGCAGTTGAAACGGTAATGAGCAAGGATATCCTCTCCGTCTCTCCAGCGGCCACCGTAGATGAGGCTGCCGAGATTATGGCGGAGCACCAGGTGCGCCGTCTGCCGGTATGCGAAGGGCAGAAGCTGCTTGGAATCATCTCGCTCGGTGATCTGGCGGTGCGAAATGTATTTGCGGATGAGGCCGGGGAAGCGCTGAGCGATATTTCGCGGCAGCTGCATTGAATTTAATGGTTTCATACGGGGAAGCTCATGTCCGGCTACAGGCCGGAGGTGGGCTTCTTCCTGCGTATCAGGGCTGTTTAATCATATTGCAGACTGACTGGAGGGGTTGCTATGGAAGGACAAGGTGCTTGCATTCTGCGCCGGGACCGCACCATTCTGCTGGAGTGCGCCCATCCCGGGTTTGCGGAGGCCAGAAGGGAGCTCGCCGGCTATGCCGAGCTGCTGAAGAGCCCGTCCGTCTATCACACGTACCGCATTTCACCGTTGTCCCTATGGAATGCCGCAGCTGCCGGCCATACGGCCGCCGAGATTTGCTGCAGTCTCGGCAGGCTGTCGCGCTGGGGTGTTCCGGCCGGACTGAACGAGGAAATTACCGAAATTATGTCCCGTTACGGGAGCCTTGAGCTATGCACCTGCCCTGAGGACAACCGGTTGATGGTGCTTCGTGCACTGCAGAATAACCTCATGCCGCAGCTTGAGGAGAATCCGGTCCTGGCCGGAATGGGTCTGCGGACCAGCGGTCCCGGGGAGTGGCTGCTGCCTGCAGCGGGCCGCGGCCTGCTTAAGCAGGAGCTGACCCGGCTGGGCTATCCTGTGCTTGACCGGGCAGGCTACCGGGCAGGACAGACCTTGTCTGTGAAGTGGAGCGGAGCAGATTTCCGTCTGCGCGAATACCAGCTTGAAGCAGCCCGGGCCTTCGAGAAGGGCGGCGGCAGCGGCGTTATCGTACTGCCCTGCGGCGCAGGCAAGACTGTAGTGGGCATCGCAGCTGTGGAACGGCTGCAGTGCGAAACCCTTATTCTCACCTCCAACGCGACTTCCGTTGAGCAGTGGCGCGAAGAGCTCCTGAGCCGCACCAGCCTTTCGGAAGATCTTATCGGTGAATATACCGGGGAGAAGAGAGAGGTGCGCCCGGTGACTGTGGCTACCTATCAGATGCTGACACACCGATCCGGCAAGGACGCCCCGTTTCTTCATATGAGTCTCTTCAACGAACGGAATTGGGGCCTGATTATTTATGACGAGGTGCATCTGCTGCCTGCCCCGGTGTTCCGGGCCACTGCAGAAATCCAGGCTACCCGGCGCCTTGGGCTGACCGCCACGCTTGTCAGGGAGGACGGCAGAGAAGACGATGTCTTCTCGCTGATCGGTCCCAAGAGCTATGAGCTGCCCTGGAAACAGCTGGAGCAGGAGGGCTTCATTGCATCCGTCGAATGCATTGAGCTGACGGTGCCGATGGATATGCGGCTCAGAAGCGAGTATGCCTATGCAGGCAGCAGGGAGCAGTTCCGCCTGGCAGCGGGCAATCCGGGTAAGGCGGAGGCGGCAAAAAGAATCGTCGAGGCCCATCCTGCCACACCGGTTCTGGTTATCGGACAATATCTCGACCAGCTGGAGCACTTGGCGGAGGAACTGCAGGCCCCGCTGATTACCGGAAAAACACCGCAGCGCCAGCGCTCGGAGTTGTATGAGGCATTCAATGAAGGGGGGCTGCGCGTGCTGGTGGTATCCAAGGTGGCGAATTTCGCCGTCAATCTGCCGGATGCCGCGGTGGCAATCGAAGTATCCGGAGCCTACGGCTCAAGGCAGGAGGAAGCGCAGCGGCTGGGCCGCATTCTGCGTCCGAAGCCCGGCGACAATAAGGCCTACTTCTATACGCTTGTCTCGGAGGACAGCCGGGAGCAGGAATTCGCGCTCCGCCGCCGGCTGTTTCTCACCGAGCAGGGATACGAATACGCAGTTCGGCGAAGTCAAGCGGCAAGGGAAGGGGAGTAAGCATGTACCGGTTAAGCGACGGAGCACAGGAAATATTGAAGCGGTTATTCGCCGCTTATTCGGCTATACCGTTTCCGGCGGGGCAGGAGGAGAAGCACCGCCCGAAGGCGATGTGCCGGGCGGAGCTGGAGCTGGCGCTGCTGGAGCTGCGCCGGGAAGAGTGGCTGGAGCTGCGGCAGAAGCTGTGGGGCGAACGGCTGTACCGGATTCCTGAACAGCGGATTCCGGCGATTCTGCAGGCAGTGACAGCGCTCGGGCCTCCTACCAGCCGGGCCGAAGCTGGATCGGGGGTGAGCAGCGGCCCGCCGCTGGCCGCAGAGGTGTTCCGCATGCTGGCTTTCATGGCTGATGGCGGAGTTGCGCTTACCGCCAAAGGCGCGATTCACAAAGCCGCCGCCGGCCGCCTCACCGCCTCGCTGAGCGGGGAGGGCGAGCGGCTGAAGGCCATGCTGCCACCCTCCGGGGGTATGGTTAATCTGCCGCCGGCCGCAGCCGTGCTGCTGGATCTGCTGTTGGCGCTGGGCTTGGCGGTCAAAGAGAGCGGGGCCATTACCTTAGTACCGGCGGCGCTGGCTGCCTGGCTTCAGCTTACCGAGCCTGAAATGAACGATAGGCTGTATCAAATGATCCTTGCCCGCAGCGGCACTCAGGAGCCGGCCTTGCTGCATTTCCGCTATTGGATTACCGGCAGCGACCTTCTGCCGGGAGCGTGGTTCTCGCTGCCGGATACCCTGGCGGTACTGGAACAGGCCGGGCTGACAGCCGGTCAGACCATCCAGGAGCTGCTCGAAGCAAGCGGGTCCTGGCTCAAGGCGCTGGCCGGCTGCGGCTGGATGGAGCTGGCCAGCGCGGCCGGGGGGGAGCCGCTCTTCCGCTGGACGAAGGACAAGCCGCGCCTCACGGCCGGCCATCCGTCCGGCGAGCGGGACGACGAAGCGGAGGGGCTGTCCGCAGGCGGGCACGCGGCTGATCCGGCTACTGCGGCGCAATTCATCGTCCAGCCGGATTTGGAGGTGCTGGTGCCGCCGGAGGTGCCCTATAGTGTCCGCTGGACGCTATTCGCCTGTGCGGAGCTGCAGGACACCGAGGCGTTCTGGAGCTTCCGCCTGTCCAGGCAGCGGCTGGAGCAGGCGGCGGAGCATGGCCTGGAGCCCGGGCAGGTTATCGCCTGGCTTGCGGAGCATGCCATGGGCGGGCTGCCGGAGCAGGCGGAGCAGGCGCTGCGGCTCTGGGCCCGGGGAATCGGCCGGACCGCCTTGTCGGAGGCGATTCTCCTGACCTGCCGCAGCCTGGAGGAGGCGGAGCTGATCGCCGCCCATCCCCGGCTGCGGCTTGCGCGGCTCGGCCCGCTGCACTTTGCGGTGCCGGCGGCGGACGTGGAGCCGCTGCGCAAGGAGCTGGCCGCCGCCGGCATGGCTCCGCCCCGCGCGTTCGCCGGGCGGGAAGCAGCGGGGCCTGCGCTGCAAGCGCTGTTTCTCGGCGGCCCGGAGACCGCGCCGGGCGGCAGCGCTGCGCTGCCTTCGCACGGAACGGCGAAGGAGAGCGGCCCCGGGACGGCAGCGTTCACGGAGCTGCCGCTGATCCCGCCCGCCGGGCCGGAGGAAGCGGCCGGCGGGGAAGGGGTCCCGCAGATGTGGCTGAAGGAGTGGCGCCACTATCACGCTTCCACGGCCATGCAAATGATGGAGCATGCGCTGGAGCGCGGGTATAAAGTGCAGGTCGCTGTACAAGGCGAAGCCTGTGAATTCATTCCCGAACGCAGCCACGGGATTCCCTGGAGAGTATCGGGCACACTGCTGCGCCCGGGTACGGCACCGGAGGAAGCGATGCTCGCCGCAGGGGATTGGCGGGAGATGAAGCTGCTGTTGCCCGCAGCGCGCAGAAATTCCTCTTCTGCTGTAGTGGGCGATTATGGTATGATAAGAAAGTCTACTGGTTCACGGTAGAATATCTGTACAAGAAAAGAGTGAAGTTCATGAGCGTAGCGGAAATGAGTACGGTCGATATGGCCGAAGTGCTGACATACGCCTATGAATTAGGCGATATGATTAACCAGTCCGCCGAGGTAGCGGATTACTTATACTGGAAGAGCCGGGTCAACGGCAATCCGGACATTCAGGGCATGATCAAGCGGCTGCAATCCAAGAAGGAGCTCTTCGAGGAAACGCAGCGGTTCGGCCACTTCCATCCGAACTACCATGCCGCCAAGGACGAAGTGGCGGCGGTGGAGAAGGAGCTGGAGCAATTCGAGGAGGTCGCCCGCTTCAAGCAGGCGGAACTCGCGCTGGACAACATGCTGCATTCAATGTCGGAGACGATTGCCTATGCGGTCTCGGACAGCATCAAGGTTCCCAGCAATGACCCGAACCCGAAGGGCGGCGGCTGCGGCAGCGGAGGCGCTTGCTCCTGCGGTTAAGGTAAGCGGGTAAAGGGTGAAGAACGAAAGGCGGATGAGCTTATGTTTGCGGAACGGACAGGATATATTGTCTGGGTCAGCGACGTCAAGGCGGCGCGCAACCTGGAGAAATACGGGACGCTGCATTATGTTTCCCGGAAAATGCATTACGCGGTGATGTACGTGAATTCGGATCGTGCCGAGGAGATTATGAAGAATGTCCGCAGGCTCTCCTATGTTCGCAAGATCGAAAGATCTTTCCGCAATGAACTGAAGACGGAATATTCGAACAACGGGCAGGACAAGACCCGTTACTACGGGTTGTAAACCGCAGAAGATATTGCTTGTACCGGGCAGGCGCCGTGAGGCGCCTGCTTTTTTCTGCGCTGCCGGCGGCTCAGGTGAACTCTGCCCCAGCATAACTGTGCACCCGGATGCTGATATCTTGCAGAAATTTGCCGATTCGCGGGAAATACTGGTTTGTATTTTACCGCTGCTTAATATTCACGCCGTATACTTGAAGAATAGTGACAAAATTCACGAGAAAACATGCGGGTGATGGAATGAAGCCAGATACAGCTACCAAAGGGATGTCAGTGTGCATAGAGGTTATGCAGCACCTGAGCGGAAGGATCAAACATGAAATTAAGGAACTGGGGAGGCTGTCCGCCTTTCTGGATATTATGCATAACAAGCGGCTCGATACGTTCTTTCAGCCGATTGTGCAGCTCGGGGGTGGACACACGCTCGGGCATGAGGTTCTGAACCGGCCGCCAAGCTCGGCGCATTTTCCTTCCACGGAGCATTTCTACGAGTTCGCGGGGTGTACGGAGCAGATGTTCCGCTTTGAGCTGTTTTGCCGGCGGATGTCGCTCTCCCGCTATGTCGAACGCAGCTCACGCACAGAGACACCGGCGGACGGGCTGGTCTTCATTAATGTACATCCCGGTGTGCTGGGCGACGCCCGCCACAAAAGCGGTGAAACGCTGGGTCTTCTAGGAGAACTCGGGTTGTCTCCGGAGCGCATCGTGTTCGAGCTGACAGAGCGCCAGGCGGTGCAGGATTACATCGGCTTTGAGAAGGTGCTGTCGCATTACCGCAAACAGGGCTTCCGGATTGCCGTCGATGACGCGGGTTCAGGCTACAACAGCCTGAAGACGCTCGTCTATCTCAAGCCGGAGTTCATCAAGCTGGATAAGTCGCTGATCCGAGCGATCCATGACAGCCGGGAACAGCAGGAGCTGCTGGGGCTGGTCAGAGAATACGCCGAACGGTCAGGGACGCGGGTAATTGCCGAGGGGATCGAAACGGAGCAGGAGCTCCACTATCTGCGGCAGAGCGGTATAGATTACGGACAGGGATATGCACTCGGCAGGCCTGCACACCGGCCGGTTACAGGCGCGCTTCCCGCCGAGGCTTCCCCATTTTTGCGACAAGGGGGCTTGAGACATGTTTCTTCAGATCGGTGAGATCGCCGAACAGATTCCGGAAATTTCGCTCGATCAAAAATGCGAGGTTGTCGACCGGATTTTTAAAAAGAACCCGCAGCTGCATGGAGTGGCCGTGACAGAAAATGGCCGGCCGGTGGCGCTGATTATGCGTATCCGCTTTTATCAGCAGATCGGCACGCTTTACGGGTATACTCTATACATGGGCAGAGCGGTGGAGCTGGTCATGGACGACAGCCCGCTGCTGGTCGATTACCGGACGCCGATTACCGAAGTCAGCAAGCTCGCGATGAACCGCAGCGATGAGCATCTGTACGATTACGTGCTGGTCACCCATGATGACAAGCTGTACGGGGCCGTCAGCGTGCGGGATTTGCTGCTTAATTTTGCCGAAATACAGGCGCTGGCTGCAAGCTTCCTCAACCCTCTGACGGGACTGCCGGGCAATCTGAGCATCAACGAACGGCTGGTCAAGTCGCTGCTGCAGGAGCAGTTTAGTGTGCTGTATATCGATCTGGACCACTTCAAAGCGTATAACGATACATATGGCTTCAAGGAGGGCGACCGGATGATCCAGGCGACAGCGGAAATTCTGAAGCACAGCGCGCTGCGGCTGGATGGCTTTCTCGGTCATATCGGCGGGGATGACTTCATCATATGTCTGAATCATTACCGTTACGAAGAGTGCTGCAGGGACATTATCCGCCAGTTTGAAAAATCGATGCTCGATTTCTATCATACCGGACACCTCTCCAGGCGCTATGTACTGACCGAAGGCCGTTCGGGAACTGTGGAGGAAATTCCGCTCGTCTCCATTTCCATCGCTGTGGTGACGAACCGCTGGCAGCGCTTTGATTCGATTGAGGCTCTGTCGGGGGAGTCGGCTCGGCTCAAGAAGAAATGTAAGGGGATTCCGGGCAGCAGCTGTGTGGACGATGCCGGCATCCTAATAGGGTCTGCAAGCTGAGCCTGAGGCGAACATGGTGAAGACCGGGAAGGGAACATGCTTGAACAAGCCGTGCAGATAAGGTAAGATGAACAACAATAAGAGCATGGCAAGACCCTTTTTGTGTGGAGTGTGATGAGGATGTCCTTCAAGGGGATGGAATTGGAAAGGACGTATGAGCCTTTTCATATCATGCTGAACGAACACTGTGTCGCTGATATCTCTATCACCCCTCACGCGCGGGGCCGGTACGCGGACCGGATTCTGCAGGAGGGCGAAGCAGCCGGGGAGCTGGACGCATGGATATGGCAGCGCCTGAAGCAGCGCCGGATCAAGTCATACCAGGCTCCGGAGTATAACGCGTATCTGATCGACGAGGATATCGTTATGATCGCGGAGTTCAACCGGCTGGAAGGAGTGACAAGCCTCTCTGGAAGGCCGCTTGATGTCATGGTCGTCGTCTCCTTTCTTGGACGGATCTCCGTGTTGCCCCAGCTGCGGGAATTGAAGGGATTTTATGCACGGACGGTGCAGCCCAGCCGGAAGAAGCCGGGCAGGAAGCGCCGCAGGCGCAAATAGCTCCGGCAGCACTATAAGCAGACATGCGGCTTTATCGCTGCATGTCCTTTTTTGGCATATTTTTTTGGCATACCAGGTTATTATGAAGGGGTTAACGAAGCATGAATTTTCATCAGCTCCATATTTTTTATACTGTGTCGGAACGGGGCAGCTTCTCGGCGGCGGCACAGACGCTGCATATGACTCAGCCTGCGGTGACAATGCAGGTGCAGTCGCTGGAGGATTATTTCGGCACCAAGCTGTTCGACCGTTCCAGCAAAAAAATCATGCTCTCCGAAGCAGGCCGCACCCTGCTCCCGTTCGCGCTGCGCAGCATCCAGCTGATGCGGGAAACGGATCAGGCGATGTCGGCCTTTACTCATATGCTGGAGGGACGGCTGCTGCTCGGGGCAAGTCTGACCATCGGAGAATACGTGCTGCCGCGGCTGCTTGGGCCGTTCGGCAAGGAATATCCGCACATCTCCATCATGATGAAGGTCATGAATACGACGCAGATCATGGAGGAGATTCTCAAGCACCAGCTCAATTTCGGGCTGATCGAGGCGCCTGTAACCCATCCGGATATGGAAGTGGAGCCGGTGATGGGCGATGAGCTGAAGCTGATCGTTCCCGGGGATCATCCGCTGGCGGAACGAACGGAAGTCACGCTCGGGGAGGCGCTGCAGTATCCGTTTGTGCTGCGTGAGCAGGGCTCGGGAACCCGCCGGGTGATGGAGGAGGAGCTGCTGGTCAAGGGACAGGACCCGGGGGCGATGCAGGTGGTGATGGAGCTGGGCAGTACAGGCGCCGTAAAGTCGGCGGTTGAAGCGGGTCTGGGTCTGACCATCATCTCGGCCTCCTCTGTAAAGCATGAAGCGGCGCTGGGTCTCTTGAAGATCGTTGATCTCACCGATGCGTCCTTCAAGCGGCAGTTCTACGCCATTCATCTGAAGTCGACGCTGCTGCCGATCTCGGCGGTAACCTTCCTGACTTATTTGCGCCAGCATGCGAACGAACGGTGATTTGGGCGGGCGGCGAGTATGCAGGTAGTAGGCGAGATGCTGTAAGTCGGGACAGATACGCCCCGCAACCGGCTAATCATTGAAATCGACGGCGAGTTTGAAAGGGACTGTAAAGAGAGATGCTATGCGAAGCGATGCTATGTAAAGAGATGTCGTTAATCAACGGGAGATTGGGGGAGTTATCATTTCTATTATGCTGCGCAGTGAGCGGGTTGTACTCAGGGATATGACGGAGGAAGATATCCGGCAGATGTATCATCATTGCTACGAAGCGGAAGACCGGGAATTTCTGCAATGGGACGGGCCTTATGAACCGCTTGAAGAAGAAACGTATGAAGAGTTTGCCGAACGTTACCGGACACAGTTACCGTTAGTCGGGACAGATACGCCCCGCAACCGGCTAATCATTGAAATCGACGGTGAGTTGAAAGGGACTGTGGGCCGCTATTGGATCGATAAGGCGACCAATTGGTTCGAAATCGGCATCGCCATCTACGATTCACGTTATTGGTCCGGTGGCTACGGCACCGAAGCCTTTGGCATGTGGATGGAGTACTTGTTCCGGGCGGTAGACACCGTTCGTCTGGGGATCGGCACCTGGTCGGGCAATATCCGTATGATGAGGCTGGCGGCCAAATGCGGCATGGCGGAAGAAGCGCGGGTCCGCAAGGCGCGGATCGTACGCGGTGAATATTACGATGCGATCAAGATGGGCATCCTCCGTGAGGAATGGGATGACAGCAGCCTCAGGTATATTAAGGATTGGAGTGGAGTCAATGCAGCAGGACAAGTTGGATAAGACCGCTGCGGCACAAAGTGGCGGGTGTGACTTACATACGCATACAGTTGCATCGGACGGCAAACAGCCTCCGGCGGAGAATGTGCGGCTGGCCCATGAGAAAGGGCTGGACGCTGTGGCCATCACTGACCATGATACGGTCAGCGGCGTTGCGGAAGCTGTAGCGGCCGGACGGCAATACGGCATTGCGGTGGTGCCGGGTGTGGAGATCAGCACCCGGTCCGGCGGCAAGGAGATCCATGTGCTGGGCTATTACATCGACACGGAGCAAGAGCTGTTTCTGTCGCGCCTTGCAGCTCAGCGGGACACGCGCACCCAGCGCAATGAAGCTATTCTGACCAAGCTGCGCGAACTGGGCATTGGCATTACGCTGGAGCAGATCGTGGCAAATCTGGGCCGTGAGCTGAAGCCGGACGAGAGCGTCGGGCGTCCCCATATCGCCGATGAGCTGGTCCGGCTGGGCGCCGCCGACAATATGCGCGACGCCTTCGACAAGTACCTCGCGGAAGGGGCGGCGGCCTATGTGTCGCCGCCGCGGATTGCCCCGGAGACGGCCTGCGAATGGATCAGGGAAGCCGGCGGCGTGCCGGTGCTGGCCCATCCCGGGATCTACGGGGATGACGAACTGGTGCGGAGCATCATCGCCGCTGCACAGCCGGGCGGCATTGAGGCCTACCACTCGGACCACAGTCCCGAGGATGCTGCCAGATATGCCGCCATGGCCGAAGAATTCGGCCTGCTGATTACGGGCGGCTCGGATTACCACGGCGTACGCCAGGGCGTAGTCTTCCATGGCGATATCGGCAGCGTCCGCGTCCCGGCGGATGTACTGCGGCAGCTGCGGGAAGCCGCAGGCGGGCAGCGGGAGAAATAAATGAATGCAAGACGCTAGTGGCACGTAATGAGTTACACACTTACTAATTAAGCTTTGCCGGACCGACTCGTACTTTTACTATCGGGCCCGGCAATTAGAAACAAACAGTAACACAAAGAACCTCCGCATCCTGAAGCGTTAGCTTCTGAGGATCGGAGGTTCTTTGCTGACAGGGTTTAATTGTATTTTGTACAATTAAACCCTTTGGAAATATGAGTTTGTTGGAAATAGCTGCAGTTTGTGCAACTATAATCAGCGATTTCGTCCATTTCGGCATTGTACCCGGAGTTTAGTTGCACAAAGTGCAGCTAAACTGAAAAAAGGGTCGCTTTGGTTAATAATAGTTGTACGAAGTGCAACTATACGATCAATTGCTGCGTTCTGGCATGCGGCAGGAAGTTTTGAAGCACATGTGGCCCAGCGTAGCACGTAGCCCGGAGTCGGTAGCCTGTGGCGCCCCGCGGCCCGTGGTCCCGTGGCCCGTGGCCCGTAGCGCCCCGAAGCCCTCGTAGCCCGCGGCCCGTGGCCCCGAAGCCCGCGGTCCGTGGCCCCGAAGCCCTCGTAGCCCGCGGTCCGTGGCCCTCGTGGCCCGTAGCGCCCGGATGCCCTCGTAGCACGTGTCCCCGAAGCCTGTGGCACCGTATCACGTACATAGCCCCGTATCCCCGAAGGCACCGAGCTCCCGTATTCCCGCAGCCCCGCCGCATCCTACACTAGATAGTTCTCTAGTCTTAACCTTCTCAACCAAACTACCAACGATCCTTAAAACTATCAATGTCCCAACGCTCCTTGTTCGCTAACTCTTCAAAGCGCTCGGCAAGCTCTTGATCCGCTCCTCATCCGGTGTGACGAACAGGGTCTTCTGATGATCATAGATCACGAAGCCCGGCTTGGCACCGCTCGGCTTGCGGACGTGGCGGATCAGCGTGCTGTCCACCGGAACGCTGCTGGATTGCTTGGCCTGGCTGAAATAGGCGGCCAGCTGTGCCGCCTCTTCGAGGGTGGCCTCACCGAAGCTCTCGCTGCGGATGACCACATGGGAGCCGGGAATATCCTTGGTGTGCAGCCAGGTGTCGCCCGGCGCAGCCAGGCGGTTGGTCAAGTATTCGTTCTGCAGGTTGTTCTTCCCGACATAAATGTCGATGCCCTCAGAGGAGGTGAACACCTGCAGGGTAGGGCGGGCGTTCTTTTTCTTCTTCTTGCTGCCCTTTTTGCTGCGGTCGCGCAGGTAGCCCTGGCTGACCAGCTCTTCGCGAATCTCCTCGATGTCATTCAGCGAGGCGTCGGCAAGCTGCTGCAGCAGCGTCTCCAGATACACAATCTCCTCACGAGTCTTGAGCAGCTGTTCATTGATGACGATAAGACTGTTCTTGTACTTGTTGTATTTCTTGAAATATCGCTGGGCGTTGTCCGACGGGCTGAGCAGCGGGTCAAGCGGGATAGTGATCTCTGCCTGGTCCTCATCGTAATAATTCACCAGCCGGATTTCCTTGTCACCCTTGGAGACCGCGTGAAGGGAAGCGAACAGCAGCTCGCCGCAAATCCGGTAGTGGTCCGCATCCTTGGCTTCCTCCAGATCCTTGTGCAGATTGTCCAGCTTCTTGATGTTCTTGGTCCGTTCATTGGTTAGGAAGCGGATCAGATCGCTTACCCGCTGCTTGACGGTATCCCGTTCGGCTTTGTCGCCGTAAAAGTCCTCCATACAAGCACTGATCGTACTGTAATGCTTGGGATCTTCTCCAGGGAAGGTGAGCGGGATCGCCGAATAGACAAGCTTGCCGCGGGCATTCGCACCGCAGACGGGGGAGTATTTGTTCTCCCGTACTGGAGAGATAACGCCATCGAATGCTGCCCACATCTGAGCAGCGCCGGAATCATCTGCGGCGAGTGGGCTGTCAGCCGTCCCGCTATTCAGCCGAAGCGCGACTTCGCCGGCTACAAGCGGACTGACGCCGCTGAATGCATGCACCAGCCAGCCGCTGAAATCGGCAAAGGGGGAGGGGCCGCCGCTGCCATCCGGGCGCTTCTCTGCTCCAAGGCCGGCGAGCAAGGCGATGTCGCCTTCGATCATCTCCTCGGCTGGCAGCTCTTCTTCAGCGTCTTTCTGCTTCGCGGACTCCTCTGCGTCAAGCGCCAGCCGGATAAATTCCGCTTTCCCGGTGGTGAGCGGGTTCAGCTTGTGCTGCTGCGGCGGTTCGGTGTAGGCGACACCGGGCATGACGATCCGGTAGCTGCTGATCGACGGCGTTACATGATGGATTCCGTCAATAATGATGCCTGTGGACAGGTCGGTTAGAATAATGTTGCTGTGCCGACCCATCAGCTCTACGATTATTCTTTTGGCCGAGACATCTCCCAGCTCATCCCGGGTACGGATATCGATATGAATAATGCGCTCCATTCCGACCTGGGCAATCGATTCAATCATTCCGCCTTCACAGTGCTTGCGCAGCAGCATGCAGAACATGGGTGCTTCCGCCGGATTGATGCTGCTCCTTTCGGTCAAATGCAGGCGCGGATAGGTCGGATTGGCCGAGAGCAGCAGCTTGCCGCCTCCCCCGGAGCCACGGAGAATAAAGATCAGGTCGTGGGTGTTTGGCTGATATATTTTGCCGATGCGTGCGCCGATGAACGGCTGAAGCTCATGCACGATCGCTCTGGTAACAATGCCGTCTAATGCCATATAAGTTCTCCTGTCGCATAAATGTGATAACTCTTCTCTATGATGCCATAGATTGACACCCTGCGCAAAAGGAGAAGCCCGTTTCCTGCGGTGATAATTTGGGACGACCATGAATACAATGGCTCATGAACGGGTGGAAAAGCTATGTGCCGCCGGAAGTCAAGAAACGACCGGGAGGGGAAAGGGTAATTATGGAACAAAAAAGCTGGCACCGGCTCGGTGCGGAAGAACTGCAGAGGCTGCTTAGCGTTCGTCCCGAAACGGGCCTGAGCGAAGAGGAAACCGAGGCCAGGCGCCAGGAAAGCGGCGCCAACGAGCTTTCGGAAGGCAAGACGGTCTCGCCGCTGACCTTGCTGCTGAACCAGTTCAAGGATTTCATGGTTCTGGTCTTGATGGGTGCGACACTGGTATCGGGACTTCTGGGTGAATATCTGGATGCGGTCACGATTGTTGCCATTATTGTGCTTAACGGAATTCTGGGGTTTGTGCAGGAATTCCGCGCCGAGCGCTCGCTCCGTGCGCTCAAGCAGCTCTCCGCACCAACCGCCAAGGTGCTGCGCGGCGGGCAGCAGGTGACCGTGCCGGCGCGGCTTCTGGTTCCCGGTGATATCGTGCTGCTGGAGAGCGGGGACCGGGTACCGGCGGATGTCCGCTGGCTGGAGTGCAGCTCGCTCTATGCCGAGGAATCGGCGCTGACCGGGGAATCGCTGCCTGTGTCCAAGCATGCCGACGCGATCCATGCGGAGGAGATTCCGCTGGGCGACCAGAAGAACATCGGCTTCATGGGCACGATGGTCACACGCGGCACCGGCAAGGCCGTGGTTGTAAGAACGGGTATGAACACGGAAATGGGCAAGATTGCTGACCTTATCCAGAATACAGAGTCCCAGGAGACACCGCTGCAGCACCGCCTGGAGCAGCTGGGCAAAATTCTGATCTATGTCTCGCTCGGCTTGACCATTGTCGTTGTACTGGCCGGCATTCTCCATGGCCAGCCCGCACCAGCCATGTTCCTCGCCGGCGTCAGTCTGGCGGTAGCCGCCATCCCGGAAGGCCTGCCGGCCATTGTGACGATTGCCCTGGCGCTCGGCGTGCAGCGGATGATCAAGCGTAAGGCGATTGTCCGGAAGCTGCCGTCCGTGGAAACGCTTGGCTGCGCCTCCGTCATCTGCTCCGACAAGACGGGAACGCTGACCCAGAATAAAATGACGGTGACGAGGGTGTGGACCGCCGGCCGCAGCCTGGAGGTTACCGGTGAAGGCTATGCACCGTTCGGACAGGTATTGGAGAAGAACAGGCCGGTTGATTTGAAGGCGGACCAGAGTCTGCGGCGGCTGCTGCAGGTGGGCGCGCTGTGCAGCAATGCGGAGATTGTGGAGACCTTTCCCGGGGAGACGCGGGGCAAGCGCAAGGGCAAGGAGAAAGCAGAAGCGGACAAGACAACCGCCGCCGCTTCTGTATGGGAGCTCAAGGGCGATCCTACGGAAGGCGCGCTGGTCGCCCTCGCAGCCAAAATGGGACTCAGTGCGCAATCGCTGGCGGTAACCTTCGCACGCGAGAAGGAGTTCCCCTTTGATTCCGAGCGCAAGCTGATGTCCGTGCTGGTCGGCCATCCCGGCGGCCGAATGATCTGCACCAAGGGCGCTCCGGATGTGCTGCTGAATAATTGCGCTTATATGCTCTGGGAAGGCGGAGTCGTGCCATGCACGCCGACGCTGCGCCAGAAGGTGCTTGAAGCCAATGAAGGCATGGCCTCCGGAGCCCTTCGCGTGCTCGGCATGGCTTACCGCGAGCTGCGTTCCGGGGAAACGGCTGAAAGTGAGAAGGAAGCCGAATCCCAGCTGATCTTTGTAGGGCTCACCGGAATGATTGATCCGCCGCGGCGCGAGGTCCGCGATGCCATCAGCGTCACCCGCCGGGCCGGCATCAAGACGGTGATGATTACGGGAGACCACGGCACAACCGCCGAGGCGATTGCCCATCAGCTCGGCATTCTGCAGCGCGGCGGCTCCGTGCTGACCGGCACCCAGCTCAGCCGGATGGATGACGATGCGCTCGATAAAGTGTCCGACAATATCCACGTATATGCCCGGGTATCGCCCGAGCATAAGCTGCGGATCGTCAAATCGCTGCAGCGCCACGGTCATGTGGTGGCAATGACCGGCGACGGCGTCAATGACGCTCCGGCGATCAAAGCGGCGGACATCGGGATCGCCATGGGTATTACCGGCACCGATGTGACCAAGGAGGCTTCGGCGCTTGTGCTGGGAGACGATAACTTCTCGACGATTGTGGCGGCAATTGAAGAAGGCCGGAGCATCTACGAGAATATCCGCAAATTTATCCGGTATTTGCTGGCCTCCAATGTCGGCGAGATACTAACCATGTTCTTCGCCATGATGCTGGGGCTGCCGCTGCCGCTTGTGCCGATCCAGATTCTGTGGGTCAATCTGGTGACGGACGGCTTGCCGGCCATGGCCCTGGGCGTGGATCAGCCCGAGAAGGATCTGATGGAGCACAAGCCGCGCGGCGCCAAGGAGAACATCTTCGCCCGCCGGCTCGGCTGGAAGATTATCAGCCGCGGTCTGCTGATCGGCCTGTGCACCCTGGCTGCCTTCTGGATAACGCTGCGTGTCGCTCCGGGCAACCCGCAGCAGCTGCTCCAGGCGCAGTCCGTAGCCTTCGCTACGCTGGTAATGGCCCAGCTCATCCATGTCTTTGACTGCCGCAGCTCGCGTTCGGTATTTCACCGCAATCCGTTCCAGAACAAATACCTGGTGCTGGCGGTGCTGTCCTCGGTCGTATTAATGCTCGTTGTCATGTACCTGCCGGTGCTTCAGCCGATCTTCAAGACGGTGCCGCTGGGCTTACGCGACTGGTGCCTCGTTCTGGTGATGGCCGGCATTCCGACCTTCCTCATGGGTGCAGGAAGCGTGTGGGGCGGCAGGAAGAACCGCGCACGCGCCGGACGTCCGCCGATGATAAAAAGTACAAAATTTTCGGCATAAAATCAATAGCGGATCGATTCTCCTTAGGGTATGCTAGTCTCACGGCATCGGCTGCATGGTAAAGTGGTATGGAGCCGGGCGCGCAGAAGTATGCCTGCGCAGACAGTATCATTAACATAATCCTGGGAGTGGAATCTGATATGGAATTTACGAAAATGCACGGACTCGGCAACGATTTTATCATTGTATACGGCGAGCCGGAGCTGCCGGCCAACGCATCCGAGCTTGCCGTCCGATTGTGCAACCGGTACTTCGGCATCGGCGCGGACGGTCTGGTGTATATTCTTCCGTCGCAGCGTGGCGACTACATGATGCGCATTATGAATTCGGACGGATCGGAGGCAGAACAGTGCGGCAACGCTATCCGCTGCGTCTCCAAATATGTGTATGAGCAGGGGCTGGTGGCTTCCGAAGAAATCGTGATCGAAACCATCGGCGCAGGGGAGCAAAAGGTGAAGCTGCAGGTGAAGGACGGTAAGGTCGAATCGGTTACCGTAGATATGGGCGAGCCGGTCTTGTCCGGACCGCAGATCCCGGTGGCCATTGACGCCGAGCCGGTCCTGAATGAAGCGATCTCGGCGGACGGCGCTGAGTTTAGATTTACCGCCGTCTCCATGGGCAATCCGCATTGCGTCATTTATGTCGACGATGCCGTCTCCTTCGATCTGGCAACCTGGGGACCGAAGCTGGAGGTGCACCCGCTGTTCCCGCGGAAGGTGAATGTGGAATTCGCCACCGTGAAGAACCGCGGCCATGTGGACATGCGCGTATGGGAACGCGGAGCGGGGCCGACGCTGGCCTGCGGAACCGGCGCCTGTGCGACGCTGGTGTCCTCGGTGCTGAACGGCCTTACTGACCGTTCGGCTGTCATCAGCCTGAAGGGCGGCGATCTCTTCATCCGCTGGAGCGAGGAAGATAACCATGTGTACATGACCGGCCCGGCACAGGTAGTGTATACAGGCTCGGTAGAACTGTAATCCTGGGCGGCTCAGACAAGCTGAGCGGCAGGAAGAATGCTTTAAACCGGAATAGTCCCGGGCTGCGGCCCGGGGCTGTTCTTTTTTTGTATGGGGAGGTTGAACTTGCAATAGTTATGAAACGTTACCCTCGCTGCTTCTGTCACAAGTGAGCCTGGCGAGCCGCCGGAGGGTACGATCTACCCTGTCAGCCGAATAATGGCAACGGTAACCGCGAATAATAGACCATTATCCGTAAAAAAGGGGGAGCACTATGACTGCCAGAAGGGATTCCGGTACGCAATCCGGAGCTAAGGCTGCGGGTGCCCGGGCGGACGGCGCCGAACGCCGGCTGTCGCTTGATCTGCACGAGAGCCTCCGGAATATTCAGGCCGAAGTCGGCTACAGTCCCGATATCAAGGTACGCGAGATACGGCTTGGCCCCGCTCCGGGTATTCAGGCTGCGGCGGTTCACTTAAGCGGGCTGACCGATGCGCAGCTTCTGAATGAATTCGTGATGGGTGCATTGCTGCAGAACGCGGAAGAATTAACGGACAACCCGGTGGATGAGCTGCCGAAGCTGCTGCTGGGCCGCGCGCTGGAGGTGGGGGAAGCGGCGATAGCCGAGGATTGGAACGAAACCCTGATTGCAGTGCTGTCAGGAGATACCGCCATCCTGCTGGACGGCTGTACTGTGGCGATTATCTGCGGCACCCGGGGCGGTGAATGGCGCTCGGTCAGCGAACCGACCTCACAGCTGGTAGTGCGCGGCCCCAAAGACGGGTTCGTGGAATCCATCGCCACCAACATATCCCTGGTCCGCCGCAGACTCCGCTCGCCCAAGCTGAGACTGGAATCGATGAAGATCGGGACTGAGACGCAAACGACGGTTGTCCTGATGTATGTGAAGGGCTTCGCCAGCGACGATCTTGTCGGCGAGGTGCGTAAACGCCTGGAGAAAGTGGCGATTGACGAAGTGCTCGAATCGGGATTTATCGAGGAGCTGATCCAGGACAAGACCATTACCCCGTTTCCGACCATCTACAACACGGAACGTCCGGATGTGGTGGTTGGCAATTTGCTGGAGGGCAGAGTGGCGATTCTTGTGGATGGCACGCCATTTGTGCTGATTCTTCCGGCTGTGTTTACGCAGTTCTTCCAATCCGCCGAGGATTATTCCCAGCGCTTTGACATTGCCATTCTAATGAGAGTAGTACGTTATCTTAGTTTCATTGTGCTGATACTGGGCCCCTCCGTCTACATCGCCTTGACAACCTATCATTATGAAATGCTTCCGACGACGCTGCTGATCAATTTGCTGGCGCAGCGGGAGAACGTGCCGTTTCCTGCTTTTGTCGAAGCGATGCTGATGGAGATCGCCTTTGAATTTCTGCGGGAAGCGGGTGTGCGGATGCCGCGTGTCATCGGGCAGACCGTCTCCGTAGTTGGTGCTCTGATCCTTGGCTCGGCGGTGGTTGAGGCAGGCATTATTACGCCGATCATGGTTATCGTGGTCGCCCTGACCGGCATCGCCAGCTTTGCGATTCCGGCATACAACATGGCTATCGCCGGGCGATTGATCCGCTTTGCCTTTTTGCTGCTGGCCGGAATGTTCGGCTTCTACGGCATAACGCTCGGCTTGATCGTGATGATTGCGCATATGAACAGCCTGCGCTCCTTCGGTATACCTTATCTGTCGCCGTTCGTTCCGCTATCGGTCCGGGGGCAAAAGGATACGCTCCTGCGGCTGCCGATGTGGATGATGAATCCCGGCAAATCGCCGCAGCAGATGCGCGCGGAATTGCCGAAATCGATGCAGATTACCACCGGACATGAAGCTGTGCTGTCCCCTGCCATCAAGAAAAATGAGGAAATGGACCGGAAACGGGAAGGAGGCAATAGCAATGAACCGGAATAGACGGGGGATACCTGTACGCCGGAGCCTGCTCTTATTCTCGGCGCTGCTTGCCCTGATGCCCCTGCTGACCGGCTGCTGGGACAGCGTTGAGCTGAACCGGCGGGCTATTGTGTCGGGGGTCGCAATTGACAGAGGGGAGACGGAAGCGGACAAATACGTGCTCTCGTTTCAGGTGATCGTATCCGAGGAGATTTCAGGCGAGAAAGCGAGAGGGATAGCCCCGGTGGCTTTATATACGGGCCGGGGGAGGACCATGTTCGAGGCGTTGGCCAATGCTTCGCGGCAGACAGCCCGCTTTCTCTCATTGGGTCATGTCCGTGTGCTGGTTATCTCCGAGAAATTCGCCCGTGAAGGCATCCGGGATATCATGGATGTGCTCGAAAGAGAAAGCGATACGCGCTTGACGAGTCTGATGTTTATTTCGAAGGGGCAGCCCGCCAAGGATCTGATGTCGACAATGACGGTGTTCAGCAAGATCCCGGCCAATGATCTCGTAGAGAAGCTGGAGACGACCTCCAAACAGTTCGGCTACAACTACCGGATGGAGGTCGATGAAGTCATCCGCGGGATACAGATCCGAGGCGGAGGACCCACGATTAACGGTGTACAAACCACCGGGGATAAGGAGAATGCGGGCTCCAATGACAATCTGAAGACGATCGCCCCGAAGGCCATTCTGCGGGTCACCGGATTAGCCGCCTTCAAGGATGACAAGCTGAAAGGCTGGCTGGAGGGAGAGACGGCGCTCGGTACAGCTCTGCTGCAGAACCAGGTCAAGGAATTCCCTTCGCTGGTCGAAGACAGGGAGGGCGGATATATTGCGTTTAATGTGTATCAGTCGACAGTAAAGATTGCAGCTAAAGCCAAGGACCCGGAACACCCGTTAATTATTGTGAATATTTCGCAGCAGGCTGCGCTTAAGGAAGGGCCCAGCACCCTGGATTACTCAGACCCGGAAGTGATCGAAGGCTTGTCGGACCGCCTGACCGCGGAGACCAAAAACATGATTCAGCTTGCCGTGCAGGAGGCCCGCAGGCTGGGCAGCGATTATATCGGCTTCGGTGAGGCGCTTCGCCGGGAAAACCCGCGGGGCTGGAACAGGGTCAAGGATCATTGGGAGGAACTGTTTAAAACCTGCGAGGTCAAGATTAATGCGGATGCGGTCATCAGGCATACCGATATGCGCGGCAATTCCTTTCAGGTGAACAAATGAAGGCAGAAGAGGTGCAGATATGGGAAGCGTGAGAATCGGCTTGAGCCAATTCTTCAGCATAGCGTTGTTATTTGAACTGGGAACGGCGCTGGTCGTCAATTTGGGAATACTCAGCGGAAAGGATGCCTGGGTCTCGATCCTGCTCGGAGGACTGGCAGGCATCCTTGTTTTTCTGGGATATGCCTATCTGTACTGGAAGCATCCGGATTTAACGTTCACCGGCTACACTACCAAGCTTCTCGGCAAAGCGATCGGGGTGCCCGTCTCCATTGCCTATATCGTTCTTTATCTGAATCTGGCTGCCCGCGATATGCGCGACGGCGGCACGATGCTGGCCATGGCGACCATGCACCATACTCCGCTGTTTATCCTGAGTACGCTGATGATATTATCATCTGCTTATGTGCTGCACAAAGGAATCGAGGTGCTGACCAGAACATCGCTTGTCTTTTTGATGATAGTGCTCCTGATCGGCCTGTTCAGTACCATAATGCTGATGCTCTCGGGGAGCATCAATCTGAACCGGCTCCTGCCGGTTATGGAGACCGGTATACAGCCCGTATTGGAGTCTGTTGTGCGCCAAAGCTACATGTTTCCCTTCGGGGAGATGGTCTGCTTCACCATGCTGATGCCCTATCTCTCCAATTCCCGCAAGGGTCCGTGGGTTATCATGGGGGCAATGCTGACCGCAGCGCTGCTGCTGGCTTACACCATGGCGCTTAACATTTCAGTGCTGGGAGCGGATATCGTGGAAAGGTCCCCTCTGCCGCTCATGCCCGCCATCAGTAAAATCTCCATTTCGGATTTCATCCAGCGTGTGGACATCTTCGTGGTGATGGTGCTGATTATCGGTGTGTTCTTCAAAATGTCGGTGTTCTTTGCGGCCGCGCTGATCGGTATCTCCGAGGTATTCAAGCTGCCCTACCGCAAGATGTTGTATCCCGCAGCACTGATCATTTTGCTCACCTCCATGGTGGACGCCCGCAGCTTTATCGAACATCTGGATGAAGGCGGAAGGCTGCTGTATACAGTATATCCTTTCTTTATGATCGTCGTCCCGGCAGTACTGATCCTGGTAACCGCTGTGAAAAGTCATTTCTCGGAACGGCGGCCGGACTGAGTGCCCGTTATAAAATAGAAGGCATCGGGAATCACCAGACAGAGCAGGAGACCTACCGCGACCAGCTTCTCTGCGGTGGTATAGAGCAGGTAATTGCAGATGTACCACAGGTTCTTCATTCCGTAGCCGAACAGCCAGTCGCCCAGCAGCAGGTACAGTATTGAAAGCAAAGCCAGCAGCAGAATGGCGGCGTATTTCCGCAGGAGCTGTCTTCTGATTTTTTTCTTCATATAAAATAGGTCGCCTCCATTTCCGGAAATCTACGGGTAGTATGGTTCAATTCCTGTCTGGACATGCGGCCGTTCCCGGAGGCGGGAAGCTTTTAGGCCGATCCGGCTTATCAACCTATCCGTTTTATGTTACATTAGTATGAAACTAATGACAGACAGGGGAGGTTCTAGCGGTGAAGCCGGATTTGCGCTCAGCTTGGAGCAACAAGGTTTTGGTCGGTGACGGGGCCATGGGCACCTTTCTGTATCAAAAGGGTTTTCCCGTAGGCATCTCCTACGAGGAACTCAATTTAACCTCGCCGGAAGTGATTGAAGAGGTACACCGCAGCTATGTGGAAGCGGGTGCCGTCATTCTGGAGAGCAACACCTTCTCCGCCAATTACGACAAATTGTCCAAATACGGACTGGAGACCAAAGTCAGCGAAATCAACCGGGCCGGTGTACGGATCGCCCGCAGGGCTGCAGGAGAAACAGGTTATGTCGTTGGCGCCGCCGGCTCCATACGTGCAGGCAAACGGGCTAACCTGTCCCCGGCAGAGCTGAAGCGCCTGTTCGCTGAACAGTTCTCGGCATTGCTTACGGAGGAGCCGGACGGGATCATGCTGGAAACCTTCTATGATGTCGAGGAGCTGCATCTGGCCCTGCGCTCGGTGCGCAAGCTTACCGATCTGCCGGTCATCTGCCAGCTGGCTGTGGACGAAATGGCGCGCACGCTGGACGGATTCACGCTCCCGGAAGCATTCCGGATTCTGGAGCAGGATGGCGCGGATGTTATCGGCTTCAACTGCCGCACAGGCCCGAACGGCATCAAGCGGGCGCTCAGCGAACTGCAGGGCAGCCTGGCGCTCCCGGCCTCTGTCTATCCGAACGCCGGGGTTGCCGATTATGTGGACGGGCAGTACCGCTACGGGGCATCTCCGGAGTACTTCGGCCAGATGGCCCCGGTCCTGGCCGATCTGGGCTGCCGGATCATCGGCGGATGTTGCGGTACAACACCGCAGCATATCGCTGAAATCTCGGCTGCGCTGCAAGCTTATGTTCCGCAGCCGCTGCCGGAGCCGGTGCAGCTGCGGGCGCAGGAGCGGATCGCGGTGCAGGAGCAATTCGGCGAAGACGCCGGCGGCGGTGAGCCGACGCTGGTCGATCTTGTAAAGGAGCGGCACACTGTGATCGTGGAACTCGACCCGCCGCGCGATCTGGATATTACGAAATTCATGCAGGGTGCGGATGCCCTGCGTAGAGCGGGAGCGGACGCGCTGACGCTGGCCGACAATTCACTGGCGGTCACCCGGATGAGCAACATGGCGCTCGGGCATCTCGTACAGGCCCGCACCGGGCTGCGGCCGCTGGTGCATGTGGCCTGCCGCGACCGCAATCTGATCGGGACACAGTCGCATCTGATGGGATTCGATGCGCTGGGCATCGACCATGTGCTCGCGGTTACGGGCGATCCGGCACGGTTCGGCGATCTGCCGGGCTCCAGCTCCATTTATGATCTGACTTCCTTCGAGATCATCCGGATGATCAAGCAGCTCAATGACGGCATCGCCTTCTCCGGCAAGCCGCTGAAAGCTAAGGCGAAATTCGTTATCGGCGCCGCCTTCAATCCCAATGTCAAGCATCTGAACAAGGCGGTGGAACGGCTGGAGAAGAAGATTGCTTCTGGCGCCGATTATATTATGACGCAGCCGGTCTATGATCCGGAGCTGATCGTCCGCATCGCCGATGCTACAGCGCATCTCAACATTCCTATCTTCATCGGCATTATGCCGCTGGCCAGCGGCCGAAATGCCGAGTACCTCCACAATGAGGTTCCGGGAATCCAGTTGTCCGATGCGGTACGCAGCCGGATGCAGGGGCTTGAAGGAGCGGAGGGACGTGCTGAAGGTGTGGCCATCGCCAAGGAGCTGCTGGAAGTTGCCACCGCCCATTTCAACGGCATTTATCTGATGACGCCGTTCATGTTCTACGACATGAGCGTTCAGCTTCTGGAGTACATCTGGCAGAAGCAGGGCCGCAGATTGTCCCCCTTGTTTCGCTAGTAAGAATCAATTACAATAGTGTAATGGATGTGGTTCCGTTGTCATTTAGCATGACCGGATACGGTCAATCATCCCTCCAATCCGGCGGCTACAAGATTACTTTCGAGGTCAAGTCGGTGAATAACCGTTACTGCGAAGTAGTCCTGCGGATGCCCCGCGATTGGTCGGGGTATGAAGATATGCTGCGCCGCAAGGTGCAGAGTCATATCAAGCGTGGACGAGTTGATGTCACGATTAATAGAGAAACAGCCGGCGATTCTGCTCCTGTCCAGGGTCTGAACCATGCATTGGTACAGTCTTACCTGGAAGGCGCGGAGGCGCTGAAGAAGAATTACGGCCTGCCGGGTGAGTTGACAGTGCGTGATATACTTTCTATGCCCGGTATTATGGAAATTGCCGAGGAATCCGGCAGCGATGCCTTTGCAGCGGCCGGCGACTTCAAGGAAGCACTGGCCGAGGGCCTGGAGAACAGCCTGCAATCGCTCATGGAAATGCGCAGACGGGAAGGGAAGTTCCTGGCCCGTGATATTGCACTGCGGCTGGACCGGCTGGAAGAACTGCACGCTGAGATGCTCAACCTGGCTCCGGTTGTCCTGCACGAGTACCGCGATAAGCTGCAGCAGCGCCTGGAAGTCCTTACCGGCGGAGCATTGCCGCTGGATGAGCACCGGCTGGGGATGGAAATTGCTATCTTTGCCGACCGTTCCAACATTGATGAGGAGCTAACCCGTCTATTCAGCCATTTCGGGCAGTGCCGGGCACTGCTGCAGTCCGGTGAGCCGTCAGGACGCAAGTTGGATTTTCTCGTTCAGGAAATGAACCGGGAGACCAACACGATCGGCTCCAAATGCAGCCATCTGGCCCTGGCCAACCTTACGCTCGAAATGAAAGGCGAACTCGAGAAGATACGTGAACAGGCGGCCAATCTCGAATAACCGCCACCGGAAACAAGACAAGTTACTTATGGGGGGAACAACCGGAACATGGCAATCAAATTAATTAACATCGGCTTTGGGAATATCGTATCGGCCAACCGGATCATTTCCATTGTCAGTCCTGAATCCGCGCCGATCAAGCGCATTATTCAGGAGGCTAGAGACCGGCATATGCTGATCGACGCCACTTATGGCCGCAGGACGCGGGCCGTCATCATTACAGACAGCGATCATGTCATCCTCTCGGCGGTTCAGCCGGAGACCGTGGCGCACCGCTTGTCCAGCAAAGATGACGACAGCGACGAATAACAACTAATGGAGCGTACTATGTCAAGAGGATTGCTGATTATTTTATCCGGCCCTTCCGGTGTAGGCAAAGGCACGGTATGTACCGCGCTAAGACCGCGGATGCCTGAGCTGGTCTACTCTGTTTCTGCAACTACGCGCAATCCGCGCGAGGGTGAGCAGGACGGAGTCAACTATTTCTTTAAGAGCAAAGAGCAATTTGCGGCGATGATTGAAGCCGACCAACTGCTGGAATATGCGGAGTACGTAGGCAATTACTATGGTACACCGCGCGATTTTGTGGAGAAGACGCTCGACAGCGGCCGGGATATTATTCTCGAGATCGAGGTCCAGGGTGCCCTCAAGGTCAAGGAGAAATTTCCGGAGGGGATCTTTGTGTTCCTGCTGCCCCCTTCCATGGACGAGCTGAAGGACCGCATCCGTGGACGCGGCACCGAGCATCCCGATGTTATCAATCACCGCATGTCTGTGGCGGAAGATGAGATCAGCCTGATTCGTCATTACGATTATGCCGTTGTCAATGACGAGATCGATTTGGCCTGCAGAAGAATAGAAAGCATTATTATCGCCGAGCATTGTAAAGTAAGAAGAGATGCGCTGCACGGTTGATTCCGCTAGCAGTATAAAGATGATGAAGAGGTGTCTTACGTGCTATATCCATCCATTGATGAAATGATGAACAAGGTTGACAGCAAATATTCACTCGTTGTCGCAGCAGCCCGCCGGGCCAGATCGCTTCGCGAAGGCGGCAAGACCGATGTAAAGGCGCCGAAATCGCATAAATATGTCGGTGTTGCGCTGGAAGAAATCTATGAAGACCGCATTGTAGTTACCCGCGGGGAAGAATAGCCTGCGGACCTGCCGCCCGCTGCGGATGCGAACGCCGTCCATGCCTGATTAACGGCTCTCGTCTCCGCCGGCGCGACGGGCTTCATAACCTATTGATTCACGGCCCGCAGGGCCTACTGACAACCGGAAGGTTGTTATTTTTTTAAAGGATTCATTCTAACGCATAGCCACATCTACATCAAAACGGATGCCGTCTCAGTCTGGGTCACAGCAGCCGTTTTTTCGTGCCTCTGCACATACAGATGGCGCACCTTAAGGAACAGGGGGAAAGATGTATGAACCACATTTACGGCAAGACGATTATTCTCGGTGTGACAGGCGGGATCGCAGCCTACAAGGCGGCGGCTCTGACCAGCAAGCTGACGCAAAAGGGCGCTAAGGTCCACGTTATCATGACAGCGTCAGCCAAGGAATTCATTACCGAGCTGACGCTGCAGTCACTGTCCAAGCAACGGGTGTACAGCGATACGTTCCAGGAACGTGATCCCGCCGAAATTTCCCATATTGACCTGGCTGATTCCGCTGATCTGGTGCTGATTGCACCGGCGACGGCAAATATCCTGGCCAAGATGGCGGTGGGCATCGGGGACGACATGCTTTCGACGACGATGCTTGCCGTGACGGCACCGGTAATGGTAGCTCCGGCGATGAACGTGCATATGTACCAGCATCCCGCCGTCCGGACCAATATGCAGACGCTGGCAAGCCGCGGTGTTCACTTCATTGAACCGGGTGAGGGGCTGCTGGCATGCGGGTATGTCGGTAAGGGACGGATGGAGGAGCCGGAGACGATTGTAGCTGTGGTCAATGAATTCTTCGCCGGCCGGGATATGGCAGCCCAGGGTCCGCTGGCAGGCAAAAGGGTGATGGTTACCGCCGGCGGAACGGTGGAGCGCATTGATCCGGTCCGCTATATCTCGAATGATTCCTCCGGCAAAATGGGCTTTGCGCTCGCCCGGGCGGCCCGGGCCATGGGTGCAGAGGTTACGCTGATTGCGGCCCGCACCGATGTGGCGCCTCCGCAGGACCCGCAGATCGACCTGGTCCGCGTCGAATCCGCCGCAGACATGTATGCAGCGGTAAGCAGCCGCTGGAGCGATTGTGATCTGCTCATCGGCGCGGCGGCGGTGGCGGATTACCGGCCCAGAATAAGCGCAGAGACCAAGATCAAGAAGAGCGGCGATACGCTCACGCTGGAGCTTGTGAAGACGACCGATATCCTGGATACTCTCGGCAAAATCAAGGAAAAGCAGTTTGTCATCGGCTTTGCCGCTGAGACGGGCAATGCCGAGCTGTACGCAAAGGACAAGCTGGTCCGCAAAAATCTCGACCTGATTGTGGCCAACGATGTTGGACAAGAGGGGGCAGGCTTCGGCACAGAAACCAATATTGTCTCCATTTATAGTTCGGAGGGGCTGGTCCTGGACCTGCCGCTCAGCTCCAAAGACGAGGTGGCCCGCCGCATCCTGCAGCTGGCGGCAGAGCGCATGGCCGGGGCGGCGGTCTGATGGATATAGCCAAGGTCATTGTCGATGTTCCCGTCCGCAGCACGGACCGGCCATTTGATTATTTGATCCCCGGCTCGCTGAAATTATGGATTGAGGTCGGCAGCAGAGTGGCGGTACCGTTCGGACACCGGACCGTGCAAGGCTTCGTGGTCTCTCTGGAATCAGGAGAGACGGAAGGGGCGGGCAGTCTCAAGCCTGTGCAGGAGGTGCTCGACCTGCTGCCTCCGCTATCACCGGAGTTGGTGGAGCTGGCAGACTGGATGAGCCGCAAGTATGCCTGCCGGCGGATATCCGCACTGCAGGCCATGCTGCCGACAGCGCTCAAGGGCAAGGCGGAACGGCTGATTTCCCTGGGCGATGCCGAGGAACCGGGCCAGTCCGAAGACGAGCTGTTCCCGCTGTTCCTGGAGAATGATCCGGAGGAACAGCGGATTATTGATTTTGTCCGCGGGAACGGTGAGGTAACGATGAAGCAGCTGACCCGTACCTTTCCCGACGCGGCGGAGACGGTAAAGTTCATGCTGCGCCGCGGGGTGCTGACCGAAAGCCAGTCGATCAAGGACAAGCTGGGCAAGAAGAAGCTGAAGGCGGTGGATCTTGCCGTCGGACTATCGGCCGCCCGGGAAGCCTTATCTGCCTTCACGGCGCGTTCGGCACGGCAAAAGGAGGTTCTTGCCTTCCTGATCGAGATGGAGGCAGTGCTGCCGATGCCGATGAAGGATCTGCTCGCTGTCCTTCAGGTGACTGCGGGTACAGTCAAGGCTCTGGAGGACAAGGGAATCATCGAGATCAGCGAAATTGAAGTCTACCGCGATCCGTACCAGGGACGTGACTTCAAGCCGACGGCGCCGCTGCCGCTGACCCTGGAGCAGCAGCAGGTGTACACGCGGATAGTGGATGCTGTGGAATCCATGCGGCATGAAGTATTCCTGCTGCATGGAGTTACGGGCAGCGGCAAGACGGAGATCTATTTGCAGACGATCCAGCGTGCGCTGGACCAGGGCCGCCAGGCGGTGGTGCTGGTTCCGGAAATCGCCCTTACGCCGCAGATGGTGGAGCGGTTCAAGGGACGCTTCGGGAGCGGAGTGGCGGTCATGCACAGCCGCCTGTCTGCGGGAGAGCGCTATGATGAATGGCGCAAGATCCGCGAAGGCAAGGCACTGGTCGCTGTCGGCGCCCGCTCGGCTGTATTTGCACCGTTCAATGATCTCGGCCTGATCATTATGGATGAAGAGCATGAAAGCTCCTATAAGCAGGAAGAGAATCCGAAATACCATGCGCGCGATGTTGCTGTGCGCCGGGCAGAGGGGTGCGGTGCAGCCGTTATTCTGGGCTCGGCGACGCCTTCGCTGGAGAGTTATCATGCGGCCCGTTCGCAGAGCGACATCCATTTCTCGCCCGTACTGCTGGAGATGCCAACGCGTGCGCTCGGGAATGAGCTCCCGAAGGTGCATGTCACCGACATGCGCGCAGAGCTGAAGGAGGGAAACCGCTCGATGTTCAGCCGCAGGCTGCATGCCGGCCTCAAGGCACGGCTGGAGCGGGGCGAGCAGACGGTGCTGCTGCTGAACCGCCGCGGGTTCTCCACCTTTGTCATGTGCCGGAGCTGCGGGTATGTCGCCGAATGTCCGAACTGTGATATCTCGCTGACCTTCCACAGCCGCAGCGAGAACCTGCGCTGCCATTACTGCGGCCATGCGGAGCCCGCTCCCAAGCAATGCCCGGAATGCGAAAGCGAGCATATCCGCTTCTTCGGGACGGGTACGCAGCGGGTAGAGGAGGAGCTGGGGAAGCTGTTCCCCGGTATCCGGGTCATCCGGATGGATGTCGATACGACTACCGAGAAAGGCTCGCATGAGAAGCTGCTGAATCAGTTCCGCGATAAGAAAGCGGATGTTCTCCTTGGCACGCAGATGGTGGCCAAAGGACTGGACTTTCCGGATGTGACGCTCGTCGGTGTCATTACCGCCGATTCGGCGCTGAATCTGCCCGATTTCCGTGCCGGGGAGAAGACCTTTCAGCTGCTGACACAGGTGGCCGGCCGTGCCGGAAGGCATCAGCTGCCGGGCGAGGTGGTCATCCAGACGTATACGCCGGAGCATTATTCCATTGTGCATGCCAGCGGGCATGACTACGGCTCCTTTGTCCGCGATGAGCTGAAGCACCGCAAGGCGCTGCATTATCCGCCATATTGCCGGTTAATACTGGTTACACTGTCCCACGAGCAGATGCCCCTGCTGCTGAAGATGGCGGAGAATTACGCGCTGGAGCTGCAGGGCAAGGCCCGTCAGCTGCGCTGGTTCGGCAGTCTGGACAAGCTGTCCGCAGATGCGCTCGACCTGCTGGGGCCGGTAGCTTCTCCGCTGCCACGTCTGAAGGGCAGGTACCGGTTCCAGTGCATTATTAAATGGCGCGGCGCGATCGATGCGGTCGGCCTCGCCCGCAAAGTAGCCGAGGAGCTGGAGGATTCCGTGCGCGATCCCGGCCTGCAGATCAGCATCGACGTTGATCCGCAAATGTTGATGTAATCCGGCTTCATGGTACAATGGGATAGGAAATAATGCGCCGCCTGGGCTTAGGCCCATTTGCTGTGCGCTTTATTGTATAAATTACTGAATCGTAGAAACAAGGATGGTGTTTGCATTATGGCAATCCGATTGATCGTGAAAGAACCCGATGATGTATTGCACAAGACGGCTAAGCCCGTTACCAAAATCACACCCAACGTCCAGAAGCTGCTGGACGATATGGCCGATACGATGTACGACGCCGAGGGCGTAGGCCTGGCCGCGCCGCAGGTAGGCATTCTCAAACGGCTGATTGTAGTGGATGCCGATGAGGAGCATGGCTTGATCAAGATGATCAACCCTGAGATCATCGCCACGGAGGGCGAACAGTTCGGGCCGGAGGGCTGCCTCAGTATTCCCGGGCTCAACGGCGATGTACGCCGGGCGGAGACTGTGACCGTGCGCGGGCTTGACCGCGAGGGCAATGAAATTACCGTTACCGGAAACGGGCTGCTGGCCCGGGCGTTCCAGCATGAAATCGACCATCTGAACGGTGTGCTGTTCACAGATATCGCCGAGAAGATCTACGAGGCGACGGCGGAGCAGACCGGCGCAGCCGGGGAGTGAGACTATGAGAATCGTATTTATGGGCACGCCGGCCTTTGCGGTGCCTTCTCTGCAGATGCTGGTGGAGGAAGGCTATGAAGTCGTAGCCGTGCTTACCCAGCCGGACCGGCCGCAGGGCCGCAAGAAGACGCTGACGCCCTCGCCCGTGAAGGAAGCGGCGCTGGCGCTCGGATTGCCCGTCCTGCAGCCGGAGCGGCTGCGCCGTCCGGAAGGGGTTGCCGAGCTGGCAGCCTATGCGCCGGACCTGATTGTTACGGCCGCTTACGGGCAGATCCTGCCGAAAGCGGTGCTGGACATGCCGGCTAACGGCTGCGTTAATGTTCACGGGTCGCTGCTGCCGAAATACCGCGGCGGCGCTCCGATCCAGCGCAGCATTATCAACGGGGAGACGGTGACGGGGGTGACGCTGATGTATATGGCCGAGGGACTGGATACCGGCGATATGATTTCACGCGTCGAAGTGCCGATCGAAGATGAGGATACCTCCGGAACCATGTTTGAGAAGCTCAGCCTGGCCGGACGCGAGCTGCTTAAGGCCGAAATGCCGCGGCTGGCCGCAGGAAAGGTAGAGGCGCAGCCGCAGGATGAGCGCGAGGCGACCTATGCCCCGAATCTTAGCCGCGAGGATGAACGGATCGACTGGAGCGCGGACTCGCGGGCGATCTATAACCGCATCCGCGGACTGGTGCCGTTCTCCGGCGCGTTCACGCTCTGGAACGGTGAGACGTTCAAGGTGTGGGCGGCGGCGAAGCCGGGAGACGCCGGCACCGGCGGAACCGCAGCACCGGGGACGGTGCTGGCGGTAAGTGAGCGCGGCGTCGAGGTGAAGACCGGCGACGGCAGCCTGCTGTTGACCGCAGTGCAGCCGGCGGGCAAGAAAGCGATGAACGCCGCCGACTTCAGCCGCGGCGCGAACATGCCGCCCGGGACGGTGCTCGGTTGAGCCGGGACGGGGGCGGCACAGGCCGCAGCGGCGCACGGGCGGCCGGGAAACCCGGCGGCAGGACACCTGCCGCCGGAGCCAAAGGCAGCGGCGGCGGTGCCCGAGCCACCGCGCGGGAAGTGGCGCTCGACATTCTGACGCGTGTCGAGCAGCAGGACGCTTACAGCAATCTGCTGCTGAACAGCGCCCTGCAGAAGGCCGGTCTCGGGCGCGAGGATGCCGGACTCGCCACAGAGCTGGTCTACGGCAGCATCTCCCGGATGCTTACGCTGGACTATGTGCTCGAAGATTACGTCAGCAAGGGGCTGGCCAAGCTGCAGCCCTGGGTGCGCAATCTGCTGCGGCTAAGCCTGTACCAGATCATGTACCTGAGCCGTGTGCCGGCGCATGCAGCCGTCAATGAAGCGGTCAATATCGCCAAGAAGCGCGGCCACCAGGGAATCTCCGGGATGGTGAACGGTGTGCTGCGGAGCGTGCTGCGCGTCGGCGAGCTGCCGGTGCTGAAGGAAGGGCTCAGCGCGGAGGAGCGCATCTCGGTGCTTCATTCCCATCCGCTCTGGCTGGTGCGGCGCTGGGCCGGGGAGTACGGCCTGGAGACCGCGGAAGCGATGTGCGCGGCGAACAATGAGGCGCCGGCTGCCAGCGTCCGCGTGAATACCACGATGATCAGCCGCGAAGCCATGCTGGCGAAGCTGGTGGAGGCAGGACTGGATGCGGCGGAATCGCAGGTCAGTCCTTACGGGATTGTCGTACGGGGCGGCGGCAATCTGGCGCTGACCTCCTGGTATGCGGACGGCTATCTGTCCGTGCAGGATGAGAGCTCCATGCTGGTGGCGGAAGCGCTGGCGCCGGAGCCGGGCATGCGCGTGCTGGATTGCTGCGCCGCACCCGGCGGCAAGAGTGCGCACATGGGCGAGCTGATGAAGGACGAAGGCGCCGTCTACGCCAATGATCTGCATGAGCATAAGGCGAAGCTGATCGCCGGTCAGGCGGAGCGGCTGGGCCTTGAATGCATTACGGTGCACAGCGGAGACGCGCTGGAGCTGGCCGGCAAGCTGCCGGAAGCTTCCTTTGACCGGATTCTGCTGGATGCGCCCTGCACCGGTCTCGGCGTTATCCGCCGCAAGCCGGATCTCAAATGGCGCAAGCAGCCCGGAGACATCACTGAAATTGCCGCACTTCAGGGCAGGCTGCTGGAATCGGTCGCCCGGCTGCTGAAGCCGGGCGGTGTCCTGGTCTACAGCACCTGTACGACGGAGCAGGCAGAGAACAGCGAGGTTGTCTCGCGGTTCCTCCGCGCGCAGCCAGGCTTCACCGCTGTGACCTTTGACTCTCCCGTCTGGGAGCGGCTGCAGGGGACGGCGCTGGCTGCAGGGGACGGGATTCAGCTGCTGCCGCAGCATTTTGGCAGTGACGGCTTTTATATTTCCCGCCTCCAGAAACTCTTGTAATATAGTATTTCTGCCCGGATTCCCGCCCGCAGGACCTCTGCGCGGCGGGCTTTTCTTTTACCGGCTCTGAATTTTGTGTTAGAATAGGAAGAATGAGAAATAATAAGCATATCCTTAATAAAGAAAGTACAGGTGTTGATAACAATGAAACCTTTAATATATGATTTCACTCTGGAAGAGTTACAGCAGTGGGCCAAGGATAACGGTGAGCCCGCGTTTCGCGGCGGCCAGATTTTCGACTGGCTGTATGTGAAACGCGTCACCGACTTCGAAGCCATGAGCAATTTGTCCAAGGGGCTGCGGGCCAAGCTGGCGGACAGCTTCAGCATTTCGGCGCTGAGTGAAATTACCCGCTTCGAGTCCAAGGACGGAACGGTCAAATTCCTGTTTGGACTGCATGACGATCACGCGATCGAGACCGTCATCATGAAGCACAATTACGGTAACAGCGTATGTGTTACAACTCAGGTAGGCTGCCGTGTCGGGTGTACCTTCTGCGCCTCCACGCTGGGCGGCCTGAAGCGGAATCTGACGGCTGGTGAGATCGTAGCCCAGGTTGTCCGCTGCCAGCAGATGCTGGATGAGCGGGGCGAACGCGTCAGCAGCATCGTCATCATGGGGACAGGCGAGCCCTTCGAGAACTATGATGCTACGATGACCTTCCTGCGGCTGATGATTCATGAGAAGGGTCTCAACATCGGCCAGCGTCATATTACCGTCTCTACGAGCGGGATTGTGCCCAACATCTACAAATTTGCCGACGAGGATACGCAAATCAATCTGGCGATCTCGATTCATGCGCCTAATGATGCGCTGCGCTCCAAGCTGATGCCGGTGAACCGCCGCTTCCCGTTCGATGAGGTTATCGAATCGCTACGCTACTACCAGGCGAAGACTGGCCGCCGCATCACCTTTGAATACGCCCTGATCGGCGGCGTCAACGACCAGCCGGAGCATGCGAGAGAGCTGGCCGGCGTCCTGAAGTCGATGATCTGCCATGTCAACCTGATTCCGGTCAACCATGTGCCGGAACGCAAATATGTGCGGACCTCGCGCAAGGATATTTTCGAATTTCAACGCGCTCTTGCCGACGAAGGCGTAAATGTAACGATCCGACGGGAGCAGGGCCATGATATTGCGGCCGCATGCGGACAGCTGCGCGCCAAACATATGGAGTTGGGGTGAGGATATTTGATCAGAACAGTTCATGCCAGCGATGTTGGCCGTGTACGTACGGTCAATGAAGATTCGGTCTGGACCGGGCCTACGCGCCACGGGTATACCCTTGGTATTATCGCCGACGGGATGGGCGGCCATTTGGCCGGCGACACAGCCAGCAGGCTGGCGCTGGAGAGTATGCGTGCCAGCCTGGAATCACTGCCGCCCGGCCTTCCTGAGAACGAACTACAGGAGGCGCTGACCGCAGCGATTGAGAAGGCCAACCGCACGGTCTACCAGGAGGCTTCCAGCGATGAGAAGTACCACAATATGGGGACCACCGTCGTGGCCGTACTGCTGAAAGAAGCCGCAGGTTATATCGGCCATATCGGCGATAGCAGAGCCTACCTGATCAAGGATGGCAGGGCTACACTGCTGACTGAGGATCATACACTGGTCAATGAGCTGTTCAAGAACGGCCAGCTCAGCCTGGAGGAGCTGGATAATCATCCGCGTCGCAATGTCCTGACCAAAGCGCTGGGCACCGACCCGGCGGTGGCGGCCGATTTGGCCCCGGTAAGCCTGGCAGCCGGTGAGCAGCTGCTGCTGTGCAGTGACGGACTCAGTAATTTCGTCAGCCAGGAGCACTTGGGCAAGGTGGCCGGCATCCATGAAATCTCTTTAGAGGAAAGAGCGGAGCGATTACTTCAACTGGCGCTTCTGGCCGGTGGCGGCGATAACATCAGCGTCGCTTTGTTAGAACATCAAGGAGAGGCCGCTGTGCCCGAAACAAAGGAGTGGAACAGATGATCGGTCACGAATTGGGCGGCCGTTACCAAGTCATCGAGCGGATCGGAGGAGGGGGCATGGCGCTCGTCTATAGAGCCCATGACATTCTGCTCAACCGCAATGTCGCAATTAAAGTACTGCGCAACCAGTTTGTTCATGATGAGGAATTTATCCGCCGGTTCCGGCGTGAAGCGCAATCCGCCGCGTCGCTGTCCCATCCCAATGTGGTTAGCATTTACGATGTCGGACAGGAAGATGACATTCATTATATTGTTATGGAATACGTTGAAGGCAAGAATTTGAACGAAATCATCAAAGAGCGGGCGCCGCTGCAGGTTGATGAGGCTGTACGCATTGCCTCGCAGATTTGCGATGCGCTCGATCATGCCCATCATAGCCAGATTATTCATCGCGATATTAAACCTCATAATATTCTGATTGGCCGTAACGGCCGGGTGAAGGTGACGGACTTCGGGATTGCCCGTGCGGTTACCTCTACAACGATTACCCAAACCGGCTCTGTGGTCGGCTCCGTGCATTATTTCTCTCCGGAGCATGCCAAGGGTGTGGCTGCCGGCGAGAAATCCGATCTGTACTCACTGGGCATCGTGCTGTACCAGATGCTGACCGGCGCGCTGCCGTTTCTGGGAGAGAGTCCGATCAGCGTAGCGCTGAAGCATCTGCAGGAAGAGTTCGAAGAGCCGCGGCAGCTGAATCCGCTGATTCCGCAAAGCGTGGAGAACGTCATTCTGCGCTCGATGCGCAAAAATCCGGAGGAGCGGTACCACTCCGCCAAGGAGATGCTGCAGGATCTGGAGACCTGCCTGCTGCCGGAACGGCGCAGTGAGGCCAAGGCCGATTTCCATGACGACGATGATATCGACAAAACGCGGATTATTCCGGCGATCAAGCCGGTGCAGCGCGGTTTTGAAGGCCGGGGTGAAGAGGGGCTGACCCGGCGCCAGATGGAACCGGAGTCGGCGCCTCCTCCGAAGCGTAAATGGAGCAAGCCGGCGCTGTGGGCCGGAATAGCATTGGCCGTAGTGCTGATCTTAGGCGTTCTGGTGTGGTATTTCACCAACAAGCTGTCTGTACCGGAAGTAGCCGTACCGAATCTGATCAACAAAAATATCGAAGAAGCCAGAACTATGCTTGACGAGGTTGGCCTGAGTATCGAGGAGCCGGTGACAGCGGTATACAACCCGAACTACGGTGAGAATGTCGTTTACGAGCAAAGCAAGTCCCCTGATACCATGGTCAAGAAGGGTACCCATATCGCGCTTACTGTAAGCACTGCTAAGGTGCTCACCGCAATGCCAGGTTACTCGGGACAAAAGTATGCTGATGTGGAGAAGGCTCTGGTCGCTCTTGGAATAGACCAATCCCGGATTACTCCGGATGAGAGATACAGTGAAGAGTTTGCCGAGGGCCAGGTTATTGGTACCGAGCCTGCCGAGGGCAGCGAGTTTGATCCGGAGACGCAGTCGGTCACCGTATTCGTCAGCCTGGGCAATGAAAGTGTAGCGGTGCCAGATCTGACCGGCAAGACAGAGGCTCAGGCGAAGAAAGCGCTGGAGGATCTCGGGCTGGTGCTTGAAGAAGTGCAGCAGGATAGCAGCTTCAACATTGATGCAGGCAAAGTCATCAAGCAGTGGCCTTATGAAGAAGGGGAGTCTGCTCAGCGTGGCGAGAAATTTACGATTACGCTCAGCACCGGCTTTCCTCCGGAGGCGATCAACTATACGTTCCGTGTACCGGTTACACCGACGAGCGAGGGCACCAAGACGGAGATTCGAATTGTCTACTCCGATGCGCGCAAGGACGGTGAGCAGCAGGAATGGGGCATTCGTACGATCGCAAAAGGTCAGTATTTGCCGGTAGACTTAGTTCTGGCTCCGAACAAGGACGGTGCGATCACCGTTTACGTGAACGGTGAATATGTAGAGGCTTATGAAGTGCGCTTCTCCGATGCCAAGAACGGGACCGTGGATGAGCCGCAGCTGCCGGTGGCAGAGACGCCGGCGCCGACACCGACGCCTGAGCCGACGCCGCCCGATCCAACGATTGAACCGGAGATTCTCCCGCCGAGCGATGACGGGGGCGAGGCTGTTGACGGCGAGCAGACCGGATTTATTCTGAACGACAAGAACAGTCAGGCAAGCAACGGAAATGGAAACGGGAACGGCAAAGGAAACAAGAACAAAGACAAGCATTAGAATAACTGAACTCTGCAATGCGGCTGCGGCTTCCTGAATTGGACCGCCAGCAGCGACAGTCAAATGACCCTGCGCGTATCCTAAGTGCAAGGGTCATTTGCACAATTTCAGGATAGAGAGGAAGGCTTGTAATGTATGCCTGAAGGAATGATCGTCAAAGCGCTCAGCGGGTACTATTATGTTAAACCGTTGCGGGACGGCTCGGTGGCTGCCGATGAAGAGGCGGTGCAATGCCGCGGGCGCGGAATTCTGAAGAAGAAGGGACAGACGCCGCTCGTCGGCGACCGTATCCGCTATGTACTGACCGAGAACGGGGAGGGCATGGTGGATGAAATTCTAGCCCGTGAATCCGAGCTGATCCGTCCGCCGGTGGCCAACGTCAATCTGGCGGTGCTGCTCTTCTCCCTGCGTGAGCCGGATATGAACCTGAATCTGCTGGACAAGTTCCTCGTACATATCGAGCACTCCGGCCTCGACACTCTTATCGTGCTGACTAAGCAGGACCTGGAGGAAGATGCTGAGGATGATGCCGCATCCGAGCAGGTCAAGGCGCTGTATGAGAGAATCGGCTATGAGGTGCTGATTACCAGCTCATTCAAGGGAACGGGCAGCGATGAGCTGCGCGAACGTCTGGCGGGAACCGTCAGCGTGTTCGCCGGACAATCCGGCGTCGGCAAGTCGACGCTCCTGAACAGACTCGTGCCGGGCCTGGGACTCGAGACGGGAGAGATCAGCATGCGCCTTGGCCGCGGCCGTCATACGACCCGCCATGTCGAGCTGATGGACATCGGCGGAGGCGCGCTGGTGGCTGATACCCCGGGCTTCAGCCAGCTTGATTTTCTGGAGCTAGGCGTGGAAGAGCTGTCGGTATGTTTCCGGGAGTTCATTCCCTATGCCCAGGAGTGTAAATTCCGGGGCTGCAGCCATCTGCATGAGCCGGGCTGCCGTGTCGTCGAAGCCTGGCAGGCCGGTGAGATTGCGGACAGCCGATATGAGCATTACAAGCTGTTTCACCAAGAAATGAAAGACAAAAAGCGGAGGTACTAACCAACATGACCATTATTGCTCCCTCTATTCTGTCGGCGGATTTCGCCGCGCTTGGCGCTGAAGTGGCCGAAGCTGAACGCTGCGGCGGAGATTGGATTCATGTGGATGTGATGGATGGCCATTTCGTCCCGAATATTACACTGGGGCCGCCGATTGTCGCGGCAGTCAAGAAGCATACGTCTCTGCCGCTTGATGTTCATCTGATGATTGAGCATCCTGAGCGTTATCTGGCTGATTTTGCGGCGGCCGGGGCTTCAGTGATTACGGTCCATGCCGAAGCCTGCGTGCACCTGCACCGTGTGGTTCACCAAATTAAGGAGCTGGGCCTGATGGCCGGCGTCGCGCTGAATCCGGGTACTCCGGCAGCGGCGGTGCGTGAAGTGCTGGAGGATATCGACCTGGTGCTGGCAATGACGGTGAACCCGGGCTTTGGCGGTCAGGCATTCATTCCCGGAGTGCTGCGCAAGATCCGGCAGGTTCGTGAGTGGGCCAATGAAATGAACCATAAGGGGCTGTTTATCGAGGTGGACGGCGGCATTGCCGAAGCGACGGCGCCGCTTGTAACAGAGGCGGGGGCCGATGTGCTGGTGGCCGGCAACGCCGTGTTCGGCCGCAGCGACCGCGCAGCCGCCATTTCAGCAATCCGCCACGCTGCAGAAAGCGGAATCCGCTAAAAGCGGGCTTGCCTTCAAGGTATAGGCCAAGTCCGGCAAGCATAACATGGTTACATGAGCAGAAAATCTCATGTAGCCTTTTTTGATATCAGAGATTTATAAACCTGCGGTTCTTACACAAATCTGATATTTCTCGCAGCAACGGTTACCGCCTTCTGGGAGGGCGGCAAAGACGGTTCTACATGGTTGCCGGGAGGTTCTGCGGTTCGTTAGGTATGGAAAGACAGGAAAGACAGGAAAGTCTCCTACTGTACGGCATGAATTGATGGGAGGGTAAAGGATGAAATTCTACACGTTTAAGCTGCCAAAATTTTTGGGAGGTTTTGTTAAAGCGATATTAAACACGTTTCAGAAGAGCTGAAGCCGGGGAAAGAACAGCAAACATGAAAAAAAGCACCTTACGATTGTAAAGGGTGCTTTTTGCTTCATATTAGGACTAAACGCGTTCTACTTTACCGCTCTTCAGTGCGCGGGTGCTGACGTATACACGTTTCGGTTTGCCGTTCACGAGAATACGAACCTTCTGAACGTTAACCCCCCAAGAACGACGGTTGCGGTTATTGGCATGGGATACGTGGTTGCCGCTGCTTGGTTTCTTGCCAGTTACAGTACATTTACGGGACATGAATTACACCTCCTTGTGTTACTAAGACCTGCTTAAAACAATACTTAAATATAATATCACAGCAAAAAATGCTACGTCAACTGATTCAAAAACATTTATTTCTTTTGGCTCTTATAGTACAATATACCTTAGTGTATTATGTCCAGTTAATCTACGAATTGATTAGGCATAAAGTTAGGAAGGGGAATTCTCATTGAGTAAGCGTTCTATAAATGGAACAGATTTTACCGCAATGGTTCTCGCCGGAGCGGATATGCTGCATCAGCATGCAGAGCATGTCAATTCCTTGAATGTATTTCCGGTGCCGGACGGCGACACGGGAACCAATATGAATTTGACGATGACCGCAGGCGCGAATGAGTTGAAGAAGAATAATACCGCCTCTTTGGGCCAGTGCGCAGGAGTGCTCTCCAAGGGCCTGCTGATGGGAGCCCGCGGCAATTCCGGGGTAATCCTGTCGCAGCTGTTCCGGGGATTCGGACGTTATGCGGCCCAGTACGAAGAGCTTAATGCCCAGCAGTTCGCAGCGGCGCTGCAGACGGGGGTGGATACCGCCTATAAAGCGGTCGTAAAACCGGTGGAAGGCACCATTCTGACCGTTGCCAAGGAAGCGGCGAAGCACGCCACGTATTTGTCCCGGCGGACTACGGATGTAACAGAGCTCATGACAGAAGTGCTGGCCAAAGCCAAAGAAGCGCTTGCGCATACGCCAGAGCTGCTGCCTGTACTTAAGCAGGTAGGGGTTGTCGATTCAGGCGGACAGGGTCTGGTCTATATCTATGAAGGCTTTCATCAATATCTGACAGGCGCCGTTCCGGCTGCCGGGACAGCCTCGCAGCAGGGACAAGCCCTCAAGCCTGCACAGGCTCCGGTACAGGAGAAGCCTGCAGCAACGCCTGCAGTACCGATGCACACTTCGGCGCAATCCCAGCTGCACACGGAAGATATCGAGTTTCTTTATGATATGGAGTTTTTCATCAACCGCCAGCTTGGCGGTGCCGCAAATGCGGTTTTTGATGAGGATGCTTTCAGGAAAGCGTTATCAGTCAACGGGGATTCGATCATTGTCATTTCCGATGACGAGACGATCAAAGTGCATGTCCATTCCAAGACTCCGGGCGAAGTACTGAACCTTGCCCTTTTATACGGAGAAATAACCCAGATTCATATTCTGAATATGCGCGAACAGCACCGTGATCTGCTGACTACGGGGATGGATATCGCACCGATGCCGGAGCTGTTTGCCGATATGCCGGCAGAGACAAGCAGTGTGCAGGCTCCTGCTGTTCCGCCTGCGGACGACCTGGCACCTTACGGGTTCATCGCCGTATCTTCCGGCGACGGCATCTCGGAAATCTTCCGCAGTCTCGGTGTGGACGCTGTGCTCTCAGGCGGACAAACGATGAATCCGAGTACGGAAGATTTCGTTAATGCGATCTCTTCCATCTCCGCCAAGCATATTTACATTTTGCCGAACAACTCCAACATTGTCTTGGCTGCGCAGCAGGCGAAGGATCTTCTGGAAGGTGAACGCGAGATTACCGTTATCCCGAGCAAGAGCATTCCTCAGGGTATTGCTGCCGCCTTCGCATTCCAGGAAGACGACGCTGTGGATGTCAACACAAGCAATATGCTGGAAGCCATCGCCCAGGTGAAGTCCGGACAGGTTACCAATGCGGTCAGAGATACGGTGATTGAAGAGCTGCAGATTAAGTCCGGGCAATACATCGGCATCAGCAACTCTAAGATTGTCGCCGCTGACGATGATCTGTTGGCCGCAAGCCGGCAGCTGCTGGAGAATATGCTTGTGAACGGCGATGAGATCGTTACCGTGCTGACGGGCGCCGATGCCAACGCGGAAGTAACCGAGTCTCTCGCTGCCTGGCTTGAAGAGACATACCCGCAGGTGGAAGTGGAGATACATGAAGGCGGACAGCCGCTGTATTACTATTTATTCTCGGTGGAGCCATAAGAGACACCAATTCAGTTGGGGAGGAAATCCATGAAACGCACTCTAATCGTCACCGACAGCACATCCGATATCCCGCCGGAGCTGGCGAGGGAGCTTGGGATTGAAGTCGTACCGCTAAAGCTCATGTTCGGCGAGGAATCATTCCGCGACGGGGTGGATATGACACCGGAGCAATTCTATGATCGCCTTCCCCGTTCGCCGCAGCTGCCGACTACATCGCAGCCTTCGCCGGTGGAGTATATGGATGTGTACCGTAGTATTCTGGCGAAACATCCGGGTAGCTCGATTCTGTCGTTTCATATTTCTTCCGGGCTGAGCGGCACCTATCAGTCCGCTGTGTTGGCCAAATCCATGCTGGAGGAGGAAGGGGAGCAGATCACAGTAGTGGACTCTCTCTCCGCTTCCTACGGCTTCGGTCTGCTGGTGGTGCAGGCTGCGAGATGGGCGGAAGAAGGCAAGCCGCCGGAAGAAATTCTGGAAGCTGTAGAGCGTCTGCGCCGTTCCCGCAAGCTGTATTTCCTGGTGGACACGCTGGAATACCTGCAAAAGGGCGGCCGAATCGGCAAGGCGTCGGCCATCCTTGGAACACTGCTGAATATCAAGCCTATCCTGTCCATTGATGAGGAAGGGATTATTTATGCGGTGGAGAAGGTCAGAGGACGCAAGAAGGCGGTAGCCCGCATGATCGAGCTGTTCAAGGCTGATCTGCCGGGTGTCGATCATATCAACGTTGCCGTGGGCCATACCGCTGAACCGGCAGCCGGCGAAGAGTTCCTGAAGGAGCTCGCGGGTCATTTTAGCCTGAACGAGCAAGTGTTGACCAACGTCGGACCTGTTGTAGGCAGTCATGTCGGCAACGGGACGCTGGCAGTGTTCATATGGCCCGCTTGAACATAGGGGTGCATGATGACATTATCTCTAGAATCAATTGAAGTGAAGCAAGTGAACGGCGTGAGTGCTCAAAAGCAAAGTGAGCTTCACGCCTTTGGCATCTTTAATGTGAAGGATTTATTGGAATACTACCCGTTTCGCTATGAAGACTTCCGTCCCCGCACTCTGGGTGAAGTGAAGCATGGAGATAAGGCGACACTGGTGGCCAAGGTAATCGGAATCCCGGTGCTGCAGCGCTTCGGCGGCAAATCACGGCTTAGCTGCAAGCTCATCGCAGAGCCGTGGATGTTCACGGCCACCTGGTTTAACCAGCAGTATGTGCGCGAGCAGCTGACAGTGGGCCGGGAAATTGTCATTACCGGCAAATGGGATCAGAAGCGCAGCCAAATTACGGTGACGGACTACGAATTCCCCGACCGCGGAGGCGGCAAGACCGGGACACTGCAGCCGGTGTATTCGGTGGGCGGCAAAATTACGCAGAACTGGATCCGCAAGGCGATCAATCAAGGGCTGCAGCAGTTCGGTGAGCTGATTCCGGAGATACTTCCGCAATCTATTATCCGTAAATATGATTTTATGCCGCGCAAACGGGCCATAGCCACCATCCATAACCCCGAGGACTCGCGCGAAGGCCAGCAGGGCCGGCGCAGAATGGTCTATGAGGAGCTGTTCCTGTTCCAGCTTAAGGTGCAGGCGTTCCGGGTACTCAACCAGCGGCGGACGGACGGTGTGGTGCATACGGTGGACAATGCAACGGTGCGCCAGTTCGTGCGCAGCTTGCCGTTTGAGCTTACGGATGCACAGAAACGGGTAGAGCTGGAGATTCTGCAGGATATGCGATCTCCATACTGCATGAACCGGCTGCTTCAAGGCGATGTCGGGTCAGGTAAAACCGTGCTGGCCGCCGTGGCATTGTTTGCGACGGTAAGGTCGGGATTCCAGGGGGCTCTGATGGTGCCGACGGAAATTCTGGCGGAGCAGCATATGCGCTCGTTAACCCGAATGTTCGAACCGTTTGGCATCTCGGTGGGGCTGCTCACCGGAAGTGTATCAGGCCGCAAACGGAAGGATATATTGGCCGCTTTGCAGATGGGGATGCTGGATGTTGTCGTAGGCACACATGCCTTGATTCAAGACGATGTCTTCTTCCGGAGCCTTGGACTCGTGGTTACCGATGAGCAACACCGCTTCGGGGTCAATCAGCGCAGTGTGCTTCGCCGCAAGGGATATAATCCCGATGTACTGACGATGACGGCGACACCAATTCCCCGCACACTGGCCATTACCGTCTTTGGTGATATGGATGTCTCCACACTGTCGGAACGGCCGAAGGGACGGGTACCGATTACCTCCTACTGGGTGAAGCACGATATGCTGGACCGTGTGCTGAATCTGGTGAACCGTGAAGTGGATCAGGGCCGCCAGGCTTACCTGATCTGTCCATTGATTGAGGAATCGGAGAAACTGGATGTCCAGAATGCAATTGATCTGTATGTGCAGATGTCGCAGCATTTCCCGAATTACAAGGTAGGCCTGCTGCACGGTCGGATGACCCCTGCCGAGAAAGACGAGGTCATGCGGGCCTTCTATAACAACGAAGTTCAGCTGCTGGTCTCTACGACCGTGGTAGAAGTCGGTGTAGACGTTCCCAATGCTACGCTGATGATCATTATGGATGCGGACCGCTTCGGGTTATCCCAGCTGCATCAGCTGCGCGGGCGCGTCGGTCGGGGCAGTCATGCTTCATACTGCGTGTTGGTGGCGGACCCGAAATCGGAGATTGGCCGTGAGCGGATGACTGCCATGACTGAGACGGAAGACGGGTTCGAGATCTCCAGACGCGATCTGGAGCTGCGCGGTCCCGGTGACTTCTTCGGCACGAAACAGAGCGGTCTGCCGGAATTCCGGCTGGCCGACATGACGGCCGACTTCGACATTCTGGAGCAGGCCCGCGACGATGCAGCCGAAATGCTGAAGGATGCTTCCTTCTGGACATCACCTGAATATGCGGCGCTGCGGACTTATCTGCAGAATGAACAAATTTTTCAGGGTGAGATCATCGACTAAATAGGCACATGCAAAGCCCCCCGGGCATATACTCTGAATGACGGATATGACGGGAGGTGCTTGTCGTTTGGGATATCAGCAGTACGGAATCAGCCCGCAGCTGGTGGAACGCATTAAGCTGAAGATGAAGAATACGGCTGTCAAGGACCGCATCAAGAACATGATTCAGGGGATTTCGCGGCAGGAGCTGCAGGACCCAGCGGTTGTGCGCAGACTTGTGCGTAATGCCGCGGCCGTGTTGAATGAAAAGCTGTCCTCCGCGCAGGAAGAGCAAATTGTCAAGTTTGTCATTGCCCAGAAGATTGATCCGAACAATACCTTTCACTTGATCCGCTTATGGAATATGTTCCGCTGATCTTTGGTAAGCGCATCTGACGACCCCAAAAAAGCGTTCCTGCAGGTAGAAATGCAGGAACGCTTTTTGGGTTATGCCGCAAGAGTGCGGCGTTGGTTAATTGGAAGGAAGCATCCAACGCGATTCGCCGCCTCCGACGACAATTTCGCCGTGGCGGTCGAAGCTATGGACAATGGTCGCCAGCGCCTCTTCTTCCATGCGGGTGGCCAGACAGAAGAGGGTGCCGGGTTGCCCCTCGGGGCCTGCGGCCTGCACAAGCTTGGCTTCACGCTTCAGTTCATCCCGCAGCGCCTCTCTGATCTCTGTGCAGCGGTTCGTGGTGATCCATACCGGCCGGGAACGGGTAAGGTCGCGCAGAGAGAAGCGTACCCCTTCGAATGCCAGCAGGTAAGCGATGATGGAATACATCGCCTGATCCCAGCCGAACAAGGCGCCCGCACATAGCAGGATGACGCAGTTCAGCAGCATCAGTGCGGTCTCCGCCCATTTGGGCGGCCCGCTGCGCAGAAACATAAATCCCGACTCCGGCGCCGGGCCGCCTACGCCGCCGAAGCGGATGGAAATGCCGAGGCCCACGCCCAGGCACAATCCGCCTGCAAGTGCGGCCGGCAGCGGCTCGGTGATGACGGCTGGGAACCGGTGAAGCGCCAGTGATCCGGCCGTCAGGCAGATCAGGCCAAGCATGGTATACATGGCAAACCGGAGGTTAATTTGCTTGCGCGACAGCAGGATGAACGGCAGGTTCAGCAGGAACAGGAACAAGCCAAGGCGCATCTCGGTCATATGTGACAGCAATGCCGACAAGCCGGCAATACCTCCGGTGATAAGCTTATGCGGCATCAAAAACAGCTCAAGGCCCACGGCGGCGATAAGACCGCCTGCGATAACTGAAAGAACGCGCACTCCCTTGCGCATATCCAAGGGCAATCCGCTTTCACCGTAACGTCGTTTCATATTTATTGGCTCCCCTCTCATAGGGTGGTTAGGACTGCGTTCAGTGGAGAGTAGTTATACGCTCAGACACGCAGCGCTGTCCACGTAATGAGAGGTGTATTTCAGCGGGCGCAGCAGCAGCCGCTTCAGGCAGAGATATATGACCGGCAGCAGCAAGCCGGCAAGCAGCACCGCCGCTGAGGTGCCGGGTATCCAGGATGTGGTCCCCTGCTGCACAGGACGGATAAGCGGCATATGCTTAAGCAGCGTTGTTTTCTTCCAGGCAGCGTGCGTCATTTTATGCTCTTGGCGTTCAATCTTAAAGGTGCTGTTATCGGCATCGGTTGAATTGAACAGCCCTGCCGAAGCCGCAAGAACGCTCAGCAGCAGAACCGGGATCAAAGCCGCCGCGGACAGACGAAACCGCCATTGGCTGTTCCGGAAGTTCATCATGGGACCACCTCCTGACGGAATAAAGTATAGTTTAAGCATAACATACGGCTAGGTATCAGCCAAATTGGAAACGCGTTAAAATGGTCATGAGAGTAATGGGATTTTGAAACCGGAAGAGGTATCGGGCGTATTCCGGAGTAAAAGCCGTGCAAAAACTTTTTAATGGGGAAGGATGGGTTACTTTTGAGTAATTGGGGGCAGCCACCGGGGTTTTCGGAGCCGGGTATATTCAATGGTTTTTTCGGGGGATTACCTTTTTTCGTGATGCTGATTTTTGTATTGGTCATCGGATTTTTTGTCTTTGTGATCATAAAAGGGTTGGTGGGCTGGAGTAAAAATAACGCAAGTCCTCTGACTACAGTCAACAGTACTGTTATTGGGAGACGTACTGAGGTGTGGGGCGGTTCGGGAGATTCCAGCGCCAGCACAAACTACTATATAACGTTTGAAACAGAGTACGGAGAACGCATTGAAATGTATGTGTCAGGGACCGACTATGGACTTATTGTGGAGGGCGACCGCGGACGGCTATCCTATCAGGGGACACGGTTCAAGGGCTTTGAACGGATGCCTCAGCGAGTCTACGGAGAGTAAAAGATATTATGGTATGCTTTAAAACTTTTGCCGATCGTCGCGGTTTACAGAATCCCCCGGCTATTTTTGGGTAAACTCCATATAGGAGCTAGGCCAAGATCAAATGGATACGGAAGGAGCTGGCGGTTTGAATCCTGTTGAACCTACAAAAGCGAAGGCGGAAACCCTCACACCGTTTCATACTCTGGGCAGTGAAGAGGTGCTGAAGCGCCTTGACAGCTCGCTAGACGGGCTGCGTCCAGAGGAAGCGGCGGCACGTCGCGAACGTTACGGGAGTAATCTGCTGCAGGAAGCGAAGAAGAAGACACTGCTCGCCAAGTTCATTGAGCAATTCAAGAATGTAATGATCTTTATTCTTCTGGTGGCGGCAGTGCTCTCCGGCGTGCTGGGTGAATGGACGGATACAATCATTATTTTATTGGTGGTTGTGCTCAATGCCGTGCTCGGCGTCATTCAGGAGAACAAGGCGGAGCAGGCGCTGGAAGCGCTCAAAAGCATGTCTTCTCCGATGGCCCGGGTCCGCCGCGGCGGTCAGGTAACGGAGATCAAGAGCGAAGAGCTGGTACCGGGCGATATTGTGCTGCTGGAGGCGGGCAATGTGGTTCCGGCTGATGTGCGTCTGCTGGAAGCGGCCTCGCTGAAGACGGAGGAAGCGGCGCTTACCGGAGAGTCACTGCCTGCGGAGAAGCAGACTGCTGTGCTGGAGGGCGCCGATCTGGTCATCGGTGACCGGACGAACATGGCCTATATGAGCAGCAGTGTGACTTATGGACGCGGCGTCGGCGTGGTCACGGCGACAGGCATGCAGACGGAGGTCGGCCGGATCGCCGGATTCATCTCGGAAGAGGAGTCCGACGTAACGCCGCTGCAAAAAAAGCTGGATGAGCTTGGGAAATATTTCACCTATATCATTCTCGGCGTCTGTGTGGTCATCTTTGCGGTGGGACTGCTGGAAGGCAGAGAGCTGCTGGATATGACGCTGACTTCCATCTCGCTGGCCGTAGCGGCGATCCCGGAAGGCCTTCCGGCAATCGTAACCATCATTCTGGCGCTGGGCGTACAGCGGATGGCCGGCCGCAAGGCGATTATCCGCAAGCTGCCGGCGGTCGAGACCCTTGGCAGCACGGAAATTATCTGCTCGGATAAGACGGGTACGCTCACCCTGAATAAAATGACGGTAGAGAAGCTGTACCTGAACGGTGAACTGCTGGAAGCAACCGCGGAATTGTCCAGTGTTCCCGGGGGCAAGAGATTGCTGGAGGTCATGACGCTCTGCAACGATTCCAGCATTGACGAGGGTGCTGCCGGAGGAGGGGGCAAGAGCGGCAAGGCGATCATCGGCGATCCGACCGAAACGGCCTTGGTCGATTATGCGCTCAGCATCGGTACCGACAAGCGGGAGCTGGAGCGGGAGCAGCCGCGCCGCAGCGAGCTTCCGTTCGATTCAGACCGCAAACTGATGACGACGATTCATCAGGTGGAAGGCGGCTTCCGGGCGCTGACGAAGGGAGCGCCCGATGTGCTTCTGTCCCGCTGCAGCCATATTCTTGAAGCGGGAGACATCGTGCCGCTGACGGAGGAGCATACCCGGCGGATCTCTGCCGGGAACAAGCAGCTCGCGGACGAAGCGCTGCGCGTATTGGCTTTTGCGTTCCGGGAGCATGGAGAACTGCCGGCAGACCCTACGCCGGAGAGTACGGAAACCGGGCTGGTGTTTGTCGGACTCGCCGGTATGATCGATCCGCCGCGCGAAGAGGTTAAGGCGGCCGTGGCCGTCTGCCGCAAGGCCGGAGTCCGGCCGGTAATGATTACCGGGGACCACAGGGATACCGCCGCCGCTATCGCCAAACGCCTGGGCATTATCGAAGACGACAATGCGGTGCTTACAGGGCGGGAGCTGGATAAGATCAGCGAGCAGGATTTTGCCGAGCGGGTAGCGGATTACTCGGTGTACGCCCGGGTCTCTCCGGAGCATAAGGTGCGAATTGTCAAGGCCTGGCGCGCAAAGGGCAAGATTGTAGCGATGACCGGCGACGGCGTCAACGACGCACCGGCCCTCAAATCGGCCGACATCGGTGTCGGCATGGGCATTACCGGGACGGATGTAGCCAAAGGCGTGTCGGACATGGTCTTGGCGGATGATAATTTCACGACGATAGTTGTTGCTGTAGAAGAAGGACGCAAAGTGTACAGTAATATTCGCAAGGCGATTCAATTCCTGCTCTCGGCGAACCTCGGGGAAGTGTTAACCCTGTTCATCGCGACACTGATCGGCTGGCGCATTCTGGAGCCGATCCATATTCTGTGGATTAACCTGGTGACAGATACGCTTCCGGCGCTGGCATTGGGCCTGGAGAAGGCGGGCAGCGATGTTATGGCGAAGAAGCCGCGGAAGGCGAGCAGCAGTATTTTTGCCGGAGGGGTCGGCGCAGGGATCATCTATCAGGGAATTCTGGAAGCATTGCTGACGCTGCTGGTATACTACTGGGCACACACCCATTATGATGAAGGCGTTGCGGTAACCATGGCCTTCGCCACACTCGGGCTGCTGCAGATCACCCATGCATTTAACGTCCGTTCCAATACGAAATCGCTGTTTCAGCTCGGTCTGTTCTCGAACCGTTACATGCTGGGAGCTTCGGTGATCTCCGGCCTGCTGCTGGTGCTGGTCATTATCATTCCGGGGCTGAACGAATGGTTCGGTGTGCAGCATATGAACGGGACGCAATGGCTTATTGTTGTTGGCGCAGCACTTGCCATTGTAGTGATTGTAGAACTGGTGAAGCTTGTGCTCCGGCTCAGCGGCAAAGGAAAGACCTGGGATTGAATGGTTGCAGAACCGCACAAAAAGAGCTTGCCTCTCATCCGGGAGCGCAAGCTCTTTGCTATATTTAATTTAAAGCACGCGAGTCATGTGCAGTATTACATCATGCCAATATCCTGTATCAAGGTTGCTGATTTGTACACCAGGTTCACCCCAGGTATGAATGAATTTACCGTCTCCAATGTAAATGCCGACATGTCCAGGGACGGCATCGCTCTCGAAGCGGCCGGGCACGGTGAAGAAGATCAGGTCGCCCACATCAAGGTCGCTGCGGGATACACGTCTGCCGATGTTGTCCTGATCCCGGGCCAGCCGCGGTAGAGTGACGTCAAATTTCTTAAAGACATGGCGAGTAAAGGAGGAGCAGTCGAATTTCTTGGTCTCTTCATATGTGCCGGCGCCGAAATCATACGGGGTGCCAAGATATTTCTTGGCATAAGACACCAGCTCGCCTTTGTCAACGTCGGACAGGCTCTGGATGCGCAGCGGTTTAGCGGCGCCAGTGCCTGCTCCGCCAGAATCCTTATCCTCGGGCGGAGAAACATTGATCTCGCCGCTGCTTGGATTCCAGCCTACCTCGGTCTGAAGAAATTTGGACAGCGCATTGGGTGTAATATAGATTTGCCCGTTGTGCCGTATCGGAGCGTCGGGAAGCGTGATTTTCTCTCCAAGAGAGAAAGCTTCACTGGAATTCGGTTTCAGCATGTACATGACATCGGTATAGCCGACTTTGGCGTAACCGCCGCTTGCGGTATCGTCCTTCGTGCGGTAGCCGAGGGATGCGGCCGCCGGTTTCAGCGGAATCCAGAACTTGCCCTTCTGGTCGGTATACACTTCCTTCTCATAATAGCTGCCGGCCAGGTTGCCGGTAGGCGTGACCGAATTTACCTTAGGCTTGGTATCCTGGGAGTAATATCCGCAGGCCGAAGTGCCCGCCAGCAGAACAGTAAGCACTGCAGCTGTTGCAGCGGATTTGGCAATTTTGCTTGTTGGCATCATTAACACGCTCCAATCTCAGACTGTACCTAAAGTGTGTGCAGCCTGTGGCGGTTTCATCAGAGCGCGGAACGTAAACTTATTGCCTGAACTTCCTGATCCTACATAGCCGATATGTGCAATATGCAGTAAATGTCAAGAATTACTACATCATTGCTCGGACCCGAACGGATGCATTGTGCCTGTTTTGTAATATCTGGCGAGGTGATAAATGATTGACGGATAATCAACCGCCATATAATATTAGTTTAATAGATTTGCTGTATTAAATGTGAGTTCGGTGTAAGCTTTTGCTTTATCGCTTTTAAAGATGAAAGCGATAATGCTTAACCGCTCCCATTGATGCACGCGCTGATACCGTAAAAGAAAAGGGGTTATTTCATGAAAAGAAAAAATATGCTGGCCGGACTCGGCCTGTGCCTGATGCTGGCGATCGCCGGCTGCGGAGGCAACAACACAGCAAACACGGAGAATGCCGCTAACTCGGGCAATGGTGCGGCTAATGCAACTAATGCCCCGGCGAGTGAAGCTCCGGCGGCGCAGGATTCTTACAAGATCGCTATTTCGCAGTATGTGGAGCATCCGTCGCTGGATGCGACACGTGAAGGCTTCCTGGCCGCACTGAAGGACGCAGGCCTCGTGGAAGGGGAGAACCTGACCGTGGATCTCCAGAACGCCCAGGCGGATCAATCCAACAACCTCGCAGTAGCCCAGAAGATTGCCGGCGATAAGAACGATCTGGTACTGGCTATTGCCACACCTTCGGCACAGGCGGTTGTGCAGGAAGTGGATAAGAACACGCCGATTCTGTTTGCAGCCGTTACCGATCCGCTTGACGCCAAGCTTGTTTCCGATCTGGCGCATCCCGGGGGCAACGTATCCGGGGCTTCGGATACGAACCCTGAATCCATTACTCGCCTGATGCAGTTCATTGCCGCGCAGTTCCCGAACGTCAAGAAGCTGGGACTGATCATCAATGAAGGCGAACCAAACGCGGTTGTTATGTCGGGCATTGCCAAGGAAGAGCTGGACAAGCACGGGATCGAGCTGGTGAAGGCGCCGATTACCAACACTTCCGAAGTGAAGCAGGCAGCTGAATCGCTGGTAGGCCGTGTAGATGCCTTCTACATCACCCTGGACAACTCGGTTGTCAGCGGTGTGGATGCCATTATCCAGACAGCGAATGACAACAAGATCCCATTCTTCTCCGCTGACCGCGACACGGTTGAGAAGGGGGCATTCGCCACTGTAGGCTTCAAGTATTATGACCATGGCTACCAGGTAGGAGAAATGGCAGTGGAGGTGCTGAAGAACGGCACCAGCCCGGGCGACATGGAAGTCAAGATGCAGGAGAAGCTGGACCTGATTCTGAATCTGAAGGCAGCGGAAGCCCAGGGCATTGAAGTAACGGATGCCATGAAGGCTGAAGTATCCGATACGGCAAGCAGTATTATCCAATAACAGGTTTATGTAATGGGGCTGTTCCCTTGCGGACGCCCCTTGATGCTTAAGGAGGAAGTCACCTATGATGAATTCAATGCTGGGAGCTGTGGAATCAGGGCTGCTTTATGCTTTTATGGCGCTCGGTGTGTATATTACGTTCCGTATTCTTGATTTTCCCGATTTGACGGTGGACGGGAGCTTCACGACCGGCGGAGCCATTGCCGCCGTGATGATTACCAACGGCTACTCGCCGTGGCTGGCCACCTTGTGCGCGCTGCTGGGCGGAGCACTGGCCGGCATGTGCACCGGTCTTCTGCATACGAAGGGCAAGATCAACGGACTGCTCTCGGGCATTCTGATGATGATTGCGCTTTATTCCATTAACCTGCGCATTTTAGGCAAGCCGAATGTCTCGCTGATGGGCGAGGAGACCTTGCTGAGCCCGATCAATCTGCTGCTGGTTATGCCATTTGTAGTGATTGCCGTTAAGATCCTGATGGATCTGTTTCTGCGCACCGACCTTGGGCTTGCCCTGCGGGCTACGGGCGACAACGCCCGGATGATCCGCAGCTTCGGTGTCAATACAGATACAACAACCATTCTCGGCATCAGCTTGTCCAATGGTCTTGTAGCGCTCTCCGGTGCACTGATTGCCCAAGATTCCGCTTTTGCCGACAGCTCGATGGGTATCGGTATGATTGTTCTCGGCCTCGCTTCCGTGATTATCGGTGAAGCGATCTTCGGAGCCCGCAGTGTATTCCGGGCAACTCTGGCCGTTGTGCTGGGATCAATTGTGTACCGTATCGTTGTGGCCTTGGCGCTGCGTGCGCCGGGCATGGAGGCTTCGGACCTGAAGCTGATTACGGCGATTATCGTTATTATCGCGCTTCTCTTCCCGTCCATCCAGCGATATGTGAAGCAGAAGAGCATGGCCCGCAAACGCAGTGCCGAGCTGGCCGAGCAGGCGATTGCCCGCAAGAGAGGGGGAGCTGCCGATGCTAAAGCTTGATAATGTATCCAAGCTGTTCAATCCGGGAACACCCGATGAGAAGATTGCGCTGCTCGGTATTGATCTGGAGCTTAAGGCCGGTGACTTCGTAACTGTAATCGGCAGCAACGGCGCAGGTAAATCAACGCTGATGAATATCATTTCCGGCGTGATGAAGCCTGATCTTGGGGATGCAAGAATCGAGGGCAGCTCGATCTGCCAATTGCCCGAATATCAGCGGGCCCGCTGGATCGGCCGTGTCTTTCAGGACCCGATGGCCGGAACAGCCCCGCATATGACCATTGAAGAGAATCTCGCCATGGCATATAAGCGCGGCCAGAGCCGCGGACTGGCCTTCGGCGTGAACGCTGCCCGGCGCAACCTGTTCCGCGAACAATTGAGCCGCCTGGGCATTGGACTGGAGAACCGGCTGCGGGCCAAGGTTGGCCTGCTGTCGGGCGGAGAGCGGCAGGCGCTGAGCCTGCTGATGGCAACCTTCACCCAGCCGCAGATTCTGCTGCTGGACGAGCATACTGCGGCGCTTGACCCGGCTCGGGCCGAGCTGATTACAAAGCTGACGGACAATATTGTACGTGAGATGAAGCTGACGACGCTGATGGTAACCCACAATATGGAGCAGGCGATCCGGCTGGGGAACAGGCTCATTATGATGGATAAAGGCTCCATTATTCTGGACATCGACGAAGAACGCAAGCGCGACCTGAGCGTAGAACGGCTGCTCGGAGAATTCGAGGCGATCAGCGGGCATAAGCTGGCTGATGACCGAATCGTACTGGGCTAACAGACAGACGGCTGACCAGACTGGCACATAAGAAGTGTAGACCCGGGTAGATGCAGTAGCAAGATGCTGCATCTACCCGGGTCTTTGTTATACCTAATATCGGAATAATGATATGCCGCTCAGTCTAACCCCTAGAATCTCCCGATTCATTGCCGGGTATGCGAGGTATAAGTTAAGGAAAGAACTTATCCCGTAGCATTCGCAGCAAGAAGAAGCCGGGAAAGGCGCCGTATAAGCATTCGCCCCCGGCAACAACCACGGAGGAGATGACAGAGATGGCAGAAAAGAAGCTTGAAGGCAAGGTAGCGATCATCACCGGAGGCGGATCGGGCATCGGCAGAGCAACCGTGCTGGAATTCGCCCGCCAGGGTGCAAAGGTGGCAATGCTGGACCGTACCCCTGAGAATGCCGAGAAGGTCCGCCGCAAGGTGGAGCAGGAAGGCGGGGAAGCGGTCGTTATCGAGTGCGATATCGCCGAACCACAGCAGGTTGAGGCTGCGGTGAAGCAGGCGGCTGAGAAGTGGGGCCGGCTGGATATCGTGTTCGCCAATGCCGGCATCAACGGGGCGATGACGCCGATTGAGACGATGGACATCGAAGCGTGGGATCAGACCATCCATATCAATCTGCGGGGCACGTTCGCTACCGTGAAGTATGCGATCCCCTATCTGAAGGAGAACGGCGGCAGTGTGCTAATCAACAGCTCGATTAACGGTAACCGGGTGTTCTCGAATATCGGCTTTTCGGCATACAGTACGACAAAGGCCGGCCAGGTTGCTTTTATGAAGATGGCTGCGCTGGAGCTGGCCCAGTACAAAATCCGCGTCAATGCGATTTGTCCGGGAGCCATTACCACCAACATCGACGATAACACCTTCCCTTCCGATGATTTGCAGGAAGTGCAGATCGAGGTCCAGTTCCCGGACGGCGGTCAGCCGCTGGAGAAGGGACCGGGACGGCCTGATCAAGTTGCTAGATTGGCCCTGTTCCTGGCTTCGGAAGATTCCGATCACATTACCGGCACTGAAATTTACTGCGACGGAGCAGAATCGCTCCTGCACGGCTAAAGGTGTCTACTCTTGCGGTCTGACGCATAGATTATAAAGGAATAACCCTTCAGGAAGAAGCGGATTCCGCTCCTTGCTTGTGTGCTGCCCGCATTATGAGGACAGATAACGCAGCGGGGCGGGGTCCGTTGTTGCATCCGGGCCTAATAATAGATCTGAGCATTCGCCTATTTATGATGTATACTATTATTTTAACGTGTGACTGGAGGCGAAGCGATGAATCTGTTGGATATTAACCTGCATACTGAATCCATAGTCAAGCTGCTCGTGGCCATGCTGTTCGGGCTGTTCATCGGCATCGACCGGCAGCTCAAGCAGAAACCGCTGGGCATCCGGACCAGTATGGTCATCAGTATCGCCAGCTGTCTGGTAACGCTGGTATCCATTCATGCTTACGACAAGTTTGGCGGCGCCGATCATCCCACCATGGACCCGATGCGTCTGGCGGCGCAGATTGTCAGCGGTATCGGTTTTCTGGGAGCAGGGGTCATCCTGCGGCGTGGCGGTGACGCCATTTCGGGACTGACTTCAGCCGCGCTGATCTGGACCGCTTCGGGCATCGGCATCGCGGTTGGGGCAGGTTTCTATGTGGAAGCCGGATATGCGGTTATCCTGCTCATGTTCGCCGTCAATCTGGTACCGCTGCTGATCAAGCTGATCGGCCCCCAGGTGCTTAACAAGCATGAGATCTCCGTGCAGATTATTATGGAGCCAGATTATCAGCTCACGGATGTCATCAGCCGGATCGAAGGCCCGCAAGTGGGTATGCACAAGAAGGCCAAAGTGACCGGCAGGACCATCCGCCGTATCCGTATTAAGGATCTGGAGGACGGCAGACAGATGATTGATATGGTGCTGTCCTGCTCAGACAAAGATTATGCTACGGAAGTCTACAATGATGTGAAGCAAATCGAGCATGTGATGAGCGTGGAAGTGGAACAGCTGTAAAAAGGCATGTCGTCTCCTGGGCAGATGTGGTAATCTATTCAGGAGACAGTCATTATGAGAATATGGAAGGAGTTTTACGAAATCATGGCTATCAAAGCATATGAAGGACAATACGAAGGAGAATACGCCGTATGGCTGCAGGCCGGCCGTTATGAAGCTGCCGTGCTGCCGGGCATCGGGGGCAATCTGATCTGCTTCCGCGATACCGAAAACGGTTACCGTTTCCTGCACGAGCCGGGTGCGGAGGGCATGGAGGATTTCAAAGCCAGCCCGGGCATCCACGGCATTCCGGTACTGTTCCCGCCGAACCGTTATGAAGACGGAGAATTTCCGTTCAATGGACAGACCTACCATCTGCCGGTGAATGAAGAAGCTACAGGCAACCATCTGCACGGATTCCTGCATACCGCTGCCTGGGAGGTAGAAGACTTCGGTGCCGGTAAGACGGAGAGCTTTGTAACCGTAAAGATCCAGGTAGATGAGAAGCATTCCTCCTATCAATATCTGCCGTTTAAATACACGGTGAAGCTGCGCTATGCCCTGAGCGAGGGAGGTCTGACCCAGCACCTGAGCGTACATAACGACGGCGAAGTGCTGATGCCTTGCCTGCTGGCGTTCCATACGGCTATCAATGCGCCCTTCGTACCTGGAGGTAGCGCTCAGGATTACCGCGTAAAGGCGACGATCGGCGAACGCTGGGAGCTGAACGGCCGCATGCTGCCAACCGGGAACTATCAGCCGCTGACCGCAGAGGAAGTCGCACTCCGCGGCGAAGGGGTAAATCCTTTCTTCGGTCCGATGGACAACCATTACACTGCTGTGCCGCAGAATGGCCGCAACAAGATGGAATTGACGGATACCAAAGCCGGTGTGACGCTGGTCTATGATGTCGGAGCTTCGTACAAGCAGTGGATGATCTGGAACAACGGGGCAACCGAAGGCTTCTTCTGTCCGGAGCCGCAGATCAATCTGGTCAATGCGCCGAAGGTTGAGCTTCCGGCAGAGGAGATTGGCTTATTCAGCCTGGCACCGGGCGAATATTGGGAAGAGACTGCGCGTTTATACGTGAAATAACAGGGCTCAGAATAGGGCATGCAGGGGGACGGCAGGTTGCCGTTCCTCTTTTTATACCGTATACTGTTCGCTTGAACACAGCTTAGATGAACCTGGGAGTGAATCAAAATGCGCTGCAAGCCCCGGAGGTTTGCCGGTGAAGGAATACGGAGGCTTGCCTTCATTCTTATCTTCAGCAGTTTAATACTTAATTTTGTGATGCAGCTTGCTTCGCTGGACCTGGATATCTCTGCCGTCTGGGTGTGGATCGGTAGCCATTTCTGGTTGTACCTGGCAGGCAGCTTGCTTCTGTTTCTCATTCTGCTCGGCAGCTCGATGCTGCTGCCCCATCTGTATGCGGGCCCGGCAACAGCTGCGGCTCTGCTTCTTGTCGCTGCGGCAGCGGATTATAAGAAGCTGGAAACGACGGACGAGCCGCTGTTTCCCTGGGACCTGATGCTTCTGAGGAATGCGCCGGAGATGCTCCGGATCACTAAAGGCATGATCACGCCGCTGATGCTGGGTACGGCTGTCTTCCTGATCGCAGTGCTGATACTGCTGGTTCGCAAGCTGCCGAAGTCCCGGGTGACATTGCCGCTGAGAGCCGTCCTGCTGACTGTATCTCTGACTGGCGCTGGCGGCTTCGTACATATGGTCTCCGCTCCGTCTCCTATGGCTTCGGCACTGGGTTATGAGAACCTGTTCTGGAACCAGAAGGTGAATTACAGCCAGAACGGATTTGTATTTGCGTTCACAGGCAACCTGCGCCAGAGCCTGCTGGAGGAGCCGGAGGGCTACAGCCGCATAGCGATTGAGCGGATTGCAGCTAAGTATGCGGGAGAACCGGAAACCCCGGAAGGGATTCTGAACGGTGAGCAGCCGAACATCCTGTTTATCATGAATGAGGCTTTTTTTGATCCGACGCGGATGACTGCCTTTGACTTTAGTGAAGATCCGCTGGCTTTCATTCATCAGGCAGCAGCTGATCATCCATCCGGATTTCTGCTGTCGCCGGAGTTCGGCGGCAATACGGCCAATGTGGAATTTGAGGCGCTGACCGGGCTTTCCATGTATTTTCTCAAGGACGGATCGATCCCTTATCAGCAGAAAATCGTTAAAATGAATGCCATGCCTTCCATTGTCAGCATTCTCGAAGATCGCGGATATGGCACGCTGGCACTGCATCCCTATGACAAAACCTTTTACAACCGCAACCGGGTGTATCCGATCCTCGGGTTCGACGAATTTGTCAGCGAGGAGGATATGGGGAATGCAGAGCGGCTTACGCCGAATGCGTACATTTCGGACCAAGCTGCTATACAGGAGGCCGTAAGCAGGCTGAAATCAGCCGACCGGCCCACCTTTGTCCATCTGGTCACGATGCAGAATCACTTCCCCTTCACGAAGGGCCAGAACGGACCGAATACAGTCGGCATTGACGGCGTGGCGGAAGAGGACCGTGACGAGCTGGAGACCTTTACGCAAAATGTCAAGCTGACGGATGAGGCGCTCGCCAAGCTCCAGCAGGAGCTGCTCACGATCGGGCGGCCGACGATTGCCGTCTTCTGGGGCGATCATCTGCCTGCGCTGACGGACGGAATTTATGCCTCTGCGGGCTGGGGGGATCAGCCGCGGCTGAAGTATGAGACCCCCTTGCTGATGCTGGCTAATTTCGAGCTGGGCGGACAGCCGCTCGGCACACTCAGTCCGGCCTTTCTCGGGCCGGAGGTATTCCGCTTGACCGGGCAGGCCATGCCGGGCTTCTATACGCTGCTGGAACGGGTGCGCAGTGAGCTTCCCGGTCTGAGCAAGAGCGTCCTGCTCGGGCCGTCCGGAGAGGTTGGTAGCCTTAGCGCAGCTCAGCAGCGGCTGCTTCAGGACTATCGCCTGATTGAGTATGATTTGCTGGAGGGCGGGCAGTTTGCCGCTGAGCTGATGTTCTAAACGCCGACAGCTTCGTGAAACTTGGGACCCTGATCCTGCGTATGTGCAGGTGGGGTCCTTATTCATGCGCTGCGTCACCTGTCCGGTGAAATCTGCCTTCTGCCTGTTCCTAACGGTTGCGTTTAGATGCAATCGCAGAGATAATAACAAGCATACAACCATTTACAGGAGGCCGCAGATGCAAATTATCGCCATGCTGACGATGCTGATCGACCACATCGGATATATATTTTTTCCGGATGACTTGAGATGGAGGTACATTGGGAGAATTGCTTTCCCGATCTACTGCTACTTGCTGGTGCAGGGGCATATACATACTTCATCGAAACGGCGTTATGTGCTGAGACTGTTTATGATCGCAGTGATCGCTCAAATCCCGTATAATCTGGCTCTGACGCCGGACGGCTGGAATGTCGTGTTCACTCTGCTGCTGTCCGAGCTCGTATTGATTGTGCTGGATAAGCTGCCGAATCTGTGGCTGGGCATTCCCGTGGTGCTTGCCGCGTTCGTGGTGATGGACCATTTTCCGCTTGATTATAACGCGTATGGCTTGTTGCTGGTGCTGATCTTCCGTTATTTGCGTTCTTACTGGCTGGTCCTGGGCCACTTTGTGCTCAACTTTGTCTATCTGTTCTACTACCAATGGGTGGTGCAGATGCTGAGCCTCGTCCCTACGCTGCTGATCGGTCTTCTGCCGGTTTACCGTCAGGCATTGGAGGCGCGCAGACTGCCCCGCTGGGTATGGTGGTCCTTCTATCCGGGACATCTGGCCATATTGGCGGCGATCAAGATTCTATATTTTGACGAATGGGTAATTATGGATTGGCGTAGTTTATTTCAAATTTAGTCCTGAAGGGCTAACGAAGCCAAGTCTCCCGTATCATTTAGTAGCGGTCCTTCCTCTATCGTTTAGAGTTGATGGATATAAGCAATTACACACTATAGTCAAAGGAGACATGCTATGAAGACAATCAAGGCAAGGACGAAATGGCTGTTGCCACTGCTCGCGCTGATCCTGATCCTGGCCGGCTGCCAAAGCGTGGCGGGGTTTGATGTCAACAAGGCGCTGCTAAGCGATCTCGACGTGAAATCCTCGGAATCGAGCTCCACCTTATCTGTGAAAGCGGTACCCGCAGCCGGAATCAGCAGTGAAGACCAGGCTGTAGTCGATCTTATCAATTCTTTCTCACTCGATTTTGCCCATGTGAAGCTGCAGGATAATGGCAGTGCATCTGCTACCGGTAACCTGCATTACAAGCAGTTGACCATTCCGTTCGCTTTCTATATGGACCAGGAAGGACTTGTGTTCACGGTAGAGGGGGCGAAACAGCCGTTCTATGCGCCGATTGCCGGATATGGCCAGGAGCTGAATCTGGAAGGGCTTGATGAAGCGAAGGCGCAGGAGATTACCAAGCTGCTGACTTCCTTTGTTGTGAAGAATCTCCCTAATCCCGGAAAAATCAACGTCTCTTCCGTAAGTGAAGCGGTGTACGGGCAAACGGTTAATCTGACGAAGCTACATACAGAGATTACGGGTGATGAGCTCCCGGCTCTGCTCAAGAGCTTCCTGAAGTCCATTTCGCAGGACACTGAAGGCTTCAAAAATCTGATCAGCGGATTATATGATTACCTGCTTCCGGTTTTGACCGCTTCAGGGCTCGATGCCGAGCTGGATAATCTCGGATTCGGAGATATTCCGCTGGAAGACAAGGAAGCCGTAGTTACGGTGCTGCATGATGCTGCCAAGCTGGCCGTAGACACACTGCTGCTTGTCTATGACAAGCAAGTGGAAGCTGTGTATGAAGATCCGGATGTTGTGACGATTCTGGGCAAGGACACGAAGCTGACGGTCGTTCTGTTTGTTGACAGCGGGTTCCATATCCGCAAGCAGAATATTGGACTGAACATCGCATTGCCGGCAGGCGAGGATCTGCCGCTCCAGTCAATCGCCATTACCATGGAGAGCGAGGTCTGGAATGTGAACGGTCCGGTAACAGCCGATCCAATCAGCGCCGAAGGTGCAATTGATATGTTTAGCGCTGAACTGACTCCGGGTCAGACGCTGCGGAGCTTCGAGCCGGATTCGGCTGTCTATGGTCTGCTGAAGAACGATCTGGGCATCACTTCTCGTTCGCTCTTTATCGAGCCGGAGGATGAATATTATTATCCAATCGTGGAGAATGGCACCACTTATGTGCCGCTGCGCTATGTTGCCGAAGATCTGGATGCCACCGTTGAATGGGATGCGGCCAACCGGGCCATCGTGGTGACGGAGGATGTCTACGGAGACCAGCTGGTCTTCCGCATCGGTTCGGACCAGGTGCTGGTGAACGGCACGGCCGTGAAGCTGGTGAAGCCGGTGTTCGTCGATGAATACGGCGATGCTTATGTGCCGCTGCGCTTCCTGGCAGCCGGACTGTATGCAACCGTTGAAGTGGATGAGGATGGATATATCTTTGTAGACCGTCCGTAAGCCGGAATATAAATAGAGGGCCCGTAAGCCACTGGACGGCTTACGGGCCCTTTATTGCCTCATGAGACGGCAGGAGGGACGTCTTACTTTCTGAAGGATAAGCCTTTGGCCTCCAGCGCTTCGCGCAGCAGCCGGACGCCCTTGGGTCCCATGCCGTGCAGCTTCAGCAGCTCACTGCCGGATACGGCGCTCAGCTGCTCCAGTGTCCGGTAGCCAGCGTGGGCCAGCGCCCGCAAGGCCGGCTGCGATAAGCCGGCCGGAAAGCCGCCTTGCGCCGGATCGATGGGTTCAGCGGTCATGAACATTCCCCGTTTCTTCTTAAGTTAAGGCTTTGCGGCACCCAGCACCATCTCAAACGACACATTGCTCCCGCCCTGCTCTTCCGCCATACTGCGGATGTAGCCTGACATGAAGCCGCCTTCCGTCTGCTCCCACAGCTTAAAGCCCGGCATGGCCTTGATTTCACTCAAATGCTCCGATGCCGTTCCCGCGAAATAATAAACGTTCAGCTTCGCCATCGCTTCGGCCATGGATGCCCGCTCCGCTGCGCTGAACGTACTCTCTTCCAGCCGCTGCAGTGCCTTGTTGTAAGAGGAAGCGGCGAAGGTATCCTCCGCGTAAGCTTTGAATCCAAGCAGATTGGGATCGGTACTGCCGCTAGCGGCTGCCCAGCCTTCAACATCTACGGCGGTGGTGGCATAGGTGACCCTCCGGGTTACCGGATCGAAGCTCATTGCCCCATACTGGTGGGGATTGACGGCAAAGGCACCGGTGGCGATGTCATACACGGGTGCTGCGGCATCCGCTGCTGCGGCTCCGGGGTCACGGCGGATATCCTGCATATGGATATGTCCCGAGAGGGCCAGATTAAGCCCGTCTTTACGAAGCTGCTTAAGCACTTCCTGGCTGTTGTTCAGCCGGAATCCGGACACATGCATTGAGGTGTGATTCAGCAGGTTGTGGTGCATCACCGTAATTACCGAAGCCTGAGACCCGGCGGCAAGCTTGGCGCATTTGTCTATCCAGGCAAGAGTGGAAGGCAGAATCCGTCCATCAGTTTGCGGGAAGCCGTACTCCTCATTCTTGGCATACTGGACGCTGTCAAGCATCAGCAGCCACAGACGGGGAGCGGCTTGCACCAGGTAGCTGAGGCTTTCCTTGTCCCGGGAGATAGCTTCATTGTAACCGAAATCTGCATACAGCTTATCAAAATCTTCAGCGGAAATATGCGAGGCGACAATCTGCTTGTCCCCTTCAAAGGATCTAGCCCACGGGTTATTCAAATCGTGGTTGCCGGGAATTACATAAACCGATGTCCCCGCTTGTTCTATGCGCACCAGCTTTTGCACCAGCTTCTTGTGGCTGCTTGTTTCTCCGTTGTTGGTCAAATCCCCGCTCAGTATAAGAAAAGCAGGCTTCTTCTGCTCGGCATCATGCACCAGCGCCTCCATCAATTCATCGCTGTATGGCAGCATTTTGCCGTCGCCGCCGCTGACATAGGCTTCAAAGGCCGCTCCGCCATCCTGCAGCCCATTGTCCAGATAATGCGTGTCTGTCGCGACCCAGAACGATACAGGCTCTGCCGATGCTGCCGTCAGATTTGCCGCATTGACCGGCAGGGTGGCAGACGCAGAATCATCCTTGCAGCCGCCTGTCAGCGTGAGTGCCGCCAATAAGGGAAGGGCGAGGAGGGATTGCTTATGCTTGGCGATAGTCTGTGACAGCGGGAAATGCTTCATTAACTTCATAGGGATGACCTTCCTTCGGGCGTATGTGCCCATTATTGTAGCCCATTTGCCGCAGTTAATGTTTATCTGAAATGTGAACAGTGTTTCTGCGGCCCGGAAATGCTTTAAAGAAAATAAGAGCGAACGAATAATAAGATCATAAATCGCGACAATAAGTGGGGAACCCATTCAGAGATAAGGAAAATTTGTGAAAAAGAAGTTGTATATACGGAAGAATAGTGTTATGATACTAAAAAGTTAGTAACTAAATTAAATGGAGGTAGTTATTTTATGTCGAACAGCTTTTTAGAAGCCGTTAAAACGAGACGTTCTGTGTATGCCATCGGTAAGGAGACTCCGATTTCCGATGCGCAAATCCAAGAAATCGTAGAAGCGGCTGTATTACATAGCCCGACTTCCTTCAATTCCCAAAGCTCCCGCGCGGTAGTGCTGCTTGGCGACAGTCATGATAAGCTGTGGGACATCACTTCCGAAACGCTGCGCAAGATCGTTCCGACCGAACAATTTGAAGGCACCTCCCAGAAGTTAGCTTCCTTCAAAGCCGGCTACGGCACGGTTCTCTTTTATGAAGACCAGAACGTGGTGAAGAGCCTGCAGGAGAATTTTGCCCTGTACGCCGAGAATTTCCCGGTATGGTCCAACCAGTCTTCGGGCATCCTGCAATACGTGGTATGGACTGCATTCTCGGAAGCCGGACTAGGCGCGTCGCTGCAGCATTATAATCCGCTGATCGACGATGAAGTCAGTGCGACCTTTGACATTCCGGAGGAATGGAAGCTGATTGCCCAGCTGCCGTTCGGCAACATCGTTACCCCTCCGGGTGAGAAGGAATTCCAGCCGATTGAGGAACGCGTGAAAGTACGCAAATAAGCGACCTGTTATCACTAGCATGTTTAAAACCTCCTGTGTCAGGCTAATTATAGCTATAGCCGACTAAGGAGGTTTTGTTATGCCATGGAACAAGGATGAATATCCGGATTCACTGAAGAATTTCACCGCACCTGTGCGGAACAAAGCGATTGATATCGCCAATGCGCTGTTGGAGGACGGATATGAGGAAGGAAGGGCCATTTCCATTGCAACCGCCCAGGCCAAAGAGTGGGGCGAGAATCATGATAAGCAAATCCGCAAGAAAGGCCACTGAAGCGCCATCGCTCGCCACAAGCAAATAACCGGACAGGCTGATATGCCTGTCCGGTTATTTGTTGGAATACCTATAGTACTATTCGGTAGCCGGAGCTTCGGAAGCAGGAGCCTCGGATGCAGCAGGGGCATCGGAAGCAGCCGGAGCTTCGCTCTCTTCAGGCTTGTCCGTCAGCGAGTTGGTGATTGTCGCGGATGAGGTCAGGTCTGCCAGCCATGTCGAGGACATTTCGGAAACCTTCTGGGACGTCAGTGTCTTCTTGATGTCTTCTTTCTTCTCTTCCAGCGTATACTCATGGGCTTCCTTACGGTCGGTCACTTTGATGATGTGGTAGCCGTAGTCGGATTTAACCGGTTCGCTGACCTCACCAACCTTCAGGTTAAACGCCGCATCGGAGAATTCGGCAACCATCTCGGCACGGGTAAAGAAGTTCAGATCACCGCCGTTATCCTTGGAGCCGGTATCGGCCGACTTTTCCTTGGCCAGCGTAGCAAAATCAGCTCCGCCCTTCAGCTCAGTCACAATGGCATCGGCTTCTTCCTTGGTTTCTACCAGGATATGCGATGCACGGACCTGCTCTTCCTGGTTGAAGGATGCTTTGTTGTCATTGAAATAGGTGGAAATTTCTTCATCGGTTACGGTGATCTTAGGCTCAAGCAGCTTGCGGATTTCAACCTGCAGCGGCATCTGCGCCTTCAGATCGTCGACGGACATGCCGCTTTGCATCAATGCGTTATTGAAGGCCTCTTCGCCGCCGAATTGGGCCTTGAGATCCTCAAGCTCGGCGTTGATGTCTTCATCGGTAACCGTAATATTTGCTTTCTTCGCTTCCTGACCAACCAAAGTGGTAGTGATCAGGTTCTGCAGGGTGCTTTCGCCGCCGGCTTCGACCAGCTTGTCATAGAAGTCGCCTTTGGTAATGTCTGCGCCGTTGACAGTAGCTACGGCTGAGCTGTCGTCGTCCTTCTGGAACGGCGGCTTGATCAGTACGATAATCAGTGCGGCTGCAAGAATGATCGATGCGATCATCCAGCCTTTACTGCTCTTGCTGCCGGGTGCGGACGCTGCTGCTTCAGGCGCACCAACCTTGCTCATCACAGGAATATTGGATTCCTTGGAAGCTGCCGGAGCGGTCTTGACCGGTTCTGCCGGAACTTCAGCCGGCTCATTCACGGTGCTTGCCGGTTCTTCGGCTGCAGGCTCTACGGCTTCCGTCGAGGGCCCGTTGGTTCCTTCGGAAATCAAATCGGAAGCTGTTGTATCTTCCGTTACGTTGCTCGGTGTTTCATTGGGTGTTTCGTTTGTGTCCAGGTGTTCATTGCCGTTTACATCTTTTTTGTCCATTAGAATTAATGACTCCCTTCAATAATAGGTGATGCCTGTCCTTCCTACAACTTTACCAGAAAAAAGGATTTCAAACCTTAAGAAAGTATAAAAAAGTGAAAATCCTTTTTAAGATTGCTTTAAGTTTGCAGGCAGAAAAAAAGCCGGAGCGGCAGGAGAACCCGTGCCGCTCCGGCTTTTACAGCTTCAGACAAGAGTTGGTCTTTCGCTGAAGCCACAGTAATTACGAGTGCATTTGTTGCAGTAAATGGCGGATGTTGTCCTGCTTCCGTCGCGGGATTCGCACATTCTTGGCATAATGGCCCTTCTCCCCGAAGTAGATGCAGTCATCCTCAATGCTGCTGATCTTGTTCAGATTGACATAACAGCCGCCGTAAACATGATAGTAATTAGCGTTAGACAGTAAGCGGTTCAATTGCTCGGCAGTCATTCTTTTTTTGATATTGTAGTTTCTGCCGTGAAAAATGACCAGGTCGTGGTCACCGACCTTAAAGAACAGAATGTCCGTCTCCACCTCGAAGTCCTCATATACATTTCTGGTCTCGAGCAGGCTGCTCATTCGTGTTCCCCCTTTATAAAAATATGCATGAATGTTAGCGCTTTCATTATAGCATACATTTTTTGTTTTGAGAAGTCTTATTTTTGAAATGTTTTTTGTCATTCTTTCCAATGTATTTGTCATAGGAGTCGAAAAATTGTAAATTATAAAGATGGCCGTATTTATCATCCGGTTACATCTTGCCCAAGGAGGATTACGTAGATGAATCATCAAAAACTGCTGTTGTTTATCGGCTCGTATGCCACAGCCAGTGAGAGCGGAGTGAAGGTATTCGAGTTCGACGGCGAAGCCGGAGGAACGTTGACGCTAAAGGACAGTGTGACAGGCATCGTGAATCCTACCTTTCTGCATGTGGACGCCCGGGGGCACAAGCTGCATGCCATCGGCGAACGGCTGAACGAAGAGGGCGGGAAGGAAGCGGAGATAGTATCCTATGCAGTTCATCCGGCAGCAGGCACTCTGACAGAGCTGAAGCGCACGCCAGCAATGCCGGCGGTTGAGGGCCGCAACCAGACAACCGCCTGCCATATAAATCAGGACAAGGCCCATGAATATATGATTGTCTGCAGCTACCACGGAGGAATGGCCGGCCTGTTCACAATGGGCGAAGACGGCCTGCCGGAGCGGCTTGCCGATACTGCCGTACATAGCGGAGAAGCCAAGCCGCATTTGCACTCGGCGATCTTCAGTCCGGATGAGCGCTTCCTGTTCATGTGCGATCTGGGTCTGGATCTGATCCGCACCTACCGCATTAATAAGGAGAACAATCAGCTCGAAGCGCTCAGAGATACCCGGCTTCATCCCGGGGCAGGTCCCCGGCATTTCGTGTTCCACCCGGACGGACAGAGTGCTTATGTCATTAATGAGCTGGACAGCAGCGTTACTTCCTTCCGGTATGACAGCGGAACCGGTGACCTGGAGACCGTTGCCACAGTTTCAACCTTACCGGAAGGTTATACCGGCGAGAACAGCTGCGCAGAGATCGCCTTATCGGAAGACGGACGCTTCCTGTACGGCTCTAACCGCGGGCATGACAGCATTGTTGTCTACGCGGTCGAGTCTGCTGCGGCTGTGCTTACACCGGTGGAATATGTGGAGACGAGAGGCGGACATCCGCGCCATTTCGCGCTGCTGCCCGGCGGTGAATTTCTGATCGCCGCCAACCGGGACGGGAACAATCTGGTGGTGTTCCATGTAGACCGCGAAAGTGGAAGACTGACCTTTACGGGAAATGAGGCGGAGACCGGCAAACCGGTCTGCGTGAAGCCTGTTGTTTTTTAAGCTGAGCGGTGCGCAGAACATGGCACTCTGAAGAACTGGCATGACCAATGAGCAGAGCAGCGTTTCTCCCGCTAGTTGAGGAACGCTGCTCTGCGCTTTTGGGTCTGCGGCCAAGGGAAAGCTCCGCAACAAGCTTCAACTTATCCATTCCGCCTAGCAGAATCACTTTTCATACATTCTTTCCGGTGCATGTCAAATAGGCGCATTGATGTCCGTTACACCGGGAAATCTACGCAAAACGGAGAAATAGAGGCTCCCGGGTCCGTTAGCGGCAGAGTGCCGATGGCACATCCCGTGAACGCCAAAAAGAAGCTGCCCGTTAGCCGGATAACGGCGATTGGGGCAGCCCTTTTGATTTCACTTCGGCTTCTGCAAGGCAGCAGGGTGGCTTCAGCGTGGCCGGCGGCTTATTTGAGCGAGACCGGCTTGAGGGGGACTATCGTCGAAATTGCCGATTTGAACAGTACGTTCTGCCTGCTGTCGTTCTGGCCCTGCAAAGTGATGGTGTACGCATCGTAAGAGGTTATAAGGCCCTGCATTTTCACTCCGTTTGTTGTAAAGATCGTGACGGGCATCTTTGTTGAAATGCATTGATTCAACAAGCGCTCCTGCAGCTTGAGAGTTTCCACTTTGGCAGCACTCCATCTTTTATGAATTGTCATCTCTAGAGACATTATAACACGGGAAAGACCCGCTCAGGAAACTGGCGTACATAAATTAACAGTCACAGGAGGGAGCCATGTTGTATTATCGGAGCTGGTCCAGAGGGTTTCGTTATTTACTGTGGTTCATGCTGGGCTTCGCACTGATTGCTACCCTGGTGGTGCAGGAAGGGACACTGGCCTTCGACCGGTCTGTTATCTCGTTCGTCCAGGGAATGGAGACAGGAGGGCTAACCTTTCTGGCCAAAGGCTTGTCGCTTGTCGGGTCCACCGGCCTGGTCATCGGCATTTCAATCGTGGCGATGGTGCTGCTCTTCTGCTTGCTGAAGCATTGGGCGGAGCTGGCCTTTTTTCTTGTAGCTTCGCTTGGCTCACAGCTGCTGAATATCTCTATGAAGCTCTGGTTCCGGCGTGAACGCCCGAACATCCACCGGCTGGCAGAAGCGGCTGGCTACAGCTTTCCCAGCGGCCATTCGATGGCGGCCTTCACCTTGTATGGCGTGCTTGCCTATCTGCTCTGGCGGCATACCCGTTCCCGGAAGGAACGGCTGCTGCTCATTCTGTTTGCCGTACTGATGACGCTGGGGATCGGGTGGAGCCGGATTTACCTTGGTGTGCATTATCCGAGCGATGTCATCGGCGGATATGCAGCCAGCGGTGCCTGGCTGATGCTGTGCATCGCCTGCTTTACAGCGTACCGGAACCGGCGCAGCATCCGCCTCTGAAGGGCTGCGCTCGCATCAAAAAGGCGGATGCCCGCAAATCCATGCGGGAAGCATCCGCCTGAAACTTGAGTACCGGCCGAAGGTTAATGGCTATGGCTGACGCCCGGGGCAGGCTTCGTCCCGTGCAGGCTGCCGGCATTGCTGATCGTCAGCTTCAGCAGGGCGGGCAGCCCGGCCTTCAGCTTGGCAGCCTCATCTTGTGTCAGCCGGCCTTCCTTGACTTACTCGTCGACTTTGCGGCCGGCCGCTGCACTGAGCTGCTGCAGATACTGCTCTTCGCTCCAGCCTTTCTTCTCCTTGGCCAGTGCATAAAGCGTTGTTCCGCTCTTGAGGCTGTCAACCACTTCGGAACGCTCCATATCCAGTAGCTTGGCCGTTTCATTCAGAATGAAATAACCGCCGGCCCGAAAGCCTTTGCCTTGATGATGCGGATGGGGATGGCCCTTGGACAGGGGGCTGTAGGAGACGGAAACAGGCGCCTGTACGGCTGTCTCGGCAAGCGCCGCTCCTGGAGCGGTGGCCAGCATGAGCACTGCGGCAAGAGCGGTGATTTTGCAGAACACGCTATTCATGGGTTCACCTCTTTTCCTTAACCGGATGATGTTGCTGTACACAGCATTTGCCGAAAGCATGGAACCGGCAGCCATGATGCGTAATGTGAAGGATATTTCGCCGGCTGTCTTCATGGGTAAATAAACCATGTACCCTATTCAAAATTCACCGAACGGCCGAAGGATATACATACCCGGGGAAGAATGATTCAAGAGGCTTGCTTCCGAAGCGAGTTATGTACGTAGTATTATCATTGGAGTATCGCTTTACATAACTAAGCAAATGCTTCCGAAGCGAGTTTTATTGCGAAGTGATTACCAGGAAGCTATGCTCCATAAAACTAAGTGAATGCTTCCGAAGCGAGTTATGTACGTAGTATTATCATTGGAGTATCGCTTTACATAACTAAGCAAATGCTTCCGAAGCGAGTTTTATTGCGAAGTGATTACCAGGAGGCTATGCTCCATAAAACTTTTAGGAGGGATGATTTTGGCCTTTGGTGCCCGCATACTTAAAACAGGGATGGCAGTAACATTAGCCCTCTATTTATCCGTACTCTTTCAATTCGCTTCGCCTGTCGGTGCGGGAATTGCCGCGATTTTCGCCATGCAGCCCTCCATTTACAGATCCTGGCGCTATTTTCTCGATCAGATCCAGACCAGTACCATGGGTGCCGTCCTGGCCCTGCTCGGCGGAATGCTGCTGTCGAATGAGCCTATTGCGGTCGGCCTCGTCTGTATTCTGGTGCTGATGCTCAGCATGAAGATGAACCGGGCGGATACCGTCGGCCTGACGCTGGTGACGGTCATTTCCGTCATGGAGGCTTCGGGCCAGTGGGAATTCGCGCTTACCCGGTTTCTGCTGACGCTGGTGGGAATCTTCTCTGCGTTCATCATCAATATCGCCGTGTTCCCGCCGAAGCCGCGCAAGCAGTACATTCAGCAGATCGAGAGCGTGTTCACCAGCCTCTCGCTGCTGCTCCGTACGGCGGTATCGCATGAAATGAAGGAGAGTGTGTTCCGCGATGAGAAGAATGCGCTGGCAGGCTCCATCCGGGCACTTACCGACAAATATAATCTGTTCGAGGAGGAGCAGAAGAAGCTGCGGCGGGCGAAGTACAGCCAGACCCGGCAGCTGGTGGTTTATAAGAATCTGCTGGAATCTCTGCAAAAAGGATACGGAGTGCTGGATGCCATTGACCGGCATTATTTTCAGGCGGAGCGCTCGGAAGAGACGGATGAGCTCTTTGACCGGCATCTGGAGCGGCTGATTAAATATCATGAGCTGATCCTGCTCAAATTCGAGGATAAGCTGAAGCCGGGCGGCAGCGAGCTGGAGCCCTGGAACACCGACAATGACAGCTTTCTGGAATCGGCAATCCTTGGTTATGACGCTGATAAAACAGGGCAGCTGCGGCTGTCGGTCGTAGCGACGGCGATTTACGAGTACGGCTATCAGCTGGAGCGGCTCGACAGGGTTGCAGAGCGGATCAACCGTGCCGCCGGCGACGACAAGGAATAACCGGAAAACACGGCAAGCCGCTACGGTACAAACATAAAACCCCCGGTCCATAAGGACCGGAGGTTCACATACATAACAGTATAGACAGCAATGAGTTTCAATGAATTGGGATGTGCTTGATAAGCCGCACAAACATTGGTAATATATAAAGATATCGAAAATAAAAGCAACAAAAAAGACATAGGTAATCAAAATAATTATATCATGAACTAAATGATATGTCAACGTCCAAAGGGGATGAATCATTTTGGATACACAGGATAAAGAGTGGACAGCAGAACAAGAACGGGTAACAAAGGTAACCAGGCAATTGACCTCCCATATCCGTGCACTGCAGGAGGAGCTTGGGACCCACCGCAGCGATGTGGTGGATATGCGTAAGGATTTCTGGGAAGAGGTTACCGTAAACTTCAGCAGCCCGGACGACCTGGGCGAAACATCCACCAGCCTGCGGCAGCAGTCGCAAATCCTGAACGAACGGGAACGCCATCACCTGCAGTCCAGCAAGGCGCTGAAAAAATATAAAAAGCTGGTCGTATCGCCGTACTTCGGCCGGATCGATTTCCGGGAGGAGAACGACACTGCAGCCGAGCAAATCTATCTGGGCATCGGTTCACTGATGGAGGATGACGGAACATTTCTGATCTATGACTGGCGTGCGCCGATATCAAGCCTGTATTATGACGGGGCACCCGGTCCCGCCGCCTATGAGACGCCAGGCGGCCAGGTCTCGGGTGAAATGGAGCTGAAACGCCAGTTCGTCATTGATCACGGAACCATCGAGGTCATGTTCGACACCGGCGTAACCATCGGAGACGAGCTGCTGCAGCAGGTGCTCAGCCACAGTGCGGATGACCGGATGAAGAATATTGTCGCCACTATCCAAAGGGAACAAAATGCGGTGATCCGCAATGACCGGAGCCGGATGCTGGTGGTTCAGGGGGCCGCGGGCAGCGGCAAGACCTCTGCGGCTCTGCAGCGCGTTGCATATCTGCTCTACAAGTACCGCGAGGTGCTGCAGGCGGATCAGATGCTGCTGTTCTCGCCGAATCCGCTCTTCAACAGCTATGTTTCCACCGTTCTGCCTGAGCTGGGCGAAGAGAACATGCAGCAGACGACCTTTCAGATGTATCTGGAGCACCGTCTGGGGCAGGAGTTCCAGCTTGAGGACGTATTCAGCCAGACCGAACGTCTGCTGAACGATCCGGACGCTCCCGAGGCACAGGTGCGCCGGGAAGGAATCGAGTATAAGTCGTCGGTGGCGTTTCTCGATGTGATCCGCTCCTATGCCGGTCAATTGGAGCGGGAGGGCATGCTCTTCAAGCCGCTGATGTTCCAGGGACGGGCAATTGTCGACCGGGAGGAGATGGCCCGTCAATTCTACAGCTACGACCCTGCCATCCGGCTGGCGAACCGGATCGATCTGATGAGCAGCTGGCTGCTCAAGCGAATTGCCGCCTTCAGTGTGGAGGAACGCAATGCGCCCTGGGTGGAGGAACAGATAGAACTGCTGGATACAAGCGATTATCAGCGGGCTTACCAGATGGTGCGCCGTAAAGGCGGCGGGCAGAATGAAAGCTTTGACGATTTCGACCTGGAAAAGAGCTCGCTGGCCCGCTACGTCGTCAGCCAGCGGCTGAAGCCGCTGCGCGGATGGACCAAGCGCGGACGCTTCGTCGATGTGAAGGGGCTCTACAGCCGGCTCTTCTCCGACCGGGACTGGATGGAGGAGCTGAATGGGCATGCACCGCTGCCTGCGCTTTGGGACGATATCTCCGCGCAGACTCTGGCAGTCATTGCCGAAGGGAATCTTGCGTATGAGGATGCCACGCCGTTCCTGTACTTGAAGGAGCTAAGTCAGGGCTTCCGCACGAATACTCTGATCCGGCATGTGATTGTCGATGAAGTACAGGATTATTCGCCGTTTCAGCTGGAATTTATGCGCCGGCTGTTTCCGCGGGCCAAGATGACCGTATTAGGCGATCTGAATCAGGCCATTTATGCCCAGGGTGAGGTGCTAGGCGATCTGGCCGGGCTGGTCAGTATCTACGGCCAAGAGAACACCGAGGTCATCTCGCTGACACGAAGCTACCGTTCCACTTACGAAATCGTCGAATTTACACGCTCGATGATTCCTGGCGGGGATAAGATTGTTCCGTTTAACCGCCGCGGCGAAGAGCCGCTGATAACCTCTGTAGATTCGGAGACCGAGCTGGTTGCTGCAGTGTCTGAGGATATTCTGAAGCTGCATGCCCGGGGTTATCATTACGTAGCCGTGATCTGCAAGACGGCGGAGGAGAGCAGCCGGGTACATGCGGCACTCAAAGACAAGCTGCCTGTGCAGCTGGTCACCAAGGATACGCCGAATTTCCAGAAAGGCACGCTGGTGCTTCCGGCATATCTGGCCAAAGGCGTAGAATTCGACGCTGTCATCATCTACGACGGCTCGGCGGACCGGTATGACCGGGAGAACGAGCGCAAGCTGTTCTACACCGCCTGTACTCGGGCGATGCATGTACTGCATGTGTTCAGCCTGGGACAGCCCAGCCGCTTCCTGCCGGCGGTAAGAGAACCGGAGCATGCGGGATTGCCGCAGGGCTGAGCGCTCCGGCAGCGGCAGGCTTCAAGAAACAGATCTGAATAACAAACAGAGCAGCGTTCCTTCCGTAGCCGGGAGAATCGCTGCTCTGTTTAGCTATCCGGGCTAACCGGCCAAAGAAATGGCCGCCGGGTACATTATTCGGCCGCCGCTGCACCGGATTGTGCTGTCACGCCGTTATTCTTGCCTTTGCGGCGGCGTTTACCGGCAATAAGAATGACGTATACAAGCAGCAGCAGGAGCGGGGCCAGGGCCGAATAGCGGTACATCTCGGCATAGCTGCTGTACAGCGCGATGGAGCCCAGCGCCATCGTGCCAAGGGCTACGCCGAGATCCAGCGAATTAAAGAACATGCCGTTGGCGATCCCGCGCCGGCTTGGACTGACAGCCTGGATCATCCAGGTCTGCAGGGCAGGCTGCATCGAGCCGAAGCCGAAGCCGTACAGCAGCGCCGCCGGAAACAGTGCGGCTGTCGAGCGGGCGAAGGAGAGCAGCAGCAACCCGCCGATGACTAGCAGGCTGCCGGGAATCAGCAGCGCCGGTGCCCCGTACCGGTCATAAATTTTGCCGGACAGGGGGCGGATAATAACAATGGCTACGGCGTTAAACAAGAAGAAATAGGCAACATTCGCCAAATGCACTTCTTTGCCGTAGAGGGCCAGGAAACCGAGCAGGCCGCCGTAGGATACGGACAGCAGGAAGTTGAGCAGACTGGGAAGGAACAATCTGCGGAAGCTCCCCCCTTGGTCGTCTGCGGCTTCCTGCACCGCAGGTTCCTTATGACCCGCCGGCAGTGATCTGGTGAGCAGCCGGCCCAGCGGAACGATGAGTGCGAGGATTACCGCCGTGCCCAGCACCAGCGTACCAAAGCCGGGGCCTTGCAGCAGGGTAAGCCCGATCATCGGGCCTACTGACATCGCGAGGCTGGTAGACAACCCGAAGTAGCCCATGCCTTCGCCCATGCGGCGGATGGGAATGACGTCCGAGGCCATGGTCGGAAACGCAGTGCTGGCCATGCCGAAGCCGACGCCGAACAGCATGCGCAGCAAGAGAAGTGCGGTCACGCCGCCGGCCCAGTAATAGCCGACGACGGCGGCAAGCGAAATCGCAAGGCCGAGGAAAATCAGCAGATTGCGGCCGCCCTTCTCCATCGCCTTGCCTGCGAACAGGCGGGAAGCAATGGCGCTCAGTGCGAACAGGCTGGTAACCAGGCTGACCTGCACCGATGTGGCGCCCAGTGATTCTTCGGCATAAGCGGGCAGCGTAGACAACGTCATCTGCAGCCCGGTAAAGAGCAGCAGATTGCATAGTGTAAGTACAATGAAGGATTTGGTCCATAAACGTTCGGATAAATTAGTCAATAGTAGGTTCTCCTATTCCTGATGCGGTTTGTCTGTGTTGTGGTAGATATGCTCCAGCATGGCGCGCAGCTCTTCCAGCTGTGCCGGCTGAAGTCCCGCTACAGCGGCATCAATGGTCTCTTGCTCCAGCGGAAGCGTGCTTTCAATGAGCGTTGTGCCCGATTCTGTGGCATACAGAAGATAAGCGCGCCGGTCGCTCTCGCTTATCGATTTGGTAATAAAGCCCTTCTTGAGCAGCAGCTCGACGATCCGGGCGGTGGTGGGCTGATCCTTGGCCGCTGCCGCAGCAACCTCCTTCTGGTTGATGCCGCCGCGGCTTGAGATCATCAGCAGCACCGACCACTGCTCCGGGGTGATATCATAAGGCTTCAATGCTCTGGCAAACGCATTGGAAATTCGGCGATAAGTAGAGCCAAGGAGGAAACCGAGGAACTGCTGCGGAGTAGAAATCGGCATAAGGCAACTTCCCTTTCACATATAATACTTGTCATAACAATTATAATTATAGCATGTAAATGTAATGCTTTGCAATGAAAATTCCAAATTCACTTTCATAAACGGCTGCGTTGGACAAACTCATATATACAAAAAACACCTTCCGCTTGCCGGCCCGTGTAAGGTGCGGCATACAGAAGGTGTTGATGTAAAAGTTTAGCTTGCGAACATTAGACTTGCGGTACTTTCTCCCAGTCTTTGAGGAAGCGCTCAATGCCGTTATCGGTCAGCGGGTGCTTCCAGAGTGATGGCAGCAGCGAGCCCGGAATGGTGGCGATATGGGCTCCGGCGATTGCAGCCTGCTCAACATGCGCAATGTTGCGGATGCTGGCGGCAATAATTTCCGATTGCAATCCATAGTTCGTCAGGATGGTCTTGAGGTCTTGGATCAGCTTCATACCGTCTACGCCGATATCGTCCAGGCGGCCGACGAAGGGGCTGATGTATGTTGCGCCGGCTTTGGCGGCCATGAGGCCCTGAGCAGCGGAGAAGATCAGCGTTACATTGGTTTTGATGCCTTTCTTGGTGAGCTCGTAGCAGGCTTCCAGACCGTCTTCGGTCATTGGCAGCTTGATAACGACGTTGGGAGCCCACTCGGCAATTTCATAGGCTTCCTTAAGCATTTGTTCCGCAGTGAGCCCGATAACTTCGGCGCTGACCGGACCGGGTACGATCTCAACAATTTCTTTGATAACATCCTTGAACAGTCGGCCTTCTTTGGCGATCAGCGACGGGTTGGTGGTAACGCCGTCGACCAGACCGAGCCGGGTAATCCGTTTGATTTCTTCAATATTACCAGTGTCCAAGAAAAATTTCATTGAAAATATCCTCCCTTGATCTCTTATGAATTGGCAAACCTAAGCACAGCTTTATTATGAGTCATGCTAACCAAAGTTTCAACTGTTAACTTGAATATTTCAAAATAACTTTATAGAATACAGAAAAAATGATTTCTGCTGCCTGGACCATTTGCGCTCTGATCGGTCCATGATAATATAGTAGAGTGCTTGTTGATTTCGGATAAATGAGGTGGCTGAACTGTATATCGAGTTGGCAGGCATTGTCCTGTTTCTGCTCCTGGCCGCCGGAATATTCGCCGGGCAAAACCGGAGGATTATGGCTGAGCGTCAGGCCGAGGAGCATGATACCCGGCTGAGCTCGCGCATGTACTCCATCCTCCGGCGTTCCTTCGCGCCGCAGGAGAAGCTGCCGGAGGCGGTGCCTCTGTTCCAGTTCAGCATTGTTTCGGGGACCGGAGAGAAACTAGCCGAGGGAGAGACAGGCGAGACGCTGGCGTTATGCCGCGTCCCTGCCGGCAGCGGCCAGATGGATCTGGCGGAGGCCGAGCGGCGGATGGTGCAGCATATCCGCACAGCCGGCATTGAAGGGAACAAGTTAATGCCGGCAACGTATGCGGAGCATGCCGTCCGTAAAGGGGAAAGAGAATTAACCAGACGCCTTATGGCCGTTATGAAGGAGGAAGCCGGAAATGCAAATCAATATTGAACAAGTGGTGCTTGAAGTCATTGAGGGAGATATTACACGCTGGCAGGGTGATTATATCGTAAACGCTGCCAACTCGGGCCTCTATGGCGGCGGAGGCGTCGACGGGGCAATCCACCGCGCCGGCGGACGGCGGATTGCCGAAGAATGTGCTGTGATCCGCCAGAAGCAGGGACATGTGCTGCCCGGTGACGCTGCGCTTACGACTGCCGGAAGCCTGCCGTTCCGGGGGATCATCCATACCGTAGGCCCGATCTGGAAGGGCGGGAGCGCAAACGAAACGGCGATTCTGGCCAAATGCTACAGCACCAGCCTGACATTGGCCTGTCAGCAAGGAGCGCGGAGCATCGCTTTTCCGAATATCGGGACGGGAGTGTATAATTTCCCTAAATTAGCGGCGGCCCAAACCGCTGTAACCTCGGTTATCCAGTTCATCAGAGAGAGTGGTCCTGCAATGCCGCTGAAGCTTATTGCATTTGTCTGCTTTGAGCAGGACAATGCAGAGATTTATAGGGAATTGCTGCAGCGGTAATCATCAGCGCTTTTATCACAGATTAATTAGGAGGCATAACATGAGTGTCAATGTGAAGCAGCTTGCGGCGGAGAAAGCCGTGGAATACATAAAGGACGGAATGAAGGTCGGGCTCGGCACCGGCTCCACCGCCTACTGGGCCATCCGCAAGCTGGGGGAACGGGTCAAGGAGGGGCTGCAGATTACTGCCGTAGCCACTTCACAGGCATCGGAGGATCAAGCCCGCGAGCTGGGAATCCCGCTAGTTGCGTTCGGGGATATCGACAGTCTGGATATCACCATTGACGGAGCGGATGAGCTCGACGGCAAGCTGCAGCTGATCAAGGGCGGCGGCGGTGCGCTGCTGCGCGAGAAAATCGTAGCGACAGGAAGCGCGCGCATGATTGTTATCGCCGATGAGGGTAAGGTCGTCGAGACGCTTGGTCAATTTCCGCTGCCGGTGGAGATCGTGCCTTTTGCCTGGGAGTGGACGGTGGCCGCTCTGGACAAGCTGGGCTGCCGGACGGAGCTGCGGCATAAAGACGGTGAATTATACAAGACAGACAACGGCAATTATATTGCCGATTGCCGCTTCGGGGCGATAGCCTCTGCAAGCGAGCTGGCGTTAGCCCTGCAGCAGATCCCGGGTGTTGTGGAACATGGACTCTTCATCGGTATCGCCTCGCTGGCAATCATTGGACATGCCGACGGAAGCATTACTGTACTTGAGGGTGAGCAGCATCTCTAAGTCCAAAGGCCGCAGCGCCCCGGCCTCGCGGTCCGGGAAGGCACAGGTGAAGCAGCCGCGCCGGATAGGGGCGCGGCTGCTCCTGTTCTTTTACGCGGGTGCAGTGATATACTGGATGTTCATCGGCTTCGGACGTACGCCCGATCCCGAAGGGCCGCTGCAGTACAATCTGGAGCCGCTGCGGACGATCAAGCTGTATTTTAATCTCGACAACGGGGTGTCCTACGGCTACAGGCTGGTGAATCTGATCGGCAATGTCGCCGTATTCGTTCCGTTCGGCATCCTGCTTCCGCTTGTCAAAGGCAAGCTGCGGTCCATTGTAAGACTGACGCTTTATACAGGGCTTTGGGTTCTGATTCTGGAATGTCTGCAAATGCTGCTGCATGTCGGCAGCTTCGACATTGATGATCTGCTGCTCAATCTGCTGGGCGTGTGGATCGGATATATTGTACTGCGGCTAATGCGGTGGAAATAAGCGAGCTGCCGCTTCGATTGCAGCACAAGTAATAATAGGAGGATACAACATGCTGATTGACTTGAAATCCCGAACCGGTACGCCGGAGGTGCAGGAGCTGCTGGGCTACGCCGTAATGGATGATCCCGATGCGCTGGCTGCTATAACTGCTGAATACAGCACTGGCAATGCGCTGAAGCTGGCAGGATGGGAGGAAGAGGGGCTGCTGGTCGGTCTGGCCGGGTATGAGGAGACCGAGGACGGCTCGCTGGAGCTGCATCACATCGCTGTGCTGCCCGAGAACCGCGGCAAGGGCTATGCCCGCGGCATGATACTGGAGCTGCTGGAGGCGCGCAGCCCGCGTTATCTGCTGGCGGAGACGGAGGATGAGATTGCCGCCGATTTCTACCGCAGTCTTGGCTTTATGGTCTACAGCCTGGGCGTGAACGCTGCAGGCATCGAGATGTTCCGCTGCGTGTATGAGGTGGAAGAGTCTGAAGATGAAGAGTAAAGAGTCCAATTTATGACTAATAAAGTGGTTCAGATGAGAGGGAATCCGTGATACCGGGTTTCCTCTTTTATTTTATATACATTGGGGAATTTGAGGCATACAATCTGCATTGACTTTTGTGAGGCCAAATCATATAGTTTTACTGTAGAACAGTTCGTCTATGAAACTATTATTGGGTTTAGGAGGTTTGCTGATGAATGAAGAGGCGGAGAAGTGGATTAACCGCTACATAGACGCTTACGGCATTGTGACCAGGCAGGTCAGCTCCCGCATTAAAGAACGGATTCCGGATGGGCTGACGAACGATCAGTTTAGTATCCTGCGGCTGATCAGAGGACAGGAGCGCTGTACCTCCACTTACTTGTCGGAAGCCGTGGCCGTCGGGAAAAGTTCCATTACCGCGATCATCAACCGTCTGGTGGAAGCCGGAATGCTGGATCGGACGCGTGACGAACAGGACCGGCGGCTCGTGTACCTGACCTTGACGCCGCATGGTGAAGAGGTGTACAGGATTGCCGAGGTAGAGGTGCAGCAGATCATTGCGCCATATTTGCTGCATTTTAAGGAAGATGAGGTCGAAATGTTCGTGACAAGGTTCGAGAAGCTGGCATCTCTGATGCAGGAGAGTGGAGGGAGAAATTCGTGAGAATCATTCTGAAGACAAAATGGGCCATCATCGCCGCCTGGCTGGCTGCCGCCGTGCTGTTGTTCCTGACAGCGCCGGGGATGGGCGACCTGGTGCGCGAAAAGGGGCAAATCGCTGTTCCTGAGGGCTATACGTCCTCCCGGGCCGCAGAAATTCTTAGTGAGGTGTCCGATGCCAAGGGCGGAGAGACCCTGCACCAGGTGGCGCTGGTGTTCCACAATCCGGACGGATTGAGCGGTGAGGCGAAGGACAGCGTAAAGCAGGGCGTGGAGACGCTGGCTGCGAACAAGGCGGAGCTGAGTCTGGACACGATTAACGATCCTTTTTCGACACCGGACCTTGCGGATACGCTGATCTCTGCAGACAGCAAGACTATCATGGTCGCCTTATCCGTCCTTGGCGGGGAGGAGGCGGTCAAGGAGCTGCCGGGCAAAGTGAGTGAGCTCCTGGACGGTGTGCAAGCCGAGCATTATCTGACCAGTGAAGGGCTGATTACAGAGGATACGATTGTCAGCTCGGAAGCGGGTCTCAAGAAATCGGAATATATTACGGTTATTTTTATTTTACTGATTCTGTTTGTCGTGTTCCGTTCGCTGGTGGCTCCGTTTGTACCGCTGCTTACCGTCGGACTGAGCTATATCGTGTCCCAGTCGATTGTAGCGTTCCTGGTGGACCGCTTTGATTTCCCGCTGTCAACGTTCACGCAAATCTTTATGGTGGCGGTGCTGTTCGGGATCGGCACGGACTATTGCATTCTGCTGATCAGCCGGTTTAAGGAAGAGCTGTCCACGGCAGAAGACACACAAAGCGCGATTATCGCAACCTACCGCAAGGCCGGGGGGACGGTATTTTACTCCGGGTTGGCGGTGTTCGTTGGTTTCGTGGCGATTGGTCTTTCGAAGTTCATGCTGTACCGTTCCGCGGTGGCGGTGGCGGTCGGCATCGCCGTGATGCTGCTGGCACTCGTGACAATTGTTCCTTTCTTCATGGCGGTGCTGGGCAAAAAGCTGTTCTGGCCGTCCCGCGGCAAGCTTGAGCACAGTGAAAGCAAGATCTGGGGAGCGGCAGGCTCCTTCTCCTTCAAAAGACCATGGGCAGCGCTGCTGCTCGTTGCGGTCATCGTCGTTCCTTTCCTCGTCACCTATGACGGCAAGCTGTCCTTCAACAGCATGGATGAAATCGGCTCGGGCTACGATTCGGTCAAGGGCTTCAATATCATCGCAGACAGCTTCGGTCCAGGCGAATCCATGCCGGGCAAGATCGTGATCAAGAACGATGACCGTATGGACAATGCGGAATATATGGGCCTGGCGGAAAAAATCAGCCGCGAACTGGAGAAGGTCGACGGTGTGAAATCCGTGCGCAGTATGTCGCGCCCGACCGGAGAGCAGATCAATGACTTCCTGATCCCAACCCAGGTGGCTACACTATCGGAAGGGCTGGATCAGAGCAATGAGGGACTTGTCCGGATTAAGTCCGGTCTGGCGGAAGCTGGGGAGCAGCTTAAGGACAATGAGCCGAAGCTGGCAGAGGCTGCCTCGGGCAGCGCACAGCTGACCGAAGGCACGGCCGCGCTGAAGGAAGGCATCGCACAGCTCGGCGGCGGGCTGACGCAGATCGAGAACGGCATCCGCAGCGGTTCGGCCGGCGCCGGAGAAATCAAGGACGGCCTGGCCCAAGCGGCGGCCAGCGCCAGACAGCTGGCGGACGCGGGCGCCAAGCTGCTGGAAGGCTACAAGACGGTTGGCTCGGGGCTCACGGCGCTTAGCGGCGGACTCGGCCAACTGGAGACCCAGTTACAGGGTGTGGGCACAGCCCTGAATGGGCTGGAGGCGTCCTTCACGGGTCTGGAGATCAGCCATCCCGATCTGCTGCAGGATGCAAATTACCAGACCATCAAGGGGACGGTTACACAGACCGGGGCCGGAGCCGCGCAGCTTGTAGCTGGACTCGCGCAGATTTCCGGCCAGCTAGACGGCGCGGCTGCGGGCCTGACGGAAGCGAATGCCGGCTATGCGCAGGCAGTTGCCGGCCAGACGGCGCTGGCCCAGGGGCTGAACCGGCTGGTTGCCGGTATAGACCAGCTGCAGAGCGGGCTGAATCAGGCGGCGGCTGGTCAGGGGCAGATCATTGACCAGATCCCGGCGCTCACTGGCGGGCTGGATGAGCTGCAAGGCGGCCAGCAGCAGCTGGCCGATGGCTTCGGTCAGCTGTCAGGCCAGCTCGGCCAGCTGACGGACGGCCTGGAGCAAAGCGCAGCCGGACTGGCGCAAATTACCGGGGGCCTGGATTCGGCCAAGGGTTATTTGCAGCAAATTCAGGACCTGAAGGATGAAGAGCTAAGCGGGTTCTTCGTTCCGGCGGAAGCGCTGGAAGCGGAGGGCATCCGGCAGGTGTTCGACACTTACCTGTCGGCAGACCGCAAGGTCATGACCTTGGATGTTGTTTTTGCCGAGAATCCGTACAGCGAGGCGGCTATTGACAGTGTGGACGAAATTCAGGCTGCCGTAGGCCGCGCCGTACAGGGCACCAAGCTGGAAAATGCCGAGACGGCCATGAGCGGAGTGACCAGCACATACAACGATTTGCAGACCATCTCCGATGAGGATTATACGCGGACCGTTATACTGATGCTGGCGGGCATCTTCATTATCCTGGTAGTGCTGCTGCGTTCGATTGTGATGCCGGTTTATCTGATGCTCTCGCTGGTGGTCACATACTTTACCGCACTGGGTGTCACCGAGGCGATCTTCGTCAATTTGCTGAATTATTCGGGGATCACCTGGAGCACACCGTTCTTCAGCTTTGTTATGCTGGTTGCCCTGGGCGTGGACTACAGCATCTTCCTGATGTCGCGCTTCAATGAGAACAAGACCTGGAATGTGCGCGAAGCGATGCTGCATGCCATGCGCAACATGGGCACGGTTATCCTGTCGGCAGTGCTGATCCTGGGCGGAACCTTTGCCTCGATGTATCCGTCCGGCGTGCTGTCGATGATGCAGATTGCCACCGTTGTGCTTGCCGGGCTTGCGCTCTACGCGCTGCTCTTCCTGCCGTTCTTCGTTCCGGTGATGGTACGGATGTTCGGCCGGGCCAACTGGTGGCCGTTCAGTGGTTCGGCAAGCGAGGAGAAGCCGGATACACTGGAAATGTAGTATGGAAGTGTAAACAGTAAAAGTATATTAGCGCTGGATTATAGAAGCAGGAGTGCATAGGAGCAAGAGTGCATAGAAGCAGGAATGCATAGAAGCAGTATTGCATATAGCAGAAAATCATAGCAGCAGGAATGTTGGAATAGCGCTGTTGATCAGTAACTATCTGTTTCACCCATAGATGTAACGGGCCAAATTTCGTATTGCGTTAGCGGCCAAAAGTGGCACAGGTGGCTACAGATACAAGCATACGCGGCACAGAATGCCCCGTCTCCTTTTCCATCCGGAAGGAGGCGGGGCTTTGTGTATTTAGAAACCAATATCGTAAAGCGAGGGGACGGAAATGGGTTTTACGTATGAACATAAGCAATGGTTGAGCGATCATCTCAAAGCAAAGGGAAGGAGAACGGCTTGATACGCTGCAAAGCGGTCATGGCTACGGAAAACGCTTGTTTGTCGAGCAGGTATGGTGGCCGCTTGCCGGACATTTTCAAGGATTTCACATGAAAAAGTGACCACAATGCTCCGCAGCATGGGTAACCGGGGCAAATGTGTGCGAAAAAGCGACCACAATTTGCAACTGTAAGGGGATATGAGCCGAATGTGTATGGAAAAACGACCACAACGAGACAATGCTCCGCAGCATGGGTAACCAGGGCAAATGTGTATGAAAAAGTGACCACAATGCGCCGCTTTATGGGTTAATGGCCGAATGTGTATGAAAAAGTGACCACAATGCGCCGCTGCATGGGGTAATGGGCCGAATGTGTATGAAAAAGTGACCACAATGCGCCGCTGCGTGGGTAACCGGGGCAAATGTGTATGAAAAAGCGACCACAATGCGCCAGGCAATTCGCGTTCAGATGTCAATCGTTTGGCGTTTGGCATTCAGCCGATCAAGTGTTCAGCAGCCCGAATAAAAAAACAGCCGCGCAGGCCGGCCTTTTGCGGGGCTCATCGCCCCGCAAAAAACCTTGCCCGTCACGGCTTATAGCGTTCAGGCTTAACGCAGCTTGGCCAGGTAGCTGCGCAGCGCCCAGCCCCGTTCCTGGCGTTTCTTATATTTGGGCAGTGAACGGTAGATCGCGATGGATTCGGAGAAGGCTTGCTTGGCTTCCTCATCGCGGCCCAGCGTCTTGTACATCGATCCCGCCAGATAATAAGCTTCGCTGGAGGACGTCTGAATGTCCTGGAATTCGCCTACATAGCGGAGCGCCTTGTCCTGGTCGCTGCCGCGGAACACTTCAGCCAAACGCAGGTAGGGCTGGCCGTATCTGGCCCGGCGGTTAATCTCCAGCCCCTGCAGCATTTGCGCTTCCCCTTCGGCCAGCTGGCCGAGCCGCAGGTTGGCATAACCGAGCTCCACCCAATATTCGGCGGATTGCTCGTAGCGGTCGCCGATCTGCAGCAGCAGCTCCTTCGCTTCTGCATAACGCTTCTTCTCGATCAGCAGTCTGGCCAAATCGAATTTGGCGGAGACATCATTGGGATTGAGCGTGATTGTATTCCGCAGCTTGGAGATCTGCCGGCTGCGGCGGAACGGTTTGCCCAGACTCGGGAAGATTCCGACATACCGGCGATCGAGGAAATACAGAATGGCAAACAAAATGATCAAGGCAATCAGAGGATTGCCGACCAGGTTCAGCAGTGCAATAAATCCGATGAATTTTAACATGTGTTCCCCCTATAATCAATAAATCTATATGTAGTTTAGCACAAGGCAGCAAAGCAGGGTAATTATACCATAATGTCCCACATTTCCGTATGGAATTTTTATGGCAGGGGCAACAACCTTTGCAGGAGCAGTGCGTCTTAATCTATGCAATTATCAATTATCCAGTTCTATAATTTGCCAAAGGGGAATCGCTATGAGGAATACTTTTGGACGAGGGCTCCGCTATATGACCTTGCTGCTGATTGCAGCATTATCGGTAATCAGTGCGCGCCCGGTGAGCGCTTCAGCAGCTTCTGCTGCTCCGGGCGGGGCGACGCAGAGCTATTCAGCCGGTGCAGCCAAGCTGTCCGGCATCAAGGAAATTGTCGCTTCCTCCGGCTTCTGGGGCGGGAGCTCATTCGCACTTAAACAGGATGGAACCGTATGGGTGTGGGGCAGCAATTTCTTCGGCCAATTCGCCCGGGGCACATCCAGCCCTGATGGCTGGATCATCACGCCGCTGCGGATTGCTGCGCTGGACGGCATGCGTCAGCTCTTAATAGGCAACGGCTATTATGCTGCACTGAGCAACGATGGCTCGGTGAGAGTATGGGGCGGAAGTCTCCGGGAACAGGCAGACTCTCCCGGCGGCAATACGCGGGTCAGTACACCGCAACTGGTCCCGGGCTTGAGCGGAGTTGTCAAGCTTGCGGCAGGTGATGACAGTCTGCTTGCTTTAAGGGGCGACGGAAGGCTCATGCAATGGGAAGCTCCGGAGTCAGACGGTTCAGACATCGTTCCGTTACCGGCAGCCAAGGAAATCTCCGGAATTACAGGAGTCAAGGAAATCGCCAGCGGCGCTTTTAATGCGGCACTGCGCAGTGACGGGACGTTATGGCTGTGGACATCGGCCGATAAGGATCAAGGTCCGGCCGGACTGCTGCGCACCAAGCCCGCTCAGATAGCAGGACTTTACAACGTAAAGTCTTTCAGCCTGGACGGCAGAAGCCTTATCGCGCTGACCGGGAGCGGCAGTGTGTGGGCAACATCTGGCGTTGATTACGAACATTTCCTGCCGCAAACCGTCAAGAAGATGAGCAGGCTCAGTGGAGCCGTCTCCGCAGAGACGAAGGAAAGCCTCAATCTGGTCCAGAACGGAAAGGGTGAAATCTGGGTCTGGGAATCCGGGACCGACCAGCGGTCTTTGCAGAAGGTTACCGCCGTTCCGCAGGCCGTCCGGGCTGCGCTCATTCCGGACGGGATTGCGGTTACGCAAAAGAACGGAGTAACCTGGAATATGGGCAGGGATTATCTCAACGAGACTCTGAAGTTCAAGCGTCCGTGGCAGATCAAAGGGCTGCTGAATCCGGTGGCCTTCGCCAGCGGTGAGTACAGTAAGTATGCCATACTCAAAGACGGGACTGCGGTTGCCTGGGGCACCAACAGGTTTGGTCAGCTGGGGATCAGCACGGTGGAGTCGCGCCCGTTCACGGCATCGCCGATTCTGAAGCCGGTGACCTTAGTGGTAGCGGGCCGCCAAGTAGAGACGGAGCAGGCCGCTTTGCTGCAGGATAACAGAGTCATGGTTCCTGTAAGGGCGTTTGCAGAGAGTCTGGGGTATACCGTTACATGGGATAACGGCATTAAGCTGGAGCAGACAGGACGCATCATCCGGATTCAGGGGGAACAATTGACCGCGGACGGCAAGACAAGCAATCTGACGCCGGTCCCGGTAAATGTCGGCTATACCCTGCTTGCTCCGGCCGGCCCGCTGGCAACAGCGCTTGGTGCATCGGCCAAGTGGGACAGTGTCAATTTTGTATTAACAATCACACCGAAGAATGCCGCGAAATAAAGGGGGGCAGCATTCACTTATACCGGAGAAAGGTTGTTGACAGTTCACCGGGGACACGCGTTATGCTGACATTACCTAATGACAGTTGAGAGCGGGGTGCACTGTATGTCAGTATTGAACGTAAAGGCGGCCGTGATTGATTTGGACGGTACATTGCTAACCTCAAGCAAACGGATTACAGATAGAACCAGAGAGGCCTTGGCTGCTGCTAAGGACAGGGGGCTGCATCTGATATTTGCCACCGCACGACCGCCGCGGGCGGTGGCTTTTGAACAGATGGATCTGTCCGCGCTGGGTTCAGTTGTTTATTACAACGGCGCTCTATTCGAATGCTGTGTCAGCAAGCAGTCCTTTCACTATCCGATTAACCGCGAATTGGCGGCCGAGGTCATGGATTACTGTCTGCTGCTGGACCCGGCGGCGGCACTCAGCATTGAAGTCATGAACAGCTGGTACAGCTTCCGTCCGCTGGATTACTCCCGGACGACCAAAGCCAAGGAGCCGCCTTCCGTTATAGAGCGGAATGCCCTCCAGTCTCTTGACTGCACCAAAATTCTGATCGAATATTTCGACCAGGTGGACAGCCTGTATGCGAAATATGGACATCTGCTGAATATCCTGGTCACCGATGAAGGCGCACTGGTGCAGATCATGGCCGCCAGTGTCTCCAAAGAGGCTGCGGTCCGGCAGCTCTGCCTGAATCTCGGTATAGTGATGGAGGAAGTCATGTGCTTCGGCGATGATTACAACGATCTCGGGCTGTTCCGGGAATGCGGCTACGCAGTGGCGATGGGCAATGCGGCTCCGGCGCTGAAGCAGGCGGCAAGCGAAATTACCGATACCAATGACCGGGAAGGTGTCGCCCTGGTGCTGGAGCGGTGGCTATCCGAAGCCGCTGTTATTGAAAGAGGAGGAATGTAGAGGCATGAATTCAGACCATTCTGCACATCATGAAGTGCGGCTCCGTCCGCTCGGCCAATCGGACCTTAGGGTCTCGCCGCTTGGCCTTGGCTGCTGGCAGTTCAGCCGGGCGAGCGGCATCGTCGGCAAATACTGGAGCAATCTGAACGACGAGGATATCTCAGCCATCGTGCGGACAAGCCTCGAAGGCGGCATGAACTGGGTCGACACGGCCGAAATCTACGGCGGCGGCAAATCGGAGCAGGCGCTTGCCGATGCGCTCGGGACACTGGAGCGGGAAGGGAATCCGCATGCCCGGCCGCTGATTGCTACCAAATGGTGGCCGATGCTGCGCACGGCGCGCTCCATTACGGCTACCAGTGATGAACGCATCCGCTGCCTGGGCGGCCGGCGTATAGATTTGTACCAGATTCATCAGCCGTTCTCCTTGTCGACGATTGCCAGCGAGATGAAAGCGATGGCCGGCTTGGTGAAAGCGGGCAAAATCCGCTATGTCGGCGTCAGCAACTATTCGGCGAAGCAGATGCGGGAAGCGCACAGGCAGCTGCAGCAATACGGCCTGGTCCTGGTATCCAATCAGGTGAAATATAATCTGCTCCACCGCAATATTGAGCGCAATGGCATTATGGAGGCTGCGAAGGAGCTGGGGATATCTATCATTGCTTATTCTCCGCTCCAGCAAGGCGTATTGACGGGCAGATTCCATCAGGACCCTGCACAGATTGCCAAGCTCTCCCGTATCCGGCGCATGCAGTCGGGTCTGAATCCGGAAGGGTTGGAGCGGAGCCGGCCGCTGATTAACGAGCTGTCGTCACTTGCAGGCAAATACGGGGTGACGTCCGGGCAGATTGCCTTGAACTGGCTGGTCCATTACCATGACGAGACGGTAGTGGCAATTCCCGGAGCGTCCAAGGTACGGCATGCCGAGGAGAATGTCGGGGCGATGAGCTTCCGGTTAACCCGGGACGAGCTGGAATTGCTAAACGAAGCGTCATGGGCGGCACTCAATTAAAGAAAGCTGAATATAAGCGTAATCACACCAGCCTCCAGCCGGTTTTCCGGTCCGGGAGGCTTTTTGTTGCTGATATCATAATTATTTGCCTAAAAAAAGACAAAAAACTGTTTAGGGTTGGAAAAGTGGGTTTAATAAAGGGATAAGCAGCTGCATACCTGCGCAAACCGGAAGATAGACCGCAAGGAGGAGGATTCTGAATGAACATGACAGTACATAACCTTATGGGCTTTAACCATCAGTTTTTAAGACCTCAACCGGTGGCTACACCCAAACCAAGCCGTGAACGGGAGCAAACGCAAAGCTTTCAGGATATTCTCAACGAGAAGCTGAAGGTTTTGAGCACGCACCGCCCATAAACATCGACTCTTATTCGCTCTAAACCATGAAATAACAGAAGCCGGACGATGGCCAACAGGCCAATTATCCGGCTTCTTTGCGTTGCGTCAACGTCAATTAATTGTCAGGTGGCTTCTTACGCCTTAACCGGGTATTCAGTCAACGGTTACCCCGTACATGGCGGGACTTGCGTATTTTGGGTTCGGCGCCGGGGGCCTGTTTACGGACCCATTTCAGAAAAGCAGCGATCTGCGGGTCCTGCTGTAAGGCTTCAATTGTAGTCAAGCCGGCCGTCACCAGATCACGGTTCGTATATAAGGCGTGTAGCTGGCGGTGGCATGTCCGGCACAGCCGGGCGGTAGGCAGCAGGGAGCCGCCTTCTTCCTTGGGCGTCAGGTGATGAACCGTTGTGGCCAGCGGGAAGCGCCCGCACAGCTCACAGCGGTCTTCGGCGCGGATGTCCATGGGCTAGGGTCTGACCTCAAAGAACTCGCAGCTGCGGCGGGAATAATAGGCCAAATCGCTGACCCGGTTCTGGATCACCACATCGGAATCGGTAAAACGGATGACAGTGCCTCCAGAATTGACCAGATGATCATCCTCAAACACGCGGACCGGCAGCTTGCGGTCTACAGCTTCCTGCAAATCGCTGTCGGTCAGCAGCGGACGGTTAATGGGCATAGTAGTTCTCTCCTTTGTGACACGGCGATAATGGCGAAACCATCAACAGTATAACCGGATGCCGCCGAGAAATCCACCGGAGAGGGTCTGTACATCGGTTGTTACAATTGTCGCCGCTGTCCCGGAAGCGGCTTTATGCAGATCGGATCAGTACGGCACTCTGGAAATACATCTGGAGAAGGCCATTTGTAATAAATCATGATCAAAAACACGGTATTTCCGGTTTTGCTCAATCAGCCAGTTCGCCAAGCCGGCTGCTGTGCGGTAATCCTCGAAATCCTCGGAATTCACGCGGAACTCGGCCAATTTAGCCATGGTATTGTATTCATCATCAGACAACTGAACACCCAGTTGAGCAAGCTGTCTCAGCCGGATATTTCGGGCAGAGCTATCTTGGATGAACCGGTACTTGTTCGATATCTGTCCTTCATGGGGACGGTAATACATTAAATTGTAAGGAAGGTTCGCCAATTTCGCGACGGACGAAAGCCTGTTCCACAGCTCGTAATCCTCGGCATGGGGATAATTATAGTCATAACGAATTCCAAGCCGGTCTATGGTGCTTCGGCGCATCATAACCGAAGGGTGCAGCAGACAGGAGTGGAATAGCAGCCATACCTTAATTTCTTCGTGATGCATCGGATTTATTTTGACAGGCCCAAGGTAGTTGGTCGTGTATCCGGTTCCGCAGATATCGATCTCGGGGTGCTGGTCCATGAAATAGGCCTGCACTTCCAGACGGTTCAGCGCTGCAATGTCGTCGCTGTCCATGCGGGCGACATACTCCCCTCGGGCCAGGTCAAGTCCCTGGTTCAACGAAGTGACAATACCCATGTTGACAGCATGAAAAACCTTCCTTACTCTGGCATCCTTTAGCTCATGAATGATTCCCGCTGATCCGTCGGTTGACCCGTCGTCGATAATAATCAGTTCCAGGTCGGTTAAAGTCTGCATCAGAATCGTGTTGACGGCTTCCTGAAGGTACATTGCGTTATTGAAGACCGGCAGAATTACAGATATTCTGGGCAATGGGCATCCTCCTAAATACTTGTCTCTGGTTACACATTATGAAATAGAATAGTCATACGCGACCGGAAGACCGAAAAAAGGCTGGAGACCTGCTTACAGATCATAATTATTTCCACCACAAATCGGAAGTTTACCTCCTCAAAAAATGGAATATCCTCCTGTACACTTAAGCCTGTAAGAGAAACTTTCGAGAGGGGATACAGAGGAATGAGAAAAACGAAGCAATTGGCAGTGACACTGGCATCCATTATGCTTGTAGGTTCACTGGCTGCCTGCGGAGGCAACAATAACAATAACGAAGGAAACAATGCAGCCGAGAATACGGGTAACAACAGTGCTGCGACAAATGCACCGGCAAACAGCGGCGGAGATGCCACAGAGGAGCCGGCAGAAAAGATCGAGCTGTCGTTCTGGACACTCGGTAATGTCGACTATGAAGATCTGGCGGCCGAGTACACCAAAGAGCATCCGAACATTACGTTCTCCATTCAAAATACAGGCGACCAGACGGCGCATCACAACAACCTGACGACTGCGTTGTCGGCCGGTTCGGGCGCACCGGATATTTTCCAACTTGAAATCGGTTTCATGGAGCGTTTCATCAACGCCCAGGATAAATTCCACAACCTCTACGATCTCGGCGCGAAGGATATCCAGGCCAACTATCTTGACTGGAAATGGAAGCAGGCCACCTCGATCGACGGCTCCTTCCAGCTCGGTCTGCCTACGGACATTGGTCCGACGGTCGCCTACTACCGTACTGATCTGGCTGAAGCAGCCGGACTCCCTTCCGATCCAGAGGGCTTCAGCGCGGCTATCGACACTTGGGATAAATTCGCGACGGTAGCCAAACAGTTCAAGGACAAAACCGGCAAATACTTCTCGGATTTGACCGACCTGACTTATAACGCGCTGCGTGACCAGTCCCCGGACGAAATCTATTACAGCAAAGCGGACGGCAAATTCATTGGCGATACCAATCCTCAGGTGAAGAAGGCTTATGACTTTACAGTAAAAGGTATCCAAGAAGGCTGGATCAGCAACTTCCTGCTCTGGTCTCCGGAATGGGGCCAAGGCATGAACGACGGCTCGTTCGCCGTAATCATGGGACCTGCATGGATGGCCGGTCAGATCAAGAGCTATGGACCGGATTCCTCCGGCAAGTGGAAAATCGCTCAGCTTCCTGAAGGCGCCGGCAACTGGGGCGGATCGTTCATCACCCTGCCGAAGGAAGGCAAGCATCCGAAAGAAGCCTATGAGTTCATCTCCTGGCTGGTTAACAAGGAGAATCAGCTGAAATCCTTCAAGTCCAAAGGTCTGATGCCTTCCATCCCGGCACTTTATGAAGATCCTGAGTTTATTAACTTCAAGGATGAATTCTTCGGCGGCCAGCAAATCGCTGTGGAATACGGTAAAGCGGCAAACCGCGTAAAACCGGTATACTACGGACCGCTGCATGACCAGACCGATACCTTCTTCAAGAATGCGCTCAAGAACGTGCTTGAGAAGAAAGCCGATCCGGCCAAAGAATGGGACGAAGCGGTGAAGCAAGCGAAGACATTGGCTGAACGCAGCTAAACCCATAGATAGTTACTGGAAACGTATATCCGGATTCACGGGAATGCAATACGCCCTGTGAGTCCGGATTTCACGCAAACAAGCAGTTTTTTATATATCTGGAGGTGTGACATGGCTGAGCCCGTAATTGCGAGTCCGCATGCCGAGAGCAAACGGCCTTTTTTAACTGAACAAAGACGGAGCCGCATCACTGCGTATACTTTTATTTCTCCCTTCTTTATTCTGTTCTCGATATTTGGACTATACCCGATCTTCTTCACCTTTTATTTGTCCTTCTTCAAGTGGGACGCCCTGAATCCAATGAAATTTGTCGGATTTAAAAATTATGAACTGATCACCAGCGATCCGACCTTCTGGATATCCTTCAGCAATACGGTCATTATGGGGCTTATGGGAACCGTGCCGCAGGTGCTGCTGGCGCTGCTGCTGGCAGTGCTGCTGCATTCCGGAATGACGCGGTTTAAAAGCGCCTTCCGCATCCTGTACTTCATGCCCAACATCACATCAATTGTGGCCGTAGCGCTGGTGTTCAGCACCCTGTTCGGTAACAACGGGATGGTCAACTGGATGCTGAACAGCATCGGTCTGGACAGTGTGCCCTTTAACTCCGGCTGGTGGGGCGTCAAGATCGCTATTTCATCAATGGTGATGTGGCGCTGGACGGGCTACAATGCCATCATCTTCCTCTCAGGCCTGCAGAGCATTCCGAGTGATCTGTATGAAGCGGCAAGAATTGACGGGGCAAACCGCAGACAGCAGCTGTTCTCCATTACTCTGCCGCTGCTGAAGCCGTTTATTATTTTCGTATCCCTGCAGTCGACCATTGGCGCCCTGCAGCTGTTCACGGAGCCTTATGTGTTCCTTGGCCAATCGGGCACCGGCTCTACCCGTCAGGAAGGAATCACCATGGTTACCTATCTGTACAGCGAAGCCTTCCGCAACAGCTTCTTCGGTACGGCGGCGGCAACAGCGGTTCTGCTGTTCATCATCACTATTATTTTCTCCATCATAAACATGCTGCTTTCCAGAGGCACCGGAGATACAGGAGGGGTTAAAGCGTGAGCACTCTGCGCATATTCAGAAAAAAACCGGATGACCTCGGCTTCTTCGGCAAACTGGGCTTTTACTTCCTGCTGGTCTTCGGTGCACTGATTTCCATTTTTCCGTTCTATTGGATGTTTGTTGTCGGAACCAATGATAAAAGCGCCGTGTTTAATGTTCCGCCGATCCTGACTGTTGGGGATCAGTTCTTTAAGAACTTTCAGAACGCCCTCGATAAATCGGCCTTTTTCCAGGCGCTCGGCAACTCTTTGTTCGTCGCGTCGATGGTTACCGTTTCCGTAGTCTTCTTCTGCACACTCGCTGGCTATGCTTTTGCCAAATATGAGTTTCCGGGCAAAAAATGGCTGTTCATCTTCGTCATCGCTACGCTGGTTGTACCACAGCAGCTCGGCGTACTGCCGACATACGTCATTATGGCGAAGCTGCACTGGATTGACACGTACAAAGCGCTGATCGTACCGGCCATGGTCAATGCCTTCGGCATATTCTGGATGCGGCAGTATATTGCTTCGGCCGTTCCGACTGAGCTGATTGAAGCCGGACGCATCGACGGCGGCGGCCACTTCCGGATCTTCTGGAATATTGCGGTTCCGGTCATTACACCGGCGATGGCTACGCTCGGCATTCTCAACTTCATGACGGTATGGAATGATTTCTTCTGGCCGCTCGTGGTCCTGAAGAATAAAGAGCACTATACGATTCAAATTGCGCTGCAGCAGCTGTTCACCCAGCGCGACGGACTGGACTACGGCATGATTATGTCGGCCACCTTCACCGCCACGCTGCCGCTCCTGGTTGTCTTCCTGCTGTTCAGCCGCTGGGTCATCGCCGGCCTCACTTCCGGCGCGATCAAGAGCTGATTGGATTTAATTGTTAATCAGCAAGGAATCCGGTACCAGCATGAAGAATAGTTAACATGAGAGGGAATGATGCCGTCCTTGGAACAGGGACGGCATTCGCCTGCTCGCAGTCCGGGTACAGCAGGGGGAAGGTTTGGAACTATGAAGCTCAGGCGCAAAATCTTGTTCGCTATTATTCTGCTCGTATTTATCCCTGTCATCATGATGGGCTTGGTCACCTATGTTAATTTCTCCAATGCCATGGAGAAGAAATCGAACAATTTCTATTGGATTTCCCTGCAGGAGACCGACCGCAAGCTGAAGTTTGCCCTCAGTGAAATATCCTCCATTACCAATTCAGCCATTACGCGGGATGCCATTCAACAATCGTTGAAGCAGCCGAATTTCGTGCTGACCTATGACCGCAAGCAGGAGATCAACAGCCTGCTGATCGACCATCCGATGATTACCTCCTTCAGCCTGTATGGCAAGGACCGGCTGCTGTATCATTACGACGCCCCGATGGCCTTTGCGGATTTGAAGCAGCAGGTGTGGTTCCGGGCGATGGAAGAGGCCGAAGGCCGCCCGGTCTGGTCGGGTCCCGGCGAGAACGGCTCCGAGAGCGCCGGCCGTCCGGTGCTGATCCAGGCCAGAACGATCAAAGATTATTATTCGCTGGAGGATATCGGTTATCTGGTGGTATACGTGAAGCCGGATTTGCTGGACCAGATCTTCTGGGAGGCGGCTACACTCAAGAAGGGCGACATCCTGCTGGTCAACAAGCAGGGCAATATTGTCTTCAACAAGTCTGGTGAACATATCGGCCAGCAGACGAATTTCCCTTTTTTGCAGGAGAATTACGTTCAGGAGCAGGACTATTATATCGACAATTATCAGGGAGAGCGGTCACAGATCACTTTCCTGCCTTCACATAACTCCGATTGGTATCTGGCGGCAATCACTCCGATGAACCTGATTAATTCAGAATCGAATTCGATCCGCAACATCGCCATTGCCTTGTGTACGGTATCGTTGTTGTCGGCCTTTTTGTTCGACCGCTATTTCGTGCGCCGGCTTGTCCGCAGCATTAACAGCGCGGTGAACGGAATGAAGCGGGTCAAGCAGGGGATATTCACGCCGATCAAGACCACGATGCATTCCAATGACGAAAGCGACCTGCTGATCGACGGCTTCAACCGGATGAGTGCGCAGATCAGTGAGCTGATCGAGCAGGTCCAGACCGAGCAGGGACGCAAGAAGGAAGCGGAAATGCAGGCGCTGATGGCGCAGATCAATCCGCACTTCATATATAACTCGCTGGAATCGATCAACTCGATGGCCGTCCTGGCCGGTAACCGCGATATCAGTAAGATGGTCGTCTCGCTCGGCAAGCTGCTGCGCATCAGCATCAGCCAGAATCAGGAGCTGATTCCGCTGCAAATGGAGCTGGAGCATGTCCGCCATTATCTCGATATCCAGAAATTCCGCTTTGAAGATAAATTCACCTATGAAATCGAGCTTCCGGAAGTGCTTAAGTCCTTTATGACCCAGAAGCTGATCGTGCAGCCGATCGTTGAGAATGCCCTGTACCATGCCATTGAGCAGATGGAGGAGCACGGGGTCATCACGATCAAGGCACAGGAAGCGGGAACTGACCTGATCATAATTGTCCAGGATAACGGCCCCGGCTTTGAGCCTGCCACGATGCTGAGCCTGTGGGATCCGGAGGGCGGCAACCGCAAGAAATACAACGACAGCGGTGTGGGCCTCAAAAATGTGCATGAACGCCTCAATATTCGCTTCGGCAACCCGTACGGCATTATGGTCTGCTCATCTCCGGGCTTCGGATCAACCATTCGTATCCGTATTCCGCGGATTATGGCATGAAGGAGGAGCGCGGGATGACAAAGGAGCGAAAAGTAATGAAATGGCTGATGAACTGGGGCTGGATTCTGCTGTATGTAGTCATCATGTCAGCAGCGGTGCTGTTTATTACGCTGGGGGACCGTGAGCCGATCGAAGACAACTCTCCGGAGAAAATCACCTTGACCTTCCGTCACTTCTGGCTCAAGGAGCATGACCGTCCGTTGCTGGCGATCTTTGAAGAGGTGGTGCAGGAGTACCAGCAGGAGCATCCGAATGTAAAGGTCAACTTTGAAGGACTGGACCAGACCATTCACCGTGAGCGGAAGCTGAAGAGCGAGATGGTGACCGGGACGCCGCCGGATATGTTCGTGCTGTTCGGCGGGGCGGAGATCGAGCCGTATGTCCGTTCGGACCGGCTGATGGATCTGACCGGTTTTGCCGAGGAGAACGGCTTGACCGGCCAATTCAAGGACCTGCAGCTATGGACGTTCAACAACCATATCTACGGACTGCCGATTGAAGGCAACGCGGAGCCGCTGTATTATAACAAGACGATCTTTAACAAGCTGGGGATTGCACCGCCCGCTACCGTGAGCGAGCTGGATACGGCGATCCGGAAGCTGCAGGCGGCGGGATATATTCCATTTGCCCTCGGGAACGAGGACCGCTGGCCCGCACTCATTTTCGCCCATTACCTGATGGACCGTTATGCCGGTCCGGAATTAATCCAGGAGCTGGCAACCGGCAGGGACGGGGCGACCTTTCAGAGCGGCGACTATGTGCAGGCCTTCCATCAGCTGAACCAGTGGATCAATGAAGGGGCTTTCAGCCCGGGCGCCAATGACTTATCCACGGAGAACGCCGTGAAGCTGTTCACCGGGGGCCAAGCTGCCATGTATCTGAACGGGAACTGGGATATCAACCTGTTCACAGGAGAGACGGCGCCGGAGGATTTCCAGAACGAAGTGGGCGTTATTCCATTCCCGGCTCTGCTCAAAGGACAGGAGCCCTCCATCGCCGGCGGATATACAATCGGTATCGGGCTGTCCTCCGGCCTTGCAGGAGCCAAGCGCGAAGCGGCGCTGGAGCTGATGAAGGCCTTCTACACCAAGGAGGTCCAGACCCGGATTGTCTATGAAGGGCTGCGGATTCCTTCCATGCGGCTCGATTTCGATTCTGCCAAGACGGGACCGGTATTCGCCCAGGTGGTGGAGCTCATGGAAGACTACAATCACAGCTTTGTGCCTTATGACAACCTGCTGTCGCCGGAAGTAAAGAAAGCGTTCCTTGGGGTCGTCGAAGAGCTGATTGAGCGCAGCACCAGTCCTGATCAGGCGCTGGCTGATTTGCAGGAGGCGTCGCAGCAATACTGGAATTTGATACGAAGCACGGAAGTGCAGTAATTTCGGGGAGGGTCTCAAATGGGTGAGCGTCAAGAGAAGTACAAGGTTCTGCTGGTGGATGATGAACCGATTATTCTCCGCAGCTTAAAGGTAGCGATCCCTTGGGAGGAGCTGGGGCTCAGCATCGTAGGCGAAGCCAGGAACGGGGAGGCGGCGCTCAGGCTGATTGAAGAGCATGCGCCGCATATTATCATCAGCGACATCCGCATGCCGGTCATCGACGGCATTGCGCTGATGAAGGAGGTGCTGCCGCGCGTCTCCCGGCTGATCTTCATCTTTATCAGCGGGTACGGCGAGTTCGAATATGCACGGGAGGCGCTGCGGCTCGGCGCGTTCGATTATCTGCTGAAGCCGATTGACCATGACGAGCTGGCCGAGATGCTGGAACGGGCCCGGACCAAGCTTGACAAGCAGCGGGAGAATGAGCAGCTGCTGCATTCCGTGCAGATGCTGTCCACGCTGGCCAGAGAGCGGATGTTCGCCGAGTTCACGCTCGGCAATCCGCGTCCGCTGCAGCATTTGCGGTGGCTGGAGAACAGCGAGCTGGAGGGCGAGTATTTCATGGCCGTCGTCCGTCTGGACGACTATGCCGCATTATCGGCGAAATGGAGTCCGGAGGAGAAGCATTTGTGGCTGTTCGCCGTGCGCAACATTCTGGAGGAATGGTCGCTGACGAACGGCGCGTTGTCGGTGTTCCCCTTCTACAACGGGGAATGGGTGCTGCTGTTCCCGGGCAGCCTCGGCACCAGCAAGCGGGAGCTGGGCGAGGAGCTGATCGCCGGTATCCGGCGCTATTCCAAGCTGGCCTGCTCGGTCGGGATCAGCCGCTGTACGCACGGCATTGACCAGCTGAGCAAGGTGTATCCGCAGGCCTCGAAGGCGCTGTACCAGCGCTTCTATTCCGGTCAGGCCGGCGTGTTCATCGAGGAGGAGACACCGGAAGCGCAGGGCCGGGAAGTGAAATATCCGAAGGAGCTGGAGCAGTCGCTGATCGAGAGCATCCGCACGCTGAATATGGAACGGATGCTTGTACTGTTCGACGAAATGTCCTGCTTCATCGAAGCCCAGGCGCTGGAGAAGGAATTGGCGGAGCGGATCATCATCGAGATGGTCGTCGTGCTCTTCCGCCAGATTGAACAGCTCAATCTGCACGATGAGTGGCCGCTGGAAGGTCTGCTGAGCCGGCTGCATCAGCTTGGCACACTGGCTGAGATGATCGAGGCGGTCAAGACGGAATTCAGGGAATGGATGGACCGTAGCAACCGATCGGATACCCGCGAAGACGGTCGCAGCGTGGTCGAGAAGACCAAGCGCTTCATTGAGGCCAATTACCACCGTGACCTCAGCATCGAGGAGGCGGCGGAATTTGCCGATCTGTCGATCAGCCATTTCTGCAGCTTGTTCAAGCAAATCTCCGGATATACGTTTCTGGAGTATGTCACCTACTGCCGGATGGAGAAAGCGAAATACATTCTGCAGAACAGCAATGTAAAGGTATATCAGGTAGCGCCGCTGGTCGGGTACCAGGACCCGCGTTATTTCACGCAGGTCTTCAAGAAGGCGACGGGGAAGACGCCGTCGGAGTACCGCGAAGAGCATGCCCAGCAGATCCAGTAACCGCACCCGCAATCCTTTATGACACCGGCCTGATCAGGACGGTCTGTAAAGGATTTTTTGTTTTTTACTAATATTAGTCTTTGTTGCTAAATAGAAGTGATGAATTTGCATAGTGATAAATGTCATACTTCTAACCTTGATGTTTATGCCTGTCGGGTGTGACACCCGTTCTATATACTGGAATAAAGAATCCTCTCCTTCACCGGAGCTGCCCTGGAGGTACAGCCATGACTCATACCAAAGATCTCGTCAAGCTCACCAGCCTGAAGAAGAGCGCCAAGCCTTACGAACAGACAGACCGCAAGTCGAGCATCAGGCAAATCATGAATACGCTGGTTCCCCTTTTTGTGCTGTGGTTGGCCGCTTATTTCAGCCTGCAGGTATCCTTCTGGCTTACGCTTCCGCTTGCAATTGTGGCGGGCGGGTTTGTCATCCGCACCTTTATCATCTTTCATGATTGCTGCCACGGTTCGTTCTTCAAGAGCCGCAAGGCCAACGATATACTCGGGACCTTCACCGGAGTGCTCACACTGGTTCCCTACCGGCAATGGAAACGGAGCCACTCGATTCATCATGCCGGCAGCGGTAACCTGGACAAGAGAGGCATCGGCGATATCTGGATTATGACAGTGGACGAATATGCGGGGGCAAGTGCCTGGAAACGCTTCTGCTACAGAGTGTACCGGAATCCATTGGTTCTGTTCGCCGTCGGCCCGATTGCGGTATTCGTCGTTCAATACCGTTTCAATGTCCGCAGTGCCAAACGCCAGGAACGCATCAACACCTATCTGACCAATATTTACATTGTCGCATTGTACTCGGTGATCATCTGGGCCATCGGCTGGCAGGCTTTCCTGCTGGTGCAGCTGCCGATTGTGTTTGTCTCGGGCTGTTTGGGCATATGGCTGTTCTATGTGCAGCATCAGTTCGAGGACACTTATTTCGAGCATGAGGAAGAGTGGAGCTATGTCAACGCGGCGGTCGAGGGCAGCTCGTATTACAAGCTTCCGGTACTCCTGCAGTGGATCACCGGCAATATCGGCTTTCACCATGTGCATCATTTAAGCCCGAAGATTCCCAATTACCGGCTGGAGCAGGCCCATGACGATATCACCCCGCTGCAAAAGGCCACAACGATTACGCTCCGCACGAGTCTGAGCGCGCTCCGTTTCCGGCTGTGGGATGAGGAAGAGAAGCGGTTTATCGGCTTCAGGGAGCACAGAAGCAGAGTACGGCGGGAGCAGACGGTATCTTCCAGACCTGTGTCTGCAGCCCCGCGGACAGCCGAGGTTAGTAACCTGGGCAAGTGATCCGTTAGAAGGCGGACCGGAATTAATGCTTCTTCCGGAGCCGCTTTTTTATTTTATAAGAGAATAGTTTAGCGGGCGCATTGCCTGGGGCGGGAAGGTTTATGTTAAGATGGAGGTAGAAATTTGCTGGCGAAGAGGATGGCGGTCATGCAGAAATGGCATCATATTTTTCATAAAAGCACAGGGCTCAGCCCTTATGTCTGGGTCGTATTCTATATCCTGCCCTTCTATTCCATCTTCCGCTCCTCCTCGGTAGACCGCTGGATTTACGGCATCATCATGATTATTATGTTCTTTGCCTGTTACGTGCTGGCCTTTAAATCGAAGGGATGGGTGGTCTATTTCTGGACCAGCGTGCAGTTGGTCATTTCGATAACGATGACGCTGCTGTTCGGTTACATGTACTTTGCGCTGTTCATTGCCTTCTTCATCGGGAATTTGCAGAACCGCATCGCTTTCTTTACGCTGTATTCGATCCATCTGCTGACGACAATCGTGGCGATCAACTATGAGCTGATTACGCGCAATCCGGTGTTCATATCGCAGCTCCCGTTCGTGCTGGTCAGCATCATCGCGGTGGTCCTGCTTCCGGCAACGACCTACAACCGCAACAACCAGGACAAGCTGCAGGGACAGCTGGAGGATGCGAACAAGCGGATATCGGAGCTGGTGATTATGGAGGAACGGCAGCGGATTTCCCGGGATCTGCATGATACCCTCGGACAAAAGCTGTCGCTGATCGGGCTCAAGAGTGATCTGGCCGCGAAACTGATCGAGAAGAATCCGGCACAGGCGCGGATTGAAATCAACGATGTCCGGCAGACGGCGCGCACCGCGCTTAAGGAAGTGCGGGAGCTGATTACCCAGATGCGCGGTATCCGGCTGGAGGATGAGCTGGTGCGGGTTGCTCAGCTGCTGGCGGCGGCGGAAATCCGTCTGGAGCTTGAGGGGGAGCCGCGGCTGAAGAATGTATCGCTGGTGGCGGAGAACGTGCTGGGGATGTGTCTGAGAGAAGCGATTAACAACGTGGTCAAGCACAGCGGAGCTGATTGCTGCAGGATCATTATCGAGGATTCACAGACAGAAGTGATTATCCGGGTGCAGGATAACGGAAAAGGGATTGAAGGCAGTCATATTTACTATAAGGGCCATGGTCTGCAGGGCATGCGGGAGCGGCTGGAGTTCGTTAACGGATCACTGGAGATTGCCGGGACCTCCGGAACCTCCATTGCCTTCAAAGTGCCTGTAGCCATGAGACCGGAGTCGGGAGGGAATCATCCATGATCAAGATCGTCATTGCCGAGGACCAGCGTATGCTGCTGGGGGCGCTTGCTTCGCTGCTCGATCTGGAGGAGGACATGAAGGTCGTGGGCAAGGCGGCTGGCGGCGCGGAAGCGGTGAAGCTGGTGCAGGAACTGGGGCCGGACATCTGCATTATGGATATTGAGATGCCGGGCATGAGCGGTCTGGAGGCGGCGGAAGCACTGAAGGGCAGCGGCTGCAAAATCATGATCCTCACCACCTTCGCCCGGGCCGGTTACTTCGAGCGGGCGATGAAGGCTGGCGTGGACGCTTATCTGTTGAAGGACAGCCCCAGCGAGGAACTGGCGCAATCGATCCGCAGCGTGATGGCCGGCAGACGGCTCTACGCGCCGGAGCTGCTGGAGGAAGCCTACGGCAGTGAGCCGAATCCGCTGACGCAACGGGAGAAGGAAGTGCTGGGACTCATCGCCGACGGCAAGAATACGAAGGAGATTGCGAGCCAGCTGTTTATTACGACAGGTACGGTCCGCAACTATATCTCGGTGATTCTGGATAAGCTGGATGTCGGCAACCGGATCGAAGCGATCACGCGGTTCAAGGAGAAGGGCTGGTTTAAATAAAAGGTCAGGGAAGAGCGGCGGAAGCTGCTCTTTTTTTGTTATTGAATGCTGCAGGTCCGCTGCCCTTTCAAACCTTACATCACTTTCTGGGCCTTTGTTATCATTTTAGCCTCTATGCGGGTAATAGAATTGGAATCGAAGGTTATTTTTGCTAAGATGAAAGGCAAACATGTGCTCTTATATTCATCATTTTCATTCCAGTCGGGAGGAAAGACATTGCCAGACATTACAACAACCTATGTGGATTCGCTGGCTCCGAATTCGGCTGCGGCGAAGAACGGCCAGAATCTGGTGCGCAAGAACAGCTTTGCTGAGCTGCACCGTTCGGAATCCGGCGACTTGCTGTTCGGCCAGTGCGCGGGAAGCGGCAAACAGCCCTACAGCTGTTCGGCGGATTTCATTGCACCTGAGAAGCCGGTCTTCCGCTGCAGCTGCCCGAGCCGCCAATTTCCCTGCAAGCATGCGCTGGGCCTGCTGTATGCCTATGCCGAGGGCAGGGAATTTACGGTAGCGGATGTTCCCGAGGACATTTCCGCGAAGCGGGAGAAGGCGGAGAAGCGGGAAGAGAACAAGGCGAAGCAGGAAGAGAGCGGTGCGGAGAGCAAGCCGAAGAAGGTCAATAAATCGGCTTTGCGCAAAAAAATGCTGGCCCAGCTGGAGGGCCTGGACCAGCTCGAGAAGCTGGCGCTGGCGCTTGTGCGCGGCGGATTGGCGGCAGTGGATGCGGGCAGGATGAAGGAGCTGAAGGGTTATGTCAAAGAGCTGGGCAACTATTATTTGCCCGGAGCGCAGAACGAATTGCGGCGGCTGCTGATTCTGCTTGCAGAAGGGGAAGCCAGTGAGGAGGGCTATTCCTATCTTATGGAACAGCTGACGGTGATCCACGCCCTGATTCGTAAAGGCCGGACACATCTGAACGCACGTCTTGAAGATCCGGAGCTGGCGCTGGACCCCGAGTCAACGATTGACGAATGGCTGGGGCACGCCTGGCAGCTGTCCGAGCTGAAGGCCTTCGGCCGGGTCAAGAATGATGTGGAGCTGATTCAGCTGGCCTTCTACAGCTATAATGACCTGGCCCGCGAAGAATTTGTAGATGAGGGATACTGGCTGGACCTTGGTTCAGCAGATATCCACAAAACCGTGAGTTACCGGCCTTACAAAGCGGCAAAGCATATGCGGGAAGAAGACAGCTTCTTCGATGTTGCGCAAATTGCTTCTTTATACGTCTACCCGGGCGACATGAATACGCGCGTGCGTTACGAAGAGATGGCGATCCGTAGCGCCGGGGCAGAAGATTATCTGGCCATTGCCGGTGCGGCACACCGTTCCTATACCGATGCGGTCAAGAAGGTCAAGCAGCAGCTGAAGACTCCGCTCGGCGACAAGCGTCCGGTGCTGCTGCTGCACGCGGCTTCCGTCGGCGTTACAGAGAGTGGAGAATATGCAGCAACAGACAGCGAGGGCCAGAGCATTGTGCTTGAGGATATTTATCCGCTGGCCGAAGGCTCGGTGGAATTGCTGCCTTTCCTGCCCGAAGGGGTGCTCAGGGAATGCGCACTGCTGGTGATGTTCCATCATCATCCGGATAACAATCGGCTTATTGCCCAGCCGCTGACGGTCTTCAAGGATGGGCAGGCTTACAGGCTGTTGTACTGACATTGTTATAGAAGCCGGACCATGATCAAGAGGAGGAGAACATGTGAGTACAACATTGCTGCAAGAACTTCACCAGGAGACGAGAAGGCTGTACATCGCCGGCAGCGATCTGGCGGCAGGGGATTTCCGCCTGAAGCGGCTGCTGCCGCAATTCCGCCAGCTCGGCGAGCGCTCGGCGGTATTTAAGCGGCTTGGAGAGGGAATAGCCGCTTTGGTGGAGCCGGCAGACGCTGCAGAGCCGTCAGCGGTTAAGCTGCAGGAGCTGGCACTGCTCCTGGAATCGGTGCTGTACACCCAGGGGGCTACCGCACCGGACGGAGAGCCAGGGCCGATTGCCGCGAATCCGGTGAACGCCGGGACTACACTGTCTTACCGCAGGCTGGCGCCGATCCGCGAGGCGCTGACGACCACCGGCGGCGGGCGGTATGAAATTGTAGTGGAGGCGTTCAAGGAAGGCGCCTTTCAGGATTTGCGGCTGCTGCCGCTGGCGATCCGGGCGCTGGACGATCCCTATTCGGAAATTGCCGACTATGCAGCGGCGACCCTCTTGCCGTCTTACGGCCCGGGCATCGCCGGACTTCTCGCCGCACAGCTTGACCTGCAGGGCGGAAAGAGCGAGGTGCGCAAGCTGAAGGTCATCGGTGCAGCCGGCGGTTCCGGGTGGAAGGAACTGCTCTTTACGGCGGCTAAGGAAGGCAAAGAGGCCATTCGGACGACAGCCATGGAGTTCCTAGCGGGGGATGCCGAAGCCCTGCCCCACCTGCTGGAATGGTCCAGGGAATCCCGCAGCTCCATTCGTAAAGCCGCATACGCAGCCTTGGCGGCGGGCGGATCACAGGAGGGCGAAGACCGGATCATGGAGGCTTTTGGCGGGAAGGACCGGGAAGCGGCGGCCGAGGCGGTAGCCGGCATGGTCAGTACAGCCCTGGCGGATCGGCTGACAACGCTGTTCCACCAAGAGCTGCTTAAGGTTGAAATTACGCCCAAGGATGCCAAGGAAAGCGAGAAGCTGTGGAGCAAGCTGCAGCCTTTCATAATAGCCCTGCGTGCTTCAGACAGCCCGGAGCTGCTGGAGGCTTACCGGTATGTGCTGCGCAATTTCCAGCTGTTCGCGCCTGTGGGCAGTTCATCGCTGGTTAATCGGGCTGCCGGATATGTGGAGGAGAACGGCACTTTTGAGGATTTGCCGATTCTGCAGGAGCTGGAGCTTCAGCATGTCGTCTATGCGCATCAGCATTTCCATCTGGCGCGCCGGCTGCTGGCTCCCGCTGAATTGTACCAGAGGTTTACCGGTTCCCAGCTGGACGTCCTGAAAAGTCTAGGCTCCAAGAAGAAGGTCCATCGCGAGCAAGTATTACTGGGAGCCATAGAGGTTCTTGTGCTGCGCCGGGAATGGACGCAGGTAGAACGGATATGGGAGGGCTCCGGCCTCCAGCATTCCGCTGAATATATTATGCCCAGTGAAGAAGAGCTCGGCACATGGGACCCGCGCTGGCTGGACTGGTTGCTGGCGAGAGGCTCGCTGAAGCTGGTGTCCGCCTTTGCGCGCCCGGGCCAACCCAAGGCGCAGCATTTCCTCCTGCAGCATCTGAATAGCCTGGAGCAGCGCGACCGGAATGAAATGGTGCCTATTCTGCTTCAGGGGCTGGAGCGGACGGGAATGCCGCTGGACGAGAGGCTGGAGCAGCTGGTGTTGCTGCTGGAGCAGGAGAAGAAATATTACCGGCCGTATGACTTCGACCGTTATCTCTTCGGAATGCTGCTGGAACTTCCGGCAAGCTATGCCGGCCGTATAGAAGCGCTGCTGCCGCGTTACCAGTACGACGCCAGGAAACAGCTCGAATATGTGCTGCAGCAGCTTAAGGCAAAGTCCTGAGCTGTTGATCAGAAGAAGCAGAAGCCATTAAAAAGGAGAGGTGTACATGTCAACAGGACAGGAGCAGCAGGAGAAAGAGAGCTATTTGCGGCTGCCGGCGGAGGTGTTGTACCGTGAGGAGCTGGAGGCGCTGCGCAAGGCTGATACCGGCAAGATACCGGCAGGCTGGCAAATGTCGCCCCGTGCGGTGCTTACGTTCATTACAGGCGGCAAAGCCGGCAAGAAAGAGATTACCCCCAAATATATCGGCAATACCCGGCTGATCGAAATGGCGGTTGCCACCCTCGTTACGGACCGCGCCCTGCTGTTGATCGGCGAGCCGGGAACGGCGAAGTCCTGGCTGTCGGAGAACCTGGCCGCTGCGATTTACGGCCATTCCGGGCTGGTGGTGCAAGGGACGGCGGGAACCAGTGAGGAGCATGTCCGCTACTCCTGGAATTATGCGATGCTGCTGGCGAACGGTCCGACTCCGGAGGCGTTGGTCCGCAGCCCGATCATGCGGGCCATGGAGGCCGGCGGTATCGCCCGGTTCGAGGAAATCTCGCGCTGCGCTTCGGAGGTTCAGGACGCACTGATCTCTATTTTATCCGAGAAGACGATCTCCGTTCCCGAATTGGGGGGAGAGACCAGCGCCCGCAAAGGCTTCTCGATTATTGCCACCGCCAATACCCGGGACCGCGGGGTCAATGAAATGTCTGCGGCACTGAAGCGCCGCTTCAATATTATTGTACTGCCAGCCCCGTCCGATCTGGAGACGGAAATGGCCATTGTCAAGAAGCGGGTGGCGGAGATTGCCGCTTCGTATGAGCTGCAGGCCGCCGTTCCGGCTGACGAGGCGCTGATCAAGGTCGTAACGATCTTCCGCGAGCTGCGCAGCGGAATGACGCTCGACAAGAAGGAGAAGGTGAAGACGCCGGCCGGCGTGATTTCTACAGCCGAAGCGATTTCGCTCCTGACAAACAGTATGGCTCTGGCGGCCAGTTTCGGCAGCGGCGAACTGACCGACAGCGACCTGGCCGCAGGACTGCAAGGGGCCATTGTCAAAGACGATGACAAGGACAAACTGGTCTGGAAGGAATATCTGGACAATGTCATGAAGAAACGGGGAACGGAGTGGCGCGGCCTGTATCAGGCCTGTAAGGAGATGAATGAGTGATCACGGATGCCAGAGCGAGTGTTAACATATTCGGGGTGCGGCATCTGTCACCGGGCGCCGCCAAGCATCTGCTTCAGACCCTTGATGAGATTCAGCCGACCGCCGTGTTGATCGAGGGGCCGTCCGATGCGGACAGTGAGATACGCCATTTGACGCATCGCCAGACCAAGCCTCCGGTCGCTATTCTCGCTTTTACGGAGACGCTGCCCGTCCGTACGGTCCTGTGGCCGTTTGCCGTATACTCTCCGGAGTATCAGGCCATGAAATGGGCGGCGGAGCACGGGGCGGACGCGTCGTTCATCGACCTTCCATCCTCGGTGACCCTGGGATTTCAGGACATGATGGCCCGCAAGGGGGAAGCCGGCCGGAATGAAGAGCCTGCCGCTGCAGAACCGGTGAGTCCGGAGTCTGCCTCCGGAGAGGAATCGCTGTACAGCCGGATTGCCGCCTTGGCCGGCGAATGTGATTACGATATGTACTGGGAGCGCAATTACGAGCATAACCTGAGCAGCGGTGCCTACAGGGAGGCGATTTCCGCGTTCTCCGGGGAGATGCGTGAGCTATCCGAGAGCCGGGAGCAGCAGGAGCAGCCGCTCGAATATGCTTACAATGCGCTCAGAGAGTCGTATATGCGCCGCAAGATCAACGACAAGATTGCAGCAGGACATGATCCCGACAAAATTGTCGTGGTGTGCGGAGCCTACCATGCCGCCGCGCTGGCCGCGCCTGCAGAAGCCATCAGCGATGAGGAGCTGCAGACGCTGCCTGTCCGCAGCACGAAGCTGACGCTCATGCCCTATTCCTATTACAAGCTCTCGACAATGTCGGGATACGGCGCGGGCAATGCGGCTCCGCATTATTTCCAGCTGATGTGGGAAATGATGGAGGCCGGCAGACTGGATACCCTGCCGCACCTGTACCTGTCATCAGTGGCAGGTTATGTACGCGGCGCAGGAACGCACCGCTCCACAGCCGAAGTTATTGAAGCCGTGCGGCTGGCGGAGTCGCTGGCTGCGCTGCACGGCGGCAGCGCCCCAACGCTACGTGACCTGCGGGACGCCGCTCAGACGCTGCTGGGCCACGGTGAGCTGGCCCCAATCTCCGAGGCGCTGGCCCGGGTTGATGTGGGCACAGCGATCGGCAATCTGGCCGAGGGCGTCAGCCAGACGCCGATTCAGGATGACCTGAACCGGCTGCTGAAGCGCTACAAGCTGGAGAAGTATAAGAGCACGGTCGCCGGCGAGCTGCTGCTCGATCTGCGCGAGAACCGCCGGGCTGCGGGTGAGGAAGCCGCTTACCTGGACCTGCACCGCTCGGTCCTGCTGCACCGGCTCCGCTTCCTTGGGATCGCCTTTGCCCAGCTGCGGCCAACGAGACAGGATGCCGCCACCTGGGCGGAAGAGTGGGTGCTGCAATGGTCACCAGAAGTGGAAATTCAGGTCGTGGAAGCGACGCTGCTGGGTGAAACGGTGGAAGTCGCAGCTGCTTATACGCTGCGGGAGAAGCTCCAGCAGTGCCGGACCATTGCGGAAGCCTCCGGATTAATCCGAACAGCCTGTCTTTGCGGCATGACCGCCCAGATGGAGGAGTCCATCCGGGTGCTTCAGATGCTCGCCGTTGACAGCCGCGACGTGGTCGGAATAGCTGCGGCTGCGCGTGACCTGGCCGCCATTATTGGCTTCGGCGGCATCCGCAGAGTCGACACCGCACCGCTGCTGCCGCTGCTGACGGAGCTGTTTACAAGAGCCTGCCTCTTCCTGACGGAAGCGGCAGGCTGCAACGACGAAGCGGCGGGCAGCATGATAGCTGCGATGAATGAGCTCAATGCCGTCTCGCTGGATTACGGCGGGACAGTGGACGATGCGCTCTGGCTGCGGGAGCTGCTGGCCCTGGCCGAGCGGGATGACCGCAATCCGCGCCTCTCGGGATTATCCTGTGCCATTCTGCTTGAGCGCGGCAGCATGGACGCTGGAGCCCTCTCCGCCGAGGTCTCCCGGCGGCTGTCGCCCGGCAGTCCGGCTGATCTGGGCGCCGGCTGGTTCGAGGGCTTGTCCATGCGCGGGCGTTATGCTCTATTGTCGCGGATGAGCCTGTGGGAGCAGCTGAATGATTACATCAACCTCCTGGATGATGAAGAGTTCAAGCGGGCGCTGGTATTCCTGCGCCGGGCGTTCAGCACCTTCACCCCGCGCGAGAAGACACTTGTTTCCGAACTGCTGGGCGAAATCTGGGGAGTTAATGCCGAGGCGGCTGCCGAGCTGCTGACCGGCGAGCTTAAGGAGGAGGAAGCCAAGATGCTGGATGAGCTGGACGATTTTGACTTCGATGATTTGTTATGAGCAATAATGCAGAGCAGAAATTCCAGCCGGCGGCGCGCTGGCGGCTGATTCTGGGGCAGGAGGCCGAAGCGTCGCTGTCGCAGCAGGCTCCCGGCGGTGTGGTGGAGCTTACAGAAGAGGAGCGCATTATGGATGCCGCACTGGCGGCAATTTATGGCGGAGAGGCGGAATCCGGCGCAGCCCCTGCCGGGAGCAAAGGCGCGGGCAGCGGGCGCGGCGCCGTGAACCTCTCCAAGTGGCTCGGCGATGTCCGCAGCCTCTTCCCCGACGATGTGGTGTCCGTTATCCAGAATGATGCGATGGAACGCAAGGGCTGGAAACAGCTGCTGCTGGAGCCGGAGCTGCTGGCTTCGGTGAAGCCGGATATCGCACTCGTAGGCACGCTGCTGTCGCTGAAAGGCAAGATCCCCGAGAAGACCAAAGATACGGCACGTATGCTTGTGCAGTCCCTTGTGGATGAGCTCGTCAAGCTGCTGGAGACCGATATCCGGCAGGCCGTTACCGGAGCGCTGAACAAGCGGCAGCATTCCCCGCTGCCTTCCCTGAGCGGCCTGGACTGGAAGCTGACGATCCGCAGAAATCTGAAGAACTATGACCCGAAGCGGCGGATTGTCATCCCTGAACGGCTGTACTATTTCGACCGCTCGCGCCGCAGCAAGGAATGGACGATCATCGTCGATATTGACCAAAGCGGTTCAATGGCCGATTCGGTCATCTGGGCTTCGATTGTCGCTTCCATCTTTGCGAGCATACCGGCGCTGAATACCCGGGTGGTAGCTTTCGATACCGAAATCGTCGATTTGACCGAGCAGTGCGGCGATGATCCGGTCGATATGCTGTTCGGTATCCAGCTCGGCGGCGGAACCGACATCCACAAGTCGGTGAAATATTGCGAGCAGTTCATCGAAGAGCCGCGCAAAACCTTGTTCATCCTCGTCTCCGATCTTTACGAGAACGGCAATCAGGCCGGGTTCGTACGGCGGATGCGCGAGCTGCGGGAGGCGGGAGTGCGCACCATGACGCTCCTCGCTCTTTCGGATCAGGGCAAGCCTTCCTATGACGAGCGGCTGGCGGCGCAGCTCACCCGCGACGGTACGCCTTGCTTTGCCTGTACCCCGGCGCTGCTGCCCGCCCTGGTGGAAGGGGCTCTAAAGGGCCAGGATCTGGCCGGACTGGCGAAGCGCCTGGGGGCGCTGTAAAGTGAGCTGCACCCCGTCGAATAGCCAGGTGTTCATGATCCTGATGGCCTATGTTTATTTATAACTATATAAATTGAACTATTGAAATTCACAAGAGATTAGGTCGTAACTGCGGGGAATGTTTGGACTTCCGGTGACTGCCCGCCCCAGATTTCTTAATTTCAACCGCTCTTAGCGGTTGAAATCCGGTGACAGCTCATGCTTCCGATGTGAGCTTTCCTTCGGCATGCTTTCAGGCGAACGCTATGGCTCCTCCAGTGCCATCAATTGCATAAGATGGATGAGGAAGGCCAACAGCACCTATTACTAAAGGCGACAGCAGCTATTGCTCTTAATGACCTCACTAACCGCTGCTAAGCTGCTAATTGCAGTTTGTACAACTATATTCACCTAAACACGCCGTTTCCCGGCTATAGTTGCATTTCGTACATCTATTTTCTTGCTTTAAGGCGGTTTGATCTCAATATGCTGATTTTAGTTGCACGAAATACATCTATCCTTCAAAAATGGGTGCATACCTAACAAATAGTTGTACGAAATACATTTATCCTTGTTGAATAGGCGATGCCTTCGTCCATCATACCTAAACAAAGCCGGACAGAGCCTGCTGCCAGCGAATTCAACAGCAACTTGCGGTGAAGGAAAAGTTTGGTGAAGGTTTTGTCCCATGATCACTGTATTTATTTTACTGCTGAGAAAGTAACAATGGGGGTTATTTGACGCGGGTACATTCGATGATCAAGATCATGAAATACCTGGGATTGAACCTGATCATTCAAAAGACTTAGGGATTCGTTATTCGCGTTCAATGAGCTGTGTTCTATTGACTTCTCCCTCCGCAGCAGCAAGGAATGGACGGTTATCGTCGATATCGACTAAAATGGTTCAATGTGCTGTAAAGCTCCTTCACGCCGAAAAAGGGAAGACTTACTTTTCGTTCACATATTGTGTAAGCTGCACATATCCTTTATAATCGGGAATTAAAAAGCACCTATCACTAGGAGCTGCTTGAAAGGAATTGAAGTTCTTATGTCAAGTAAGTTGAGAGCGGGTATCGTCGGCGGTACCGGTATGGTGGGTCAGCGGTTCATTGCACTTCTTGAAAATCATCCATGGTTTGAGGTAACGGCTATTGCGGCAAGCGCCAATTCCGCCAACAAGACCTATGAAGAGTCGGTCAAGGGCAGATGGAAGCTGTCTACACCGCTGCCGGAAGGCGTTAAGCAGATTGTTGTACAAGATGCCTCCAAGGTGGAGGAAGTGGCCAAGGATGTCGATCTGATCTTCTGCGCTGTTGATATGAAGAAGGAAGAAATCAAGGCACTGGAAGAAGCCTATGCCAAGACCGGAACGCCAGTCATTTCCAATAACTCGGCGCACCGCTGGACACCGGATGTTCCGATGGTAATTCCGGAGATCAATCCGGAGCATCTTGAAGTCATCGCCCAGCAGCGCAAACGCCTGGGTACAGAAACCGGGTTCATCGCCGTCAAGCCGAACTGCTCCATTCAGAGCTATATGCCGGCGCTCAACGCACTGAAGGATTTCAAGCCGACCCAGGTGGTTGTCACCACCTATCAGGCGATCTCCGGGGCAGGCAAGACCTTCACAGACTGGCCGGACATGGTGGATAACGTCATTCCGTTCATCGGCGGAGAAGAAGAGAAGAGCGAGCAGGAGCCGCTGCGCATCTGGGGTCAGGTGACGGAGGAAGGCATCGTCAAGAGCGAGGGCCCGGTCATTACCACGCAATGTATTCGCGTGCCGGTAGCCGACGGCCATCTGGCGGCGGCGTTCGTCTCCTTCGAGAAGAAGCCGACCAAAGAAGAGATCCTGGAGCGTTGGCAGAGCTTCCGCGGCCGCCCGCAGGAACTGGGGCTGCCAAGTGCGCCGAAGCAGTTCATCACCTACTTCGAGGAAGAGAACCGTCCGCAGACCCGACTGGACCGCGACATCGAGAACGGCATGGGGGTATCTGCCGGCAGACTCCGCGAAGATACGCTGCATGACTACAAATTTGTCAGCCTCTCCCACAACACAGTCCGCGGTGCAGCCGGCGGAGCCGTGCTGATTGCCGAACTGCTGAAGGCGGAAGGCTATATCGTACCGAAACAGCAATAACACGCAATGCCGCCTGCGGCATGGCCAACCTGCATGAACCAAACAGCCCGCCTTGCCGGAAATTATCCGGGAGGCGGGCTACTGTTTTTTTACATAATAATGAAATTTATAAATGCTTGCCCTTGCGGGATTGGGCTTATCTATCCGTTATCTACTCGTTATTTACTCGTAATTATGCCCGTGGTCGCCCCGTCCTTAACTCCAAACTGCTTCTCGTATAAGTCCCTGTAGATGCCCTCTTCCGCCAGTAATTGTTCATGCACACCCTCCTGCGCAATTGAACCGTTCTGCACAACCAGGATATGATCTGCCGAGATAATGGTGGAGAGCCGGTGGGCGATCACAATGCCGGTCTTGTTCCGCAGCAGGCCGCGCATCGCTTCCTGGATATAATGCTCCGACAATGTGTCGAGCGAGGAAGTGGCTTCATCCATAATGATGACCGGCGGATTCTTCAGCAGTACACGGGCAATGGAAATCCGCTGCTTCTCCCCGCCGGACAGCTTGATGCCCCGGTTGCCCACAACAGTGTCATAGCCTTCCGGCAGTCCCTCAATAAAATCATGGATATAAGCCGCCCGGCAGGCGTCTTCGACGTCATCAGCTGTGGCGTCCGGGCTGGCATACAGCAGGTTCTCACGGATGGTGCCGTTGAACAGGTAGGTATCCTGCGTGACCAGCCCGATCTGCGAACGCAGCGAGTCCAGCGTGAATTCACGGATGTCGGTGCCGCCGATGGTAATCCGTCCTGAGCTTGCTTCGTACAAGCGGGGAATGAGATTGGTGATCGTCGTCTTTCCTGCGCCGCTTGGACCCACCAGGGCTGTCAGTGTTCCCGCCGCTGCGGTAAAGGACACTCCATGCAGCGCCGGCTTATCCGGCTGGTAGGCGAAGCCTACGTTCTGGAAGACGATATCCTTGCCTGCGGCTAACGCCGGGCCGGAGCCCGCCTGATCAACAATTACCGGCTCCATGTCAAAATAATCAAAAATCCGCTCAAACAGCGCCGCCGAACGCTTGATATCCACATAAAGATTGGTCATTTGCATCACCGGGCTGTAGAGGCGCCCCAGCAGCGCCACAAAGGTGACAATTGTGCCGACTGTAAGCTCCCCTTGAATAAATAAATACCCGCCGTAGAGATAAATCAGCATCGGCCCGATGGAAGTGAAGGTTGTCAGTGCCATCATGAACCAGCGTCCGGCCATGGACTCACGGATTTGCAGCTGTGTCGCCTCCGCATTGGTCCGCTTGAAGCTCCGGTACTCCTGCTCCTCCCGGGTGAACAGCTTCATCAGCAAATAGCCGCTTAGGCTCAGCGTTTCCTGGATCACCTGGTTCTGCTCGGCGAATTTCTCCTGCGTCTGTTTGGCCAGCTTCCAGCGCATGTTGCCCATTTTGCGGGTAGGGAGAATGAAGAGGGGGACGACGATTACGCCGAGCAGCGCCAGCTTCCAGTTCATCAGGAATAGGGCAGCGCCGGTCGTCAGCAGAACGAACAGATTACTGGCAAAATTAACAATGGTACTATTGAATACGCCCTGTATCCCCGAAATATCGCTGGTCATCCGCGTAATCACTTCGCCCTGCCGCACCGAAGAGAAAAACTGCAGCGGCATCCGCTGCAAATGGCGGTACATCTGGTTTTTCATATCGTGGACAATATGCTGGGAAATAAAAGAGTTCAAATAGTTCTGCCACACGCCCAGCAAACCGGAAATCACGGTAGTCGCGAGCGAAGCCAGCACCAGAATCGCCAGCAGCCGCATGCTGCGTTCAGGCAGCGCCCGGTCAATAATCTGCTGTATCAGGATAGGCGGCAACAGGCCCAGGACAGCCGACAGGCACAGTACGCCAACGACCAGCAGCGCCGGCTTCCAGTAAGGGGTGAAATAGTTGAATATCCGCAGCAGCAGCGCTTTGGATAACTGTGTACTGCGGCTGTCATCGTCAAATTTAAACTTGGCGTGACCCGGCCCCATGCCGAAGCCACCGCCACCCATATCTCTTGCCATGTTCAATCACCAGCTTTGATCAGATTTCATTGTTCGCCGCTTGCTTCAGCAATTCAAGCAGCTGCAGGTTCAGCTTCAGCAGGCCGGCAGCTTCCGCTTCCGAAAATTGGCTTAAGGCATCCTCCAGCACCTTGAAGGCTGCGGCTTCGGCATTATATTGCAGGCAGCATTCCTCACCGGCAGCGGTAATATACAGCAGGGTTTCTCTGCGGTCCTGTTCAGAGGTGCGGCGCTCGACCAGCCCCTTCTCCACAAGGGCGTCTATATGAAGACTGACCCGGCTCTTGGCAAAAACCAGCTGCTCCGTCACTTCCTTCTGCGTCTGTCCGGGGCGTGCCCGCACGGCATTCAGGATGCCGATCTGATGAACAGTCAGCCCCAGCTGTGCCGCGCTCTGGTGGGCAAGACGCTTCAGCTGCCGCGAGACGGCGAAATAAGTATGATAAATGTCCACAGTCTGCTGATGAATACTCATGGTAAACCGCCTCTCAATAAAATTATGCTTGTAAACCGTTAACAATGTAAACTAATAATACGCCTGTTTCTGTGAAAAGTAAAATGCAGTGGAAAAGTAAAAATGAGCTGATTGCAGCATGGTTGCAAGTTTAGAAGGCTTATATGGATGCAAAAAACACGCAGCGCCGTTTAACAAGCTGCCTGCGTGCTATGTCTTCAAGCTTGCGTTATCGCCGCATCGCTTGCCTGAAATCTGCGGCGGCTCTGCGGATATCTTCTGCCCCGGCGATGGCTGATATGACGGAAATCCCGTCCGCTCCGGCCTCCATGACCGGCAGCGCTGTTCCGGCGGTAATTCCGCCGATGCCGACCAGCGGAATATCCAGGCCGCTGCGCCGCAGTTCTGTCAGCACCAGCGTGCCTTGGACGGCTCTGGCATCGTCTTTGGAGGCGGTGGGGTAGATGGGCCCGACGCCCAGATAATCGGCCCCGCCCACAATAGCCTGCCGCGCTTCCTCCAGGTTGTGGGCCGAGACGCCGATGATTGCTCCGGAGCCAAGCCGTTCCCGGATGGCGCTGGCCGGCTCATCCTCCTGGCCGACATGGACCCCGTCGGCTTCCAGGGCTGCCGCCATTCCAATATCATCGTTCACGATAAAGGGAATGGCGTGTTCCCGGCAGATGGCCTGCAGCTGCCGCCCGAGCTCCAGCGCCGCTGAGCCCTGCAGCGCACCGCTGCCCTTCTCCCGGAACTGGAACAGCGTAATGCCGCCGGCTATCGCTTCCCGCAATGTATCGGCCGGGGAGAGGCGGGGGCAATTTACACTGCCCATAATAAAATAAAGCTGCAGCATGTGCCGTATAGCAGCAGGATCAATCCGGCTCACAGGCTTACACCTCCAGTGCTGTTGCGCTTGCGGTAGGCGCCATGATTTGTCGGGCCGGCCCCGGCACCGATGCCCAGCGTATCTTCGATTGCCGCCTGGATGAACGCCTTGGCTGTCCGGACGGCCTCTTGTACCGGGCGCCCTTTTGCCAGCTCGGCGGTCATGGCCGCGGAGAAGGTGCAGCCCGTACCATGCGTGTGCCGGGTAGCGATGCGCTGACTCTCAAACGGGATGAATTGCTCACCGTCGAACAGGAGATCTAGCACGGCGCCGTCGTCTCCGTCATTAGCATGACCGCCTTTCAGCACCACATAACGGGGACCCATGCTGTGAATCAGCCGTGAGGCTGCTTCCCGTTCCGCCATGCTGGAAATGCGCATGCCGGTCAGTATTTCCGCCTCAGGCAGATTTGGCGTGACCACACAGCAGAGCGGCAGCAGCTCTTGAATCAGCGCCTGAACGGCCTCCTCCCGCAGCAGGGCTGAGCCGCCCTTGGCGACCATAACCGGGTCGACCACCAGCCGGTTCCAGGCGTATTCGCGGACTTTTTCAGCCGCTATCCGTACCAGCTCGCCGCTGAACAGCATGCCGGTCTTCACTGCATCAGGAGACAAGTCGGCTCCAACCGAGTCCAGCTGGGCCGTCAGCGCTTCGGCTGACAGCGGATATACCCCCTGAACGCCAAGCGTATTCTGGGCGGTTACCGCCGTCAGCGCGGACATTCCATAGACATCCAGCTCCTGAAAGGTTTTCAGATCCGCCTGAATCCCCGCGCCGCCGCCGCTGTCAGAGCCGGCGATGGTCAAGGCTTTATATATTTTGGTCATACGGTATGCTCCTTTGTCATCGTGGGTGATGTTTCCAAGCGATGTTACTCACTTGCGACAAGACGGATTTGCGCTCTTGCACTATACATTTCCGGAGTCAGCGCAGCCAATTGGTTAAGGAACTCTATCTGGAAGCTGCCGGGACCGAGCCGGGCTGTCTTCTCGGCAGCCAGTTCGGCGGCCACGGAGTAGAATGCCAGTGCTTCGGCGGCGGCTTCCATCCAGGCGCCGCCGCTGACTGCCAGGAAAGCGCCGACTACTGCGCTCAGCAGGCAGCCAGTTCCGGTGACCTGAGTGAGCAGCGGGTGGCCGCCGCTCACCACATATACGGTGGTTCCGTCCGTGATGACATCTTCCTTGCCGGTAACAATAACGACGCAGCCAAGCTTAAGCGCCGCCTTCCGGGCGAGGGCGATCACATCGCCGTCGCCGGCACCGGCGTCAACGCCTTTGCTGGCCCAGCGCTCTCCGGCGACATTGGCCACTTCCGCGACGTTGCCGCGCAGTGCAGTGAGCTGCAGGGCATGCACCAGCTGATACGTAACATCGCTGCGATAAGGAGTCGCGCCTGCACCTACAGGGTCGAGCACCAGCGGCACCTTATGGTGGATCGCGCTTCGCCCGGCCAGCAGCATGGACTCAATTGCCGCATCATTCAGCGTGCCGATATTCAATACGACGGCACCGGCTATGGCTGCGACATCCTCCATCTCTTCACGGGCGTCAGCCATAAAGGGAGATGCTCCCAGCGCCAGCAGACCGTTGGCTGTAAAATTCGCCACCACGATGTTGGTGATATTGTGTACAAGCGGTTTTTCTTCACGCAGCTTTTGAATAAATGACATATCAATTCCTCCCGGTTATATAAAGTTGAAATTAGTCAGCGCGTCTGCATATGTAACCGTGTGTCTCGCACGTATCCCACATCTCCCGCGCCCGCGCATCCCGAATCCTACAAATTCACAAAAGCGTCCCCGCTGGCCACTTCGTTCTCCAGCAGGCCGCCCTGCTTCAGCCATTCGGCGACTTCCTGCCATACCGCTGCATCCTGGTAGCCGAAGGGCTGGTCGCCCGCGTCCATCAGGGGCAGCAGCAGCTCCAGGCTGCGCGCTTCAATGTCGCGCTCCAGCGGCGCGGTCTCGTCCTGCTGTGCCAGCAGCAGCTCCAGTGCGTCCTGCGGGTGCTCCGCCACGTATTGCTGGCCTTTGCGCGCCGCGCGCAGGAAGGCGCTGAACTCCTCCTGCGACTCCTGAAGTCCGGACTCGCCGGCGACCAGCACCAGCTCATAATAATCCGGCACCCCGTAGTCCGTAGGGTCGAAGGAGGTCACGGGTACGCCTTCTTTGGCCAGCAGCAGCGCTTCATGGTTGATGAAGCCGCCGATAATGCCGTCCACGCGCTTAGTGGTGATGGCCGGGATCAGATCCCAGCCGACATCGATCATGTCCAGTGAATCGGGATCTCCTCCGTCGTATTGGACCATGGCCTTCAGCATGGCCTCATACAAGGGGATGGAGGAGAAGCCGGCAGAGCGGCCGGCCAGCTCACCCGGCCGGGTGATCCCGCTGCTCTGCGGGACCAGCAGGTGGTTGAGCGGATGGCGAACAAGTGCCGCGATGGAGGTGACGGGGATTCCCTCCCCGCGGGCCATCAGCACCTGCGGCTGGTAGCTGAGCGCGAGATCGGCCTTGCCGGCGGCGACCAGCTTCAGCGCATCATTGCTGTCCGCCGGCATCTGGATCGTGACGTCGAGCCCCTCGTCGGCGAAATATCCCTCTTCGACGGCAGCATAGAGAAAGGAATGCACAGCATTGGGATACCAGTCGAGCATCACGGTCAGCGGACGGCGGTCAGTCTCCGCCTGGCTGCCGGAAACAGGCTCCGCAGCCGAATCAGTATCTTTCGCGCAGCCGCCCGCCACTAACAGCAGCAGCGCCAGACACAGCAGCGGAATCCGGCGGCCGGTCCTTCTGCGGTAATCCATAATCGTTGATTTCATGAGAGCAATCCTCTTTTCTTCAGAATGAGTCTTTCTGTTAAAGCAATGATCAGAAACAAGCCCATGCCCAGCAAGGCCAGCAGCAGAATGGCAGCGAACATCTCTGCGCTCTGCAGATTGCCGGCCATCCGCCGGCTGTAATAGCCGAGCCCTTTGCCGCCGCCGAGCCATTCCCCGATCGTCGCCCCGACCACGCAGTAGACAATGCAGAGCTTGAGCCCGGAGAAATAGGCGGGCAGCGCCATGGGGATTTGTGTCTTGAGCAGAAGCTGGCGGCGGCCGGCGCCGAGCGTAAGCAACAGCTCCCGGTACATATCCCCGCCGGAGCGCAGACCGTCGAAGGTCCCCACCACAACCGGAAAGAAGGAGGTCAGCAGGACGACCGCCAGCTTGCTCCACAGCGAGTAGCCGAACCACAGAATGAAGACCGGCGAGAGCGCGATCATCGGAATCGTCTGGCTGACGATCAGCAGCGGATAGAGGGCCTTTTCCAGCGGCCGGAACATATGCATCCCGGCGCCGAGCAAGGTCCCGCTCACCGCTGCCAGCGCGAAGCCCAGCAGCGCTTCGGTCAGCGTCGCGGGCAGATGCGTACCCAGCAGCAGCGGCGCATGCTCCCGGAGAGCTGCCCAGACCGCAGAGGGAGCCGGCAGTATATACCCCGGAACGCCTCCGATCCGGGCGGCCGTTTCCCAGCCGGCCAGGAGCAGCAGAAGCAGCAGAACGAACGGCCCGTAGCTGCGCATCCGGGCCTTAAACCAGGCTGAAATCTTCATGCAGAAGCCTCTCCAATTCCCGGCGCTGCGCCGCGAATTCCGGCTGATAGCTGAGATCGGCCGTACGCGGATGCGGCCAGGGAACGATATGCTCCCGCAGGGTCCCGCCGGACATGATGTAGATTCTGTCGCTGAGCAGTAGCGCCTCCTCCAGATCATGGGTGATGAGCAGGGCCGTCTTGTCGAGACCCCCCCACAGCTCCAGCAGCCAGCGGTGCAGCTCCCGCTTGGTGAGGGCATCGAGCGCCCCAAAGGGCTCATCCAGCAGCAGCAATGGTCTTCCGGCAGCCAAGGTGCGCAGCAGGGCAATGCGCTGGCGCATGCCGCCGGAGAGCTGGCGGGGATAGGACTGCTCCGTGCCGGAGAGGCCAAAGCGTGCCAGCAGCTCGCGGATTTGCGCCGCAGCCTGGGCTTTGCTGCGATCCTTGCGGAGCTCCCACGGCAGCAGGCAATTATCCAGCACCGTCCGCCAGGGCAGCAGCAGGTCCTGCTGCGGCATGTAGCCGACCCGGCCCAGCCGGGAACCGGCTCCTCCGGGGGGCTCGCCGTATATCGAGACCTCGCCGCCGGCCTGCTCCAGAAGGCCGGCAATAATCCTGAACAGCGTGCTCTTGCCGCAGCCGCTGGGGCCGACGACAGCAATGAATTCTCCGCCGCGGACAGACAGGGAGAGGTCCGCAAAGACAGGCCTCGCGCCGGGTTCGTACGAATAGGACAGTCCGGCAATAGACAACATAGCTATGAGGCTGCACCTCCTTATGTATTTCATGGATAACCGGGCTTCCCGGGGCCACGCCTGTTACCTGCAAGACGCGAAAAAACCCATCCATTTCCGGAGGAAACGAATGGGTTCTGAACGTTCAGGGCTGCATAGCGATAAGCATGATGCCAAAACGTCTGCTCCACTTCCCTCCGCTGGTATGATCCAGATCAGGTTCCAAGGGTCCGAAGCTCAAGCTTCGTCTCAGTCGGCCGACTCCCCTAGTGAAATAACAGGCTATTCAAGTTTGCAATTGCTAATTAATATACCATATTTTTCAGTCTTGTAAAGAGAGAGGAGAGCCGGCGCTTACCGCCTTTGCAAACATTATTGAGGCAGAAACGGCAAATTGGGGCAAGCTAACGGACAAGCATTGGACAGGATCGGCAAGCCTTGCGCCGGCTGTCATAACCATATCCGAAATGGAAGGAGCCCAATGGCATGAACAACAAATTTTTGCTAACCCTGCTGCTGCTTGTTCTTCTTGTACTTCCCGGCTGCGGCGGCAGCAATAACGGCAGCAATAACGGCAGCAACGCCGGAAGCACCGCAGCACCCGATACAGGCAATCAGGAAGCGTCCGGAAGCCTTGCCGCCGTCAAGACAGCCGGTAAGCTGCGGATCGGAACGGAGGGGACGTACGCCCCGTTCACCTATCATGATGCGGACGGCAAGCTGACCGGCTTCGATGTGGAGGTTGCCGCGGAGGTTGCCAAACGGCTGGGCGTGGAAGCGGAATTCGTGGAGGCGCAGTGGGACGGATTATTCGCGGGTATGGATGCCGGAAGATTTGATACGATTTTTAACGAAGTGTCGGTCACTGAAGAACGCCAGGCGAAATACGATTTCTCCGACCCGTATATCGTTTCCAAAGCGGTGCTGATCGTCGCCGAAGACAATGAGGACATCAGGAGCTTCGCCGATCTGAAGGGCAAGAAGGCAGGCCAGTCGCTGACCAGCAACCTGTCGGCAATCGCCCGCGAGAACGGCGCAGAGATCGTCAGTGTAGAAGGCTTCAATCAGGCCATTGACCTGCTGGTCTCGGGCAGAATCGATGCAACGGTGAACGACGGGCTGTCTTATCTGGATCTGAAAAAGCAAAAGCCGGATGTGAAAATCAAGCAGGTGGATGAGGAAGAGGGAGGCTCCCGCAGCGCAGGGGTATTCCCGAAAGGGAGTGACGATCTGGTGCAGGCGGTGAATGAAGCGCTGGCGGCGATGAAGGACGACGGAACCTATCTGCAAATCTCCGAGAAATATTTCGGAGCCGATGTCTCCAAATAAGCGGTGCAAAGGATGTCAGTGTGATGGATGAGCGCAAACTGCAAATACTTCAGGACTCGCTGCCGCCCTTGCTGGAGGCCGGGCTTCGTTATACCTTGCCGCTGGCCCTGCTTTCCTTTGCTCTGGGCCTGCTGCTGGCGGTCGCCACCGCCCTGATCCGGATATCGTCCTGGACGGTTCCCCGGCAGATTGCCCGGTTCTATGTCTGGGTCATCCGCGGAACACCGCTGCTGGTACAGCTGTTCATCATTTTTTATGGGCTGCCTGCCGCCGGTGTGGTGCTTGATCCGTTCATCGCCGCGCTTATCGGCTTCACTCTAAGCGTCGGCGCCTATTCGTCGGAGATTGTACGGGCGGCCATCCTCTCCATCCACAAGGGACAATGGGAGGCCGGCTATTCCATCGGAATGAACCGGTCCCAGGTACTAAGGCGGATCGTATTGCCCCAGGCCGTACGAGTCAGCGTGCCGCCGCTGAGCAATTCCTTCATCAGCCTGATCAAGGATACCTCACTCGCGGCCGGAATCACCTATGTGGAAATGTTCCGCACCGCCCAGCAGATTACCGCTGTTACTTACGAGCCTTTGCTGCTCTACAGTGAAGCCGCTGCTGTCTACCTGCTGTTCTGCTCGGTGCTGTCGGTGCTGCAACATGTGCTGGAGCGGCGGTTTGAACGTTATTCGGCCATCTAGGAGGGTGACCTGTGATTGAAGTCCGTGATTTGCATAAAGCCTTTGGTCCGCTGGAGGTGCTCAAAGGCATCAGTCTTTCCCTCGCCCAGGGCAAGGTGCTGGTAATTATCGGACCTTCGGGCTCCGGCAAAACCACGCTGCTGCGCTGCTTGAATCTGCTGGAGACTCCGGACAGGGGCAGCCTGGAGATTGCGGGCCAGCGTCTGGAGTTCAAGGAGGGCAGCGGGCTTGCGCCCAAAGCGGTGCGCGCACTTCGCCTGAAGACCGGCATGGTGTTCCAGTCCTTCAACCTGTTTCCCCACATGACTGTACTGCAGAATATCATGGAGGGGCCGGTGACGGTGCAGAGACGCAGCAGAGCGGAAGCGGCGTCCCAGGCCCGAGAGTTGCTCGGCAAAGTGGGCCTCGCCGATAAAGCGGATGCCTACCCGCATCAGCTCTCCGGCGGCCAGCAGCAGCGCGTCGCCATTGCCCGCGCCATGGCGACCGCACCGGAGGTGCTGCTCTTCGACGAGCCGACCTCGGCGCTTGATCCCGAACTTGTGGGCGACGTGCTGAAGGTTATCCGGCAGCTGGCCTTCGAGGGAATGACGATGGTGGTGGTCACCCATGAGATGGCCTTTGCCGCCGATGTGGCGGACCATCTCGTGCTCATGGACGGCGGAATCATCCTGGAGCAGGGGCCGCCGGACCGGGTGCTCGGACATGCGGCCCATCCGCGGGCGGTGCAGTTCCTGAGCCGGCTCCGCGGCGAGGAACACCAATAATAGGGCAAGGCAAACAAGCCGCCGGGAGAACGCCCCGGACGGCTTGTTTGCCTGCTTTAGACTTGCCTGTAATTTCGCTTAGATTCCTGCGGCAGTGTTTGCCTTGCTGTTCAGATACTCCAGAGCGTTATACAGCATGACGGCGGCTTCGGCCCGGGTCAGCTCGCTCTTCGGGTTAAACTTGCCGTTCTTGTCGAGTGTGTTGATTCCGTACTTCAGCGAGCGCTGGATCGTGCCTTGATACGACGGGTTAATCGTATCCTCATCGGCGATATCGGCCGGGACAATATTGATCATCGGCAGATTGCCTACCTTCTCAACACCTTGAATCAGCAGGCTGGTGAACAATTCCTTAGTCATTGGCTTGGCGGGATCAATGCTGGCGGGAATCTCAACATCATTGTAATGGGCATTCACGAAGGCTTCGGCATACCAGGCTGTATCTTTCACCTTGCTGAAGATTTCACTGGCCAGCGGCGCTTTATTGAAATCAATGGCTGCGAGGCTGAGCTGAAGGCCGCCTGAAATGAATTGCACGCCTTGAGCATTCGAGACGATGGAGCCGGGAAGGAACTGGGTATCGGAAATGCCTTTTATCAGTCCTTGCTCCTTCAGGGAGATGATTTTGTCCTTGCCCTCCACTTTGTCGATATCCTTGAACGTGCTTCCGGCGGCAAAAGCGGGTCCGCCCAGAGAGAAGGAGAGCAGCGATACGGTTGTGATCGCCGCGAAGGCGCTTTTTTTCATGTTCATCTGAAATCCACCTCTTGACTAGTGTTGGCCGTTTGGCTGTTATCAACACCTTAAACGCAGCAAAAAGTGGAAAGTTGCATCGCGGAGACTTTTTTGCGGAAAATAGGCCTCAGCGGCTACATGGTTTCCTGAAATAACAGGTTGCGTTAGGGATACTTGCTGAACCTGGTGCGAAACAGCAGCGCAACGCCCGATTCCTCCACAGTGACGGATTTCAGCCCACTGCCCTTTACCTGACTGCGGATCAATGCATTCACGCTTGCCTGGTCCTTACGGCGGATCGCATCCGCGAGCTTGGCGGCAAAACCGGCGTTCACCGCCAGCTTCCGGTATAACGGCGCTACAGCGGCCGCAATGCTGCGGTGGGCTTCTGTGCTGAAAGTAAACTGGACCATCCCTGGAGGAATCGTCGTCCCGTTCGTGTAGAAATAGACCGGAGCCTTGAACGGGAAGGACAGAAAATAACCGATGCCGTTCGTGCCGTAATTGTTCACTTGGGACAAGGCGGGAATGCTCTGGAGCAGCTTGCCCATCAGCGCGAGGTCTGCGGAAACGACGGCGGTTGTCCACTCTGCGGCAAAGCTGCGGTTTGCGGCGATTTTGCGGTAGAACGGGAGCATGGAGCCCGCCACCTTCTGCAGAACCGGTCCTGTCACCAGCCGCTTGGCGGCTTTAATTCGGTTTGTCGTCATCATTTTTAACTCTCCCTTATTATGGGGATAATGGTATTGGTGATAACAGAGTATGGGGGAAGGCCCAAAAGGGTATGGGCGGAGTATCGGTGCCGGGAGGCTTTTCAAGAGGCGGCTTATTTGCTATACTCAATTTATAATAATTCTAAACTAATATTAAATTTAAAAATACTTAAGCTTCAGAAAGGCAGGAGAACGCATGAACGCCATAGCGAAGATCAGCCAGCAGTTTGCGGCCCATAATTATAAGCTGACGCCCCAGCGGCAGGCCATCGTCAACTTGCTGCTTGCGAATGAGAACGAACATTTAAGTGTGGAAGAAGTATATATGCGGATTAAAGGCGGGTATCCCCATTTGGGTCTGGCGACCGTATACCGGACGCTGGAGCTGCTCTGTGAGCTGCATATTGTGGAGAAAATGAATTTCGGCGACGGAGTGGCCCGCTACGATTTGCGCGGCGACGAGCATGACCATATGCATCACCATCTGATCTGCAACAGCTGCGGCCGGCTGATGGAAATCAAGGACGACTGGCTGCTGGAGCTGGAGCAAAGGGTGGAACGCGAATACGGCTTCAAGGTGACCGACCACCGTCTCGACTTCAAGGGCACGTTCAACACCTGTTCCCGTAAAGGCTGCAAGGCCAGCCCCAAGAAACAGGAAATCTCTTGCGGAGCATAACTGACCCCCCGTTTCACGAAAGACCGGCAGACGCCGGTCTGTTTCGTGAGGGCTCCTGCACGGACAGTTTGCAGTACGGACTTTATTTAACTATTTTTGCCCCATGCCGGGTTTGTTTGAACATGCTACAATATATGAGTCAGCCAACCTGCGCTGATGAACCCAATACGAGGAGTGTGGCAAAATCATGGCACGAACGAGCAGCCAGAAGGCGCTGCGCAAAGCAGAACGCGCCGGGACCTGGAGTCCGATTATGATGCGAAGAGTCAACGAAGATTACGGAGCGATTTCCCAGCATGTCCGGGTTACGCCGAACAAACGGCAGCAGCTGAATAAGGTGAAACATAAGGAGCGGTTCTTCCACGAAGACGCTCCTTTTGCTTTGTCCGGACACGGCCTGAACAATCGTTAAAGCTGTTCCCGGCTGTAGATGCGGTACTGCTTGGGCGACATCCCGAAACGGCTGCGGAAGATGCGGTGAAAATACGTATAATTGGCAAATCCGCAGGTCTCCGACACATGCTCCAGCGGCATGGGACTGAAGGTAATGCGCTCCCGCGCCATTTCCAGTCTGACCTCATTGACATATTTCACAATACTGATGCCGAACGATTCCTTGAACAAATGCACCGCCCTGGATACGGAAATATCCACATGCGCAGCGACCTCTTCCAGACGCACCGGGTAAGCGGCATGCTCTTCCACGTACTGCTTCATGCGGTAAGCCAGATAACCCTTCGGAGAGACCGAAGGCTGATCGTTCATCAGCCGGTCAATTTCCAGACAGATAATCTGCAGATAACAAGCGGAGATTTCAGGGGACGAGTCGGACAACCGGCGGTGCTCCAGGACAAGCTGGCGGAAGAGACCGAGGAAATGCTCGTTCTGCGGCAGCTTCAGCAAGAACGGACGCTTCCGGCGGCTCCACCACTCCTCAATCCACGGTCCCCCGCAAAAAATATGATAGTCCCCGCTCTCCACCCGCGGCTTCCCGGCAGGATATTCTTCCTTCTCAATACTCAGATAATAAGGGTCGTACGGGGCGAATAGCATAAGATTGCCGGCCTCCACCGATGAGAGGGTGCCGTCCACCATCGTCCGGCTTTTGCCCTCCGACTGCAGGCGCAGCAGGTAATTCTGCACACCGTCGCTGCGCGACATGTGGAACGGCTTGCGGTGGAAAGAGAAGCCGGCTGTTAATACCTGGCAGACTGCGTGTTGTGTCATAGGACCTCCTGCTGGCGGAATAAATGATGACCAGATAGTTCATGTTTTAATCATATTATTCATTTTAATATATACGCTTTCATATTACCATAATTCTTAGCAAAAACAGTTATAAAGCGCCGGAGAGAGCTTCTGGGAGCCCCCTGAGACTTTGTTTCGAATGATGCTTGATGATTGGAGCCGTGGACGCGGGCTTGCTGTATTTTCCAAATGCAGCCCTTTTGTTCAGGTAATGAAGTGATAAATCTACATAGTCGGGAGTGAAGAAAGCATGCTGAAGATTGGTTTGCAGCTGTATACGCTGCGGGAAGAGCTGGAGCAGGATTTCGAAGGTACGCTGCGCAAGGTGGCAGAGCTGGGTTATGCCGGAGTCGAGTTTTATCATTATTTTGACCGCAGCCCGGCTGAGATTGCCGCGCTCCTCCAGGAGACCGGACTGGTGGCTCTGGGAGCGCACCGTCCTTATGATACCCTCCTGAACGAAACGGAGCAGGAAATCCGTTACAATCTGGAGATCGGCAACAGCAGGGTAATCGTGCCTTATCTTACGGAGGAGCAACGCAACTGGGAGCACGTCGCCGCTGATTTCCGCAAGATCGGTGAAGCCTGCAAGGCACAAGGCGCGACGCTGCTGTATCATAATCACGAATTTGAATTTACGGAGAAGAACGGGGAGCTGACCGTATTTGACTCTATCTTTGCTTCCGTCCCCGCTGACCTGCTGGAGGTTGAATTGGATACCTGCTGGGCTTATTACGGAGGCTATGATCCGGTGGAGTACATCCGCAATTATGCGGGACGCCTGCCGGTCATACATCTGAAGGATATGAAGAAACGCGAGGATGGCTCTGCGGAAACCGTGGTGCTCGGTGAAGGTGAAGTGCCGCTTCACGCTATCATTGAAGCTGCGGCCGCTGCCGGTGTGGAATGGGCAGTCGTCGAGCAGGATTTCTGCAGCCGCCCGCCGCTGGAAAGTGTCGCTGACAGTATGAAATGGATACAAACCTATGCCGCTCAAGGAGGAAAAGTTCATGTCTAACAAACTTAAAATTGCAATTATCGGCTGCGGAGGGATCGCCAACGGCAAGCATATGCCGAGCCTTTCCCGCCAGAGTGATGCTGAAATGGTCGCTTTCTGCGATATTGTTCAGGAACGGGCGCAGCAGGCCGCAGAAACCTACGGCGCTGAAGGAGCCGCTGTTTATACCGATTATAAGGAGCTGCTTGCCGCTGGCGGGTTTGATATCGTACATGTGTGTACCCCGAACGACAGCCACTCCGAAATTACGGTAGCTGCGCTTGAAGCCGGCAACCATGTGCTCTGCGAGAAGCCGATGGCCAAGACAACTGCCCAGGCCCGGGAAATGCTGGAAGCGGCGAAGCGCACCGGCAAGAAGCTGTCCATCGCCTACCAGAACCGGTTCCGTGACGACAGCCTGTACTTGAAGGGAATGTGCGAAGCCGGTGAGCTTGGCGACATCTATTACGGCAAGGCCATTGCCCTGCGGCGCCGCGCTGTTCCGACCTGGGGCGTATTCCTGGACGAAGAGAAGCAGGGCGGCGGCCCGCTGATCGACATTGGCACCCATGCCCTTGACCTGACCCTGTGGCTGATGGATAACTACAAGCCGCGCATGGTCGTCGGCTCTACCTTCCACAAGCTGGGCCAGCGCAAGAATGCGGCCAACGCCTTCGGCTCGTGGGACCCTGAGCAGTTCAAGGTCGAAGACTCCGCATTCGGGTTCATTACCATGGAGAATGGTGCGACCATTGCCCTGGAATCGAGCTGGGCGCTGAATGTATCCGAATTCGGCGAGGCAAAGACGCTGCTGGCGGGAACCGAAGGCGGCGCAGATATGAAGGACGGGCTGCGGATCAACGGCGAGAAGTCCGGCAAGCTGTTCGAGACCAAAGTCGATATGGACGCCGGCGGGGTAGCCTTCTATGACGGCAAAGCCGAGACCGACGCTGACCGTGAGGCGCGCATGTGGCTGGAGGCGGTCAGAGAGGATAAAGAGCCGCTGGTGAAGCCGGAGCAGGCGCTTGTAGTCACCCAGATCCTTGAGGCTATTTATGAATCCGCACGCACAGGCCGCGCCGTCTATTTCGACGGAAGCGCGGACGCGTAATAACAGGAGTGAAGACAGCATGAGTTCAACGAAGCATTCCGTAGTCATCGTCGGCTACGGTGGGATGGGAAGCTACCACACGCAATTAATCAAAGACTGCGGCCGTCTGGAAGTCACCGGTGTATACGATCTGCTTGGAGAGCGCAGTGCTGCTGCCGTTGAAGCAGGCTACACCGCTTATGCCAGCTATGCCGGCGTCCTGGCCGATCCGGCGGTGGAGACGGTGCTGATCGCAACGCCCAACGATGTGCATAAGGATATTGCCATTGCGGCGTTCCGCGCGGGCAAGCATGTCATCTGCGAGAAGCCGGTCGCAATGTCGGCGGATGAATTCAGGGAGATGACTGCTGAAGCCGAAAAGGCCGGACGGGTACTGATGGTTCATCAGAACAGACGCTGGGATGAAGATTTCCGTATCGTCAAGGCAATGTACGATAAGGAGACCATCGGCTCTCTGTTCCGCATCGAATCCCGCGTGCACGGGGCCAATGGAATACCGGGCGACTGGCGGCATATCAAGGCCCAGGGCGGCGGCATGCTGCTGGATTGGGGCGTGCATCTGCTCGATCAGCTGCTGTTCATGATTGACAGTCCGGTGGTCAGCGTAAGCGCCAACCTCAGCTTCATTCTCGGCAATGAGGTCGATGACGGGTTCGAAGCCGTTCTGCAATTCGGCAATGGTGTTCAGGCGGTTGTTGAAGTGGGTACGACCAACTTCATTACGCTCCCGCGCTGGTACGTCAAGGGGCTTGAGGGAACTGCGGTGATTGAAGACTGGTCGCTCACCGGCCGGATCGTCACCCGCAACAATGACAGCGTGAAACGGGAGCCGACTCCGATCCGTGCAGGCGTAGGCCTGACGAAGACGATGGCTCCTCCTTCGGAGGGCGCTACGATCACCGAAGCGCTGCCGCCGGCTGCTGAACTGCCTGCAAGCTTCTATGACAACTACGTCGATGTGCTCGAAGGCAAAGCGGAGCCCATTGTCAACAATGAACAGGTGCTGCGGGTGCAGAACCTGATCGAGGCGATCTTCACCGCAGCCGAGAGCCAGCAGACACTCAAGAACTTCGATATCTATACACCGGAATATAACTTTATCTAATAGACGGGGAGAGACGACAGACAATGAAACTGGGAGTATTTATGGTGCTGTTCGGCGGCCGCAAGCTGGAGGATGCGCTGGACTATGTAGCTTCAAAAGGACTGAAGGCCGTCGAGATCGGCACCGGCGGAAATCCGGGCAATGCCCACTGCAACCCGGCACTGCTGCTGGAGAATGAAACGGCACTGAACGAGTTCAAGCATGCCGTAGAATCGCGCGGGCTGATGATCAGCGCACTGAGCTGCCACGGCAATCCGCTGCACCCGCAGGCTGATCTGGCCCGCAAGGATCATGAGGATTTCGTGAATTCCGTCAAATTGGCTCAGAAGCTGGGAGTTCAGGTCGTCAACACCTTCTCCGGCTGTCCGGGCGACCATGAGGGCGCAAAGTATCCGAACTGGCCGGTAGCTCCATGGCCGAACGACTTCAAGGAAATTCTCGATTGGCAGTGGGAGAACAAGGTGATCCCTTACTGGACCGAGATGGGCAAATTCGCTGCTGATCACGGCGTGAAGATCGGCCTGGAGCTGCACGGCGGATTCTCGGTGCATACTCCCGCTACACTGCTGCGTCTGCGTGAAGCAGCGGGTGAAGCGATCGGAGCCAATCTCGACCCGAGCCATATGTGGTGGCAGGGCATCGATCCGGTACAGGCCATTCATATTCTTGGCCGCCAGAATGCGATTCACCATTTCCATGCCAAGGATACCGTCATCGATCCCGTGAACGTGAACATGCACGGCTTGACCGACATGCAGCCGTACACCAAGATGCTCGACCGGGCCTGGCAGTTCCGTTCGGTGGGCTACGGACATGATGTCAAGGTATGGGCGGATATCATGAGCGCGCTGCGTCTGGTCGGTTACGACTATGTGGTCAGCATTGAGCATGAGGATGGACTGATGTCTGTTGAAGAGGGCTTCTCGAAGGCTGTCGACAATCTGCGCCAGGTGCTGATCGAAGAGCCGCTGAGCGAGATGTGGTGGGTCTAAGCTAGGTCCGGTTACTGCGGCGAAAGGCCGGCGCTCCACAGGAGCTGCCGGTCTTCTTGCTGTTAATCTTTAACATCTTAATATTGCTTGTTCAGGTATAATTTAACCGTATACTACAACGGACAAGAGGTGGGGAACATCGAAAGCGCAACGAAGCACAAGCTGAGCGCAGAACAGCAGGATAGGCTGGTAGCGTCTATATTCGGCCCGGATATCGCCATTGCTGGCAGGAGGGAGCTGACCGGCGGATATTTCAATTCGGCTTATGAGCTGGTGCTGTCGGACGGCACCTGCACGATTCTGAAGGTGGCGCCTTTGGCTGAGGCGGAAATCTTGAGCTACGAGCACGATATTATGGCTGCGGAGGTCCAGGCCCTCCAGCTGATGCAGGCAGCCGGAACCGTTCCGGTACCGCGTGTATATGGATATGATGGCAGCCGGAGCCTGATTTTCGGAGACTATTTCTTTATGGAGAGAATCGCGGGCGAACCCTACAGCGATATCAAAGAACAGCTTCCGCCAGAAACCCGCGCGGCAGTGGAAGAGGAGCTTGGCCGGTATAACCGGCTCATCAATGAAGTCCGCGGAGAACGGTTTGGCTTGTTCCGGGCAGCCCGGCATCCGCTGGACGGCAGCTGGCGCGAGACCTTTGGCGCCATCCTCTTCCGTCTGCTGGAGGACGGGGAGCGGCTGTGGGCGGAGCTGCCGGTTCCGGCAGAGCGGCTCAGGACGGAGATTCACAAGCTGCTGCCCGCGCTGGAAGCGGTGAAGGAGCCGAGGCTGGTACACTGGGACCTCTGGAACGGCAATGTGTTCGTCAAGGACGGCGTTATCACGGGCTTGATCGACTGGGAGCGGGCCCTCTGGGGCGATCCGCTGCTGGAGTATTATTTTCGCTATGTGGAGGACAACAAGCATTTTCTGCGCGGCTATGGAGAGGAGTTTGTCAGCCCGAACGAACAGGCGCGGATCAAGCTGTATGATCTATACCTCGACCTGATCTTCTTCATTGAGGGCTATTCCCGCAAGTATGGCGAAGAGCACCGGAAGTGGGCGGGCGGTAATCTGCTGGAGGGCTGGAAGAGATGCACCGGCAGCGAATACAGCCCTGAGCGGCCCGGCGGCCCGGCAAGTGGTTGCGGGAGGGACGTCGAGTGCTGAGCATGCTGAATGCACATGTTGACCTGATTAGCCTGTTCTGGCTGCTGCCCGTATGCTTCATGTTTCACGACTTCGAAGAGATACTTACTATAGAAAGCTGGGGGAACAAGCATTCCGGGGAAACGGCCGACAGGCTGCCGGAGAAGCTGAGGAACCAATACCTAGGCACGCTGCAGATGACCACACGCAATTTTGCTATGGATGTTCTATTTGTGTATATGCTGATCGTATCGGTTACTGTGCTGGCCGTGTTCTTTTCCTTCTATCTGCTGTTTCTGAGTGTCCTGGCGCTGTTCCTGCTGCATGTATTTACTCATTTGGGACAAAGTATACTATTGCGGTTGTATACACCCGGTGTGATTACAGCGGTGCTGATCGCCTTGCCTTATTCGTTATATGCTTTTTACCGCCTGCTGCTTGACGGTATTGTGGACGGTAAGGACATCGGACTGGCGCTGCTTCTGCTGCTTGTACTGGTGCCCCCGGCCGTCCTGCTGCTGCTCCGGAGCCGAAAGCGCCGTCACCTGTCTGAAAAAGATTCCGCCATGTCAGCTTTGTTTTCAGAAAAGCCTTGACGGACAGGCAGTAATCTAGATAAAATATTACTTATTGCTCTCTATCTATAGACTGAGAACCGTTGTCATAATTTGAAAAGGAACAGAGAGGGTGGCAGAATGGAGCGCCTTTTAGAGGTAAAAGACTTAGCAATCTCATTCAAAACACGCGGCGGAGAGGTACAAGCCATCCGCGGCGTCAACTTCCATGTCAATAAAGGGGAAACACTCGCGATTGTAGGCGAATCCGGTTCCGGTAAGAGCGTAACCTCGCAAGCTGTAATGAAGCTGATTCCGCAGCCGCAGGGCATGTACAAGCGCGGACAGATTCTGTTCGAGGGCCAGGACCTTATCGGCAAGTCCGAGAAGCAGATGCAGAAGATCCGCGGCAAGGAAATCGGCATGATCTTCCAGGATCCGATGACCTCCCTGAATCCGATGATGAAGGTCGGTAAGCAAATTACCGAAGTATTGTTCAAGCATGAGAAGATCTCCAAGGAAGCCGCATACAAGCGGGCCATCGAATTGCTCGGCCTGGTCGGCATTCCTTCGCCGGAGAAGCGTTTCCAGCAGTATCCGCATGAATTCAGCGGCGGGATGCGCCAACGTGTCGTCATCGCTATGGCGCTTGCAGCGAATCCGAAGCTGCTGATTGCCGATGAACCGACAACCGCGCTTGACGTAACGATCCAGGCGCAAATCCTTGATCTGATGAAGGATCTGCAGAAGAAGATCGGTACGGCTATTATCTTCATCACGCATGACCTGGGCGTAGTTGCCCGCATGGCTGACCGCGTAGCGGTAATGTATGCCGGTCAAATTGTGGAGATGGGAACAGCGCAGGAGATTTTCTATGATCCGAGACATCCTTACACTTGGGGCCTTCTGGCATCCATGCCAAGCCTGGAGAGCAAAGGCAGCAAGCTGACTGCGATTCCGGGAACGCCTCCGGATCTGATCAAGCCGCCGAAGGGCGATGCCTTCGCACTGCGCAGCACTTATGCCATGGCTATCGACATGGAGAAGGAACCTCCGATGTACAAGGTATCCGATTCGCATTTAGTCAAGTCCTGGCTGATGCATCCGATGGCTCCGCAGGTTGAGCCGCCGGAGGTTGTGAAGAAGGTCCGCCGCGTACTGCCGAACGCTTATCCGGAGCCAGTGCTCCTTGGGAATAGCGGCGCGTATTAATCGGACGGATTAACATCATACTGTATCTATTAGCGTCAGGCCGTGCATGCGGCTTGGCGCTTTTTTGAATCCTTGTATAAGGAGCCGCAGGTAATGGCAAGCTGCAATCATACACAAGCAGGCGGCAAACTGTAAATGTAAGCGCTGCTGAATGTTTTATTTCACATATACTTAAACTAGTATTAATATAATTAAATAAAAGTATTGACTTTACCGCCTGTCCGCCGCAAAATGAAAGGGTATACATAGGAGGTAGAACGATGAAGAAGAGCGCAGTCACCACATTGGTATCCCTGGTGTTATTAACGGCCTGCAGCGGAGCGGGGAGCGGCGGAGAGCCGCAGTATGACAATGTATCGGTCCATGATCCTTCCGTAATCAAGGTGAAGAATACGTATTATGTGTTCGGTTCGCACCTGGCCTCGGCCAAATCCAAGGACCTGATGTCCTGGACACAAATCTCCAGCGAGGTCGCCGACGGGAATAAGCTGATTCCGAATGTGACGGAGGAATTGAGTGCAACCTTTAATTGGGCGCAGACGAATACGCTGTGGGCGCCCGATGTGATCCAGCTGGAGGACGGCAAGTTTTACATGTACTACAATGCCTGCAAAGGGGACTCCCCGCTGTCGGCCATGGGCATTGCAGTGGCGGACAAGATCGAAGGCCCGTACAAGGATCAGGGAATCTTCCTGAAATCGGGCATGGCCGGTATCGGTACTGACGGCGAGATTTATGATGCGACGCAGAAGCCCAACGTGGTAGACCCTGACGTGTTCTTTGATGAGGACGGTAAGCTGTGGATGGTTTACGGCTCGTACTCGGGCGGCATCTTTATTATGGAGATGGACCCGGCCACCGGTTTCCCGCTGCCGGATCAGGGTTACGGAAAGAAGCTGCTGGGTGCGAATCACGCCCGGATCGAAGGGCCTTACATGCTATACAGTCCTGAAACTGATTACTACTACCTCTTTCTCTCCTACGGGGGTCTGGACTCTCACGGCGGTTACAATATCCGGGTGGCCCGGTCGAAGAATCCTGACGGTCCTTTCGAGGATTCGGAAGGCAAGCCGATGCTGGACGCCAAGGGCACGGAGGGCGTATTGTTCGATGACCCGGCCTATGCGCCATACGGGGTCAAGCTAATGGGTAATTTTGTCTTTAACAGCACGGACAAGGAGTCGACGGTTCTTGGCTCCGGTTACGTGTCCCCGGGGCATAACTCGGCTTATTTCGACGAGAAGAGCGGACAATATTATCTGCTGTTCCATACCCGTTTCCCGAACGGGGGAGAAGCGCATGAGGTCCGGGTGCACCAGATGTTCATGAACGAGGAAGGCTGGCCGGTGGTGGCACCGCACCGCTACAGCGGAGAGAAGATTGGCGCCTACAAGCAGGAACAGCTCACCGGAACTTATAAATATATCAATCACGGTAAAGATATTACGGCGGATATCGTCAAATCCCAGCTGATCGAATTGACGGCGGACGGACAAATTACCGGGGCGGTAAGCGGAACCTGGACATTGAAGGGAGAGCATAAGGCGGAATTGATGATCAACGGTACTGCATACAGCGGCGTCTTTCTCTCGCAATGGAATGAAGCGACCGGCAGTGAGGTGATGACCTTCAGCGCCATTTCACAGGAGGGTATCGCCGTATGGGCCAGTCATGAGTCGCCTAAGAGCACAGGCGAATAACCCGGCCCGGCTGTAAGAACAAATAAAGAAATCGCCCCTTTTGGTCAAGTGGAAGTATACCGCTGACCTTTGCCGGGGGCGATTTCTTTGTCATTTCATCCTGCGTCGGGAGATAATTGTATTCTGTACAATTATCTCCGGCAATTTCTTCTGAATGCAGGAGATAGCTGCACTTCCTGCAACTAAATCTGAAAAAAAGTTGACGAGTGAGAGCAAACGCCCGTTATAGATGTACGAAATGCAACTATACAGAGGAAGACGGATCATCCGCATGTTTTAGTTGTACGGAACACAATTATGCGTTTTTCGGATTAATCTTCCTGACGGAGATTGAATATACGCCGTCAGTTATTCGGTTGCAGCTGTTACGGCTTACGGCTCATAATTGCGCAGTACAATAACGGCATTGTGCCCGCCGAAGCCGAAGGAGTTGGAGATGCCTGTGCGGAGCTCCGCCCTGCGGGCGACATTCGGCACAACATCCAGATCACAGAGTTCATCGGGAGACTCCTGGTTAAGGGTTGGCGGAATCAGGCCTTCGAGCAGACTTTTGAGCAAGGCGATAGCTTCCAGACCGCCGGCGGCGCCCAGTGTATGGCCGGTCATCGATTTATTGGCCGTCACTGGTATGCGGCTGGCGTCCTCACCGAACATCCGCTGGATGGCCAGTGTCTCCGAACGATCCCCCAGCAGGGTGGAGGTGGCATGGGCGCTGATGAGGTCCACTTCGCCCGGTTGGATGGCAGCCTCCTTCAAGGCTGCCGACATCGCCTGATACGCACCCAGTCCCTCCGGATGGGTTGCCACCATATGATAGGCATCGGAGCTGGCGCCATAGCCCAGCACCTCGCCGTATATTCTCGCGTCTCTGCGCAGCGCGTGGGAGAGCGACTCCAGGATCAGCACGGCACCGCCTTCGGCGATGACGAAGCCGTCGCGAGCGCCGTCGAAGGGCCTGCTGGCCTTATGCGGTTCGGCATTCCGGGTCGAGAGCGAACCCGCATTGCCGAAGCTGGCCAGCGAGATCGGGGTGACCGCCGCCTCGGCGCCGCCGGCGATCATGCAATCGGCGATGCCGAAGCGGATCAGCCGGTAAGCTTCACCGATGGCGGTATTGCCGATGGAGCAAGCAGTCACGGGCGACATAGAAGGACCATGCGCGCCGAACCGCATGCTGATCATCGCCGAAGCCATATTGCCGATCATCATCGGAATCAGCGTAGGGCTGACCCGTTCAGGGCCGCGCGTCCGCAGCACTTCCGCCTGCTCCAGCAGCGTGTGGATTCCGCCTACCCCTGAGCCGATGTAGACGCCAAACCTCTCGCCATCCGGCGGCTGCATCCCAAGCCCGGACTGCTCCCAGGCTTCTTCTGCGGCGGCGAGCGCGTACTGGCAATACAGGTCCATCCGCCGCGCCTCCTTGCGGCCGAAGCGGGCCTCGGCATCGAACCCGCGCACAAGTCCGGCGATCTTCGCTTTGTAATTTGCCGTGTCAAATGCAGTGATCGGCCCAATGCCGGATTCGCCTGCGGCAAGCCGGCTCCAGAATTCGTTCACGGTATTTCCAAGCGGTGAAATGACTCCCATACCCGTAATAACTACACGTTCCATATTCTATGTTCCTCCTTTATTTACTTCCGCAGAAAATCCTGCTTACATTGTTCATTCTCCATCCGTCCCATCCGGGAATATATGTATTGTTCCATTTCGGTTATCCTATTACAAGTTGGAGTTTATCCTAGTATAATAACTACTATCCTTGAATAAAGTTTGTATGTCTAAATACAGTTTGTTACCGGAACGGAGGAGCAGAGTGTCCAATCAGACCAGACTGCAAGCATTGTCGGAATTTCTGAAAGCGCGCCGGGCGGCCATATCCCCCGCCGCCGCCGGACTGCCGGAGGGTAACCGCAGACGGACGCCCGGCCTGCGAAGAGAAGAGGTGGCCCAGCTTGCCGGTGTCAGCAGCACCTGGTACACGTGGCTGGAGCAAGGAAGAGATATCAAAGTGTCGCCATCGGTCCTGGAATGTATTGCGGGGGCGCTGATGCTGACCAAGGACGAGCGCAGTTATCTGTTTGCCCTTGCCCTGGATAACGGAACCGGACATCAGCCGTATATTCTGGAAGAAGAGCCGGAAGTGAGTCCGGCACTGCAAAAAATTCTGCGCGAGCTGACCACCTGCCCCACGATTATTTCGGACCGCCGGTGCGCGATCGTGGGCTGGAATGAAGCGGCGGCCCATGTGTTCCTTGATTTTGCCCGGCTGGCCCGTGAAGACCGCAATATGATCCGGCTCTTGTTTGTACGGCAGGAATTCAAACGTCTGGCCGTCAACTGGGAGCAGTTCGTCCGGGGATATCTGGCGATCTTCCGCGCCTATTACGGGCAATACGTCGATGATAGCTGGTATGACGGGTTCATAGCGTCGATGAAGGAAGAGCATCCGGATTTTAGCCGGCTGTGGGAAGAGAGCAGGGTCAGCTCTGCGCCGGATGTCGTACTGGAATTCCGCCATGCCAAAGCCGGCAAAATGCTCTTTCATCTCACTTCGCTGCAGGTGCATGGCGGAGCGGATTTAAGATGCAGTATATACACACCGGCCGGGGATTCCAACACGGAGGGGAAATTACGCCGGTTAATGGAGCAACAGGCATGAAAGCTGTCGATCAATTTTTTTTATGAATTCATAAAAAACTATAAATATGCAATATTACATTTCGCGTATATACTCCTATTAAGGTGATTAATCCTTACATGAGACGGAAAGGATGTACGTATATATGGTGAAAGTAACCGGATTGGAAGGCGTTGTAGCCGGCGAAACGGATATCGGCCTCGTGGACGGCGAGAAGGGGTATCTGGTGTACCGGGGATATTGGGCCAAAGAGCTGGCCGTCAGCAAAAGTTATGAAGAAGTGGCCTATTTGCTCTGGAATGGCAGACTGCCTGAACGGGATGAATTGCAGACTTTGGTGCAGGAGATGGCTGCACAGCGGGCGATGCCGGACTATTTGAAAAAGATGATCGACCTGATTCCGGCCTCAGTGCCGCTGATGCTGGTGCTCCAGAGCGCAGTGGCGGCTCTGGGAAGTCCGGAGCATACCGCCTGGCCGCCTACGGTCCGGCAGGCCGTAAGACTGACGGCTGTGCTGCCGACCATCATTGCCTACCGTTACCGCAGGCTGAACGGACTGCCTGAGGTAGAGCCGCTCTCCGGGCTGGGCCATGCGGCCAACTATCTGTATATGCTGAACGGGCAGGTTCCGGAGGAGGCGCATGTCCAGGCGCTAAGCGCTTATCTCATCCTCTGCATGGAGCATGGCATGAATGCTTCGACGTTTGCCGCACGGGTCGTGCTCTCTACCGAATCGGATATGTGCGCTGCGGTCGCCGGGGCGATCGGCGCCATGAAGGGACCGCTGCACGGCGGAGCGCCGTACGAGGTCATTTCGATGCTGGAAGGCATCGGCAGCAAGGAGAATGCCGAGCCGTGGATCCGCAATGTGCTGGACAACAAGGGCAAGATCATGGGCTTCGGCCACCGGATCTATAAGACCAAGGACCCCCGCGCCGAAGCGCTGCAAATTGCCACCCAGGAAATGATCGGCAAGGATGAATCCTTCGACCTGGCCATCCATGTGGAGCATACGGCCATCCGTCTGCTTGAAGAATACAAGCCGGGACGCCGCTTATTTACGAATGTTGAATTTTATGCTGCGGCGATACTGCGCGCACTGCACCTCGATCCGGCCATCTTTACCCCGACTTTCACGATGGGCCGTATTGTCGGATGGACAGCGCATATCCAGGAGCAGGGGGCAGGCAACCGTATTTTCCGCCCGCAGTCGGTGTACACGGGGCCGATGCCGGAGCTTGAGCAGGTATAGTCACGGCGGGCAGCAATCTTCTCCGCGCATGCCAAAAACCTCCCCGAAACGCCGTTAAGCGTGCGGGGAGGCTGAAGAGGAGAGGAATGAGCGAGTATGGGCGGATACTCAAGCACTCAAGGGTAATGCTTAGTAAATTGCTGTGGCGACTGTAAGATAGCCTGTTACAGGGTTTGCTGCATTGGGATTAAAGAGCGCGGCATACAATAACGGGCTAGCCTTCAGTGTAAGACTTTGAAATGCAGGAATCACGTATTCAACGATTCCTCTGTCGGCGATCAGCAGGGATAAGATTACCGGAAATGCCGAATTGTTGATGACTGTAACCGCTGCGGCACTGCCGCCGGCCAGATCCTCGTAATACGAGCTTCCGGACAGCGGGTCGAGCGTAAAGGGTTGCTGTTGCAATAAGACTGCCATGGGGTTGACCTCCTTTGCCATTTGATAGATTATCTTATTCGGACACCCTGTAGCTGGCTTTGCCAGATGCCTTAGGAGATTGACACATTTGCTAGATTTACCGCAGGCAGCATCGGTTCCGCCCGCTCACTGGCCCGGTTTGTTAGTTTGTTCCACAGGCCTGCTCCCGGATTTCATCCGGCGCATTCTATGATAAACTAGAGTATATTCTGTTTTGGGTTAGGAGAATGTGCTTTGATCAAACTGGTATCATGGAATGTCAACGGTTTACGGGCTTGTGTCAACAAGGGATTCAATGATTATTTCCGCCAGTCGGGCGCGGATATCTTCTGTGTGCAGGAGACGAAGCTCCAGGAGGGGCAGATCGTGCTGGAGCACGGCGAAGAGTACCGGCAATACTGGAATTATGCGCTTAAGAAAGGCTATTCCGGCACAGCGGTATTTACCCGGATTGAACCGCTATCCGTCCGCTATGGAATCGAGGAGGACAGTGAGGCCGAAGGCCGGATCATCACGCTGGAGTTCGCCGAGTTCTATCTGGTGAATGTGTACACGCCGAACGCCAAGCGCGACTTGTCACGGCTGGAATACCGGATGGAATGGGAGGACCGCTTCCGGAATTACCTGCTGGAGCTGGACCGCCTGAAGCCGGTGATTGTCTGCGGCGATCTCAATGTGGCCCATCAGGAGATTGATATCAAGAATGCCAGGTCCAACCGGGGTAATTCCGGGTTCACCGACGAAGAGCGGGGGAAGATGACGACGCTGCTGGAAGCCGGATTTATCGATACGTTCCGGCATTTCTACCCTGACCGGGAAGACATGTACAGCTGGTGGTCCTATATGCCGAAGATCAGGGAACGGAATGTGGGCTGGCGCATCGATTATTTCCTGGCTTCTGAACGTCTGGCGCCCCGTCTGGAGGACGCCGAAATCGACTGCCATATTCTTGGCAGCGATCATTGCCCCGTGGTGCTGAAGCTTAAAGATACAGCCGGAGCAGAATAAAGCTTATGCTTCTGACCCATAAGGGACTGTCCCGGAGCCGTCATCACGGCTTCTGGTTCAGTCCCTTATGTTTGAGTGGATGGACTGAGAATTGTCCTATGGAGAGCCAGTTTGGTTCTTCTCCTGCATACACATATCAGGAGAGGAGCGTGAAGTGAAGATGGAGACGAAGGTTAAGCAATATTTCAAGCTGAAGGCGAAGCAAAAGGAGCTGGAGCAAGAGCTGGCAATATTACGCCAGGAGATTGTGGCCCATTGCCAGGAGACGGAACAGCAGGAGACGGTGATCGGCAGCTACAGAGTGAAGCTGGTAACGCAGCAGCGCAAGGAATTTGACGATGAGAAGCTGTATCATGCCTTGCCCGATCCTCAGGTGTGGCGGCTGCTGTCCAAGACCGATCCGGCCAAGGTGGCCGGATTGATCAAACTCAATATCCTGTCGGAAGCGGCAATTGCGCATACCTATGAGCTCAAGACGGTAACCCTGCTCCATGTAGACAAACAATAGCTGCTCTGCGGGTGAGACGAGGTTTGGGAATTGCGCTTCGCTGGCCGCCCCCGGATTTATCAGCTTGGGACGGGATTAACAGATGCCGGGCGCAACCTTATCCTGGTCCCCTGGACGAAGACTAGACTGGCGCCAGAGTTGCCGCCAGTCTGTTGACATTTACTGCTTAGAGCGTGGCCAGATGATCGGCGAAACGTATCTCCGGCTCGAAGCGGATCAAAGCGGACGATAATATTCCGGACCTTGGCTGGATTTGCAGCCATAAGGGTGCATCCCTGGAGATTTTGCGTTAGAATAGTGGGGATGTTTATCTTACCGCCTGTACCTTGGCACTACGGATATGGAGGAACGGTTATGAATGACTTTGCAATTTTGCTGGATAAATACGCGGAACTGGTGGTAAAGGTCGGGGTGAATGTGCAGCCCGGACAAGTACTGATGGTACATGCACCGCTGGAGACAGCTGAACTGACCCGCCTGATCGTGGGGAAGGCATACGAAGCGGGAGCCAAATATGTCATGGTCGACTGGGACGATGAGCAGGTGACGCGTATCCGTTACGAGAAGGCGCCGGAAGATTCCTTCGGGTATTACCCGCAGTGGCATGCGGATATGCTGGAAGGCTTTGCCCAGGAAGGCGGAGCCATATTACATATCAAAGTTCCCGACCCGGAGCTGTTTAACGGCATTGATTCGAAGAAGGTATCCACTGCAGTGAAAGCGGCGGCCATCGCCCGGAAGAATTATCAGAACTTTACCCGCAGCAGCAAAATCAGCTGGTCGCTGGTCAAGGCGCCGACACGCGCCTGGGCGGACAAAGTCTTCGCCGATCTGCCGGCCGAAGCGCGGATTGATGCCATGTGGGAAGCCGTGTTCCATATGAACCGGGTCGATGCTGCGGGCGATCCCGTGGCGGCCTGGCGCGGGCATATCGCTGACCTGAAGCAGAGCCAGGACCGGATGAACGCCAAGCGGTACAAGAGCCTGCATTACCGGGCGCCGGGTACAGACCTGCGCATTGCACTGCCGGAAGGGCATCTATGGCGCGGCGGCGGCGGTGAGAACGCCAGCGGTGTGTACTTCGTGGCGAATATGCCGACCGAAGAGATTTACACGATGCCGCACCGCACCGGCGTCAACGGTACGGTGACCAGCACGATGCCGCTGAACCTGAACGGACGGCTGGTTGACGGCATTACCGTTACCTTTACGGATGGTAAGGTAACGGCTTATGACGCCAAATCCGGCCGAGAGCACCTCACCTCCCTGCTGGAGACGGACGAAGGCGCATCCTACCTGGGTGAAGTGGCGCTCGTGCCGCATGATTCGCCGATTTCCCGGCTGAACCGCGTATTCTACAATACAGGCATCGACGAGAATGCCTCCTGCCATCTGGCACTCGGCAGCGCCTATCCGGTTAATATTGAGGGCGGCGTCGGCCTCTCCAGCGAGGAGCTGGTGCAGCGCGGTGCCAATGTCAGCCTAACTCATGTCGACTTTATGATCGGCTCTGCCGAGCTGGATATCGACGGTGAGCTGGCTGATGGAACCATTGAGCCGGTGTTCCGCAAGGGGAACTGGGTGCTGTAAGCAAGACTAGCAAAAGCAAGTCCCTGTGATTAAATGGGGTCAATACCGTTTATCCGCTTAGGCGGGTAAACGGTTTTGTTTTTTCAGCGACTCCGGAAATAATTCAGCTATCCCCAAAACGGTTTGGGCCGATGCTCCGTCTTAAACCATAGAGAGAGAGGAGGGGAGTGACATGACGATGCCCAAGGTGGTGGAGATGCAGAAATTGGCCCCCGCTGTGCCGCAGGAGGAGGGCCGCTTCTATGAGCTGGTGCTGGAGCACAGCGACCAGCTTTACAGTATTGCCTACAGCTACCTGCGCCGCCGCCATGACGCGCTGGAGGCGGTGCAGGAAGCGACCTGCCGGGCGTGGATCAAGCGCAAGACGCTGAAGCATCCGCAGGCTTTTAAATCCTGGCTCATCCGGATTCTGATCTATGTCTGCATCGACGAGCAGCGCAGAAGGAAGCGCAGTGTGCCGACTGCGGATGAACATATGGGTGAAACCGGTGCATACGACAATACGGACAGGCTGGAGATGCTGTGGGCGCTGGATCAGGTCAAGCCGAAATACCGCCATGTACTGTTGCTCAAGTATTATCACGACATGACCTTGGGTGAGATCGCCGAAATGTTCGGTAAGCCCGAGGGGACGGTCAAGACCTGGCAGCATAAAGGGCTGAAGCAGCTGCGGGCTATCATGCAGAATCGGGGTGAATGGAATGAGTATTGAGCGGTTGGAGAACGGGATGCGGGCGGAGTCCGCAGTGTTGATGAAGGAGAGGGAAGAGATCCGGGAGACGGGAGATGTCCGGCTGGCAGTGATGAAGGGACTGAACGAGGGCAGGAGCAGAGAGCGCCATACCTTACCGCGGAGAGGAATGATCTTTGCGCTGGCGGCCGCGGCAGTGGTTATATTGCTGCTGTTTATTTTGCCGGGGATTCACAATACTTCGCCGCACACCACGAAGGTACAGGAGGTGAACTGGGGGGAGCTGGAAGGCTTTAAGCGCTTGTCGTTGCTGGACATTAATCATGAGTCGCTTAACTCCGCTATCCGTCATGAATATATTCAACTGATCGGCAAGAGCGTGGAAAGCGGACCCTACCGGGTTACGCTGGATGCCGTCACGGCCGATGAGAACATGATTATCATGCTGTACTCAGCCACCACCGATGCCAGCCAGGAAGTGTACGGTTTCAGCGGTGCAAGGCTGAAGGAAACCGGTTCGGGCACTTATCTGGATACGGGCAATGGGATGGGGGCCCACGAATTGATGTCCGGCGAAGACAATTATCATAAGTATTATGGCAAAAGAGTGATCTATCTGGACCGGAGCAAGCCTTTTCCGGAACGGCTCGAAGCGGACTTGCAGGTTGCGTCGGTCAATCCCGGCAAGATGGATGATCCCAAGACAGGAACCATTATGGCGGATATGCATTATTCCCCTCGTCTCAAAATCAGCTTTACGCTAGATGCCAAATTCAAGCAGTACGCTACAAGGATTATTTATCCGGATCAGCAGTTCACTCTGGCGGGTCATGAAGTATCGCTGGCCCAGGTGGAGCTGTCACCGCTGCTGGTGCGGGTCAGAATGGCATACCTTAATGAGGGAGACAAGGCCTGGCCGGTGCGCCAGGAAATCTTTGAGGCCGGGATGTATACAGAGATGGTTTCCAGAACCCACGGCGTACCGGTTAATTTGAATGCCTCCACCGGTTACGGTATGGAAGGCGGCTACGAGCGGCTGTATAGCAGCAATATGCTCGATAATCCCGATTCGCTCGAATTGATTATCCGGACCAAACCGGGTGAAGAGAACGGGGAACTGCGATTCGAGCTGCTGCAATGATGGATATCTTTCAGCATTGCCCGCAGCGCCACCGCTGCTCTATACGGGAGTAATGTGAACACTCATATCCGCCGGTCCGGCAAAAAAGAGGCTGGTTGTCACCAGCGCATCGACGCCGGTGGCTGCATATTCTGCCGCATTCTCCTCGCGGATGCCGCCTGCCGCAAGCAGGCCGATGCCGGGGTTTACCGCCCGCAGACTCGCGGCAGCGGCACGCAGCGCCTCCGGCGTCAGCTTGTCGAACTGCACAGCATCGACACCCGCCCGGCATAGCGCCAGGGCGGTCTCTGCGTTATCCGTCTCCACGATCAGCTTCTTCTCCGGCAGCTTGGCCTTCAGTTCCGGAATCCGCCGGACCAATTCCTCCAAGCCGCCCAGAAAATGAATATGCTCGGCAAAGACCAGCAGCGATTCGGAGAGTCCAAGCCTGTGCGGGAAGGCTCCGCCGCACAGGACCGCTTTGACCGCCAGCTGCTTGGTGCCGGGGAAGCTTTTGCGTGTGGCGACGACGGCTACAGCCGGATTTACCGCCTTGACCTGGTCGACGACGCGTTTTGTTTTGCTGGCGATGCCTGAGCAGCATTCCAGCAGGTTCTGCGTCGCTTTCCAGGCCATGTGCAGCGCCTCGGCCGGTCCTGCGGCTTCCAGGAAGGTCTCACCGGGACCGGTCCATGTACCGGAAGGCAGGGAGAAGTGTACCTCCGCTCCCAGCTTGGACAAGATGCGTGACGCTTCCTCGGTTCCGCACAGCACAGCCGCTTCCCGGGAGTAATAGCGCATGACGCCTTGCTTTCCGCCGAGATCCAGCGCCCAAGTCGTCAGATCGCCATAAGGCGCGTCTTCGGCAATTATGCGGTCTATCGCTTCATCCGATAAATAGATCACGGGTATTGCTCCTTCAGAGTGGATTGTCCGCCGAGCGGCGGGCCAGAATTAAAGCTCTTATTATTAAAACGGAACGCAAGCTTATACCCGTCAAAAGTTTCGCGGTACTCTTCTTCGTAATTGCCGCCGGTATACGCTGCAATGGTCCGCTGCCAGAATTTGCGGCCGGCAACATTCTTCTCAGCGGGATTGGTGAACAGCTCCCAGTTCCCCCGGAAGCGCCGGAAGACCTGCAGCGCGGCTTGTCCGGCAATGCCTTTGCCGCGAAACGGCTGCAGCACGAAGAAGTCGTTCAGGAAGTAGTCGGTTCCCGCTGCACAGTGCGGCGGGGTGGCCACCAGCGCAAAGCCCGCCGGCAATTTACCGGCCCGGATCAGGAACGGATAAAGGCAGCCGGGCTTGTCCCACCAAATATTTTGCACATGATATTGCTCCGCCAAGGTTCTGACCTCTTCATCATCCTCAAAGATGCCATGCGCATTCAGCTGCGGGCCGTCCTCCAGCTCATAATGTCCGGACAAATCATGCAGATACAAAGGGTACAGATTCTTGATGATATAGGATTTCGATGGATCGGTAAGCTCCAGATGTACATTCATTATTGTCAACCCTTTATATAGTATAGTTAATATATTCCAATATTAGCGGCGGCCGTCAAAGAAAACAATACTTTAAACTAGAAATGATAATGATTATCAATTAGAATGGAGTGAGAAACCCATTATTAAGCTGCCTACATAAAGTCTGCGGATCGTCGTAAGCTTTCGGCAAGCATAGGAGGAAACGGTCATGATGATTCAAACCAGAACATTCACTGTAGAGAAAGGAAACAGCGATAAAGTAGTGGAACGTTTCAGTGCTCCCGGCGCGCTGGAAGAGATGGAAGGGCTGATCGACATCAGTGTTTCGGTCAATAAGAAAAGTAAGGAGCATGAAGAAGTGCTCGTACTGATCCGCTGGGAATCGGAAGAGGCCTGGAAGAACTGGGAGAAGAGCGATGCGCATATCCAGGGCCACCGTAACAGCAGAGGTCAGGAGAAGCCTGCCTTTATCCTCGGTGTGAATGTGAACATGTATGATGTGAAGACGGTCAAGAATGGCAAGGCATCGAGCACAGAGGCGTAAACACCTGAATGCGGATGATATAAAAATACATGAGTTAGTGCGGGCATCCGGTACTCCTATAGAAGTTGGGGCACCGGGTGCCTGTTGTTTTGCCGGACGACATGGCAAGCACTGCCTGCTCACTTGAGCCCCGCCGCTGGAAGCGTTATGATTAATTCAGCCTGAAGAACAGTGAGACGGGTTAATTTAAGGCGAGAGCCGGCAAAAGGGTGAACAGGCTTGCAAGTAACGATTCAGCATATCGCGGACAAATTGGGATTATCCGTCAGCACGGTATCGCGGGCGCTGAACGGCAGCTACGGCGTGCATCCGAAGACGATCGCCCGTGTCCGGGAGACCGCCGATGCGCTGGGCTATGTAACTAATCTGGGAGCCAAGCAGCTGGTTACCCGCAAAAGCAATCTGGTCGGCATTTTTATCGCCGACTTGCCGACAGAGGTAGTCCGCGGCAGCGATTATATCCTGCCGACGCTGAGCCGGGCGCTGCGGGAGCAGCAGAAGGAGAGCCTGCTCTTCTCTTTGCCGCTTGGGGAATACAAGCCCGGCAGCCTCAGTGAATGGGTCCGGATGCGCAGTCTGGATGGTTGTGTGTTCATGGCTCCCTTCGCCAGGGAACATCCCCTTATCCAAGAAGCGCTTCAGCTCCAAGTGCCGTCCGTCAATATGGGCGCAGCGGAAGGTCCCTACATGGCGCTGGCAGCATCGCATAACCGGGAGGGCGGAAGGATGGCGGGAGCACATCTGCTTGAAATGGGACACCGGAGAATCGGTTACATTAACGGTCCTCCGCACTTACATATTTGCAGAGAACGGTATCTTGGGTTCTGTGATGCTTATCTTGCCGGTACAGGAATAAAATTTCCGGACGTCCAAGCGGTATGCGGCGATTTCAGCGGGGCCAGCGGAGGCAGATCCGTGCTGGAGCTGCTGGCGCAGTTCCCCGATCTGAGCGCGGTCTGCTGCGCCAACGACTTAATGGCCATGGGGGCCATTATGGAGCTTACCCGCAGCGGAGTCAGCGTACCGCAGGACATCTCGGTGATCGGCTTCGATGGCGCGTTCTTTACCGCGTATACGAACCCGCCATTGTCCACCATACGCCACCCCTACGAGGTGATCGGAGCGACCGCCGCCGAGCTGCTGATGGAGCTGCTGAACGGCGGGCCGGCAGGCCGGGAATTACTGTCGCCGGAGCTCATTGTGCGGGATACGGTGAGGCGGCTGGGATGAACGGATTGCTGCCGGGTGGGTAAACGGTCCAAATGTGTATGAAAAACCGACCACAGTGTGCTGCTGCGAGGGCAAACGGGCCGAATGTGTATGAAAAACCGACCGAAATGTGTATGAAAAACCGACCACAAAGTGCTGTTGTGAGGGCAAACAGTCCAAATGTGTATGAAAAACCGACCGAAATGTGTATGAAAAACCGACCACAATGCGCTGTTGTGGGGGCAAACGGTCCAAATGTGTATGAAAAACCGACCACAATGTGCTGTTGTGAGGGCAAACAGTCCAAATGTGTACGAAAAACCGACCACAAAGTGCTGTTGTGGGGGCAAACGGACCAAATGTGTATGAAAAACCGACCACAAAGTGCTGCTGCAGGGGTAAACAGTCCAAATGTGTACGAAAAACCGACCACAATGTGCTGTTGCCAGCGTAAACGGCTCTGCTGCGAGGGCGAACGGGCCGAATGTGTACGAAAAACCGACCACCTATAGCAGCCCCGCCAGCAGGCGGGGCCATTTCGTATGCATATAGTCGTCTGAAGCACAACGGAAGCCGCTGCATCCGGTGAACCGCGAACGAAAGAGAAATCGAAGGTTCGACAATTTTTTTGCGTGACCCCCTTGAAATCGCTAACAATGCGTCATATAATGGACACATCGAAACGATTCGAATTAGAACAAAGCTACACAGCAATAATAGTCACCGATTATTTCTTGCAATGAAGAATATCATCAAGTAAGCGTTTAGATTCTCTATAATAGGGTTAATAATTTACGTGGAGTCTCTAAATAGGCGATAATCTTCAGGAGAAACAGAGAATTTTTTTTGAAACAAAATCGAAACGTTTCGATGTAAGGGCTTTATTTATGATTTTCCAACGAATGGCTCACACTAAAACAGGGGTGAAAACACAATGAAGACAAAAACCGGAATAACTGTACTGAGCACGCTGCTGGGCTTCTCTGTGATTATGGCGGGCTGCGGCAATTCTAATGAAGCGGCGGACGGCGACAGCAAGACACTGAAGGTCTGGTTCATGGGAACATCCGATACCGTTGATCCGATCGCCGAGATGTATGAGAAGGAAAATCCGGGAATCAAGGTAGACGTTCAAGCGATTCCATGGGATTCTGCACATGATAAGCTGCTGACTGCGGTAGCCTCCAAGGACGGCCCGGATGTCGTGCAAATGGGCACCACCTGGATTCCCGAATTTGCGGCTGCAGGCGCACTGACGGATTTGGCGCCGTACATTGAACAATATCCGGAGCTTCAGCCGGACAACTTCTTTGAGGGAGCCGTTCAGACAACACAATATGAAGGCAAGACCGTAGGCATTCCGTTCTACGTAGAGACGCGGGCGATGTTCTACCGTACGGATCTGCTGGCCGATGTCGGCTATCCGGAAGGGCCCAAGACCTGGGATGAGCTGAAGGATGCCAGCCGGAAGCTGGTCGAGAAGGGCGGCGCCGGGCATTACGCGCTGCCGGTCGAGGGCAAGGATTCGATATTCCCCGCTATCTTCGCCTGGCAGAACGGCAGCGAGTTGATCGACGAGAACCGTCAGCCGCAATACAACCAGCCGGCCTATGTCGAGATGGTGGAATACCTGAAGAGCTTCTATGACGAAGGGCTGTCGCCGCTCGGCACCGACCTCGATACGGTATCGGCATTCAAAGACGGCACCATGGCCATGTTCATCAGCGGTCCATGGATGATTCAGACCGTGAAAGACAAAGCACCGGAAATCGACGGCAAATGGGCGGTAACCACCCTGCCGGCCAAAGAAACGAATGTTTCGTCCATCGGCGGCTCTAATATGTCGATCTTCAGCTATACGAAGAATGCAGATGAAGCAGCGAAATTCCTCGCGTTTATGGCCAGTCAGGAAGCGCAGCTGAAATACTATGAGACCTCCAACTCCATGCCTGCCCTCAAGGCAGCCTGGGACAATGAAGCCCTGACCGATCCGATGATCGCAGCCTTCGGCAAGCAGCTGGAGACCACGCGTCCGGCGCCGATGGTTAAGGAATATGAAGAAATCGCCCAGGCGGCTATGGCCAGCTTCGAGCAGATTACAGTCGGCGGTGCGGATATCCAAACCGAACTGGACAAGCTGAACGAGAAGGCAAACGGGCTGCTCGGCAACAAGTAAGGGTCGGCTCCGCAATAAGTAACGGGCTGCTCGGCAACAAGTAAGGGTCGGCTCCGCAATAAGTAAGGGGCCTGCTCTGCAAAAAGTAACAGGCTGCTCGGCAACAAGTAAGCACGGGCAACGGACAAGGCCGGAATCTTCCAACCGTTTTTGGGGTTCCGGCCTGCTCCGGTTATTCCCTGCCGGGTCAAGGCAGAAGTGCAGAAGGAATGTGAAGGGATGTGAGGAAAGTGAATTCATTGCTGAAGCAGTGGAATAAGCATAAAATGCCGTATCTGTTTATCGCGCCGGCAGTCATTCTGCTGACTTTATTTTCAATCGTACCGATCTTTATCGCACTGGTGATCAGCTTCACGGATATGGATCTGGTCGGACTGGCGGATTACTCCAATATCGGCGGCGTCGGCTTTGCGAATTATGTGGATATTTTCAAAGATCCCGTATTTCTGAAATCCATGTACAACACTGTAATTTATGTAGTGATCGGTGTGCCGATGGTCGTTGTGGCTTCGATGGGCGTCGCTTTGCTCCTGAATTACGGGACAGGCTGGCTCTTCAAGAGCTTCCGCGTCATCTACTATATGCCGTCCATCACCAACATCGTGGCTGTAGCGGTTGTGTGGGGCTATCTGTATAACGGCAGCTACGGTCTGTTCAACCACATGCTCTCCTGGTTCGGGCTGCCTGCGCAGCAGTGGCTTCAGGACCCGTCACTGGCCAAATTCTCGCTGATCCTGATGGCATTCTGGAAGGCGATCGGACTGAATATGATTATTTTTCTGGCGGCGCTGCAGGGAATTCCCCGGACGTATTATGAAGCGGCGGAGATTGACGGGGCCACGGGTTGGAAGAAGCTGCGGTATATCACGGTGCCTCTGCTCGGGTTCGCTACTTTCTTTGTGACCATTACGACCTTGATCGGCTGGATACAGTTCTTCGAAGAACCTTTGGTCATGACCAAGGGCGGTCCGCTCAACGCGACGATGTCCATGGCGCTCTTTATTTACAATAACGGGTTCCAGCTCAGCAAATTCGGTTATGCGGCTTCCGGTTCATTCGTACTGTTCGTCATCATAATCATTGCGACAGTAATTCAATTCGCGGTCAAAAAGAAAGAAGTGGAATACTGATCCGGCACAGCCGGCGTTTCACGCACGAAGGAGGGAACTAGAATGGCTTTTCGGGTCAAATCAATGGAAAAATGGCTGATGATGGCGCTGCTGATCTTCGGAGGCCTCTTGATGATGGTGCCTTTTATCTGGATGATCGGTTCCTCGTTCAAGCCGGAGAATGAATTTACCGTAATTCCGCCGGCGTTATTTCCGCAGCATCCGACGCTCGACAATTATAGAGATCTGTTTACGAAGATGGACTTTTTGGTATATTTAAAAAATACGCTGATTATCGTCGTCTTCTCCTTTGTCGGCATGTTTCTTAATGCAATGGCCGGCTATGCGTTTGCCAAGTTTGAGTTTCCGGGCAAAAATAAGTTCTTCTTTCTGATTCTCGCAACGATGATGATTCCCGGTCAGGTCACGATGATTCCGACCTACCTGATCATCAATAAACTGGGTCTGGTGAATACGATGGCAGGGATTGTACTGCCCGGTCTTGTCGGGGCCTTCGGGATCTTCCTGTTCAGGCAGTTCATGTCGACGATTCCTTATGACCTGCTGGAGGCGGCCCGGCTGGACGGCGCCGGCGAGCTGCGGATCTTCTTTCAATTAATGGTTCCGGTGGTGAAGCCGGTGTTCGCCGTGCAGGGGATTCTGGCTTTTATCGGTGCCTGGAACAGCTTCCTGTGGCCGCTCATTATCGCCAATGACGAGAAGCTGTATACGCTGTCGGTAGGCTTGTCGCTGCTCAAGGGGCAGTACGGCACGGAATACGGTCTGCAGATGGCCGGAGCCGCATTCATGGTAGTGCCGATCATTATCATATTTATCTTCTTCCAGAAGCATATCATAGAAGGATATACCATCTCCGGCATGAAATAATATAGGGATGCATCCTGCGAAGGTCTTATACGAAAGGTTGAAGGGCATGGCAACGATAAAAGATGTAGCAAAGCTGGCGGGAGTTGCGCTCTCGACGGCCTCCTATGCAATGAACGGCGACAGCAAGGTCAGCGCCAAGACGAGGGCCAAGGTGCTGGAGGCAGCCCGGACGCTCAATTATCAAAAGAACGGCTTCGCCATGGATCTGAAGCGCAGCCGCACCAATACGATTGCCCTGATTCTGACCGATCTGTCCGGTCCTTATTATTCGGAGCTGATCCGCAGCATACAGGATGTCGCGCTGTCCAACAATTATGACCTGATCGCCTGCAGCTCCATGGGCGGCAAGGAATCGACGGCGGTCCGGTTCATGCTGGAGAAGCGGGTGGACGGGGCCATTGTGCTGGCCCAGAATATTACGGATGAAATTCTCCAGGCATCGGCGGGCAGCCGCTTCCCGATTGTGGTGATGGACCGGCTGCTCGCCGGGTCCGGACTTACCAGCGTCGTTGTGGACGGCGAGCAAGGCGGCTATACCGCGACCCGGCATCTGATAGAGAAGGGTCATCGTTCCATTGCCTACATCAGCGGTCCGGCGAACTCGTATGATAATGCTTTGCGCTACCAGGGATTTCTGCGGGCCATGCAGGAAGCCGGGCTGGAGGAGAAGCCGAAGTGGAAGCTGAGCGGCGGTTTTGTCCGCGACGGCGGCCATAAAGCGACCAAAATGATGCTAATGCAGGGGGAACTGCCCTCGGCCATATTCTATGGCAACGATGAGATGGCTATCGGCGGACTGAAGGCGCTTGAAGAGGCGGGAGTGTCTGTTCCGGGAGAGGTGTCGGTCATCGGTTTCGACGATATTCAGCTGGCGGAGTATATCCAGCCTGCACTGACGACTATCCGTCAGCCAATGTACGAATCCGGTTCACTGGCCGGGCATCTGCTGTTCCAGATGCTTAACGGGGATAGTGTCGATGATATCTATAAACTCAAAATCGAGCTGATGGACCGCAAATCGGTCCTTTCCCGGATCTGACGGGGAGATGGGCCGGGGGCTGGCCGCGAACCAGCCCTGCGGCGGAAAGGGCCCCGGTATTCACTCTTTGCCGGGCCGGATCACGTATGGTTTGCAGGAAAAGCATTACACTTCACCCGGCACCGGTAGGCTAATGTAGCAAGATTGTGAGCCAAGGAGACTAATGAACATCGTAAGCAAGTGATCGTAGCGGGCATAGTTGGATTTGTAGAGTATACCTGTACGTAATCGTAGAAACGTTTATGAATTAATAGTTTATATATCAAATTAAAACCTTTATTAATAAGAATATATTAAATAGAAACGTTTCGAATAGGAGAGGAGCCGATCATATGAGTCATTCTGCAGCTCTGGAGAACGAACCGCTGTACCGGAAATATATCAAGCTAATGACCCTGGAAGAGAAAGCGGCCCAGCTGCTTCAGCTGGCGGCCCCTTTTTATGATAAGCCCGGCGACCATTCCGAAGTTACCGGACCGATGGAGGAGCTGGGCATCGACGCCGCTACCGTGCAGAATGCCGGATCGGTCCTCGGCATTTCCGGCGCGGAGAAGATGATCGCCGTGCAGCAAGCGCATATGGAGCAGAACCGGCTAGGCATTCCGCTGCTGTTCATGGCGGATATCGTACACGGGTTCAAGACAATCTTCCCGATTCCGCTGGCCATCGGCTGCTCCTGGAACCCGGAGCTGGCAGAGCGCAGTGCGCAGGTCGCGGCCTATGAAGCCGCAGTCTCCGGCCTTCATGTGACCTTCGCCCCGATGGTCGATCTCGTCCGTGACCCCCGCTGGGGGCGGGTCATGGAATCCACGGGCGAAGACCCTTATTTGAATGCCGTGTTCGCCAGAGCCTTCGTCGAAGGCTTCCAGGGCGAAGATCTGAGCGGCGACGTAAAGCGCGTAGCAGCTTGTGTGAAGCATTTCGCCGCTTACGGACTGTCGGAAGGCGGCCGGGATTATAACACGGTCGATCTGTCCGAACGCCAGCTGCGCGAATATTATCTGCCGGCGTACAAAGCGGCAGTGGATGCGGGCTGCGAGATGGTAATGACCTCCTTCAACACCGTGGACGGCATTCCGGCCACGGGGAACCGCAAGCTGCTGCGCAGCCTGCTGCGGGAAGAATGGGGCTTCGAGGGCGTGGTCATCTCCGACTGGGCGGCGATCAAGGAGATTGTAGCCCACGGAGCGGCCGGGGACGAGCGGGAAGCGGCGCTTAAGGCGATGCTTGCCGGCGTGGATATCGACATGATGACCACCAGTTATATTCAGCATTTGCCGGAATTGGTGCGTGAAGGTGCAATTGAGCAGCGGATGCTGGATGAAGCGGTGCTGCGCATCCTGAAGCTGAAGGAGAAGCTCGGCCTGTTCGAGAACCCGCTGCGCGGCGCCGATCCTGCGGCCGAAGCGGAAATTATGCGCTGTGCGGAGCACCGCGAGGTCTCCCGGCAGCTGGCGGAGCAGTCCGCCGTCCTGCTGAAGAACGGCGGCTTGCTGCCGCTGCGGCAGGGGCAGAAGATCGCGCTGGTCGGCCCGTTCGCGGACAGCGGCGATATTCTCGGCTGGTGGTCCTGGCTGGGCGAGACGGAGACCGCGGTGAAGCTGGGAACGGCGATGCAGCAGCTTGCGGCAGAGCCTGCGGATGTCCGGATCGCCGAAGGCTGCGGCATCGAGAGCATCACCGATGCCCAGAAGGCTGCGGCGCTGCAGGCGGCAGAGGGCGCGGATGTGATCGTGCTCGCGCTGGGCGAAGCCTCGCATATGAGCGGTGAAGCCGGCTCCCGCAGCGATATCCGGCTGCCGGAAGCGCAGCTGGAGCTGATCCGGCTCATGAAAGAGCTGGGGAAGCCGCTGGCGGTAGTACTGTTCAACGGGCGGCCGCTCGATCTGCATGGCGTCTATGACACCGCAGATGCCGTGCTGGAGGCCTGGTATCCGGGCAGCGAAGGCGGCGCAGCCTTGGCGAATCTGCTGTACGGCGCGGCCAATCCGTCCGGAAGGCTAAGCATGTCCTTCCCATATACTGTGGGCCAGGTCCCTGTCTATTATAACCATTATAGTACCGGGCGGCCGTTCTCGGCCGAAGAGCAGGAGAAGGGCAACCGTTACATTTCGCAATATCTGGACATTCCGAATGATCCGCTGCTGCCGTTTGGCTTCGGCCTCAGTTATACAAGCTATGCGTATGAAGGATTGCAGCTCTCGGCGCAGCAGCTTACAGCAGACGGGGAGCTGAAAGTGAAGGTGAAGGTAACGAATACCGGCGCTATGGCCGGGACCGAGACGCTTCAGCTGTATGTGCGCGATGTGGCCGGCGAGGTCGTCCGGCCGGTCAGGGAGCTGAAGGCGTTCCGCCAAGTCACCCTTGCTCCGGGCGAGAGCCGTGAAGTAGAGTTCACGCTGACTGAAATGCAGCTTCGTTACCATCACAGTGACTTGAGCGTCAGCAGCGATCCGGGAGCCTTCCGGCTCTATGTCGGCGGCAACAGCAGAGATGCATTGGAAGCAGAGTTCCGTCTGGTGTAACGCCGGCCTTATGTTCAATATGCGAGAACTATAAATAATGCGGGAAATCACCCGCTCCCGATAAGGAAGTGAGAAGAATGACAACTGTATCCGAATCCATGCTGTCACTTCGACGCCAAGCTACCGCTTTTACGTTTCTGCCAAGCGGAGACCTGGTTCAGGCGGTCTCGGGGCAGACAATGATCAACCAATTGCTCGCGAACGCCGTTGACGGCGCCGCCGGGAACATCTACGCCCGGGTGCATACACCGGGAGGCATCTATCCCTTCCCGCTGCTCGGTGTGAAGTCGCGCAGCCGCTTCGGGCGGGCTGGGGACCAGCTGATCTGGGAAGGGGCGATTCCCGCCGCTGCTGTGCCGGGACTGGCAGAGCCCATTCAATATCAAGTGTTATTTACTTTAACGGATCAGCATGTGTGGTTCTGGGATGTGCGGCTTAAGGGCAACGCTGCCCGGGTCGATCTTATGTATGCCCAGGATGTCGGGATTGCAGCGCCGGGTGCCGTTACGAGCAATGAAGCTTATCTGTCGCAGTATATTGACCATAGCGTATTCGGGAATGAAGATACCGGGTATACCGTCTGCTCACGGCAGAATCAGCCGCAGAGCGGAAAATTCCCTTATTTGCAGCAGGGGGCGCTTGAGGGCGCAGCAGCTTACTCCACCGACGGCTTTCAGTTCTTCGGACTGAGCTATAAGGAAACCGATCAGCCTGAGGCGCTGTACCGTGAACGTCTGGCCGGCGAAATCTATCAATATGAATTCGCTTATGTTGCCCTGCAATCACCGGTGACACAGCTGCGCGGAGAATGGCAGTACACCTTCTACGGACTGTTCCGGGAGGATCATCCGGCAGCCGTAACCGGGCTGGAATTCGCCGATATCCTGCACCAAGCACGGGAGCAGGCAGCGGCAGACGGTAACGAAGTACAGGCGGAGACGGTCTGGCAGCTCCCGGTGAAGCATTCACCGAAGCTGGGAGAACCGCTCCGGACGCTGCCGCTGACGGAAGAAGAACTGACGGCGCTGTATCCGGTCAAGCGCCAGGAGGAACGGGAGGACGGCAGGCTGCTGTCTTTCTTCACGGACACCTATGAGCATGTCGTGCTCAAGGAGAAGGAGCTGCTGGTCGAGCGTCCGCATGGCCATATTCTGATGAGCGGGGACAATGCCCGCCTTAACCCGGAAGTGATGACCACAACATCTTATATGTACGGAATATTCAATTCCCAGGTCGTCGTGGGGAACACCAACTTCAACAAGATGATCTCCAACAGCCGCAATGCACTGAACGTCTTCAAGACTTCAGGACAGCGGATCTATGTCGAGATAGACGGCCGTTACCGCTTGCTGGCTATGCCTTCACTGTTTGAGATGGGCCTCAATTATACCCGCTGGTATTATAAGACAGCCGAAGATACATTGGTCATCACCAATTATACCCGCAATGCTGCTCCAGAGATCAGGCTGGAGGTGCGCTCGGCGCGGGGACTGGCCTACCGCTTCCTGGTCAGCCAGCAGATTACGATGAATGTGGCCGAATATGAGCTGCCGTATCAGCTCATTCAGGAGTCTGACGGTGCCCTTGTCTTCCGTGCGGATGGCAGCGGGATCAGCGCCGGTGTCTACCCTGACCTGGCCTACCGGCTCCTGCTGGAAGGCGCGGAGTACCGGCTCGGAGACGAGTCGCTGCTGGCAGAGGGAGCGCTTCCGGGAAGCGCCGCGCTTACCGTGCTGGAGCTTGCGCCTGCCAGCGCCTGGAGCCTCACCTTCCAGGGCATGCTGGACGGCCGGCCGCGCGCGGCGGGCGATGCTTCCTTCGAGCAGGAGGCCGCCCGTTACCGCGAGTTTCTGGCCGGCGTAATGAATGGCTTCAAGCTGACCCGCGCGGGCGGAGAGGAAGCGGAGCTGTTCAAGGTGAACGCGCTGGCATGGTGGTACACCCATAACATGCTGGTGCACTATTCCGTGCCGCACGGGCTGGAGCAGTACGGCGGGGCAGCCTGGGGCACGCGCGATGTGTGCCAGGGACCGGTGGAATATTTCCTCGCCACCCATAAATACGCACAGGTGCGGGAGATTCTGCTGACCGTGTTCGCCCATCAATATGAGGAGGACGGAAGCTGGCCGCAATGGTTCATGTTCGACAAGTATGCAGCCATCCAGCAGGAAGAAAGCCACGGGGACATCATTGTCTGGCCGCTGAAGGTGCTGGGTGACTATCTGAGAGCCACGGGTGACTACGCCATCCTGGACGAGCGGGTGCCGTATACCCGCAAACATGGCTTCGGGTTTACTGAGGAAGAAGCGACGGTACGGGAGCATGCGCGCAAGGAGCTGGAATATATCCGCACGCATTTTCTGCACGGCACCTTCCTGTCCTCCTACGGCGACGGCGACTGGGATGACACGCTGCAGCCCGCCAACAGCCAACTGAAGCAGTATATGGTCAGCAGCTGGACGGTGGCATTGACTTACCAGGCCGTGCTTGGACTGGGGCATGAGCTTCATGAGGCCGACGCCGCCTGGGCGGAGGAGCTTAACGGAATCGCGGAGGGCATCCGCTCCGACTTTAACCGCTATCTCCTGGGTACTGACGTAATTCCCGGCTTCCTGTACTTTGAAGACCCGGCCCAGCCGCGGCTGATGTTGCATCCCGAGGATGAAGAGACCGGTATCCAGTACCGGCTGCTGCCGATGACACGCAGCATGATCGCTGAGCTGCTAACACCGCAGCAGATGGAGGCGCATTATCGGCTGATTCAGGAGCAGTTCCTCTGCCCTGACGGCGTCCGGCTGATGAACCATCCGGCGCAGTATGCCGGCGGTGTCAGCATGCACTTCAAGCGTGCCGAGCAGGCGGCTAACTTCGGCCGGGAAATCGGGCTGCAATATGTGCATGCCCATATCCGCTTCGTGGAGGCGATGGCCAAGACCGGCAAGCGGGAGCAGGTCTGGAACGGCCTCTTGACGATCAATCCGATCGGCATCCGCGAGGCCGTGCCGAATGCCGAGCTGCGGCAGAGCAACGCTTATTTCAGCAGCTCGGACGGCAAATTCGCCACGCGCTATGAAGCGGACCGCCGCTTCGGCGAGCTGCGCGAAGGCAAGGTGCCGGTCAAGGGCGGCTGGAGAATCTACTCCAGCGGTCCAGGGATCTATATGAACCAGCTGATCTCGAATGTGCTGGGCATCCGTGAAGCCGGCGGGGACCTGATCCTTGATCCGGTGCTGCCGGAAGAGATGGACGGCGTGCAGTTCCATTTCGAATACGGAGGCTTGCCGGTTGTGTTCATCTATCATGCCGGCGGAGACCATCTCCGCACCGTGAAGGTGAACGGGGAAGAACCCCCGGCGCAGCGGCTCAGCAATCCCTACCGCATGGGCGGACTGCAGATCGCGCGGACCGACATCGACCGCCTGCGTACAGCAGAGCTTCTGACCATAGATATTTACATGTAATCTGCTTCTGCAGAAGTATGTACAACAGACCCGGGTTCCGCATCTTGCGGTCCGGGTCTGTTCGGTGTGTCTAGACTAAAGGGGTTGGCAGTATCCAATAATTATGTCCTGCGTTTAAAAACAATATGATCAATCGGCGTATTCACCAATGCGATAAGCTGCTCAGTCATGTATTCCGCCGAATACCTGAACCGGGTCTCCGCCCAGTGCATAATGACGCCTACGGTGGCGGAGGTCTGGTAGCTGAGCAGGATATCGTAATCCAACTGCGGAGCGCCCGGCTTCATTTCAATATGCATATCCTCCTGCATGGAATGGCGAAAGGTCTGAAGCAGGTCGGCGCGCAGCTTCTCGCGGCTGACCGTCAGCAGAGCCAGGAAATCATGCTTATGGGACTCAATATGCCGAAACAGCTGCAGAATCGAAGGTGAGATCATGTCCGCATTCACCTGCCGTAGACCCTCATAAGGACGAACCAGCGCTTCCGCCAGATCGGTCAGTAAATCGTCGTGAATTTCCCGCAGCAGATCCTCCTTGTCGATAAAATGCTTGTAAAACGTTCCCCGGTTGTAATCCGCCCGGCCTGTGACATCCAGGATTGTAACCGCGTCATAGCCTTTTTCAAGAATAAGCTCGATAAAAGCTGTCTTTAAAGCCAGCCGGGTTCGGCGGGTCCTGCGGTCTGACTGCTCATTCGTCACTGCCATTCTCTCCCCGTATCCTGATTTGATATAGTCTAACCCCAGACTGGCTTGAAATACGAAATAATCACCTGCGTCTGTGACAAATATTACTGCAAAATAAAATCAACATTTTCGCCCGGAATGTGCAAAATAAACACAAACAAGCAACAGCAGGCGTCGTGGTGTCGGTTAGTCAACGTTTCCTGGTAAGCTGATTATTGTCACAACAAGTATACAGGTGTAAGCTAGTTTATGTAAAGAAGCTATTCGAAAGTAAGCAACATACTTATACCTACATTATATACTAAGGGAGAGATAGACATGAGTCAGACCCAAGTCAAAACAGCAGTAATTACAGGCGCCGCCGGAGGCATCGGCAAAGAGCTGGCCCGCCGTCTGGCCGAACGCAAACTGAATCTGGTTCTGGTGGACTTGAATAAGGAAGCCGTCCTGAAGGTTATCGCCGAGCTTGGACTGGATGATTCGAACGCACTGGCGGTTGCCGCCGACGTCTCGAAGGAAGAGGATGTACAGAACTACGTGAACCAGGCCGTAGAGAAATTCGGTACGATCGATTATTTCGCCAATAATGCCGGCATTGAAGGACCAACCGCCACGATTGACGAGATGGCAGTCAAAGCGCTGGACCAGGTATACAACGTTAACGTGCGCGGCGTATTCCTCGGCCTGCATTATGTAATCCCGGTGATGAAAAAGCAGAAATCCGGCGCTATTCTCAACACCTCCTCGCTGGCCGGACTGATGGGAGCACCCGGCATGTCCCCGTATATTATGTCCAAGCATGCCGTTATCGGCCTGACCCGCGTAGCAGCCAATGAATTGGCGCCGCTGGGCATCCGTGTCAACGCTGTCCTTCCCGGCACGATTAACACACAGATGATGCGCAAGATCGAGAATAATTTCGGCGATGCAGCCGAGTACAAGAAAGCGAATGAAGCAGCGACCCCGATGGGCCGCTACGGAGAACCGGAAGAGGTTGCTGCCGTGATGAACTTCCTGCTCTCGGAAGAGGCCTCGTTCGTTACAGCCTCGCTGTACACTGTCGACGGAGGAATGGTCGGTCAATAAAAGATCGGCCGCAAGAATTAAAGAAGGGTTGGATCTGCACTGTGCAGATCCAGCCCTTTTTGCGATATCGGCATTCAGCACTTAGCCAAAAGCATTCAGGCTCATGGCATCCCGCACCTCCTGCATGGTGTCACGGGCGAGAGCACGGGTGCGCTGGGTTCCGTCCATAACAATACCGTCCACCAGCCGCGGACGCTCTGCATAATAAGCACGTCGCTCCCGCATCGGCGCGATCAGCAGCTCCAGCGCAGCCGTAATCCGCTCCTTGCAGGCGGTGCAGCCCATGGCTCCGCGTTCGCAGCCTTCACGGATTTCCGGAGATGAAGCGGGGAGAAACGCCCGGTGATAGGCATAGATCGGGCAGATCTCCGGATGGCCGGGATCATGCTTACGGACGCGTGCGGGGTCGGTTTTCGCCTTCTGTATCTTATAGGCAATTTCCTTGGTACTGGCATCAAGTGTGATCGTGTTGCCCAGGCTTTTGCTCATTTTGCTGCTGCCGTCGGTGCCGACGAGACGGGGCGTCTCGCTGACCAGCGCCTTCGGCTCTACCAGCACCGGTCGGTACAGCTCATTGAACCGGCGGACGATTTTGCGCGCCAGCTCCAGATGCGGCAGCTGGTCTTCACCGACCGGCACCAGCGTAGCCTTGCAGAAAGCAATGTCAGCCGCCTGGCTCACCGGATATCCGAGGAAGCCGTAATACAGCTCATCGAGACTGCTGTTCCTGGACTCCGCCTTGACGGTCGGGTTATGGCGCAGCATATTGACAGTCACAAACATGGAGAAATACAGCGTCAGCTCGGCAATCTCCGGGATCAGCGACTGGACATATATCGTCGTCTTGTCCGGGTCAATGCCTGCAGCTAAATAATCAAGTACAATGTCCCGCGCATGACTGCGGACCATCTCCGGCCGGTCAAAATGTGTGGTCAGCGCCTGCACATCGGCCAGAAACACAAAGGATTCATACTGGTCCTGCAATTGGACCCGGTTCTGCAAGCTGCCGGCGTAATGGCCAAGGTGCAGCTTGCCGGTAACACGGTCTCCCGTTAATACACGTTCTTTCATTATTAAATGTCCTCCTCAAAATAAATAATGGGTTCACAGGCATTGCCTGCAATTGAACTGTACCTAACCATCGCCACCAGCCATCCTCCATGGCCATCACCCCCTTTCATAACAACAAAAAAACTCCGTCCCCTTAAGGACGAAGTTAGCTTCGCTATGCCACCTTAAACAACCGCCACCCTCACCCTGGAGGGATGCTGCGGTCCTGCATTATAACGGTGCGGAGATCATCATCGGTCTCGATACCGTTCCCTTGATAACGGCGGGATGCCCGGCATTCTTCTACTTGAGCCATGGGCCGGTTCGAAGAAGCAACTCCAAAGTCCATTCACACAAATGCCGGACACCGGTTCACAGCGACCACCGGCTCTCTGCAAGTCCTGCCACATCTGGCTACTTACCCTTTTTCAGCGTTGTTCCAAATATAGGGATTATGTTACTACAAACCGCAGGGGAGTTCAACCGGGAAAAATGAGCTTGTTGCAGCTTCAATTACTAATTACATTATCTATGAAAATTTAAATCTTTAAAAAGAGGATTATGACGTTCCCTGTCGAAATTATAACTTAATAGATAATAATATACCAAAATATGTTTGTTTTCTGAAGCGCCAGCTGATGAACAAAGGCAACTCCGCCGAAAGGCGGAAGACGCAAAGCCACCGGTCTAAACCGCACCTGCAAAGGACGGCATGACAGCGGGGTTACTCATGTAGTTTGGTTTTTTGTTGTCTAAATACAACAAGGGAGATTACAACCATGCGGGAAATCTTGAACCTTAAGCTCAGGCGAAGCATACGGCATTCATCTGAAACATAGCCGCCGGATATTTACAAAGGCGGTGCCGGGCAGCGGAAGGCGGGCCGGACTTTGTCTTTTTATGAAAAAATATGAATAGCTCTGAAAAAATATAACCCAAAACAGGAGTGTTATCATCAATGATCGCAGAAACGAAAATGTACCCGGAAAGCAATACGATTTTTATCAGCCTGCACGGATTCGCCGAACTGGAGGAAACGATCAAGGAAGTGGATATCTTCGAAGCCTCGATGCCGTCGCTGCCGCTTAAGGAAATGTCGCTTATTATCGATTGCCACGATATGGCGGCCTTCAAGCCGGAAATTCTGCCGGTTCTGGAACGGTGTTATGTGATGTATAACAGCTTTAAGCATTGCGTGCTTGTGAATCCGCAGAAGGTCGTGGCTAAATCGCAATTGCAGCGTGTTGCGCCAAAGGCCGATTTTCAGGGGCATTTCGTGGATACAGTGGAAGAGGCTTGGGCTATCGTTAAAGGCTAGATGCTACGCAGCGAATGACTACTATTATGCAGATAAAGGGTGGGCTTAATGGCGAATGTTAAAATAATCGGTACTGAAGTGTACCATCCGGCACTTGCAGTCAGCAACGAGGAGCTGGCGGAACTGGCCGGGGAGAATGCCGATAAGCTTATCGGGATTTGGGAGTATTTTGGCCGCAAGAACCGTTATTATGCCGCCGATTACGAAGAAAGCACGCTCTTTATGGCCATCCAGGCCGCCAAAGCGCTCCTGTCTGTCAGCGGGCTGCAGGGCAGCGACCTGGATATGATCGTCTTTTCCTCGGGAACCCATGATTACTCCGCGCCGACCGACGCCGCCCTGCTGCATCAGGCGCTGGAGGGCAAAGACAGCTGCATCGTCTATGACAGTAATGCCAATTGTGTGGGCATGGTAGTCGCAGCCGAACAGGCGGCGCGTTCCATGATGACGAACCGCCGCGTGAAATACGCACTTGTAGTCGGCTCGGAACAGATTGCCCGCTTCTACAAGGATAGTGACCTGGCTTCCAAAGGTCTGTGCGGCGACGCCGCCTGTGCAGTATTGCTGGAGCATGTGGAGGAGGATGGGTCGGGGTTCATCGATTCCTTGTACTATACGAATTCACAGAAGGCCGAAGACATGCTGTACCCGGCGGGGGGCATGACCCGGATCTTCAATGCGGACATTCCCATGGAGGAGAAGAAGATCTATCTTCATCCCGAATATAATGTCAATGTCGCTTTTCCGATGGCGGTTGCCAATATCGAGCAGCTGCTGGAGGAGCACGGGCTTGCCAAAGAGCAAGTGAAGCACTATATTCTGAGTCAGCTGAACCTCAGTGTCATCAAAGATATCGCTTCTCAGCTGGGCGAGGATATCGCCAAGTTTCCTTACATCGGCGATCTCTATGGCTATACAGGGACAAGCAGTCCGTTCATTACACTGCATCATGCGGTCAAAGACGGTACGCTGGTTTCCGGCGACCGTTTCTTCCTGTGGTCGGTAGGGGCGGGGATTACCTCCTGTGCCACGCTTTGGCGGCTATAAGATCCTTGCCCGGGAAATTTGAAATTGCTATTAACGTCAACAAGCCTGCGCATCGGCGCAGGCTTGTTTGCATATGTCCGTAAAGGTTGCATAGTGATAAATGCATGGAGTGATTTCAGTCAATGCGCGTTATTGCGGATTCTGCCGCTGCTGGGCACGAATTGAAAACCACAGCGAAGCGATCAGGATCAGTTCAAACACATTGGTCGCCGCCGCACTATCCAGAGGGATCGGTATAGCACTCCCGGCCAGCATCAGCAGAGTTCCCCAGAAGAGCGCGGAAGTCACTTTCCGTTTCCAGAGGACAATGCCGGCTGTGAGCAGAGGAATCAAAATCAGGATGACCATCAACGACGGCCCGGAGGTCTCCTCCACAGGTACATAGCGCAGTGCACCGTACTCCTGAACAGGCTTGATCTGAAGGGAGAAGGTATGAGTCGCCAGTTCCATGATGATCAGACCGGCCGTGAACAGCCAGGCAATGGACTTGGCCGCCGTTCCGGCGGCCCAGGGACTGCCCGAGCGCCGGATCAGATCGTAGCTGACCAGTGCCAGCAGCGGTGTGCAAAAGGCGTGCAGCCAGTAGCGGGCCATATTCAGCGACTCCAGCAGATCGCCTTCCCCAAGGGTCCGGCCGGCTGCCATGACCCCGTTATCCCATATCAGCGCTGCGGTTACGGCCAGCAGGCTGTAGCAGGCCGACCGCGAAGCATCCTGCAGGTACAACGAAATTCCATATCCGAATAGCCCGATGTACATTAATGTAATCGCCAAATAGATCCATGTATCCAAGTTTAGTCTCTCCTCTCGCTGTCAGGGATTCATTCTTGGCTTCGTGGTTGCCGACTTTTCCAAGGATGGCGGTTTGCTCCTGTCCTTTAATACCCGCTAACATATCATGTTACACATCCTTAATCCGCGATACCGATGGCGATAGCCGGAGACAAGCCGGGATCAAGCGCCTGCATCAGCCGCAGCAGATCGGGTTCAGACATGGCAATGCAGCCGGCGGTCGGCTGGCCGGGCCCCCGCCACAGATGCAGGAAGATGGCACTGCCCTTGCCGGGAATGACCGGATTGGTATTATAGCTTACAGTCACGGCGTATTTATAAAGCGGATGCTGCAGTGCTTCATAGGAGCTCCAGCGCTGCTGCGGATTGCCGCTGTAGGAGATCCAGGTATTGTAGTCCGGGGAAGCGGGATCATCCACCCAGAAATCGGTCGGGGAGGTGCGGGTGTAGGGAAGGCGCAGACCTGCCGGCTGCGCGGCGAAGCCAAAGGCATGGCCGAGCCGAAAGACGCCGGAGGGCGTACGTCCGTCGCCTTCTTTGGTCTTACCCAGCCCCCCTTTACCAAGCGATACGGGTATGCCGGATAATAGGGCAACCCACTGCCCGCCGCGCTTCTCGCGCAGCGAGAGCACACCGCTTTGCGAGGAACGCTCCGCGGCTTCGACAACAACTACTTGGCGGGCCTCCATTTGCTCGGCTTTATAAGGCCAGGAATCGCTGAATCCGGCGGCTTGGACGGACATGCCCGGGAAGGCGAGCAGAATGAGAAGGGCGAGAAGAATCACAGGCGTTCTGGATAGATGCCGGCGGAAGAATGGATCGGACACATGCAATCCCTCCTTTTTTCCTTCATTACCTCCAAAGCGGCTGTGGACAAACACTGGAACTGGAACTCGCGAATACGTTCACCAAAGACAGGGATTACCGTCCGCTTCGGCGAAACCTTACGGGAGACAATGTGAAAGGGGGGAACATGATATGCTGGAACGCTCCATGGAGAATATCATGGAATCCGCAGCGAAAGGAGGTGGGGCCACAACAAACCGAAAGCGGGGAATATAAATATGGATAACTACTCTAACGGAATTATTCAATGTGACGGATACATTTTACATTATGAGAGACGGGGTACCGGACCTGCCGTACTGGTGATTGGCAGCAGCCTTTATTATTCAAGGCTGTTTCCGCCGGACCGGTTTGCTGGGAGCGAGCTGATTTTTCTGGACCACAGGGGATTCGGCTTCCCGCTCCGGGCGGAGGCGCTCCAGCTGAAGGGTCTGGCTCCGATCATTGAGGATATCGAGTATGCCAGGCAACAATTGGGACTCGTTGAGTTTACCATTTTGGGCCATTCCGGCCATGCCTTTATGGCAATGGCATATGCGAAGCGGTATCCGCAGCATGTGCGCAGGCTGGTCCTGCTGAATACAGCTCCATCCAACAGTGCCGGGCGGCAGCGGGAAAGTGCGGAGTACTTTGAACGCCAGGCCGACCCGGAGCGCAGAAGCTGGTTCACCCGGCAAATGGCGCTGCTGGAGGAGGATATCCGGAGAGAGCCGGAGCGGCGTTTTGCGCATATGTGCTGCCGGATGGGAGCCCAAAGCTTCTACGATTACACTTATGATTCCACTGCTCTGTGGGATGGGGTACAGATGAATATGCCGGTCATTGACTATCTATGGGGCGAAGTATTTGCGGAGATCGACCTGCTCACAGAGCTCCATGCCTGCGCCAAACCGGTGTTTCTGGGGCTTGGACGGTATGATTATCTGGTCGGGCCTTTAGCGCTATGGGATGCTCTGGATAAGGCCCCGAATTCCCTCGTGACCAAAGTGGTCTTTGAGCGCAGCGGCCACAATCCGATGTTCGAAGAACCGGAGCGGTTCGAGCAGAAGCTGGCAAGCTGGCTGCATGAAGATTAACGGCTTGTCCGTATAAAACAAATATATCCATTTCAATCCTTGCTGCAGCCGGTTCCCGACACGACAATAAAAGAAAAACATCGCGGGAGGAATCGGCAATGATTCAATTGACCAAAGAAGATTATCACAAGGTAACACCGCTCATTCAATGCCATAATGAACTTTCGGTATTCGCTGTGCTGGATGGAGAACTGCCCGGTGAAATCTGGGCAGACTCTGCCGATCAGCCGGAATCGGTGCTGATCAGAACCTGTGAAACCGTGCTGCTCGCAGGAAACCCGGAGAACGGTGAATTTAACCGGGCCATCGGGGGATTGCTGGATTTCTGGGAGAGTGTAACGCCTGATCGAGAGGAATGGGCCGGTAAAATTCAGCAGGTTCACCCAAACCGTTATATACGGCCGTATACCCGGTGCAAATACAGCTTGACCCGGGACAGCTATAGACCCGTGGAACGCCCGCTTCCGGACGGTTATGTGCTGGAGCCGGTCAATCCGGAGGAACTCCGGCAGACCGGGTTCACCAATGCCGGCCGCGTCCTGGATTGGGCGGAAGGCTGGGGAGATCCGGATCTCTTTGCCGCCAAGGGATGCGGTTATTTTGTCCGGCTGAATGATTACATCGCCAGCTGGTCCTTAAGTGACTGCGCAGCCCGGGGCAGGGTCGCCATCGGTATACATACCGCTCCCGCCCACCGCCGTAAGGGGCTTGCCAAGCAGGCCGCTTCTGCGGTCCTTGAGGCTTGTCTGGCCAAGGGGTACCACACCGTGGAGTGGATGTGTGTATCCACGAATAGCGGGTCCAGGGCTCTGGCCGAGAGTCTCGGCTTCAAGCTGGAGAACTGTTATACCTCGTTCTCTTCCTATGCTCCGATTGAAAATCTGGAGGATCTGGATGAAGCGGGGTGGCTGGAGTGGGGCAATTATTTGTCGCAGGCTTCCGGCGAAGAACCAAGATTGCTGGTGGAGGAGCTGTATTGCATGATCAAAGCCAATCAGCCGGAGCTGGTCCGTAAAGCAATCTCCAAGATGAAGAAACAGGATCAGCCGGTGGATATGGAACGACTGGAGAAGGATATAGCCTGGTTTCGGAAAATGGGCATATGCTCTGCGTTTGACGCTGGCTGGAATGATATAGCGGCGGGGTGATTGCTAGTGGAGTTCCGGCCGCCCGGTATTCGATTCCGTTACGCCTGACATTAAATATTGTTTCGTCTGGACAGGAACCACCGTCTTCGGGCTGTGGTTCCTGTCTTTTGCACGCCTGCTTGCGAAATATCATCCCCAATGATCAGGTGTGACAATTGGAATTAACATCCAATTAAATAATTTTATTTCCCTATATATCTCACGCGATTAGTTAGGTTATAATGATGTCTAAAAAAGAGAATGGGGTCAGTCCATGAATCAAACGAACAAGGGAACAAATCTGCTTACGGAGAAGAAGGAGCGCTTTTCATCCAGCGGCTTTATTCTGGCAGCCATCGGCAGCTCGGTAGGCCTGGGGAACATGTGGAAGTTTCCGTATATTACCGGAGAGAACGGAGGAGCTGCTTTCTTTCTGCTCTTCATTGTCTGTCTGGTGCTGATCGGCTTGCCGGTGCTGTTGGCCGAATTGGCTATCGGACGCAGCGGACGGGGCAGTGCAGCAACCTCGTTTATCCGCGCGGGTGGCGGGAAGGGCTGGAAGGCTGCAGGAATTTTGCAGGTGCTGGCACCTTTTCTGATTCTTTCCTTTTATGTGATTGTAGCAGGCTGGACGCTGCATTATGCGGTAATTGCCTTCAATGGCGATCTGTTCAGCACCACCGATTACGCCGGGGCATTCAGCTCCTTCAGCTCAGGAATACTGCCGATTGTCTGGCAGGGGGTAGCCATGCTGATTACGGCAGGCGTGGTTGTCCTCGGAGTAGCAGGCGGAATCGAGAAATTCAATAAAGTACTGATTCCCGGGCTGGTCATTCTGCTTATTGTCCTCATGATCCGGGCCTTAACCTTACCTGGATCTTCAGCGGGTGTGTCCTTTTTCCTGAAGCCTGACTTTTCGGTGCTCACGGCGGAATCGGCCCTCGTTGCCCTGGGACATGCATTCTTCTCGCTGTCGCTCGGAATGGGGATTCTGCTGACCTACGGCTCTTATGTGGATAAAAAGCAATCACTGGGTACCGCCACCATGGCGATTGGCGCCGGGGATCTGATTTACGCGTTCATTGCCGGATTGATTATCTTCCCGACAACCTTCTCCTTCGGCATCGCTCCCGATCAGGGGCCTTCCCTGATCTTCATCGCTCTGCCGGCGGCATTCTCGGCTATGCCCTTCGGCGCATTGTTCGGCGGCTTGTTCTTCATTCTGCTGGCCATTGCCGCTTTGACTTCGGCAGTATCACTGCTGGAAGTACCAGTATCCTATGCGATGGAACGCTGGAGCATCAGCCGTACGCGCGCGGTCTGGATCTTGTCCTTACTCTGCTTCCTGGTTGGTGTACCTTCGGCGATGTCGCTTGGCATGTTCCCGGAGCTTACCTTCGGCGGGAAAGCGCTGTTCGACTGGGTGGACTTTGTCACCTCCAACATTATGCTGCCGCTTGGCGGGCTGCTGATCACGATTTTTGCCGGATATGTCTGGAAAGGGGCAGCGGAAGCAGCCGGTCTGCAGGCCCGCTGGTTCAAGATCTGGCTGTTCATGCTGCGGTATGTTGCACCTGTACTTGTTTTCCTGGTGCTGCTGCACACCTCCGGTATTTTGTCGTTCTAAACTTATTCCCAGCCGTCCCTCACTACAAACAAAGAAGCTTGCAACTCCTGGGTTGCAGGCTTCTTTGTGTTCTCATAAGCCGTATAAAAACAAGAGAACGGCCGTACCCTATGAGGGCATATACAATGGAGGAGAGTGCACATTAATGGACAAACAGCCCAACCAAGCGAAAGATAACAGCACAGCGGCGGCTAAGAAGCTGGACACAAAGGACCGCTCCGGCAAGAGAGAGACTGAATTTGCAGATGAACTGACCCGCAGTGATGTCGAGCAGGCATTTACCAATCCGATTACTGGTGAGGAACGGTTGTATTAGGTTTACAGGAACCGGAAGTTCTGCTGCCATAATCCGCAAATCGTCCAGTTATATTATGGATATAGTCCATGTTCACCGGCGGGAAGATGGACTATGATAATTGTGATAGTGATAATCATTATCACTAAAAAAATACTGGGGTTGGAGAGTGGTAGTGGGTCATGAAGAAAAAATTAATGGGTCTCGTGCTGGCCGGTGTAATGGCACTCAATATCGGTTCAGTCGCAAGCGTTAACGCCGCACCGGCTAGTGTCGCCAAAGCTGCGCAGGCTGCGCAAAAGACGCAGAAAATTACTTATAAAGGCAAGGTCTACACCGTTCCGGCCAAGACCGACAATATTGTCATCGCCGGTGCCATCGAGGCGCTGGAGGACGCGCTGGTGCTGAACTTCAAACCGAAGGGTGCATTGACCGTCGGCGGTGATTTCCCTGATATGTTCGCCAAGATTACGAAAGGCGTCCAGCCAATCGGCGAGAAGACCGAACCGAATCTGGAAGCCATTCTGAAGCTGAAGCCGGCTGTGATTCTCAGCAGCACGAAGTTCCCGGATGAAACCAATGCGAAGCTGGCGAAGATCGCCACGACCATTCCGGTATCGCATATTGCTACCGACTGGATGGACAACCTGAAGCTGCTCGCGGCGCTGACCGGCAAGCAGAAGGAATCGACCGCCGCCATTCTGAAATACCAGAGTGAGCTGAAGGAAGCTAAAGTGAAGCTGACGCCTAAGTTCAAGGATAAGAAGGTCGTAGCGGTCCGCGTCCGCTCCGGTAACCTGTACCTGTATCCGAAGGATGTCTTCTTCAACCGTTCCCTGTACGCCGATCTCGGTGCGGCTGTTCCGCAGGAAATTTCCCAGGTGAAAGCGCAGCAGCTCGTTTCGCTGGAGGCTTTTGCCGCAATCAATCCGGACTACCTGTTCGTACAGTTCTCGGCGGATGAGAACAAGGATAACCCGAAGGCGATGGAAGAGCTGCAGAAGAATGCGATCTGGAAGAGCCTGAAGGCGGTCAAGAGCGGTAATGTATACGTAAATCTGGTTGATCCGATTGCTCAAGGCGGCACGGCATTCAGCAAGTTCTCGTTCCTTGAGGCTTTGATGAAGACGAAACTGTATACAGGCAAATAATCTCCATAAGGGATATACTGCAGGGAAGTGAGCCGAATTATTGGCTCACTTTTTGTTGTTACAATTATCCGTCTGCAGCGGTGGAGAAGAAGCAGTGAAATTACAAATTTAAAGAAATAAGGGTTGACGGCAGCTCACTTGGCATGTAACATATGAACAGTCGTCAACCGATAAATACATACCGTTCTCGTATAACCTCGCAGCCATCAGGTATCATAGGGCGAGGGTTTCTACAGGAAGCCTATACTTCCTAACTACGAAGACAAGGACCGCTGTCAGTGTCCCTGTCCCGGAGTTAGGTTTATTTGCGTGTTGCGGCCGAAACAGAAGATTCAGGAGGCATCTTAGACATGAAAGACATGAAGTATTTAATATCCGTGCTTGTAGGAGCAATGAGCTACGGTATCTTATCGACAATCGTTGTACTGGCTTACGGGGAAGGCTACCAGCTGGGGGAGGTAGTCGGGACACAGCTGCTGACCGGCTGTATTCTTGCCTGGCTGCTGGCCTTGTATACTAAGTGGAAGGCAAGCCGCAAGGAGCAGAACGCTGTTAAACAGACCGCCGCTCCAAAGCTGGCCCCTGTCCGATTAACCTGGAAGCAACGGCTCCTGCTGATGCTGGCCGGAGCACCGACGGTGGTTACCGGTCTGCTGTATTACCAGTCGCTGCGTTATATCCCGGCTTCATTGGCCATTATTCTACTGTTCCAGTTCACCTGGATCAGCGTACTGATTCAGGCCGTAAGCAAACGCCAGCGGCCCGACAAGATCACGGTACTGACTTTGCTGCTCCTATTCGGAGGAACCCTCCTGGCAGCCGGCATTCTGAACCAGGAGACTGCCGGGTTCGATCTGCTGGGGCTTAGCCTGGGCCTGTTATCCGCAGTAAGCTATTCCCTGTTCATTATCTTCAGCGGCAAAGCGGTACCTGCGGCCCATCCGGCTTACCGGAGCGCCTGGATGGTTACAGGCGGTCTGCTGCTGCTGTGCATTCTTTTTCCGCCGTATTTCCTGTTTAACGGCTTGCTGTGGGGACAGCTGCTGCTGTACGGATTCCTGCTGGGCTTGTTCGGCGCGTTCATCCCGCCGCTGCTGTTCGCCATCGGTGTACCGCATATCGGCGGTGCCATGGCCGGGATTCTTGGAGCCGCCGAGCTGCCGGTAGCCGTGCTGCTGTCCTCCTTTGTGCTTCATGAGCAGGTGAGCGGCTTGCAGTGGGCCGGTGTAGTACTGGTGCTGCTCGGCGTAGCCCTGCCGGAGCTGTATAAGCTGCGCTGGCGGGGTACCAACGCCTTGGCCCGGCAATAAGCGAATAAACGGCGCGTGACGGAAATGCCCCTCGCCCTTTGCTGATGCAAGGGGCGAGGGGCATGTTTGTTATTACTTCTTGCTTCTTGAGCGCATTTCTAAGAATGCGCAAGGCACTTGTAACACCTTCATCGCGGATCATTTCGGCGATGCTCGTCAGCGACATTTTACCGGTGGCGTTATCCGCCTTCTTTGAACCCGGCGGAGTAGAACAAGCCTTCCCAATCCGGGACAGGCAGCGGCTCCACGTGGATATGAATCGTCCGGAGCAGGAAGGGCTGATCCGATTTGAGCGGAATCGATTTGAGCTGCTGGATGAGGTATACTTGAGGTTAGATTAAATAAGGAGAATCATATGTACATCATCCTCGGACTCGTATTTATCATGGTTTACGGCTTGATTGTGTTCTACATCGGCTGGAGCGGCTGGAGATGGATCAGGCCGGCGGTATCGGATCGATTCCGCATTGTCTATGTGATTACACTCATCTTCCTGGCAAGCTCGCTTATTCTCTCCAGAGTTGTTGCAGGTTCAACGATTCTAAGCGTTATCGGGAGCTATTGGCTGGCCTTGTTCGGCTTACTGGCCCTGCTGCTTCCGGTTGTCCATCTTATGTTGTGGTTAACCAAGCTGACCAGGCTGCCGCGCCGTGCCGTCCAGAAGGCTTCGGGCTGGATTACATTGACTCTGCTGCTTGGTCTGCTCGGATACGGGAGCTTCAATGCCTATAGCCCGGTGGTCCGCTCCTACGACATCCAGATGAACAAGGCGGGTCCCGAGGCGGGGGAGCTGCATATTGTGATGGCGTCCGATATGCATTTTGCCTATTTGTCAGGCAAAGCCCATGCGAAGCGGATGGTTGAGGAGATCAACGCGCTGAAGCCGGATATTGTGCTGCTTCCCGGCGATATCGTAGATGATGATATCATCCCCTACCAAGACAAGGGTATCGGCGAAATCCTCTCGGAGATTAAAGCTCCCATGGGTGTGTTCGCCTCTCTGGGCAATCATGACCGCTTCAAGGGGGAGACAGAGGAGCTGATCGGGCTGCTGGAAGAAAGCGGACTCCAGGTTCTCTATGACGAGACGCTTGAGCTTGGAGACGGACTGACGCTGATTGGGCGAAAAGATTACAGCGACCCGGACCGGGCGGCGCTGGCGGATCTGATGGAAGGCGTTGACCGCTCAGGACCGGTCATTATGCTGGAGCATCAGCCGGTGGAATTTGAGATTGCCGAGCAGCAGGGCGTTGACCTGATGGTCTCGGGCCACACCCACCGCGGGCAGATCGCCCCCGGCAATCTGATCACGGACAGGCTGTTCGAGAATGACTGGGGATACCTGCAGAAGGGACGGCTGCATTCTGTCGTTTCTTCCGGGTATGGCTTCTGGGGTCCGCCTATCCGGATCGGGTCCCGGGCTGAAATTGTGTCCATTCAGGTCCAATTCTTGGAGGCAGAAGGTTAACCATATAAGGAGCTGTTCCAAGAGCCATTACTGGCAGGCTGGAACAGCTCCTTGTTATTTCTGCAGCCGGCTTTAGACCAGCATCCGGATAATTTCGTTAACGATTAGTTGAGGCTCCGAATACATAATCATATGCCCGGATTTCGGGGCTTCCACCAGGCGGCTGGTCTCCAGAAGAGCTGCCGATTGCCGGTGGGCAGCGTGAAGCGCCGGGCGGTAGTTCTTTTCTGATCCGGACATTAACGTTCCGGAGACGATGCACACCTCAGTGTCTCCCAGGTTGAGGGGACTGCCGCGAAGCGTTCTTAAATCCTCGACAAAAGCCTGTCCTTCGGCCAGCATGGTTCTGGCGGATTGCATCGTGAAGTCCTCACGGCGGTGCTCCTTATATACATCCGCAGGCTGGACCTTCCCCGGCCTGCTGCCCAGCAGCCTGTACAGGCCGGTCCGGGTCATGAGCGGAAGGATAGTATCCATCCTGCCGTAATGTTTGGCGGAGGACTCCTCGAAATACATTCCGCAATGCTCGTCTGTCGGATCGACCAGCACCAGCCCGCGTAGACGTCCGGTATTCATGGCCGCGGCCGTACGGATAATCGGCCCGCCCCAGCTATGGCCGACGAGGACGAAGGGGCCTGGCCCCAGATGATCCAGCAGCTGCGACAGATCGCCGGCGATTCTGGCCAGTGTTCGCGGCTCCCGGTCCGGCTCGCTGCGGCCCATGCCGGCCCGGTCGTAGACAACGGCCCGCGTATGTTCGGCGACATGCGGCTGCACCAGCCCCCATACGGAGCGGGACGCGCCCATGCCCGATTCGAACACAACGGTTAGGGTACCGGCGCCTTGCTCCATATAATGGAGCCTGCGCCCGTCTGCGGTCTGCATATAACGGCTGTGGCCATATGTATGTAGTTGCTTGGGCATCGTCTCTGGCATTGTCCTATTCCACCCGTCATTTAATAATGATAATCAATATCATTGTAGGGGATGCGCAGGAAATGGACAAGTCCATCCCCAAATTAATCTTTCCCTCATAGACTGCAATCCTAGCACATAATCCTTGGCAGCATATGCTATAAAAGACGGGTTGCCCTAAACGATGAGTCAATCCAATATGGAGGGGTTAACGATGGTTGTAAAACAAAAAACGACGGTATTGTATCCCCGATTAAGAGTGTTTAGCGAGGAGAATTTCCGCGGGCTCCGCAGAACGTTCCGCGGGAATCTGGGCATCGCCGATGTGGATGCCGTGCTTACAGGCATCGAAAGCCTGCGCTTTTTCTCAACCAATCCAAACGCAACACTGGTATTGTTCGACCGTTCCGGCTTCCGCGATCGCTTCGTAATTTTGCGGGGTAACCGCAGTATCCGTGAACTGGACGACATTCTGCGCAGAGGCGATGTGGAATCGCTGATTGCCACCAACCAGCGGCTGACTCCCGTGCAGGTCCTAGCCATTCAGCGCAGCGGCAGACTGCCTGCGGGCTACCGTTTGCTCTAGCAGCCAATGGTATGAACCCGGAGGAACGCACTAGATGGGGAAAAGGGGCTGTCCCAAAAGAGCCTTCATTCTACCTAAGACAGCTCATTAAGAAAAAATGGCTCTACTGCAGTTTGTTTTATAAGATTGTGGGCAAGGGAAAGACATCCGACTTCTAAGGTGACTTTCCCTATCCCTCGAAACAGAAACCGCCGGAAGCCCCGGTTGTTTTTCATTTGTCCGAATACACTTTCAGGCTCCGTCATGCGTCGCACTGCCAAGATTTACCCTTCCTCGCTCTGCAGGAGTTCCCTGGCTTGTATCTGGAACCGCAATCGTTCTAAGCTCACGATAATTTCCCGGTCTCCAGCTGTCTTTGTGCACCGTTCTTTAAGTGGGCTGTACAAAGAAATGGCTCCTTTGGGAATGGCTGGGCGGTACCACCATTTTCCCAAAACGGGCGATTTCTGTGTTTGTTTTTTAGATGGAAGTGACAAATCCCGCTTAAACAGCGGAGCGGACGGAACGATTGTGGAAAAGCGTCAGCGGTCGCCTTTGTGCCCGGATTTTCACCGCTTAGGGGAATGAAAAAAATCTGGGCACAACAGCGATTGGAACAACGGTCCGTTTGCGGAGCGTCCACCTAAGCGATAACGTTGATACTTACTAAATGAACAAGGCTGTCCCAAGCAGCCATTTCATGGATTTTGGGACAGCCCCAATTGTATCTCTGAAGCTTCACATGACTCCTAAGAGTCTTGCTCTATCCCGCGCTCAGGTTGTCGCGGGATGCTCCCCTTCCTGTTACTGCGTCTGCGGTAAAGATGAAGCAGCAGATAAGAGACGGCGAATGCTGCTGTTACCAGCCATAGGGGAATCCGCGGGTCCAGCTTGTACGCCCAGCCTCCGATAATGCCCGCAGGAGCTGTGAACAGCAGAATCAGCACAGACAGCATGGAGAATACCTTGGCCCGTTTATCATCGTCGATGGCATTCTGCACGGCAGCTTCCAGATACGGCGAGCTGATCATTAGTCCCACCGCTGCCAGAATCGTGCTGAGCCCGATCCAGAGAAGGCTGCTTGATGGGTACACAACCAGCATTACATTAGACAAAGCGGAGAGTGCGAAGCCCGCCATCATGGAGCGGTTGGCACTCTGCTCGGAAATCTTGGGCATCAGCAGCCAAAGCGTCAGCAGCATGATTACGGAAGAGACGGCCGGGAACAGGGAGATGATACCGCTGTCCAGATGCAGGTAATCCGCCAGATATAGCGACAGATAGGTTGTCTTCAGCGTAGCCTGAAAGTTGAACAGGATGTATACGGCAAAGATCAGCAGCAGATTGCTGTCCGCCCACAGGTCACGGAAAGCACCGCCATATTCGACCGTAATTTGCTTGAGGCCCAGCTCACGTGTCTCCTGACGTTTCTTGATTCCTGCTTCGGTCTCGCGGGTCGTTAGATGTCGGCCTACGAACTGGAAGGTCATGAACAGAAAGGCGAGGACATACATGATCCTCATGCCCTGGACCATTCCATAATGACTCACCAGCAGGCCGCCCAGCGGTGCGAATAATCCGCCGATGACACTGATGATCTGCAGCAATGTGAATACATATGTCCGGTCATTGGGCCGGGTGTCTTCAACAATCAGGCAGTAGAAAGCGACATGCGGGACACGCTGGAAGCCGTTGATTATCGCGGCCGCCACGAAGAACCACAGGTTCTGTGAGAAGGCCCACAGTAAGGTGGCCAGGCTCCAGCTCAGCAGGTCGAAGAATAAAATGGCCCGCTTGCGTCCCAGCCGGTCGGTTAAATATCCGCTGAGCAAGGATGAGACCACCTGCACAATCAGACCAATGGTGGTGATCCAGCCGATGTTCACCTCCGTCAGACCGAGCTCGTACATGTACAGAGTGGCATAGGTGGAGAACATGCTGAACGGAATCAGGAAAAAGGGCTCAAAGGCCAGGCAGCCGCGGCTGTTTCCCTGCAGCCGCGGGAAGAACGATTTTGCCATAAAACAATCCTCCATGTTGTCTTAAGTGAAGTAAAAGGTCCCGTAAGGGGTTTGCCCTTCCTAATGAATGCTGGCCTTTGGTCTGGGTAGACTCCGGTCGCAAGACGGTTTTGAGCCTTCTCTCAGCCACGTATAATGTTGATTAATTGAAAAAAGTGAGAGGAAGGTTCATTCATATGAATAAGGAAATGTATGCCATGCCGATTGGAGTGCCGGATTCCTTGCGGAATTCTGCAGAATCACAGTCCAAACCGCGCAAACGCCGAACCAGTCCCAAGATGTACCGCAGCCTTTTGTATTTTATCATTTCTTTGCCGGTCACGATCATTTATTTCGTGTTCATGGTTGCAGGGCTGACGCTGTCCATTGGATTAACCCCGGTGTTCATTGGCATTCCGCTGTTTTTTGCCGTAGCTAAGGGAATGGATTACATCGTACGGTTTGAGCAAGACCTGGTAAGATCACTCCTCGATATCCCGGGGCGCCCTGAAGAGTACAGAGTCTATACACAGGTGGAGGGAGCAGGCTTCTGGCAACGGATGAAGCTGGGCTTTCAGGCTGAGCAGTTTGTACGTAACGCTATGCTGATCCTTGGCCGGTTCGTAACCAGCATCGTTTTCTTTTCCCTGACCCTTACGCTGGTAGCCGCTTCACTGGGTCTGATTGCACTGCCTGTGCTTCATCAGATTTTTCTGCAAACGATGGATCTGAATATTCTGGAGAACAGTGTATTTGCCCTGTTCCATATCGACTGGACACAAACGGAGCAATATATTGCTTATGTTGTAGCAGGGGTCGTCGTAGGCTTGATCGGAAATGTTGCGATTCGCGGGCTTATGGATATGCAGCGCAGATTGCTGTTCGTAGCTTATGATGAAGCAGAGCCGTATTCCGTTCAAAATTAAATATCCGCTCGAAGAGAATACATCGCCAAGTTGCTATTACGCACCGGCGATGTATTTTTTGTTGCAAAGTCAGCTGTTGTTCGTTCTGGTGCTATACCGGATCGTATTTAATCACCCTGAATTACAGCCTGAGTACGGGCTTTAATATCCTACTGAGATAATAAGCTATTACGGTCGTTGTGGTCCATGAGCTGCGCTTATTCTGGATGTACTGATCGTTAATTATATAGGTCCGGGTGGAAGCAGGGCTCTTCAGACCGAGCTTTTCCCACTCCGCAGGGTCATTCGAGCCTCCGAGCCGTGCGAGCATAGTCTCCGATGCGCTATTGATTTTAGCCGGAATTTGCTCGTAGGCTTGCGTGATTTGCATATGAAATTCGTCGATCGGATTACGGCTGGTAATGCTCTCCAAGTGGATGCCCTCGCGAATGTAAGAAACGTATGCCAGATGGTCAGCCCAGAACTCGTCGATATAAAAAAGCCGTACCCGCTGCTCAGCGGGGCTCAGCGGCTGCTCGCCATTCAGGATTCGGAGCCGCTCTGCGTATACAATCCGCCTCTGATCCTCCACCATATCCGAATAACCGTTCAGTTCCTGATGGATATCGAAATTTTGGCCCATAACGATTCGCTGGATACGCATGATCTTACTGCGGAGTGCCGGCTCTTCCAGAGCCTCATCCTGCCTGGGAGCCCTAACCGCGTTAGATATACCGAACCGAAGCAGCAGTTCATCCTCCAGGCTCACGTAAAATACGGAGGCGCCCGGATCGCCTTGGCGGCCGGAACGCCCGCGCAGCTGGTCGTCGATCCGCACGCTTTCGTTCACATGTGTACCGATCACGTATAACCCGCCCAGCTTGAATACCACTTCTGCCTGCGCGGCGTTGCCGCCGCCGAGCCGAATGTCGACGCCGCGTCCCGCCATATTCGTCGATACCGTCACGGCGCCGATTTCTCCCGCTTTAGAGATGATCCCGGCCTCCTCAGCGTCGTGCTTCGCATTCAGCACATGGCAGGGCACCCCGGCAACCACCAGTGCCTCCGCCAGCCTGTCCGACTCCTCGACGCTTGACGTACCAATCAGAATCGGGCGTCCCGTCCTATGAACGGACGAGATTTCTTGTACAAGCGCCTTAAGTTTAGCTTCTTTATGGGTGTAAATCCGGTGCGGGTGGTCGATTCGTATATTCGTCCGGTTCGGCGGAATCCGCACGACCTGAAGCGCGTAAATATCTGCGAAATCCGACGCCGAAGCATGGGCCGTAGCCGTCATTCCGCAAATCTCCGGATACAGGCTAATGAAATGCTGCATGGTGATCGTTCCGAGAATTCTCCCTCCGGCAAAGGTGTGCAGCCCTTCTTTGGCTGCAAGCGCGGCTTGCAGTCCCTCCGGCAAATACCTGTTCTCCGCCACGCGGCCGGTATGTTCTTCAATCAGCTTGATGTTACCGCTTCGGACGATATAATCGACGTCTTTTCTTAACAACGTTTCAACATGCAGCGCGCAATTCAGGTTCGTCAGCAAATGACTGTTATGAACATCGTACAAATTGCCGCATCCCAGCAGCGACTCCGCCAGCGCAGCGCCAGCTTCATTCAAGTAAACGTTCCGCTGGAACTGGTCGAAGTCGTAATGCTCTGCCTGATTGAGCTGCCGGACCACTTCTGCAAAACGAATCCCGTCGCTCATGGCAGAGTCCGCATCACCGCTGATGACCAGCGGCACCCGCGCTTCGTCGAGCAGCAAGGAGTCGGCTTCGTCGACGATGACGTAGTGGAAAGGGCGGTGCACGGTATCGGCTACATCAAGTGCGATGGTGTCGCGCAAATAATCGAATCCCGCTTCTTTTGCCGTGACATAGGTTATATCCGCAGCGTACGCTTCCCGCTTCCTGGAGAAGCTCATGCCCGCTTGAACCGGACTTACCGTTAACCCGAGGAAACGATAGACCGGGCCCATCCACTCCGCATCCCGGTTTGCTAAATAATCGTTGAACGTTAATACATGAACGCCTTTACCGGCCAGCGCATTCAGATAAGCAGGCATAACTGCCGAGAGCGTCTTTCCTTCTCCGGTATGCTGCTCGATTAAATACCTCTCGTGCAGAGCGATGGCAGCCATGATCTGGACATCGTAAGGCTGTAATCCCAGCGTTCTCTTCGCTGCCTCGCAGACCAGCGCATAAGCATCGACAAGCAGCTCATCCAGTGGCGTACCCGATTGTGCCTCTTGCTGCAGGCGGAAGGATTCCGCTTGAAGCCTGCCATCGTCCCATGCCTCCAGATTCCGCTCTCTGATGCGCTTCGTTTTGTCCCGGCAGATGTTCAGCATTTTGTTGTTATCGCGGTCTTTGAAATTATGTATCAACTTGGAGGCTATACCCATAGAAATCGCTTCTCCCCTCGGTAGAATACGCTTGTCTACCCACTATTACGGCAAACGGTTCCCATAAGGTTCAAAAAGGGGTCCAATTATTTGGTGCAGATTGTCATCAGAATAACTCAAAAAGGGCTGCGAGCAGCCTGCCTTCCGGCATTCTGTCACAGCCCCCAAGCCGGCTTCCGGCGTAAACGGAGGTTCCTTGTGCTTCAGTCAGGTCTACACGACGCCCTGAGCTAGCATTGTATCGGCCACCTTAAGGAAACCGGCAATGTTAGCCCCGGCAACCAGGTTTCCGGACACGCCGTATTCCTCCGCAGCCTGGACGGTTCTGCGGTAAATATTCTTCATAATCTGCTGCAGCTTCTCATCGACCTCTTCAAAGCTCCAGGCGAGCCGCATGCTGTTCTGGCTCATCTCCAGTCCCGAGACGGCCACACCGCCGGCATTGGCGGCCTTGGCCGGAGCAAACAGCACATCATTCTCCAGAAACAGCTCAACCGCAGCAATCGTGGTAGGCATATTTGCACCTTCCCCGATGGCCTGGACGCCGTTCAGAATCAGCTGCTGGGCAGAGGCCTTATCCAGCTCATTCTGGGTGGCGCAAGGCAGGGCGATATCGCAGGGCAGGTTCCAGATTCCGCTGCAGCCCTCCTTGTATTCGGCATGGGGGTGTTCCTTCACGTATTCGCTGATGCGCAGGCGTTCGGTTTCCTTGAGTCTTTTGACAGTGGCCAGATTGATTCCCAGGGGATCATGGATGTAACCGTTGGAGTCGCTGCAGGCGATAACCAGTGCTCCGAGCTGCTGGGCTTTCTCTATAGCGTAAATGGAGACATTGCCCGAGCCGGAGACGACGACCCGTTTATCCTGGAAGCTGGTACTCTGCGCCGCGAGCATTTCCTGCACAAAATACACACATCCGTATCCGGTCGCTTCCTTGCGTGCCAGGCTGCCGCCGTACAGAAGGCCTTTTCCGGTAAGCACTCCTGCCGTATGGCCTCCATGAATCCGTTTGTATTGCCCGAACATAAAGCCGATTTCACGTGCGCCTACGCCGATATCTCCGGCAGGAATGTCCGTGTCCGCTCCAATGTGCCGGTACAGCTCAGTCATGAAGCTTTGCGTGAACCGCATCACTTCCTGATCGGACTTGTCTTTGGGATCGAAATCACTGCCGCCTTTGGCGCCGCCCATTGGCAGGCCGGTCAGTGAATTCTTGAAGATTTGCTCAAAGCCCAGGAACTTGATGATTCCCAGATAAACGGAAGGATGGAAGCGGAGCCCGCCCTTGTAGGGACCGATTGCACTGTTGAATTGCACGCGAAAGCCGCGGTTAACCCTTGTTTTGCCGGAATCGTCCACCCATGGCACGCGGAAGGAAATGCTGCGCTCGGGTTCGACCAGCCGTTCGAGGATGCCTTGCTCCATATACTGCGGATGACGGGCCAGAACGGGTACGAGAGAATCCAGGAATTCTCTGACGGCCTGATGAAATTCGAGCTCCTGCGGGTCGCGGGATTGGACTTCGCTGTAAATTTTCTGAACATACTGCTCTGCTATGACGGTAGCTTCTGAAGTAACGGAAAGAACGCTGGACACTAGGGCAAACACTCCTTAAATAGATGATAAAATACCGGCAGTACGGATATGATTTGAATTTTAATCATTTTATATAACCTAACATGAATTTACCAATCAATTATTTTTGGTCAGTGTATCAAAATGTTCTATGAACCTTACATTGCATGCTAGATTATGGTGGGGGTAATACTGCTGTGGACCAATCGCTGTTGATCAGTTCCCGCTTCCTTTCCTGTTTCCCGTCATGTTTGTACAAGCGTTGAGCGAGCATCCGAATACGCCAATATTCAGCCATATGAATTGTCCACAATGAGACGGAAACCGATGGGAAGCGTGCTTTCGATGTGAAGGGCTTACCGGACTAAATTACGTATTGTGTTAGCCGCCCGAAAGTGGCACAATGGGTACAGATATAAGCATACGCGGCAAAGAATGCCCCGTCTCCTCTTCCATCCGGAAGGAGGCGGGGCTTTGTGTGTTTAGAAACAAATATTATTGTAAAGCGAGGGGACGGGAAATGGGTTTTACGAGCGAACATAATCAATGGTTGGGCGATCATCTCAAACGAAGGGAAGGAGAACGGCTTGATGCGCTGAGACGCGGTCATGGCTACGGAAACCGCTTGTTTGTCGAGCAGGTGTGGTGGCCGCTTGCCGGACATTTTCAAGGATTACACCCGGAATATGAAGTGAGGGATTGGCGGGGCAGACCCTATTTTGTGGATCTATTATGGCAGGTTGGGTCCTCGCGTATTGCATTTGAGATCATGGACTTTGGCTCGCACGGCACGGACCGGAGTAAATACCGGATGGATCTGAACCGGGGGTTGTTTCTACAGTCACAGGACTGCACGATATTCTATATTTCACTGGATGAGCTGAAAGAGAATCCGTCTTTTATCCTCTCCGCACTGCGGAGCAGCCTGAATCCTTATTTGTCGGCGGAAGATTCCGGGAATAGAAGTGCTGAACGAGCCTATTCCAAAATCGAACGTGACCTCATGCGGTCAGCGATCCGTCACCATCGTGTCCTTCGTCCAAGTGAGGCTGCGAGGGAGCTGGAGCTGCACAATATGACGGTCATAAAATACTGCCGCATGCTGGTGGAGAAGCGGAAATTCCGCCCAGTGGCAAGAGGCTTATCTCAGCGAATTGTTTATTACGAGTATATAGGCACGCTCCAAAGTCCGGATCTGGTGTGAGGACGGGTAACCGGGGGCAAATGTGTACGAAAAAACGACTACAGTATGCAATGTGCATCTGCGTGGGTAGAAGGGCCAAATGTGTATGAAAAAGCCACCACAATTTGCCACTTTAAGGGGATATGAGCCGAACGTGTATGAAAAAGCGACCACAATGTGCCACTGTAAGGGGGTATGAGCCGAATGTGTATGAAAAAGCGACCACAATGAGCCGCTTCATGGGCAAACGGGGCAAATGTGTATGAAAAAGTGACCACAATGTGCCGCTGTATGGGTTAATTGGCCAAATGTGTATGAAAAAACGACCACAATGTGTTGTTGTATGGGCAAACGAGCCGAATGTGTATGAAAAAGCGACCACAATGTTCTACTGCGAAGGTTAATTCACCTCTAATAGGATAGAGCAGTAGAATAGAGTGTAAAACAAAGAGTAATACAAAGAGTAATGTAAAGAGCCCGCGTCCGACGCGGGCTCTTTACGCTACTCTTCCCCAGTGGCCACTGGATTCCCCTCATAGCTGATCCAGTCACTCCAGCTCCCGGCATACAGCCGCACATTCTTGAATCCGGCGCGTTCCAGCGCCAGGACGTTCGGGCAGGCGGTGACGCCGGAGCCGCAGTAGACGACGATCTCGCGGTCCTTATCCAGTCCGGCGAAATGCTCGCTAAGCTGCTCGGCGCTCTTGTAGCTGCCGTCGGCATTCTGCGTGTCTTTCCAGAAGTAGTTCACCGCACCGGGTATATGGCCGCCGACGGGGTCCAGGGTCTCGTTCTGCCCCAGATAGCGGTCATGCGCGCGGGAATCGATCAGGACCGGGAGAGCAGGGGATGATGCGGAAGGATCGCCTCCAGAGCCAGCCCAAGAACCTGTCTCCGAGTCAGCCCCAGAGTTAGCCCCGGCGCCAGCCCTACTGTCGGCACCAATTTCAACTCTGTCTTCACCGCCGGTGTTAAGCAGCTTCCCTGACAGCTCCCGCACTTCCCGGGCACCCGCCAGCATCTGCGGCTGCACATTGGCCACAAAGCTACTCGGCACCCGGATCGGCTGGTGGTCCGTCACCGGATATTTCTCCGCTTTCCAGGCGCTGAAGCCGCCTTCCAGCACATATACCTGCTCGTGGCCGAGGTAGCGCAGCAGCCACCACAGCCGGGCGGCATTCATGCCGCTCTCGTCGTCATAGGCAACGATGCGCGTATCGTTGCCGATTCCCAGCTTCGCAAGGCGTGCCGCCAGCACCTGAGGGTCAGGCAGCGGATGCCGTCCGCCGTGCTCCGCGACCGGAGCGGACAGATCCAGCTCCAGATCAAGATAGACCGCGCCGGGAATATGCTCCTGCTCATAGCTTTCACGGCCGGCCTGCGGCTTGCCGAGTGTGAACCGGCAGTCGACAATCGTCTGCTCCGGTTCATAGAGTCTGGCCAGCAGCCAGCGTTTGGATACAGTAGCCTCCATGGTTGATCCCATCCTTTGCTCTATCAATATGAGACTTATTATAGCGGAAAAACCGGTATTTCGCAGGAGGCTCCGTAATAAGCTAATCGGCGAAATGAAATTGGGCTTCTACGGCAGCGGCAGCCGGCGGCAGTTCCATGCCCTGCTGCCAGATCAGGACGGGATTTCCATCCTTCGGGCCGTAATAGATCGCCTTTATGGGGATGGAAGGATCGGTCCGGTTGGCATTCAGCATCTCAAGATCAAAGAAATGATACCCGTTGCCAAGCCCAAGCTCGGCAAATTTGCTGGACTTGATCACAGGCCGGACAGGAGTATAGTAGTAGTTGCCGTCATCGTCAAGTCTGCCGTTAATTTGGTTAACGATGTAGCCGTCCGTAATGTTGACACGGTAGGCAATCTTTCCATTGCTCAGCCGGCTTATCTCGCTGATCCGGATTACACTGGAAGGTACCTCTATGATATTCCAACGGAACAATCCGGCGTACCCGAGAACGGCCAGGCCGCAGACGGCGGTGGCAATAAGCAGGCCTTTGACGAAGGAGTGCACCCGGGTGCGGTGCCAGTATTTTTTGAAGCTGGACAGGCCTTCGCCTTCCCGTCTATTCTTCTCCATGACCTCAAACGGCAGCCGGCTGCTCTCCCGCAGCTTGTCCAGGGCAGCGGCGCAATGACTGCAGGTGGCGAGATGGGAAGCAACGGCCTCTCTGGTGGCTATACTGCACACCTCATCATGGTACAAAGGCAGCAAATCCTCCACGATCTCACAGGACAGGGTATTAGTCATCGGCGTTCCTCCATTAATAAGTCTTGTATCATGCCTCTTGCACGGTGATAGGTAACTCTGGCCCAGCTTTCGGTCTTGCCGAACACTTCGCCGATATGGGCAAAGGATAACTCCCCGAATACCCTCAGTGTAAACACTTCCTTATACGGCTCCTTCAGACTGTGCAGCAGCTTGTGGACTCTAAGTGCTTCCGATTTGTCCACCAGCGTTTGTTCAAGCATCCAGCCGCCGTCAGCCGTCTGGCTGTCCGGCTCCAGCGTTCCGCAGCGCTTCTGCTTCCCCATATAGGTGAAGTAGGAGTTTTTGGCGATTTGACAGAGCCAGACACTGATTTTACAATTGCCTTTGAACTGGTTGATATTCTTCACTGCTTTGACGAACGTATCCTGCGTAATCTCTTCGGCGATCTGCTGATTTCGGCTGAGCGATAACGCAAATAAATATACCTCCTGAAAATATTGCTCGTAGATATGCTCTACATCAGCCACATGTTCACCACCTTACCTGGATAAGACACCATAAGAGACATTTCGTTACAAAAAAGTTGAAAGGGGCATAAGCCTACGGATGCTATTGTAAACCGGCATTGGCCGGAATGGAGCGGTACTTTGAAAGAGCGGAGCGGAGGCTGGAACAATACCACTTACATGGTAGACAGCGCCCGCGGCCGTGCCGTTCTGCGGATCTATAATACACACCGCGACCGCAATAAAATCGAATTCGAGCATACGGTGCTGCAGCAGCTTGATAAGCTACCCTTGCCGTTCAGCACACCGCTTCCCCTGACCGCAGCCGGGGGTGAGACTATGGTGGAGCTGGAGGAGAGCGGTAAATACGCTTGTCTCTTCCGTTATATCGAGGGAGTGACGCCCCTTGAGGAGGGCAGCGGATATTATGCATCATTTGGCACATCGGCAGGAATACTATCTGAAGTATTGGCTGAGATTGAGCCGGAGCTGCCCCCTGTCTACCGGCCTTATTATGAACTGCGGACGGCCTATCCGTTATGTACAAATGCGGCGGTCCGGGAAATCTGCCTGAACCCGCCGGCGGAGCTGGCCGATTTGTCTCCGGAACTGGAGACCCTCTACAGCGCCTATACTGATATAGCAGAATCACTCCCCGGTCTGGCGGAGCTGCCGCATCAGCTGGTGCACGGCGATTTGAACGCCTCCAACCTGCTGGTAGATGGCGGTAATCACCGCAAGGTGGCCGCGCTGCTTGATTTTGAATTCTGCACACGTGATCTGCGGGCGATGGAGCCTGCCGTGATCCTGTCGGGATGGGTGGGCCATGCAGAGCAGGAAGCTGCGGTCCGCGAATTCTGGGATGGCTTCAGCCGGCGGATTCAGTTATCCGCTGCGGAAATAGAAGCGATACCCGTGCTGATGCTGCTGCGGAAGATCGATGTGTTTCTGCATTTTACCAGCCGCTACCTCGAAGGAACGGATGAGCCGCAGGTACTGCGGGAACAGGTCCGGCTGCTCGCAGCGGACTTGGGACAGCTGGCGGTGAGCACCGCACAGATAATGGAAGTTCTGTGGAGAGATTTTCACACTGTCCGTAAACTTTACAACTAGGATTAGAATCGTTATAATTTATATATAACATCCAAGGGTTGAGAACAACAGAAAGGGGCCTAACGCCAGTAGGCTCCTTTTGTATTTCTTACCCAAGTTCACAGGAGGGTGAAGGTCATACACAAGGAAAAGATTATGGTATGCGTTCATTATGGTCCGCACGGGGAGCGGCTGATCCGGCGCGGTATCCAGCTGTCTGAGCTGATCGGGGCACCGCTTTACGTGCTCAATGTCGAAAGCTCGGATAGTGATGAATACAACCAGAGCAAAGAAATGTTCATGACGGTCTGGAAGCGCCTGGCCGAAGAGGCTGGAGCGGAATTCATGGTCCGCAAGCGCCGCGGGCGCAAGACAACCGATGTGATTGTTGAAGCCGCAGAAGAAAAGGAAGTGACCCAGATCATTATCGGCCAATCGGCTCAGACGCTGTGGCAGGAATTGACCAAGCGCAATTTTGTCAATGAGCTGATCAGCAAGATGAAGATGATGGATCTGCATGTGGTCGCTGTCCAGCGCATGCGGGCCGGTCTGGAAGAAACGCATGAAGAAGGCGTTATTTCCTATCTGGTGAAGACCGGGGATACTTACCAGCTCAGCGATGAGCCAAATGGCCCTGATTCCATTAAGGGTAAATATTTCCACGAGCTGCACACGGAATTCGAGAATGGCTTGTTCAGATTTGAGCAAGATGGTAAAGCGAGATATTTGCATATCTGCGAAGGGGTATTGACCGACCCTTTATAGCCGGTTTCTTCTTCGGGATACAAGTACCAGTGTTCACAAACTCATATGACCAATGGAAAAGGAGGCTTGCCTTTGCTTCATGTAACCGTTCTTGTCCCGTTTCTGCTGGCCCTAATGATAGCGCTTCTACGCAGGACCCTCCCCAAGCTCCACCGGGGATGGCTTATCCTTGCCGGACCGCTGCTGTTGTTCATTTACTTCTTAACCCGGATTCCGGTTATCAAGGGAGGGGAGTCCGGGTATGAGACGATATCCTGGATTCCATCCCTTGGCATTGATCTGGTGTTCCATCTGGATGGATTAAGTTTGCTGTTCGCCTTGTTAATTACGGGCATGGGAACGCTTGTCGTCATCTATTCAATCTATTATTTGGAGAAACGCGAAGAACTTACTCCGTTCTATGTGTATCTCCTGCTCTTTATGGGAGCCATGCTGGGCGTAGTGCTGTCCGATAATCTGATGGTACTTTATGGCTTCTGGGAGCTGACGAGCGTATCGTCGTTTCTCTTGATTGCATTCTGGCACCGGCGGCAGAAATCCCGTTACGGTGCCTTGAAGTCGATGCTGATTACCGTCTTCGGCGGCTTGGCGATGTTTGCCGGCTTCCTGATGCTCTATGTCATGACAGGTACTTTCAGTATCCGTGAAATCTGGAGCCAGGTGGGCGATATCAGCGGACAATCGCTGTTCATCCCGTCCATGCTGCTGATTCTGCTGGGCGCCTTTACCAAGTCGGCCCAGTTCCCGTTTCATATCTGGCTGCCGGATGCGATGGAAGCGCCGACTCCGGTCAGTGCCTATCTGCACTCGGCAACCATGGTAAAGGCGGGTTTGTATTTAGTCGCGCGTTTCAGTCCGGTATTCGCGGGCCAACATGAGTGGTTTTGGATAGTGTCGGGTGTCGGCCTGATCACCTTGATCTATGGATCGATCCAGGCGATGAAGCAGACGGACCTGAAGGCTCTATTGGCTTATTCAACGATCAGTCAGCTCGGACTGATCATGGGACTACTCGGAATGGGATCGGCGGCGGCTTTCTACACCGGAGAAGAGGCCGTTTACTTTACGGCGGCAACCACAGCAGCCCTCTTCCATTTGATTAATCACGCAATATTTAAGGGCTCGCTGTTCATGGTGGTCGGGATTGTCGACCATGAGACGAATACCCGTGATCTCCGTAAGCTGGGAGGGCTGGTGTCGCTGATGCCGGTGACCTTTACAGTAGCGCTGATCGGCAGCTTTTCGATGGCGGGTCTTCCGCCTTTTGCCGGCTTCCTGAGCAAGGAGATGTTCTTCACGGCGGTGCTGAATATCCGGGAGCTGGATATTTTCAGCCCGCAGTCGTTCTTTACCCTCTTTCCGGTTCTGGCCTGGATTGCCAGCATTTTCACCTTTGCTTACAGCATGATCATGGTCTTCCAGACCTTCTTCGGCAAATTCCAGCCGGAGAAGCTCGATAAGAAACCGCATGAGGCCCCCTTTGGCCTGCTGCTTCCGCCCATCCTGCTGGCTCTGCTGGCCGTCGTGACCGGCTTCTTCCCCAATCTGCTGTCCAAGACGCTGATTGTTCCGGGAATGAATGCCATTCATCCGCAGCTTGCGGCAAGCTCCCCTTTTTATGTCAATATTTATTTCTGGCATGGCTTTACCACGGAAGTCTGGATGACGCTTGGTGTAATTGCTGCTGGGATTATTGTTTACCGCCTGTATACCCGTCTGAGCATTGTCGACAGGGAATGGGGCGGCAGAGGCTACAGCCTGAATCAGGCCTATGATGGCAGCATCCGGCTGGTGGAACGCACATCCCGGGCGCTAACGAACCTCTATATGACGGGCTCCATGCGGCATTATCTGATGTACATCTTTGTTCTGTTCATTGCTCTGGTGGGCGGGACGATGCTGTATACGGATGGGCTGGTGTTCGGGCAGGGGGAATATGCCCCGATCTCCTTCTTTGAAGTGGTAGCCGTCCTGGTCCTGCTGACCGGCGCACTGGCCATTCCGTTCGCCAAGTCCAGAATCGCGGCGATTCTGTTGACCGGTATGGTAGGTTATATGGTTACGCTGCTCTTCATTCTGTTCCGTGCACCCGACCTGGCGCTTACGCAGATGATTGTCGAAGTGGTGTCGGTCACGCTGTTCCTGCTGTGCTTCCGGCATTTGCCAAGACTCTCGCGCGATAAGGTCAAATTCCGTGTGAAGCTGCCGAAGCTGATTATTTCTCTCGGATTCGGAGTCACAATGACCCTGGTTGCCCTGGCCGCTCTCGGCAGCAGCCCGTTCGAATCCATTTCAAGCTACTATACAGAGAACAGCTACGAGCTGGGCGGCGGCAAAAATGTCGTCAACGTCCTGCTGGTGGATTTCCGCGGCTTCGATACGATGTTCGAGATCACGGTGCTGGGACTCGCTTCGCTGGCTATCTATGCCATGATCAAGCTGAAGCTTGAACCGGACATGGAGCCGCTTCTGCCGAAGAATCTGCTGGACGGAGGCAAACCGCGTTATGCCCGCAGCAATGATGTACTGCTGCAGTCGGTAGCCAAGGTGGCCTTCGTCATCATCATTACCTTCTCGCTGTACCTGTTCTTTGCCGGGCATAACCAGCCGGGAGGCGGCTTCATCGGTGCGCTGATGGCTGCTGCGGCGCTGGTGCTGCTCTCGATTGCCTTCGGTCCGGAATTTGTGGAGAAGGTGCTGCCGATTGATTACCGCAAATTGATTGCAGTCGGCATTTTAATGGCCTTTTTCACCGGGATAGGCTCCTTCGTATTCGATGTTCCGTTCCTGAGCCAGGCCTTCGGCTATTTCGACCTGCCGGTGATGGGCAAGACGGAGCTGACTACGGCGATGCTGTTCGATCTCGGTGTATACTTGTCGGTTATCGGTGTTACCATGAATATTATCTTCACGATCGGGAGGGATAACTGATGGAGCTTCTTGTTGCCCTGGCGATCGGTGTCTTGTTTACGGTGGGGGTGTATCTGGTCCTCTCCAAAGGTCTGCTCCGCATCCTGCTGGGAACGACGCTCATTACCCACGGTGTTCACCTGCTGCTGCTGACCATGGCGGGACTCAAGACCGGCGCTTCGCCGCTGCTGGGCGAGAAAGCGGAAGCGTATGTTGATCCGCTGCCCCAGGCGCTGATTCTAACTTCCATTGTCATCAGCTTCGGGGTATCCGCATTCTTCATCGTGCTGGCCTACCGGGCTTACCGCTCCGGGGGAATGGATGATGTGGAAGGAAGCAAGGGGGAGAGACGATGAACAATTTGCTTGTATTGCCTCTGCTCATTCCGGCTGTGACGGCGGTCATCCTGATCTTTCTGAAGGAGAGGATCGGGCTGCAGCGGATGATCAGCGCAATCAGTGCTTGTCTGAATATCGCTGTGGCTGCGGTCATAGTATATCAGGTCAGCACGGATGGGATTCAAACGCTGTATATGGGCGGCTGGATACCGCCCTACGGTATCGTTTTTGTGGCCGATATGTTTGCGGCGCTGCTCGTGCTGGTCACAGCGGTAGTGGGAGCGGCCTGCCTGTTCTTTTCCTTTGCGAGCATCGGTGAAGAGCGGGAACGGTTTTATTACTATACCTTTTTCCATTTCCTGCTGACCGGGGTATCCGGTTCATTCCTTACCGGGGACCTCTTTAACCTGTTCGTATGCTTCGAGGTGCTGCTTGTGGCTTCCTATGCCATGATCGTATTGGGCGGCACCCGGGTCCAGCTGCGGGAGACGCTGAAGTATATTCTCGTCAACGTCGTTTCCTCCAGTCTGTTCGTAGCGGCCATCGCCTATCTCTACGCAGCGACAGGTACACTGAATATGGCGCATCTGGCGGTGCGTGTGGCGGAGGCAGGGCAGGGAGGCGTGATGAACGTAATTGCAGTAGTGCTGCTGCTGGTGTTCTCGCTCAAAGCAGGCCTGCTGCTGTTCTTCTGGCTCCCGGATTCCTACAGTGCGCCTCCGGTGGCAGTAAGAGCCCTGTTCGGAGCACTGCTGACCAAGGTTGGGCTGTACGCCATTACGCGCACGTTCTCGCTGATCTTTGTCCATGATCTGGGGCTCACGCATACGCTGATCGGCTGGATGGCTGGAGCGACGATGATTCTCGGCGCCATTGGCGCGGTGGCATATAACGATCTGAGCCGTATTTTCAACTACAATATCGTAATTAGTGTGGGCTTTATTGCTTTCGGTGTATCTGTTGCTACCGCTGATTCCTTGAACGGGGTAGTCTTCTATTTAATGCATGACATGGTAGCCAAGGCGCTGTTGTTCATCCTGGGAGGGATGATTATTGCCGCCACCGGAACAGAGCAGCTGCAGCAGATGGGCGGTCTGATCCGCCGGTATCCGTGGACGGGATGGATGTTCTTCATCCTGGCGCTGGCGCTGGTCGGCGTTCCGCCGCTGAGCGGCTTTGCCGGCAAAGTGATGATGATCCGCAGCGGCTTCGGAGAGCAGGAGGTAGCCCTTTCCCTGATTGCGCTTGCTTCCAGCTTCGCCGTATTATACTCGCTGATTAAAGTGTTCCGGGAAGTGTTCTGGGGCGGTGAAAGAAGCGAAGAAGAAATTCATCCGCTGCGTTACAAAGCGATGATGGCACCGGCGGCCGTTCTGTTTGTCATCGTCATCCTGATGGGGATCGGCGCTGAGACGGTGAACGGTTATGTGGCTCAGGCCGGTTCCGTGCTGGCCGATCCGGTCCAATACATTAACGCTGTCATGAAGGAGTAGATGCGGATGGCTTTTCAAATATTATTGAATTTCATGATAGCGTTCCTCTGGATGTTTCTGTTCAATGACTGGACGGCCTCCGGCTTCATCGTCGGCTATGTGCTGGGGGTCGCCGTGCTGTTCGGCTTGCGCCGGTTCTTCAATGGACGTCTATATCTCGGCAGAGGCTGGGCTATTATCAAGCTGGTGGTGCTGCTGCTGCGGGAGCTGGTCGTCTCCAGTTATGTGGTGGTGAAGGCGGTCCTAAGACCCAAGCTTGACATCCGTCCGGCGATTCTGATGTATCATACAGAGCTCCAGTCGGATTGGGAGGTCGCTGTCCTTATTACAATATTATGCCTGAATCCAGGGTCGGTGGTGCTGGAGGTGTCCAAAGATAACCGGACATTATACATTCATGCCATGGATATCAGGGATGCTGAGCAATTCAGAGATAATATCCGCAATACGTTCGAGCGTGCAATTATGGAGGTGTCCCGCACATGATTCATTTTATACTCATGCTGTCGATATCGGTTATGGTCATTTCCATTGCGATTTGCGCCTGGAGGCTGGTCAAGGGGCCTTCGCTTCCTGACCGGGTCGCAGCACTGGATACGATCGGAATCAACCTGCTTGCAATGGTGGCGGTCCTCTCGGTATTGTTCAAAACCCAAACGTTTATCGAATATATCCTGCTGATCGGAATTCTCTCTTTCATTGGAACGGTGGCGCTTGCCAGATACATCGAAAGGGGTGTGGTGCTTGAATATGGAAATGATCAAGACGGTAGTTGAATTGCTGTTTGCATTGCTTATTCTGACCGGAGCTCTGCTCAGTGCCGCCAGCTCTGTGGGATTAATCCGGCTGCCGGATGTCTATCTAAGGTCGCATGCCGCAGCCAAAAGCGCAACTTTAGGCGTGTTATGTGTACTCAGCGGGGCGTTTCTCTACTTTGCCGTTTTCCTTGATTTCATCAGCGCCAAGCTGCTGCTCGGGATTGTATTCGTATTTATGACTTCACCTCTGGCCGCTCATTTGACCAGCCGTTCGGCCTACCGCTCCGGTGTTCCACTGTGGAACCGCCGGATTCAGGATGATTTGAAAGAGGTGCTGGAGAAGGAACGGATTCCGGAGGAGTCTTCAACCTCTTCATCCACATCATCATAGCTTCGGATTAACCAAAAGGGACGTCAGTCAGGCTGCATAGCGGCCGGCAGACGTCCTTTTTTTAACAGGGAAATATGGGTCAGCTACGGCAGTTGCTAATCGCCGCCTTTCTTGCTCCGCAATATATCCTTATACGTCTCGATGGCCAGCGCCCGTGAGGCCTTCAGATCGACAATGGCGCCGGGCCTCGGCAGATGGATCTCCTTGTCCGGAAGGTCTGCCAGCTCCGGCAGCCAGGAGCGGAGGAAGCTACCGTCCGGATCATGCGTCTGCGATTGAGTCACCGGGTTCACCACTCTGAAGTAAGGTGAGGCATCATAGCCCAGGGAGGAGCTCCACAGCCAGCCGCCGCGGTTCAGCGCATTGTCGTAATCGCTCAGCTTGAGCCGGAAATAGCGTTCCCCGTAGATAAACGGGCAGCCCAGATTCTTGGTGAGGAACATGGCGGTAAGCATCCGCAGACGGTTAGGCATCCAGCCGGTCTCATTGAGCTGCCGCATGGCGGCGTCGATAACGGGAATACCTGTGCTGCCGGAAGCCCAGGCTGCGAAATGTCCGGTCCCGAGAGCCGACAGATCATATACGTTCTCATAGTTGAAGAAATCGGCATCAAACTGCGCCTGGTACAGATAGAAGTCTCTCCAGGCCAGCTGCCGCAGCCATTCTTCTCCGCCGCGGTCCTCCTCCGTTAGCCGCAGATACACGGTCCTTACGGAAACCGCACCCGTGTTAAGATGCCGGCTGAGCCGGCTGGTCCCCGGGAGCGCATAGCGGTCGCGGCTCACGGGATAAGATTGCAGATGCTCCTGCAGAAAATGCTCGACGGCCTCATCCGGGCCATTCTTCTTCTCACGCCCGGAAAGGGCGGTGATTTGGCCGGAGATTTCTTCCGGAAGCTGCAATTCCCGGGCGGTTTCTTCATGGATATCTGCCGTCTCCAGCTCCTGCAGCCCAGTGGAGTAAGGGGGACGGAAGCGTTCCGACAGAAAGCTGCGCCAGCGGCGGTAAAAGGGTGTGAAGACCTTGAAGGGCTCTTTCCGCCCGCACCATGCCATGAAGTCGTCCGGGTCACAGAGCATGCTGTCCTGAGCGGCATGAAACCGGAGGCCGAGCGCCCGTGCCGTTTCGCTGAGGAGCCGGTCTCTTCGCAGTGCGTAAGGCGTGTAATCGGCATGGACACGAATTTCGCGGATTGGCTGCCGCGCGGCCAGCTTGCTGACCACTTCGTCAGGCTCGCCATACAGAATATGAAGCTGCTTCCCTTGCCTTGCGTATTGCTGCTGCAGACTGGCGGCATGCGCGAGAAAGTTGATTCCGCTGTGCTCCAGGTAACGATTATTGCGGAGCAGAAACGGCTCCAGAATCAGCACATGCAGCGAGCGCTCTCCGGCAGAACGGATGGCCTCGAAGGCTGGGAGATCAGCGGTCCGTAAATCCTTGCGGTGAATGAATAGAATCATAGCTGTGTGTTCCTTTCAGAAGGTAGGACATATTTGCGGGTACTACTATGTAAACCGAAGCATGAATGTAAAAACATAAAGGAGCAGCAATCTGCTGCTCCGGGCAGAACGGGATCAGGCAGCGTGTTCTCTGCAAGGAGCGGACGCTGCCTGTTGTCTGGGCGCTTAAATCAGCCGGTAACCTGCGGGGAGCTCCCCGCTGTCGCGGATGCTGCGGATCTGGGCCAGTGTCAGCCGCTGGTTGGTGGAAATGATTGACTCGACATCATTGCCGGAGATGTAGTCATCGAGATCGCGGATGCTGCGGTTGCCGCGCAGCACGCGGAAGCTGCCTCTGAAGCGGGTGCGGCTGAATAGCACAAGCGTCGCATTGCTGCTGGTAGAGAAGAAGCGGAGACTTTCGATGCCGTCCAGAATATTATCCGTATTGCGGATGCCGAGATTGCCGGTGTAGATTCGGCTTCTTCCCCGGTAGTTCTCTTCGGAATACACGGTCAGCCGCGGATAGGTCTGCGAGATATACGCTTTATTCATTATACACTTACCTCCCGGTTGCTTGGTAGTTTGGCTTGTCAGCCATATTATTCTATGAAGCGGCGACGCTGGGAGTGTGGTTGGGAGACTAGATTCAGAGCAGAGCACGGCCCTGATTTCCAGAATCTTCTTTACAAGCGAAATGCTCTAGTGTACTATGTAACTAACACACCAATACAGAGTCATTCGTATTAGTACAACATATGGAGAGAAGGAGCCAATATGAAGCAAATGCCAACCGAAGCGCGCACGTCAGCAGAGCAGGGTAACCGCAATCTGGTTCTGCAAATGAATAAGGTCAGCAAAGTGATTAAAGGCAAGACCATCGTGGACGGGTTAACGTTTGATATCCGTCCGGGCGAGATTGTCGGACTGCTGGGCCCCAACGGTGCCGGCAAGACGACGACCATCCGGATGATGACCGGGCTGATCCGGATGAGCGCCGGCGATGTGCTGATTAACGGGCACAGTGTACGCAGCGATTTTTTGCAGGCGATTTCGTATGTCGGGGCAATCATTGAGAATCCGGAGTTTTACCCGCATTTAAGCGGGCTGGATAATCTGAAGCAATATATCCGCATGACCGATAACATAAGTGCTTCAAGGCTGGACGAAGTTGTGCAGCTGGTGGGTCTGCAGGATGCGATGAACAAGAAGGTTAAAGCCTATTCGCTCGGGATGCGCCAGCGGCTGGGTATTGCCCAGGCACTCCTGCATTCACCGAAGCTGCTGATTCTCGATGAGCCGACCAACGGCCTGGACCCTGCGGGCATCCGCGAAATGCGTGAATATATGCGGAGAATCGCCGAAGTGGAAGGGATCTCGATTCTGATCTCCAGCCATATGCTGGCGGAGATCGAGCAGATCTGCCACCGGGCGGTGGTCATCCAGAACGGCAAGCTGGTGAAGGTTACGTCCATCTCGGCTGCGGACGAATCGGCGACAGGCGAGGTTGAGCTTTCAATCCGTGTGGACGACGTCAAGCAGGCGTCGGGTATCGTTCAGAGCATGCAGGCCGCTAAGCTGACTGGAGCCGAGGAAGCACGCTCGGAAATCTATGTCACGCTGCCGGACCTTGCAGTGCCTGAGCTGGTGGCTGCACTTAGTGAAGCCAGGATCGGCGTTTACCGCATAGCCGAGCACAAGCAAAGTCTGGAAGATGAATTCCTGAAATGGACAGGAGGTAACCAAATTGCGTAAATTCAGCAATCTGATTGTCAACGAGTGGGTGAAGCTGGCCAAGAAGCGCAGCTTCGCAGTGCCTTTTCTGATCGTGATCGCAGTGTCCGTCTTACTGGGTTATGTCGCACATCTCAGCGGAGGAACTGAATTCAATTCAGCCGCAGGTTTTACCACGGTTATGCTTCTGCCTACGGGTGTCGGGCAAATTCTCGCCATGCTGGCGATGATCGGAACGGCAGGCATTGTAGCCAGGGAACACAGCCAGGGGACCATCAAATTCCTCCTGATCCGCTCCCGCAGCCGGACCGCTATACTCGCATCCAAATATGCTACGGTGCTGTTGTATTCCCTGGCGCTGCTGACCACCGCCATCTTGTCCCTTTTCATCATCGGTCTGCTGTGGTTTGGTGCAGCGGGCGGGAATGCGGGGGCCGGAGATATCGCCCGTTCCGTATTGTATGTGGCTGTATACGCGCTGCTGTATGTTACTTTAACCTTTATGCTGAGTGTCCTGACTTCTTCGACAGGTGTGGCTATCGGGGCGTCGTTGTTTGCCGTTATGCTCGATAAGCTCATTATTCAGCGGGAGTTCTATAAATATATGCTCTTTCCCAATCTCGACCTTTCGGTGTACCAGGGCGGTGAGCCGCCGCTGCCGGGTATGACACAGACCTTCTCTGTTCTGGTGCTTGCGGCGTATATGATTTTGTTCATCCTGGCAGCCTTTACTGTGTTCAGACGAAGGGACGTTGCTTGATGGCCATCGAATTCGATAACAACCAGCCGATCTACCTGCAAATTATGAATTACTTGAAGGTCGAGATTATTACGGGCAAGCTGAAGCCGGGCGACAAAATCCCCTCGGTGCGCGAGCTCGCGGCAGAACTGCAGATTAATCCGAATACGGTGCAAAGAACCTTTCAGGAGCTGGAGCGTGAAGAGATTGTGGAGACCAGACGCGGAATGGGCCGTTATGTTACAGGGAAGGAAGAGACCATTATGACGATCAAGCAGGAGATGGCCCAGGACGTGCTCGACCGGTTCATCCGGGGGATGCAGGAGCTTGGCTTCCAGGAGGATGAGATTGTGAGTGCGGTAGCCAACAGTATATCTAAGAGAAGGCTGGAGGAATAAGGCGGTGGAACCCATTCTGCAAGTAAAAGAACTTTCGAAACAATATGGCTCACGCCCTGCGCTGCGCAAGGTCTCGTTTGAATTGTCTTCCGGCAGAATCACCGGTCTCCTCGGCAGCAATGGCAGCGGCAAGACCACTTTAATGAAGCTAATTGCAGGGCTGTCCCGTCCGGACACAGGCGAAATCTTCATTGGAGGTGTACCGGTAGGGGAAGAGAGCAGGCAGCTGGTGTCCTTTATGCCGGACCGGCCTCTGACGGAGTCTTGGATGAGTGTTGGCGATGCGCTGCGGTTCCAGGCGGATTTCTATGCGGATTTCGATCCGGCCAAAGCCCGGCGAATGCTGGAGTTCATGCGGCTGCGCAAGCAGGATAAGGTGAAGACGTTGTCCAAAGGCATGAATGAGCGTCTGCAGCTGACCCTGGCGCTCTCCCGGAGAGCGAAGCTGTATATGCTTGATGAGCCTATCGGCGGAGTAGATCCGGTGGCCCGTACCCGAATTCTGGATGCATTGATGGAGTTCTACGAAGAAGACAGCACCCTCTTAATCTCGACTCACCTGGTGAGCGATATCGAGCGGATCTTTGATGAGGTTCTGTTCATTAAAGAGGGAGAGCTTGTGCTGCAGGGCGAAGTAGAAGATATCCGGCTCCAGCGGCGAAAAAGCATTGACGAGCTGTTCAGAGAGGTGTTTGCGGAATGCTGAAACTGCTGAAATATGATTTCCGGCGTGAGCGTGACCGGATACTGGCGATGTTCGCCGTCGCACTGCTGGTGCAGCTTGGCCTGTGGATCTCCCGTGCGAAGCTGGATGATGAACTGCTTGCACTCAATACCATGATCTATGTGGCGCTTGGAATAGGGATGATCGTCACCGCGGTCCGGATCTATCTCTATAATCTGAAGGCCTATCACCGGCAGCTTCTGCCGGAGCGGACACTGTGGAAGCTGCTTTCGCCGCTGCTGCTGCTCTGGATGCTGTTGCTGGCTGTAGAACTGGTTGCCGTGCTGCATGTGGCGATGTATGTACAGATCTATACAACTGACTTTTTCCCGAGTAATGTCTCGGCAATGGGACCGGTAATCCTGTTCAGTGTGCTATGGACATGCGGATTCCTGTTGATTATGCTGATGCTTGTCATTGCGGTGGTGGGGTCGCTGCGGGTGAGGGGAAAGGTATGGATCGGCATACTGATGGCCGTCGGACTGCAGAACGGCTATGCCTATCTGGAGAACTGGTTGTTCGGGCCCTATTCATTGCGGATCGATCAGATCTTGAATATGGAATATGTTCCGGCACAGTCATCCCCGGTAAAATATCTGGCTCCCTCCGCACTGCCCAGTATCTGGCCGCTGCTGTTTGAGCTGGCAACCGCTGGGCTGATGCTCTGGGCGATCCACTATCTCGTCAAGAACAAACTGGAAGACCGGGCCTAATCGTCCCGCTTCATAAATGCAGGCGGGGCGGAATGCCCCGCCTGTATATTTACGCTCTTTCCTGTCGGGAAGCAGCCGCCGGCCGTTCCGGTACCCGGGAGCTCATATTCCGGCCAGAATTACAGGCTTTCAGCCCGTGCTGCGCCCGTCCAGATTTCCAGCTCCCGCAGCAGCCGTTCTTCCTCTTCTTCGGAAAGATCCAGCCTGATGCCGTATTGGAACTGGCCCAGTCCGAACATCCAGCCCCAGCGCACACTGCCTTCAAACTGCAGCATCGTGTCCGCGAGCTGGAAATGGATAATCAATTTCGTATCGCCTGCGGTGAAACGCAGATTCAGTGAAGTGCGCACCTTGCATCCGGAGCGGCTTAAGTCAAGCAGCATGCCCTCTGTCAATCTGCCTGCGCCCGGACCAACATTACCTGCCGGAACCTCTAGCCAGCAGGTAATCGGCTGATTCATGACATACCGGAACGGTTCTTTTCTGCTGGAGTCGTCCATTGTGTACCTCCGACTGTTTTTTGCTATTATATCCAAATGATTTTATCGAGACAATCTCCTAAAGTGCCATATTTATATTTAAAATTTAAAATAGACCTGGAAACCGGGGCCGATACCGGTCCATTGATCACATGAGAGTTTACGCACCGGGGCTTATGCTAAACATCCGGAACGTTTACGCCGATAACATATTTAACGACTTCTTTCGACATCAACATGAGAGGTATATAAAGTATTTCAAAGCTGCAACAGGCGTGGCAGCTACAGAGGAGAATTTGGATGTCGCTCAATCTGCGCACTTTTTTTGCCGGCGCTTTTGCCTTGATTATTATCATGCTTACAGCGCTGCTGATCTTCGTGATCGGTGAGCAATCCACGAAAAGAGTGGAGGTCAGCATCGGCGGCTCACTGGCCGAAGAGGCCTATCAGATGGCCGAGAAGCTGGATCATTTCATGTGGGCGCGCGCCGGCGAAGTGGAGGTGCTGAGTAAGCTGAATGCGTTTCAGCAGCCTTATAATTCCGCTGAGATCGGCGGACTGCTCAATCAGTTGAAGAGCAGCCTTCCGGTATTCACCTGGGTGGGGTTTCTCGATTCCCGTGGCGATGTAATATCAGCAACAGACCATATCCTGGAAGGCCAGAATATCAGCCAGCGGCCAGTATTTCAGGAGGGGCTGAAGGGGCCTTTTACCGGTGATGTCCACGACGCCGTGCTGCTGGCCAAGCTGCTGCCGAATCCGTCTGGTGAACCGCTGCAGTTCGTAGATGTCAGCGTCCCTGTCTATGGCAGCCAAGGGGAGGTGAGCGGCGTTCTGGCCGCCCATCTGAGCTGGGAGTGGTCGCGTGAAGTGGAAGCCTCGATCCTCGCGCCGCTGAAGGAGCGGATGCGTGAGCTGGAAATCTATGTCGTCAGCGAAAAGGATGATACAATTCTGCTGGGACCGCCCTCCCTGATCGGCCGGAAGCTCTCGGATGATGTTATCGCGAGTGCCCGCGGCGGTGAGAATTCCTGGGTTGTGGAGAAGAACGGAGCAGATCAGGATTATTTAACCGGCTACGCTTACGGCGACGGTTATATGAATTATCCGGGTCTGGGCTGGACAGTCGTGGTCCGGCAACCGGCCAATATTGCTTTTGCCTCGGTATATGAGCTCGAACGCTTCATTCTGCTGTCGGGACTTGCTGCAACCGTAGTCTTCGGGCTGTTCGGCTGGCTTCTGGCGGGCTGGATTGCCCGCCCGCTGCACAAGCTGGCTCACACCGCAGATCTGCTCAGCGGCGGTGCGCAGGTAGAGATTCCTGTCAAGAGCCGCATTAAGGATGTGGCGATACTTGCATCCTCTCTGCGCAATCTCGTAGGCAATCTCACCAAGACGGAGAATAAGCTTAGTTATATGTCGGACATTGCGCTCCATGACGGGCTCACCGGGCTTCCGAACCGCAATGCGCTGAAGGAGTTTCTGGGGCATGCGGTCGGCAAAGCGAAGCAGAACCGGACGACACTCAGCTTTCTGTATCTGGATTTGGACGGCTTCAAGAAAGTGAATGATTCGCTCGGGCATGCAGCCGGTGATGCCCTGCTCAAGAAGGTGGCCGACCGTCTGGTGGACTGCACCCGCGAGAATGAAATCGTGGCGCGTATCGGCGGCGATGAATTTGTCGTAGTACTGAATACGACAGCGAACAAGCCGGCGTTCGAAGCTGAAGTCGTCGCGGCGCGGATCATCAGCAAGCTCAATCTGCCGATTGAAATCGGCGAAGCTACCGCCCATGTCGGCTGCAGTGTTGGAGCGGCTATCTGGACACCGGAAGGTCCGGAGCCTGAAGAGATTCTGCGTCTCGCGGATGAGGCGCTGTATATTTCCAAGCGCAGCGGGAAGAACCGTATTACCTTTGAAGCGGCAAGTTAAATAAGAAGCAGCCCCATTCCCGGTATTTCGGCGCACCGTAAGGGTGCGGAAGGCCGGAAAATGGGGCTGCTTGGCATGGGTGTCTGACAGGAGCTGTATGTAGGACGTTATTTTAATCGTTTGCGCGGATTGGACCACCATTTAATCCAAAGATGCTGTTCGTCGTCACGGAAGAATTGAATGCCAATCCATTTCAAGGGAGTCCATAACTCTTTAAAATAATAAGATGGCATAAGTCGAAAGACCCTCCTTAGTTTAGTTATTTTAACACTATATACTACGCTGCATCGGGATAAAAAGCAATTGCCGGGATTTTGAGTTTCATTATAACCGGGGAATATTATCGGAGAATAAACTATCTTTATATTAAGCCAAACTATAGCACAAAACCTTTACAGCGCCGGAGCCGAATCCGGCGTTTTTTGGTTCGGCGGAATATTCGGCTGCGGGGCAAGTACACGGACAGGGAATGGGGAGAAGCACAAGCCCTTGCAAGCGGTACGGCATTTAATAGTACAAAGGATGTGATGAAATGACGGTGAGCGAATTTCTGGCGAGAATAATTCCGTATGCGGTGGCAGACATGCAGCGCAGCCATATCCCTGCTTCGCTGACCATCGCCCAGGCCGCGCTGGAATCGAGCTGGGGCAACAGCGGGCTGACGGTAAAGGCGAATAACCTGTTCGGGATCAAAGGCAGTGGTCCGGCAGGAAGCATCGCGGTGCGGACGACCGAATATGTGGGCGGCAAGCCGGTGCAGATATCTGCTGCCTTCCGGGCCTACAATAACTGGGGGGAATCTGTTGCGGATCATTCGGCAGTTATCATCGGCGGTGTCTCCTGGAACCGCAACCTGTACAGCAAAGTAATTGGAGTGGATGGCCGGACCGCGGCGCGCGAAATCGCCGCTGCCGGATATGCGACCGATCCGCAATACGCGAACAAGCTGATCCGCATTATGGATGACCATAAGCTCTATCAATACGATGAATTCGAGGAGGATGATGAGATGTCGGCCGAGGATAAGGCAAAGCTGGCCAGTCTGGAATCGGAAGTAAGCGAATTGCGTGTTCTGCTGGCGGGTCTTACCGTCAGCAGAGACACGCTGAAGACCGGCGTACAGGAACAGGGCACAGCAATCAAAAGCGTAAACGAACGTGTCGGCGTCCTCGAAGGGCGTACGGTGATGAATGTGCCGGCATGGGCGGAGCCCGCCGTCAATGCCGCAGTCGCGGCCGGGCTGCTGGATACCCCTACCGGCGGCAGCTATGATTTTTACCGGATATTGACGGTGCTGAACCGGGCCGGCCTGCTCGTTACCGGAAGAGGCTGAGCCTTTAGGTGCGGGAGGTACCTGGCCGGCAGAGTAAAAGCGGATTTTGCAGGTTCTGGAGTTATGACCAATCAAGGATTCTATTCTCTTAATACAATGAGATATGCATGAAGAAAGGAGGTGCTTCCATGGGAACTTATCTTGATGCAAGAACCTCGCAGAATGCCAGCACAGGCAACTCGATCGCAATTCCGATTCTGGCCATCAACACGCCGCAATTATTCGGGCAGATCGGCCTGCTGTCGGCCGGTGTAACTACCAACCCGCGTGTGCTTCTGAAAGGAACCATTTCGGTACAGCTTCCGCTGGCTCTCGTCGGGATTACCATTACTATCGTCAGAGGCACGTTGCCGACTGATCCCGTTGTCTACTCGGCGACCTCCACCTTCAGCCTCAGCCTGCTGGCGCCGCAGGTCATCGCCTTCTCCGCCGCCGATTACCTGCCGCCGGTTACGCCGCAGATTACCTACACTGCATTTGTCACGTCCAACCTGCTCGGAACCGTGCGCGTTGGACCGGAAAGCTTTGACGGAATTCTGGTTTCCGACTAATTGCGGTTTCACCCTGGCTGCAGACATCCTTACTCCTGCCAATTTGGGCAGGGTCAAGGGTGTCTGTTTTGTTGTCTGTTTTAATGAATGCAAATAATTCCTTGAGAATAGTTAATGCTGTTCTGATATAGATTGAGAGCTTCATTTCTGGTACAATCCTATATATCTTGATTGAAGGAGCGGAGCTTATGGATAACGATTTGGCGCAGCTGTTACGGTCAGTCATTCGGGAAGAATTGACACCTGTCAATGAACGTTTGGATCGGTTGGAGAGTGATCAGCAGATTATCAAGCAAGATCAGGAGCTAATCAAGCGTGCCGTACTGGAAACGAATGAGCGTGTAATCAAAATCGAATCCCTGCTGGAGAATCAGCACCGGATTATTGAGCTGCTGTCGGCCCGTTCCATTGAGCAGGAAGCCCAGCTTAAACGGATTAAATAACCAGCTACGGCGAATGAATAGATGAAGGAGTCCGGTGCTGTAAGGCGCCGGGCTTTTTTGATAAATGACTGCACAAAAATCGGGGCTCCCTTTCGGGAGCCCCTTTCATGGGAGAGGAGAAACCGGACGAAGAGCTTATGGGGAAACGTAAGCCTGCTCCGCGGTTGTCTACGACATTTTGTGATGTCGATAATTACAGCATGTCCGCTCCGGGCTGGTTTTATACATACACCTGAATATTTTTTGGGCGACAGAAACAGACAGGCTTTTTCAATCATCCGTCAATTGTGGTACTATAGGCTTGCTACGATGCCGAAACGGCATAACACAACAGCAGAGACAAAAAGCAGGTGAATGATCGGTGAGAGTTGTATCGGGAAGTGCAAAGGGCAGACCGCTGAAGAGCGTGCCAGGCACCGGAACGCGGCCGACGACCGACAAGGTCAAGGAGGCCGTGTTCAGCATGATCGGTCCTTATTTCGACGGGGGCACGGTGCTGGATCTGTTCGCCGGAACGGGCGGACTGGGAATTGAAGCGCTCAGCAGAGGGATGGAGAGCGCGGTATTTGTGGACATGGAGCCGAAGAGCATTGATACCGTCCGCGCCAATCTGAAGACGGTGAAGCTGGAGGCGCAGGCTGAGGTATACCGCAATGATGCGGGACGTGCGCTCAGTGCGATGGAGAAGCGGGGAAAGGTATTTGATCTGGTCTTTCTGGACCCGCCCTACCGGCTGAAGCATGGGGCTGATCTTATGCAGACCATGCTGCAGAAAGGGCTGCTCAGCCCGGAGGCGCTCATTGTACTGGAGCATGAATCCGGGTATGCATACCCGGAGGATATCCCCGGGTTCCGCCAAACCAAGCATGCCGTTTACGGGGAAACAACGATTTCTATCTACAGGGTAGAGTCTGCCCTTCCTGGGGAAGAGGCGGAAAGTGGCGAGGAGGACTCAGATGAGCGAGCAGATTAGAAAAGAACGGGTGGCCATTTATCCCGGGACCTTTGACCCGGTGACCCTGGGACATATGGATATCATCCGGCGTGCCGCCAAGCAATTTGACAGGCTGATCGTGGCCGTCCTGAACAATTTAAGCAAAAATCCGCTGTTCACGGTAGAGGAACGGGCGGATTTGCTGCGTCAGGCCACAGCCGATATTCCGAATGTGGAAGTCGACAGCTTCCGTGATTTGCTGGTGAATTATCTGCGCCAGAAGGATGCCCAGGTCATTGTGCGCGGCATCCGTACGGTGACGGATTTCGAATACGAGCTGCAAAATGCGTCCATTAACCACAGCCTGAGTCCGGATGCGGAGACGATTTTTATGATGACCAATCCGAAGTATTCCTATCTCAGCTCCAGTGTTGTTAAAGAGCTGGCGCATTTCGGCGGCAATGTATCCGAATTTGTAACGCCGGAGGTAGAGCAGGCGATTCGGAGCAAATTCAGCGCCTTGGCTGCCGAAAGCGGGCAGCGACATAAATAACGGCGGAGCATGCCAATAATAGGAGCAGCACCGCGCTCTGCACACCGAGCAGCCGGGGAACCGTGCTCCACACAGGCAGTGCAGTAAAGTCATCGCCAGTACTAGCCGTGCCTGCGGGAAAGATGGCTGCGGGCAAGGCAACAGCTTGCCCGGAGAGCAGCGGCTTCCATAGCAGCAGCGTAAGCAGAAAGGCATACACGGCATGCAGCAGGCGTGCTGCAGCGTAGGGCAGATAACGGGCTCCCGCTGGCTTCAATGCGGACAAGGCCTGCAGCTGGCCGCAAATCCCGCTCCATGCCAGCGCTGCCGATAACAGGCCTGCTGTCCATACGGCGGGCTGGGCGGATGACTGATTCACAGCGGGGGCAATGGCGTTTGCGCCCAGGTGCAGCTCCAGAAGCCCTGCGGTCACTACTGCAGGAAGCCACGGAATTAGGCGAGCGGCGATTTGAATGACGACGGCGAAGATAATCATGTAGCCGCCGACAATCATCAGCTGCTGAACGGCGGAGGCGACGGAGTCGCCAAGCAGCTTGCCGAAGCTCCGGCCGTCGCTTGCCCGGGCTTCTGCAGCAGCCTGAACGGCCCGCTTGCTCCAGGAACTGCGTCTGGCCGCCGGCTGGTCCGGGACGGCTTGTGCGTCCAGTCTTCCGGCTACACGTGCGGTGGTGAAGCCGGCAAGCAGGCCCGACCCCCAGTGGATGGCTAGCAGCGCATAGCCGGCCCCCGGGTGCTGCAGGAAGCCTATACCTACCACAATCAGCAGCGTTACGGGGCTGGCAAAGTGGCTTAGCGCAGCCAGCCTGCGGGCTTCCCGGCCTGAAAGGCTGCCTTGCTTGTACAGCTGCGCGGCACCTGCGGCTCCCGCAGGGAAGCCCGCATTCATGCCCAGGGTGAGCAGCCATCCCCCGGCACCCGGAAGCCGGAAGACGCGGGTCATCACCGGCTCCAGCAGGACGCCGAGCCCGTGGACGACCCCTGAGGCTGTCAGCATCTCCGACAGCATCAGGAACGGCAGCAGGGCCGGAAAGACCAGCGTCCACCATAGCTTCAGGCCCTGCAGCGAAGCCTGAAAGGCGGATTCGGGCGATGCGACGATGGCGGCCGCGAGCAGTATGGCAAGGGCACCGGACAGAAACGGTGCGGTGCCCGAAGCGATCCGGCGTATTTTCAAATGATTCATGTTATGTTCCACCTCTTCATAGCATAAGACATGGGCTTGACCTGTTATCATGTTATGCTGGGCTAACGGATGACATGCCTTGCCGAAAGAGGTGAAGCATGTTCATGCAGACTCTAGTGTTCCAGCAGAGCGCCGGCGGAAAGAAAGAAGGGACAGCATTTGAAGCAACCGAAACGACGGATAGGCTTCCGCGCTTTTATTTATTTGGTAACCTTTGTGGTTATCGTATATGTTGTAGTATTTATGAACACGCCGTATATCGTGTATCGTCCGGGCAGCGCCTCCGAGGTTGCGCCTATGATTCAGGTGGAGAACGCCGATCCGCAGGAGCAGGGGACATTTATGATGACAACGGTATCCGCCAGTTATGCCAATGTGGCACTGCTGGTCATGTCCATGTTCAATTCCTACGCGGAAATTGTGGCCAAGGAGACGAGGCTGGGCGACCGGACGGAGCAGGAGTACGCCGCTGAACAGGTCTATTATATGAGCAGCTCGCAGTCGTCCGCCGTCCAGGCCGCTTACCGGGCGGCCAAGGTGCCTTTTGAAGAGGTCACCGATTATTTATATGTGTTCTCCGTTCCGGAGAGCGGCAATAAGGAGCAATTCCGTCCCGGAGACCGGCTTCTGACGGTATCCGGACAGGGTGTGACTGATGCTGAAGCGCTGGCTAAGCTGCTGTCGTCCCATGCCATCGGCGACCAGGTTGAGGTTACCCTGCAGCGGGACGGCAGGGAATTGAGCGAGCAGGTGAAGCTTGTTGAGATCAAAGACAAGGAGAGCTCGGCCGTCCGTCCCGGACTGGGCATCAGTATCGGCGCCGTTCAGAAGGTAGAGCCGCAGGAAGAGGGCCGGGATATCAGCTTTGTGGATACCGAGGTGGGAGGCCCTTCGGCGGGCCTGATGTTTACCATGGAAATCTATAACCGGCTCACCCCGGGGGATTTGAGCAAGGGCTACCGGGTAGCGGGCACGGGGACCATTGATGCCGAAGGCCAGGTTGGGCCTATCGGCGGCGTGAAGCATAAGATCGTCGCCGCAGACCGTGAAGAAGCGGAGATTTTCTTTGTTCCGGTCAAGAATTACGAGGAGGCAAAAGCGCGGGCCGACCAGATCGGCACCCGGATGAAGCTGGTGCCGGTCTCCACGCTGGATGAGGCGCTGAACTATATGAAGGAGCTGCCGGTTAAACCATAACCGGCGGCAGCAAATAGTCGGCAAGCAGCTCTTGCCGCTGCGGCGCGGCGAAGGCTGTGGCATACACTCCCGCAGCAGCAATGTCCTGCTGCAGCATTGGATGATTGAACCGGGACGGACTGGTGACCACCGGCAGGGAAGCGGAGTGTTTCATCCGTTTCAGCAGCTGCCTTCCGGCCGCGCTGAAGCCAAGGACCCGCAGATACGCCGGGCCTTGGGCCAGCTGCTGTGGAGTCATTTCCTCCCTGCGGTGGTTCAGCAGGGTGTGAAGGAGCAGGCGCTGGAGCCGGGTGTGCGTATAGCGTTTGCTCTTCAGTCCAAGCAGCAGCCCATCGAATGTGAAGGGCTCCAGCTCGCTGAATACACGAAGCAGCCGGTTCTCCAGGCCTTCGTTCATGTCGTGCAGGCCGCGGAGTTCCGCAGCGCTGCGCGTTAACAGTGTATGGCGCAGAGGCAGCCGGAAATCCTCCAGCGTGACCGGACCCCGGCCCGCCGCCAGCTCTCTGTCCAGAATGGACAGGCTGTAGTCCGGCAGGTATGGCGCCGGAGAACCGCCTTCCGCCAGCAGACGGCGGACCGCGGTCGCACTGGCAATGCTTGAACCCGGCTGCAGCGGGTCATGGAACCCGGCGCCGGTGCGCGGCACCGTCAGCGGGACTATGCCGCTCTTCAGCCGCTCAAGGGCGATGAGATAGTGCAGCCCGAGGCTGTTGTTGGGCTGGCGGAGAAGGTGCAGCACCGCCGCCGGTTCCTCTTCTCCCAGGAAAGACCCTTGGGATGAAGCATTCCAAGCCTCAGCAGCGGCTTCGCTGTATGCGGCGGGGAAGCTCGCGCCAAGCGACATACGGCGGCTGATGTCCGCCTTGAGCTGTTCGTTCTCGGCGGCCAGGAATTTCGCCAGCGGCCGCAGCTGCTCCAGGCTGCCGGCTTCGGAGCCGAAGCAGAGACTGCCGACAACGCCGGTTGCCGCCAGCAGGGAGACCGCGCCGAAGGCGAACCACTCTGCTGGCTGAACGGCGTAGGCCACCGGCAGCTCGATGACGAGGTCGGCGCCCATGCGCAGCGCCATCTCGGTCCGTGCCTGCTTGCTGACGGCGGCAGGCTCGCCGCGCTGGGTGAACGGCCCGCTCATGACGACGATGACATGGTCTGCGCCGGACAAGCGCTTGGCCTCCCGGAAATGGTGGACATGCCCGTTATGTAGAGGATTATATTCTGCGATAATGCCGACTGTGTTCACTGGTTGCTTCACTCCGGTTATCATATTCAGGACAATTTAATAGTTCTATCATAAATTGTCCGCTTCCTTGAAACAATATCAAGGGAAAATGATTGACAAACTCCGGTAATAATAGGTATAATAAATTTTGTTTGTTTGGAGTGATGATTATGAAGATTCACTTTCGCAAAGTAGCAAACGCCGACGCACCTGTACATTTCCATGAAACGCTGGACGTAAGCGGGTTTGTCAAAGGGCGTAAGGATATTGTTGCCGTTGCACCGCTCTCAGTGGACCTTAATGCGCTGCCCGCGGATACCGATCAGGTGAACGTGGTGGGGAAACTGACAGGAAGTGTGGACATGTTATGCTCACGCTGCCTTACAGAGGTTAAGACGAAGCTTGATATTCCTTTTGCTGAGACTTACCAGTGGCTGAAACAGCCCGAGCCTCCCGAAGATGAAGATGAGGATATCATCTACATCAAGGATGAGACTGTGGAGCTCACTCCGTTCGTGGAGGAACACTTCGTACTGCACTTGCCGGATTCGGTATTGTGCAAGGCAGACTGTCTTGGTCTTTGTCACACATGCGGACAAAATTTGAACGAAGGCACCTGCAGTTGCGACAACACAGTGATCGATCCAAGATTCGCTGCGTTGAAAGGACTCTTTACCAAGCAAGATGACTAAGAACCAATCCCGCAGAAAGCGCGGGTTCACAAGGAAACCAGGAGGTGTTAACACATGGCAGTACCTCAACGCAGAACGTCCAAGACACGTCGCGACAAACGTCGTACTCACTTCAAGCTGGTAGTTCCAGGCATGGTGAAATGCGAGCAATGCGGCGAGCTGAAATTGGCTCACCACGTTTGCAAAGTTTGCGGAACGTACAAAGCAAGAGAGATCATCAAGCAATAGTCTTTATACAGGGAAACACCTCATCTTCGGATGGGGTGTTTTTTTGTGTATGCACAAAAGCAAAGCCATCATTATATTCCCGGAAAAGAAAAAGAGTTACGGGATACATCGTGTATGTGTAATTTTTGTAGAATATATGTATAATGTTTGTACACAGCCTAAAGGAGATGAAAACTATTGAATGAGACGATTATGCACCCATGTGAGGAGGAACGCTGTGTAAGCCGAAGCGCACAGCGTTATTCTAGCACTCTTGTTGACAGACTGGTCGATAGGCGGTGCTCGGGATGATCAGGATTACCTTTTGGAGCTGGTACTGTATTGGTGCGCTGCTGCTCATTTTTTTCAGCGTTCCGGCGGGTCTGCAATTTTCCAATGGCCTGTTTCTCGTATTCTACGCGCTATATGCGGGGGAATTGCTGTTACAGAGTGCCCGCCGTGCGCATATGACCGGCCAGTCAGTTCCGGGATCGCTGCCGCAGAAGCGGAGTTACTTCTTCTGGTCCGCCGCGATGATTTGGCTTGGCGGGATGGCAGTGGAGTGGTTCGGCGTTCACACCGGGCACTTATTCGGTAGTTATGAATATTCCGATATTCTGGGGCCGCTGCTGCTGAGTGTTCCGGTGACACTGGGATTTGCCTGGATTGCGGTAATCTGCAATGCTGTGCTGCTGAGCAGGGATTTCGGGCAGACCGGCTGGCGGCTTAAGCTGCTGAGGGCGCTTCAGGTCGGATTCTGGACGGTACTGCTGGATCTGGTGCTGGATCCTGTGGCCCATGCGAGGGGCTTCTGGTCCTGGGAAGGCGGCGGCTGGTTCTATCAGGTGCCGCTGAGTAATTTTGCCGGATGGCTGATCGCCGGTTCCATACTGTCGCTGTTCCTGCCTGCCGTCTCCTTGACGAAGCTGACTGTCCGGCGCGGGACCAGACTCTACCAGGGTGTGCTGATCCTGTTCGGACTGGTGGCCCTGCGGGAAGGGCTTCCGCTCTGCATGGTCATCGCCTGTGCAGGAATTGTTCTATCTGAAGGGAGCCTGCGTTATGCTCAAAGCCGCCAAATCCAAAAGCTTTAATGCGCTGTTCCGCCGTTATAATTCATGGTATCTGCTGCGGAGGCATTTCCGTTTCATCGGTATATCAGGTGATTTACAGCCAGCCTCAGCAGGGAATAGTCCGGTACTTTATCTGATGAACCACAGCTCCTGGTGGGACGGGCTGCTGGCTTATCATGCTGCGGCGGCATTAACTGCCCGTGAGCATTATTTCATGATGGAGGAGGCGCAGCTGCGCAAATTTTCCTTCTTCCGCCGGTTGGGCGCTTACTCTATCAACCGCGGTGAACCGGCGGATGTCGGCGCATCGCTGCGGTATACAGCCGCTCTGCTGCGTGCCGGAGATAGCGTCTGGATGTATCCCGAAGGAGAGCTTCTGCCGCTGGAGCACCGCCCGCTTACGCTGATGGACGGCGCCGCTGTCGTGCTGCGGATGTCTCCGCAGACGGCCGTTGTGCCCGTAACCCTGTACCACGGGCTGTTCTTCCATCCGAAGCCGGAGGCTACGCTGATGGCTGGAGAGCCGCTCCGGTATCACTGGAAGGACATGGACAGGCACAGGATCACGGCGATGCTAGGTGCCTGTCTGGAGGAGCAGTTGGACCGGCACAGGCAGACCGTGCTTGAGCATCAAGGCCATGTGCCCGAAGGCTTCAAGCCGCTCATCAAGTCCGGCAGCTCCATCCATGAACGCTATGACGCATGGAGGAGGGGAGGCCGATGACTGCTGTTCTTCAGGGAATTACGGCGCTGATCCTGCTGCAGCTGCTGTTTGCGCTGTGGAATGCGTCGCGGCTGCCGGTCTTGGGCGAGTCGCGCAGGAGAAAGATGCCGCAGCCTCTTAGAGCTGATGCGCCTGCTCTGTCCGTGCTTATTCCGGCCCGCGACGAGGCCGGGAATATCGCCGCTTGCTTGTCGTCTGTGCTTGCCTGCAGCACAGGCGGGAACGACATTGAAATCCTGGTGCTGGATGACCGGTCAGCAGACGGGACAGGCGGGCTGGCGGCCGCAGCCGGAGGAGAGCGTGTGCAGGTGCTAGCCGGCCGGGAGCTGCCGGAAGGCTGGGCGGGTAAATGCCATGCCTGCGCGCAGCTGTCCGAAGCTGCGGCAGGTGAATGGCTGCTGTATCTGGATGCGGATATCCGGCTGAAGCCGGAGGCGCTGGGTGCGGCGCTTGCCGCCGCAGGCAGCCAGGGGCGCGGCCTGATTACCGGCTTCCCGCGTCAAGTGACCGGGTCCTGGCTGGAGCGGCTGGCCGTCCCCTTGATGGTCTTTACAATTATCTGCCATCTGCCGGTTCCGCTGGTCCGGCGCTCGGGTGATCCGCGGTTTGTGGCCGCACACGGCGGATTTATGCTGATTCACCGCGAGAGCTATGCCCGTTGCGGAGGGCACCTCGGCATCCGGGATCAGCTGGTGGACGATATGGCGCTGGCGCGTGCGGTCAAGCGTGCGGGCGAGCCTGTTACCCTTGCGGATATCAGCGGCGTTACTGAAATGCGGATGTACCATAACGCCAGAGAAGTCTGGAACGGTTACCGCAAAAATATATATGCCGGCCTGGGCCGGAGTCCTGTGCTTCTACTGGGTGTATTGTTGTTCTACAGTCTGCTGTATATCTTTCCGGTAATAGCCGCATTCTGGGCTGTGTTTACCGGAGATATGCAGGCCCTGCTCTGGGCGGCCGCCGCTCTGGCCGGCGGCGCTGCAGTGAAACGGACGGCAGATGCGGCGGGCAGACAGCCGTTCTGGTTCTGTCTGCTGCTTCCGGCAAGCATGGCTTGTCTGATCGCCATCGCTGCCGGCTCCTGGCGCGGCGGCGCATCGGGCCGGGGATATGAATGGAAAGGGAGGCGTTATCAATGAACAGACAGGCGGTTATTATCGGGGCCGGCTTCGGCAGCCTCTCCTGTGCAGTCACGCTGGCAGCCAAGGGCTGGAAGGTCACTGTGCTGGAGAGACAGGCTCTGCCGGGCGGCAAGCTGCAGCGTGTAGCACTTCAGGGATATACGTTTGACCGGGGGCCCAGTACGATTACCATGCCGCATGTCTTCCGTTCACTCTATGAGCTTGCCGGTGCCGAGATGGAGGACTATGTACAGCTCTACGAGCTTGAACCGAGGACGCGGAATGTTTTTGCCGACGGGCATGTGGTTGATTTGTCCCGGGATGCCGGGTTTATGCGGGAACAGATTGCTGCGTACTCCCCCCGGGATGCCGCCCGGTATGCCGGGTTCATGGCCGAGGCAGAGAAGCTTTACCGGCTCAGCGAAAAGCAGTTCCTGAACCGGCTGCTGCTCTCCTGGAAGGAGAAGCTGTCTCCGGGACTTGCCGGCGATCTGCTGCGGGTCCGGCCGCTGGTTACGCTGCAGTCGCTGCTGAAGCGGTATTTCCGGCACCCCAATACGCTGGCACTGATGGGCCGTTACGCTACATACGTGGGCTCCTCCCCCTACCGGTCGCCGTCCATATTTGCCATGCTGGGGCATGTGGAAAGTGCTTTGGGCGTTTACGGGGTTAAGGGAGGCACGTATAAGCTTGTGGAGGGGCTGGTGGCGCTTTGCGGACGGCTGGGCGTGGAGATCATTACCGGTACAGAGGTAACCGGCATCTCGGTAGTCAATGGTGCGGCGGAGGGAGTGGAGACCACGCGCGGCTTCTATCCGGCCGGGACAGTGATTGCAGGCGGCGATGTGCTCACCGTCAGCCGGCTGCTGCCGCCGGAGAGCCGCCGGACCATGGGGGACCGCCGGATTGCAGGCTATGAGCCCTCATTGTCCGGCCTGGTCACACTTGCCGGGATAAGAAGGAAGTATGACCGGCTGCTGCATCATACGGTCTTCTTTCCCCGGGAATACGAGCCTGAATTTACAGACATCTTCGACAACAGACGCTCTCCGCAGCATCCGGCTGTGTATATCTGCTATTCCGGATATTCGGAGCCGGAAATGGCTCCGGCGGACGGCAGCAATCTGTTTATTCTGGCCAATGCGCCGTATGTGACAGATGACTGTGACTGGCGCAAGGAGGCGGAGGTATACGGGCGGCGGGTTATGCGGATGCTGGAGGCATCCGGTGTGGATGGACTGGACCAGGCGGAGGTTCTGCAGCGGTACACCCCGCAGGATATTGCTGCGGATACGCTGGCCCACCGGGGCGCCATTTACGGGATCTCCTCCAATTCCGTACGGCAGACGTTCTTCCGTCCCTCCAACCAGTCCCGGGAAGTGAAAGGCCTGTGGTATGTGGGCGGAACCACCCACCCCGGGGGAGGGACGCCGGTGGTCTCCCTGTCCGGGAGGCTGGTGGGCGAGCGGATCGCAGACGGGGGCTGACTGGCTGCCCGTCTTTTTGTGATTCACTAACCGGCAATGTATAATGAAGCGTGCCGCAGGCAATGAAGGCATTCCTGATGGTCGGCGGGGTGCCGGCTGGGGAGGAAGTAAAGACAAAGCTTTATTTTTGCGGCGGCATGATTTATACTACATATTAGTACCTGGTTCTAAATAAACGTGACAATAAAATAATCCTATTGAATACGGCCATTTTCCGGTGGCCGATTGCTTTGTGGGCAAGTGCCAGGAGGTGAGCCGCCATAGAGCGGATGTCCAAGAAAGAGCGTCAGCAGCAGCTGCTGCACATCATTGACGGGAACCCGTTTGTGACCGACCGGGAATTAACCCGGCAGCTGAAGGTGAGTATCCAGACGATCCGGCTTGACCGCCTGGAGCTGGGGATACCGGAATTGCGCGAACGGATGAAGCAGATGGCGGAGCATACGTATGATCAGGTCCGTTCCTTGCCGGCGGATGAGGTGGTCGGCGAGATTGTCGATCTGCAGCTGGACAAGAGCGGGATATCCATATTCGACATCCGGGAGGAGCATGTCTTCTCCAGAAACGGGATTGCCCGCGGACATTATGTGTTCGGCCAGGCGAATTCGCTGGCCGTTGCCGTGATCAACGATGAGATTGCCCTGACCGCATCCGCTGATATCCGCTTTGTGCGCATGGTGCGGCTGGGAGAGAAATGCATTGCCAAGGCGCAGGTGCGCTCCCTGGCCGGCCGGGGCGGCAAGGCGGAAGTGGACGTATTTACTTATGTCGGGGAAGAGTTGGTGTTTCAGGGCCATTTTATTGTGTACCGGTCCGGCAACGAAGAACACAGCGAAGGGGGAATACGCAGTGCTGATCGCCATTGACGCCATGGGCGGGGATCACGCGCCGGAGAGCAATGTGGAAGGCGCGTTGTCTGCAGCTGCGGAATGGAAGGATACTCAGATTGTGCTGGTCGGAGATGAAGCGAGGCTTGCACCGCTCCTGGCGAACAAGCCGTCCAATGTGACGGTGCGGCATGCCTCCGAAGTGATCGGCGGGGATGAGGAGCCGGTTAAGGCCGTCCGCCGCAAGAAGGATTCATCCATGGTCGTCGCCGGGCGCATGGTGCGCGAGGGCGAGGCCGAGGCGATGATCTCCTCGGGCAACACCGGCGCACTGATGACGACGGGGCTGCTCGTGGTGGGCCGGATGGAAGGCATTGAGCGTCCGGCGCTGGCGCCGATGATTCCGACACTCGACGATGTCGGTGTACTGGCGCTTGATCTTGGTGCGAACATGGATGCGAAGCCCCAGCATCTCGCGCAGTATGCGCTGATGGGCAGCATTTACCGCAACAAGGTGCATGGCATTGTGAGGCCGCGTGTCGGTCTCCTGAATGTCGGGGCAGAGCCGGGCAAGGGCAACGAACTCACCAAAGAAGCCTATCCGCTGCTGGAGTCGATGACGAACATTCATTTTGTGGGCAATGTGGAAGCGCGCGATGTGCTGACCGGGGCCTGCGATGTGCTGGTCTGCGACGGCTTCGCCGGCAATATACTCCTGAAGACGCTGGAAGGGACCGCCGGGGCGATGTTCTCGCTGCTGAAGGAGCAGTTCTCCCGCTCGTTCAAGACGAAGCTGGGCGCAGCGATGCTGATGCCTGAGCTGAGAGCCTTGAAGGGCAAGCTGGATTACAAGGAACACGGCGGGGCTCCGCTGCTCGGTCTTAGCGGTCTGGTCGTCAAAGGTCATGGTTCATCGGACGGCAATGCTGTCAAGAATGCGGTCAGACAGGCGCGGCTGGCGCTTCAGTCGGGTCTGGTTACCGGCATATCCAAGGAAATTAGCGGGAAGTGAGTGAAAGAAATGAACAGTCTGCGACCCATCGGGATTATCGGAACCGGCAAATATGTGCCGGAGAGAATATTAACCAACAGTGATTTGGAACAAATGGTGGAGACCAACGATGAGTGGATCGTCAGCCGCACCGGCATCCGCGAACGCCATATCGCCGCCGAGCATGAGGCGACCTCCGATCTGGCTTATGAAGCCGCGCTCAAGGCGCTGGCTTCGGCCGGTATGAAGGCCGAGGACCTGGAGCTGATCATCGTGGCGACGATTACGCCCGATACCGCATTTCCGTCGACCGCCTGCATTCTGCAAGACAAGCTGGGCGCCAAGGGCGCGGCGGCGTTCGATCTGTCCGCGGCGTGCTCCGGCTTTGTCTACAGTCTGGCTACAGCGACCAGCTTCCTGCAGACCGGAATGTACAACAACGCACTGATTATCGGTGCAGACACCCTTTCGCGGATTACCGATTACACCGACCGCAACACCTGCGTGCTCTTTGGTGACGGTGCGGGAGCGGTTGTTCTGGGCGAGGTGCCGCAGGGCAGAGGCTTCAAGTCGTTCGACCTGGGTGCGGAAGGTGCAGGCGGCAGCCTGCTCAAGCTGGAGGCGGGCGGCTCCCGTCTGCCTGCTTCGCCGCAAACGCTGGAAGACAAGAAGCACTTTATTTATATGAACGGCCGCGAGGTGTTTAAATTTGCGGTGCGGGTAATGGGCACAGCTACAGAGCGTGTGCTGGAGAAGGCCGGACTGGACAAGACGGACATCGACCTCTTCGTACCGCATCAGGCCAATATCCGGATCATCCAGTCCGCAATGCAGCGCCTGGAGCTGTCGGAAGAGAAGTGTGTCATCAACGTTGACCGTTATGCCAACACCTCCGCAGCCTCAATTCCGCTGGCGCTTGTGGAAGCGGCGGAAGAAGGACGGATGAAGGAAGGCGATACCGTGCTGATGGTCGGGTTCGGCGGCGGCCTGACCTGGGGAGCTTCCGTACTGGTCTGGTAAGAACAACTTCAGAATTTCATTTACAGACAGAAAGCCCGGATGTGAAGACAAGGACTGAGACATCCGGGCATTGAAGAGGGAGTTGCTGCAAGTGGGTAAAATTGCATATATTTTTCCTGGCCAGGGTGCGCAGAGTGTCGGCATGGGTAAGGATGTGTATGAAGCTCTTCCGGAGAGCCGCGCAGTGTTCGCCAAAGGGGACGAGGCGCTGGGATTCGGGCTGAGCCGGCTGATCTTTGAGGGGCCGGACAGCGAGCTGAAGCAGACCGTGAATACCCAGCCAGCGCTGGTTACGGCAAGCGTTGCTTATCTGCAGGCGCTCGGCGAGCAGTTCGGCAAGCCCGATTACGTTGCGGGACATAGCCTGGGCGAGTACAGCGCATTGGTCGCGGCAGGCGTGCTGTCTTATGAGGATGCCGTCCGCCTGGTCCGCCTGCGCGGACAATTCATGGAAGAAGCGGTGCCCGGAGGACAGGGGGCGATGGCGGCTGTGCTCGGCGCCGACCGTGAAGCTCTCGATACCTTATGCAAGGACATTACGTCAATTGGCCACTCCGTGGAACTGGCAAATGTCAATTGTCCGGGACAAATTGTCGTGTCCGGTACACTTACCGGTGTAAATGCGGTGATCGAACGGGTTAAGGAAGCCGGAGCCAAGCGGGCCATACCGCTGGAGGTCAGCGGCCCGTTCCACTCCTCCTTAATGAAGGAAGCGGCGCAGCGTCTGGCTGCCGAACTGGAGAAGGTGGAGTTTCATGCACCTGCCGTGCCGATGATTGCCAACGTTACCGCTGAGCCGGTAACCGATCCTGAAGAGATCCGTGCGCTGCTGGTCCGTCAGGTATATTCGCCGGTGCTCTGGCAGGATACTGTGGAGTGGCTGATCGCCGCCGGCGTCGACACTTTCGTGGAGATCGGCTCGGGTGCAGTGCTGACCGGTCTTGTGCGCAAGGTAGACAAGACGGTCAAGACGGTCACCGTCAACAGTCTGGAGAGCGTTCAGACAGGCTGGTAACAAGCACGGGCAGCCTCGGCAGCCCTGCGAACCATCGAAAGGAGAGAGCTGCATGTTCTCAGCTTTAAAAGGTCAAACGGCCCTGGTCACCGGCGGCTCCCGCGGCATCGGCCGCAGTATTGCGCTGGCACTGGCCGAGCAGGGTGTGAAGGTTGCAGTCAATTATGCCGGCGGTGAAGCAGCCGCCCAGGAGACGGTTGCCCGCATTGCCGAGCTTGGCTCGGAAGGAATCGCGCTCAAGGGGAATGTTGGTCATTCCGCCGACGCCGACGCCCTGGTCAAGGAAGTGCTAAATACCTGGGGCCGCATTGATATTCTGATCAACAATGCGGGGATTACCCGCGATAATCTGATTATGCGGATGAAGGAAGAAGAATTCGACCAGGTGATTGAGACCAACCTAAAGGGCGTATTCAACTGCCTGAAGGCCGCCACCCGTCCTATGATGAAGCAGCGCTACGGCCGGATCATCAACATCTCTTCGGTGGTGGGGGTTACCGGTAATCCGGGGCAGGCCAACTATTCGGCCGCCAAGGCGGGAATCTTCGGCCTGACCAAATCGGCTGCCCGGGAGCTGGCCTCCCGCGGCATTACCGTGAACTGCATTGCTCCGGGCTTTATAGACACCGATATGACCCGCGAGCTGTCCGATGATGTCCGCAGCGAGCTGGAAAAGGGGATTCCCCTGGCCCGGCTCGGGCGTACGGAGGACATTGCCAACGCGGCTTTATTCCTGGCCTCTGAAGGGGCCGCCTACATGACGGGCCAAACGCTGCATGTCGACGGCGGCATGTACATGTAAGGCTATTTAAGAGCCTGCAATGCTTAGGGGGAAGAGGTATGAAGCGGGCCGGAAAGCGTTTTTGGCGCTCTATGGTATTTTGACTTCATATCTCGTATAATACCAAAAGAGGAGGTGAACCGGATGTCCGATGTATTGGAGCGTGTAAAGCGCATTGTCATCGACCGTTTAGGTGCCGATGAAGCTGAGGTAACCTTAGAAGCGTCTTTCAAAGATGATTTAGGTGCTGATTCGCTAGATGTAGTTGAATTGGTTATGGAATTGGAAGATGAATTCGATATGGAAATCTCTGATGAAGATGCAGAGAAAATTACGACCGTGGGTGAAGTTGTGAAGTACATACAATCTCATACCTAGTGTCCTATGATTGAGGGTCCCGTTCCTGCTAGGGCGGGACTTCTCCTCATTTTCAGCGCCTGAAGGTGTACGCTTTCCATGAAGAAGGGAATAATAACAGCAGCGAAGGCAAGGACTCTGCGTGCTGTAGTTTATATAGATCGACCAAGCCAGAAGCATAAGATAATACGTTGCAGTTACAGCTACAGATGAGGTGATATTGTTTGAGTCATAGAGTGGTTATTACAGGAATGGGAGTATTAACATCGCTGGGCAAGGACCTGGAGACCTTCTGGGACAGCCTGATGAGCGGAAAATCCGGTGTATCGGCAATCGAGGCCTTTGATGTCAGCGACTATACAACGCAGATTGCCGCATCGGTTAAAGATTTCGATCCTGAAGGAATGTTCGGCCGCAAGGAAGCCCGCAAGATGGACCGCTTCGTGCAGTTTGCCCTGGCCGCAGGCCAGGATGCGCTGCAGGACAGCGGACTCGTCCTGGGGGAGAACATTGACGCCGAGCGGATCGGCGTATCGGTTGGATCAGGCATCGGCGGATTGGGGACCTGGGAGGACAATCATAATCTCCTGCTTGAAAAAGGCCCCAAGCGTGTCAGCCCGTTCTTCATTCCGATGATGATCGCCAATATGGGTTCCGGACAGATTTCGATCAGTCTGGGAGCGAAGGGTCCGAACACAACGACGGTAACGGCCTGTGCGACTGGCAGTCATTCCATCGGCGAATCGTTCCGCCTGATCCAGCGCGGCGATGCCGACGCCATGATCTGCGGCGGCTCGGAAGCGACGATCCGTCCGACCGGGATGGCCGGCTTCTGTGCGATGCGCGCGATGTCGACGCGCAACGATGAGCCGGAGAAGGCCAGTCGGCCGTTTGATACGGACCGTGACGGCTTTGTCATGGGCGAAGGCGCCGGCATTCTGATTCTGGAATCGCTGGAGCATGCGCAGCAGCGCGGTGCCCGGATTTATGCCGAAGTGATCGGCTATGGCCTGAGCGCGGATGCGCATCATATGACTGAGCCCGATCCCGACGGTGCGGCCCGTTGCATGAAGATGGCGATCCGCGACGCCGGCATTGCGCCGGAAGAGATCGACTACATCAACGCGCACGGAACATCGACGCCTGTCGGCGACAAGTCGGAAACGGCAGCCGTGAAGAAGGCGCTGGGCGACCATGCCTATAAGGTTGCTGTCAGCTCCACGAAGTCGATGACCGGGCATTTACTCGGCGCGGCCGGCGGTGTGGAGGCCATTATTTGCGGGCTGTCGCTGCAGAAGGGCATGATTGCGCCTACGATTAATCTGGACAATCAGGACCCGGAATGCGATCTTGATTATGTGCCGAATGTGCCGCGTCAGGCGGACATCAACATTGCGATGTCCAACTCGTTCGGTTTCGGCGGCCACAACGCAACTGTAATTCTCAAAAAATTCAATCAGTAAGGGGACAGTGCGGTGAAAGGAGACCTGAAGCAGTTACAGAACCAACTTCACATCCAATTTCACGATCCTGCACTTCTGAAGCAAGCCTTTACCCATGCATCCTATGTCAACGAACACCGGTTCAATCAGCACCAGGACAATGAGCGGCTGGAATTTCTCGGCGATGCGGTCCTGGAGCTGACGGTGTCCGAATATTTGTACAATTTGCTGCCGGACAGACCGGAAGGCGAATTGACCAAGCTGCGGGCCGCCATCGTGTGCGAGCCCTCACTGGTCAAATTCGCGGAAAGCCTCGGCTTCGGTAAATATGTGCTGCTGGGCAAAGGGGAGGAGCTTACGGGCGGACGTACCCGCCCGGCCTTGCTGGCCGATGTGTTCGAGTCTTTCGTGGGAGCGCTTTACCTGGATCAGGGTCTGGAGACGGTGCGGAAGTTTCTGGACGAGTCCATTTTCCCGCTGGTGGAGACGGACGGCAAGCTGCAGATGCAGATCAGCGACTTCAAGACAGAACTGCAGGAACTCATTCAGCATCACGGGCTTGGAACCCTGGAGTACCGGATTATTGAAGAGCGGGGACCTGCCCATGAGCGGGAATTTGTCTCCGAGGTCTCTATGGGAAGCCGTTCGCTCGGCAAGGGCAGCGGCCGTTCCAAGAAGGAAGCGGAGCAGCGGGCTGCGGCTGCGGCACTGCTGCAGCTGAAGGAAGACGGAGCCTCATAAGGCGCCGGAGAATAACGCGTGCGGAGGAGAGCAGCAAGTGGTCTGAAACGCCGGATGAACTGGCGCAGTCAGACCTTTGCTGCTCTTTTTCAACCTTATTGAAATGAATGAATTTGCGGGGTTATTCTAGGGGTAAGGACGCTGTGGTATAATGATGCAGAGGTGACTAAACTGTTATGTTTTTGAAACGGATCGAATTAGCCGGCTTTAAATCATTCGCCGACAAGACGGAAATGGAGTTTGTGCGCGGCATTACGGCGGTAGTTGGCCCGAACGGCAGCGGCAAGAGCAACATTTCCGACGGTATCCGCTGGGTACTGGGCGAACAAAGCGCCAAGTCGCTGCGCGGCGGCAAGATGGAGGATATCATATTTGCCGGCAGCGATGCGCGCAAAGCGGTCAACTACGGCGAAGTATCGCTGACCCTGGATAACGAGGATCATGCACTGCCGCTTGATTTCAGTGAGGTGACGGTTACACGCCGGGTCCACCGCAGCGGGGACAGCGAGTATCTGATTAATAAACAGGCCTGCCGGCTGAAGGATATTACCGAGCTGTTCATGGATACCGGCATCGGCCGCGAAGCCTATTCCATTATCGGACAAGGCCGGATTGAAGAGATTTTGAGTACGCGGTCCGAGGACCGGCGCGGGATTTTTGAAGAGGCTTCAGGCATTGTGAAATATAAATCGCGCAAAAAGGACGCTGGCCGCAAGCTGGATGAAACGGAGCAGAACCTGCTGCGGATTCATGATCTGATCAGTGAGCTGGAAGACCAGGTCGGTCCGCTTAAGGATCAGTCCGAAAAGGCGATTCGCTATAAGGAGCTGCGGGAGCAGCTGAAGCAGCTGGAAATATCCGTGTATGTGCACCAGATTGAAGGGATACATACGGCCTGGCAGGAAGGCAATGCCCGGCTGGAGACCTTGAAGGTGGAACAGCTTGAGCTGTCGACGGTTGTATCTGCCCATGACGCCAAGCTGGAGAGCGGCCGGGCAGAGCTGCGGACACTGGAGGAGCAGGTGGAGAAGCTGCAGGAGCAGCTGCTGCGCTACAGTGAAGCTACGGAGAAGAGCGAAGGCTTCGGAGAAGTCCTGAAGGAACGCAAACGCAATCTGGAGAACAACCGCGAGCAGTTGCTGGCTACCCTGGGATCAGTGGGTGAACGCTCCGAGGGACGGCAGCGGGAGCTGGCGGAGCTGGAGCATAAGCTGGAGCTGTCCCGCCAGTCGCTGGAGAAGCTTCGCGGTGAGCTTGCCGCCGAAGAAGAGCGGCTGGAAGGCGTCAGCGGCGGGATCAGCCAGAGCAAGGAAGAGTCGCTGAAGAGCGGTCTCCTGGAGCTGATGAACCTGATGGCCCAGGCGCGCAATGAGATCCGCTACGCTGACCAGCAGAAGGAGAACCTGGAGCGGCGCATGAGCCGCAGCAAGGAAGAGAGCGGAAAGTGGACCGCCCGGCTGGCCGAGCTGACCTCTGCCCAGAAGGGGCTGAAGGATCGAATTGCCGCGCTTGGCCAGGAGATCGGTACGCTGCGCAATGCGTATATCTCGGAGAGCGAACAGACCAGCAAGCGCCAGAAGTTGCTGGAGGAGACGCAGACAGGTCTGCGCAAATGGGAGCAGAAGCGCGAGGCACAGGTATCGCGGCATGATACGATGAAGGAAATGCAGGATGATTTCGACGGATTCATGCTGGGCGTCAAAGAGGTGCTGAAGGCATCCCGCAAAGGGCAGCTCAGCGGTGTGCATGGTGCCGTCGCCGAGCTGATTGCCGTACCGGAGAAGCTGGAGCTGGCAGTGGAAACTGCGCTTGGCGCTTCGCTTCAGCATGTAGTCATGGAGAATGAGGCTGTGTCCAGACAGGCGATTGCGTTCCTGAAGCAGCGCCAGCTGGGGCGTGCCACCTTCCTGCCGCTGGATGTTATCCGGCCGCGGCAGATCAGCGGGGGCGACCGCAGTATGGTGGAGGGCGCTGAAGGATTCGTCGGCATCGGCTCCGAGCTGGTCGGCTATGACGAGCGGTATTCCAGCATCGTCGGCAGCCTGCTCGGCAACCTGATTATTGCCGAGAACCTGGAGCAGGCCAACCGGATTGCCGCCAAATGCCAATACCGCTACCGCGTGGTGACGCTGGAGGGCGATATTGTCAACGCCGGCGGCTCCATGACCGGCGGTAGCCAGCACAAAAAGAACAACAGCCTGCTCAGCCGCAAACGCCAGCTCGACCAGCTGGCGGGAGAAATTACGGAGACGGAGCAGCAGATTGCCAAGCTGAAGCAGGGCATCGGCCGGCTGCGCGAAGAGCAAAGCAGCGCGGCGGAGAAGCTGGAGCAGCTGCGACATGACGGCGACGAGAAGCGGCTCGAAGAGCAGCGCGTCTCTGGCGACCTGAAGCAGCTGGAGCAGGAGCTGCGCCATGTCCAGGAGCAGGTGGACGGCGCGGGAGCAGAGCACAGCAGCTTCGAGAGCGAGCTGCGCGCGCTGGAAGAAAGCCGCATCCAGGCGGTGGCCGAGCTGGCACGGCTGGAAGGCGAAGAGAAGGCGGCCCACGAGGCCATCCGGCAGGCCGAATCCGACCGTAAGGCCAGCGAATCGGCCAAGGAGGAGCTGCAGGGTAAGCTGACCGGGATGAAGGTGGCCGAGGGCAAGCTGGACCAGGAGATCTTCTCCCTGGAAGAGCAGCTGCGGCGCATGCGGCAGGATGCCGGGTCGCAGGAGAAGGAGCTGCGCCAGAGCCGCAGCCTGCTGATGACCATCGAGCAGGATCTCGCCGAAAATGTGCGTGAAGCCGTGAAGCAGAAGGAAGGCCTGAACAGCTACCGGCTGAAGAAGGACGAAACCGCAGCCGCACTTGATCTGGCCCGCGCGGACCGCGCGGCACTGACCCGCAAGCTGGAGCTGGCGGAAGGCGAGACCAAGGATCAGCGTCAGGCACTGCGCGCAGTGGAGGACAAGCTCCGTTCGACCGAGGTCGCCGTCGGGCGGCTGGACGTCGAGCTGGACAATATTCTGCGCAAGCTGAGCGACGACTATGAGCTCAGCTATGAGCTGGCCAAGCAGCGTTATCCGGTGCCGGAGGATGTTCCTGCGGCGCAGCTCGAAGTGCAGCGGCTGAAGCGCAGCATCTCGGCGCTGGGCGAGGTGAATCTGGGCGCGATTGAGGAATATCAGCGCGTCCATGAGCGTTACACCTTCCTGAGCAGCCAGAAGGACGATCTGGTAGAAGCGAAGACCACACTCTATCAGGTCATCCGCGAGATGGAAGAAGAAATGTCGAAGCGATTCAAGCAGACCTTCGACGCGATCCGCAGGGAGTTCGGCACGGTATTCACCAAGCTGTTCGGCGGCGGCCGCGCCGATCTGATGCTGCTGGACCCGGAGCATATGCTCGATACGGGGATCGACATCGTTGCCCAGCCGCCCGGGAAGAAGCTGCAGAACCTGCAGCTGCTCTCCGGCGGCGAACGCGCCTTGACGGCGATGGCGCTGCTGTTTGCCATTCTGCAGGTCAAGCCTGTACCGTTCTGCGTACTGGATGAAGTGGAAGCTGCGCTGGATGAAGCCAATGTGGTCCGCTTTGCCCAATACCTGCGCGAGTTCTCCGAGCAGACGCAGTTTATCGTCGTCACGCACCGCAAGGGCACGATGGAGGAAGCGGATGTGCTGTATGGGGTAACTATGGAGGAAGGCGGCGTATCCAAGCTGGTCTCCGTGAGGCTCGAAGACGAGGAAGCGGAAATTGCCTGATCCTAATATAATGAGGGAACACCATTTAAGCGAAGCATTTCCGCAAGGGGATGTCATTACATTTTAGGAGGAGCCCGATGAGCTTTTTTAAGAAATTGAAGGAAAGCATCTCCGGCAAGACGGAAAGTGTAACGAAGCAATTCCGTGAAGGGCTGGAGAAGACACGCAAAGGATTCGTGGAGAAGGTCTCCGACCTGATTATCCGCCGCAAGAAGATCGACGAAGAGTTCTATGAAGAGCTGGAAGAAATTCTGATCGGTGCCGATGTGGGCGTGAATACGGTCATGACGCTGGTTGAGGACCTGCGTGCCGAGGTGAAGCAGAAACGGATTGAGGATGCTGCCGAGCTGCAGCCGATCCTCTCCCGCAAGCTGATGGAGCTGCTGCGCGGCGACGATGATAATACACTGAAAGAGAATCCGGATGGCATTACGGTCATTCTCTTCGTAGGTGTTAACGGAGTCGGCAAGACGACGACGATCGGCAAGCTGGCGCACCGCTACAAGCAGCAGGGCAAGAAGGTGCTGCTTGCCGCCGGCGATACGTTCCGGGCCGGAGCCATCGAGCAGCTGGAGGTCTGGGGCCAACGCGCAGGTGTCGACGTAATCAAGCAGCAGGCCGGCTCCGATCCGGCGGCAGTGATGTTCGATGCGGTACAGGCTGCCAAGCAGCGGGGCGTCGATGTGCTGATCTGCGATACCGCAGGACGCCTGCAGAACAAGACCAATCTGATGGAAGAGCTGAACAAGATCTTCCGCGTCATTCAGCGCGAGATTCCGAGCGCTCCGCATGAGGTGCTGATGGTATTGGATGCGACGACAGGCCAGAACGCGCTGACCCAGGCCAAGCTGTTCGGCGAGAAGAGCGGCGTTACCGGTCTCGTGCTGACCAAGCTGGACGGTACGGCCAAGGGCGGCATCGTCGTGGCAATCCGTCAGGAGATGAACCTGCCGGTGAAGCTGGTGGGCCTCGGCGAGAAGATGGAAGACCTGCAGCCGTTCGATTCCGAGCAGTTCGTCCATGCCTTGTTCGACGGGATGATCAGTGACGAGGAGAGCAGTGAGCAAGAAGAGGAATAGGAAGTGGCCTATTCTATCTTTGTACAACCAGCAAGAAACATCATAAGTTAAGGCCTACGGCTTAAAGATAGGGCCCGGCCGGACAAGCCCGCAGTGATCAGGAAGTGATGCGCTGCGGGCTTTTTTTCATACCTTCTTATTGGCAGCCTATCATCATATGAAATATTCACAATAACAACTGTACTGCTTGTCAGCCCGCGCGCATACAATTGATGTGTAAATCAGATTATCCCCCGAATATACCTTTCGTAGAAAGGAAGCGATTCCAGGTATGTGGGATGGTTCATAAACTCCATTTTGCTGTTATATATATTGACATAGATATCGGCATTTACGTATTATGAAACTAGTTAATCCGTGAATTTGCGGTAAATTTGCAATGATATTTTCATAAAAGTCAGAAAAACTAACACACTTTGATCCGAAAGGAGTCGGGCTCATGTCCAAACTTGATCCTTTGCCCGGTTTATCTCCGTATCCGCTGCAGCATTATTATGATGAAATGTATGCCGATGAACGGAGTGTCCGGCCGCACTACAAACATGTGAACCGCATGTTTTCCGGGATGAGCCCCGAAGAGCTGCAGGGCAAGCACAGGCTGATGCAGCGCAGAATGATGGAGGAAGGGATTACGTTTACGCTGTACAATCCGGCCCAGGATCATCCGATGGAGCGCACGATCCCTTTTGACATGATTCCGCGGATCATACCGAAGAGTGAATGGGAGATGCTCGAAGCCGGCATAACGCAGCGGATTACCGCCCTCAATCTGTTCATTCACGATATCTATCATGAACAGTACATCGTCAAAGACGGGATTGTGCCGCGGCGCATGATCCTCTCCAACTGCTACTTCCGGCCGGAAATGGCGGGACTGCGGATACCCGGAGGCGCGTACATTAACACCTCGGGCATCGACCTGATCCGCCACCGCGACGGCAGTTACTATGTGCTGGAAGACAACCTGCGGACTCCTTCGGGCTTCTCGTATCTGTTCAAGGGCCGGTCGCTGATGAACCAGCTGTTTCCTGAATTGGCCTTTGCCAGTTCGATCCGGGATGTGGATCACAGCCTGAACCGGTTCTTGTCTGTCCTGCGCAGTCTGTCGCCTTCCCGGACGAAGGACCCGGTTATCGCACTGCTTACGCCCGGTGAGTACAACTCCGCTTATTATGAGCATGCGTTTCTGGCACAGCAAATGGGCATTTATCTGGTGGAGGGGCGCGACCTTGTTGCGCAAGACCACAAAATCTATTTAAAGGAAATGAACCGTCTGCGCCGGGTCGATGTCCTGTACCGGAGACTGGATGACGATTATATCGACCCGCTGGCGTTCCAGCCGAACTCACTGCTCGGCGTGGCAGGGCTGATGAATGCTTACCGTGCCGGAAACATTGCGATTGCGAACGCACCGGGCACCGGAGTAGCCGATGATAAGGCCATGTATGTGTATGTTCCGGACATGATCCGCTACTATCTCAATGAGGAGCCGATTCTGAACAATGTGCCGACCTATCTGCTCGGCCGGCCGCAGGAGCGGCAGTATGTGCTGGATCACCTGGAAGAGATGGTCGTCAAGGAGACCTCCCTGTCCGGCGGATACGGCATGCTGATCGGCAGTGAAGCGACCCGAGAAGAGCTGGACGAATTCCGGCTCAAAATACTGGCCGACCCCGAGCGGTATATTGCCCAGCCGATCATGATGCTGTCCCGGGCTCCGGTATTGTCGGAAGGATCAATGGCACCGCGCCATATCGATCTGCGTGCATTCGTACTGATGGGTGCCGACCGCAAGCCGCATGTCATTCCCGGGGGATTAACCCGTGTAGCGATGAAGGAAGGGTCGCTGGTAGTGAATTCCTCGCAGGGAGGAGGCGTCAAGGATACCTGGGTCATGGCGTAAACGCAGGAGCAGGCTAGACTTCGGAAGCGGCAAATTGAAGCGGCATCACAAGACTGAAGCGAAGGGGTGGCGACGATGCTGAATCGCAATGCGGAGGCTCTATTTTGGATAGGACGGTATATTGAACGGGCAGAGAATCATGCGCGGCTGATTGATGTGCATTATCATATCCAGCAGGAAGAGGATTTTCAGGCGGAGGGTCATAAATGGTCCCGTCTGATTGATGCCCTTGGCGTCAGAAACGAATATTTACAGCAGTTTGAGAGCTTTGCGGAGCAGGATGTCTTATCCTTTATTACTCTGGATCTCGGCAATGCCAATTCCCTGTTCTCCTGCGTGCATCAGGCGCGGAATAACCTGCGGACCCTGCGGCAGCACCTGCCCAGTGAACTGTGGGATATTGTGAACAGCTTCAATCTGTGGCTGGGGGAACAGTCGGTGGCGGATATCATGAACGGGCCGCATCAGTTCTACCGGCAAATCAAGGAGCGGACGGCGATGTTCCTCGGCGCGGAGCAGTCGGTCATGCTGCGGGGGAATGAGTGGCATTTCATTGAGAGCGGCCGCTTTCTGGAACGGGCGGAGAACACGGTGCGGATTCTGCAGGCCGTTATTGTATATTGCAAAGACAAGGAAATCAACTTGGTCTATACACAGCTGCAGGCGGTGCTGAAATCGGTCAGCGGCTACCAGTCCTTCCGCCGGTACTATGCGGATGCGATGTCGCCGGAGTGCATACTGGAATTCCTGATTACGAGCAGCTCGTTCCCGCGTTCGATCCGCTTCTCGTTCCACAAGCTGGAAGAGCATCTGGCCAAGCTTGAGCTGGACACCTCCGAGAAAGGCTCGGGGCATGAGAAGGTCATCCGTCAGGCCGGCAAGCTTAAAGCTGAGCTGGATTATATGGAGAAGGAAGAGATGTCCGGAGAAGTCGTGGATGAGCTGCTGAATACCCTGATGCTCTCCTGCCAGCGTCTGGGCAAAACGATGGAGGGCGCCTTTTTTCGCCGTGAAGGAGTCCGCATATGAAAATTCAAATCCATCACACCACCACGTATACGTATCCCGAACCGGTGACGGACAGTGTCAATGAGATCCGGCTGACGCCGCGCACCAACTACCGGCAGTCCTGCTATCATCATGAAGTGGAGATCAATCCGCCGGCCCATTTGCTCACCTACGAGGATTTCTTCGGCAACCGCGTCCATGCCTATACGGTCAATAAGCCGCATACGGAGATGGTTATCCAGACGAAGGCCACGGTGGTTACTCTGGATAAAGCCCAGGGCGCAGACTTGCCGCGGCTTCCGCTGGAGGAGCAGTTGAAGGTGCTCAGCGACGAAAAGTTCCAGAACCGCTACATCGAATTCATTCTGCCGACACGGTATACGGAGGTAACACCGGAGCTGGTGGAGTTTGCTTCACAGCATCCTTTTGATGAGGCGGAGGATATGTATGATTGGACCCGAAGGCTCTCTTCGACGATCTATGAGCAGTTCACCTATGATCCTGAAGCCACCAGCGTCAATACTACGGTCAAAAAAGCGCTGAAGCTCAAACGCGGCGTCTGCCAGGACTACGCCCATCTGATGATTGCGGTCTGCCGCAGCGTCGGCCTGCCGTCACGTTACGTGAGCGGGTACCATTTTGTCGGTGACCTGCAGGGCGGCAATGCCGATTTCGAACAGGCTTCCCATGCCTGGGTGGAAACGCATATCCCCGGTACGGGCTGGCTGGGCTTCGATCCGACCAACAATATGGAGGTTAACTGGCGTTATGTCAAGCTGGGCCACGGCCGGGATTACAAGGACATTGTACCGGTTAAAGGAGTGTACCGCGGTGTTGCGGGAACGCTCAGTGTAAAGGTCGATGTGAGACGGCTGGATAATTGAGTGGTGAAACTCATTCTTGAAAGCAATGTCCGCCTGATACTGTACAAGAGCCACAGTTCCATTAAGCATGTAAAGTCTTGTTCCGGCAAAAAGCACTTGACCGAGTGGCATTCCACTAGCGGTTTCTGCATACCAGTGCCCGCGCCTGATCACAAATTCTGCTCGGCTTGATTATAACGGGCCGGGAAATGGGTAATCTTGAAACAGAGCCATTATTATGGAGTTTGTGGAAGGAGCGTGTACCTATGAGTCCGAATACAGCGAAAAAACAGCGATTTATCGGAAAAACCGCAATTATTACGGGTGCAGGCTCGGGAATCGGCAGAGCGGCCGCCATTCAGATGGCCCGTGAAGGGGCCAATGTCGCCCTGTTCGACCTGGTGAATGAACGCACCGCCGTGCTGGCCCGGCAATTAAATAAGCTGAGAGAGAACTGCGCCCTGGCTATTGATGTAGATACTTCGGATGCGGCGCGGATGGAAGAAGCAGTGAAACGGACGGTAGAGCATTTTGGCGGCGTAGATGTGGTCTTTGCCAATGCCGGAATTAATGGGGTTGTGGGGCCAATTGAGGAACTGAGCGTGAGTGACTGGGAACGGACACTTAACGTCAATCTGACCGGAACCTTCCTGACCTTGAAATATACCATTCCTCATTTGAAAGCAAAGGGGAAAGGCAGCATTATCATTACAAGCTCCATCAACGGCAATTACCGGTTCACCAGCTTTGGCTGGTCGCCTTACAGTACGACCAAGGCCGGACAGGTGGCTTTTGCCAAGATGGCGGCACTGGAGCTGGCGAAATTCAAAATCCGCGTCAATGTAATCTGTCCGGGTGCGATTTCCACCAACATCGACGAAAGCACGGAATTCAGCGAGGAAATGGAAGAAATCGTAATCCCGATTGAGTTCCCGCAGGGGGCTCAGCCGCTGGCCGACGGGCCGGGTAAGCCTGAGAATGTGGCCGATCTGGTCGCTTTCCTGGCTTCGGATGAGTCCAGTCATATTACAGGAGCGCAGATTGTCATCGACGGGGCTGAATCGCTCTTGTCTTAATTTGCATTAACAAGGCTTCGAACCCCGGCACCTTAACGGCGCCGGGGTTGTTTGCTGTGTACAGAGCTAAAGATGCGGTGCGTCATCTGATAGCGGGGCAGCGCTACAACGGTAGTGGTTAGATTGTAAAAATAAACGTTTTGTTATTTTGATTGTAAAAAAATAAACATAATGATAATATGTCTATATTAATAATGAGAGGTGATGGGGTTGCCTGCCAATAATGGTTCCGGCGGTATAACCGATGCTTTCTGGGATGCTTCTATGAAAGAGCTGAAGCTCGGTTACGTCGCCCAAACGCGAGAGCCTTCCCTATTCTATACCTGCCTGGTGTGCGGCGAGGAATTTGAGAAGGGCGTTATTTATAAACGGGGTGAGCAGTTTTATGAAGCGGAGAAGTTCGCAGGTATGCATGTGGCGGAAGCACACGGAACGATGTTCCACTGGCTGCTTGGCCTGGATAAGAAGCAGACCGGGCTGACAGATCTGCAGAAAGGACTGATTCAGTCGTTCGCACAAGGCCAAAGCGACAACGAAGCGGCTGAAGCGCTGGGAATCGGCAGCACATCGACAGTACGCAACCACCGCTTCACACTGCGGGAGAAGGTGAAGCAAGCGAAGCTCTTTCTGGCTATTATGGAGCTGGCGGAGGAGAAGCCCCGGGTCTCCGCACCGCTCCTCAGCACACCGCGAAGCGGAGCGGTGCAGGACAAGCAGATTATTTTAACGGAAGAAGAATATGCGGAGATTATCGGCAGCTATTTTAAAGAGGGACCGGACGGACCTCTCGCGGAATTCCCCCGCAAGCATAAGCGCAGAGCCGCAATTCTGCGCCAGTTAATTCAGCGCTTTATGCCAGGCCGGGATTATACGGAGAAAGAAGTCAACGCCATTCTGGAGGAGGCCTTCGATGATTATGTGCTGCTGCGGCGTTATTTGATTGACTATGGATTGCTGGCCCGCGAGGAAGACGGGAGCAGATACTGGGTGCGGACACAGACTGAAGATCCGCCCAAGAACATGAATACGGACAGGAGAATGGATACTATGGATAAGAATAAACGTAAGGAACTGGGATACAACTATGCGCATACTCACCGCCCGATGGGGGTGTACAGAATTTATAACAGCATCAACGGCAAATCGCTGGTCGGCAGCAGCATGAATCTGGATGGGGCATGGAATAAGCATAAATTTATGCTGGATGCCGGACTGCATGACAATAAGGCATTGCAGGCGGACTGGAAGGAGTACGGCTCCGGGAATGTTGTTTTTGAAATACTGGAGCAAATCAAGCCGGAGGAGGATTTCGTAGCCGAAGCGTCCGAAACGTTGAAATACCGTAAGCCGCTGGCCGAATTGGAGGAGAAGTGGCTGGAGAAGCTGGCTCCATACGGGGACAACGGATATCATAAGCAGCGGTAAGCGGGGCTTGGAGAACAGCAAATTGAAGACTTATATGGGAATATAGAAGGGTTCGGAAGCGGCTCTAAGGTAACTGCATGGGATATGAGGGGTTCGGAACGGCTCGAAGGTATATTCATGGAATATGAGAGGTTCGGACCCGACACGTAGGTGTTCAGGAAATATGAGGGGTTCGGAACGAGTCTTAGATACACTGGATATATGACTGGTTCAGAAACAAACAGACGGTCTTAGGCAGCAATGCTAAGGAGAATTCGAAGCTTCCGTCCAGAAGCTTTCGTCCAGCTTCCATATGAAGGATGTATCAGGGCGCAGGCTGTGATACAATGTAGCGGAACAGCGACTAACCTTGCGTGGGGGCGATGAAATGGCGATTATGTCGTGGCTGGCTGAACAGCGGATTCAAGAGGCAATGCGCGGCGGTGATTTTGACGATCTGGCGGGAGCCGGCCGTCCGCTGGAACTCGATGATCTCTCTGGAGTACCTGAAGAGCTGCGGATGTCCTTCAAGATTTTGAAGAATGCCGGCCTGCTACCGGAGGAATTGCTGCTGCGCAAGGAATGCGCGACGCTTGAGGAATTGCTGGCGGCTTGCCGCACAAGCGGAAGCGGGAATGACGCAGAACGCACGGAGCTGGAGTCGAAGCTGTCGCTCAAGCGGCTCAGGCTGCAGCAGCTGCTGGGTGAGCGCGGTCTGGAGAGCAGCGGGGTTTACGCAGAATACGGTGAGCAGATTCACAAGCGGTTGCTCAGCGATGACAAATAGTGTATAGAGGAGTTCTTGTCCCTAAGGGGAGGAACTCCTTTTTGATTTAACGAGTACATAATACTTGGGCGCCCCGTAGAGTTCATGTATCAATTTGGTGCAAACACAGAAGAGAATCCGGCAGAGCCATTTCCTATTTTCGAGCCAGGAGTGAAAACAAGAAAATCAGCATTCATAAAAATGAACTCAACGAAGCAATAGGACATGTATCCAAGGCTACTTCGTGCCGCACGACCATCGGAGATAAGTCCGGTGTCTGGCCCTGAGCGCTTGTTGTATTTGGGTCCGGTCAGGAGGGTGACCAATTTGGCTGAATGGCTTGAAATTGCGGCCTTTTTCGCCCATGATAATGAAAGCGGACAAGCGTTGACCGTAATTATGCCGAATAGATAATGGAGAGTTATTGAACATGCAGCTTCCAATTACGCAGGTATTACCTGAATTGAAACAGATATTTCATTCCGCCCCTGCGGCGGTGCTGATTGCCGAACCCGGCGCCGGCAAGACGACCGGAACGCCCCCGGCGCTGCTGGATGAGCCGTGGCTGGCCGGCAAGACGATTCTGATGCTGGAGCCGCGGCGGCTGGCCGCCAGGTCGGCAGCTTCCTATATGGCTGCTGCGATGGGGGAAAGCGTCGGCCAGACCGTCGGTTACCGGATGCGGCAGGATACCCGGGTCGGCAAGCATACCCGGATTGTCGTGGTGACAGAGGGAGTACTCACCCGCATGCTGCAAAGCGACCCGTCGCTTGGTGATGTCGGTCTGGTCATCTTCGACGAATTCCATGAACGCAGTCTGCATGCCGATCTCGGGCTGGCCCTGGCGCTGGAAGCACAGGCGGTGCTGCGCGAGGACCTGCGCATTCTGATCATGTCGGCGACGCTGGATGGGGAACGCGTCGCAGGCCTGCTCGGCGGAGCGCCGGTGGTGAACTGCCCGGGACGAACCTATCCCGTGGAGACGCTGTATGTGCCTTCCCGCAGCGACGCCATCCTGGAGCAGACCGCAGCGGCGGGGGTCCGCCGGGCGCTGGCGGAACAAAGCGGAGATGTGCTGGTGTTCCTGCCCGGCGAGCGGGAGATCCGCCGAACCGAAAGCGAGCTGTCCCGGGCCTCTCTGCCGCCGGGAACGGTACTGCGCCCGCTCTACGGGCAGCTTCCGCAGCAGCTGCAGGATGCCGCTGTGGCCCCGGCCGTGCCGGGCGAACGAAAGGTGGTGCTGGCAACCTCGATTGCCGAGACCAGCTTGACCATTGAGGGTGTGCGTACTGTAATCGACACCGGGCTGCGCCGGACGCAGGTCTTCTCCCCGCGCACCGGCATGCCGCGCCTGGCAACCGTGCCGGTATCGAAGGCTTCGGCCGACCAGCGGCGCGGCCGGGCGGGCCGTACCGCACCGGGCGTCTGCTACCGGCTGTGGAGCGAGGCGGAGCATGCCCGCCTTCCGGACAACACTGTGCCGGAGATGCTGGAGACCGACCTGGCGCAGCTGGCACTGGAGCTGGCGCTATGGGGCGTGCGCGAGCCGGGCGCGCTGCTCTGGCTTGACCCGCCGCCGGCCGCACCATATGCGCAGGCCACGGCGCTGCTGCGCCAGCTCGGCGCGCTGGACGCCGGCGGCGCGATCACGCCGCACGGCCGCCGCATGGCCGCGCTGGGCGCGCATCCGCGCGCCGCGCACATGCTGCTGCGCGCGGCAGAGCTTGGCGCAGCGCCGCTTGCCTGCCGGCTGGCGGCGCTGCTGCAGGAGCGGGACCTCTTCAAGGGTCCCGCTGCCCAGGACAGCGACCTCACGCGGCGCGTGGAGGTGCTGCTCCGGTACGAGCGCTCCGCCGCCGACACGGGCGGAGCGGACCCCGGGCTCTTGCGCGCGGTGGAGCGCGAGAGCCGGGCCCTCCAGGCGCAGCTGGGGCTTGCGCCCGGTGCGCCGGTGGACAGCAGCGCCGCCGGGCTGCTGCTGTCCTTCGCCTACCCCGACCGGGTGGGGCAGAAACGCGGCGATGGCGCGTTTCTGCTCTCCGGCGGCCGGGGGGCGGCCTTGCGGGAAGGGCAGCCGCTGGCGCGCTCGCCCTATATTGTGGCGGCCGGCGTGGATGACGCCGCCGGCCAGGGGCGGATACTTCTGGCGGCGGAGCTGCCAGAAGAGGATTTGCTGCTGCAGCATAAGGATGCGCTGAGCGAAGAAAGAGAAGTGTACTGGGACAAGGACGCAGGTAGTGTACAGGCGCGCAGGCGGACAAGGTTCGGCGCCTTGGTGCTTAAGGAGACGGCTCATGAACGGCCGACAGCGGAGGAGATTGAGGAGGTGCTGCTGTCTGTAATAGCCACCGAGGGCCTAGAGCTGCTGCCTTGGGACAAAGGCGCGGTCCAGCTGCGGCAGCGGATGGCTTTTATCGGCCGGCTGCGCACGGATTGGCCCGATATGTCTGACGAAGCGTTGACAGCCGGGCTTGGTGATTGGCTGCGTCCGTATTTGCAGGGCATACGCAACCTGCGGGATCTGCAGCGGGTGCCGCTCGCCAAAGCGCTGGAAGGCATGCTCGACTGGCCGGCTCGCCAGGTGCTGGAGAAGGAGGCCCCGACACATATTGCCGTTCCCAGCGGATCACGGGTAGCGCTGGATTATAACGACCCACAGGCACCGGTGCTTGCCGTCAGGCTGCAGGAGATGTTCGGTGCGCTCGACACGCCGCGGATCGGCGGTGGGAAGGTGCCCGTACTGCTGCATCTGTTATCTCCGGCCAGACGTCCGGTTCAGGTAACCTCCGATCTGGCCAGCTTTTGGCGCAGCACGTACTTTGAAGTCAAAAAGGATCTGAAGGGCCGCTATCCAAAGCATTATTGGCCGGATAACCCGCTGGAGGCTATTCCGACAAGCCGGGTGCGTCCGCGCAACTAAAGCTCCTGTGCCGAACTTGTTATTTCTTTGGCGCTTGTATTGCTTGAATCCGCCGCTGGCAGGCTGGAAGGCAGGCTGCCTGAAGCTGCTCCATTCTTGTATTCGGCTGTTTGATCTGCCTGTTATCGGGTAATAAGTAGCGAACACAATTACGAAGGAGGGCTTCAAGTGACTAACAAAATTGTAGGTGTTTTTGCGACGGAACAAGAAGCGACCAGAGCAATTGAAGAACTGCAAAGCAGAGGCGTTCCTACCGACGACATTTCAGTTATCACACGAGACCGCGATGATTTAAAGAATATATCCGAGGATACCGGGACGCTTGCACCGGAAGGCGTAGCGACTGGTGCGGCTACCGGCGGTGTAGTAGGCGGGGTGGCCGGGCTTCTGGCCGGCATCGGTGCGCTGGCCATACCGGGCATTGGACCGATATTGGCTGCAGGGCCGATCGTTGCTACGCTGACCGGTGCGGCTATCGGTGCCGGAGCTGGCGGACTTGTCGGCGGCCTGATCGGACTCGGTATTCCTGAAGATGAGGCCAGAGAATACGAGACTTTTGTCGACAGAGGCGACATTCTGGTCCTGGTAGAAGAGAACAGAAGAGGGCAGACGATCCATGATGTCTTCCGCTCCTCCGGTTCCCTGAACAGCGACCGTTATAACACGCTCTACCCTGGGACCACACCTGTGGACCGCGGTACTGTAACCTCTGAACAGCCTGTGGCTCCGGGCACAATCGACAGCCGTGGAACCGTAGATCCAACGGTTGATCCGGAATTCTACAATCGTAACCGGCTGTAATGACCGGTATATCATCCCATAATAATTTTGTGAATCGAAGCAGTGTCCTGGCAGAATCGGGGCACTGCTTCTTGTGTTCTGCAAACCCGTAGTATTATGGATAGTTTCCTACTGGAGCTGTTCGCTCCGCGCTAAAACCTTGACCGCATCAAATTGCAGCTGTGCACCGTCTAACTAGCGAGTATGGTCGGGGGATGTCAGGCATACCATCTTTAGATTTGGCTTGGTCAAAGTACTAGTTTGATTTTAGCCACTTAAATTGCTCATTTTTGCGGTTTGTGATGATCTAGTTCGATAATCGCCACTTAATTGGACTGAAATCCATGATTAGGGCGTATTATGGTCAAATTAGATGGCGGAAATCCAACTAGAGTTGGAAAATGACCCGAAACGCAAGAAATAAGTGGCGGAAATCCAACTAGCACCGGGAATGCAGCCTAATGATGGCTAAATGAAGCTAAATACCACCGACGTCGATACCACTATCTGCTACGGCTTGTTCTATCTATATCCATACCACGTGTCTGCGGAGCAGTCTATGTCCGATCATCACAGCCATACTAACCTTTCATCGTTTACCTTGTGTACCATCTACATCATCTACACTAACACCATCTACATTCGCATCACCTACTTTGACACCATCGATCTTCACATCGCCGACCTTTAGCGCCAATTACTTTAACACCATCTACATACGCATCCCTACTTTGATACCATCGATCTTCACATCGTCTACATACGCATCCCTACTTTGATACCATCGATCTTCACATCGTCTACATACGCATCACCTACTTTGATACCATCGATCTTCACTTCGCCTACCTTCGGTACTATCTTCTTCGCAGACAAGACTGGCTGGTGTAATACCGGCAAGAAGTGCTAATAATTTGCTAACTATAGGTATTGATCAGGAACGCCTCATTCGGAGTATCCACTGAAATGCTGCGACTGTTTGGGCAAGGCCTCTTTGTTAGTGATGGGATTTTACTACTGTTTAAGCATTGATTCTCAAATATCAACTCAAGCATTAATATTCCCTAATATCATCATATGAAAAATTCATAATAGAAACTCATAATAGTCCGCTGAAATTTTTCACAATAATCTATAGTTATGGCGACCAGATCAAAAAAGTCTGCGCCCTAAAACACTGCTTCAAACAAATCAGTCTAAAACAAATCAGTCTAACAAGGCTGTCAAATCTAAATCAAATTCTTTATTTATTTCTTTGTATTGAACATTCTAACCGTGCTTTACAAACCAATTAATCCTGTATCTTCCGCCTCAAATCCATCACTTCACCAAAAACATCCCACTTACTGGCCACCCACCATTCAACCCGCTGAACATTCAGTGAACCATCAAATCGTTACTCACCTTCATCTATCAATCATCACATGCAATCATTCCTAATCCCACGTTCTTATGCACCTACTTTCAACATATGAAAAATTCACAATAATACATACAAAGCCAAAACCTCACCACATACCTATTCACATTCCTGATCACCTAACTCAATCATGTATCTATCCACATAAACCACGGATTAAGCATAGGAGAACCGTTCATTCGGAATATATGGATTAATATGGAGGAGGCAGATGGAAGTTGGAGCGGGTTTACAGAAGCAAGATAGTTGCTGAAGCAGATGGTAGAAGAAAAGTAGAAGGTAGTAGAAGTAGAATTTCGATAGCAGCAGTATTTTTTATGAAATTAGAATGTTGCAGTAGTAGATGGCTAGTGAAGCAAGAAGGTTGTGAAAGTTGGAAAATAGTGTTTATATTAACTAGAGATGAGTTTATATGATATTGAGCTGCGGCCGGCCGCCGGCCTGAGGGAGGTATACTGATGGCGTTTATGATTGCGCAACGAGCATTTATTAAAGTGTATTTGATTACGATGGTGGAGAAACATAAAGGTTATGGGTATCAAATGCTGGAGGACCTGCGGAGGGATTTCAAGGCCTATGGCTATTCTCCTCCCCAGAGCGAAATATACCGTGCGCTGCATGAACTGGTTCAGCAGGGGATTCTATACCGTACCAAGCAGCTGAAGGGCAGCGATCCCAAGGTGGATTTCCAGGAAATCGTGCTCTATCATTTCACGGCGGAGGGGGAGGAGAAGGCCAAGCTGTACAAAAAACAGGTAAAGACCGACCTCGACCGCTGTTTGGGTATTCTAAACAAAGCGGTTAAGGATAACTATTAAGCTCAGGCATCCTGTTCTTCAGCATCCTGTCCCGGAGGCGTTACCGGAGAGCTGGCTGTGCCGTGATCTTCGGCAGCTTCCCAGGCGCCGGCATCGTCGAAGCGTCCGCTGTTCTCCTGGCGGCCTTCACCTGCCCCGGATGGCGGCCGGGTCATGACCTGCTCTTCGACCGGACGGTCGCTGCCTGCAGCATTGCGGTCAGGCACATGATTTACGGCATAGGGTGTTTGCGGAATGGCTTCCAGCCTTTCGTAAGGAATTTCCTCCTTGCTGATCACACAAATGCCGTACGTGCCATCTTCTATCCGCTGCAGTGCGGCTTCAATTTCTTCCAGTTCATCGTTCAGCGAAGCATTGATCGCCAGATCCCGGCTGCGCTCGAAGGTCTCGGTGCCGACGTCGGCGGGATGATTATCGGCAGAGGACAGCTCACCTGTAGAGACTCTGAGCGAGTCGCCCAGAAGGCTGTCTTCTGCGTTGTTTTGCGTGAAATGAGACTCAAGCTCAGCTTTGCGCTCTTCCAGGGATTTCTGAAGTGTTGCCACCTGTTCATCGGTTAAATGGTTCATGAGGTCATCGTCCTTTCTGTCTAAACGGAGTAAATAGCTGCGTAATTTAACCTTACCCTATTCAAACGCCGGGAAATCAGCGGACCTTGGTCCCGGAGACTGCAACTTTTGTGATATTTTCAGGTTGCTTTCACCCTGCTATAATAATGACTATTGGAGATACAGCACAATATGGAGGTTAGTTTGATGGATGAACATATGAAACGGCGGCTGGACAAGCAGAGAAAACTGTTCACCCAGCTCGGCATCAACTTGGACGCGCTTACGATTCACGAGAAGGAATTTAATGTGAAGCTTCGCGGCTATGACGCGGAGGAGGTTGATACATTTTTGGATACGGTCATTAAGGATTACGAACGCTTCTATGCGACCATAGCCGATCTGATGGATAAATGGCAGGAGCAGCAGCTGGAGCTGCGCGATCTGAAGTCCGAGACCAAAGCGGTAGTACAAGCGCCGGTAACCGTACAACAAGGTATCGACCCCAAAGAACTGGAAGAAGTGATCAGCCGGCTGGAAAGCAATGTGCGCCAGTTGAAGGATAAGCTTCAGCATACGGAGAGTTATCTGTAACCGGAGAACCAGTAATCCAATTGGAGGTTTGAACCTTGCCTAACGCAAAAGCCTGGGGACTCAAAATCCGGGGCAAAATTGCCCTTGGCTATGTAATGATCCTGCTGATGCTCGGTCTGTTTCTGATCGTCGTCTCCGGCCGCATCACCGATCTCGAGCAGGAGACAAAGTTCTTAAGTTCTCATGACATACAGGTCCATGAGCTGTCCTATGTGCTTGAGAAGAATGTGCTGGACATGGAGACGGGGCAGAGGGGATACGCTTTAACAGGCCTGACCGATTATCTGGAACCATTTAATACCGGACTGGTTGAATGGCAACTCAATTACAGCAGACTCCGCGAGCTGATTACGGATAATCCGGAACAGGTGCAGAATCTCGGCCATATTAAAGACAGCATTGAAGCATGGATCAACGAGGCGGGGCAGCCGGTTATCGATTTGAAGCGCAACGGGGAGGATGCGGCGGTTGCCGCATACTTCCATAGTGATCCGGGGAAGCCCCTGCTGGATCTGGTGCGTGCCCAATCGGAAAGCTTCCGCGAAATCGAACGCAACCTGACCGCTGAACGTATTGCCAATATCCAAGCCAGTAACGACAGACTTCTCATTACAATGTATATCCTGTGGTCTTTAGTAGCTGTGCTTGCAGCAATTATTACATATATTATTGCCGGAAGTATTGTTAAGCCTTTGCGCAATGTCATCGATGCCATTAACGCCATCGCCGGTGGCGGCAATATGGCCGAGCGGATAACCGTGCGGACGGCGGATGAGATCGCCGAGCTCGCCGAGTCGACGAATGGACTGCTGGATTCGGTGCAGCGGGAGCAATGGCAGAGCCAGCAGCTTGCCCATATGTCCATGGTGCTTCAGGAAACGCAGGACCTTTCAGCCCTGTGCCGCACCTTTGTGAACAAGCTGGCCGCCATGCTCGAAATACAGTATGCGGCATTCTATGTTGTGGACCAGTCAGGACGCTTTAACCGCAATTACTCTTATGCCGGAAGCGAACAGAAGGAGATGCAGCTGGGGCTGGCGAGCTTTAAGCCGGGTGAAGGGGTCATCGGACAATGTGTACTGGATAAAAGTATACACCGGCTGGAGGATTTGCCGGCGGACTATATCAGCATCAATTCCGGACTAGGGCGGACCGCGCCACGTTCGGCGGTGGTTGCACCCATCATATTTGAGAACAGGACATTAGCCGTCATCGAGGCGGCATCCATCACCCGCTGGAATACATACCAGATGGAGCTGTTCACGGAACTGCTGGGACTTATGGCTATCGCCCTGCATTCCACGCTGAACCGCCTGGAGATCCAGAAGCTGTATGGAGACTCACAAGTGATGAATGAGGAGCTGCAGGTACAATCCGAAGAGCTGCAGGTGCAAGCCGAAGAGCTTCAGGGGCATACCAAGGAGCTGCTGGAGCTGAACAGTGAGCTGGATGAACGCCGGGCGTCGGCTGAAAGAGTCACCAAAGAACTGGAGAAATACAATGTAGAGCTGGAGCGAAGCTCCCGTTACAAGACTGAATTCCTGGCCAACATGTCGCATGAACTGCGCACTCCGCTTAACAGCATGCTAATTCTGTCGCAACTGCTGACCGAGAACCGCAACGGTAACCTGGGCGAGGAGGAACAGGAATACGCATCAGTAATACATACTGCAGGCAGTGATCTGCTGGCGATGATCAACGATATCCTGGACCTGTCCAAAGTTGAAGCAGGCAAAATGCTGGTGGAAATGGATGCGGTCAATCTCACAGAGCTGCCTACCCTGCTGCAAGGATATTTTGGCAAGACCGCGGAGCAGCGGCAGCTGGAATTTGAGATCCATATCGGTGAAGAGGTGCCGGATCTCTTCTTTACCGACGAACTGCGCCTGCATCAGATTCTTCGTAACCTGCTGTCCAACGCTTTTAAATTTACGGAAAAAGGCGCGGTGCATGTAGAAGTCGGATATCTTCCTTCTTATGTGGATGAGGATTACAGAAGCAGCGGGCCGGTGCTGAGCTTTGCCGTGAAGGATACGGGCATCGGCATTTCGGCGGGCAACCGCAAGCTTATCTTTGAAGCTTTCCGTCAGGCCGATGGCTCCACTGCGCGCAAATTCGGCGGCACCGGACTGGGCTTGTCGATTTCACTGCAGCTTGCCAGGCTCCTGGGCGGACATATCTCCCTGGAGAGCCGTGAAGGCATTGGAAGCACATTTACCCTCTATCTCCCTTGCAGGACGGAGGAGAGCGAAGCGGGAGCCGGATTGATGGCTTTGCAAGCACAGACTGCCTCAGCTGCAGATGAGGAGACCGAATCGCCGGGTCAGAGGCTGCAGGCAGAAACGTCATCGCTGCAGAAAGAAGCTGCGTGTCTGCAGGGGCGAACGGTATTAATTGTAGACGATGATCCACGGAATATTTTTGCCATCCAGCAAGGACTTGAGCCTTACCGGATGAATATTCTGACTGCACAGACCGGGTTCGAATGCCTGCAGATCGTGCGGGAGCAGCCTGATGTTGATATTGTTCTGCTGGACATTATGATGCCGAACCTGGACGGGTATGATACGCTGTCCATTATCCGCGAGGAGCTGCTGCTGCCCGAGCTTCCGATCATTGCTATATCGGCCAAGACCATGAAGGAAGAACGGGAGAAATGTCTGGCGGCGGGGGCCAATGATTTTCTAAGCAAGCCTGTGGCGATCCAGGATGTAGTTCTCCGCATGTGCCGTTTGTTGTCAAACGCAGAAGGCGCGGCGGAAGAATAGAGGGACTTATACACTACTGAATGGCTACCGGTCAGGCAGAAGGATAAGGGTGGGGGATGAAAGCCCTGCCCTTTTTTGCTGCCCTAATAATTTAATCGCAAAAAAAATCGGCGATCCCTTGCAAAATAAATAAAACCTAGTATAATACTTGGTATATAAGGATTAAGGAGTCGGTGAGCATGTCGGTCGATGATTATCTGGATCTGCTGAACTATGCCAAAGCCATCAACGATACGGAATGGCAGGCTGACATTATTGAGAAGCTCAAAGCTTATCGTACCGTGTCGGAAGAGCAGCATAGGGAAGATGTGAACAGTCTGTGGGTTCGTTTCGATCAGGTGAACCGGGCATTGCTGGAGCTGTTCGGGAGGCTGCGGGAAGAAGAGGATGCTGCCGGGAGCGGACAGTGGAAAGAGCGGATTTGGGAGCTGAAGCTGGAGCGCATTACACTGGCCAAGCAAATTCAGGAGCGTTATATCAAGATCCGTTAGAATGAACCAGAGCTATAGGATGATATAAAAAATGGCATGCAGTTGTCTGCTCTGCCATGACTTGCGGGTATACAATTCAGGTTAAGGTGAATTTAGCGGATTCACATTAACGAATACCTAATTACTTAGACATTTGCATTCCTTCACGCATCATGGTCATACACATTGTCATCATTTCGTCGCAGTCCTGCATTTTCTTCATCATCATGTCCATATCCATGTCCATCATATTCATTTCGGCCATCTTCTCCATACACATCTTCATACAGTTCATCTTGGCCATCATGTCTTCCATGCACATGTTCATCATCATTTCCATACACATTTTTTCCATAATGATCGTCCACCTTTCATATTTTAGTAGTTTGACTCTTTAAAATTACTATATTTTCCTGAACGATACAACCGATTTGCCGAAAATTTTTCGGAAATAGACGGATATTTGTCACAAATATGGATATTCAGACCTTGCATATGGAATTTATCAGAAATAAAGCGCCCCATTTACCTCCCTGCTTAGGGACAAATGAGGCGCTTTTGCGCACAACTGTTAATCTCAGTCACTGGCTTGTCTCAAGCTCAATCCACTCCGACGACCAGCCCTGAATCTCGCCAAGAATCGGGGCAAGAGCGTTGCCTTTGTCGGTCAGTGAATACTCTATACGCACAGGTGTCTCCGGATAAACCGTACGCTGAATGATGCCTTCCTGCTCCATTTCCTTCAGACGGTCAGACAACACCTTGCCGCTCAGATTGGACAGGCAGCCCTCGATTTCGCCGAACCGGCGCGGACCCTGCATCAGTACAAAAACAATTAATGCAACCCACCGTTTGCTCAGAACGTCAACCGCTCTCTCAAAGCGCGGACACATTTCAAAAGTGTTCATCGATAACATCACCCCTGCATTCATTATATCATAAACTTACAATAAGTAATTATAAATATTTAACTATATATTATAACTTGACGAAGTTATATTACAATGATAAACTAACTTACAAATAGTTACTTAACGTTGAGATGATTAAATTTTAGATACACAAAGGATAGGACGGTGCACTTATGATCAGACCAGATATTGTTTCTATATTGCAGCATAAGATTAAGCGGATTACAACGGATAACTCCGCAGCCATTCTGGTGGGGCCGATTACATTGCCGGTGAATTTGGACGGGGAGACCGTTACGTTTAAATGGTACAGCTGGCTGAAGACGGAGGATGCCGAGCTGATGCAGGGCGATTCGCCCGAAGCGACGGAGCTGCTGATCTCGCGGCTGTCCTCCATGAAGCTCGCCGACGGACAACAATCCAGTGTGCTGGTATATGGTGACTTTGAGCAAGCCAACAACGCGCTTGTGCGGATGCACAGCATCTGCCATACCGGAGATATCTTCGGCAGCAAGCGCTGCGATTGCGGATTCCAGCTGCGCCAGTCCATGCGGATGATGGTACAGAATGGCTCGGGCGCACTATTCTATCTGGCCAATCACGAAGGCAGAGGCATCGGATTGTTCAGTAAGGCGATGGCTTATCTGCTCCAGGAAGAGGGCTACGATACAGTGGAAGCGAACCTGGAGCTGGGCTTTGCCGATGATTCGCGCGACTATACGGACGCCATTGCGGTATTGCAGAGTCTGCGCGGGAAGCCGGTGACCCTGATTACCAACAATCCGAAGAAGCTGGAAGCGCTGAAGGCAGCTGGCATGAACACGGGCGCACGGGTCCCGCTCTGGGGAGATGTGTCGGTGTTTAATGAGAAGTATCTGCGGACCAAGGTTGCCCGTTCGGGACATTTGGAGGCTGTCAAAGGTACGGAGTTTTTTGCGATATAAATAAGGACGGGTCTTCTGACCCCCGCCAAGCAACCAGGGAGCTTATTCGGCTGTTGCCGCCCTGAGAGCCTAGCGGGGGTATTTGCTGCGCCGGAAGGGCCTTCAAAGAAAATGGGTAGTCCTTTGGGGCACGGTGCATTATAATGGAGAACTGAGCCCAAATTCCAAGTCTAGCGAGGTATGTTATGAATGCGATAGAAGTGCGGGACTTGCGCAAGACGTTCAAAGTCCAAAAGAACCGCGAGGGTCTCAAAGGGGCCTTCGCTGATTTGTTTAAACGGCAATATTCCGAAGTCACAGCAGTAAAGGATATCTCGTTCACCATTCCGGAAGGCGAAATCTGCGGTTATATCGGGGAGAACGGCGCGGGCAAATCGACGACCATCAAGATGCTGACCGGTATCCTGGTTCCTACTTCGGGGATCGTTAATGTCGGCGGCTATGTACCGCACGCCGAGCGGGAACGGTTCGTACAGGAGATCGGCGTCGTGTTCGGCCAGCGCAGCCAGCTATGGTGGGATATCGGGGTCATTGAATCGTTCCAGCTGCTGCGGAAGGTCTACCGCGTTCCGGAGCAGGATTTCAAACGGCGGCTGGATGAGCTGGTAGAGCGCCTTGCGCTGCAGGATCTGCTGAACCGGCCGGTGCGCAAGCTTAGCCTGGGCCAGCGGATGCGTTGTGAGCTGGTGGCGGCGCTGCTGCATAATCCGGCCATTCTGTTCCTGGACGAGCCTACCATCGGGCTCGACATTGTGGTGAAATCGGAAATCCGCGAGTTTCTGCGCGATATGAACCGTGAGCATGGAACGACCATCCTGCTGACCACCCATGACCTTCAGGATATTGAAGCACTGTGTTCGCGGGTGATCATGCTGGATGACGGACGGATCATCTATGACGGCGGTCTGGAGGAGCTGAAGCAGCGCTGGGGAACGGGAGTTGAGGTTCAGTTCCAGTTCGGTACCCCGACGAAATTGCCGCAGCTGCAGCAGTGGTCTGCTGACATGCCGGTGAACTGGACAGCCGAGAATGAACTGAACGCGAAGGTCTGGATTCCCCGTGAGCTGAATGTGTCCGACCTGCTCGCCAAGGTGGTCGGCAAAGCGGACATTACCGATATCAAGATCATTGAGACCAACACCGATGATATCGTCCGCAGCATTTATCAGTCGGGTTCGGCGGAGAAGCCGGCCGGGCTGCTGCAGGCTGAGAAAGAGGCCATTCATGTCTGATTCACTGATGGCCCAAGCCGGGGGCCGGCCGGCGGGAGGCCCGAAGCAGGGGAAGCGCGGGCTGCTGCTGGGCGCTTATTTTGATTTTATCCGTATCCGGTTTCTGACCATGCTCGCTTACCGCGTCAATTACTATTCCGGTATTCTGATCTATACCCTGAACATCGGGGTCAATTATTTCACATGGAAGGCCATTTACGGGGGCGACGAATCGCTCGGCGGCTTTACGGGGGCGCAGATGACGACCTACGTAGCCGTATCATGGATGGCGAGAGCCTTCTACTTCAATAATCTGGACCGCGAGATTTCAAGCGACATCCGGGACGGCAACATCGCGATCCAGTTCATTCGTCCTTATAATTATGTGCTGGTCAAAATGATGCAGGGTCTCGGCGAGGGCCTCTTCCGCTTTCTGATGCTGATGATCCCCGGAATGGCGATTGCCATGCTGCTCTTCCCGGTTCAGCTCCCGACGGAGCTGTCAGCCTGGGCCGGCTTCCTGACGATGCTGTTCTTCAGCTTCCTGATCAATTCGCAAATTAATGTGCTAACCGGCCTGTCCGCCTTCTTCGTCGAGAATAATGAAGGGGTAATGCGGATGAAGCGGGTCATCGTGGATCTGTTCTCCGGTCTGATCGTCCCGATCAGTCTGTTCCCGGGCTGGCTGGCGCGTGTGCTGGAGGTATTGCCCTTTCAGGCAATTACCTATCTGCCCGGCTCCGTATTTACAGGCAGAGTACAAGGGACCGGCATCTGGAATGTGCTGGGGATTCAGGTCTTCTGGTTCCTGCTGCTGCTTGTCCCGATTATTGCTCTAAACCGCGCAGCCCGAAAGCGGCTGTTCGTACAAGGGGGTTGATGGGCATGTATTATCTCGGACTGCTGGCGGAATACCTGAAAAATTATATGAAGACCCGCCTGACCTACCGCGCGGATTTCTGGGTGGAAATGATCTCCGACCTGCTGTTTCAGGCGGTCAACTTTATCTTTATTCTCGTGATCTTTATGCATACGGACAGCCTGGGAGGCTGGAGCCAGAACGAGGTCATCTTCGTGTATGGCTTCTTCATGGTCCCTTACGGAATATTTGGCTGCTTCATTAACCTGTGGGGGTTCAGCGAACGCTACATCGTTAAGGGCGAGATGGACCGTGTGCTGACCCGGCCGGCGCATAATCTGTTTCAGATTTTCCTGGAAAATGTGGACCCGCCGGCGCTGGCCGGCTCTGCAATCGGGATTGTCATCATGGCGATCAGCGGAGCTAACCTGGGGCTAAGCCTGGAGTGGTGGACCCTTCCGGCGATGCTGCTGCTGAGCATAAGCGCTGTGGCGATTTATACCGGAATCTATACGGCATTGACCTCGTTGTCCTTCTATTCCGACGCACCAACCGGGATTCTGCCGCTGATGTATAACATCCAGAGCTATGGCCGGTATCCGGTGACCATCTATAACCGGGCGATTCAGGTCCTGCTGACCTGGGTTATCCCGTTTGCCTTTGTCGGTGTGTATCCGGCGGCGCTCTTCCTGGAGCGCGAGGAGATGCGGAGTATGGCGCTGCTGACGCCGGCCGTAGGCGCCGTCTTTCTGGCAATTGGCCTTCTGGCCTGGAATCATGGTGTGAAACGGTACAAGGGTGCCGGATCGTAGCAGATCTATAACTGAACTTATACAGAGAAACAGGCGGGCCGGTGCCTGCCTGTTTGCTGTGCTGACATTAGTGTACTTATATTGGTTTATGTTCTTCCCATATCCCCGAAATCCATGCATAATCAGGTGGAGGAGGGATTCCATTGTATACAATTGGCATTGATTTAGGCGGAACCAACATTAAAGCGGGCTTGTATTCGGAGGAGTATGCTCCGGCTGCGGAGCTCTCGATCCCGACTGAGGCTTCGGAGGGGCCGGAGCATGTTCTTGGCCGTATCCGGCAGGCAGTGGAACTCCTGCTGGAAGAGAGCGGTATCAGTCTGCACGAAATCCGCTGTATGGGACTCGGCATTCCCGGGCTGCTTGATCCGCAGCAGGGGCTGTCGCATTTCTCGCCCAATTTTCCCGGCTGGGAAGAGGTGCATGTTGTCAACGAAATGAAGCGCCACTACCTGTTTCCGGCCTACATAGACAATGATGTAAGAGTCAATATGTATGGGGAGTGGCAGTTTGGCGCCGGACGGGGCGCGGACAACCTGGTCCTGCTGACGCTTGGCACCGGGCTGGGCTCTGGCATTATACATAACGGTAAGGTGCTGTATGGTACGACCTTCAGCGCGGGTGAAATCGGACATATGAATATGTACCGCAGCGGCCGGCCATGCCGCTGCGGCAGCTCGGGCTGTCTGGGACGGTATGTATCAGCCGTAGGCATGACGGTTACCTTCAAGGAGAAGCTTGCTGAAGGCAGGGGCAGTATCATCCGGGAATGGACACAAGGAGATGATCAGGCCATTACAGCGAAGCTGATCTCCGAGGCTTATGATGCAGGCGACGCCTTGGCAATAGAAGTGATGGAGGAGACCGGGACCCTGCTGGGCTTCGGCCTCGCCAATGTGATTAATCTGCTCAATCCGCAGCTGATTATTATCGGCGGCGGGATGGCGGACGCCGGAGAGCGGCTCCTGCGCAGTGTCCGCGAGACGGTAAGCGGACATGCACTGAGGCTCTCCGGCGGACACTGCCGGATCGTCCAGGCTGAGCTCGGCGGCCGAGCGGGAACACTCGGTGCCGCTTATTATGCGAATAATCATTATTTTCGGTGAGAGTATTCTCCGGTTGCTCGGTTCAAATCATTATTAGGCAGGAGAGGGAAACCGTGTCGCTGCAAAAGTGGTGTTAGGGTTGGTTCCGACAACCACACCTGCTTTGTTGCTATTAAACGTAGTGATGACTTCGTCACCAGCATTAAGCTTCACAATGACTGTGTTCTTTACTATGGTCCCTGCTGTGGCCACCGGAGGAACCTGTACATAATTCTCAGTATCCGAATCCGTACTGGTGGTGGGCTCCCCGTTGATAAAGATGGACACCCCTCCTCTGAAAGCGTCATTGTTATTGGCAATAAAGTAAATACTTATATTAAACAAATACACTCCTGCGGACTTTGCGATGAATGTGGAAGCTGCAGGATCGAACTCACCGTCCAGATCAAAGCGAACGAGATTGAAGGGTATCTTTAAAAAATCTCCGGGAGATACAGGCAGTTCGAACAAGGACATGCCTGCTTTGAACGCAGAAGGCCTGCTGGCAGCCGGTTCAGTAGCACTGTTATTGAACGAAACGGTGGCATTGCCGATGTCACTGATGGCCTGCTTTTGAGTCTGAATCTGTTCCTGGAGCTGAGCCTGTGCTTGCGCCTGCCTCTGTGCTTGTGCCTGAAGCTGCACCTGAAATTCGGCTTCGCTTTGTTTCTGGCTTTGCGTCTGGCTCTGCAGCTGAGCCAGCAATTGCGCCCCGGTCTGTTGCTGGGACTGCGCCTGATTCTGAATAGCAGCCTGGAATTGCTGCAGGGCAGCTGCTTGCGAGTGCAGCTGTGCTTGCAGTGCCGCCTGCGTTTGCGCCTGCTGTTGAGCTATATTAGTGAGCTTTTTCACCTTGAACAACACTTTGCTGTTGTTCGAGGTTTTACATTTGGCATGGCGAACTGGTCTGCTCATTGAAATCCCCTCCGTGTTTATCTATCGTTAGGATGGTTAGGCTGGCGATGGAAATCTGGCTGCTGCGAATGAGGTGTTATTATTAAATCCGACTATTCTTCCTGCTTCATTAGTATTAATCCTGGCAACCACTTGGTCACCGGCGTTAAGCTCCACTACGACTGTGTTCTTCACGATCAATCCCAAGGTGTTCACCGGAGGCACACGCAGGTAACTCTCATTATCCGCATCCTCGCTGGCAACAGGTTCGTTATTTATGAATAATCCCACACCGAGTTTGAAGGGGATATTGTCATTGGCAATATAATAAATACTTACATTGAACAGATAGATACCCGCTGTTTTCGCAGTGAATGTAGAGGTTAACGGATCAAACTCTCCATCAAGGTCAAATTCGGCCGTATCAAACGGAACCGGCGGAGAGGCTCCGGCAGGCAGGGTAACCTGGGAGAGCGAGATCCCCGCTTTGAAGGCGGAAGGTCTTGTGGTGGCCGGGTCAACCAGGATATTGTTCACCGTGACACTGGGGTTGCCGATATTGGACAGCGCTTCCGTCTGCTCCTGCAATTGCTCTTGCAGCTGAGCCTGGCGCTGGAGCTGTGCCTGGAGCTGTGCTTGAAGCTGTGCCTGGAGCTGTGCTTGTTGCTGGAGCTGGGCCTGTGACTGGGCTTGCACCTGTGATTGAACCTGCATTTGAGATTGCAGCTGTGCCTGGGCTTGATTTTGCAGCTGGGCCTGGTTCTGCAGCTGGACCTGGGCTTGAGACTGAGCCTGTTCCTGAAGCTGTGCCTGTGACTGCGCCTGCTGCTGTGTAAGCTCGGTCAGATGTTTGATTGTAAGAGCAAGCTTGCCTTTTTTGGCGGACAAGGCAGCGGGTCTGCGGACATATCTGTACATCTATGATCCCTCCCTTAATAGATAGAAGTTCAAATTATGCAGGCGACGGGAATCTGGCTGCTGAAAAAGAGGTGTTTGGATTAAAGCCGAGAATGATGCCCGGCTTGTTGGCATTGATTACAGCAACAACCTGATCCCCCGCATTGAGCTTGACTATGGCTGTGTTCTTAACAATCAGCCCTTCAGTGATTACGGGAGGAACGCGTTCAAAGTTTTCGTTATCCGTATCATTGCTGGTGACGGCCTCACCGTTAATGAAAATAGCAACACCCAGTGTAAAGGCTTCATTGTTAACGGCGATATAATAAATGCTGACATTAAATACGTAGACGCCGCCGGTTTTGGCTATGAAGGTTGAGGTGGCCGGATCAAATTCGCTGTCAAGATCAAACTCTACGGAATCAAACAATACCTTTGGAAATCCTCCGTCAACCCGTTGTCCGCCGGTGGCAATTTCCGCTTTGAAGGCGGAGGGCTTGGTAATTGCAGGATCACTTAATCTGTTATTGATTGTAATGACAGGATTGCCTATGTTGGTTATACTTTCCGATTGCTTCTGCAGCTGATCCTGGAGCTGGGCCTGTGCCTGTAATTGTAGCTGTGCCAGAGCCTGCAGCTGGGCTTGCAGCTGAAGCTGATTCTGCAGCTGGGACTGGGCTTGCGACTGCAGCTGGGACTGTAATTGCGCTTGAGACTGGAACTGGGTTTGTGCTTGACTCTGAAGCTGTTCCTGCGCTTGCAATTGCTCCTGGGCCTGGGATTGCAATTGTGCCTGCAGCTGTGCTTGGGATTGGCTTTGCTGCTCTGTAATGCGCTCCAGCTTACGGATTTGTTTGGAGAGCTTAAGTTTGGGGCTGCAGGGAGCACAGGTGGATCTATGAATGGGTTTATACATAATCTTCCCTCCGTCAATAAGCATAATTGTTACAAAAGACACAATTATGTATATGACCGGTGTCATTCGCCTGAAAGGGCAGATGATGCGGTGCATTTGCACATTTTAAGTTCCTGAGCAGGCGGGAATTTTACGTGCTACGGAGAAGCATGCTATGCTATAAGCACTTTATGAACCGGCAGGAGGGTCCAGATGAAACGAGACATACAGCATTTGCCATATGGCTACGAGCCGCCCAAGCAGGAGCGTAAGGGAACACTCGTGTTCTATGATTCTTTTGAGGACATCTCGGAACAGGAGCTGGAGGCGGCGGCGAGAACCGCAGTGGAGCGCAGATTCGTCAAGCTGGTGCTCTATCCTTTGCATGAGGAGACGGTCCGGCGGATGACGAAGGAGCCGGTGCAGGCGTATTACAAAAGGGAAGACCGTCTGCACGACTGGCGGAGAGAGCAGGGGAATTCGATGATAACCGTGGAGAGCCTGGAGGGCAAACGCAAGAAATACACGCCGCTCGACTCCGCGCTGCGCCATATCAGCGAGGTCTATCCTGCGCCGTATTTCCTGTATCTGACGCCGGAAATGGCGAATCTGTTCGCGTCATACTCTTCGTTCGAAGGCTGGATTGTGAAGCTCCGGCTGATTCTCTCGGAAGCTCCGGAACAGCTTCATCCCCGGCTCGAACGCTTCAGCCACCGCTGGGATGTGGCGGAGGGTTAAAGCAGTGTGTGCCGGAGGAAGAAGCAGCAGAAGGCCATCCTCAGGGGATGGCCTTTCGTTTTTAGAGAAAGAATAACCTGAAGCTTGCTTCAATCACAATCCATATGCACCAGCTATTTGCGAGTAAGGCAGGCGACGTCCGTACCTGCATCACTCTCCCGTGAACAGGCCGACAAACAGCACCATCCGGCTAATCAATCCTACTGTAGTCGAAAAACCGACCATAATGGGCTTCTGTGAAGGTAAATAGGGCAAACGTAGGCGAAATATCGACCACAATGTCTTGCCGTTGCGGAAAACAGACCCATTGTAGTCGAAAAACTGACCACAATGGGCTGCAGTGAAGGTAGACAGGGCAAACGTAGGCGAAAAATCGACCATAATCCACAAACCAAGCTCACCTAACGAACAGCAGGACAGTACCTTGAAGTTCTCATGTTGCTCTTGTTCAGGGTTAGTGGAAAATCGCCAACTATTTTCACCTGAACGTTAGTGTTTGCATCGCCAATTTGGCTGCATAGAACGGCTCCAGCAAGAAGTGACTGCGTGGGAAGTGAAACGAAACCAGGCTTAAAAGTCGGTGCAATGGCACTTTATAACCGAGCAAGCTAGAGGGGAATTAAAGGCGAATTAAAGCACTTATACCCTGGAATTTGAATTGCTCAAGCTACTAGTAGAGGGGATTTCCTCTATGAGCCTCTATGGGGTGCGTTAGCGTAAGTTAATTGACTGTGCAAGGTCCCAAGACAACGTATGCGAATCCACAGAAAAACCCGTCTTAGCTAAGACGGGCCTAATGGGGGGTTCTGGAGGCGGTTTTGCGCCGGTGAGTGTACATCTTCCACTGGTAATGGATAAAGCAGCCGATGCAGAATCCGAAGATCGCGACCGTGGCGGCGATGGCGACTAATGCGGTGAAGATATAAGCGGCGGTAGTCCAGCCTGCCAGAAAGCTGATGAGGCCCGCGGCCAGGCAGAAGACAGCGATGCTCTGATTGAACTGCTGCTGCTCCCAGTCTTCGAGCACATAAGCAGAGCGTTCTTTGCGCAGAAATGAGGCGCCCAGCTTGATGACGGGATTGTAGCCAAGCAAGAGACCGGAGAGTCCGGCGGCAAGCGGCAGAGCCAGAATAAGATACCAGCCTGTAATCCAGGTAAGCAGCACAGAGAGCACAATAAACGATTGATTGGCTTTCACCAATGGCCGGGGAATCGCTCTGGCCAGTACGGCTTCGCTCATATTTATATTACCTTTCGGATTGGAATAATATAATTATATCTGATCGCGTCTTTTGGCACAATCCATTTTCCTTGACGGCCTTGAAGTTTACATTGTTTAATTTAAATTTTACTATATTAGGATTGACATAAATCCGAAATTTGTGGTTTTATTATGTAGACCGATTGTTATAAAAGTAAAGGAAGTGTCGGGTGTGTCGAACAAGCACAATGCACGCGAGGCGATCGTGGACAGTGCATCCCGGTTATTTTTTACACAGGGCTATCATGCTACGGGATTGAATCAGATCATTAAAGACAGCGATTCGCCCAAAGGGTCTCTTTATTACTATTTTCCGCACGGGAAGGAGGAACTGGCGGTAACCTGCATCAAGCGCACCAGTGAGGTGGTCGCCGAAAAGCTGAAGACTGAGGTGGAAAAGGCGGACAGCGCCGCGGCCGGGGTTCAGGAGTTTATACTGGGCATGGCGCGGGAAGCGGTGGAGTCCTCTTTTGAAGGCGTGGTGCCCTTCAGCTTCTGGCTGGCGGTGGAGACCTCCTGTATCAGCGAAGAGCTGCGCGAGGCATCGCAGTCGGTGTTTACCGGTTGGCAGGAAGTCATTGTGCAGCGCTTGACGGCGGAGGGACTGGAGCCGCTTAAAGCTGCAGCCAAGGCATCCGCAGCGATCTCGCTGTTTGAAGGTGCGCTGATTCAAGCGCTGACACAGCGCAGTGAACAGCCGCTGCTGGCGGCTGCGGAATGTATCTCAGCCATACTGGGCTAGAGGATCAGCTAAAGAATGACAGCATTACAGAGAGACAGTTCTTAAGAAAGAACATATTAGAGAGAGACATTATTTAATTTCAGGAGGATATGAGAGTGGAAGCTACAATGCAAGGCAAGGAACATACACAACCTAACGAACCAAGAAAGCTGAAAGCACTGCCGATTCTGATATCCTTGCTGCTGGCAGGCTTCATCGGAATGTTCAGTGAAACGGCGCTGAATGTGGCACTTTCCGACCTTATGACCATACTGGAGATTACAACTTCGACGGCCCAGTGGCTGACGACAGCCTATCTGCTGACCCTTGGCATTCTGGTGCCGATTTCCGGTCTGCTGCTGCAATGGTTCTCGACCAGACAGCTCTTTATCGCTGCCGTATCCTTCTCCATTGTTGGAACGGCACTTGCGGCGATGTCCCCAAGCTTTGAATTTCTGCTGACGGCACGTGTCGTACAGGCCATTGGTACTGCACTGCTGCTGCCGCTGATGTTCAATACGATTCTCGTTATCATTCCTGCTGAACGCAGAGGCGCAGCAATGGGCCTGATCGGGCTGGTAATTATGGTTGCCCCTGCGGTCGGTCCGACCATCGCGGGTCTCCTGATCGAGAACCTGAGCTGGCACTGGATCTTCTGGCTGTCGCTGCCGTTCCTGGTGGCTGCATTGATCTGCGGAATTCTGTTCATGCAGAATGTAAACAAGGTGACCAAGCCGAAGATTGATATTCTGTCCATTATCTTGTCCAGCCTGGGCTTCGGCGGCATTGTGTTCGGCTTCAGCAGCGCCGGTGAAGGGGGAGGCTGGGGCAGCGAGAAGGTCATCATTGCCATCGCTGTCGGCGTTGTGGCGCTGGTCCTGTTCGCCATCCGCCAGATGAATATGCCGCAGCCGATGATCAATCTGCGGGCGTTCCGTTACCCGATGTTCACCGTAGGCGTAATTATGATCTTCATCTGTATGATGGTTATTCTCTCCTCGATGCTGATCCTGCCGCTCTATCTGCAGGAGGGCCAGGGCTACTCCGCCTTCAAAGCGGGGCTGCTGCTTCTGCCCGGCGGCATTATCAACGGTCTGATGTCTCCGATTATGGGCCGGCTGTTCGATAAATACGGTCCGAAATGGCTGGTTATTCCAGGCCTGATCGTTGTTGGCGCGACCCTGTGGTTCTTCTCGGGCATTACGGCAACTTCTACGGTGGTCTTCGTCATCGTGCTGCACAGCACCCTGATGATCGGCGTCTCGATGATAATGATGCCTGCTCAGACCAACGGCATCAATCAGCTTCCGATGCAATTCTACCCGGATGGCACAGCAATCATGAACACGCTGCAGCAGGTGGCGGGTGCGATCGGTACCGCACTGGCGGTCAGCATCATGAACTCCGGCTCCAAGAGCTATATGGAGACGGCGGCCAATCCGGCCGATCCGGCCAATGCGATTGCCGCGTTTACGCACGGCGTGCAGAACGCTTTTATCTTCGGAATGATTATGGCTCTGATCGGGCTGGCGGTATCCTTCTTCCTGAAGCGCGTTATCGTCAATCATAAATCGCAGATGCCGATGCACTAATTCTCTTCAGGAGTACTATAGGTTCAAAATAGACTCACCCTGCAAACCCATCCTTAATCGGATGGGTTTGTTCTTGGTTCTGAACGTCTCTGAACGGTTCAGACCGAATCTCCGCCGACCACATAGATGGCATTGCCCGTATCGTTCATCGTTGTTTAAACTCTTTTTGCAAATGAAATAGTGCTGTAGTATATTATACATAGATTAACGAGGTATACATAAGCGAACTGGGGGTGTGGAAATGAAGGTCAGCAAAGAAATGCTGAAAGGCAGTACGGGTACGTTGATTCTGACCTTGCTGCAGGACAAGCCGCTGTACGGTTATGAGCTGATCAAACAGCTGGAGCTGCGTTCAGGCGGTGTATTTACGCTTAAGGAAGGCACGTTGTACCCTATTCTGCACGCGATGGAGAATGAGCGCTGGGTGGAAGCCTATTGGCAGGAGGTCGACGGCCGCAACCGTAAATATTACCGCATCCTGGATGAGGGGAAGCTGAAGCTGCGTGAGAAGAAAGAGGAGTGGCAGCTGTTTAAAGGCGCAGTCGATTCGGTATTGGGGGAGGGATAAGAATGAAAAGACGCATAAACGTAATAATACGTAAAAACGTCACTAAAAATAAGGATAAACTCAGGGATCAGACTGCTGCTGTATCCTTCGGTAACGGTAACGGTAACGGTAACGGTTGCGGGGCGGTAGACCACTATTTAGATCAGGTGTGCAGTCATATCGCAGCGCGGGAGCTGCATGCTGAAATCCGCAGTGAGCTTGCCGCACATATGGAGGACAGAATTGAAGAAGACCTGCAAGCCGGATATGCACGGGCAGAAGCAGAGACGCGGGCTATTGCTCAAATGGGTGATCCCGGTGCCGTCGGCAAGGAGCTGAACAAGGCGCACCGGCCGCGTATGCCGTGGCGGCTGCTGGGTGCGGTGCTGCTGCTGGCCGCCATCAGCCTGCTGGGGATGGGCTCGCTGCAGGCGGGCGGATTTCCGTCCGGGAATGCGTTCTTGCCGCTGCAGCGTCAATCCATCTTTACTCTGCTCGGAGCGGGACTGATGCTGGCCGGCTATTATTTTGATTACCGCAGGTTTCTGAAGGGGTCCTGGTGGCTGTATGGTGCGGCGCTGTTTGGGATTGCGTTTGTCGGCCGTTATGGACTTATGGTCAATGGAGAGCGTTCCCGCTGGGTCATGCTGCCTTTCTCGTTCTCCGTTGACGTCGTTGCCCTTAGCACGTATGTGTTCGCTATTGCCGTTGCCGGAATATTCATGGAGGAAAAGGCGGGGGGAAGATTGGGGAACGGGCGCAATATGCTGAAGGAAGCCGGGATTATATTCATCCCGCTGCCATTCTATGTGCTGGCCGGCGGTCTGCCGGAGCTGGCGGTTTATCTGGCCAGTGTACTGCTGCTGTACGCCTGGATGTCCGGGAAATGGCTGCGTACGGCAGGAGCAGTGGCACTGACCGCTGCCGCCGGAATTCCTTACGTATGGAGCCACGATCAGATGCGGGCAAGGATACTTGGGGCAGTAGACTATAATATCAATCCAGACTCCAGCGGGTTTGTGTATAAAATGCTGCATGAAACCATACAATCCGCAGGCTGGTGGGGCCACGGCTTCGGCACGGCGGCCGACAAGCTTGTTTATCCTTACGCCGACATGCTGCCGGCCTATATGGTCCATATTTTTGGTTGGACAGGCGGTCTGGCGCTCATCGGTGCGGTTCTCTTGTTATGTGCCATTCTCCGCTCTGTCCACCGTGCGGTCAGAGATCCATACGGCCAGGCACTCATTCTGGCGCTTTCCATGGTGCTTGCTGCACAGATGATCTACGGGCTATCGGTCTTAAGCGGCAAAATGATTATCGCCAGCCTGCCGTTTCCTTTCCTGAGCTATGGCGGACATGTGCTGTTTGAGTATGCGGCGCTGGGGCTGATGATGGGGATTTACCGCCGCAAGGATATCATTCCTGCCGCAAGCCGGCTCGCCCCCGGCTCCAGAGCCTAGAGTACCGGTAAATACTGGACGGTTGTCCTCTGAAAACGTATACTGGTGGCAAAAGGCAACCTTGCAGAGAGGAGGATAACGGATTGCTGGATAAAAGGCAGGTTGGCATCAGGGTGATTGCCGCCGCGTTGTCTCTACTAGTCCTAGGGCTCGGATCGTTGCTGTTCTTTACCGGCGGCCAGGCGGCTCTTGCCGCTGCAGGTGCGGGGAAACAGCCGAATGCAGCCGCCCAGGAGGCAAAAGCGGTAAAGAAGAACAATCTGCCGCAGGGCTTTGTTTATTTGGATGAGGTCATTCCTTCTGCACAGTTTGAGATCCGCTATTATACGTCCAATAATTTTGTCGGGGCAAGAATTGACGGGTATAAAGCGCCGCTGGCAATTTTCTCCAGACAGGCGGCAGCCGCCTTGAAGAAGGTCAGTGATGATTTGGCGCAAAAAGGGTACATTCTGCACATTTATGATGCTTACCGTCCGCAAAAGGCGGTAAATCATTTTCTGCGCTGGTCGCAGGATACCGCCGATGTGAAGATGAAGTCCCAGTATTATCCGAAGCTGGATAAACGCAATTTGTTCAAGCTGGGGTTCATCGCCAAGAAATCCGGGCACTCCAGAGGCAGCACGGTGGATTTGACGCTGGCCGACAAGAAGACGGGAGCCGTCATCGACATGGGGAGTCCATTTGATTTCTTCGGTGAGATTTCGTATTACAATACGCCGCTGGTCAGCGCGAAGCAGCATGCCAACCGGAAGGTGCTCAAGGATGCGATGGAGAAACGGGGCTTCAAATACTACAGCAAGGAATGGTGGCATTTTACGCTGAGGGCTGAGCCTTACCCAAGTACTTATTTCAATTTCGATGTCGAATAGAATTTTACGATGAGCGTCCGGTATTTTTACAAGAACAGGTTTATCCCGTATGGAAGAACGAATATAGTTGATAGTGGACAAGCGACTATACGTTAAGGCTTGCGTGCATAATAAGGTAAATACAGGAGAGGTGGAATTGACTTGAAGAAGACAATCTCGGCCATGATCCTCAGTATACTGATATTTGCAGCAGGAGCGGGGATGGGCATTATTCCGCAGGCATCTGCGGCCAAGGCAACAAGCGTGATTGTGAACGGACAAGCAGTGACGCTGGCTGCTTCCGATGTCTACAAGGCCGGCGGCACGGTCATGCTGCCCCTGCGGGAGCTGGCGGAGGCGCTGAAATACAAAGCTGCTTACACGGCGGCCACTGGCTCAGTCCAGCTGAGCCGGGTGCAGGAGAAGCACGAATTCAAGGTGGGCACCCAGGAAATCGTGTTAAACGGCAAGGACAAGGCATCGTTCAAGGGCTCCGCCGAATTCAGACAAGGGCGCCTGTATGTGCCGCTGCCGTTCTTCGAGGCGCTTGGCCTGATTACAAGCTATGATCCGCAGGCCGAGCAGGCGGCAATCTATTCACCGGATGTCCTGGCGGCGGCCGTTACGGGCCTGCTCGCGGCAGGGAATGTTCAGGACCTTGGCAAACGCTATATCAGTGCGGGACCCGGAGCGGGCCCTTCGCTTACGCAGATCCAGCAGAGCTGGGAGAAGGTTGCCGGTCAGGCCGGCAATTACTTCGGGGTCAAGGCGGTGAGCAGCACACGGAATGAAGGCGGGACAGTGATTAACAGCGTGCTCAGCTTCGCGAATGGTGAGGCCACGCTGCTGCTGAAGCTGGATTCGTCCGGGTCTGTCACGGGGCTGGAGCTGCAGGCGGCTCCGGTTAGTGCGGCCGGGGCGTCTTCATCCCGGTAAGTATAGTCTGCCGTCAGCGGAACAGCAGCACCCGCTCCAGCGGTCCAAAGACCGCCTGGATCACCAGGGCCAGCTGGAAACGGTCTTGCAGCACGAACAGAATCTCGGAAAGAACCATTAAGAAGACGATATGACCTGTGATCAGGAGAATCGTCTTCTTTTTGCGTTTGCTACGGGCCGTACAGATCCATTCCAGCAGCGTAATCGGCAGGTATCTGATGAAGTTGGTTTCGGTGCTGTCCTACAGATCAGCCCGGCGTTTCTTAAGTGTTCTAACGTGTCCACCGGCAAGCGGCGTCTTGCCGAGCAGTTCGGAGGCCACGATGCCCAGCAGTACGAGTGCAGCACCTGTGTAGCCCTGCAGGGATAACTCTTCCCCGGCGAACCAGAAGCCGAAGAAGGCGGCGAATACAGGCTCCAGTGCGAAGATCAGCCCGGTGCGCGTCGGCGTTGTGTACTTCTGGGCGATGGGCTGGAGAATGAACCCGCAGCCGCTGCACAGGATGCCAAGGGCAAGAATGGCGATCCATGCAGGCGTCGAGGAGGGCAAGGAAGGGCTCTCGAAGATCAAGGAAAGCACAAGTGCAAAGCCTGCCGCAAAGCCGAGCTGCAGGATGCCAAGATTCAGCGAATCGCAGGTCTTGACCGCCCGGCCGGTAACCAGAATCTGCAGGGCATAGAAGACCGCCGACAGGATGCACAGCAAATCGCCCGGCGCAAGCTGCAGAGAAGCGTTCAGCGTCAGCAGGGCGATCCCGGTAATGGCCAGAACGGTGCCGAAGATTTGCGGGGCGGCGATTGTTTTTTTAAAGATTATTCGGTCCAGCAAGGGTACGAACACCACGGTCAATGCCACGAGAAAGCCGGCATTTGAGGTTGTGGTGGTCTTGAGACCAAAGGTAATGAAGGTGAATACACCAAGCAGCAGAAATCCCAGCAGCGCACCCACCTTCAGTGTCCGGGCGTCGATGCGGCGCAGCCGTCTGTGAAACAGCAGGGAGGCAAGAACAAATGCCAGTCCGAAACGCAGGGCGATCAGATTAAATTCTCCAAGGGTGCCGAGGCCCATCTTCATAAAGATATAGGAGGAGCCCCAGAACAATGTCACGATCAGGAGCATAAATTCAGCCTTACGCGGCTTCATGTCGTCATCATCCTTCTTCTTGTCAGCTTAGTATAGTATAATATGCGTGTTTCCATAAGTTAACTGAATGTTTAGCATAGGAACCATGAGCTAAGCTCATGCAAAAGAAGGAGCTGGGCAGGCTTGAGCATCAACAAATATGAGGTGTTTCTTAAGGTCGTGGAGCTGGGCAGCCTGACCAAGGCCGCCGAGGTGCTGGGCTTCACCCAGTCCGGGATCAGCCATACCCTGAGTGCGCTGGAGTCGGAATTCGGATTTGCCCTGCTGATCCGGGGCCGGTCCGGCGTCAGGCTGACTGTCAACGGGGAGCAGGTGCTGCAGCCGATCCGGGAAATTCTGAACTGGAACGAGCAGCTTAAGCAGCAGGTTGCGGAAATTCACGGCCTGGAGACAGGAACTATTACGATAGGCACGTTTACCAGCGTCTCGGTGCACTGGCTGCCGGGGATGATCAAGGAGTTCCGGGCGGAATATCCCTATATCGAGTTCAAGCTGATGGAAGGAACCTATCTGGAAATTGAGCAGTGGATAGAGGCCGGCGTCGTGGACTGCGGGTTCATCTCGCTGCCGACACGCGACAGCTTCGAGGTGATTCCGCTGAAGCAGGACCGGATGCTGGCGGTTGTCGCCAGGGACCATCCGCTCAGCGGAGCGCCTTATATGCCGCTGGCCCAGATTGCCTACGAGGACTTTATCATTCAGAAAGCCGGTTCGGACTATGATGCCCGCCGCGTGCTGGACAAGGCGGGCATCAAGCCGAATATCCGGTTCTCCGCCGGTGATGATTCAGCGATTATTGCCATGGTGGAGAACGGGCTTGGCATCAGCATCCTGCCGGAGCTTGTGATTACCCGGCAAAGTCACAGCGTCGCCGTGCTGGAGCTGGAAGAGCGCAGCTTCCGTTCCCTGGGCATAGCGGTGAATTCCCTGCGCTATGCTTCGCCGGCCACCCGGAGATTTCTGACGCATGTCCAGGAATGGCTGAACAAGCACACCTGAAACAGCAGAGGCAGCTTAAGATGTAGCATCTTGAGCTGCCTCTGCTGTTATTCTGCAATGAAGTTTGTGTTACGGATTGAAGTTCAGTTACAGATTAAAGTTCAGTTACGGTTTGATGCTTGTGCTATTGGATCGAATCCAGCATCTGGAGCAGTCCGGTATATTGCGACAGCAGGGCTGCATCCTCAACTCGTGTGCCGGAAGTATAGTACTCGATATTACCGCTGCCCCGGCCAAGGGGGAAGCGCTGCTCAAGAATATGCTGCAGGTTGCGGGCCGTACCGGCATTGCCGGAAATGAACTGCGTCTCGCGGGGGAAGAGCTTCCGGAGTGCAGGAATGAAATAAGGAAAATGGGTACAGCCCAGGACCACCGTACCATATTTGCACAGATCCAGCCCGGCGAATTGTTCCTGAAGGCAGGATTGTACGCGCTCCTCGCTGAAATCGAAGGCTTCGGCCAGACGGACCAGTCCGGGGAGGGCGAGGCTGTCGACAATATCACGGGAATCCAGACGCTTGACGAGATTATGGTATTTGTCTTCCTGCAGTGTCAGCTGCGTGGCCAGGACCAGCACCTTTTTCGGGGTGCCTTCGACCTGCAGGACAGCAGGCTTTACAGCGGGCTCGATACCGAGAATCGGGAAGAGATACTGACGGCGGAGCTCCTGCACGGCTATACTGGTGGCGGTATTGCAGGCAATGACCAGCGCTTCCGCGCCTTGCGCAAATATGAAACGGACGGCCTCTTCAATATATTGTCTAACTTCATCTTTGGGTTTCTCGCCATAGGGAACATGCGCGCTGTCGGCGTAGAACAGATAATCTTCAGCCGGCAGCCATTTCAGGGCTTGGTGGAGTACGGTCAGTCCGCCGATCCCTGAATCAAAAAATCCGATCTTCAAGTTACACACCATTCTTTCGTAGGTTTACTTGCTTCTGACTGGCTTCAGCTTCATCTATATAAATTGAACTAAAGATTTTTGTGTTGGGATTAGCCGTAACGCAAGAAAACATTTAGACTTCCGGTCGCTTCCCGTCCGTAGATTTCTTAATTTATAC
>NZ_VWRQ01000049.1 GCF_008635795.1 Paenibacillus tepidiphilus | reverse complement strand
ATGGTCTTAGTGGTCAAACCCTCAGTCCCTCCACCCGCATAGCGGGTGGTTTTTTGTTTCGCGCGTTTCACGCACTCAACTGGCTAAAGCCATAATAAAAACAGGCAGGCTGCTGGGTTCAGCAGCTTGCCTGTTTTCAGTGGAATACGAAGTTTGTCAGCACTGTTGCTATTTAAGGGATTGAGATCGTCAAGGGACCAACACCATTGGCCACGGTGACATTAAGATTAACGTTATATTCCTGAGATGTTGTCATGTCTACTACCTTATAGATCTGATAGTTTCCGTTTAGGAGAAATACGTTCAATTTTCCATTCCTCACCCGGCCCTCGTAGATGATACTGCTATCATCTGTGCTTTGGAAATAGAGGACAGCGCTGCTCAATGGCGCGCCACTCTTGGTAACGGTGCCTGTATACTGAAGAGGTACGGTGATTACCAGCGGCGGCTGCTCCACTTGACCGCCTGTTACTGTAAAGGAAGAGTAGAGTGTAACAGCCCACATGCTGTTCCATTCGTCAAGATAACCCGCAGTGTACGTGCCATCCGGGAGATACATCGTGAGTTTCCCGTTTCGGGCCTGCGTAACATAACTTTTAGTGGTAATGCCGTCCGTACCGGTCATATAGAGTCTGCCATGCGGAACGTCCGCTCCATCCGCTGTGATAATTGAACCTTCAATCTTAGGGGGAAGCTGCAAAATATATGGCTGCGGGCTACCGGCGGCCACCGTAAACGAGGTATAAAACGGTATGATTTGTGCAGTGTTATAGTCGGATACGCTCGATACTTTATAGGTACCATCCGGTAGATTGAAACTGAATATGCCGTTCTGTGCAAAGGCAGTGTAGCTTGTGCTGGGCACTCCAACCCGGGTGATGGTTAGATTGCCTTTCTGAATGACGGTGCCATCGGGATAAGCCACCACGACCTCAGCGGGTGAATCTGTTAATGTTGTTGTAGCCGAAGCTGCTGCAGCGGATAGTAAATTAAACGAGGAAAGGATAAAACCAAACACCAGCAAAAAGGCAGCTGCTTTCTTCAACATCACTTTTCTCAACATCGTACTCCCCCTTTGATAACATAATGGATACTTCCTATAAAATACATTATTTACTCTCTTAATTCCACAATTTTAAGGAATATTTTTCACTATTTTTACACTTTTTCCGATGAATTGGCTTCGATATAGCGTGATTTGACAGAATCCAATAAAAGAATGCCTAGCGTTTGTCATAAAAACGGTGCAGCATGCAGCGACAGGCGATCCAATCATCCCACAATCCAGCAGCCGCACGACAGAAAAAAGACCGCGTATCCGCGGTCAGTCCTGCAATGTTGAACAACCCGGCAACTTGCTCCGCCTCTTACCGGTTCAGCAGACTGCCGACATATTTCAGCAGCTCGTTGGCGCAGATCGGGCAGTAGTTGTGCTCGTCGATCAGCCGCCGGGTGACCTCGTTGATCCGTTTCAGCTGGCTTTCGTCTGGCGTTTTGGAGGAGGTGGTGATCTTGACAATATCCTTCAGGTCGGCGAACAGCTTCTTCTCGATGGCCTCGCGCAGCCGGTCGTGGTTGTTGTACTCGAACTTCTTGCCCTTGCGGGAGTAGGCGGAGATGCGGATCAGAATCTCTTCGCGGAACGCCTTCTTCGCGTTCTCGGAGATACCGATTTGCTCTTCGATGGAACGCATCAGCCGCTCATCCGGCTCCAGCTCCTCGTCGGTCAGCGGGTCGCGGATTTTACTCCAGTTGCAGTAGGCTTCAATGTTGTCGAGGTAATTCTCGAACAGCGTCTTCGCCGACTCCTCAAAAGAGTAGACAAACGCCTTCTGCACCTCGCTCTTGGCCAGAATATCATATTCCTTGCGGGCAATCGCAATGAAATTCAGGTAACGCTCGCGTTCCTCCTTCGTAATCGAAGGATGCTGATCCAGTCCGTCCTTGATCGCCCGCAGCACATCGAGCGCGTTCATGCATTGCAGGTCGCCCTTAATCAGGGCGCTGGAGATCCGGTTGATGACATAGCGCGGATCGATGCCGGACATCCCTTCATCCAGGTACTCCGACTGCATCTCTTTAAGATCGGCTTCCTTGTAGCCTTCAACCTCTTCGCCGTCATACATCCGCAGCTTCTTGATCAGGTCCATTCCTTGCTTCTTGCTCTCCTTCAGGCGCGTGAGGATGGAGAAAATAGCCGCTGCCCGCAGCGCATGCGGAGCAATATGCACATGCTTCATGTCGCTCTGGGCGATCAGCTTGGCGTAGATCTTCTCCTCTTCCGACACTCGCAGGTTGTAAGGAACCGGCATGACGATCATGCGGGACTGGAGTGCTTCGTTCTTTTTATTGGAGATGAAAGCTTTGTACTCCGTCTCGTTCGTGTGCGCAATGATCATCTCATCCGCAGAGATCAGCGCGAAGCGCCCGGCCTTGAAATTACCCTCCTGGGTCAGGGACAGCAGATTCCACAGGAATTTCTCGTCGCACTTGAGCATTTCCTGGAACTCCATCAGCCCGCGGTTGGCCTTGTTCAGTTCCCCGTCGAAGCGGTATGCCCGCGGATCGGACTCCGAGCCGAATTCGGTGATCGTCGAGAAGTCGATACTGCCGGTGAGGTCGGCGATGTCCTGCGACTTCGGATCGGAGGGACTGAAGGTGCCGATGCCGACGCGTTCTTCCTCCGACAGCAGCACTCGCACAACCTTGACCTGCTCGATGTCGCCATGGTACTCGTTCCTCAGCCGCATCTGGCAGGACGGGCACAGATTGCCTTCGATACGCACGCCGAGCTCCCGTTCCAGCTCAGGCCGCAGCTCCAGCGGAATCAAGTGCAGCGGGTCCTCGTGCATCGGGCAGCCTTCAATGGCGTACACCGCCCCTTCGGCGGTGCGGGAATACTGCTCCAGTCCTCTTTTTAACAGGGTAACGATGGTTGATTTCCCGCCGCTGACCGGCCCCATCAGGAGCAAAATCCGCTTGCGCACATCCAGCCGCCGCGCCGCCGAGTGAAAATACTCCTCCACCAGCTTCTCCACGGCCCTGTCGAGGCCAAAGATTTCCTGCTCAAAAAACTTATACCTTTTCCGCCCGTTAATTTCCTCGACGCCGTGGGATTTGATCATGTCGTATACGCGGGAATGAGCTGTTTTGGCGGGAGAGGGGTCTTTTCTCAGCAATTCTATATAGTCCTTGAAGGTGCCGCTCCACGCCAAACGGTCGTTCTCAGCCCGATACGAAGCTATACGCTCAAATATATCCATGTTCGCTGCCTCCTCTTGCGCTCCTACTTGCTCCTTTGGCTTTAAAAGTGTATTACATAACTATGCGGTAATGCCGCAATAGTTGACCTCTTTTTTGCTGTGCTATAATAGAGAATCGTGAGGTTCCGTGCTATGTTAGCTCTTGGACAACCTTCTGCACAGGAGTCTAATCCAAGTAATATGCAGGGGATTGGCGGATTATTAGTCTGGTTGGAAAAAGGACAGGCGGTTGGCCGATGGGTGTGGCCGGTATCACCGGGCAGCCTGGAGAGCGGGCGGGCATAAAGGGCGATTATGCGAAGGAATGACCTTTTGCGGTGACATCACCTGAGGTTTAACGAAAGGCCGGGGCTGGTGGAAAGATGGATGTGATAACATTACATTTTGGCTGCTCTGCGGGCTGGTGTTGTAATAGTGAACGAAGCTACTCTTACATGGATGACGTAATTGTAAAACGTACAACTATTTCTGCCCAAACGGGAACAATTGGCCGCTTACCTGCATTTCGTACATCTATTTCTCCCCGAACCGGGGCGTTTGGCTAATTGTACTGACTTTAGTTGTACCAAATGCAATTAAGCACTTTAAAGTCCGCAATTACCCGAAAATAGTTGTACCAACTGCAACTATACCCTCCAGCTGTATAGTTACGTGGCAGTTTCCAATCATACAGCAGCTGCAGCGTTCACCAAGGACTGCGGGAATTTAATTAAACCATATGCTTTGCGGCAGGAAGATTGCTGCAGGATTTTAGGAGTGACCACGATGGCCATCAAGCATGAGACGGAGCTGTATGCTCCTTTGAAGGCTTTTTTTGAAAGTCAGGGCTACCATATCAAAGGCGAGGTGCGGACCTGCGATCTGGTCGGCCTGCGGGAGGGCGAGGACCAGCCGCTGATCGTCGAGCTGAAAAAAAGCTTCAATCTCGCCCTGCTCCTGCAGGGCGTCGAGCGGCTGCGTCTGAGTCCAAATGTCTATCTCGCCGTAGAGCGGGTGCGCGACAAGAAAGGTGCGGTGAACCAGCGCTGGGGCGAGCTGAGCGGACTGTGCCGCCGCCTCGGACTCGGGCTGATCACCGTCGTCTTCTACAAGACGAAGGCGCCGCTGGTCGAGGTGCTCGCGGAGCCGGGCGAAGCGCCGGCCTTGCCCCGGGGCAGCCTGCGGCGCCGCGAGCGCCTGCTGCTTGAGTTCCGCGAGCGCAGCGGCGACTACAACACCGGCGGCAGCACGGGCGTGAAGCTCGTGACCGCCTACCGCGAGAAGGCGCTGCGCGTTGCACTCGCGCTGCAGGCCGCCGAGACCGAGGCTGCCGCCGGCCTCGGCACTGCCCCGCGCGCCGGGCGCCGCGGCGCGCGGGGTACCGCCGCAGCCGAAGCTGCTGCGGCGGCAGAGAGCCCGGCCGCGGCACCCGGCCGGGCGGGCGGCGCCGCCGGGGACGCGGCGGCGCAAGGGCCAGGCGCCGCTGCACCGGCGGCGCCGAAGGGCATCACGCCCGCCGAGCTGCGCCGGCGGAGCGGGGTGCCGGGCGCTGCAGCGATTCTGCAGCGCAACTACTACGGCTGGTTCACACGGGTGAACCGCGGCCGTTATGCGCTGACGCCGGCAGGCGCGGCAGCGCTGGTGGAGTATGCCGCCGTCGCAGCGGGCGGCATACGCTAGTCCGCCGCCGGAGGCACGGCGGCATACACTTACCCGCCGCCAGTGGCACGGCGGCATGCACTTGCCCGCCGCCAGTGGCACGGCGGCATGCACTTACCCGCCGCCGGAGACATGGCGGCGGCCCCCTCAATATGTGCCAGCACGAATACTCGCTGCCCCAGGCCACATGCAAGCAGTACTGCAGCACTCATCAAATCTTTAATAGCACTCATTGACCCTACTGCAATACACTGGCCTTGCCGGAAGCAGGCACCCTGCCGCTGCGGCACAGCTCAACCTGCACCACACATCATCTCAACCTACACCATCTTATTACCTTTCCTGAATTGCCTGTACCCCCGGCTCACGCTACCAGTACTTGCCCCTCTCCATCATCAGTTCACCTGCTCCACCACTAACTCGCCTCACCCCACTATTAGCTCACCCGCTCCACCAGTAGCTCGCCCCACTCCACTATCAGCTCACCCGCTCCACCAGTAGCTCGCCCGACTCCATTATCAGCTCACCGGCTCCTCCACTATCTCACTCACTCCACCAGTAGCTCATCCCGCCCACAAGTGCTGACCTACTCCACCATTGGCTCACCAGCCCAAGGCTCACCAGCCCAACACCAGTTCAACCGTTCTACCACTAACTAGCATGCTCGACCATAGCTCACCCGCTCCACCAGTAACTCGCCCTCCACTATTAGCTCACTTGCTCCACCACTAACTCAGCCACTCCGCTACTAGCTCACCCACTCCACCACTAACTCGCCCTACTCCGCTGTTAGCTACTCGCTCCAACAGTAGCTCATCCCGCCCATCATCAGCTCACCCGCTCCACTAACTAGCCAATCAACGGATCTTCCTAGCACTCCATCTAGCGCCTAACTCCCGTTTGCCGCACACGCAGCCGCGCAAAGAGGCAAGCCTCCATAGGAGACTTGCCTCTTTGCCGTTTATACAATCTAACCCTGGATGCTTAATTGAACTTTGGGTAGCGTCAAGAAGTTTGTGTAAAAGAGTAAAAGTATTCTTCTGGGACATCGGTGAGATGGTTCTCTTGGTGGGGGAGGCCTCCCCCACCAAGA
>NZ_VWRQ01000048.1 GCF_008635795.1 Paenibacillus tepidiphilus | reverse complement strand
TCTTGGTGGGGGAGGCCTCCCCCACCAAGAGAACCATCTCACCGATGTCCCAGAAGAATACTTTTACTCTTTTACACAAACTTCTTGACGCTACCATCAAACGGCCTTAAAGCAAGATAATAGATGTACGAAATGCAACTATAGCCGGGAAACGGCCTGTTTAGATGGATATAGTTGTACAAACTGCAATTAGCAGCTTAGCAGCGGGGAAATGCAGACAAACGCTGGCTAAGGCGAGTTAAATAACAACAGGCCGAGGGGGGACCTCGGCCTGTTGTTTGGTTGTTATCTATTCAAAGATAGCGAGTTGTGAAGCAGCTACTCCCACCAAACGTAGTACGTGCCCAGCAACTGTTCGAGTTCCTCGATCGTAGAGAGGCTGTCCTGTGAATATTCGGTGATCACAACGTCTTGAATGAGCGGCATCGCGAGATAAAGCTTACTCAAAACGGCAGTTTCCGCTGGAATTGCATTTGCAGGTTTATCACGCGACACGCGGATTCGCCATGACTCCATGAGCAGCTTGTCATACTCTTCAAGTGTGCTTTCATCGTTACGAAGCATCTGCTCGATATGTGTATCCGTCATGTCAGGCAACCTGGCGGCTTCAAGCTCACCTGCATTTATTAAGCGGCGAACCAATTTCTTCATTATTGCGTTTACGCCGATATTGGCTGGAGATGCGTGCATACGTGCCTCTTCCCATATGAGCCCGGTGACATGCTTGCCAGCTTCCGGTGTAAACTGGAGACATCCATTTCTATAGTCCATCTCTTCTAGAATTTTAGCAGTTGAAATTGTCAGATAACCGCCGGTAAATGCACTCCTGACCCAGGAGTCCAGATGATCCGCATGGAGAATACCGTCATTGTTCCTCAATATGCTGCGCCGTGAGCCATCAATATAGTCCATGACGTCTGTTGTGCGGATATTCGCATGGGAAAGGATGTCCACGATCTCCGCTGAGAACACAGTCTCGCGAGTCCATTGATGATGGTCCACGCCTTCAAGGGATTCTAACGTATGACTGAAGGGCGCATGCCCGATATCATGCAGCAGTGCCGCTGCCCGGAGCGCCCGGTTGTGCGGCTCATAATGCGCTGTTAGCGCAAAAACACCCAGTGAATGTTGTAAGCGGCTGTATGTATGGTGAGTATTGATGAAAGAAGCTCCGCCATGCCGGATATAATGAAGCCGTCGCAGCTTCATGCTTCTAAGTAATGCCTTTTCTTCATCGAAGAGCTGAATCTGTAGCTTCCATAAAGGCTCATAAATTTCGTCTAAAGCACCGTCAAGTCTTAACCGGAAATCCATTTCAATGTTTCCTCCTAGGAGCTTGAAATCTGTATTAGGTTTTCGGCAGGCTGATAAAACTATCTCGTTTTAAGGGCTTCAATATAAAAACCAACAGCTGTCTTAAACTGAAAAATAAAGTCTGAGACTACTGTTGGTTTATTGAACTAAAGTTTCCCGTTAATTCAATCCTTTGTACGCTATTCCGTCAATCATCAAGAGACAATCAGAGTCAAAAAAATCTGTCGTAGAAGTCATCCTGGCAGGGAATTTATCCTTTTCAAAATAATCGCAAAAAACCTGTTCCATTTCAGGTAAGTCCTTAACGGACTTTAGGTATACATTCACCTTAACAACATTATCCAGTGGTATATCAAGTTGATTAAGAGTCTCTTTTAAGTGTGAGAAAGTATTGTGAATCTGTTCTGTAAAGCTCTGTCCAAAACCCCGATGTAATCCGAGAAACACATAGTCACCAGCCACAACAGCAGATGAATAACTAAATGGTGTTGAAATTCGATTTACCATATACATGAGCCTCCTATGTATTAAGTTTAATAATAGTTTAGAACATACGTTCTTGGATGTAAATATTTACTTTTGTGGGATCTCTCCAGAAACTATACGATCCAGGAACCTCTCCGCATCCCGGTTAAACTTCCACACAATACCGAACCGGTCGACCAGCATGCCGAAGCATGAGGACCAGGGGACTTCTGACAGCGGCATGATCACATGACCGCCTGCCGACAAATTGGCGAAGTAAGTGGCAAGTGCCTGTTTATCATCAATAATAATGCTGATCAGCACGTTATTGCCTTGTACCAGCTCGCCCATCGTGTTCTTCATCGAAGGCAAAATATCCGACATCATAATTGTCCCACCCGCGAATTCCAGGGATGATTCCATAATCATATTCAACTCATGTTCGGGCATAGGGAAGCTGGGATTTTGCGGAATATCTTTGAATTTGGCCTTTTTAACTTTGCCTGCATGCAAAGCCTCTGCATAAAAATCAATGACCTCCTCTGTGATTCCGTCAAAGTTCAGATAAGCAATTACTGACATGATTGACAACCTCCTTCTTGTTATAAAGGAAGTATAGGCTATAATAGGTGACATTAAGATTGTCACCATTAGAACGCCAGAGTGGCTGTTTTTTGCGGAGAACGGAGGGGTTCCTTGAATAAAATAGAGCGCTTAATCTCCATTGTCATGATCCTGCTGCAGAAGAATATTGTATCGACTACCGAATTCTCGCAGCTATTACGCGTGTCCAAGAGAACGATCATACGCGACATGGAAACGCTGGGCTTGGCCAATATCCCCATTTATGCGATACACGGTGTTCACGGCGGCTATGGCATTATGGATGAATACAAAATCGACAAACGGCTGTTAAGCAGCAAGGATTTGGAAAATATCCTGACCGCACTTGGCGGCCTGGGGCAGCTTCTGGTTAGTGAGGATGTAGCGCTGACCGTTAAAAAGATTGAATCCATGGTCGGCACCGGCGCCCGAAGCAGCTCTGTTCACCTGTCTTTCTATGATTGGGATGGTCGTACCGAGATGGTTGCAACGCTTAATATTTGCCGGGAGGCGATAAAACAAACGAAGCTGCTAACCTTCGATTACATTGACCGGAGCGGAGTGCAGTCGAACAGGAGGGTGGAGCCGTACCAGCTTCATTTTAGTGAAATGAGCTGGTATCTGCGGGGGTTCTGCTTAGACCGGATGGACTACCGGACATTTAAACTGTCCAGAATGGAGAAGCTTGAAATCACTTCCCGAACCTTCGTCCCCAGAGATACAGTGGAGCTGTTCAGGGAGCAGCAATATCAGCCGGAACGGGTCACCATTAAGGCATTGATTGCGCATAGCATTAAGGATCATTTTATCGAAAGATACGGCCATAAAAGCATTGAGCCTTATGATTCCGAACGTTCGTCAGTGTTCATGGATGTCCCGCAGGATCAGACCGGGTTTCAGTTCTTGGCCGGGTTCGGAACGGAGCTGGAAATCCTGGAGCCCCAATCATACATTGATGATTTCCGGGCGTTTCTGGGGAGCTTGATTGGGAGGTATGGGTGAAAAGGGAGGGTGGCTGTCGCTTCCTGATCCGGACTTCCGGTCGATGCTATCGGATGACTTGATGATTCCCGATATTGTAAGCCGGTTCCATGCCTAAGTTTTGGAGCAACAGATTATTATATTTATCCGCATGTTTTTGCTCATCGAGAATAATTCCATACAAAGTATCCTTGTAAATTCCGTACGGAAGACCGAACCATATTTTTCGATATTTTTCAACCGCAGATAACTCACCTTGGAAGGCTTTTTGCAATCCGTCCATATAAGAATTAACATGCTCTGGGATTTCATTGCTAACTCCCGTCACTTCATGTCCTGTAAGTTCTCTATACATTTGCCGGAACATTTGATTATGTCCTCTTTCATCGTTTCGAATAGATGCAACAACTTCTGCCTGTTCATGGTTCGGAGCAAGTTTAATGAGCTGGTCATAAAAAAGTTCATCATTTCGTTCACCTTGTACGGCGTTCCTCATTAATTCAAGCGCATCTTGAGTTGAAGTGGCCCAAACGGGGACGAATTGTAATCTGAACCAATGCGGATAAACTATATGCATGAGCGTGGCCTCCTGAAATATAGGTATTAATACCCTCATAATATGCACATAAGCCCGTGTGTGATCATGCGGGAATGTGCTAACGCTTAGTTCGAAGATAATGAACGGTAGACGAATATTACGGCAATAAGAAAAACCGGCAAAAGTGCCGGTAGCTTTGATAAATCCTAATGTACTGAATCTTGTCAACCAACATTATTCCTGATTTTAACTAACTCGTTAATAAAATAATCAAGCTGAGTCTTGGTTGATTTAATAGAAGCGGTAGGTCTATTCTTTTTGGACTTATAATCCTGTTTTAAAGCGTCTAACGCTAAACCGGCAGCTAGAGCAGCGATTCCATCACCTAATGCAGCAATGGAGCCCCCTAAAAAAGCCAGCTTGGCAATTTCTATATCCCGTAGGTCCTTATCAGTGGGCAACATCCGTACCTCCTATTTTTCATGTGTACTAATATATGTTCGTCATCGCAAATTGTTAAAAACGCATTGGGCACGATGTATTGCAGTCCTTGTGTTCTTAGCGGTATCAGAATGAAGTCGGTGATCCGGTGATCCGAAGATCGCCAGCCTTGTCCGGCTTTGGATAGTTGGAAAATCGCCACTTAATTTCGCCGATTTTGTGGTTTTTACAGTGTTAGTTGGAAAATCACTACTTAATATGGATTGAAATGTTTCATTTGGCTAATAGGGTCCGAATTAAGTAGCGATTATCGAATTAGTTCGCTGAAATCTGTAAAAATAGCCAAATTAGTGTGCGAAAATCCAACTATATGCATTACTTCCTTTGATCCTGTACAGGAGAGTACTCCGGCCTGTCCGGCGAAAGCACATTGTTAGTGGACAACTGTAACCGCTGATGGGCATCCGATAAACCGTTAAGGTTATCGGGTGCCTTTTTAATGAAGCTGGTTTTATTGCAAAATAAACTTTGCAAAATATGCAAAGCCCGCTTGACACTTATTGCAAAGTGAACTATGCTAATTATGCAAAGTAAACGTTGCAAGGGAGTGATTGCTTGAAGACGCGAATTGCCGAGCTGCGCAAGCAGCATAAGCTGTCCCAGGAAGAGCTGGGGTTGGCTGTAGGGGTTACCCGGCAGACGATCACCTCGCTTGAGGTGGGGAAATATACGGCTTCCCTGGTGCTGGCCTATAAGATTGCCAAGTATTTCGGACTTGCCATTGAAGATGTGTTCGACTTTAGCGAAGTGGAGGAGGAATTGTAATGGACAAATACAAAGTTAGTCTCAAGAACCGCACGAACGCACTGTCACTGGTGGCTGCCGCCACGCTCCTGATCTATGTGGGGCTTATGTATTTCCAGGGCGGTCTGCCCAAGCTGCCAAGTTTTATTAAAGGGTTTCATATTGGCGCTTTTATAGGTGTCGAGCTGTTTGTGGTCTCTTATCTTGCTAAATATATGAAGGCTGCCAAGAACGAAACAGAGCTGAAGAAGCTGTATATCAAGGAAAGTGATGAACGGAGCGGACTGATTCTGCAGAAGACCGCAACGCTCGGCATGAGCATTACGTTTGTCGGCCTGGCCATCGCCGCCATTGTTGCCGGGTTCTTCAGTTCCCTGGTCTTCTACACTTTATTGGCTGCACTGCTGACAATTTTGATTATGTTCTTTGCGCTGCTGGTGTACTTTTCGAAGAAAAATTAGCGGCTGCTGAATTCCACCCGGTATGAAGACTTCCCTTATATACAGCTAAAGAAGCTGTCCATCAAGCCTTTATAAGGCCCGGGGACAGCTTCTTGTCATTTACGGTATAAGTCCGGGATGCTATATAAACAGATTATGGTTGGCCCCCGAAGCCTGGCCGAGATAGTAACCAACGCCGCCGATCTTCACCTCGTCCATCAGTTCCTCGTGCCGGATGCCCATCAGATCCATCGACATCTGGCAGGCCACCAGCTCGACGCCCTGGGCTGCCGCGCTTTGAATCAGCTCTTCCAGCGAAGCGACATTGTGCGTTCCCATAATGCTGCGGATCATCTTCGGCCCGGCACCGAGCATATTCATCCGGGATAGCCCCAGCTTGCGGCTGCTGCGGGGCAGCATCAGGTCGAACATGCGTCCGATCATATTCTTGGAGACCTTCGGCGCCTGAGCTTTACGGATGATGTTGAGTCCCCAGAAGGTGAAGAACATCGTGACCTTGCGCCCGCTCGCCGCCGCACCGTTAGCGATGATGAAAGAGGCAATGGCTTTATCCAGATCGCCGCTGAAGACAACCATGGTACTGGCCGGCTCAGGAATGTCAGCTGCGGCTGAAGAAGACGGGGTCTGCGGCAGCTCCTTGGCAATAACCGCCTCAATTGTTCCGCCCTGCCGTCGCTCCAGCTGCAGGAGCGGGGAGCCGGACATCGTTGCCCAGGCCTTCACATCCTCATAGAATCCGGGATCCGAAGCCTGCACCCGCAGGTTCTGGCCTGCAGCCAGCTGATCCATAGCCTGCTTGACCTGGATTAGCGGACCGGGACAGCTTAAGCCGCAGACGTCCAATTCCTTGTCAATTTGCAGCGCGGGTTCTTTCACAGCGCCCGTAGTTTCAGCGTGATCCGGACCACCCTTGCCTCCATCGTTTCGGACAGAAATTGGAGCGGGCTTAAACTGCGCCTGCCGGTACGTCTTATAGCCCCCGCTGAGATTCTTCACCTTAAAACCATGCTGGCGCAGAATCTGTGCAGCCGTGTAACCGCGCAGGCCAACCTGGCAGTAGACCCAGATCTCTTTGGCGATATCCAGCTCGCTGATCCGCTGGCGGAGCTCATCTACCGGTATGGAGAGGGAGTCCGGGATATGGCCGTTCCTGTGTTCCATGTCGCTCCGTACATCAAGCAGAATGGTCTGCTCCGGATTCCGTGTAGGAAGCTGGTCATACGTGTAAGTCTTCACACGTCCGGCAAGCATATTTTCAGCTGCGTAACCGGCCATGTTCACCGGATCTTTTGCAGAGGAATAGGGAGGTGCGTAACTAAGCTCAAGCTCTGCCAGATCGCTGATGTGACCGCCGAAATGAATGGCCACGGCGATGTCGTCAATGCGCTTGTCTACTCCGTCATAGCCTACAGCCTGCGCACCGAGAATGCGGCCTTCCGGTGCAAACAGCACCTTAAGCGTAATCGGGCTGGAGCCCGGGTAGTAGGAAGCATGGGAAGCCGGATGAACGGTAATGCTCTGATAAGGAGCGCCGAGGCGCTGCAGGGTCTTCTCATTGCTGCCGGTAGCGGCTCCCGTCAGGCCGAACACTTTAATGATGGAAGAACCTTGCGTACCTTTGTAGGTGGAATTCAGACCAGCAATCCGGTCGGCCGCGATGCGGCCCTGTTTGTTGGCGGGTCCTGCCAGCGGAACGGCGGCCGGGGTACCGTGAATGTAATCCTTAACCTCAATGGCGTCACCGACAGCATAGATATGCGGCATATTGGTTTCCAGTGCTTCATTGACAAGAATATGTCTGCGGGCGCCAAGTGCAATGCCGCTGCCGTCCAGGAACGAAGTGTCCGGCGTTACGCCGATGGCGAGAATCACCATATCTGCGGTCAGAATATTGCCGCCGGCAAGCTCTACACCGATGCCGTCATCCAGCGCACGGAAGCCCTGGACACGCTGCGAGAATAACAGGTTCACGCCGTGCTGCTCCATTTCCTGGGCTAAAGCCGCCGCTAATTCAGGATCGAAGGGGGCCAGCAGCTGTTCGTTGCCCTCAACCAGCGTTACCTTGAGTCCGGCTTCCTGTAAATTCTCGGCCATCTCCACGCCGATAAATCCCCCACCAATAACAATTGCAGACTCGTTGTTAGAAGAAGTAACATGTCCTTTGATCCGGTCGATATCCGGTATATTGCGGACGGTATAGATCAGCGGATGATCTTTTCCCGGCAAATCAGGAATGATAGGGCGAGCGCCGGGAGACAAAATCAGCTCATCGTAGCTTTCCTCATATAGACCGCGTTCCCGGCTTTGCACCTGCACAGTTCGCTTATCCGGGTTAATGGCGATAACCTCGCTCTCTGTCCTCACATCGATGCGGAAGCGGTCCGCCATCCCTTCCGGCGTCTGCACCAGCAGACGCCCACGGTCTGCGATGGAGCCGCCGATGTAATATGGCAAACCGCAGTTGGCAAACGAAATGTAGGGGCCTTTCTCAAACATAATAATCTCGGCATGCTCATCCAAGCGGCGCAGACGCGCGGCTGCCGATGCTCCTCCTGCCACTCCGCCGACAATCAGTACTCTTTTATTCATCAATCACACGCTTCCTCTCCAAACAAAATAGGTATAATCTGTTCGATCCGTGGATCGGCCAGCACATAATTCACTTCCAGGCCGTTGCGCTCTGTCGCCACGATTCCCGCGCTGCGGAGCTTCTGCAGATGCTGGGACACGGTCGATTGCGGAAGGTCCAGGCATTCCTGCATATAAGAGACGTTGCATTTCTTCTTCCGCATCAGCCCGCGTACAATACACAGGCGAACGGGATGGGATAAAGCCTTCAATAGCTCGGCGAGCTCGTCGAATTGCTTGGAATCGGTACTGGTAAAAGCGGTAGTGTCCATGCTTCAGCCTCCCTGGCTTTGAATCGTTATATTCAGATAATACGATATAGTTGTCGTGATGTCAAACGGTCCAGACTAATCCTTTGAGCAATTGGTACCTCGACCGAGCTCATTGTAAGGACTCCATCTATGAACGAATGCATTCCGCAGCTGAATTCCGTAGGTTTGATGGCCAGAGTGTCACAGGATGCGGTCGAGGTACTAGATAGATTTTCACCACTAGCGTTGCATTAACCCTGACATGCATTTAGATTCTGTTTATTTTAGTATTTAAAGGGATGTTTTAACATTTATTTTTGGCTGCCAAACTA
>NZ_VWRQ01000047.1 GCF_008635795.1 Paenibacillus tepidiphilus | reverse complement strand
CAATTGTATGGTCAGGCTAGCGTCTTTAGGCGCAGTTTGGCAACAAGGGGTTATACCCCTAGAGCAAACCACCCGTTGGACGGGTGGTCCTGATTATCATTCCTAGCTCATTGAATTGTCCAGGCTTCTACAATATAATTAAAAACGTTATCCGGGCGCTTTAGCCCTTTAAACAGGAGGGATATTTACGATGAGCATTACCGTCAAAGATGTGCAGCATGTGGCCAAGCTGGCCCGTCTGCAGTTAAGCCCGGAAGAAGAGGCTGTTTTTACCGAACAAATGAATGCCATTTTACAATATGCCGAGAAACTCAATGAGCTTAATACGGATGATGTTAAGCCCACGACCCATGTGCTGCATGTCAGCAATGTGATGCGTGAGGATGTCGTCAAGGAAAGCGTTACCCAGGAAGCCGCCCTTCTGAATGCCCCTGAGGATGAAGAAGGCCAATTCAAGGTACCTGCGGTGCTGGAGTAACCCACCTGAGAGGAGGAAGAAAATTGAGTCTGTTTCACTATCGATTGCCCGAAGTACATAATCTGCTGCAAGGCAAGGAGATTTCGGTCGGAGAGCTGACCGAGGAAGCCTTCAAGAATATTGCCGCCCGCGATAGCCGGGTGCATGCGTTCTTAACTCTGAATGAAGAGGAGGCCAAGCTGACGGCGCGTGCGCTGGACGACAAGCTGGCCTCCGGTGCCGCACGCGGCCTGCTGTTTGGCCTTCCTGCTGGCATCAAGGACAATATCTCTACCAAAGGACTCCGCACGACCTGCGCCAGCCAGTTTCTGGACAACTTCCAGCCGATTTACGATGCAACCGTGATGACGAAGCTGCGCCAGGCAGATACAGTGACGATTGGCAAGCTGAATATGGACGAGTTCGCTATGGGCGGCTCGAACGAAAACTCCAGCTACGGGCCTGTACGCAACCCTTGGGATCTGGAACGCGTTCCCGGCGGCAGCAGCGGCGGCTCGGCAGCAGCGGTAGCCTCCGGCGAGGTGTTCTTCGCCTTGGGCTCCGACACCGGCGGCTCGATCCGCCAGCCGGCCTCCTACTGCGGCGTGGTCGGCTTAAAGCCTACCTACGGCCTGGTTTCGCGTTACGGGCTGGTGGCCTTTGCTTCCTCGCTGGATCAAATCGGCCCGCTGACGCGGAATGTCGAAGATTCTGCCTACGTGCTGCAAGCCATTGCCGGCTATGACCCGCAGGACTCCACTTCCGCGAAAGTGGATATTCCTGATTACCTCAGTGCGCTGACCGGAGATATCCGCGGCCTGAAGATCGCCGTGCCGAAGGAATATATCGGCGAAGGCGTAGACCCTGCCGTCCGTGAATCCGTGCTCGCCGCACTCAAGGTGCTGGAGGGATTGGGCGCGGTCTGGGAAGAAGTCTCCTTGCCGCACACCGAATATGCGGTAGCCGCTTATTACTTGCTGGCTTCTTCAGAGGCATCCTCCAACCTGGCCCGCTTTGACGGGGTTCGCTATGGCGTACGAGTCGATGATGGCGGCGGTCTGCTGGATCTGTACCACCGCTCGCGCAGCCAGGGCTTCGGCCCTGAAGTTAAACGCCGGATAATGCTGGGAACCTATGCCCTTAGCTCGGGCTATTATGATGCCTATTACCTGAAGGCACAGAAGGTACGCACCCTGATCAAGCAGGACTTCGACGACGTATTCCAAAAGTATGACGTGGTTATCGGACCGACCGCCCCGACTACGGCCTTCAAGCTCGGATCGCAGACGGAGGACCCGCTTACCATGTATTTAAATGATATTTTGACCATTCCGGTCAGCCTGGCAGGTATACCTGCCGTCAGCGTCCCTTGCGGCTTTGCCGAAGGACTGCCGGTTGGACTGCAGATCATCGGCAAGGAATTCGATGAGACTACCCTTTTGCGTGTAGCACATGCTTACGAGCAGAATACGGAACATCATAAAGCCCGGCCACAGTTCTAACTTGCGGTCTTCTTAAGGAGGGAGAAGGAACATTTATGTCTAAATACGAAACAGTCATCGGGCTGGAGGTTCACGTTGAGCTTCATACCAAGTCCAAAATCTTCTGCGGCTGCTCCACCGAATTCGGCGCACCGCCCAATACGCATACCTGCCCTGTCTGTCTCGGGCATCCCGGCGTGCTGCCGGTATTGAACCGGCAGGCGGTGGAGTATGCGATGAAGGCGGCGATGGCACTGAACTGCACCATCGGCGATGTCAGCAAATTCGACCGCAAAAATTATTTCTACCCCGATTCACCCAAAGCCTATCAGATTTCGCAGTATGAACAGCCTATCGGACTTAACGGCTGGATCGATATTGAAGTGAACGGTGAGACCAAGCGGATCGGCATCACCCGCCTGCATCTGGAAGAGGACGCAGGCAAGCTGACCCACGTAGACGGTGGATTTGCTTCGTTGGTGGACTTCAACCGGGTAGGTACGCCGCTGATCGAAATCGTCTCCGAACCGGACCTGCGTTCGCCGGAGGAAGCCCGCGCCTATCTGGAGAAGATCCGCGCGATCATGCAATACTGCGATGTCTCCGATGTGAAGATGGAAGAAGGCTCAATGCGCTGTGACGCGAACATCAGCCTGCGGCCGTCGGGTCAGCAGGAGTTCGGCATCCGTGCGGAGCTGAAGAATATGAACTCTTTCCGCGGCGTGCTGCGCGGCTTGGAGTTCGAACAGGTACGCCAGGCGGAGATTCTGGATGACGGCGGTGTCGTCGTGCAGGAGACCCGCCGCTGGGATGAGGCCCAGGGTAAGACCTTCTCTATGCGCGGCAAAGAAGAAGCGCATGATTACCGCTATTTCCCTGATCCCGATCTGATCGTCCTGCATATTGACGATGCCTGGAAGGAATCGATCCGCGTTACGATTCCGGAGCTTCCCGATGCACGCAAGTCGCGTTACGCTGAAGAATTCGGCCTGACCGCCTACGATGCCGGTGTGCTCACCTCTTCGAAGCCGCTCGCGGACTTCTTTGAGGGCAGCCTCGCCTTTACCAAGGATGCTAAGGCAGTAGCAAACTGGATGATGGGCGACCTGCTCGGTTATCTGAACAGCAACAATTTGGAGCTGCCTCAAGTGAAGATTACACCGCAGGGCCTGGGCGAGATGATCGGCCTGATTTCGGCGGGAACGATCAGCAGCAAGATTGCCAAGACCGTCTTCAAGGAGATGCTGGAGAGCGGCAAGCTGCCGGGCGTCATCGTGGAAGAACAAGGACTGGTGCAGATTAGTGACGAAGGTGCCATTAAAGCGATTGTGGAGTCCGTTGTAGCGGCTAATCCGCAATCCGTGGAAGACTACAAGGCCGGCAAACAGAAGGCCATCGGCTTCCTGGTTGGACAAGTGATGAAGGAAAGCAAGGGCAAGGCAAACCCGGGACTGGTGAACTCGCTGCTGGCTGAACTTTTGAACGCCTAAAGCCCTGTTTTTGGGTAATAAACTATAGGAACTACTGCACTCAGGGCTTGTCGGCAACGGCAGGCCCTGCTGCGGCATACAAGGGGATCGTGGCAATGACAACGATAATAACCAGACTGGATTTGCAGGATGATTATACAGTGGATCAATTGTGGAGTCTGCAGCATAAAGCCTATCGTCTTGAGGCGGAACTGATTGGCTTTCGCGAGATTCCTCCCTTGCTGGAGACCCGGGAGATCCTGAGAAGCGCCAGAGAGGCTTTCTACGGGCGACATGACGAGCAGGAGGAGTTATTGGGAGCCGTGGCGGTGCTGGAAGAAACACCGGGCAGCCTGACGGTGACACGCATGATGGTTAATCCGGAATGCTTCCGCCAGGGAGTTGCCGGAAGTTTGCTCGAATATCTTTTTGCCGAATATTCAGAAATGAAGCAGTTTATTGTATCTACCGGCAAGCTTAATGCCCCCGCAGTGGCTCTATACACCAAATATGGTTTTGTTCCTGTCTCTGCCGAGGAGGTAGCGCCAGGCGTGGAGCTTATTGAATTTCACCGCAGCGGGCGCAATTAAAGTGCAGCAATGCAACTATGAATTGAAAGGAGGAGACCCTTATGACCTCGGAATCCCAGGATGAATCTGTGCTGCAGCTGACTCCAGAGAACCAGCCGGATGCAACCGGAGGAGAGGGCGGCGGGGAAGAGGTAGCGCCTGTTATAATACCGCGTCGTCAGAAACGCCGTCCCCGCAAAAGCAAGTTCCTCGCAGGATTGCTCGCTGCTCTTTTACCCGGAACAGGACATCTCTATCTGGGGCTTCTCCGCAAGGGGATTTCCGTGATTTTTATTATCCTGCTGGACATTTCCGCTTTGCTGTATTTCTCCTCCATTGGCATGCAGATCAATGTGCCGCTGTTAATTTTGCTGGCACTTCTGATTCCGGTGATCTATTTTTATAACCTTTTTGATGTGCTTCAATCGGCGGACCGTCTTTTGCGTGCCTACGATAGCCAGGCCCTCGCGCTTCCAGATGATACGGTTAAGCATAAGGGGCGGCGTTCCTTTATCAGTGAGCCGGGAATATCCTTTGGCCTGATGCTGCTCGTCGGAGGTATCATGCTGTTCCTGTTCCGCTTGAGGCCCCTGTGGCTGCAGACCTTTATCGAGAATGATGCGGGAATAGCCGTGTCAGCTGCTCTGCTGGCTGGGGGTCTGCTATTGGCTGTCCGTGAGATCTCCAAGGTATGGATGACGCGCCGGGCGGGCAGATTACCGGCCCGCCGGGTCGGCAGGTATACAGCTGCTGCCGTTCTGGCCGGAGTAGGCGCCCTGCTGCTTCTGGACTCCATGTACGAGACCGAGCGGATGCTGCAATTGCTGAAATGGTGGCCGCTTATTCCTGTACTCTGGGGGATTGAATATGTGCTGATCGGCTTTATTGCGCGCCGCAGAGCCAAGGGTCAACCCCGGCGGAGATCCCGTATGGATTTGCGCGGAGTGTTGTCCTCCGTCATCCTTGCTGCAAGTGTCTTTCTGGTCGCTGAGCAGGAGCAATATCTGCATGTATGGAACAAGGTCAGTCTGAATTTGACTGCAGCGGCGGTCGATTACGGAGAAGCCGAAGGGAGCCGGTTCGAGAAGGCGCCCCTTATTGTGCCTGTAGAGCTAAACACCTCCAAAATTACAGTTGACGGCATCAACGGTGACATTCTCGTTCACCGGGCTGCGGTAGAGGATGTGGAGATCACGGCAACCGTGTGGGTTGATCAGCTGGAGGGGGTGCAGGCCGAAGCGATTTCGGAGCAATCCTTTGTGGAGGTGGCCGAAGGGGCTACAATCAAGATTACTCCGCAAGGCAGGGCTTACGGGGAATCCGGCAAGCGTCAGCCGCGGATGGATCTGGATATCTCTTTGCCCGAAGACCGCCGCTTTAATCTGGATATCCGGACGATGAACGGGGACATCACCCTGCAGAACGTAGAAGCCATTAAGGACATCTCTTTGGAGACGGGCAACGGTGAGCTGATCCTTCACCGCATTTTCGGCAATGTGAAAGGAAAAACATTGAACGGTGCGGTACGGGCAAGGGCGGTGAACGGCGATGTAGAACTTGCGACCAGCGGCGGGAGCATGGATGCCTGGGAGGTAGCGGGCTCACTGAAGCTGTCAACGGCCGTAGGCAATATTTCGGCAACGGATAGCGGTGCAGACATGAATCTGTCCAGTAAGAACGGAAATCTCGTGGTTAACGGAGCCAGGTCAGGGCTGCAGGCGGAATCCCTAAACGGTACGATCAGTATCCGTTCGGCTGATTTCGGGGGCGATTGGGATGTATACAGCGCTGTCGGGGACATCGACTTGGCTTTGCCTGCTGAAGGGAATTATGAGGTGGAGGGATCGAGCGGATACGGCAATATATTTTCCGAGATTCCCGGCCTGACTATCGACAAAAAATCGATTTCCGGTACAGTCGGCAATGGTGAATTCAAGCTGCGTGTGGAAGGAAACAGCAACCTAAATGTGAGGATATATTGAAAAAAACAATTTTTATTATATAATAATAAATATAAACGGAAGGTTCCGTTGACAACTGGAAAAGTATGGTCTTACAATGAGCTGTAGAATTAAATTTGTGTTTTTATTTAAAGGCGGTGGAATTGATGGGTAGTGGCGTACAACATGCATTGGAACAACTGAAAACTACCGGTGTCCGCATTACGCCCCAGCGTCATGCGATCCTTACTTATCTGATGGAATCGCTGAATCACCCAACGGCAGATGATATTTACCGTGCACTTGAGCCGCAATTTCCGAGTATGAGCGTAGCGACCGTATACAACAACCTCAAGATGTTCATGGAGGCGGGCATGGTCCGCGAACTGACCTACGGCGATAGTTCCAGCCGGTTTGATGCCAATGTATCGGATCATTACCATGTCATCTGCCAGGAATGCGGTAAGATTGAAGATTTCAGCTATCCGTCGCTTCATGAGGTGGAAGAACGAGCTGAACAGGCAACCGGCTTCAAAATCCATGGACTGCGCATGGAACTGCACGGGATTTGCCCAAGCTGCAGCAGCAAGCATCACTGAGTTACCAAGAAATATCTAATGAACACTGGATTAACGTGGGCGACCGGTAAGGGTTCTCACGTTTTTTTGTTATTGCCTGGCAGCAGAGAAGCTGGAGGTTGGCCTTACTAAATTTTGCCGCACCTACCAGTCAAATAGCGCAACCAAAAGGGCTTTAATCACGTATACTTACAATTGACCGTTCCATTATACTTTCTATTATTTGGAGGATATATTTTGAGCAGAAAACAAAGTCACAGGCGTATGAAAAAGCGCGGAAGCCGTTTTCGCCGGTTTGTCCTATTGGCCGTTATCGCAGCAGCAGTATACTGGGTTGTTTTTTATGTTTTGCCGAACCGTTCTCATATAGATCCTGATTGGAGGGGGTTGGAACAGCCTGTTTTTGTAGGGGGAAAGCTTACCGGCTACTCGGCTTCGGGTACTGGAGACAGTCTGCTGCTGCCGTTACCGTTATTACAGGGATATGTCGATGAGGCCATTCGTTATGAAGAAGAGACGAAATCAGTTATTTTGACCACGGCGAGCGAGCTGTTGTATATGCAGGAGAATACGACAGAGGCAAGCCTCAATAACCAGCCGCTTCAGCTACGTTTGGCGCCCGAAGAGCAGGACGGCGTTACGTATCTTCCGGCAGATACACTTAAAGAACTATACGGATTTGAAATCCATGAAGATACCCTTACAGGTGCCGTGCTGCTGATGACTGCAGGGGAGAGTGTTCCTTTGGGCAAAGTCAAAGGCGAAGCGGGCGACCGGACGCGGGCACTGCGCAATGAACCGTCCATTCATGCGCCGATAGTTGCAGATATGCCGCCGGGTGATGTAGTCAGGGTCTGGAATTCAGATTTTGTGGATTGGCTGTATGTACAGATGGACAGCGGTTATGCGGGATATGTTAAAGCAGGGGATATACTTTCTGCCGGCACCAAGACTGTAGAGCCCCAGGAAAGTGAACCGACACGTGCGGAACGTAGCTGGAAGGGCAAGCCCGTCAATATGTTCTGGGAAGCAGTCTATGAGAATAAGCCGAATCCATCCAAGTTCGGAGAATTGCCGGGGGTTAATGTGACCAGTCCGACCTGGTTCAGTATCGTTGACACGAATGGTAATGTACGCGCAAAGGCTGACAAAGCCTATGTGGATTGGGCACATCAGCGGGGAATGGAGGTCTGGGGACTTCTGAGCAACAGTTTTGAAGCTGATCTTACCACCGAAGCACTTTCTACCTATGACAGACGCATGAATACGATTGTACAAATGCTTGAATATGCCGATCTTTATGATCTGGATGGCATCAACATCGACTTTGAAAATGTCTATACCAAGGATGGCCCCAATGTTACGCAGTTTATGCGTGAGCTTAAGCCGATGGCCCAGGCGAAGAACCTGATCGTCTCCATTGACGTCACTCCAAAATCGAACAGTGAGATGTGGTCGCTGTTTCTGGACCGGAGGGCGCTGGGAGAGGTAGTGGATTTTATGATGGTGATGGCTTATGACGAGCATTGGGCATCGAGTCCGACGGCCGGTTCGGTGGCTTCGCTGCCTTGGGTAGAGAATTCTGTAAGCAGAATTATTGAAGAGGATGGAGTGCCTGCCGAGAAGCTGGTCCTGGGTGTACCTCTTTATACGCGAATCTGGTCCGAAACAACAGAGAATGGAGAAACCAAAGTAAGCTCCAAGGCTGTCAGCATGAATGCGGTGCAGGAAATCATCAGTGAGAAGAAGCTTATCCCCAAGCTTGACGCGGAAGCAGGGCAGCATTATGTCGAGTACAAGGAAGAAGGCGTTCTTCGCAAAATATGGATTGAGGACAAGCTCTCCCTGGATGTCAGGGTGGCGCTTGCCAAGGAATATGGGCTGGGTGGCGTTGCTGCGTGGAACCGCAGCTTCGGCAATGCGGAAGCCTGGGAAGCTTTACAGAAAATTACGCAATAGCCATTATCTTAGAAAGGGGCTCTTCAGGGGGCCTCTTTCGCTATGTTCAGAGAGTTTTCAGTGACGGTCCGGATAATAGCATGAATAACTGATTTGTTAGGTGTAACAAGCAGCTTTTGGTTTGATGAGCTATAGCTCCCAATAAAATATAGTTCGATTGTCCAGAAGGAACTGACATCCACACGTAGAATATTTCTATTTAAGACCGAGGATAACAGTAGGGGCGCAAATCGCCAAATTTGATGGAGGGAATTATGGAACTGTCTAATTTGACCCTAATGAGCGGAGAAACGTTCGATGACAATGTCCTGGGTGCTGTAGCTTTGCGGCAGCAGGGTAAGGCTCCTTTTCAAAGCGCACTCCTTCACGATTATGATATGGTGGTACTGATGCTGCATGAGGAACAAGAGCGGGAGCGGATTATCACTCATACAATAGCCGGGGAGAAGCGTACGCAGACTGTCCACGTCCGGATGTCGGAGCTGAAGAAGGCTGTTATGGCCGGAGATAACAACGAACTGCTTACCAGTCTGGTAGCCGGCGAAGTGATCTGGGACCCCCAGGGTATACTAGGGGAGATGCGGCACGAAATTTCCGACTTTCAGGGGGCGCTCAAAGAGCGGATCATGTTTATGGAATACGCCCGTTTTTTGCATATGTATGTGAAATCCAGACGTTATCTGGAAGTGGGCTGCACAATGGATGCGTACAACTGTGTGCTTATGGCGTTGTACCACTGGGCTAGAATTGAGGTTGGCGAGGCCGGATATTTTCCCGATCCTGCGATCTGGGAGCAAGTAAAGAGCATGAATTCTCCTGTGCATAAACTTTATGAGGAATTGACTGTCAGCACCGAAACGCTGGAACAGCGGGTGGAACTGATAATGCTGGCGTGTGAGTTCGCACTGATGTCAAAGGCAGCAGATTGCTGTGCTTTGCTGATGGAGATTCTAAGAAGCCGCAAAGGAGCATGGAGCATCAATGAACTGCTGCAGCATTCTGCACTCAGCCATCTGGAAGCTGAACTGCCGTTAGTGTTGCGCAAGCTGGTGTCCCGTTCAATGGTCAGAGAAATCACTTCGTGGGCTGACGACTCCGGTGACGGACATGTTATCCGTTACACAATGTAATTTCAGATAGACATAATGCAGCGCAACTATAATAAATGGTTGATATTTTTATATGGGGCGTTACATTGGAGAGAGGCTATGGACTCTCTTTTTTTAATGGGCTGGCAAGGATTCGGGCTCCGGCAAAACCCCTTAATAAGCACCATGTGCTGGCCTGCTTTGTGGAGCATTTCAGTTGTCCTGGCAACCGTGAACAGCTGACCAATATTTGTAGTTGACTCATATGTAACTGCTGTGTTAAATTATAACTCGTCCCTCCGACACGGAGAACTGCTGAGAAGCAAACGGAAATCAGCCCCGAATAAGAAATTCAAAAAAAGGGTTGACTAAAACGAGGGCAACGTGATATATTATAAAAGTCGCCGCTGACAAACGGCGGTGAAGAAAAAAGAGACATTGATCTTTGAAAACTGAACAACGAGTGAGTATCGGAAATCACTTTATTGGTTTCAATAAAAGTGATTCCAAAATGAGAATTTATTCTCGTCAGTTTCAAAATGAGCTATCAGCTTATTCAATAAAGTTCTGAACGGTTAACGCCGATTCGGGACAACCTTATTGGAGAGTTTGATCCTGGCTCAGGACGAACGCTGGCGGCGTGCCTAATACATGCAAGTCGAGCGGAGTTATGAGGGAGTTTGCTCCTGATTAGCTTAGCGGCGGACGGGTGAGTAACACGTAGGCAACCTGCCCCTTGGACTGGGATAACTACCGGAAACGGTAGCTAATACCGGATAATTTCTTCTGCTGCATGGCGGAAGAATGAAAGGCGGAGCAATCTGTCACTAAGGGATGGGCCTGCGGCGCATTAGCTAGTTGGTGGGGTAACGGCCCACCAAGGCGACGATGCGTAGCCGACCTGAGAGGGTGAACGGCCACACTGGGACTGAGACACGGCCCAGACTCCTACGGGAGGCAGCAGTAGGGA
>NZ_VWRQ01000046.1 GCF_008635795.1 Paenibacillus tepidiphilus | reverse complement strand
TCTTGGTGGGGGAGGCCTCCCCCACCAAGAGAACCATCTCACCGATGTCCCAGAAGAATACTTTTACTCTTTTACACAAACTTCTTGACGCTACCGGGTTTGACTTGAGATTTGTACAATCTATATAGCATTCTGAATGGTTATTTCATTGTTTTTTTGTAAAATTATATATTTTTAATGTAAATTTTCTCATTTGCCATTGTTGCTCCGGCATGTTGATTGTATGCTTTAGGTGATCAAGCCTGGTTAACCTATCATTATCAATCAGAAGGAGAGCATTACATGAAAATCCGAAAATATGTCTTCCTTGGCTGTGTTGGAGTTCTGGCCGTTATGTTCTGTCTTTCACTGACCGTCGTCCATGCCCAATCCAAGACGGCAGCAGCTTTGGAGCGAAAGCTCAAGATTCTGGAAAAGGTCCAAATCCCGGAAAGCTATACCCGGCTGCTGATTGGGAAATTGGAGGCGGACTGGCCTAAGCTGTTTACGGCAAGATCGGCGGATGATCTTTTTAACAAATATGCTTTTATGACTTGGTACATTGACGAGGATGCCAGGTCACGCTTAAAGGCTCAGCTTAAAGATCATACCTACTATCTTGAGTACGAACAGCTGCTCAAAGCCGGTCTGCTGCCGGCAAAGAAAGTGAATTTGCAGGATGTACATATCGATTCCTACTCCGGTGATATCATTGCCGTCTCAGGAACCTACGAGGTAACGCTCCGGGATGGAACTGCCAAGACTTTTAACGTGACACTGCAAGCCAGGGGTGGGTCCTTCAGTTATTTCTCTCCGCAGTTTAACATAGAAGAGGGACAAGGGATCGAAACGGCTTCGGAGGAAGAGGAACTGGAGCTGCACTATAAATTCCAGCTGATCAACAGCATAGACACCTACCGCAAGTTATCCAGGGAGCAGCTTTACTTCTTGTTTGATTTGGAGGACCGCTAAAATTCAACCTCAAACTCCACCGACAGCTTCCCCTTGATCACATTGCGCTCCGCATCGAAGGTCGCCGTCAAATCCGCTCCGGCCAGGCTGACCTCACTCAGGTCGATGTGCTTGCGGGTCAGGTAGTATTTGGCGAGCTCGTTTTGGAAGCGGGTGTAGTTGCTGTCTTGAATCTGTTTATTACGCTTCGTGAATACACTGTAGTAATCCCGGTAAGGAATGTAATCAGAGAATCGCTCGATAATATGATCGACGTTCCAGTGATAGCGGTTGGCTGTCTCAATAATTTTATAAAGTGCGGTGAAGATTTCATTCTCACGTGTTGCAACATATTCTACGTAATCATCCAGCACTTCGATTTGCCCGTCCTGAAGCCGGTATAGAAAGGTATTGGCGATGCCCCATTCTTGAAATTGTCTTATGGTTAATTCAGCCTCAGCATCATTCTCGCGAATCCAGTTGGTATCCATATAAGTCGGAACCATACTCAAGGCAGTTTTGTATTGGCCCATCATCTCATATGCACCTGCAATCATAAGATTGGCATACAAGATATACTTATAAATCGGCTTCTCATTCGTAAAGACAGCCTCTTCTTTTCTAGTAGACTGGTGATGGAGCTTATAACGAATTTTCGCCATACTCTGCATCTTATCTGCCAATTCAATTACTTTATGATATTGATTTAGTGCACCATTAATATTCAACAAACTCTTAATAGCCTCGAGCTGATACCCTTCATCCAGCCGATCCACATAAGGTTCAAACAAGGCTGCCTGTATCAGATTCTGTTTGGGATCATCGCCAGTATTAATTGTAAACAACCGAAACTTACACAGCGCCAGCCGTTCGGAATGCTGGAACTTCTCGCTCAAAGCCACATTCTCATATAAAATCGCTGCTGCCTGCCATTTTTTCTGATCAAACAATTCTTCCGCCAATTCAAACAGCATGGGTGCATAAGCCAGGTCGTCCAGCAAGCCTTGCACCAGTCGCTCAATACAATCTAGCCGCTCCAGCTCTGCACAACGTTCAATAAAAGGACGGATGCGCCGCCAAGTAGGTGCAAAGGTATACAGACATTCATCTACATATTTATTATAAAAATGATCTTCCGCCAGCCCCAGCGTCTTCGTTACCTTCTCCAGATGGATCATGGCAAAAGCCTGCTCGCCTTTCATCACGCGGTTAAGCGTGCCCGAATGGATGCCGGTGATTTCGGCGAACTTGTTGACTGTAATGCTTTCTTTGTCCAGATATGCAAAAAGCTCGTCGCGGATTGCGGCCGTCTGGTTCACTCTAACCCACCCTTTTTTAGCCTAGTTGACTGGCTTTCTAATCTAAAATTTCACTTCAAACTCTACTGACAGCTTGCCTTTAATTACTTTGCGCTCTGGATCAAAGGTGGCCGACAGGTCTGTTCCTGCTAGGCTGACATCGCTTCTCTCAATATGCTTGCGCGTTAGATAGTATTTGGCGAGCTCGTTTTGGAATTTTTCATACTGGCCATCGTAGACCTGTTTGTTATACTTATCTAATTGGTTACGATTATTCCGATAAGGAATATACTCATTAAATCGTTCAAGAATAGCATCTATATTCCAGTTATAGAGGTTAGCTGCCTCTACTATCTTAGAAACGGCAATAAAGATTTCTCCTGGTTTATCTGAAATATAATTGACGTACTCCTTTACTGTTTCTTCTTGTCCGTTCATAACGCGGTACAGGTATGTATTGGCTTTACCCCATTCTTGAAAAAGCTGCATCATCCGCTTGGCGGCTTCGTTAGTCTCTCGTAATCCGCTGCTATTCGTATAGAAAGGTATCATTTTCATTGCCGATTTATAATCGCCTTTTTCCTCATAGCACATTGACTGCATAAGATACGCATACAATATATAAATGTACTTACCATATTCGGGACAATTCCTCTCTTGGTACGGACAACCTGTTTGCCAATCCTCTTCATACTGAAATGAAGCAATCCTCAGTAGGTCATGAGATAACTGTTCTGTTTTCTCCCAGTCTTCTAGTGCAGAATATAAATTCATAAGTTGCTTAATGCCTTCAATTTGATTGATACCCTTTAACCGCTCAATATAAGGTTCAAAGCCTACTGCCAAGGTTAAGTTATCATCCCGGTCATCCCCCACCGAAATCGTAAACAGCCGGAATTTACAAATCGCTAGCCGTTCGGAGTGCTGAAGCTTTTCGCTTAAAGCCACATTTTCATATAAAACAGCCGCAGCCTGCAAATACTTCTGATCGAAAAGCTCTTCTGCCAGCTCAAACAGCATAGGTGCATAAGCTAAATCATCCAGTAACCCCTCGACGAGCCGCCTTATACAGTCCACGCGTCCCGCTTCAGCACAGCACTGGATGAAAGGGCGAATACGTCGCCAGGTAGGTGCAAATACATGAAGGCACTCATCAACATAACTATCGTAGAAATGATCCTTATCAAGTCCAAGAGTTGCTGTAACCTTATCTAAATGGCCCATATTAAAGGCCTGCTGGCTTTTCATGATGCGGGTGAGTGTGGCGGAGTGGATGCCGGATAGCTCGGCGAACTTGTTGATGGTGATGTTGTTTTGGGATATGTAGGTGGTTATTGTGTCTCGGATTGTAACTCGTTGGTACATGTAATGTTCATCTTCTTTCTCAAATTACATCTGTTAACTTTGACTATCACGATTATTTGAAGATGTATGTTATTCTTCAAATTGATTAGTTAAATTAAATTGATGAACTTGATTGAAAATACAATCACTTTATTCAATATTTTAGTCAATACTGTAAAAAAATGAATTTAACCCAAATCACAGCACCTATTATAATCATACTTATCCTAAATAAATATAAATTTATTATAAAAAAGACGCCTTCATTTAGGCGTCGTAAGTCATTTTTTTGATAGTTAAATATTAAAACTAAAATCCTCCACCACTACCATGAGTGAGCGGCTGAATAAAATTAATATTTTCCTGCTCATTAGTTACATAGTCAGAACTCATTGGATCAATTATTAAGATAAACATGCTGCATAGTAGTAGGAAAGACAACAACATTTTTCTTATCATTCTGTGTCCGCACCTCATTGATCAAAGATTTATATTGTTTTTCTTCTTCTTCGGTTGCTCTATAACGGTATTGCTCAAACATATCAACGCACTTAATAATGTTACTCTGAGAGTTGATCCTAGTACAAAATTTCAAGCTCTGTAATAGGAACATTATGCCGTCAGGAAGATTATGAAACAAGTAATATGTAGCTAATTCAAAAAGAAACCCAGCATGTCGGTCAGCTGACATCTGCTGATTGTGATTACCAAAGTATCCCGTTTGCACTTGATATGACGTGTTAATCTCAAATCGACTTAAAATATGATCGACATTCCAACTATACTTATTAGCAGCTTGCAATATTCTGAGCATAGCTAGATAGATTTCTTCTTCTTTTGTAGAAATAAATGCTACATAATCATCCAGCACTTCTCGCTGACCAGCCATTAATCGATATAGAAGGGAATTCGCCGTAGCCCATTCCTTAAATTGACCTATCAGTTGCACTGCTTCTTCAGATTTGTCCTCTATCCAAGTTCCGTCAGCATATTTCGAGACATAATAGAGAGCAGTTTTATAATCTCCTATTTCATCGAACACTAATGAACGCAACAGATAAGAATATAATATATATCCATAAACTGGTCTGGAAGATTTACGGGTTGTCTCTCGTTTTTTGTTTGAATGGATGGATAATTCATATTGGAGAGTGGCAATACGACAGAGATTCTCGCTGATCTCCTCCACCTTATCCCACTGATGCAGTGAAGAAAACACATGCGCCAAATCCTTCAACGCATCCAGCTGATCCGCCTCATCCAGCTTATACACATAACACTCGAACAGAATCGCCGCGCGCAGGTTCTTGTTCTGGTCCTCGCCGAGGGCGATCTTGAACAGCCGGTACTGGCAAATCGCCAGCCGTTCAGAGTATTGGTACTTCTCGCTGGCGCTCACATTCTCATATAATAACGCCGCCGCCTGCCATTGCCCAAGCTTGAACAGCTCTTCCGCTGTGTCGAACAGCATTGGAGCATAAGTCAGGTTATCGAGAAGGGTCTGCACAATTTGCTCAATACAGTCCAGCCGGTTCAGCGCTGCGCAGCTCATAATGAAGGGCCGTAGCCGCCGCCAGGTAGGAACGGAATAATAAAGGCATTCATCCACATACAGGCTGTAGAAGAAGTCCTGCGTCTTGCCCATTCCTTCCGTAATCAGCTCCAGATGACTCATCGCAATTGACTGCTGGCCGGTAATAATCCGGCTCAGGGTCCCGGAATTAATGCCGGAGCGGACCGCAAACTGGTTGATGGACATGCCTTGTTCCGCTAAATATGCCGCCAATTGATCCCGAATCATCGTTTTTTGTTCCACGGAAAATCACCCTTCCTAATACCCATCTACTAGGAATTTACAGTTATAAATGCAATAGTAAGTGATAATATTCCAATGGTCAATAGAGATTCATTGAACAATCTACGGAAAATAAACCCGTTTACCTCTTACCTATAACAAGGAACTCCATAATTGAAAGGCCATATACAGTGCAATCGCCCAGATCACCACGGCCGAAGCCCGGTTGAGCCAGCCGATGAATCGGCCCGCCTTATCCAGCCTGCCCAGCAGTCTGCCTGCCGCCGCAAGCCCCAGAAACCATATCCATGACACTCCCGCAGCCGCACCCGCAAACACCCAGCGGGCCCATCCGCTATACTGCAAGGAGTTGGTACCGATCACCCCCAACGTGTCCAGCAGTGCGTGAGGGTTCAGCAGGGATACCGACAAGGCATAGCCTACCTGTCCTCTACGTGTAAAACGTCTGGCTTCCCCTTGCACCGGAGCGGCCGCATGCCAGATACTCCAGCCCATATAACATAGAAACACTACACCAGCGGCATACACAATGGCAGTCAACCATTCCAGCGACAGGAGAACCAGAGACAAACCGCCGACAGCCATTCCTATTAGCAGTGTATCACATAATGAGGCGGTCAGAACAACCGGAAGCGCATGGCGAAATTGTGAATGCAGCGCCCCCTGGTTGAACACGAATATATTCTGCACCCCCAGCGGCAAAATCAGCCCCAAGGCCAGCACCAACCCATGAATAATTGCTTCTGTCATCTCTGCTACTCCCTCTCGGTTCATCGTTAAGACAGATTCCATCATACGATGATTCCGCACCCAAGTAACCAGCCAAATTCGCTACTGGAACCCAACCAAATGGGGGCGTCCCTTGCGGGCATGCTATAATGTGGAACAGAAGATCACTGAGACATACTAGAAGCAACCATCTATTCGGGAAAAAGAGGGGTCAGAGTCTATGCGTCCATCCCAGGAAAATGTGAATGCCCGTCTCACCGCCGGGAGCGGCGATTGGATGCCGGACTCCGCTTCGCCGGTGCCGCTGTATCAGCAGATCTACACCCGCTTCCTGCACAATATCAGCAGCGGCGCCTGGCCCCCCGGCATGCGCCTTGCGCCGCAGCGCGAGCTGTGCCGCCGCTACGGCGTGAACCGCAGCACGGTCGCCGCTGCGCTGGGGCAGCTGTCGGCCCTCGGGCTGCTGGAGGGCCGCAAGGGCGGCGGCACCTATGTCGCCGCCGCTCCTGCACCCGGGGCCCCCGCCGAGAGCGGCGGCTGGGCCGGGTATGTAGAGGAGGGCAGCCATTATCCGAACCTGCCCGGCATTCAAGCGATCAACCGGCTGGAGTTCGCAGCCGGTCTGATCCGCCTTGGCACCGGCGAGCCTGCGCCGGAGCTGCTGCCCGCAGAGCGGCTGCGCAGCGTGCTCGGCGGCCTTGCGGCGGAGCCGCTGCCGCCGCTCTCCTACGAGCAGCCGCTCGGGAGCCTGCGGCTGCGCCGGGCGCTCAGCGGCGAGCTGCAAGCCCAAGGAATCGAGGCCGGGCCGGACTCGATTCTGATCACGTCCGGGGCGCTGCAGGGCCTGCAGCTCATCGCCCTCGGACTGCTGCCGCGCGGCTCCACCATTCTGCTGGAGAAGCCGTCTTACCTCTACTCCATTCACGCCTTCCAGTCGGCGGGCGTGAAGTTCAGCGGCCTGCCCATGGATGAGGGCGGGCTGCTGACGGACAAGCTGGCAGGCGCGGCGAAGCGCAGCCGCGCCGCCATGCTCTACACCATCCCCAGCTTCCATAACCCCACCGGCATCCTGATGGATGCCGCGCGGCGCCGGAAGCTGATGGAAGTGACATCACAGCTCGGGCTGCCCATCCTGGAGGATGGGGCGTATCAGGAGCTGTGGCTGGACGCGCCCCCGCCGCCGCCGCTGAAGGCGCTCGATACAGGCGGCAGGGTGCTGCATCTGGGCACCCTGTCGAAGGTGACCAGCCCCGGTCTGCGCATCGGCTGGATCGCCGGGCCGGAGCCGGTGGTGCGGCGGCTCGCCGACATCAAGATGCAGACCGATTACGGAGCCAGCTCCCTCTCCCAGCTGGCGGCGGCGCACTGGCTGGAGGGCGGCCACCACGCCGAGCATCTGGCCACGCTGCGGGAGCAGCTGCGCGGACGGCGCAGGCTCCTGCTGCAGCTGCTGGATGCGCATCTGGCCGGTCTGGCGGATTGGCGCATCCCCGCCGGCGGCTTCTATGTATGGCTTGCCCTGCGCGGGCAAGCGTCACTGCAGCGGCTGTTCGCCGCCGCTCTGCAGGCCGGGCTGCTGCTCAACACCGGCGATCTGTATGACCGCAGTGACAGCAGGCACCTGCGCCTGTCCTATGCCTATGCTTCCCCCGCCGAGCTGGAGCGGGGCATCCCCCTGCTGGCGGAGATTATCCGCAGGCAAATGAAGTAAGGCCGGCCCCGTTAACTGGCCAAGAAAAGAAGGAATCCTTTCCTTTTTGGCATTTGGCGAGATTCGTATTCGAAAAACAAAAATGGCCAGATCATAAAGTCAGATAACAATAAAAACACTGTAGACTCCTTCGCAGATGCTTTGAAGATAATACTGGACGAAATTGAGTCACTCGGGTTTATTCGTTCATCAGTAGTTGAGAATCAAGGTGTGCATTTCGATAATTTCCATAGTCGATATCATTGGAACAAGTACGGTCAAGTGCGTTTGGGCTCTCTTGAACGCGGTAACATTTTTAACTTCGTCAAGGATTACTTTGTTCAAAAATATGAGCTTCATCTGAGTCCAGAGGAACGACTTGTGAGGAATAAATGAATACAGCAGGGAACGATCATTCACAATCTCTAAGATCACGGTAATAATGGAGCTTTGTATAGGTGTGTCGGGAAATTAGAGTTAAGTATCAATGAACATCCAATACACCTTACCCTACTGCATTAATGAATAATTCCTTCCCCTACCCTCAACTTCATCCTTGTATCCAAGCAACATGCGTGCCAACGTGTTAGGATATTCCAGCAGCTTACGGTATTCCGTTGCAGATAAATCAGGGTTCTTCAACATCACTGCCTGAAGCTTGGATATTTCTGAAACATCATAACGAGATTTGTAAACCATAAATTGAGATACATAATTTCCTACAGACAGTTCAGACAAGTTCTCATTTCCGTTCCATGAATACAGCTTGATCTGTTTCATAAATCGTTCTACATTGTCACCTTCAGATAAAAAGCGATATACCAAGTCACTCTTAATCAGAGCCGTGTTTGAGTCCACCGTGTAGCTTTGTTCCATCAGGAATACCACAATTCCCATAAATGTATCAATGATTTGCAAAGGGATGGACTCATGAGACTCTTCCGACTCAACGGATGCTATTTTGTATCTTTTACTCCGATATACTGAATGAGCATTCATCTGCTCTTTGATTTTTGATGGCAGTCCAAGGGCATCGTATTCATCGTTGCGATCAATTTTGATGTTAACATCCACCTGACCGTGCAAGTGCCGTGTGACTCCATAGAACAGTCTTTCCGGTATTTTTATATAAAAGAGATTCCGTAGCTCCATCATTGTCAGGTTTAGTTGTCTGGCTATACTATGTGCCTCTGTGTTACTAACGACCAGAATATTGATATTAACATCCTGATTGATGATATAATGAAGAGCCTTGAAATATTTTTTCAAGTACTGGTCATGATTGTACTCCCTGAAATGCAATTCGCTCTTGGTTCCAAGCTCCTCAAATATACGTTGTACCGTCTGTTTTATTTCTGACATTGTCTGCTCACTGCCGCCATATGCACCGTAATATGAATTCGCTTTTCCTGGCTGGTCAATTTTATTGGCTTCATCAAAATAGATATTATAGATCATTGTACACATCCCAAATAGCCAAAATGATAACGTGTAACTTGACTTTCGTCCACATACATAATATCATGATTATACTTAAATAATACAGATGGGTATAGTCTTCTCCGCTTCGTTAGCTAGAGCTGTCTATACCCTGAAAAGACCCTTCTCCGCTTCGTTAGCAGAGTTGGGTTTTTTGTATTTTATACGCTACATGCGTGTGTGCTAATGACCACTGTATGTCATTCGTCTGTATCCTTTAGTCTCTTTAGCAGGGTACGCTAATTCTCTCCGCCTGTGGTGAATAAAAGAACATAAGCAGTCTGGGCAGAAGTTAGTCGGTTACGGGGCGTCGTGGGGGTGATATAAAAGTTAGAAATATACCGCATTTAGATACAGATTAGCCTAAGCATTAGAGGCAAAGTGGTCTCCCATTCGAGTACGAACACGCAAAAAAAGCGACCGCTTAGAGTCGCTTTTCTGATATTAACTATGAAGGAGAGGAGAATTGCCCTTATCCGAAGGTACCGCGAATATAATCTTCTATGAGTGTAGTCACAGTTTTGATGTCACCTAGTAAAATGAGATGTACAGATGTGCCTATCTATTAACTATGGGTAGTATAACAACAATTACTCTTAATACTCGTTATTTAATTCCCGTCAAGTAGTTTTGATAACTCTGTACTTTTAGTTACTAACTTTTTCTTTATTCCTTCTAAACTCAACAGAAGTTCCTTTGCATCGTTTGAATCATTAACATCAATTTGATAGATATTCAGAACTGCTTTATTTATTTTATCTATATGTGTTTTAAACCGATTTCCATTATTCCTACCATTTAATGTCGATAAATTAATTGCATCGGATAACCGAAAGTTTGAATTCACTAGAAACTTCTTAATTTGCTCCACACTAGATAATTGAATAGCTAGCTCATTCCTAAGATCATCAACTGTTATTAAACCCAATTCAATTTTCCTGAGCATTGTTGTTCTAATTAAATTTATATCAAATAATTCAACTAATTCAGGTTTGTTTTTTTCTAACTTTTCTAACCAAAGTTTTAAATGATATAGCGCAGATATTGAATACTTTCCGCTATCCAACTTTTCCTCAATTTCCACATGAGGATAATATTGAAAAACTTTCACTCTAGATGCTATCTGCTTACTATCGACGCTCATCTTTTTACCTAGATCTTTAAAAGAACATTTTCCCCATATTATCCACATCTCATATGTGTATTTAGCCCATTCATAAGGTGTCCAGTCCACCCTTCCACCTTGCACAGATCCTAAACGTTCCATTTCTTCAGCTTTATCTTTAGGTGCGTTAACTAACAATACTGGAATTTCTTGAATTCCTAGTTGAACAGCTGCGTACCAGCGACGGTGACCAGAGAGAATTACATACTTATTTTCCTGTGCATAACAAGTTATTCCCGCTTCCCATCCTTTTTCTTTAATAATCCGTTGCATTTCTATTGATCGTGTTGAATGATCTTGTCTCGGATTTAGGGGATTTGGAATGACATCTCTTGTTTTTGTCCATTGCAATTTCATAAACCACACCCAACTTTCAATAAATCAGCTTCTATTTTCTTCGATCCATTCATTTAGATATTGTTCTTTATTTTCTATCTCTTTCATTAAACTCTGAATTTGACCATTTATTTTTAATGCTTCTTGTTTTGTTCTACATCTTAGATGGCGTAAAATAAGTTGTGTACCAAGATTTGGGGCCTAGTCAGGCAACAAAAAAGTAGGGTATTCTCGGGATTGTTGAAGTCCACCAAGAAAG
>NZ_VWRQ01000045.1 GCF_008635795.1 Paenibacillus tepidiphilus | reverse complement strand
CCCTCCGACTGGCCTCAGACGAAGGTGGAGAATCTACATTTCCAGCAATCTTCCCCCTGTAGATCTACCGTGGTAAGTTTTTTGCAAAATTACTGCTCTTTTTCATTAAATCCCCGGCTTTAATTGCATAAAATGCAAATAACCACCAATTAGGCTCGATTTTAAGGGAAATAGATGTACAAAATGCAGTTACATACTCTTTCAGGATCAGGTACATATCCGCCTGCAGCCCGATTTGCACGCTAATGCCTTGCATTACAATTAGGTCATCTATTTACCAGTACTTGGATAAGGGGATGGAGTAATGAATCAGGAACTGCTGCCGGATTTGGTACTTTCGGGGGTTAATACTGCGGAGGGCGGCCGCTATAATGAGGTCAGGCTGGAAGGGGTATGCAAGATTAACGGACCGGTGCAAGCGCGCGTCTTCCGGGCCGACGGAATGATGAAGCTGAACGACGATGTACAGGCGCAGGAGCTCGATGCGGACGGCAAGCTGACCTTCAAAGGCAATCTGGAGTCCGGATCGCTAACTATGGACGGCATGATGACCATACACGGTGCCCTGCGTTGCGGCAAGCTGGCCTTAAACGGTATGGCCGATATCAAGGAGGACTGTGATCTGCAGGTACTCAGCGGCGAAGGCGCCTTCGCAGTAGGCGGATTGCTGAGCGCAGGGGAAATCGACTTCATGCTTCACGGCAAGTGCAAGGCGGAGCGGATCGGTGCCCGCAGCATTGTGATCTGCCGCTCCCGCCGGGCGGTCCACAACAAGCTGCTGGCTGATCTGATTCCGAAATTCAAGGCCGGGCTTAAGGCCGACTTAATCGAAGGGGAGCATATTGAACTGGAATATACGGAAGCGGAGCTCGTCACCGGCGGCAGTGTAACGATAGGCCCCGGCTGTGACATTGACCTGGTGGAGTACCGGGATACCTTGAAGGTTCATCCGGAGGCCCGGATTGGAAGATCGGAACAGATTGACGGGTAAATCGTATTTACGCAGCGATATGGCCGGAACGGTCCGGTGCATCTACAGGAATTACCGGCTGACGTCTATAACCGTGCGACCTGGAAGCGAAGCACAGTCTTAAGCTTGTCCGGCGCCGTTCGGCGTGCATCGGAGATGTAAATTTCACGATGAGTGAGCGAGAGCCGGCGGAGACCCTGCTCACGGCAATACTGCTCCATCCGGGCAAAGCTGGCAGCTTCCGTGTCATAGGGCCCGATATGCATCATCTGTACACACAAGCCGTCTTCGGACCTGCCGAAGGCGGCTTGGCCGTTCAGCGGATGGGGCTTGATCCGCGCAGAATTCTCCATGATCTCTGCAGCGAACAAGGGAGTTACGAAATCGGGCTGACGGATCATCAGCGTGTATACTAGATCATCCTTATCCAGAAAGGCTTTGGCGCGCCCTTGCTCATTAAGATCCCAGATCCCCTCCAGCGGAAAAATGGTGTATTCGTAATAATCTGCCGGAGCAGCAGCTTTCTTACGGGGGCCCCGCAAAGTGCCTGAATCGGCTCCATGCAGACCCTCAATTTGCGGGGTTGTTTTTGGAGACATTTTGACGGCATAGGACAGCGAATACAGCAAGCCCACAGCTTCGGCAAAGGCTGCACTGTTCGGGTTGCCTTCCCCCTTCAGCATAAAGGCCGGAAAGGCAGGCACTTTGACCACTGCGGGTTCGGTGGAGGGGAGATACAGGGATTTGTCTTGTTTTTTCCATTCATATTTCAATGAGGCAGCCTCCTGTTTAATAGATAACAGCCCGGAATCTTATTCTTACGTTCATAGGATAGCATACCCAACCGGACAACCTTATGTCAGGTTCATCCGGCAGCAGAGTAATGCAGATCGGTTATAATATAGGAGGATGCGGAAACCGGATCAAAGACAGGAGGCTGAACAGATGTACTTACAAGCGGAATTGGTGCCAGTTGGCAAGGCGCGGCTGGGTGAAGGACCCCACTGGGATGAAATGCGGCGAGAGCTGCTCTGGGTGGACATCGAAGGCAGACAGCTGCGGGTATACCACCCTGAAAAGGGGCAGGAGGATGTCTTTCACTTCGCTAAAATGGTCACAGCAGTTGTTCCGGCAGCAGGCGGCGGCTGGGTCCTGGCGCTGGAGGACGGAATATACAGCTTCAGCGGGCAGGGAGAGCCCAGGCTGCTGGCTCCTGTGGAGCAGGATCAGCCCGGCAACCGGCTGAATGACGCCAAATGCGACAGTCAGGGCCGGCTCTGGTTCGGCAGCATGAGCATGGAAGGCAAGCAGAATGCCGGTGCTTTCTATTGCTTGGACACCGATGGTACCGTACGGCGCATTCTGGATGGGGTCGGCATCTCCAACGGTATGGCCTGGGATGAATCGCGCGGCCGGATGTATTACATCGACAGTTTAACGCGCGGTGTCGATGCGCTGAACTATGAGCCCGGGAGCGGGGAGGTCAGCGGCCGGCAGCAGATTGTCCAGTTTGGCGAAGATGAAGGCATCCCGGACGGTATGACGATAGACAGCGAAGGTATGCTTTGGGTCGCCCACTACGGGGGCGCCTGCGTCTCGCGCTGGAACCCGTTAACCGGCGAACGGCTCGGCAAGATCGGGGTACCCGCCAAGAATGTCACCTCCTGTACCTTTGGAGGGGAACAGCTGGACGAGCTGTACATTACCTCGGCTCGCGGCAGCATGAGCGTTGAGGAACTGAAGGACTGGCCGGATACCGGAGGGCTGTTCCGGGTGAGACCCGGTGTGCAGGGAGTGCCGGCTAACCGTTACACCGGGAAGCTGGGCTAGCCGCCCCGTTAGGCAGTCCCTGGCCGGTGTGCGGCAAATGCGGCCAGGTGTGCGGCAAGGAGCTACGGTCAAGTCAGATACAAGCAAGTCAGACTAGTACCTTGACCGCAACAAATTGTAGCTATGCACCATCTATTTGCGAGTAAGGCTGGGGACGTCCGCACCTACGTCCCTTTCCTGTGAACAGGCCGAGCTAATCAATCCTAATTGTAGTCGAAAAACCGACCACAATAGGCTGCAGAGAAGGTAAACAGGGCAAACGTAGGCGAAAAATCGACCACAATGTCTTGCCGTTGAGGAAAACAGACCCATTGTAGTCGAAAAACCGACCACAATGGGCCGTAGAGAAGGTAAATAGGGCAAGCGTAGGCGAAAAATCGACCACAATCCATAAACCAAGCGCTCGGAATTGAATGGGTCAAGGTATTAGGAATGCGTTAGATTTGCCGGCAGGCGAAGAGGAGCGGATAGCATTGAAGCTGCTGAATATGATCGAGAACGGTGCCTTGCGGTTGGGGGTAAAAGAAGGAGACTATGTGCTGGATGTGGCGCACGCGCTTCAGCACCTGAAGGAAGCGGCAGGCGGGGTTCCCGCTTCGTTTGAAGAGGTGCTTGCGGGCGGAGCGGCGGCACTTGAGCGGCTGGGCCGCTTCGTGGATGAATTGCCGGCGAATAGAGAGGCCGCGTACTGGAAAGTGGAAGCAGAGCTGGAATTGGCTCCTTGTGTGCCTAATCCGGGCAAAATCATCTGCATCGGGCTGAATTACCGCCGTCATGCCCTGGAGACGGGAATGCCGTTGCCGGAATATCCTATTCTCTTCAGCAAGTTCGCCAATAGCCTGGCCGGACACGGCGAGACCGTACCGCTGCCGCGTCATTCGCAGAAGGTGGACTATGAGGCGGAGCTGGCCATCGTCATCGGCAGGCGGGTACGCAGCATCCCTCCGGATGAAGCGGAAGCGGCTATCTTCGGGTATTGTGCGGCGAACGATTTGTCGGCCCGCGACCTGCAGATGCGCACCAGCCAGTGGCTGGCCGGCAAATCCTGCGACAAGTTCGCCCCCGTCGGACCTTATGTGGTGACTGCAGACGAGGTGGGCGATCCGCAGCGGCTCGGTATCCGCTGTTATGTCAACGGGGAGCTGCGCCAGGACTCGAATACGGCCGATATGATCTTTGATTGCCGGCAGATTGTCAGTTACATCTCGGAGTGCATGACGCTTGAGCCGGGCGATCTGATTCTGACCGGTACACCGGAGGGTGTAATGATGGGCTATCCGGCGGACCGGCAGTATTATCTTGAGGCCGGCGATGAAGTGATTGTGGAAATCGAGAAGCTGGGAACACTCAGCAACAAGATGGTCATGTTATAAATGGTCATGTTATAAATGGTCATGGAATAAGGCGGAGCGGTGTCGGCGTGAGCCGGCGAGCTAGCGTTGCCGGGTGAACAGGCTCTTCCGGTTCACATCCAGCCTGGCCGAGGTCAGATGGATTGCCGTTTCTTCTGCGGCCGACAGCACGGCAAGCACGCATAACGGCCACAGGAGTCCCTGCCAATCCAGCAGCAGGAAGAGCGGTGCGGTGAATAACGCCGCTCCGCAGAGCTTGCTGCTCCAGGTATGCAGCATGGCGAATGTGCGGTATTTGACGGCAGCAATGAGCACGCTGGCGAAGCGAATGGCCGCAGCTGCGATGATCCAGGGCACATATCGTGCGGCTTCCGGGCCAAGCCACCCGATCATGAATATTAGTATAGCGAGACAGAATACCATGTCGGCGAGGGAATCCAGGCGGGCGCCCAGACCGGATTCCCACTGCTTGCAGCGGGCAATGGCCCCGTCCAGCACATCGCTGAGACCGCAGGCTACATAGATCATGATGAAGAGCAGAGGCTCTTCATAGGTGAACATCAGCCACACCGACAAAAGAATCCGGCTGAGTGTCAGCAGATTGGGGATGTGCCGCGACATTGTTATCGAACTCCTTGCATTCAGCTAACCCTGGCTGCCGGAACTTATGTCCCCTGCCAGCGCCTGGAGACAGTCACGGCAGATACAGGACGCTTCGGGATAGAGCTGCTTGATCTGCTCCAGCGTTTCGCGGGGCACAGAGAAGCTCATGCACCAGCAGGTATCTGCCGGGTTGCCGTGCGCCAGCGCACAGCCGTTGTCCTTGCCGCAGACCGGACAGTTGGCGCCGGTGCGCTCCGCTGCCGGATTACGTTTGTCTGAAGGAATACCCGTAACCTCCTTTTTACACCTCGAATATTTATGCCTCTCATATAGCTACCTTCAAGGATATAATTTACAACTTAACATTACAATGAGTTTTGCTGCTGTGATCACCGGCCGTATCCCCCTGAGAAAATAGTCCGCTCCTCTGAGAAAATAGTCCGCTAACCCGCGACAGCTCTCCCGCAAGGGCATGCATTCCTCTCTCCCGGCAGGGTAAAGTTCTCTGTTAGGATGTAAGCGTAATCATCTGACGGAGATAGGAGATTTCGCTATGGGGGTACCTTCCGAAGAAATGCTGCGCGGCATGCAGCCGGCCAGTCCGCACCGCAGAAGGCTGCAGAACAAGTACAAGCTGTTTCTGATGGCGCTGCCGTTTCTTGCGGTGACCTTTATTTTCTATTATTTGCCGATCAGCGGATGGATCTATGCCTTCTATGATTTCATTCCCGGCATCCCGCTGTCGGATACGCCGTTCGTGGGGCTGAAGTGGTTCCGTACCATCGTGTCCAATCCGACGCAGACGGCGGAAGTGCTGCGTGTGCTGAAGAACACAGTGGCGATGAGCACGCTCGGGCTGGTTACCTCAGTGTTCCCGGTTATTTTCGCCATCCTGCTGACCGAAATCAAGGCCGGCTGGTACCGCAAGCTGGTGCAGACGATGACGACGATACCGAACTTTATCAGCTGGATTCTCGTCTACGCGCTGGCGTTTTCCTTATTCTCAGTGGACAGCGGGGTGGTGAACGGCATTCTGGTCTCGCTCGGCCTCGTGGATGAAGGGTTCAACTTTCTGGCCTCAAGCTCGCACATCTGGCTGACAATGATTGCCTGGTACTGGTGGAAGTCACTCGGCTGGGGCGCAATTCTGTATCTGGCGGCAATTGCGGGCATCGACCAGGAGCTCTATGAAGCGGCAGAGGTGGACGGCGCCTCAAGGTTCCGCAAAATCTGGCATATCACCGTGCCCGGTATCCTTCCGACATTCTTCGTGCTGCTGCTGCTGTCGATCGGCAACTTTGTCAACAACGGGATGGAGCAGTATTTTGCCTTCCAGAATGCGATGAACAAGGACGCCATTGAGGTGCTGGACCTGTATGTGTACAATATTGCTTTTGCCAACAATTTTCCGTTCGCCACGGCGGTCAGTATGCTGAAATCGGTTGTCAGCGTGCTGCTGCTGTTCGGAGCCAATACGCTGTCGCGCCTGGTGCGTGACGAATCCATCATTTAAGGCGGTGTGAAGCGGGATGAAGAGGAAGAAGCTGAAGCCGGGCAATGCGCTGTTCCAGGCACTCATCTATGGGCTGTTCGGGCTGTTCACGCTGAGCTGCCTGTATCCGTTCTATTATCTGTTTATTAATACGATCAGCTCCAACGATCTTAGTGCGGCAGGCTATATCAAGTTCTATCCAAGGGAGATCCATTTCGACAATTATTCAAAAGTGCTCCGGATCAGCGGACTCAGTCATGCGGCGCTGGTGTCGGTCTACCGGACGGTAGTCGGGACATTGCTGACTGTGGGCGCTTCCGCCTTCCTTGGCTATCTGTTCACCAAGCGGGAAATGTGGGCCCGGCAAATCTGGTACCGCAGCATTGTGGTGACTATGTATTTCAGCGCCGGTCTGATTCCGTGGTATATCACCATGCACAATCTGCACCTGACGAATAATTATCTGGCTTATATTCTGCCGTCGATTATAACGCCGTTCAATATCATTCTGGTCAAAACCTATGTGGAAGCCATCCCGCCGTCCCTGGAGGAATCGGCCAGCATGGACGGAGCCGGTTATCTGCGCCTCTTCTGGAGCATTATCGTGCCGCTGACAACGCCGATTCTGGCGACGATTTCGATCTTCTCGGCGGTCAACCAGTGGAATTCGTTCATTGATACGGCTTTTCTGATGACGGATACGAAATATTACACGCTGCAATTTCTGCTGTGGCGGTATTTGAATGAGTCCAGCTCGCTGGCGGCGCTGATCCGCAGCTCGCCGGATATGGCGGCCAGTGTGCAGAATATGCAGACTCCGACCTCCGTGCGGATGACGGTCACCATGATCGTCGTGCTGCCGATCCTCATTGTGTATCCGTTCTTCCAGCGCTTCTTCGTCAAAGGCATCATGATCGGTGCGGTTAAGGGGTAACGGCTGCACCGGATCGCTTTACCAAGCAGTAAACCAATTCAAGTAGGGGGAATATTCCAATGAAGCTCACAAGAATGCTGCCTGTGCTGCTCAGCATCATGATCCTGCTGCCCTTGGCAGCCTGCGGCGGCAGCAACAACGGGAACAGCGCAAGCAACGCTGCGACCAAAGCGCCTGCAGCGGAAGCTACCGCAGCCGGTGAGGCCAGCGCTGCACCGGAGGGCGGCGCTCCGGATCACGCCAAGCCGCTGAAGCTGACCGTCTTCTCGACGACGGCGAATTATGCCGGACCGCAGACCGGCTGGTTCGCCAAGATCATCAAGGACAAATTCAACATTGAGCTGGACATCGTGGCCTCCAATCTTACCGGCGGCGACACGAAAATCTCGGCCATGATGGCCTCCGGCAATCTCGGGGATATCATCATCTTCGGCGACGACAAGAACCATTATCCGAACGCCATCCAGGGCAAGCTGCTGCTGGACTGGACGAAGGACGGACTGCTGGATAAGCATGGCGCCGATATTGTAAAGCAGTTCCCCAAGGCCATTGAGAAGGCGAAGGTTGCTTTTGGCGGGGGCAGTGCGGTATACGGCATGGGCAACAATGTGGCCGTGAATCCTTCCGGGCCCTCCGAGGGCAAGGATATGACCTGGGGACCCGATCTGCGCTGGGATCTGTACCAGCAAATCGGCGCGCCGGAAATCGGCAGCATCGAGGCTTATCTGCCGGTGCTGAAGCAGATGCAGGAGCTGGAGCCGAAGAACGAGCAGGGCAAGAAAACCTATGCCTTCTCGCTCTGGTCCGACTGGGACGGCAACTACAAGATGACCCTGGCGAAGCAATTCGCCTGCATGCTCGGCTACGATGAAATCGCCGATACCGCCGTCTACGTCAAGGCCGATGAGGAGAAGTATTATGATTTCATATCCGAGGACAGCTGGTATATGAAATCGCTCCGCCTGTATTATGAAGCGAATCAGCTCGGCCTCGTCGACCCTGACTCGCTGACCCAGAAATTCGATGATGTGGTGGCCAAATACAAGGATGGCCGGGTGCTGTTCTCCTGGTTCCCGTGGCTGGGCGCCGCCAATTACAACACCCCGGAACGGACGGCTGAAGGCAAAGGCTTTGCACTGGTTCCCTTCAAGGGCGAGCTGATGTATTCCACAGGCTTCAATGTGTATGGCGGCAACGGCATCATCGCTATCGGCGCCAAAGCCAAAGAACCGGAGCGGATCATGGAATTCATCAACTGGATGTACACCCCTGAAGGGGCGATGCTCTCGGCGGGCAGCGGTACAGCGGTACCGAACGGCCCGAAGGGGCTGACCTGGGATATCGGCGTAGACGGTAAGCCGGTCATTACCGATTTCGGCTGGGAGGCGTTCGCCAAGCAGCAGGATACGAAGATTCCTGAAGAATACGGCGGCGGTGACTTCTATTATGGCTCGAACCAGATGAACTTCTCCTTTGTCGTCCCGGCGATGGAGAATCCGGAAACGGGCGAGCCGTATGACCACAATTTGTGGCAGACGACCCTGGAGCGCAATCCCTCGAAGCTCGACAGCGACTGGAGAGCGAAGATGGGCGCGCTGACGGCGAAGGAATATTTTGAGAAGAACGGTATGCTGGCCGTAGCGCCGCAGGGCTTCACCGGCAAAGAGCCGCTGATGATGGATAAGACGCTGGAGCAGAAGAACAAGCAGATCGGGACAGTGATCCAGCAGTATTCCTGGAAGATGGTGTTCGCAAAGAACGATGCCGAATTCGACAAGCTGAACCGGGAGATGCATGATAAGGTGAACGGTCTGGGCTATGCCGACGTCATGGAGTTCTCGGTCAAAAAAGCGGAGGAATTGTTTGAAGCGCGCAAAAGCGTGCAATAACCGGCGGTGATATCAAGGCAGGGCGGTGCAAACCGCTTCTGCCTTATTATTTTCAAATGAGGATAAATATGGTATTCTATAGCCAACTGATAAAACGCTTACAATAAAGGGCGGAGAGGGATGCTGAGACATAAATCCGGCGGTGGACCATCCCCCGCACAATCCTTGCGTTCCATGCTGCTGCTGTATCTGCTGCTCGGCACCCTGTTACCCTTGCTGATCGTCGGCATCGTGTCCTACAGCTCCATTTACTCCATCCTTTCCGGCAAAATCGGCAGCGGCATCACCTCCACCCTGCGGCAGGAAGCGCTCAGCCTGGAGAATGCGTTCGACAATCTGGATTTTGCCTCCAAGCAATTCGCCCTGGACGGGCAGATTGTAGCGGAGATGTCCGCTTTTCTTCAGGAGCAGCAGATTTACCGCAAATCGCAAATCATGAATTCGATTAACCAGAAGATCAATCTCGTCACCTTCACCAATCCCTACATCGGTTTAACCGCCTACATTATGCCCGGCAACGAAGACCCGGTGCTGTTCACGAATATGAGCACCCGCCCCGCTATGGACGCCGGTCAGCTGCCTTCTTTCATGCGTTATAACGGCGCCGATTATTACGGCCCCCATGTCACGATGTACACTGTCGGCGACAATCCCGTATTCTCCGAGCGCAGAAGCGTCCGCGTGAATGGCCGTCATGAGCTATACATTTATCTGGAGACCAATTACAGTCTGCTGCGCAAAATTTTCAGCCAGGAAGCCTACGGCATGAAGGTAAGCCATCTTCTCATTAATCAAGAAGGTGAACTGACCCATCTGATCGACGGGGAGCTGCCGCCTGATATTGTGGCCGCCGCCGGACGAACGCTGGAGCAGCATGAGGTGGTGAACGGCTATCATCTGTTCCGCTATGCCAGTCCGCAGGGCTGGAAGCTGGTGGCGGCGGTCCAAACCTCGGTGTTCAACAGTGAGATTTATTCCTGGTTCTATAAGATGATTCTGCTCGCGTTATCCACACTGCTGTTCGCCGCGCTGCTCGCCTGGTTAATCTGGCGGCGCATTTACGGGCCGCTGCGCAAGGTCAACGTGGAGATTATCCGCATGGCGGAGAATGTGACGTCTCCGGTTGCTTTTACCGGTGTCCGGGAGTTTGATTTCGTGCTCAGCAACTTCCAGCAGATGAAGGAGCAGGTCAATGACCTGATTCAGGCCGTGGCCCGCAATGAGAAGCAAAAAAGCCGGTTCGAAATCGAGAAGCTGCTCAGCCAGATCAATCCGCATTTTCTGCACAATACCCTGAATACGGTGCAGTGGCTCGCCCGGCTGAACGGGCAGAAGGAAATCGACCGGCTGGTCACGCTGCTGGTGAAGGTGCTGCATTACAATCTCGGGAAGCAGAGCATTATTGTGACTGTCCGCGAGGAGATAGAGGCGCTGCGAAACTATATGGAGCTGCAGCGCATCCGCTACGATTATGAATTCGAGTTCCGGGTTGAGGCCGAAGAAGAGGTGCTCGACGCGGCTGTGCCCCGTTTTCTGCTGCAGCCCCTGGTGGAGAATGCGATCTACCACGGCTTCAGCGATAAGGGCGTAGTGGAGGTGATCATTACCCGGCAAGCCGGAAGCGGCATATGCCTGATGGTCAAGGACAACGGAAGCGGAATGGAACGGGAGCAGCTCGAGGCTCTGCTCAAGGGCGAAGATGCGAAGAAACGGGGACTCGGCATTGGCTTCTCGTATGTGCTGCGGCTGCTGCGGACCTATTACGGCGACCGGATGACGCTGGATATTGCCAGCGGGCGGGATGAAGGAACGACGGTAACCATCTCTATCCCCTATAAAAGCAAGGAGGACTTCGATGATTAAGGCGATTGTTGTGGACGACGAGCGTCTGGTGCGCAAGGGCTTCATCTCGCTGATTGACTGGCCGTCCTTCGGGGTGATGATCACTGGTGAGGCCGGGGACGGATTAAGCGCGCTGGCGCTCCTGGAAGAACAGGAAACCGATCTGCTGTTCGTGGATATTACGATGCCGGGCATGTCCGGCTTTGACCTCATCCGCCAGGTAAAGCTGCGTTTCCCCGCAATCCGCTGTGTGGTGCTGACCTGTCATCATGAATTCGACTATGTACAGGAAGCACTGCGGCTGGGGGCGGTGGATTATATTGTCAAGACACTGCTGGAGGTTGAGAATGCCGGAGCGACGATCGGGCGTCTGGTTGAGCGCATTCAGTGGGAGCAATGTGCCCGGGAGATGCTGTCCGGCGGAGGCGAGGCCCGCATGCTTCATGCGGACAGCGCACTGGTATACGTGCCGCTGAAGCCGCCCGGACACGAAGAGGAGCTGCTGAGGCTGGGTGCAGGGAAGAGGGCCCGGCTGATTGCTTTACGTACCTTGTGGATTTCGCCGCTCTCGAAGGCCGCTGCCGAAGCGGAGGGCCGCCGGGAGCTGAGCGCCTCGCTGGCAGGCCGCTGGCAGGTGGTGCTCGTGAAAGGGCTGGCGGGAATGCGGCTGCAGGAAGCGGAGGACATGCTGGAGCAATGGCTGCGGCCGGCGTTATTCTACGCGGGCGACGGGGACTGCGAGCCGGTCACCATAGGCTTGGACGAGCTGAAGCGGCTGGGCGAAAGCGGCAATGCATCCGGTATGGCCGGGGCCGGGCAGAATCCGCTTGAGACGGGAACCAATCTCCGCTGGACGCTGGAGCGGACAGAATGGGAGAGCTTTACGGGAAGTGTGCATTCCCGCCGGGTTCCGGAGGAGGAGCTTAAGCGCTTTGCCGTAAGCCTGCTCGGCAACTGGCAGGGCTATCTGCTCGGGACCGAGGAAGCGGCGCTGCTGCAGGCCGAAGCGGAGCTGGCCCGGAACTGGTGCCAGTGGAAGAACTGGCTGCGGAATTTCGCGGGCCATGTGCAGCGGCGGAGCTTCGAGCTGGGGATGAGCAAGGAGGTGCTGCTGTGCCTCATCCGGGCGGTCCGGTATATGCGGCGCCATGCCGGCGACAAGATCAATCAAAGTGATGTGGCGGCGTATATCAATATGAGCCGGGGCTATTTCAGCCAATGCTTCGCCCGTTTTGCCGGGGAGACCTTCGGCGAGTGCCTGCGGGGCATGCGTCTGCAGCTGGCCAAGACGCTGCTGCTGACCACGAATATTCCCGTCTGCGAAATCGCCTGCCGCTCGGGCTTTGAGGATGACCGCTATTTCAGCCGGCTGTTCCGCGAACATGTCGGGCGGCTGCCGAGCGAATACCGGGCGGAGGGGATGGGATATGAGCAGGCCCAGGCTCGTCAAATATAGCCTAGCCGTTGTCTTCTGGTTCATGCTTGTCGCTTGCCGGGGAGACGGCGGACAAGGAGAGCTGGTAAAGCTGCCGGACGGAGAAAGTCCTGCCGAGCAGGCCGCCTACGGCCGGTACGGGCAGCCGGTGGTTCTGCGGATCGGCTTCAAGGTACCCGATGCGCGGCTCGGCAACGGGGACAGCAATGACAATAATCCGATCTCGCGATACCTGGAGAGCATTACGAATATCAAGGTCGTTCATGCCTGGGAAGCGAAGGGCAATGAGGCGTTCTTCCAAAAGGCGCAGCTTGCCATCGACAGCGGCGATCTGCCTGATGCCCTGGTAGTCAACCGCGATCAGCTGGCGCAGCTGATCGACGGGGACATGATCGCCGACCTGACCGACACGTTCAGCGACTATGGCTCCTCCCTGATCAAGGACATCTATGAATCCACCGGCGGCGAAGCGCTGGACGACGCTTCAGAGGACGGACGGCTGTATGCGCTGCCCAATGTGGCGCTTCGGGCCGATTCCCCGAGCCTGCTGTGGGTGCGGCAGGATTGGCTGGATAAGCTGGAGCTGCCGGCGCCGCGCACCTTTGCCGACATCGAGACGATTGCCCGCGCCTTTGTGGAGCGCGACCCGGACGGGAACGGCAAACGCGACACGATAGGCCTGAGCGCCTACAGCAATATCATCTATGGCTCCAAGCCCCATGTGAACGGACTGGACGCCGTCTTCAACGCCTTTCATGCCTTTCCGGCGAACTGGATCAGAGCCCAGGACGGTACGATTATGTACGGCTCCATTGCACCGGAGACCAAAGCGGCACTCGCCAAGCTGTCCGAGTGGTACAAGCGCGGATATATAGACCCGGACTTCGCCCTCTACAAGGAGACCCAGGAGCCGATCCTCTCCGGCCGGACCGGCATGTTCTTCGGCCCGTGGTGGATGCCCTATTATCCGCTGTCAGAGGCGGTAGCGCTTGATACCAGGGCGGAATGGCGGGCGTACGCCGCCCCGCTTGACGAGGATGGGCAGTTCGTGGCCCATATGGCTCCGGTCACGGACCGCTATCTCGTGGTCCGCAAAGGATACGGGCATCCCGAAGCGGTGGTCAAGCTGCTAAATGTGTTCACCCGGCTGGAGCGCCGGCGTGATCCGAGCACCGGGCAAGTCAAGCTGCTGGACGATTATTCGGCGGAAACCGGCATCCAGCCGCGGGCTTATTATCCGTTCGATCTGCTGATCGATTACAGCGGAGCCATTGAACGGCATTACTCCGACATCCAGCAGGCGCTGCACGGCAAAATCGATCCGGAGCTGCTGGACCCTGACACCAGGCTCATTTATGAGCGCTGGCTGGCGGAAGAGGAGCAGCCGAAGAAGGATCTGGAGGGCTGGAAGGTGGCTAACTCTTATAAATACGGAGTGGCAGCACTGACCTCCACGGCGATCCGCGAGGTGCGCAGCGTCTATCAGGGCAGCACGTTGACGATGCGGCGCGAATGGCCGCAGCTGCAGCGGCTGGAAATGGAGGCCTTTCTCAGCATTATTACCGGTGATTCGCCGCTGGATCGCTTCGATTCCTTCGTCCGGGAGTGGAAAAGCGGCGGAGGAGAGAAGATTACAGATGAGGTGACGCGGATCGTAGAGGCACGGGAGGGCGGGGAGAGTAAGGGCTCAAACGGAGCGGAATAGGGCCTTTTACGTGCTTTTTCATACACAATCGGTCCGATTACTCTCGCGTTGGCCCAATGTGGTCGGTTTTTCATACACAGTTGGTCCGATTACTCTCACGGTAGCCCAATGTGGTCGGTTTTTCATACACAGTTGGTCCGATTACCCAGGTAGTGGCCCAATGTGGTCGGTTTTTCATACACAGTTGGTCCGATTACCCAGGTAGTGGCCCAATGTGGTCGGTTTTTCATACACAGTTGGTCCGATTACCCAGGTAGTGGCCCAATGTGGTCGCTTTATCATACACAGTTGGTCCGGTTACCCAGGTGATGGCCCAATGTGGTCGCTTTTTCATACACAATCTCCACAGCCCCCTAATTAAGTTGGAGTCCTCCCCCACGAAAATGTAGACTTAATACATGGAGGAGGATGAGCTTAATGGGAAAAATGTCCGCACAGAGAGAAAAGGCTGCACAAGAGGTCTTGTCT
>NZ_VWRQ01000044.1 GCF_008635795.1 Paenibacillus tepidiphilus | reverse complement strand
TCGCCGGTTTCCAGCCCCAGGGACAGTACGCCCAGGATGGATTTCAGGGTTACCTTCTTGCCTTTGGCTTCCGCGAAGGCTTCCGTGTCCTTGAACTTAGTAGCTGTATTGACCAGCGCAGTCGCCGGACGTGCATGAATTCCGTCTTCGTCGATAATTCTGAATGTAGTTTGCATGATAAGATCAGCTCTCTTTCATCATATAGGGTAGGTTTAGGCATACTCTTTCAGACAATAGAAAAGGCAAAACCGTCCCTTCCCAGGGATACGGTTTTGCCTGATTGAACAGTAACAACCCGATTGAATATGCTATTCAATTTATAACATAGCTTCAGCCCGTTTGCAAATTCTGCGCTCATCATAGGATTAATCACAGAAAAACTATCGCAATACCGAATATGGCAAGGACGACTGCTGTTTTTTCATACAATGTCTTCTGGAGTTGAAATTCCAACTGGCTGGCAATGCGCAATCTACAGTATAAATGTATTCTGTACATCTATTCCTAGAATTGAAGTTAAATAATGTCATATCTGCACTTGGTACACTTAAATACCCGCCAGAGCCTTATAAATCCAGAAATCAGCGGATATAGTTGTACGAAATACAGCTATTGGCTTCTGGTTGTATTTATTAGTGAATATAGTTGTACGAAATGCAATTATGCGGAATAGAGATGTCTGATCTATCGGAGAGACCGCGCTTTGCGCGATCATTATAGATCTCTTTTGGCTGTAATATGCATACACCAATCGGACGAATCTACTTACCCAACAATCCCTGAGCCAAAAGGAAATTCACCCACCGTTACCGGCAGCCGCCCCTGGGCGGTGCTGACACCGGCGATGACTTTGGCGGCGGACTGCATCGCCAGCGGCTTGTTCTCATACGCGGCCAGATAGGTACGGATTCCAGATACGGCAGTATAATCGAACGGATTGCGGGCAGCTACAACGATCAGCCGGGCAGGCTTCCGCGAGACAAGCTCCTGCAGAATACGCTGCTGGCCCGCAGAGAAATCGGCATTGTAGGTTACGGCCACAATTTGCTCAAAGGCGGCGCTTTCCTGAAGGACTCTGCTGATCTCCTGCTCGGAAGGGTCGACATCAATAATGGTCTCGGTAATATGTCCATAGTATTCACCAAGCGCCTTGCCCAGTGTCCATTCCTCATGCAGGGCTTCAATCACTTCGTGATTGGTGCGGACCTCCGGCCAGATACAATAGATGCTTTGATTGCGGTCGAGCGGAAGCTGGCCTTCGTCGCAGACCAGGGTAATACTCTGCTCGCTGAGCTCCCGGGCAACCTGACGGGATGCATGAGAAGCCAGCTCCGGTGCGATATCGGCGAACGGCCGCGGTTCGGCTGTGGTAATGGCCCGTTTGGCCTTCAGCCGGGCCAGCCGCTGCACCGATTCGTCGATCCGGTTCTCCTGGATCTTCCCCTCCAGCACTGCCTGCACCACCGCCTCTATCGCTTCCGTCTGCCAGGCGAATGTATGGCTGACGAGGATGAGGTCGGCCCCGGCCTGAACCGCCTGTACGGCACCCGCTCCCACACCGATAGTCTGTGAGATGGCGTTCATCTCCAGACAGTCGGTAACGATAACCCCTTCAAAGGCCAGCTCATCGCGCAGAAGACCTGTAATAATGTTATGAGACAATGTAGCGGGGATATCCTGCTCCTCGTAGGCGCGAAATACCACATGCGCCGTCATCACCGCATCGACGCCGGAGCCGATAATTTCCCGGAACGGAAGCAACTCGACCGCTTGCAGCCGTTCCCGGCCGTGGCTGATGCCGGGGAGTGCCAGGTGAGAGTCCGTATCCGTATCGCCGTGGCCCGGAAAATGCTTGATCGTCGCCGCAACCCCCGCCTCCTGATAGCCTTGGGCGGCAGCCAGGCCCAGTTCACTGACCAGCTCCGGCGATTCCCCATAGGAACGGACACCGATCACAGGGTTGGCCGGGTTATTGTTGACGTCCACGCACGGGGCGAAATTCATATTGATCCCGAGTTGGCGAAGCTCCGCCCCGCTGATGGCGGCAGCCCTCCGCACACCTTCGGCATTCCGGGTAGCCCCCAGGGCCATGTTGCCCGGCATCAGCGTGACGCCATCCTCAATCCGCGCCACCATTCCGCCTTCCTGGTCGATGGCGATCAGCAGCGGCTCGTCAGCGGCGCGCTGCAATGCAGCCGAACACGCATAGACCTCTTCCGCCGTCCCGATGTTGCGCCGGAAGTAAATAATGCCGCCGATATGATAATCGGTGATCAGCTTCAGAATATTGTCGTTCGGCGCGGTGTCCATGAACCCGCACATGAACATCTGACCTACCTTGCGGCGGATTTCTGCACTCCTGCCGGTAGTGGCTTCCATAGTTAGCTCAACTCCTCTGTTCATGGGAATCTCCGTTTACAACTTCCCGTTCATATTTCCAGTGGCATCTTCCCTGCTGCTATATAAGTTGAACTTAAGATTAGCCGGATAAGGCCTGAAAGTGAATTCAGTAAGTTACAGGCTTTCAGCCGCTGCCCGTTCCCCCAATTACCGGAGGAAGACCGCTATTGACTGTATTATTCGCTGGCAGTCAGTTCGGTATAGTTATGATGAACGATAGGCAGCCCCTGTTCAACAAGGATAAATGCATTTCGTACAATTATTTGTTAGGTAAGTACCTATCTTGCGAAGGATAGATGTATTTTGTGCAACTAAAATCAGCATATTGGGATCAAACTGCCTTAAAGTAAGAATATAGATGTACGAACTGCAACTATTGCCGGAAAACGGCTTGTTTCGATGGATATAGTTGTACAAACTGCAATTAGCAGCTTAGAAGCGGATAGTGAGGTCATTAAGAGCAATAGGTGCTGTCAACCTTTAGTAATAGGTGCTGTTAGCCTTCCTCATCCATTTTATGCACTCGTTATTTCATGTGAAAATTCATATACCGCAAACAGTGGGATAAATCAAGAAATTTGCGGGCGGGCAACGGACGGAAGTCCCAATGTTCTCTGGAGTCACGGCTAATCCCAACTTAAAATTTTCAGTTCAATCTATATAGCATATCCGCAAGCGCCTTCAATGCATAGGTGGAAGTATTGCATACTGCAATCACTGTCGCCGAGCCGGGCAGCAGCCCGGCGTCATACGGATTGCGCAGCACGGCGGCGATCAGCGGCTTCTTGCGGGCTAAGACATCCGCCAGAACCAGCTGTCCCGTGAAGATGTGCGCATTCCACGTACCCATAATAACGGCTTCGTCCTCTTCTATTTCGGCTGCAAGTGCGGATATCACCTCTGCTCCCGGATCGTTAGGAATCATCCTTACGGTGATATCAAGCCCTTGCTCAGACAGCAGCCTGCCTAAGCTTAACTCACCGCTGTCCGTATTATCGGCAAGCGTCAGCCTTTCCGGCTGCGGCAGAAGCAGCGTGTACCGTGCTTGCGGCTTAAGCGGCAACAGGCCCAGCGGGTCGGCAAGAAGGGTCAGTGTTCGCCGGGTCAGTTCCGCAGCTTCGCGCGCCCACTCTGTTCGCGGAATCGGCCGGCTCTGCTGCGCGTATTCCTCCATACGCCTGTGTAAGCGGGTAAGCCGCCTCATGGATTCGTCAATCCTTGCTTCCGGAATGCGGCCTGCCCTTACAGCTTCCACTATCCCCCGGATGACCCTGTCCTGGAAGTCCGGCGTATGGCACATCAGGATCAGGTCATTGCCGGCCAATACAGCCAGCTCCCCGATCCGCTCAGGCGGATAGCTGTTCTTGATGGCGCCCATTTCAACATCGTCCGTGCAGATGACGCCTTCAAATCCCATCTCTCCGCGCAGCAGCTGCGCTGCGAAGAAAGGACTGAGCGAAGCAGGCAAGCCTTCCGATTGCGGAATTTCCGGGAAGACAATATGAGCCATCATCACCGCGTCGCATCCGGCTTCAATGGCAGCCGCGAACGGCAGTAGCGGTCCGCTGCGCAGCTCCTCCAGGGTCAGACTGCAAGAGGGCAGCTCGAAATGCGAGTCTCCGTCCACCTGTCCATGTCCGGGGAAATGCTTGGCCGTGGCAGCTATTCCGGCCTCATGCAGCCCGCGGATATAAGCGGAGCCGAAGGCTGCAACGCAGACGGGCTCCTCTCCGTAGGAACGCACGCCGACGACCGGATTCCGGATGTTCGTGTTGACGTCGAGCACGGGTGCCCAGTTCATAGGAATGCCAAGCTCCTGCAGCTGGCTGCCGATCAGCTTTCCTTGCAGGTATGCCGCCTCCGGATCGCCGGTCAATTTAACCGCACGGTTGCCGGGCACATGCGGGAAGAACGCCTTCAAGTTGGCGAGAGTACCGCCTTCTTCGTCGATGGAAATGTAGTACGGGGAAGGCAGGCCAAGCTTGCCCGCAGCGTCCTTCACGCCGCAGACAAGCCCGCGCAGCTGTTCTTCTCCGCTGATATTATGCGGGAACAAGCCGATTCCGCCGACCGGCTGCTGCGTCAGCCGCTCCAGATAAGCGGCGTCTGCTTCCCGGGAGGGCAGGCCCGTAATGCACATGCGGGCCACCTTCTGTTCCAGCGAAAGGCGCGGTTCCGCAGCTTTCCCCGGAATCACAGCTGTCTCCTTGACCTTCAGGCCGGCAGCTTCCCCCACCGCCTTCTGCTCACTATCCTCATTATCCTTCTGCCCATTCGTATCTACCCAGTCCTTTTCCTCATCATCAGGCTCATTAACCTGCCATACGGGACCCTTGCCTGCTTGCCGTTCAGCATCCACCCTGGCTTTACACTCGGCAGTCTCTTTCGCCGCCTTCCGCTCAGCGCCCGGCATGCTGGAAGAACCCCGGGAGATAGGCTTTGTTCTGCAGCAGCATTTCGTCCAGCATCTTCTCCGCATCGTTGACGGATGGAACCAGCGGATGATGGGCAAGCGCCAGGAGTGCCATATCGCGGCTGCCGCTTACCGCCGCCTCAATGGCCAGGCTCTCATAGGTCTTGACCGCATGAATCAGCCCTTTGGCCGCCTCCGGAACAACGGTCACCGGGACTGCAACCGGGCCTTGCCGCAGCACCTTGCAATTCACCTCAATGCAGGCATCCTCCGGCAGGAAATCGAGAATGCCCTTGTTCGGCACATTCAAGGTCTGGATATCGCCGGAATCATTGTACAGCGAATTCATCAGCCGCACGGCGGCTTCCGAATAATATGCCCCGCCGCGCTGCTCCAGCTGCTTCGGCTTCTCGGCCAGATTCTCGTCCTTGTACAGCTCGAACAGCTCATCCTCCAGACGCTGGACCGTCTCCGCCCGGGTCTCGCCTCTGGCTGCCGCTTCCTGCTGCTCGGCCAGAATCTCGCGGTGCAGATAGAAATACTTCAGGTAATAGGAAGGAATAGCACCCAGCGAAGCTAACAGCGCAGCATTCCATTCATATTGGGGCACATTGCGGGCCGAATAGCCGTCCCGGTTCGCCAGCAGCTCCGGCAGCTTCGACTCGCCGTCGACCGTAATGGTGCTGATCCAGTGCAGATGATTGAGACCGGCGAATTCACAGTAGATTCGTTCTGCCGGAACTTCATAGAGCGCTGACAGCCATTTGTAGGCGGCAATCGGAGAATTGCACAGGCCGATGGATTTGATCCGTGAATGCTTGTGAATTGCTTCGGTGACCATGCCTGCCGGATTCGTAAAATTCAGCAGCCACGCATCCGGACATAGCTCTTCCATATCCCGCGCGACATCCAGCAGCACCGGGATGGTGCGCAGCGCCTTCATCATGCCGCCCGGGCCAGTGGTCTCCTGCCCGATCATGCCGTATTTCAGCGGAATCGTCTCATCCCAGCCGCGGGCCTCTAGCCGGCCAACCCGCATCTGCGTGCTGACAAAATCGGCATCCGCAAGCGCGGCCCGCCGGTCAAGCGTCATGCTCAGCTGGATCGGCAGCCCGGACTTCGCAATCATCCGCTGGGCCAGAGCTCCGACAATGGAGAGCTTATACAGTCCTTCCTGAATATCGACCAGTACGATTTCGCTCACAGGAAAGGTGGAGTAATTCCGGATGAAGCCTTCTATCAGTTCCGGGGTGTAGGAAGAGCCGCCCCCGATAACCGCCACCTTCAGTCTTTGATCCATACTGCATTCGCCGCCTTTACCGATAGTGTATGTTGCAACTGCTGATAGACTGCTTCACCGACCTGGACACCGCTCCTCTCCATGGCCAGCAGCAAGGCGCCGGCTACCGGCTCCTGCTCCAGCACACGCAACCGGCAGCCCGGTGCGGCCGGCAGAACCTCCGCTTCAAGATATGGTACGACATACCGGCTGTCCCCCCGCGTCAGAATACTGCCGGCCATCACCAGATCGAAGCTGTCTCTTTCCATCCCCAGCTTGCGGATCACCGCCTTGGCCGCAATGCCCAGCTCGCTGCCCTGCCGCCGCAGGATTGCCCGGGCGGTCTCATCCTGGGCAGCCACCTCGAAGATCAGCTTCGCGATGCCACTGGGCACGCGCAGCCCGTGATCCAGGAAGTGGTGGAACATTTCTTCCTCACTGCTGTATCCCAGCTGCTCCAGGATGGCCGGAGCCAGCCGCGTAGGCTGCTCCCGCCCTTCCCAGGCCCGGATTACCGAGCGAAATGCCTCCACCGCCAGATCGGCGCCTCCGCCGAAATCGCCGAAGGTATAGCCGAAGCCGCCGATCTGCAGCTCCTGGCCCTTGCTGTTGATGCCATAGCTGTTGGTGCCTGTGCCGCAGATCACCACGACTCCATAGGACTGCCGGGTTCCGGCCCGCAGGCCGATCACGGTATCGCACACAATGGCATGCGGGTCGAGATCCATTCTTGCAATCATCGGCCGCAGAATCTTGTAATCCGCTTCTCTGTCGGCACCGGCCAGACCGAAGAGGGAGAAGGTGATTTGCTCTTTGCCGAGACCTGCGTGGCGGAGCGCTTCCTCCACTGCCAGATTGATGTTGATCTCAGCGGTCTGCGCCCCCGCCTGATGGTTGCCGCATCCGCTGGCGCCGTGCCCCACAATGCGGCCCGCCGCGTCGGATATGACAGCCAGCGTCTTGCTGCCCCCGCCGTCAACGCCCAAGTAATAGTTCAAGTTCTCCCGCTCCCGTATGTCAGTATCATTGCTTCAGCTTGCTCAGGTTCTCCTGCCATTTCTCCGTCTTGTACTTCAGCAGCTCGCTGTAGCCCACCTGCTGGGCATCCGCTTCCGCTTTGTCGAGAATGGCCAGCACTTCCGCCTCGCTCTTGGCATTGAGCACAGCCTGGGCTCTCGCCTTCTCATAGATTTCACCGACGCTTTGGTTGATAATGCCCTCATTGGAGTCGCCCGCCGGGGCCAGGTTTACGAATTCGGTCGTGTTATACTGCGTCTTCCAGGTAATTTCCGACTGCCATTTCGTTTCCCAGCTCTTCTTGTCTTCAGGCAGTGTCGATTCGAATTTCATCTTGGAGTTGTCTACATATACGGTATTGCCGTTCCACTGCAGGTTGACGGTCGCATTCATCAGCTCGTCGCGGCCTTTGGTATCGGTGGTGAACGCCTCCGTGAAGAGCGGCGCCCCTTCGGCGTCGGTTCCGTCCCAGTATTTGCCCTCCGGTCCCCACATGATGATCCGTTGTCCTTCCGGACCTGTGAACCAGTCAAGGAACGCGAAGACCGCCTCCGGATCTTCTGCCGCCGTCGTTATGACACTGACATTCCAGCCCAGCTGATTGTAAGCGCCGGGATAGATTTTATTCTTGTCGAGGCCTGCCTTATGAATCGGCCAGACCATAATATATCCGGCGTCCGGGTCCTGCTCGCTGAGCAGCGAGTTGCCGATGGCGCCGAATTCCGTTGGACTGGAGGCGGCGTAGACGGCGATTTTGCCGGTAATAATCTTCTGCTCGACCTGCTCGCGTGTCTGGGTGAAGGCATCTGCGCTGATCAGCTTATCCCGGTACAATTGGTTTGCATACACCAGCGACGAGCGGAACGCTTCATCCTTGAAGACGGAGGTCATTTCACTGCCTGTCGGAATCGCCATCATGCTCAGGGCACTGTATACATACGGCCGGTTCTCGGCAAAAGCCGACGACAGCACGTCCACGCCCTCGGCACCTTGACCGACCTCAAACGGCACGACATCCGGGTATTTCTCCTTGACCTGCTTCAGATATGCGTACAGATCATCGGTAGTCTCCAGTGATGGAGCACCCAGTTCATTGTAGATTTTCTTGTTGACCAGATAGCCGCTGTTCCCGTTAGGCTGCGTCGTGTACCAGTTCGGGAATTGATACAGCTTGCCGTCCGGGGAACGGAGCATATTCAGCGTCGACTCACCGGCCCACTCCTTCAGATTCGGATATTTATCGAGATAATCGTCGAAGGGTACCAGCGCCCCTGCAGCCCGCAGTTGTTCAACATCCGCCCCGCGCTCCAGCCAGATGACATCCGGAAGCTCGCCGGAGACGATCATGGTACTGAGCTTCTGCTTGGCATTGCCGCCCGAGCTGACCGGTACTACGTTCACCTTCTTGTTCTCCTTGATCCACTGGGTGGACAGATCCTCGCCCCAATTGGGCATCGTATACCAGTCGTAGTGTCCGTAGAAAGAGAATTCCAGCGGCTGCTCACCGAGCATATACATCCCGCCGCCTGCCGGCGCATTCGCGGATGCTTCCCCGTTCTTCGGGGTATTGGCCGAGGAATCGGCGCCCGTTGCAGAGTTGCTGTTGTCCCCGCTGCATGCTGAGAGTCCAATCATGAGACTGAGCACAGCCGCCACCGAAGCGGTCTTTTTGCTGAATACGTTCATGTCATAATCCCCCTTGAGATGCTTTATTCTTTCAGTGAACCGACCATTACGCCTTTGACAAAATACTTCTGCAGAAACGGGTACACACACAGAATCGGAATCGTCGCCACCATCATCGTCGCCATGGACAGCGATTTGGTTGTTACCGCACGCATTTTGTTCATTCTGCCCTGGGCGGCGGCATCCAGCTGGGCCATCTGCTCGGACATAATGTTGGAGTTGAGAATCTGCTGCAGCTTCGTCTGGATCGGCATCAGATCCATGTTGCTGATGTAAATGCTGGGTGTGAACCAGTCATTCCAGTGCGACACGGCGGTGAACAGCGACAAGGTAGCAATGACCGGTCCCGATAGCGGCAGCACCACACGCAGCAGCACACCCCAATTGGAGCACCCGTCAATCCTTGCGGATTCCTCCAAGCCGGCGGGAATGCCTTTGAAGAAGGTTCGGAAGATGATCATATTCCATACACTGATGAGCCCCGGGATGACCATGACCCAGAACGAGTTGAACATGCCCAGCTCACGGATCAGCAGAAAGGTCGGAATCAGCCCCCCGCTGAAATACATCGTGATGATGCAAAAGACCATATAACCCTTGCGCCCGATCAGCTCGGACTTACTCATGCCGTAGGCAAAAATAGCCGTGGCGGCGATGGAAGCCAGCGTACCGATCAAGGTGCGCAGCACCGAGATTACGAACCCGTTAATCAGCCGTCTGTCTTCAAAGACAACGCCGTAATTCTCCAGGGTGAACTGTCTCGGCCAGAAGGTGATGCCACCACGCATAGTATCAGTACCGTTGTTAAATGAAATTACAGCAGCGTTCCAGAATGGATAAAACGAAACAAAGGCCAGAATTGCAAGCATTACATAAATACCTGCCACCAGCGTCCGGTCTCCAGTCGACAGCTTCATCTGCGCATCACTCCCTCCTGCCTTACCATAGGCTGTTCCCCGATTTGCGTGCGGCATAATTGGCGCCTACCAGCAGGAACACCCCGATCAGCGATTTGAAGAGACCGGCGGCGGTGGCATAGGAATAACGGTTGTTCTGGATACCGATCCGGTAGACGTAAGTGTCAAGCACATCGCTCACATCGCGCAGCACCGGGTTGGAGCCAATCAGCAGGATATCCTCGAAGCCCGCACTGAGCAGATTGCCGATGGCCAGAATCAGGAACACGATAATAACGGGTAAAATCGACGGCAAGGTGATCGAAAACATCTGCCGCAGCTTTCCGGCCCCGTCTATGGATGCGGCCTCGTGCATATGCGGATCGACACCGGCGATGGCAGCCAGATACACAATGGAAGAGAAACCGATCTCCTTCCACACCCCGGTAGTCACCAGAATGGTCCAGAAATATTGCGGCAAGGAGAGGAAATTGATAGGATCGTGTATCAGGTTCAGCTCTTGCAGCAGCATGTTGATGCTGCCGTTCTCCGTAGACAGCATGGACATTACGAAGCCTGAGACGATGACCCACGACAGAAAATGCGGCAGGTAGCTGATCGTCTGCACCGTCCGTTTGAACACCCGGCTGCGAACCTCGTTAAGCATCAGCGCCAGCAGGATGGGTGCCGGAAAGCCGACCAGCAGCTTGAGCAGGCTGATGACCACCGTGTTGCGGATCACCGTCCAGAATTCCGGGGCGTTGAAGAACATCTCGAAATGCTTGATCCCGACCCAGGGGCTTCCCGTAAATCCCTTGAACAAATTGTAATCCTGGAAGGCCATCAATACCCCGTACATGGGGATGTAGCTGAAGACGAGAATAAAGCACAATGCCGGCAGCACCATTAGCTGAAGATCCCACTGCCGGGCCAAGCGTTTGATCAGACCGGGTTTACGTTTCTCTGTAGTCATACGTGCGGGATAGGCGATCTTCTGCATTTTAACCTCCTTTTCCATAACCTTCTTGTAACTGCTAATAACTTGTGTTGTTATATTTATTAACTCAAGTCTACAATCAATCCGTTTCTGCCGCTCCGCCTAATTTCTCGAATACTGACACTATCTTACTGTCCTGAGCGGCGGATTTCATCCGGATGTGGCGTGGCTCGGTGCCGATATGGCGTTTGAACAGACGGTTGAAATTGGATAAGGTGCGGAAGCCGCAGGACATCGCGATGTCGACGATCTTGCGGTCGGAGGTCTGGAGCAGGGTATAGGCATTTTCGAGGCGCAGATGGATCAGATACAGCAGCGGGGACATTCCGACGGTCCGCCGGAAGATGTCGCTGAAGCGGGATGGGCTTAAGAACACCAGGGCTGCCAGCTCCTCAAGGGTCCACGGATAAGCGGGCTGCTCCTCCATCACGCGGGTGACATGCCAGATTTTGTCGAGCTGGGCGGCGGTAATGCCGGCTTTGGATCTTTGCAGGGTTTCCATGCGGAAATGGCGGTTGATACAGACGAGGAATTGCAGGAAATACGCGTACACTGCGGAGGTGAACGAACGGCGCTCGGCCTCATGCTCCTCCTGCATTTGCAGCAGAAGTGAGCGGAGGAGCGTGATCTTCTCATTGCTGCGGTCCAGCAGATTACTGAAATGAATGCCCATTTCCTTGAAGGGCGCGAGAATTTCCGGGTCGCAGCGCAGTGTTCCAAGGAACCAGGACGCATCGAACGTGATCACCTGCATGATGAGATTCTCCGTTTCGTACGCGCAGTGAAGATCATTGGAGTTGATCAGCAGGATATCTCCTTCGGCAAAATCATAACGCTCTCCGTTGATCAGATAATAACCGGTCCCCGACTTGATCATATTGATCTCCAGGGCATCATGGGCATGCAGACGTTGATACTGTGAGGTGACGCCGATCGTATCCCCCAGATAAATCGGATATTGCCTGGTGAAAATCACTTTCTCCCGCAGACTGTTGCGGCCGCTTGCCTGTTCCATGTGCGATCCCCCCATTACGTTACGGCGCTTGGCAGCGTGTTCTGTACCGGAATTCAATTGATCAGAACCACCTGTATCCTGCTGTACGTTTGTTGGTTTAGTTATAGCTAATCCTAAAATATCAAAATTAGAGTGTCAATATTCATTACATATATTCTAGAACTCAAACCTATGTATTCGTTTACATATATCTTCAAAAAGCACAAAAGCTAACATGAATTCAGGCCGCATTTGTCAAAAGAACGCACAAAGAAACGGCTTCCGGAATTGCAGCTGCAAGTTCCCGAAACCGTTTCTTGTAGTTCTATTGGCGGTGAATGCAATTTACACCGCTTGTATCGCCCGTTTGAACTGGCTGTTGTAGAGCTCGGAATAAACGCCTTCACGCTTCAGGAGCTGTTCATGGTTGCCTTGCTCCACGATCTCCCCGTTCTGGATGACGAGGATAACGTCTGCATCCCGGATGGTACTGAGCCGGTGGGCGATCACAAAGCTGGTCCGTCCCTTCATCAGCGTCTTCATCGCCTGCTGGATGTGCATCTCGGTCCGCGTATCGACGCTGCTGGTGGCTTCATCCAGAATCAGAATGGCCGGATCGGCGAGAATGGCGCGGGCGATGGTCAGCAGCTGGCGCTGGCCGTGGCTTAAGCTTGCGCCCTCCGCGCCAAGCACCGTTTCATAACCCTGCGGCAGTCTGGCGATGAAGGCGTCGGCATTAGCCAGCCTGGCAGCCTCCTCAACCTCACGGTCCGTTGCCTCCAGCCGTCCGAAGCGGATATTGTCCCGGATGGTACCGGAGAACACATGCGCATCCTGCAGCACCATACCGAGCTGGCTGCGCAGTGCATTCTTATCGAGCTCCCGTATATTCCGCCCGTCAACCAGTAATTCTCCTCCGGTTATTTCGTAGAAGCGGGTCAACAGATTGACAATGGTCGTCTTCCCTGCTCCCGTCGGTCCGACCAGCGCGATCTTCTCGCCGGGCTTTGCTGTGAAGCTCACACGGTTCAGTATAGCCTTCTCCGGTGTATAACCGAAGGATACGTCCCGGAACATGACCTCCCCGCGCAGTCTCGGAAATTCCTGCTCTCCGCCGCCGCTGTATTCGGAAGCCATATCCATCACCTCAAACACGCGCTCCGCACCGGCAATAGCCGATTGGATCAGGTTATACTGGTTCGCAAGCTCGGAGATCGGCCTGCCGAACTGCTTCGAGTAGTTCAGGAAGCTGACGATGACCCCGACGGTTGCCCAGCCGTTGTAGGCCATCCAGCCTCCGATGCCGGCAATTAGCGCAAAGTTGAAATTGTTGATCATGTTCATGACCGGTCCTACTAATCCGGAGACAATCTGCGCTTTGATGCTGTATTGGTTCAGCTCATCGCTTAATCCCCGGAATCGCCGGGTCTCCTCTTCTTCCCGCTGGTACTGCTTAATGATCTTCTGCCCGGTGATTGCTTCCTCCACGTAGCCGTTCAGCTCGCCTAAATGCTTCTGCTGGTTCTTGAAGTAAGTCCGGCTCAGACCGGTGATTTTGCGGCTGGCCAACAGGACCAGCGGAATGGTCAACAGGGCAACTAGCGTAAGCGGAATATTCATCAGCAGCATGATGGCAAGCGATCCGCTGAGTGTAATGACGCTGTTCAGCAGCTGGGTTACGCTCTGGTTAAGCGAATTGGACACATTGTCGATATCGTTCGTCGCCCGGCTCATCAGCTCGCCGCTGGCATGGGTATCGAAGAACTGTACCGGCAGCTCCTGGAACCTGGCGAACAGATCGCGCCGCAATTCATAGACGGTATTCTGGGAAACGGCCGTCATGACATACGCCTGTACCCAGGAGACTGCGCTCCCGAGAATATATATACCGACCAGCAGCAGACAAAGCCGGACCAGCAACCCGTAATCATGGGGAATAATGGCCGTATCGATCGCCTTCCCCAGCAGATAGGGCCCGATCAACGCAAGCACCGCGTTTAGAATGGTGAACACATACACCATGATGAGCCCGCGCCGCTGACGGTTCAGATAGGCCCAGATCCGCTTGATCGTTGCCGCCTGATTCCTGGCGCGGACTTTGGGAACAGCGCCGCCGCGTCCGGGCGGACCTCCCCCGAACCCGCCCGGACGGATACCGCCCGGAGACTGAGGATTAGACGAATTAGGATGACTGGACATACGTTCCCTCCTCTTCCTTAAGCTGCGACGAGCGGATATCCCGGTAGATGTCGCTGCTGGCCATCAGTTCTTCATGCGTACCCTGCGCAGCGATGCGCCCGTTCTCCAGAATCAGGATGCGGTCGGCGTCGATGATCGAAGAGACACGCTGGGCGATCAGAATGTTGGTGCTGCCGCTCATCTCCTCCTTCAGCCGTCCGCGAATCCGTGCCTCGGTGACTGCATCCAGCGCGCTGGTGCTGTCATCCATAATCAGGATAGACGGCCGGATCAGCAGCGCCCGGGCAATCGACAGCCGCTGCTTCTGCCCGCCGGACAGATTAACGCCGCGCTGGCCAAGCTCCGTGTCATACCCCTGCGGAAGTGAAGCGATGAAGCTGTGCGCTTCGGCGGCCATAGCCGCCTGCTCTACTTCTGTCTCAGTCGCGTCAGGCCGCCCATACCGGATATTGTCCCGGATCGTTCCGCTGAAGAGCATCGTCTGCTGCATCACGAACCCGATCCCGGCGCGCAGCTCATGGAGGGGAATCCTCCGGATATCTGTGCCGTCAATGGCAACAGAGCCGGAAGAGACCTCATACAGGCGCGGAATCAGGCTGACCAGCGTAGATTTGCCGGCCCCGGTAGCGCCAAGGATGGCTACTGTCTCCCCTGGCCTGGCGGTAAAGCTGATGTCTTCCAGCACCTGGTTCTCGTCTCCCGGATTATAGGCGAACGAGACTTTGCGGAATTCGATTTGACCGGCGGATATGGCATTCTGTTCTGCTTCAGGCGAGTCTGTAATCTCGCTCCCTGTAGCGAACACTTCGTTCACCCGGTCGGCAGACACCTTGGCCCGTGAGACAAAGGTCAACATATTGCTCAGCATCATCATCGACATGAGGAGCTGGGTCACATAATTAATGAATGCGATCAGATCACCAACGGGAAGCCCGCTGTTCCAGCTCTGGATGCCGCCGAACCACAGTACCGCCACGATACTTCCGTTCAGAATCAGCATCATGAGCGGCATATTCATCGCCATCAGGCGAATCGCTTTGATGCCGGTCTCTGTATATCCGGCGTTGGCTGCGTCGAACCGCTTCTGTTCATGCCGGGCACGGACGAAGGCTTTAATGACACGGATTCCCGTCAGGTTCTCCTGCAGAACATTGCTCACACCGTCAAGCTTCTCCTGCATCCTGGCAAAGAGCGGGAACGAAAGCTTGATCAGCACATATAGCAGGATAAACAGCAGCGGTACAGCTACAAGCAGGACCAGAGCCAAAGACGGGCTGATCCGGATGGCCATCACCAGACTGCCGACCAGCAGCAGCGGAGAACGCACAAACATGCGTAGAATCATCTGCACAAAGGTCTGCAGCTGAACCACATCATTGGTCAGGCGGGTAATCAGCGAGCCGGTCCGCAGCCGGTCCAGATTCCGGTTGGAGAAGCTCTGGATATGCCCGAACAGCTTGATCCGCAGATCATTACCGAAATTCTGCGAGGCATAGCTAGAGAATATGGTACAGCCTACCCCGCCGATCATTCCGATCAATGCCACACCGAGCATCAGGAGACCTGTCCTGATGATATGCGGCAGATCGTTCTTCATAAGTCCTTCATCTACAATGCTTGCCATCAGCGTCGGCTGCAGCAGATCCATGAATACCTCCAGCACCATCAGCAGCGGAGCCAGCAAGCACCATAGCATGTAAGGCTTAATAAAACCCCTCAGTTTCCACATTCAGTTCACCTACATTTTCAAATAGTACGGTTACTGTACATTACTGTTCTTTCTTATCCGGCACTCCTGTGTCCGTCTCTTCCACGTTCAATCCGCTTTCAGAGGAGCCGTCACCGCCCTCTTGAATCATCTCCCTCAGCTCAAAAGCCTGGATAAACTCCTGGATAATCGCCTCCGTCGCCTTCAGCTCGCCGCTGATCACCGGCTTGATGGATTCATATTCCGGCCGGTTCAGCTGCTCATGCAGCGTGGAACGTTTGACGTTTAACCGGTCCAGAAACGCAATGGCCCGTCCGCGGCGGAATGTCTGGGCGCTCTGAAAACGCTTTTTCCCGTCCTCATGCGAAAGCCCGCAGCGGTCTCCATGCTCCCGGAAGGGCGGATCTCCTCTGTGCTCATGCCTGCCTTCCCGCATCATACAACCCTCCTAATCATTTCGTATACATATGTATACACAAGCTCTTGTATACGAATGTATACCTCTGTGTAGGATATTGTCAAGATTGGTTTGTCACATAAGGTGGATAATTCTGCTCCACTCATACTTAAACGTTCACTGCATTTAGTTCGATAATCGCACACTAATTTTGCTTGTTTTACGATTTTCAGCAATCTAAATTGATTATCGCTGCTTAATTTGGATTAAATTGATGTGACAGTTAATTTACAATCATATTAAGTGGCGAATATCCACTAGCGTTGCATTAACCCTGACATGCATTTAGATTCTGTTTATTTTAGTATTTAAAGGGATGTTTTAACATTTATTTTTGGCTGCCAAACTA
>NZ_VWRQ01000043.1 GCF_008635795.1 Paenibacillus tepidiphilus | reverse complement strand
TCCCTACTGCTGCCTCCCGTAGGAGTCTGGGCCGTGTCTCAGTCCCAGTGTGGCCGTTCACCCTCTCAGGTCGGCTACGCATCGTCGCCTTGGTGGGCCGTTACCCCACCAACTAGCTAATGCGCCGCAGGCCCATCCCTTAGTGACAGATTGCTCCGCCTTTCATTCTTCCGCCATGCAGCAGAAGAAATTATCCAGTATTAGCTACCGTTTCCGGTAGTTATCCCAGTCCAAGGGGCAGGTTGCCTACGTGTTACTCACCCGTCCGCCGCTAAGCTAATCAGGAGCAAGCTCCCTCATAACTCCGCTCGACTTGCATGTATTAGGCACGCCGCCAGCGTTCGTCCTGAGCCAGGATCAAACTCTCCAATAAGGTTGTTCCGACCGGTTACTTCACCCGAATTGCTTCGAGAAAATAACCATCCGAAAATCTATCGAATAAGCTGATAGCTCATTTTGAAACTGACGAGAATAAATTCTCATTTTTGGAATCACCGAAGTGATTTCCGATACTCACTCGTTGTTCAGTTTTCAAAGATCAACCTTCGCAATCTTTCATGGCCGTTTAGCGACCAGAATTAGATTATATCTCATTTAATTCAGTGTGGCAAGAACTATTTTTCACCTTAAGTTCTTCCTTCTGAGTCGAAACTTCATTTCATCCAAACCGCTTCAATACGGCCGGAATAATAATATATCACGCCATCAGCTACTCTATCAAGCTGTATTTTTTTCCAGCCGTTCAACTTCATTAGTTAATTGACGGCCGGAGTAATAATATACTTCTTTTATCTGGCGGTTTCAATGCATAATATTTACCACCCGAGCCTTCGTCTGCCCGGGCAGTCCGCTGCGGCTACACAGACAGCGAACCGGCTTAGCGCCATGTTCACTGTCTGTATTTTGAGCTAGTTTATTCGTAATAATTACTCATTACGAAATCAACATAATTACGATTTTTAAACCTTGGAAGGCTACAGCCGGAAAACATAAAACAAAGGACGCATCAACCGCTGGCGGCCGAGAGCATCCCTTTTTTATAAATGAAGTAAAAAGGCTCAAAACATGATTTTTTTCACTCTTCGCAAGACTCCCTCGCTGAATTCAATAGACTAGCATTTTCCTGAAGGATAAAATCCCTGCGTAAATAAACTATTAAAAAAAGCTTCCGATTTTAATTAAAATACTATATTATATTGATTCAAATGCATATTAAAAATATTTTGTGTATATTAATTCGTTACATGCGATGTGAATATGACATATTCATGAGAGCATTGCCATGCGAATCCATTGGGGGGATGCATACAATTTTCGGGGCTGAAGCAGTCCTTTTTACCGGCACACAACAAATAGAGAGAACCACTGGGAGGTAAACTGATGACTAAGAAACTATTATCTTTATTAATCGCCTTAACCCTGACGTTGTCGGGCATCATTCCGGCAGCCTATGCCGGCGAAGCCGTCGCTGAAGTCCAATCTCAAGCTCTGACTGCTCCCGCAGGGGATTCCGGCGCATCATCTGCTGTAGCCCCGGAAGCGTCGTTGCCATCAGCCGCTTCCGAAGCTGTTACAGTAGCGGCAGAAGTCTACCAAGCCTCGATGACCGACGCCAGAACAATGCCGGTTACCCTGACTCTTCCTGAAGGAGTTACGGCAGACCAGATCAACTGGATGTTCGGCAGAACAACAGAGGAGACCAAGTCTCTGGTAGAGTGGAAGAAATGGGACAAGGATGCCAAAGCCTATACAGGGAACCCGTTCGTATCCGTTACCTATAAACCTGCAGAAGCATCTACCGTAACCGCTCTGGTCTACTTCGACCAGCCTTACGGCAACAATCTGTCGCTTAGCGGCATCCGCGCCGAGTATGTGAAGCTTGCCGGGGTGTACACCCTGACGGCGACCGCTCCGGCCGGAGAATTACTGGCACAGCAGCAGGTCAAGCTGAATCCGTATGATGGCTATCATACATATGATGAGATCAAACCGGCCATTGACCGGCTGACCTCCCCCGAGAACAATAAATATGACCGATACGTGGAATACCAGAACATCGGCACATCCACCCAAGGACGGGCGATCCACTTCTCCATCATCGCCAAGGATAAGGCGTCCGTTGACCAATATTTGAATGAAACGCTGCCGCTGATGAACAATGATCCTGCAGCCTTGCAGGAAAAGATCCGCAGCGGACAGCTTCAGGATTATAAAGTGCCGATTTGGCTGAACAACATCCATGCGGATGAAGCCAACGGCGTAGACGTGATCATTAAGTTCCTGGAAACGCTGATGACCGAGCAAATCGTTACTTATGACACTACCGACGCCGCCGGCAATGTTGTGCCGGTCACCCTGAACATTGACGCAGCGCTGGATAACGTGATCTTCCTGCTGAATTATGTGGAGAATCCGGACGGCCGTGCACTGAATACGCGTGCGACCTCCACGCTGCTCGATCCGAACCGTGACAACTCCTACCAGACACAACCGGAAACTCAGGCTACTACCGCCCAGATCGCCAAGTGGACCCCGCTCAGCTTCCTGGATATGCACGGCTTCGTGAACGGCTTCCTGATTGAGCCTTGCACACCTCCGCATGACCCGAACCTGGAATACGACCTGGTCATGGACAGTATGCTGGAGCAGGCCAATGCTATGGGCAACGCCGGAATCGCCAACACTAAATACGATGTGTACCACATCCCTTATCTGGAAGCCGAGAAATTGAAGAATGATCCGGACTATGCCGATCCTTACGGCAATGCGACCGGATGGGACGATGCTTCCCCGGCTTACACCGCTGTCTATGCGATGCATCAGGGCGCTCTTGGACACACCATTGAAGTGCCGGAGCTGAATGAAGACTCCCTGGACGCCTTCTATTATGCAGCACTGGCTGCCACCAGCTACGTAAAGGACAACAAGGAAGAGCTGTTCCTGAACCAGCTGGAAATCTTCAAGCGCGGCATCAACAATGAAGATCATAAAGAGGTTGACCCGTACCTGGTCAATGCCAACTACGAGTCGATTGGACGTGAGCGTGAAAGTGAAGACGCGAACTTCTTCCCTGAATACTATGTGCTTCCGGTAGCCAAAGAGCTGCAGAAGAACGAGCTGGAAACCTACAAAATGGTGCAATACCTGCTCCGCAACGGTGTTAAGGTGGAACAGACGAATACGCCTGTCACCGTAGATGGCGTCACTTATCCGGCCGGTACCTTTATTGTGAACATGCATCAGGCCAAACGCGGTTATGCCAACCTGGTGCTCTATGACGGACTGGATGTCTCCGACTTCGATGCGATGTATTCCGATACCGTCCAGAATTTCGCCAACATGCGTGGATTCGACCGGTATATCAGCCGTACGGCTGCCGCATTTGCCGGCAAGACTACTCAAGTCAGCAGCATCACGGTTCCAACGACCAATCTGAATCAATATCCGTTTGCCCAGAATTATGTCATCCGCAACAGCAACAACGACGCTATTAAAGCCGTTAACGAGCTGCTTGCGAACAAGAAAGCTGTAACTCTGCTGGAGAATGGCGGAGCCGGTTATGAAAAGGGCAGCTTCCTCGTTTCCAGATCGAACCTGAGAACGGTAGCCGCCAAATATCTGCTCGACCTGGTACCTTTCAGCAGTACTGGAGACAAGACTGGCAAGCTGCTCAAGCCGGCGAACGTTGCCATTGGCGGGGCACCTTCTTATATCCTGGCCGATCTCGGCTTTACGGTGACCTCCAGCCCGGCGGCAGCCGACGTACTGGTCAACTCCGGTACGGATCTGATTGCTTCCGGCAAGCCGTTCATCGGTTACGGCCGGTCCATGCTGAGCAGCATCAAGAAGCTGAACATCCTGCCGGGCCTGAATTACTCCAATCCGGTGAATGCATCGGGCGGAACTGCAGCGCATGAAGGCTTGTTCCAGGCCGACATCTCGCAGGACAGCCTGATCACCGCTCCATATGAAGCGAAGGAATACCTGTACACTGTATCCGCCGCTTACATCACGGCAGTTCCGGAAGGTGCAGAAGTGCTGGCGACCTACGGAACCGGCGATGACTTCTTCAAAGCCGGCTGGTGGCCGAACAGCGACGCCGCCAAGGGTCAGGTACTGGCACTGGATTACCAGACGGACAACATTCATGTTACCTTGTTCGCGAACGATCTGTTGAACAAATATCATCCGCAGAACCAGTTCAGATTGCTGGCCAATGCGATTTATGCCTCTGCTCCGGCAGCAACAGAAGCAGACGGCATGGATAACGGTGTGCTTGAACAGGAACCTTCGTCACCGGGTACAACTGTACCGGCTCCGACGGCAACGCCTGCTCCTAGCGCAACACCGGCACCTACTGAAACTCCGGCTACCCAGCCGACAGCTACTCCGGCTCCTGCAGCCAGCTTTACGGATCTGGGCAACGTAGCCTGGGCAGCTCCGGCTATTCAGGAATTGACGGCCAAGGGCATCATCAACGGAGTAGGCGGCAAGTCCTTCGCACCGCTGAAGGATGTAACCCGCGCTGAATTCATTACGATGATCGTCCGCGCCTTCAGCCTGCCGCTGGAGAACGCTTCGGCCAGCTTCAGTGATGTAAGCACAGCGAGCTGGGCTTACAGCTATGTGGCTGCCGGCGTGGAGAACGGCCTGGTTAATGGCGTAGGCAATGGCAAATTCGAACCAAACCGTGCCATCACCCGTGAAGAAATGGCGATTATCGCCGCAAATGCGCTGACGAAGTTCAAGGGCAAGGCTGTAACTGATGCCGACGCTGCACTTGCGAGCTTCAAAGACAAAGCAAGCATCGCGTCTTACGGTAAAGACGCAGTAGCACTCCTTACCCAGGAGGGCATTGTCAAAGGCATGACCGCCGATACCTTCGCGCCGAAGGGCATTGCCAACCGCGCGCAAGCCGCTGTTATTATCAGCAACATTATCAATCTGCAATAATTAATTGCTTATTGTTCAAAGAGTACAAGCAAGGAGCCCCCGGCCGTGATGGCCGGGGGCTCCTTCTTATTATAGGGTCTTGCTTGCCGCTTCCCTCGTATGCCTGAGCATACGCCGAATAGCTCTAGAGCTTCACTTCGGCACCATCTGCAATCGGAACGCCGAACACCGGCGAACCATCCTCTCCCCACGCCAGCGGCTGTACACGGGTATGCCGGTTGGGATCGAACAGGGGGTCCCCCTGAATCTCCTTATAATTGCGGGCATGGTAGACAAGCAGAGTATGCGTTCCATCCGCAGACACCGTAAAGCTGTTATGTCCGGGGCCATACTGGCCGTTCTCCTCATTCGACTCAAAGACAGGCACAGGGGATTTGGTCCACGATGCGGCATCCAGCAAATCGGCATGATCGGACGCCGTCAGCAGGCCCATGCAATAATGGTGGTCGGTAGCGCTGGCCGAGTAGGCGATAAAGATCTTGCCGTTCCGCTTCAGCACGGAAGCCCCCTCATTCACACGGTATTTCACTGTTTCCCAGTCATATTCCGGACGGGTCAGCACCGTCTGTTCCCCCTCCAGGGTCCATGGATTAGCCATCCTGGAGATGAACAGACTGGAATTGCCGCCAATCGACGGGTCTTCCTGAGCCCACACCAGATATTGCGCCCCCTCATGCTCAAAGGTGGTCGCATCCAGCGAGAACGTATCCCAGGCAGTATAGATTCTACCCTTCTCCTCCCAATCCCCTTCCAGCGGATTGTCCGAAGCGTTCTCAAGGACATACAGACGCTGGGCGAACGGCGCATCGTCGCTCCCCGCCGAGAAATAGACATACCACTTGCCGCCGATGAAATGAATTTCCGGCGCCCATACATAACCGCTCATAATGCCGGTTATGCGCTTCCGCCAGATTACGGCCGCTTCACTGTCGGCCAGCCCGCCGAGGGTCTTGGCTCTGCGCAGCTCTATCCGGTCATATTCAGGCACGGAGGCGGTAAAGTAGTAATAGCCGTCGGTATGCCGGTAAATGCAGGGGTCGGCCCGCTGCAGGACTAAAGGATTGGTAATGGTTTCGTTCATATATACTCGAGCCTCCTGATGTGGTTCGTTATTGGTCTATTTTATATAGAAGATAAATTTGAGGATTGCCTGTCCGCATATCCCTGCCTCAGAGCTTGATAGGCATCATCAGCCCGTCCCCGCCGAACTCCAGCGGATCGATACAGGTTTCGCGGTGATAGCCTTTGTATCCGCTGAAACGGGATAACGGTGTAACGAACCGGTGATACGCAATCCAGTATTGCCCGGTATCCGGGTCATGCATAATGGAATGATGCGCGGTGCCGAGCATCCCCTTATCCGTATTCTTGCTGAGCACTGTATAGCGGAACGTTACCGATCCGTACAGCTGCTCCGACGTACCGTAATTGACATGATAATCCTCGCTGCCAGTATCGTCGCAGGACCACGTAAAGTGATACAGCCCGTCACGTTTAAGGACGGTGACCGCCTCCCGGAAATCATGCAGCCCCTCTATGTTCTTCATGGTATCCTCAATAACGGTTACCATATCGCCGCCAAGCTGAACGATTGCGCCATGACTGTTACCAAACAGCAGATATGGAGTACCGTCATCTTCGATGTAGACAGAAGGGTCGATGGCTTGCCCCATGGCAATGCCGAGACGCTTCAGCTGCCCCATCGTAATCAGCGGCTCCGGCTGTGCGCGGAACGGGCCTGCCGGCGCTTCGGAAACCGCCACACCGATGGCGCTTTCCCCATCCGGCTTTTTGCCGCAGAAATAGTAATAGAAGCGGCCGTCTTTGCTGGCAATGGCCGGTGCCCAGGCACTGCCGACCGCCCAAGGCACATCATCCGTCGCCAGGTCCAGAATGACGCCTTCATCCTGCCAAGCTTTGAGGTCTGCGGAGGAGAACACATGAAACTGCGTGCCCGACCAGCCTTCAAAGCCGTCCGTTGTCGGATACAGATAAAAGCGGTCCCCGAACTTCGCCAGATCCGGATCAGCGAATTGTCCGGGCAGCGCCTGATGGCCGTCTCCGAACGCCGCCAGCAGCCGGCTGCATTCCTCCGCCGTAACAGGCAGGACGCCGCCGTGGCGTTTCTTGCTGCGGCCCAGGTCGAACTCTTCATCTGCGAGAATCCGGAATTCACCGCTCCCGAGATCATTGGTCAGCAGAGGCAGGTATCCCTTCCCTTCCGCATAACGGTCCACAATCAGACACCACTCTTCGCGGCCGTTCAGCTTGAAGATTTCCGGACCTTCCACACCCATAATCGCCTCCAGCACCGGCGCATCCACATAGCTGAAAGCATCCTTATCGAGCGAAGTGCCTTGCTCTACCCGGATATTCTTGGTCGTTTCATCCTTGGAATACCGGTAATACTTGCCGTCATGGGCAATCATCGTTGTATCGATGATATGATTGTCCCGCTCGATATATTTCTCCGCCGGTGTAAACTCCCGGAAATCCTTCGTACGCGCACAGTAAATCTTATGCTTCCGCTCATTCTCATGCGGCTCTTGGGTCGCGGAAGCCCAGAATACCAGGAATTCATCCGCAGCTTCGTCATATACCGTCTCCGGAGCCCAGACACATCCGGCCCCCTCAACCCCGATGGACACCGGCCAAGGCTCGGACCAATTCACCAGATCATCCGATTCCCAGACGATCATATCCCGGCTGCCCGCATTCACCGCTACATCCCAGCCCTTGCCGCTGGCAATGCGCAGATCCGTTGCGATCAGGTAGAACCTGCCTTCCTTGGGCGAACGCACGACAAAAGGATCTCTCGCTCCCCGCTCCCCTTGCTCCCAGCGCAGGACCGGCTCGCCTGCATTCAAGTCCTTCCAATGGAGTCCGTCCTCACTGTAAGAGAAATACACCTGCTCGCCGTCAGGCTGCTCTCCGATAAAATGCACTAACAGATACCCGGCATAGTCTTGTTTCGCTTGAATGTTCACGGAATTGATTCCTCTCGTCAAAATTTGTGATGAACATTAATTAATATATTTATTAATATATTTGTATTTACAAAAACATTATAGTCAGAGGAAATAGTCCGAGTCAATGCAATAATAGGGAAAATTAACGCAAGATCATAAATCTGATTTTATCGTGTACAAGATATAGTTAATAATTATATTATCTAAATGTGAGGCTTTAAGGTAATGAAAAAAAGGACCCGGTCAGCTGCGCTAACCAAGCCCTAAGCTCGTATTACTGTTCCTTCTTCCAATCCGGAACCGGAACCCTGGACCAGTTCATATCCGTACCCAGATAGAAGCTGGTATAACAAGGCTGGTTGTACACTACGTTCTGCCACGCTACCCCTGTCCGATACTGGGGATCATGCATCAGGGTGTACAGCTTGCGGTCCGTCAGCTCCGTGCTCATATAGATGCGGATGGCCGTGCTGTCCGCCGTACGCACCACCAGCTCCTCCCGCCAGTCGCCGAACAGGTCGGCCACCAGGCAGGGATTGCCCTTGGTGCCGTTGTTGGAGCGGGTACCTTCGGCCGTCAGCAGTCGGCCCCGCTTCCAGTCTTCAATGGCCACCGGCTCGTCGAAAGTGCCGCTGATGAACTGGGTCGTCATGTCTGCCGCCCATTTGATGCTCATGTTGGTGCCGGGGGCCTGCTCATTCAGCTTCTCGCCCTTGGCGGAGCGCAGGCCCCGGGACGGCTCATGAGCCAGGTGGCTTTCGCTGCACCAGGTTTGCAGCCCGGGCACCTCCGGCTCCACTTTGCCGATCATCCCGCGGCCGACATCCTCCCTGGAAAAATCTCCATACAGCACCTCGCCGGTAGCTGCATCCCGTAGCGTATATCCATAAGGGCCATGAATGCCCTCCTCATGGACCATATAGATCTGCAGCCCGTCCCGGTCGGGATCGACAGCCGCTACATGCAGGGCATCACCGTGCCCCAGCTTGGCATATTCCCCGGGGGCCACGCTTCCCTCCGGGAGAATCCCGCCGGAACTGTAAAGAATGCTTCCGTCATGGTCAATCGTCGCCGACCCGTAAATGATCTCCTGGCAGCCGTCCCCGTCCACATCGGCGGTGGACAGGGCATGGGCGCCCTGCTTGGCCAGTCCGCCGAAGCCTGGATTACGGCCGTCCTGCTGGTGCAGCGTATCCCGGAACGGATTGTTCATGGTGACCCAGCCGCTGTCGGTATACCAGGTCTCCTGTAGTTCCTGCCCGTCCCAGCTATAGGCAGCCACCGCAGCCCGGGTGTAATACCCGCGGGCAAACAATGCATGGGGCTTAATGCCGTCCAGGTAAGCAACCCCGGCCAGGAAGCGGTCCACCCGGTTACCCGGTTCGATCCGGTTCCAGGAATAGTCGCCCCACATGAGCCCGTCGTCATGGCGGCCCGGCTTGTAGCGGACCGTCGCCAGCTCCTCGCCAGTCTCCCCGCTGAATACGCTGAGATACTCCGGCCCGCTCAGAATAAAGCCTTCGAATTGCCGCAGCTTGTTGCGTTCGCTCCTGCCGGGGGCATACACATCCAGGAAATAATCGGCCAAGCGCTCCGCTTCCTCCCGGGAGAGGGGATAGGCATATGTGGGAGCAAGGCCGAAGCACTCCTCCAGCGTAGCCGGCCAGTGCCCGGCAATCACCTCTTCGTGCCGGTGCCACTGCCGGAACATCGCAACCACATGCTCGGCATAATCGGCACCGCTCATACGGTAATCATCCTGATGACTGTATCCGGCTTCCGCATCCTCGGGCAGCAGGGTGATGAAGGCTTCGGAGGCGGGAGCACCGTCCCGGTAGCGGATGGTCCGGGTGCCCGGCGCTGTCTTGAACATCAGCTCCGCCTTACCGTCTCCGTCGAAATCATAAACCAGGAACTGGGTGTAATGCGCCCCCGCCCGGATATTCACTCCAAGATCGATCCGGTACAGCAGGGTACCGTTTTGCTTATAACAGTCCAGATATACATTCCCCGTATAGCCAACATGGGAGACGTCCTTGGAGTTGGACGGGTCCCACTTGACGATATACTCATATTCACCATCGCCGTCCACATCGCCGACACTCATGTCGTTGGCGCTGTATGTATAAGGCTCCCCTGCGGGTGTAACGCCATCCGCCGGCTTCTGGAGCGGAATCTCCAGATAAGGGGTTTCCCATGGCTGCACCTCGGCACTGCGCTCCTGTTCCTCCCCGTTCATCACGGCGGCAACCGAATACTTCGCTTCTCTGCTGCCTGCTCTATCTAAATAATTGGTGCTGTCAGCAATCTCCGCCACAAGCAAGCCATCCCGATATAAGCGGAAATCTGCACCAATGAGGCCATGCTCAGAAGCGGCAGTCACCTCCTGCCCTAACAGCCGCCAGCTGATAAATATCCCCTCAGAGGTGCACACTGCTGCCAGCCCCCGGTCCAAATGCTCCATCTGCAAGCCCATTCCAAATCCTCCTTCCAGGAATCAACATCCGTAGCATACGTTCCTGCGCCTCTTCCGGCAATAGGACTTTTTGGACGGACGGATTCGCAGCATTGGACTTTTTGGAGCGGTTTGCACAATCTTGCCGTTTGCAGTTAATGTATATTTTTCTTTTTAAAATTACCGCCGCGGACTTCAGCTACATCATAGACTACGACAAAGGCATTCGGGTCAATTTCCGAAATGATCTCTTTGATTTTACTGTCTTCCAGACGGTTGATGACGCAGGTGATTTCTTTGTACTGTTCATTGGAGTAGCCGCCGTACGCATCCGTGTAGGTGGCTCCCCGCCCCAAGCGGTCCCGGATCGTTTCCACCAACATTTCAGGCTGGTTCGTGATAATTTTAAAGGTTTTGGAGCCGCTCAAGCCTTCCTCAACGATATGTATAACCTTGGAAGCAATGAAATAAGCAAGCGCCGAAAGGATCGCTCCTTGTAAGCCAAACACGGTCGACACAACGACGAAGACAAAGGCATTCAGGAACAGGATCAGATCACTTGTGCCAAAAGGCAGCTTCCGCGAGAGCAGCACGGCCAGCATGTCAATTCCATCCAGAGCCCCGCCGTTACGCAGTGCTAACCCCATCCCAAAGCCGATGATAATCCCGCCGACAACGGTAACCAGCAAGGTATCTCCCTGAATAATGGTTGGAACGTGATGCATCAGAACCGTACCGGCCGCTAATGAGGCAATACCCAGAACGGAGTACACGGCAAAGCTTTTACCGATTTGCTTATAGCCCAGCCAGACGAAAGGAATATTAATGACAGCAATCAGCAGTCCCAGCGGTAGTCCAAACAGCTCAGAGCCGACGATGCTCAGTCCTGTCACGCCGCCGTCCGAAACGTTATTGGGAATTAATACGGCCTCTAGTCCGTAGGCAGCTATAAGAGCCCCTATAATGATCAGAAGCCCTCTCCACAGTACCCTTAGCTTATTGGATTTTTGGTGTCTCTTTTCATTCATTCTGCTTCCCCTTTTCTTCATAAATGCACCAACCGATGATAACTCCCTTGAAGTTGGCTGACAGAATCCAGTCTATAATATTCATCACAGTTGAAGCAAATAGGACGCTAAGGCGGATGGCAGTTAAATGAGAAATTACGGTGTTCATATGCGGCAAAAAAAGGACACACCAAGCCTAATGGATTTCTGCTTGGAATGTCCTTTTTGGATTAGGTTCGGCTTCGAAGGCTGGACTTTGCCGGGTAAAAGCTCCCCTTCCGGCCAACCGTCCGGCATCGCCCCGCTATGGGAAGAACAGACTGTGGATGCCTGCTCAGTCCTCCTGTATGAACCGCCATGCTGCAAGCTTAAATAACGGCATACTGTGTTCCCCTTTAAATACCAGATACAGATCGTGAACGCCTTCGGCCCCGCTTACGCCCGTTCTCAGCTCCCGCTGCTGCTCGGGACCATTGGCGGCCGGAATGTACAGCTCGGCAATCTGCGGCCCTGCCGGACTATCCAGATGCAGCCCAATCGTACCGCCTCCTTCAAGGCTGATCACCGAAGCGCTGAATGCTGCTGCACCCTTGCTTCCGAAATCCACCCCGGACAACCCTACCCAGCTGCCATTGGCTATATCCGCCAGAACCCGTTCCCCCGAAGCTCCCCCGGGTTCAACCTTCACACCTGCGCTCCATCCGAATGTAGCCGCTGGTACGGGTAGATACGGGTCAAAATACCGGGTTTGCTCTACACCGGCATAATCCGCTTGCACTTCCTCAATAGTACCGTCCCCGTTATGATAAAGCCTATTAAGATGCGTCGAACGGTAGCCGTTGGCGATTCCCTGTGCCTTGGACAAGGTTTGGGCGTGATAGGCAATGTACCAAGCTTCATCAAATTGAAAAATGGCATGGTGATTATTGCCCCCAACTCCGAAAAAATGTCCCGGATTCTTTAATATCGTCCCCATATAGCTCCAGGGACCAAGCGGCTTGTCGCTTGTCATATAGGCGATCTCGCCTGCAGGCGGACTGCCCGCCGGACGTTCCCCGTCATAGAAATTGGAGCAGTAGGTGTAATAGTAGATGCCCTCCCGCTTATGTATACCGGCATCCTCGAACATGAACGGGGCAGGAATCACTTCAGCGGTCCCGACAACACTGGTCATGTCTTCACCAAGCTTCATCATCCGTGCTGTGCCCGGCTCTGCATATTGCCCTTCCGGTACTCCCCCGCCGAAATAGATGTAACCCTGTCCATCCTCGTCAACGAGAACCGCCGGGTCGAACAGCCAGGTTACATCCTCGACTCCCGGTGTAGAGCGCAGAATAAGCGCTTCGCCAATCGGGTCGGTCCACGGGCCCACCGGACTGTCGCCCGACAGAACGCCGATACCGCTGGCGTTGTTGGCGAAATACAGGAAGAATTTATCCTTGCCGTCAATGACCTTATGGACGGCTGCAGGTGCCCATGACTGGGTAGCCCACTTCGCCGCCCCTTCCGGCCCGGCAACCGCTATTTCCCCGTGATCGGCCCAATTCACCAGATCGCCGGAGGAGATTACTGATATCTTGTTGATATGACTATACGTATTCTCCTTTACCTCGCCGGTCTCGTCATATTCAAGGGCATCATGGGTCATATACAAATACACCCGGCCGCCGAATACAAGAGCATAGGGATCGGCCCCATAGCGGTGCGCAACCACCGGATTGCCATTAGACGGAACTTTACCGTTGGCTTGCATGAATTGGTTTGTCATCTTGCTTTCCTCCCTTATTCCAGAACAAATGAGGCCAGACTGGCACTGCCATTGCCGGTATAGGTAAAATACAGGGATTGCACCCCATCCGGGATCACCAGATCCGCCGCATATTCCTTCCAGACATTCGTAAAGTCTACCGGTATCCGCCCTAGCGCCGGACCGTTCCATACTGTTTTGACTTCAAACTCGCCCTGGCAATATCCGCGCACCCTGATTTTGACTTTGGTGACCCCTTCGCAGGCAAAATATTTAAACCCGGCAGTAGCCGAATCCGTCATATTGGCAATGTAACCGCGCTCCTCGTCGCCGTCCCTGCCGTCCTGGGTAATTTTCGGAAACCGGCTGTCCATCCAGGCGCCGATGCGGCCGAAGCCTCCGGTGTATATCTCCTGATCCTTGCAGAATAAGTGGCAGGCCAGGTACGCCGGATATTCTCCCCGCCCTTCAAGCGGGTGTCCATTCGGACCGCAGGAGGTCATCTCCACCTGAGGAATGGTTCCATCCGGGCTGAAGGTAATCTTCTCGATGCAGCCCTGGCGCGAAAATGCCGTTCCATTGGTGTGCCTGTGGTAAAAGATATACCAGTCACCGTTAATTTCAACGATGCTGCCGTGATTGTTTCCGCCGTAATACATCGGCTGCTCCGCCGGCTTGTACGTACTGATATGAAGATCGCAGTTGCTTACAATGACTCCCTGATAGGTAAAATCTCTGGTCGGATGCCCGCTGGTTGCATAGCACAGCTCATGCATGGAAATAGAGGAATAGATCAGGTAGTAGGTATCTCCCTTTTTACGGATCGACGGGGCTTCAAAGAATTCATGGCCTTCGAACCCGCTCCCCTGGCTGTAAGGCTGGCTTGGTGCCACAAATACCGGCTCTTCAATAATCGTAAGCATGTCCGGCCCGAGCACCGTCGCCATCGCTCCATGTCTGGAGGAATCTCCATATGCGCAGAACCCCGTATACAGGTAGGTGTTCTCCCCTTCGGTCAGTACGCCCGGATCAAACTGCGGCTCATCCCCTTCTCTTTCTCCCAGGCGTGTGCCGTCGGCATAGCGCACAAAGCCATAGAACTTGTATTGGCCGGCCGGCTTGTCGCACACCGCCACGGAAACGACCGGCACCTTGTCGAGTACATAATAGAGATAGTATCGCCCGTCGGGTCCTACTGTGACATCAGGAGCGTACAGGCACATGCTGCCTTCCGGATTTTGCGGGTCATCCGCAGTCCGGTAGATAACACCCTCATACCGCCAATCGCCCAGATCGTTCTCCGGCGCTGACCAGCAGACATAGTCGTTCAAGCAAAAAGCATGCCCGTTAAAACGGTCATGTGAGCCGTATACATAGACTCTGCCTTCAAATACATACGGCTCTGCATCAGGGATATACTCCCATGAGGGCAGGTACGGGTTGAATCCTTGTTTCTTTGTCAACACAATTCCCCCTTCGTTCTTGTGATATAATAGAAGGCATGTCTGCCAGGAGGAGACGGATAGAGATGGCGCATATTCACTTTGTAGAAAGCAATACCGCACATGGGAGCAATTTCGAAATTGATGTTCCTGTGGGCTATCACTGGCTGCTGGTCATCACGAAGACCCCGGGACAATTCTGGGTTAACGGTGCACTCCGGGAGTATCCTGCCCACAGTGCCGTCCTGTATCGTCCCTCGCAGAAGGTTTATTACCGGGCCTCTGCCGGTCCATTCATTAATGACTGGATCCGTTTCGAAGCGGACGAACCTTATATTACGGAATCCCCGCTGCCGCTGGGCGTTCCCTTTGCCTTGAACGACCCGGACTACTGTCACAAGCTGTTTGAACTGCTTGTTACGGAGCACAATTTTAATCGGGACTGTAAAGAATCCTCCTTGGATAGCCTGCTCCGGATTCTGTTCAACAAGCTATGGGAATCCTACTTTCAAGGGAGCATTACCCCTCAATATTACAAATTGCTGAAGCTGCGAACCGCTATCCAGAACCAGCCGGGTGGCTATTGGACCGTTTCGGGAATGGCGGATTCCCTGGGGATCAGCCCCGGCTATCTTCAGAATCTCTACAAAAGAACGTTCGGAATCTCCTGCATGGAGGACGTCATCAACAGCCGGATCCGCATGGCCAAGGAGTATCTGATCCACAACGCCCAGAGCATCGCCGAAGTGGCTTTCCTCTGCGGATACCAGAATGTAGAGCATTTCTGCCGGCAATTCAAGCAAATGACAGGGCATACGCCAAGAAGTTACCAGAAGCATGCAAAGGACTAGACCGTTTGCATGCTAGCAGCTTCACATTAATTCTGCTGTACACCCAGGCCATGTCTCTTGAAATACTGCTCCACCAGAAATGCCATCATCTCGCCCGGCTCCTGTAAGGAGCCTTCCGCCCCGTCCGCGAACAGCATCCCGTAAGGTTCCTCCGTATAAGGCTCCCATCGCGGCAGCTCCAGTCCTGTGGTATCCGTTCCGTTCGGATCTCCGGTGCGGATAAAGTTGGCCCAGTAATTGCACATTTGGCGCGCCAGATCGTAATGCTTGCCGACGAAGGGCCTCCAGCATTTGGCCAAGGTCTCAAAGAAGAACCACAGATCCACAGAGTGAAAGGTCCCCGGCTGATCCCATCCCGGAATTTCCGCATCAAAGTTATAGTAGTACAGAGGCGCATGGGCTCCCGTCTCCGAATTAGCCCGGGCCAGAAGCCGGATCGCATACTCAATGACGCTTACCGAAGCTTTCTTCCTGGCCTCATCTATATTGCCGGAAGGCACGCCGCAAATCGCCAGGAAGGCATCGGCATCTCCGCCGAACCTGTCCTCAGCTAGTTTCCCGAGCTCCTCGAACGTATTAACCTCAGGAACGGCAAAGAACTCGGAGGACGTGTGGCCGAACATGACCGGCACCATCCAGCGCTCGTTGCGCAGGAATAATTCAAACGGATTGCCTGTCTGAAACCGGTGATCCGGGACGGTCCCCCAGAATCCGCCGTACTCTACGGCCTTGTCCCGCAGGTAGACGGCATCCAGCTTCCTGGCTTCCGCAAGCGAGGATACACCCAGATAGCTGAGAAACTGCACACCCTCCAGTTCCGCCTCTTCCAGGCTGTTCCGGAGTCCTGGCATGACCATATCCGAATAAAGCTTGGTAAACACCCCGCTCTGGACAATCGCCCGCTGAAACAGGCCTTCGTTCTGCGGCGAGGTGAGCTGGCTCATTACGCTTCCGCCGCCGGCAGATTGTCCGCCGATGGTGATCTTGTCCGGATCGCCGCCAAAGGCGGCAATATTGCGCTTCACCCATCGTGTTGCTGCTTGTTGATCTAGGTTTCCAAAGTTAGCGGGGGCCTCCGGCGCTTCTGCAGTAATTTCGGGATGGCATAGAAAGCCGAAGACATTCAGCCGATAGTTAATCGTGACGACCACAATGCCCCGGCGCGCAATACGTTCGCCGTCGAACTCCATTTCAGCCGGATGGCCTACCTGCAGTCCTCCGCCGAAATACCACACGTATACCGGAAGTTTCTCGTCAGCATGCTTGGCCGGCGTCCATACGTTCAGATAAAGGCAATCCTCGCTCATCGCGATGTCCGGTTCCACGGCCCATTCCCGGGTATAGATATTATCGTCGTTGATCTCTTGCCTTACCTGCATAGACACCGGAGCGAACTGGTAGGCCTGCAGCACACCCTCCCAGTCCTCAGCCGGCTGCGGGGCACGCCAACGGTTCTCTCCTACAGGCGGAGCCGCAAAAGGTATTCCCTTAAAGCTCGTAATCCGGGGGTCGGCCGCAGGCAGCCCTTGAACTTTACCATTCTCAACGCTTACCAACCTAAGCATGGTTATCCGCTCCTTTGTAAAGCGCAATCGTATTGCGCAAGCGCTATCATTTTTTCACACTATCCATATTAATAGGCATACACCACCTGAAACAATGATCGATCCCCAAGTAAAATTGATATATTCTCACCTGCTCAACAAAATAAAAAGCAACTCATCCGCAGATAAGTCGCTTAGTAAGCAGTATAGTATCTTCTATCAAGCCAGTGGCAAACAGCGAACACGGCCGGATTCCTACGCAATATTATGGTTATTATTTGCCGTGTTCGAACGTCCTTTGGCCAACAGCTTCTCCGTAAAATGCTTATCAAAGAAATGAATGATGGGGCCCAGTCCAAATGCAGACACCAGGGTTCCTAAGCCTACAATGCCCCCTGCCAGGAAGCAAATCAACGCACAAAGAGCGTCCGTAAACATCCGGTGCCAAAAATAAGATACTTTAGGGAAGTTATCCCGCATAATCAGGGACAGGCTGTCATAGGGAGCTACACCCACATCCGATGTCTGATACAAAGATACGCCAAAACTGCATACTACGACGCCAATTGCCACAATGATCACCCGCTGCCAGAACAGTTCAGGTTCGCCGAACAGATTTAACCAGGTATTATGAAAGAAAGTAGCAATGTAGCCCAGAAGGATTGCATTCACAAAGGTTCCGGCACCAATGAACTTTCGTCCCGTTATGAATTCGATTACAAACAATGCCAGGTTCAGAACGATCAGAAAATTAGCGTATGCCATACCGACTCGGTCTGCAAGCGCCATTACCATGCCGCTGAAGGGATCATTGCCCATACCCGACAGCTTGAAAATACTGATTCCCATTCCCAGAAATACATTGCCAATGACCATAATCATCAATCTTCTGGAGTCGATGTTACGAATATATCCCTTCATCCTGCCCATCCTATATTCATATTGGAATTGCGCCTTACAACAACGTCGTCATTATATCACATTTTCCGTTGCCGGACGGTTAACTTTATGGATGTTATGGAGTGGATAGACAGACTTTGTGGTTCACCGGCTCCGGCGGCGGTTATCGTTACATAGAACGGCATTGTTGATGCATCCTAAGACAGATGATACCGAAAGGAGATTGTCAGATGAAGGACGACAAGAAAGCTCCGCTTGACGGGCGCAGCCCGGGCGCTCATCCCATACCTGAACCCGATCCAGGCCTGGCCGGTGATATAGGAGCAACTGGCAAGCTGGAAGAACTCGTGGGGGCTCTGCAGGACGACGAACCGGAGGTTACGGCTCCCGGGATTCTACCGGATCGTCAAGATAAGCATGAGAAATCGGAAGGAACGGACTGAATCAGCCCGATAGTGTTCAGCTCCCCCGGTATCCCGGACTGCAATTGGATGGCGAGACCGGGGGACCAAGCAACTCATCTTTCATGTAAATAAATCATCAAAAAAACCACCGCTGACTAATCAGCAGTGGTTTTCAGTGCTTGGCGGCGTCCTACTCTCCCAGGACCCTTCGGTCCAAGTACCATCGGCGCTGGAGGGCTTAACGGTCGTGTTCGGGATGGGTACGC
>NZ_VWRQ01000042.1 GCF_008635795.1 Paenibacillus tepidiphilus | reverse complement strand
GCCCATGAATGACAAACATCGGAAAGCCGTATGAGGGAAAACCTCACGTACGGTTTGATGAGGAGGGGCTGAATTTATTCAGCCCTTTACTCTAGGAGGGGGAGGGGGTGAGGTTTGGGGGTTGTTGTCCGTAAAACCGGGCATAGAGGCTAGTACCTTGACCAATTTAAATTCCAGGGAATAAGTGATTTAATTCCTCTCTTGATTGCTTGGTTATGAAGTGTCATTGCACCGATTTCTGAGCCTGGTTTCGTTTCACTTCCCACGCAGTCACTTCTTGCAGGAGCCGTTCTAGCAGCCAATACGGCGATGCAAACACTAACGTACAGGTGAAATTAGGTGGCGATTCTCCACCCTGAAAAAGAGCAACGTGAGAACTTTAAAGTACCGCCCTGCTTTTCGTTAGGTGAGCTTGGTTTGTGGATTATGGTCGATTTTTCGCCTGCGTTTGCTCTATTTACCTTCACGGTAGCCCATTGTGGTCGGTTTTTCGACTACAATGGGTCTGTTTTCCTCCACGGCGAGACATTGTGGTCGATTTTTCGCCTACGTTTGCCCTTTTTACCTTAACGCTAGCCCATTATGGTCAGTTTTTCGACTGCAATAGGATTGATTAGCCTGACGGTGCTGTTTGTCGGCCTGTTCATGGGAAAGGGATGCAGGTGCGGAAGTCTCCAGCCTTACTCGCAAATAGATGATGCATAGCTACAATTTGATGCGGTCAAGGTACTAGATATACTCGAACGCTGGTAAAGTGCCTGAGCAGGCATCGCCCTGATGGCCTTATTTGATGGCTTTACTTGATGTTTTTTTCAGCCAACGTTCAGTTCAATCTCAGGTCTGTTTAAGGGTGCGCGGGTAGGATAGAGATCAGCGGAAGGATTGCCGCCTCTGCGGAATACATAACGGTTTACCGGTCTTACGCACCACAGATTACATAGCGATTTGGAGGAACAACCGATGTTCAAATTCAGGTACAAAGGAATTCGAGCGAAACTGCTGCTGGGCTTTGCCTTGGTCATTGTCGTCTTCATCGCCGCCATTGCGGGCAATACCTTGTTTCAGGGGAAAGTCACGATGCTGACCGAGCAGACGAACCGCAATTACAGCAAGCTCAACCTGGTGCAGCAGTTGACCGACAAAATCCGCCAGGCGGACGGATACGGCGCAAGATATGTGATGAGTAATACGGAGGAAGAGCGGACCGCCTACTTAAGCTCCTACGAAGCGGTGATTCCGGAAATTAAGGAGGCAATATCGGAGCTGTCAAACGCAGGTCTGAATGAGGCGGAGAGCGGCGGGATTGCCCAGCTGGAAGGTGAATGGAGCAACTATCTGGCTGTACTGGAGGACGCCTTTGCACTGGCGAAAGAAGGGAATTTCCCTCAGGCGCAAAAAGCCTTCACGAATCTGTCGCTCGATACGATTATTGAGTCGCAGCTGGTATTCGAAAATGTGCTGAACGGGGAGATTGTCAAGCTGCAGAACGAATCCGAGACGCACCGCGGCACGGCGATGGCGATCAGTCTGGGCGTAACGGGACTGTCCGTGGTACTGGCGGGGTTCATTGCACTGCTGCTCTCCTCCAAAATCACCCGCCCGCTGCGCGACGTTAACAAGCAGCTGCAGGAAATTGCCGACGGTGAGGCAGATCTTACCCGCAGGCTGAGTGTGTCTACCCGGGACGAAATCGGCGAACTGGCTGCAAATTTCAATAAAATGACCGCCAATCTCGGCGGCTTAATCGGGCAGGTCAGCCAATCGGCAGGCGGTCTCGCAGACTCTTCCGCCAAGCTAACGGCCGACAGCGGCAAGACTGCCGGTGCGACTGAGCAGATTGCCGGAATCATGGGGACCGTCGCCGAAGGAACGGACCGGCAGATGAACGATCTGCAGCTCAATATGACGACGATGACCGAAATATCGGCCGGCATCCGGCAGGTCGCCGTCAGCATGCAGCGGATAGCCGAGGCATCGCAGCGTTCCGCTGCATTCGCCGTTGCCGGAGACGAATCGCTGCAGGCCGCCGACCGGCAAATGGACTCCATTAACCGCTCGATCCGGTCCCTGTCTGAGCAGGTGCACAGCTTCGTGAACCGCTCGCAGGACATTGGCAGTATGGTGGCCGTTATCAAGGATATCGCCGCCCAGACCAATATGCTGGCGCTGAACGCCACTATTGAAGCGGCGCGGGCAGGGGAACAGGGCCGCGGCTTCGCCGTTGTCGCCGACCAGGTGCGCAAGCTGGCCGAGCAATCGGGCGAATCCGCCGGCCGGATCGCACAGATGGCCGCCGCCATCCAGGCGGATGCGGATCATGCCGTGCAGGTGATGCACGGCAGCATGGAAGAGGTGCGGGGCGGAACAGCGGTGATATCAGAGGCGGGTCAATCTTTTGCGGAAATCCGCTCTTCTATTGACTCCCTGGCTGGCCAGGTGGAAGAAGTGTCCGGTGCCGTGGAGGAAATGACAGCCGCTACAGAAGAAATCGTGTCTTCGATCCGTCACGTCACGGAAATATCTGAGACGACTGCGGCCCATACCCGGCAGGTGTCGGCGGCTTCCCAGGAACAAATGGCTGCCGTGGAGCAAATTGCTTCCTCCGCAACTTCGCTCAGTGGACTTGCCTATGGCTTGCAGTCTCTGGTTGCTCGGTTCAATATATAGCCTAATATCTATATAATGATGGACAACATGTGAGTCAACATTCAGCGGAGAGCCGTATAAATGGTTACTTCTAATAAAATGAATTCACTCCCGGAAAAAGTGAAACCTGCCTCTGCCGTTCGCGGCGGGGGCATTGTTATTCTCCGGGGTGCTTAACCGAGTGTCAACGCTGGTATTGCGGACAACCGGTACTTGGTGTCTCTATCCTCAAGTAAGTATCTCAAGTAAGTACCTCAAACTACCTCAGGTGACCCCGTGCGCGGCTTGCCTGTCAATCGACAGCTTTGGCCCCAAGCGTTACAATGGTTGTTATATCAGCATTGAAATGAAGGAGGCCAACCATGACATCACGAGTTGTTAACCATATTACGGAGCTGATCGGCGACACACCGGTGCTCCGTTTAAACCGCCTGACCGGACCCGGGGACGCCGAGGTATATGTAAAGCTGGAGATGTTCAATCCCAGCGGCAGCGTCAAGGACCGGGCAGCATATAATCTGATCCGCCAGGCTGAGCTGGCCGGTCTGCTCCGTCCCGGCGGCACAATCATTGAGCCGACGAGCGGCAATACCGGAATTGGCCTGGCGATGAACGCAGCGGCCAAGGGTTACCGGGCGATATTGGTCATGCCGGACAATATGACCAAGGAGCGCATCAATCTCCTCAAAGCCTACGGCGCGGAGGTTGTGCTGACACCGGCGGCGGAGCGGATGCCGGGAGCCATCTCCAAGGCGCTGGAGCTGGGCAAGGATATTGCGGGGAGCTTTATTCCCCAGCAGTTTGAGAACCGGGCCAATCCGGACATCCACCGGGTGACGACGGCACCGGAAATTCTGGAGCAGATGGAGGGGCGGCTGGATGTATTTGTCGCCACATCCGGAACTGGCGGCACCATTACGGGGACCGGTGAAGCACTGCGCGCCGAGCTGCCGGAGCTGCGGATCGTGGTCGTAGAGCCGCAGGGCTCGCCTGTGCTCTCCGGCGGGCAGCCCGGCCCGCATAAGCTGGTCGGGACCAGTCCCGGCTTCGTACCCGCCATTCTGAACACGGACGTCTATGACGAAATCGTCCAGGTGGCTGACGAAGCTGCACTGGAGACCGTGCGTCAGCTGGCCGCCGGCGAAGGCCTGCTGATCGGCCCGTCCGGAGGCGCCGCCGTCTGGACAGCGCTGCAGGAAGCGCGCCGCCTCGGACCCGGAAAGCGCGTGCTCTGCATCGCGCCGGATACGGGTGAGCGTTACCTTAGTATGGGGATATTTTAGCTTCCCCCATCTTACTGCCGGGATCTCCGGTTGCTTCGTTTACCGCACGCCGGGACGTGAACAGCGGAAGTGTGGAGTGCTGGAGCGTGGAACGGCGGAAGTGTGAAAGGCGCCTGGGGACTGGAACGACGGAAGTGTGGAAGGCCTGAACGTGGAAGGCCGGAAGCATGGAAGGCGGGGAATGTACAAGGCTGACGCGTGGAACGGCGCAACCACGGAACTCTGCACACAGCCCCGGGCGCGTTGTCCTACAGGGCCAACGGACTCAGCAGCCTATCAGCGTCACTGTGGTCCGTTAGCGTTATGAGGTGTTAGTTCCGCTGCTAATTTGCGCTGAGGGAGGAGTAAAGCATGTTCAGGTTGAAACCAATTTACGCCATGCTGGCCGTTATCCTGCTGCTGGTTGGCTGCTCGTCTAATAGCGGCGGTAACGCCGCCGCAAGCCTCACGCCCGCGCCGACCGCGTCCGAGCAGAATACGGCGGAGGAAGCTGTGCCTGACACTGCCACAGCGGCACCATCCGGTCAGCAGGCTTCTCCGGGAATCGGCAGTGAAGCGCCCGGAGCAGCGGCCACGCCAACTGGAACACCGGCAATAACTGTGGCGGAACCTGCAACCTTGCAGCCGGTGTTTGGATTTGCCGATTCGACCGGTGTCCGTATCCTGGCTACGTGGGCGAATGAGAAGGAGGATGCGGAAAGGCTTGGCCGGATAGACACCGCCATCGGCAGCAACGGCTTGGCGCTGCCGGTGAAGCCGGAAGGGTGGCAGCCGGGTACGGATAACAGCAATGGCCGTGATCTGGCGCTGAACCTTGAGAATTTACCGGGCCAGCTGTTCACCGTAGAGAATGGCGGCGCTGTTCCTGACGACACCTATATGCTAGTGAATTCGGCTGAATTCAACCTGGCTGCGCTGCTGCCGATCCAGCCGGCGGGACCGGAAGGGGAGCGCATCGATGCCGGTAGTGCCGCCATGCGAAGCATCGCAGCAGCCAAGCAGCGGGAAATACAGGCTGCGTGGAAGCTGGCAAGTCTGCCGGAAGAGCGGCCGCTCTATCTAGTGCAATTCGTAAGAGAGGACAAGAGCATGCTGTTCAGCCTGGTGGTGCAGGACGGTAAGGACCTGATCTTCATGGATTATCCGGCTGTCATTCAGGATAATGAATATTCGGTATGGCGGGTAGACGACGGCGGGGAGGTGCTGCCGCAAATGTTTTCCCTGCTGTTTGCGGCAGAGACGATAGACGGCTTGCTGCTCGGGGTGAACTGGCGGGGGGCGGAAGGCATCAACTCCTTCCTGCTGGTCCAGGAAGGCCAGAAGTTCAAGGAACTGGAGCCGGCGTACAGCCGCTATACCTCACCGTTATAAACTCAGGCGGATCAGGGACCGTCTTGCTAGGATTCTCGCAAGCGCGGGCACGGGCCCAAGCTCCCGCAAGCACTGGTGCCCGGCCCAAGCTCCCGCCAGCGCCTGAGACTGGCCAAGAGCGCCTCGCCTATGCCTCCTGCGCGGGGCGCTTCGCGCCGGGCTGCGGCAGCAGCCGGTATAATCCGTACCCCAGCAGACCGCCGAAGGTGTTCAGCAGCAGATCATCGACATCGAAGGTGCCAATGGACAGCAGCGCCTGGGCGCTTTCCAGCATCAGGCTGAGGCCGAGGGCGCGCACCAGTATCCCGAATAAGGTAACACGCCGCACGGATAACAGGCAGGTAAATATCCCGAAGGGGATGAACAAAGCTATGTTACCCGTGAGGTTAACCATGGAGTGCACGGATAATTCCTGCAGCGAACCGGAGATGGTGGCCAGCGGAGTGAAATTGCCCCATTGCAGCTGGCGGGCCAGGTTCTCCGGGCCTTGCCGGAGTTCTGCCCACAGGAACTCCAAATTGAAGGTGCCGAATTTAAGCAGGATGATCTTGAGCAGCGCGTAGATGTACACTGCATATAGAACCTGCAATACAACCTGCGGCACAGCATTTCTGACGGTACTGGCTTGTTTCCTGACTGCACTGGTTTGTTCCATGGTGCCATTAGCTGGTTTCAAGGTAATGCCTCACTTTCTAAGGAGTCTCTATTATTTATCTCTCTATTTCATCCCTTCCAGGGACTCGGTCACAATCACGCCGTCGATGTTCGTACCCGACAGCTCATACGGCCTATCCGCCGGTACGGGAATCACCGTATTGCCGGATACGGCATGATACGTAAGCCGGTAAGCTTGACCCCCGATCATTGCAGTATAAGACTGCTGTTCCTTGAGAAAATCAAGATACTCCTCAAGCGTCAGCTTCTGCTCCTGCATAATCAGGCTGTGCGGCAGGCCGACATAGCGGAAATGCCACGGCTCATATTCGATGCCGGTGATATCCGTCTTATCCTTGGGATAGCGAAGGATAAAACCGAATTCCGCAGCATGCTTCCGCAGCCACACGCCTTCGGGCGCTCTTTCCATGGCCTGTCCCGATGAACCGATATCGAGCGACAGGCCGAGATTATGCTCGCTGTAGCCGGCGGGCAGGGCGTAGGCGGAGCCTTTTTCTGCATAGAGCTGTTCCTGCTCCTCCAGGCTGCGGTAACCGCTGCTGATCAGGAATTGCGACACGCCGTCCCGCCCGGCCGCTTCAATCATTTCCCCGAACCGTTCAGCCACGCTTTCGGAGAGCCGGATGCTGTTATCCAGCAGCCCGTAACCGTTAAGCAGCTCCCGATGCTCAATGATCCGCACTACATCTTCGGTGATTCCCTCCGGATGGACAGGATAGTCCCGGTTCACAAGCAGCAGATTTCCGCGGTGGACCTGATGTTGGCCGATGGCCAGCAGCTCATTGTTGCCTGGAGCCGTGGTCACCACTGCTGCGGAATCCGCCCGCTCACGCACATTACCTGTTACGCTCTCAGTATGCAGGAGCGCATCGGTGCCCACCAGCAGCAGCAGGGTAAACCAAAAAACCCACTTTCGCATCTTAACGTTCCCCCTTGTCTTTATGGCTTAAAGATACAGGGAAACTTTAAAATAGAAGTGGGTGTAAATCTAAAGTTTTTCTTAAATTAGGACGGTTCTCCGGTTGCGGGCAGGGACAAGTCAAGTGCGGGGCAGCCGCACTTCAAAGCAGGTGCGGAGCACATCGCTTTCGGCGGTAATGGTTCCGCCGTGCTGTTCTACGATATTTTTGGCGATGAACAGCCCCAGGCCGGTGCCGCTCTGACCTTCCCGGTGTGTGCGGGCTTTGTCGCCGGTGTAGAACATTTCGAACAGATGGGGCAGCTCATCGACCGCAATTCCGCCGCCGTAATTGACAACCTGAATCACCGCTGTATCCTCATCTGCAGACCCGACAATATCAATGAACTGGCCATCGGCTCCGTATCGGGCTGCATTTGCCAGCAGATTCTCGAACACCCGGGCCAGCAGCTCGCCGTCCCCGTGCATCAGGAGCTGCGGTGGAAGCTGCAGCCGTGCCGTCAGCCCGCTGTTCTCGAATACAGGATACAGCTCTTCGCTTAACTGGTGCAGCAGCTCGCTGAGGTCAAACGGCGCCTTGCGGATGGAGACCATCCCGTAATTCATCCGGGTAATTTCGAATAGCTCGTCGATCAATTTCTCCAGCCGCCGCGATTTCGTATAAGCAATCATCGTATAATGCTTGGCTTGCTCCGGACTTAAGTCCCGATCCTTCAGCACAAAATCAAGATATCCCAGCACAGAGGTCAGCGGAGTCCGCAGATCATGGGCCAGGTTCAGCACCAGCCGGTCCTTACTGCTCTCGGCAAAATCGCCCCGCTCCACGGCCTCCCGCAGCTTCGCGGCAGCCAGATTCAGATCGTCCGCGATATCCGCGAACTCGTCCCGGGACGGGATGCGCAGCGGCTCACCGCTGAATTCCCCGTCGGCCAGCCTGTGAATGCCCTCCGAGATGCTGCGGAAATACCCGGCATACGGCTTGGTGAACAGGAAGAAGAAGAAGATGGCCAGCGGGATAAAGAACAGCAGGAAGAAATTAAAGTCTCCGATACTGCCGATCATGAAGCGGATTCTGGCCAGCGGGTCCTCCACTTTGACATTGGTGTACATGGACTGCAATATTTTATAGAGTACATAAGTAACAATGCCCGAGGCTCCCATACTGAGGACAAGCAGCATAATCATCCGGAACCGGAAACTGCGGAAGGCCTTATCCATTGAAGGTGTACCCTACCCCCCAGATCGTTTTGATCCATTTATTCTTATCGGGATCATTGCCGAGCTTCTTGCGCAGCGTACGGATGTGCACCATAACGGTGTTCCCACCCTCATAATAGGCTTCGCCCCACACCTGCTGAAAAAGATGCTCGCTGCTGAACACCTTGCCCGGATGCCCGGCCAGCAGGTACAGGATATCGAACTCTTTGGGCGTCAGCTCGACAGTGCTTCCGTACAAGGTGACGGCGCGGCGCTCGGGGTCTACGGTCAGGCCGCCGGCTTCAAGGATGGGCACCTGATCTCCAGCCGGCTGGTTCAGCACCCGTGAGCGGCGCAGCAGGGCGTTCACCCTGGCCACCAGCTCCAGCGGATTGAACGGTTTGGTGACATAGTCGTCGGCGCCGATGACGAGTCCGGTGATTTTGTCGAGATCGGAGGTCTTGGCGCTTACAAAAATAATCGGCAGCGCCCAGCGCTCCCGGATCTGCCGGGTCACCTCATGCCCGTCCATTCCGGGCATCATAATATCAAGCACCGCGAGGTCGACGTGATGATTCTGCACGGCCTGGACTGCCGCATTTCCGTCATATACCTTGATGCAGCGGTAGCCCTCCTGCTCCAGATGCAGCGCAAGCAGGCCGGCTATTTCCGCATCATCGTCGGCAATCAGTATCGTAATCGGCTTCATGAATTATCGCTCCTGTTAGATAATAGCGTGGAACTTTGGTATAACCAATGTACAGCGTAAACAGATGCTTTCAGTGTACATGATCCGGCGGGATTTCGCGAACCGGAAGTGATTGATTTATTTTTAAAATACTTATTTTTGTAACATGTTCCGGCTCGTCATAGCCCGAAAGAGTCATGCCGCGTGAACGGCGGTAATGTTATGTTTAGACTGGAGTCAGGGGGGAACGGCTACGTATACGAGAATCAAGCTGCTCATTCTGCTGCTGCCCACGGTAATCGTCGGCATTTGGGAGGTGGTGCGCCACCAGTATCTGATGCCGTACATCTCGATGGATACCGGCAATTATTTGACACCGCTGCTGGTGCTGGTGTCCAGCATGGCGCTGCTGCTGCCGCTGTTCTCGCTCCTGGAGCGGAACCAGCGGGAGCTGGAGCGCAAGCGCGCCGAAATGGCGGCGCTGGAAGCCCGCGAGCAATTGGCCGGCGAGCTTCACGACGGGATTGCCCAGTCGCTGTTTCTGCTGTCGGTGCGCATCGACAAGCTGGAGCACAGCCGCCGGAGGGGCGAAGTGGCTCCTGAAAGCATCGAGCAGCTCCGGCAGACGGTTCACGAAGTGAACCGCTATGTGCGCCAGGCCATTGCGAACCTGAAGCTGCCGGTGACCGGCGAGCGGAGCTTTACGCTGGAGGAATCGGTCAAGGCGCAGCTTGCGCGGCTCGCCCGGGAGGCGATGGTCGAAGCAACGCTTGACTGGACGCTGGACGATGCAGCGCTGCCTGCTAAGGACAAGGCAGAGCTGCTGTCCTGCATCCGCGAGGCGATCATTAATGTGCGCAAGCATACGCGGGCGGACAAGGTCGCGATCAGCGGCCATGGCGATCCGGCGGGCTGGACCGTGACGGTCAGAGATAACGGGGCTGGGATCGTTCATGACGATCCTTTTGCCGTGCAGGGCAGCTACGGACTGCGGATCATGCGCGAACGCGCCGGACGGATGGGCTGGGAGCTGCGTCTGCATTCGGGCACAGAGGGAACCGTGGTTGAGATTGCCAAAGGAGGGGAGTCCGGATGAACCGCTGCCGGGTGCTGATCGTCGACGATCATGAACATGCGCGCGAGGCCATGTGCGAAATCTTGGGGCTAGATGAACATTTTGAAATTATCGGAGCTGTAGCAAGCGGGGCCGAGGCGATCGTCTGGACGGAGCAGTGGATGCCCGACCTCATCCTGATCGACATCGAGATGCCGGGCATGAACGGTCTGGAGACGACGCGGCGCATCAAGCTGACTCATCCTTATGTCAAAATCGTCATTGTCACCGTATCAGACGAGGTGTCCCATCTGTTCGAGGCGCTGAAGCAGGGGGCGCAGGGTTATCTGCTGAAGAATCTGGCCCCTTCCACCTGGATCGAGTACCTGCTGGCGATTGTCAGCGAGGAGGTGCCGCTGAGCCGGGAGCTGGCTTTTCAGATCCTGCAGGAGTTCGCCGTCCCGTCACCCCGTGAAGAGCATGAAGCATTAACAACACGGGAGAGGGAAATACTGGGCTGTGTATCCTCAGGCGCCACGAACCGGGAGATTGCCGTCACCCTGGGCATTTCCGAGCATACCGTCAAGAATCATCTTAAGAATATCCTGCACAAGCTTCAGCTGCAGAACCGCACGCAATTGACCCGTTATGCACTGGAGCAAGGTCTTGCTCCGCGCAGCCGGGATTTCGCACCAGAGCATACCACCAAGAAGAAGAGGGGAACACATTAAATGATCAAGATGCTTCGTAAAATCATGACCCTGACCGTCCCGTTGACAGCGGCCTTTATGCTGTTCGCGGCTGTAGCCAGCGCCCATGTAACCGTTGCTCCGGCTGAATCGGCTACCGGGGCCTGGGAGACCTATACCCTGAAGGTGCCTTCGGAGAAAGATATTGCCACAGTGCAGGTAGACCTGCGCATTCCGGAAGGCGCGTCGTTCAAGCAATATGAGCCGGCTCCCGGCTGGGAAGTAACGGTGGAAGGCAACAAAGTGAGCTGGAAGGCTACCGGCGAGGGCATCCTGGCCGGACAGTTCCAGCGGTTCTACTTCACCGTGCAGAATCCGGCAGCAGCCGGTGAGGTCGCCTGGGATGCCTACCAGCACTATGCCGACGGCAGCAAGGTGGAGTGGTCCGGCGAGGAAGGCTCGGAGACGCCGCATTCCGTCACTTCAATTATTGAGGCGGCCGGTGACGCCGGAGGTCACTCCCATGGCGCAACGGGTACGGCAGACAGCCATGATACCATGACCATGGATGAGCACAACCAGATCATGGCCGAGCAGGGGAACGGCGATACCGCCAAGATCTCGCCCCTGGTCTACATCGCGCTGGGTATTTCGCTGCTGGCGTTCCTGTTGTCCGTGGTCGGGGTGTTGAGGGGGCGGAAGGAGTAGGGTCTTAACGTCTGACACTATCTGAGGCGACTGAGAGGAAGTCGGTAATGGCGGAAACTTCACGTGGAGTCAGATCGCTTAATGCAGTCAATTAGATGGATTTTCGCACACTAATTTTGATGTTTTTAGGGTTTTGAGCCAATTAATTCGATAATCGCCACTTAATCTGGACAATTTTGGTGTAAACAATAATTTTCCTCTATATTAAGTGGCGATTATCCAACTAAATCTATATTTTTCTACATACAGGTGAAATTAGGTTGCGATTTTCCAACTATATAGACTCGGCAGGTGCGGGCTTCCGCCTCCAAGCTTAATCATGAGTCTGCTCATGCGCCGCCAGCCTGCCGTCTTCATCAAAAGTAAGCCTGAACAGCAGATCGTCAACGCCTAAGCCGGCTCTGCCCAGATAATACACGTATTCCGTGGGTTCGCTCTTGATCTGTTCCGGTTCTCCAAGCAATTTAATCACTTCAGCTTCGGTCATGCCGGTCAGTTCATGCTTCTGCAGCAGGCTGGATACCATGCCGCTTCTTTCTTCCCGATTATCGAGCCAGCTCTGCTTCGAAAATTCAGTGCTGCAAGCACTGAGAATGAGCAGCAGTGTTATGGCGAGAACGATTTTTTTCACTGATGGCCTCCTTAACCGAAAAGAAAAGATGTTATAATCTGGTTGCTGTAATTATAGCTTCGATTATACAGTGTGTAAAACTTCAGTTGGAGGACAGCGCTATGTTCAATGATATTGACTGCTCACCGGGATTTATAGCCTATAAGAAATAGATGCATCTGAGTCCCCTAAATTAGAGCACGGGTAGTCTGCGTTACACAACCCGATCCAGCGAATAAAACCGCTGCTCATTTCCGAAGACATATGATTGCTTATGAAAAAGACCTTGCCCGGCCTCCAGCCGGTCAAGGTCTATTTGGCGTGCGCCGGGCGCAACGCTTCAGTCGCGCGCTGCCTCAACCAGACGCCGGGCGATCCGCCAAGGCTGAGTGCAGAAGGTAGTCATGTGATCCCCATGATCCTTGATCAAGCGGAAGATGCCGAGCCGGCCCGACATGTGGGGATGCCAGCCATAGCCTTCGCCTTGCGGAAGTACATTGTCTTCAGTGAGATAGACATAGCTTTTCGGTGTGCTGAGCGCAAAAAACCGCTTCAAATCCAGCTTCTCAAACAGCGGCTTGGCCGGCTCGGGCTTGATTTTGCTGTACAGCGCCCGTGCCAAATGTCCATCGGCCAGGTTCACGAACGTGTCTCTGAAGACAGGATAGGGCAGCATCAGCGTATTATTGCCTGACGCTTCTGCAAGCTGCCGGAAGAACTGCTGCGAAGCGGGCGGAAACTGATCGCCAAGCGACTGGCCGTCGGCGACGACAAAACCGTCAATAAACACGATCCGCCTCAACCTGTCGGCGGTCTGCTCGGCGACCTTCTGCACGACGGAACCGCCGAAGCTGTGTCCGACCAGCACGATGCTGCGCAGATTGCGGGAGATGATATACTGCGCTACCGCATCGTCGATCTCCTGATGGGTCACATCTGTATTCGGTTCAGCCCCATGCCCCGGATATTCCGGGACATATACGGTATGGCCCAGTCTACGCAGCTCCGCTGCCGTTCCATCCCAGAAGCCCGCATCTGCCCAGGAGCCGTGGACCAGCACAAAGGTCAGCGGCTCAATATGGCCAGGCTGCGGAGCGGGTGCATATGCGTAAGGAGTCGGGGCGGGCAATGGGTTATAGGAATTCCGGCGTTGTTGCTCAAAGGAATACATAGACTCAGCTCCTTTACTCAAGGGATCACTGATCTATGTGTATGCTTAAATCCCGATTTCCTGCATCCGTCCGTTGACTTTACGAATTCTTTCCTCGAGCCCGGAACCGCCGAATTTAGCCATCCTCAGCTCACTGACGATGCTGCCGTCGCGCATATACAGTATACGCTCTGTCTGTGCCGCCACCTTGGCGTCGTGGGTCACCAGCAGCACAGCAGTTCCGTCAGCGCAGATTCCGGAGAAAATGTCCATAATCTCCTGAGCGGTGGCCGAGTTCAGCGCACCCGTCGGCTCGTCGCCGAAGATCACCTGCGGATTGCCCATTAGTGCCCGGCATATTCCCGCCCGCTGCAGCTGTCCGCCCGAGAGCTGGGTAATATTCCGCTCCTCCAGTCCGGCAATGCCCGTCTTCAGCATCAGCACCCGGGCCCGGTCCGTGAGCTCTGCGGCAGCCCGCCGGTTGTCACGCATGGACGGAAGAATAATGTTGTCCAGGACATTCAGATTCTTCAGTAGGGTCGGCTGCTGGAACACAAAGCCCATCCTCCTTCGGCGCAGGTCGGCCAGCGCATTCTCCCCAAGACCCGACAGATCCATGCTGTCAAAAGAAACCGTCCCGCCGTCAATCCCGTCCATCCCGCTCAGCGCAAACAGCAGCGTCGATTTGCCCGAGCCTGACGGGCCCATGACAGACACGAACTCACCTTCGCCGATCTGGGCAGATACTCCGTTCAGCACATTGCGCTGTTCACCGGCAGCGCCGTAGCTTTTTACAATATTCTCACCGCATACGATTGTCCTCATGGTCAGCTACTCCTTTAGTTGTTCAGCGATTTGAATTCGGCCGGCGCCCGCAGTACCGAGAAGAGTGGCAATCAGCACCGCGCCCGCCATCATCAGTGGAACCAGCACATACACCGCAAGCGGCCGGACCGCGAACTCGAACGAAGCGGCGCCAAGCCGGGAGATGACCAGCCCTGCGAGCGACTCCCCGAGTGTATTGGCCAGCAATGTGCCGGCAGCAATGCCAAGAACCAGCACGAAGACCGCACGGGCAACATACTGGAGCGTAATATCCGGGCCCGTAAAGCCGCAGGTCTTCAGTACGGCGATGGAATAGCGGTCTTTAACTGCCAGCATGTTCATGAACAGCAGGGTCACCAGAACGGTAATCAGCAATGCAACGACCAGTCCGGCCTGGGAGGTTCTATGCACCGAGCTCATCGTCGAGCCGAAGGTTTGGGCGATATATTCCTCAATATCAGACACTTTGGCAAAAGCAAACCGCTCCCCGTACTCCGCAGCCTTGGCAGCCGCCAGCGATGAATCCGCCAGCTCCGTGTAAATAACGGACCACATGATGTCGGCTGAGCCGCCCGTGAACGCAGCCTTCGCGGTTTTGCCGCCGTTCGTCACATCCGAATAAATGCCGCTTACCGTAAACGTTGCCGGTGTCTCCTTATCCAAAAGCATCAATGTAAGGTCATCGCCAACCTGCAGTCCCAGCTCATCGGCATTCAGTGCGGACAGAGCAAGCTCGTTGCCCAGCACCGGAGCTGTGCCTTGGCTATAATGTACGGGGAAGACCGTATGGTCCCCCAGTTCAATTTTCAGGCGTTCCTCCAACCCGTCCGGCGTTCTTGCCCGGAAGGTCTTAGTGGTGAGCACCGTATATTTGGAGATGGCGCTGTCACTGTGCATTGCCTTGGCGATTTCCGCCGTTTTACCGGCGATATCGTCCGTCTGCTGAATGTCGAGACGAAGGTCGGATTGGCCGATTCCCAGATAGGTGCTGAAGCCTGGGGCCGAAATGGTGTGGTACAGATTTTGCGGAACAATGATAATGAAAGCGGCAATGACGAGGACGGCCAGCATGGTGAGGTATAGCTTTTTCCGGGCCAGTACATCCTTGATTCCTAGAAAAATATTCGTATTCAACAGCCTGCTTCTGCTGAGTCTGAACCGCTTAGTGCCTGCGGAGGAGTCTTGCTGTGAGGTGCCGAAGCGGATCGCCTCCACGGCGGATATGTCCCGGAACCGATTCAGCACTATGTTGACATAGGCAACAATGGCCAGGAAAACAAGCAGTACCCCGGCAATGCCGACGGGCAGGGCAATAGACGAATTGCTGCTTACACCCATGTAGAGCCGGATATTCTCCAGCAGCATGCCTTTGAACACCAGAGAAAGAATATACCCGGCAGCGCAGCCTGCAGCGGCGATGGCCGTATATTTCGCGAGGTACATTTTCTTAATGTCCGCCACGCGCAGGCCCAGCGCTTTCATTACACCGATCTCGCGGTAATCGTCTTCAATCTTCGCCAGCAGGGTGAAACGAATGCACATGAAGGCGATGGCCACGACCAGCACGCTGATCAGCAGCAGAATTCCCGCCGTCAGTCCGTCGGAAATGGCATTGAGCATTTTGAAGAGGGGATAGGTCAGCGCCGGGCCGTTGGCTTCCAGTCCTGCAGCGGCATACTCGGCTTCAAAAGCGTTCAGCCCGGACAAGTCCTTGAGCCTGAATTCGATCAAATATTCAATGCTCCCGGAATGCGCAAGCTCTGCATAGTCCTGATGGCTGACCAGAAACCGCTTGGAGGAGGCCAGCAACGAATTCATCTGGGAGTCGCGGAGAAATCCTGCCACAGTAAAAGCTTGCCCGGCTATCTCGGCCTTGTCGCCAATCTTTGCCGTCCCATCCTTCATATAGGCAAGAGGGACATAAATCTCCCCATCGGATACCTGGATCACTTTGCCGTCAAGGCCGAGCAGATAGTCGAAGGCTTCGCTCTGCGTGGAGAGCCCGTTGTCCTGCACACTTCCTGCCAGCGAATTACCGTTAAACAAGATCCGGCTGCTCTCCACATTGAGAAATTCGCGCACCTGAAATTGGTCAACATTGCCGTTCTCCCTGGCAAAATCCGCAAGCCGGTCCGTATTCACGTCCCCCGAATGCATCTGCATGAAATGCGGAGTCTTCGCCTGGGTCATCAAGGTGTCGATGGCGCCCGGCAGATTCACAATAAGGATGGCAGCGAGTGAAACAAGCATCGCCGCAGCGGCTACAAAGACGGTTGTCGTCAGGGTGACCAGCTTGCTTGCGGCAATGTCATTACGGATGATTTTGTAGTACATAAGGCCCCCCCATATCCAAGGTTCCGCTTCCCGGACTATTCATCGCCGCTTCCTTCCCCGTGATCGTCCCCGCCGCTGAACATCTGCGTGAAATACTGGAGATCCTCTTCTTTGATCGCCAGCAGCCTTCCGACATTGTAGATAAAAGCCTGCATACGTGCAGCCATTTCCTCCTCCGTCAGTTCAACCACATCACCGTCAAACACAATATTGGCGTAGACGACGATCATCTCCGTGCATTCGTAAGGGTAAGGGGTATGGAACAATCCCTGTTCAACACCCTCGCCAATGATTCCCGCCAGGATGGGGGTCAGCCCGTTGATGATTGCTTTCTGCGTCTTCTGATGCATCAGGGCATTCTGCGGGTGATGGATATGCTCCATAATCTCATCGCCGCTGCCGCCGCTGATATTCAGGCTCATCACCACGCGCAGAATACGTTCATGTACCGGAATACTCCGGTCCGCAGCAATCTCTTGCGCCGCCCCCAGCAGCCGGATCGTAACACGGCCGATCAGGGCGTCCATTATATCTTCTTTGGACTTGAAATGATAATACAGCGTCCCCCGCGCAATCCCGACCTTCTCCAGAATATCGCCCGTACTGGTCCCGTCAAACCCCTTCCGCCCGAACAGCTCCTCCGCCGCATCCAGAATTTCATTCCGGCGCGCTTCGGCATCTTTGATGTTGCGCATTGCATCAGCTCCTTTGTAGACCGACTGTCGGTCTAATGAGGTGAGGATAGCATTGGGGGAGGGGATTGTCAATGGGGAGTGGAAGGAGATGATCTGTAACTTATGTGGTTTTCGAACATTGGCAAGAGAAACGGGAAGCTATAATTAAATGTTAGCGGTGTCACAAAAAAATTAGATAACACACCCATAAACGACATTTTTCGACAAAATCTTCTAAGGTGATTAATGATATTAACGGCTATATTAAAATAGTGTTCAATTCATAGCTGAAAGGAAATGCCGTGTAGCGAGTATTTCGTTCGCTGAGACTAAGCAGCATAATTGCGGCCAGCGTAAGATCAAGAGCGGATGGTGACAGGTTGCTTTCCTTCTTTAGTTCTTTTTCCTATACTGAAGAAATTATCTTCACTTTTGGTTCAGGAGCTATACTATTAATATTTTCATTCCACATAACTAGATTTAATAAACTATTGGGTGTCAGCGTAATTATTCTTGGCTTATCAACTATTATTGGAATGGGGATAACACGGCTCCTTGAAGAGCAGGGATATTTGGATCACAACAGTCTAGTAAGATTATCTCCTACAATTGGGTTTCTCATATTTATCGTTATTTTATATTATTCAAGCAGGCAAATGGCTAAAGATAACCTTCGGCTTCTGAAAATGATGAGAATATCCTTTATCTTATTCGTGATCTTCTTTCTCCCGATGGTTTTGATGCTAGTTTATCTAAGTTACTCTGGTTGAAGAAGTTAGAGGAGATGACAACAATTATTGGTTTTGGCTTGCTTATTATTGGGTTCTTCGCTGCCTTTTTTCCACGTAGCGTATTTTATTTGGGGACTTTAGGATTGAGTTATGAGAAGAAGAAAGTGGAAATTAAAGGGGAGGAGATTTCAAAGGGGATAGAACTTTTTTATCGTGTAATAGGTACTATATTTTTTGTTTTAGGGCTTGTGATGGTTGTTGGCTATATTTTCTAAATACTCTTACAGGGGACTAAGAATAATGGACAAAGAACACCCTATTTAACAAGGATAAATGTATTTTCGTACAACTATTTGTTAGGTATGCACCCATTTTTGAAGGATAGATGTATTTTGTGCAACTAAAATCAGCATATGGGGAACAAACTGCCTTAAAGCAAGAAAATAGATGTACGAAATGCAACTATAGCCGGGAAACGGCCTGTTTAAATGGATATAGTTGTACAAACTGCAATTAGCAGCGTAGCAGCGGGTAGCGAGGACATTAAGAGCAATAGCTGCTGTCGCCTTTAGTCATGGGTGCTCTTGGCCTTCCTCATCTATCTTATTGATTTGACCTGTGTGGAGGATAATCACGATCACATTTCAGCAGCTTAAAACGATGACAGTCCGTGCTTCGCCTATCAGCTTTACTGCGGAAAGCCATCAGTCGGAGGCCGGAACCGCAACAAGCGGTATAAATCAAGAATTCTACGGACGGGAAGCGGCCGGAAGTCCTATTATTTTCTTGCGTCACGGCTAATCCCAACACAAAATTCTTTAGTTCAATCTATATAGAAAGTGTCACTCGTCTTCAATCCTTAAATTCGGAAGTACTTCAATTGCTAACTCCTCACCTACTAGAATGGTTACAGGATACGAATTGGCCGGTTGCTTCACCAACAAGAGATCTCTTGCTTCCACTGGACATAGAGTTAGTACCTTATATTCAGAAAATACTCGGAGACCAAAAACGAATTAACCAAGGTGTTGACCGAACTAGCACGGAATCCAAATCTTGATGATAGGGAGGAGGGGATTGATGAGTTGGCAAAGCAGATAATAACTGATTTTTATGTATGGTCTGTTAGTTTCATTGGGTATGGTTTTATTGGGATGCATGGCTTTTATACTTGGTCTGGTTAAGTACTTTGAACATTATTCTATGTTAAATAGTCATAGGGATGCCATAGGAAATTGGTCAATGCTTGGGTTTTTAGGGGTACCGCTATTTATGATCGGGGGGTATAGGACTACCGATGATCCGGAAAAAAGAAGAACGATATTGTTTGCGGGCGTTGGACTTATCTTGGTTGCATTGTTTACAGGGGGGATTGTTATCTTAGCATTACTATTTCGATAGAAAAGCTATCGTGTTCCGCCCGAGCTCTCTCCACACAAGGCGTTGTGGGGCACAACTGACTTGCTTCTTTTTACGCTTCACTCAAGGCCCAAACAATAGAGTCCCGAAAAACATGAACGCAAAATAGAGAAAGAACGCAAATAGGTTGGCTAATATAAGAAGCCCGTCAATTCTTGAATCAGACCTCCGGTAAGCAAGTACTGCAGACCTTATCCCGATGGGTGGCAGTATAAAAGTTGATATTATCCCAGCCCCGTCGAACCAGGAATCATAAAACACAAACAGCACATCGATAATAAACAGGATAACGGCCATACAGAATGCTAGTAAAGCAATATTTCGCAACGATCTGGTCCCCATAAAGCTTCGCCCCTCCTTCATGAATCCCAAATATGTAAACTAAAAACATTATAACACAGATACAACACACGATCTTACGTTCTTCTACAGCTTGTTTCGATAGCTCTGAGTATCACTAATAATTTATGAACCCGCATTCATGTAAGCACCGTAATATAACTATACTTACAATTTTAATGAAATGGAGTGAAGTGTATGAATGTGTCAATGTCTCGCAAGCGCTTGCCCTTTTGGACGAGGACTATTCTTGCCGCTGCCCTGATTTTGTCTCCAATGATCCCAACGGTTCAGGCATCGGCGGCTCCCTCTGTGACTGTTGCGGGACAAGCAAAGCCTCTAACGCAGGAGAATGCAGCGGCTTTCCTCAAACAATTTTTCAGCCTGGATGAGATAAAGGCTCAGCTTGCCGGGGCGGTGGTCGTTGTGGTCAAGGATGGAAAGACGGTGATTGAAGAAGGCTTTGGTAATGCGGACAAGGCGAAGAAAACTGCGGTAGACCCGGATGAAACTGTCTTCCGTATGGCCTCGGTATCCAAAACCTTCACCGCTGTTGCCGCGATGCAACTGGTTGAGCAGGGGGAAATTGATTTGAAGGCGGATTTCCAAAACTATACTGGACCGATTGATTTCGATAACCCATTTGGTGTTCCGGTAACAGTGGAGCAGCTGCTGACCCACACTACCGGTTTCCGGATCCAGGACCCTCTGCCGGAGGATATCAACGATGATTTCGAAACCAAAGTATCGATTGAGGATTATGTGCTGCAGCATATGCCGCCGGTTGTGCGTGAGCCGGGGACCTCATACATGTATGATAACTTCGCTTCGCTGCTTCTCGGACTGGTGGTGGAAAAGGCCAGCGGGATGCCCTACGAGGATTATATGCAGAAGCATGTGTTTGACGCGCTCAGTATGGATAAAAGCGGTTTCTTGCTCGAAGGCGAGCTGAAAGATGACCTTGCTACGGCCTATGATGCTACAGGCGAACCCATTGACCTGTATACAGTCACTCCAACCGTCATGCCGCATGGAGGGATGCTTTCCACGGCAGATGATATCGGCAAGTTCATGATAGCCTTTTTAAACGGTGGAGCTGTGGGCAATAGCCGCATTCTGGCTGAAGACACTGTGGATGCCATGGAGGAATATCGATCCTCAATTCACCCGCTACTGCCGAATACCACCTATGGTTTTGAAGCGCCCTTTCAGCTTCCTGAAGCGGGCAGCAGCTCCAAGATTATCACCAAGGCAGGCGATTTGGTCGGCTTCAGCACTTATATGTTCCTGATCCCGGAGCAGAACACCGGAGTCTTCATTGGCTATAATCAGCAAAGTGTGCTGCGTGAGATGTTCTATCCGGCATTTATCCAGGCTTTTTTCCCGCAATATGCCGCACCTGCGACACTTGATGCCTTCCAGCCGCTGAGTGCCGAAGCGATGGATGCGTTTACCAGTAATTTTGCAAACAACCTGACATTAATGGAAATCCAAAAAATTGCACAAAAAAAGAGATTCCTTTATCGTAGAAGTTGTTACGACACCCACG
>NZ_VWRQ01000041.1 GCF_008635795.1 Paenibacillus tepidiphilus | reverse complement strand
CATCTGGAGAACGGGAATGGGCAGCGTACGGAAGTCCATAACTTTAATTCACTTTCCGGCCTTATTCAGGCTAATCTTAAGTTCAACTTATATATTGTTCGATTGTTTTATTTTATCATTCACGGGTTGACGGATGGAAGGGACCATGAGAAAATGTACGCGTGTACATTGAAGGGGTGCAAGCCTATTTTCACACTGAAAGCGGCTGCAGTCCAGAAAGGGTGATTCATTATCGCCAGTCGCAAAGAGGTAGCCGAGCGGGCCGGGGTCTCCGAAGCCACGGTCTCCCGTGTGCTGAACAATGTCGGCCCGCTGAAAGAGGAGACCCGCCAGCGCGTGCTTGCCGCTGCCAGGGAGCTCGGTTATACGCCAAGCTCCCTGGCGCGCAGCTTTGCCCGCAGGCGCAGCGGCAACCTGGGCGTCGTCATGCCTGATCTTCCGAAGGCCAGGCTCTTCTCCGCTTATTATTTCTCGGAAATTCTCAGCGGCATCGGGAGCAAAGCCCGTGAAGAGGGCTATGATCTGCTGGTGATCTTCCGCGGTGCCGGTGAACCGCAGGATTATTGCGGACTCTTCCGGATGCGGAAGATCGACGCCTGTATTGTGCTCGGCGCCAAGGAGGAGCCGGGTGAGCTGGCCGCTCTGCGCCTGCTGCATGCAGAGGGTCATCCCTACTGCCTGATTAACCAGCATTTTGAAGGCGAAGGCTTCCATGAGGTCGACGCCGACCATGTGGCCGGCACGCGTCAGGCGACCGAGCATCTGCTCGCCCAGGGCTTCCGCCGGATTGCCTTCCTGAACGGACCGGCGGAATACTCCAACAGCCGCGACCGCAGACGCGGATTTGAAAGCGCACTCGCAGAGGCGGGGCTTCCGCCGGAGCCGGCCTTGCTGCTGCAGGGCAACTTCAGCCGCCGCAGCGGGGTTGAAGCGGCGCGCACGGTTGCCGCGCAGCTGGAGCGCATCGATGCCATCGTGGTCGCCAACGACCGGATGGCCATCGGCTTGCAGCAGGGGCTGCGGGAGCTGGGCGTATCTCCCGGCAGAATGCCGGCCATCGTCGGCTATGACGACTCCGATGCTGCAGAGCTGACTCAGCCTGCGCTGAGCAGCGTCCGCGTCCCCTTCTTTGAGCTGGGGGCGCTTGCCGCCGCACGGGTGCTGGAGCTGCCGGAAGGGGAAGCGGGCGAGGCCATATCGGTTAAGCTGCCCACCCGGCTGGTCGTCCGCGCTTCATCGATCACAACGAAGGAGGAGTAAAATGAACAAGCTGCGAATCGGAATGATCGGATACAAGTTTATGGGGAAAGCCCACAGCAACGCATACCGCGCTCTGCCGATGTTCTTCCCGGAGGCGCTGCAGCCGGAGATGAAGGCGCTCTGCGGCCGTAACCCGGAAGCAGTGCGGCAAGCGGCCGGGCAGCTGGGCTGGCAGGAGCATGTAACAGACTGGCGGGAGCTGGTAGCCCGCGAAGATATCGACCTGATCGATATCAATGCGCCCAGCGATGCGCATAAGGAAATCGCCCTGGCTGCGGCACGTGCAGGCAAGCATATTTTCTGCGAGAAGCCGCTTGCCCTGAGCCTTGCGGATTCCTGCGAGATGCTGGAAGCGGCCGAGGCTGCAGGCGTTCTCCACATGGTCGGCTTCAATTACCGCTTCTCCCCTGCAGTACGGCTGGCGAAGCGGCTGATTGACAGCGGCCGGCTCGGCAGGATTTATCACTTCCGGGCTTGGTTTCTGCAGGACTGGATTCTCGACCCGGAGTTCCCGCTGGTATGGCGGCTGCAGAAGGATGTGGCCGGCTCCGGCTCGCTCGGCGATCTGGGGGCGCACCTGATTGACCTGGCCCATTATCTGGTCGGAGATATCGCGGAGGTCACCGGCATGAGCGAGACCTTCGTCAAGGAACGGCCGCTGGCGGCCGAGATGACGGGGCTGAGCGCCAAAGCCGGAGCCGGTGCGCCGCGCGGACCGGTCACTGTCGACGATGCGACGCTGTTCCTGGCCCGGTTTGCGGATGGGGCGCTCGGCAGCTTCGAGGCCACACGCTTTGCAGCTGGACACCGTTCGACGAACGCCTTCGAGATCAACGGAAGCCTGGGCAGCGTGCGCTTTGACTTCGAGCGGATGAACGAGCTGGAGGTATACTTCACCTCGGATGAAGAGGACGTGCAAGGGTTCCGGCGTGTGCTCGCCACCGATCCGGCCCATGATTATGCTGCGGCCTGGTGGCCGCCGGGGCATACCATCGGCTTCGAGCATACATTCATCCACGAAATGCTGGAGCTGTCGAATGCGGTTCAGGAAGGGCGCCAGCCGGTGCCGAATTTTCGCGACGGCGTGAAATGTCAGGCGGTGCTGGAAGCGGTGGAGCGCTCTGCTGCGGAGCGCCGCTGGATCGAAATAGAATAACTTATTCAGGATTCCTACAGAGGAGTGTGTGGACGATGAGGAAAGCATTGATTGTCTGGGGCGGCTGGGACGGCCATGAACCGGAACAGGTAGCCGGCATATTCAGCGGGCTTCTCCGCGAAGAAGGCTTCGCAGTGGAAGTGGCCGATACGCTGGAGGCGTTCGCCGACCGCGAGAAGCTGCTGGGACTGGACCTGATTGTCCCGGTATGGACGATGGGGCAGATTGAGCAGCAGCTGGTTGATAATGTATCGGCGGCCGTGCAGGGCGGAACCGGGCTTGCCGGCTGCCATGGCGGCATGTGCGACGCCTTCCGTAATAACGTCGACTGGCAATTCATGACGGGCGGGCAATGGGTGGCGCATCCCGGGAACGACGGGGTGAATTATACGGTTGAAATCCGCCACAGCTCCAGCCCGCTGGTGGAAGGCATCGGTGACTTCACTGTGAACACCGAGCAATATTACCTGCATGTCGATCCGGCGGTAGAGGTGCTGGCGACCACGCGCTTCCCGGTGGTCCACGGCCCGCACTCCTTCAACAAAGCGGCGGATATGCCGGTCATCTGGACGAAGCGCTGGGGCTACGGGCGGGTCTATTATAATTCACTCGGCCATCATGCCGATGTTGTCGAGCTTCCGCAGGTGAAGGAGCTGATGCGGCGCGGCCTGCTCTGGGCGGCGGAAGGCAAGGGGCTTGCACCGGCCGGGCAGGGGCTTACAGGCAGCGGGGCCTACACAGGCATGGCGGACAGCCAATAACGACAGGAGTGTAGATACGATGGACAAAGTGAAGGTAGGCATTATCGGCTGCGGCAAAATCAGCGGCATCTATATGGAGAACTGCCGCAAGTTCGGCATTCTGTCTCTGTACGCCTGTGCGGATCTTGATCCGGACCGGGCACGCGAGCAGGCGGAGAAATATGAAATTCCCCATGTATACACAGTAGAGCAGCTGCTGGAGGACCCGGAGATTGAGATTGTCATCAATCTGACGATTCCTGCAGCGCACGCGGCTATCAGCAAGCGGGCGCTGGAGGCGGGCAAGCATGTGTATGTCGAGAAGCCGCTCACGGTTACCCGTGAGGAAGGCCAGGAGATTCTGCAGCTGGCGGCCGAGCGGGGGCTGCTTGTCGGCAGTGCGCCCGAGACCTTCCTGGGTGCTGGCATCCAAACCGCGCTGAAGCTGCTGGATGACGGCGTGATTGGCCGACCTGTTGCGGCTACGGCCTTCCTCATGGCGCGGGGCCATGAGCATTGGCACCCGGACCCGGAATTCTATTATGCGGCAGGCGGCGGGCCGCTGTTCGATATGGGTCCGTATTATTTGACCGCGCTGATCCAGCTGCTCGGACCGGTCGACCAGGTTGCGGGCATGACCGGCAAAGCACTGGAGGAACGGGTCATCACCAGCGAGAAGAAGGCGGGGCAACGCATTCCGGTCGATGTGCCGACGCATGTCGCCGGCACGCTGCGTTTTGCCGGTGGTGCCATCGCAACGCTCATCACCAGCTTCGATATCTTCGGCGGAACCGACCTGCCGCCGATCGAGATCTACGGGACGGAAGGTACGCTGCGCGTACCGGACCCGAATACCTTCGGCGGGCCGGTGCTGTTCCGGCGGACCGGGGAGAACAGCTGGACCGAGCAGCCGCTTCTCGCCGGCTACGATCAGAACACCCGCGGCATCGGTCCGGCCGATATGGCGTATGCCATCCGCACGGGGCGGAAGCACCGCGCCAGCGGGGAGCTCGCCTATCATGTGCTGGAAGCGATGTGGGCGCTCTACGATTCCTCCGATTCGCAGGCCTTCTATCCGATGAAGAGTGTCTGCGAACGTCCGGCAGCGCTGCCTGCCGGTCTGGCCCCGTATACGCTGGACTAAAGCATCAGCAGTATGATGGATCCAAGCCTTGCTGCAACCTATCTTCTCCGGGCTCCGTTTGATAGTTAAACCAATCAAACGGAGGGTGGAAGAATGAAGGGACTTGCACAAGGCTTCTTCTTTATGTCGGCAGCGGCCATGCTGCTGGTAGCCGGGGGCTGCGGCGGGGAAGCTCAGGAAGGCCCGGCGTCCCCTGCGCCAAGCGCCAGCCATGCAGTGCAGGAAGCCACCGGCAATGTGACTGGCAGCTTTCCGGCCACGGCCGGTGAGGTGAAGTCTTATTTGCAGGCGGAGCACATCCCGAACGGCGATATTTATTTAGCGGATGGAAAGGTGCATATCAATATTGTCGGACTGACTCCAGGCATTGCTTCCGGCTTCGCGGAGGAGTTCAGAGAGGGAAGCTACGAACTGCATGATGTGGAATTTACGGCTGCTGAGCTTATCGGGCTGCAGCGTGAACTGGCCGATACAGGTGTGATGGCCAAGCTGAACCTGTACGGTTCTACGGTGGATATTATCCGCAACCGGCTGGTCATTGACCTGCCCGACGATGCCCTGCAAGCGGCAGAAGCAGAGCTTGCCGGGCACCAGAATGCGGACATGCTCGTGTTCGTGCCCGCCGCTCTCGGCGAGCCGCATGTTACCGGAACGATTGTGGAAGTCGAGACCGAGGGCAGGGAGCGGCCCGCAATTCTGATTCTGGAGCCGGGCCAGCAGGAGCCGACCTACTGGTTCTCGTTCTATGAATACTCCAGGCTATATAACGGCAGCGGAGACGAGATCGCCGCAGACGGCCTGCGCCCGGGGCAGCAGGTCAAGATATGGAGCACCGGTACAATCAATACCTCGTTGCCTGCTCAAGGAACTGTACGCAGGCTGGAACTGGACGGGGAGTAGTGACCGGGCCGTTGTTTATGCAGAGGTTAAAGCTCACACCTTACACCTGCGCCTTACGTGCTCCGGAGGGCGTCAGTCCCCTGTACTGTTTATACAGCTTGGTGAAGTAGTTAGGGTTGTCGCAGCCTACCATGCCGGCAATCTCTGTAACCGTGAGGTCACTATCCCGCAGCAGGCGGTCGGCTTCGTTGATCCGGCACAGATTCACATAATCAACGAAGGTGCGCCCGGTCAGCTTCTTGAAGGTTTTGCAGAAATGGTAGGGATTGAGGTTAACCCGCCTGGCCGCCTCCTCAATGGTCAGCTTCTCGTCATAATGCCGCTCCAGATGCTCCAGCAGCGGCTTGAAGCGCTCGCGGTTCTGCGAATTCCGCTGTGATCTCGCCCCGTCCGAGAGCTGGGGCGGAAAGATGCGGGCCAGCAGGGTAAAGAAGAGATGCAGCTGGTTCTTCACAACCAGCTGAAACGCTGGCGATTTGGCCCGCACCTCTCCGATAATACTGTCCAGCAGTGAATAATATGCGGAACAGCTGCTGTTCCGCTCTTTGGGGTTGACCGGAAACCGGCAGCGGTTATCCAGGTAAGGGGCCACGAACTGCTCATGCTGAAAGTCCTGGCTCCGGTCGCGGAACATCGAGGCGTGGAAGACAAGGGAGACATAGGACACGTTGCCCGCTGTCCGGCTGTACCCGACATGCAGGCCGCCGGACGGCACGATCAGCACATCGCCGGGGCCGGCTTCATAGGGATGGCTATCAACATGAAACACGGCGTGTCCTTCCAGCATGACAATAATCTCAAAATGCTCATGCCAGTGCAGGAACAGAATGTTCTGCTCCGGCTTGGTGTCACGGCACTCGTTGAAGAAGAGCCGGAACGGGTACTCACTCTCCTCCAGCTGGGGATATTCCTTCAATTCCTTCGGATAGGTCACAGCATTCAACTCCTGCCAAGATAGAACTATAATCGCACAAGATAGTAAGAGAAACAGCCGAAAGTAAGCGTTATACTTGGCTTGCTGGACTTAATATTAACCAATATTGGAGTGGTATACAAGATGCAGAACAATCTTCAAATCGGAACATTGGTGAACGGCGGAGACGCGGTCAGAGTCATTCCGCAAATTGTGGGGCACGGCTTCGAATCCTTCAGCCTGACCTACTGGCAGACGACGGGGAATACCGATCTGGCGGATACAGCCGCACGGGTGCGGGAGCTGGCGGCTGAGCATAATTTTGTTATTTCCACCGTCGGTATATTCGGCAATCCGCTGACTGGTGCCGGGGATAACGCCGATACACTGGCAAGCTGGGAGCGGCTGATCGATCATGCGCATCTCTTCGGAGCGGATATCGTATCCGGGTTCACCGGACGCTTGACCGGTCAGTCCATCGACGAATCGCTGCCGAAATTCGCGGAGGTGTTCGGTGAGCTGGCGAAGCGGGCTGCGGACCGGGGAGTACGCATAGCTTTTGAGAACTGTTCCATGGATGGCAACTGGCAAACGGGAGACTGGAATATCGCCCACAACCCCACTGCCTGGGAGAAAATGTTCAATGCCGTACAAGCGGATAACCTTGGCCTGGAATGGGAGCCTTGCCACCAGATGGTTGCCCTGATTGACCCGATTCCGCAGCTGCGCAAATGGACGGACAAGATCTTCCATGTCCACGGCAAGGACGCCACCATCGCCTGGGATGTGGTCAGAGAGTATGGTATTAATGGGCCGAAGCCGTATGTCTGGCACCGGACTCCGGGCTTCGGGGATACGAACTGGACCGATGTGATTACGATTCTGCGGCAGGCCGGATACCGCGGCACCATTGATATTGAGGGCTGGCATGATCCGGTCTACCGCGATGAGCTGGAAATGACCGGGCAGGTGCATGCGCTGAATTATCTCAAGTCTTGCCGGGGCGGCAGCTTTGTGCCGAATCCGGTATAACCGGCGCAGGAGGGACCCCCATGACTATTTATTATCGGGTAGTAGTTGCAGGCTGCGGTGCGATGGCCGGAGAATGGATCAGCTACGCCCGGAAACGGGCGGATACAGAAATTGTCGCGCTGGTGGATCTGCGGACAGAGGCGGCCCGGGCGGCAGCGGATAAATACGGCTTGACGGCCGGGATCTATACCAGTCTGCAGCAGGCGATTGCAGAGACAGGAGCCAATCTCGTCTTTGATGTCACAGTGCCTGAGAGCCATTTCACCGTGGCCCAAACCGCGCTGGAGGCGGGCTGCCACGTGTTTAGCGAGAAGCCGCTGGCGGCTTCCATGGAACAGTGCAACCGGATTGTCGATCTCGCGGAGCGCTGCGGACGCAGCCATGCGGTGATGCAGAACCGCCGGTATGATACGCGCATCCGTGCGCTGCGGAGTCTGATTGAGGACGGCGCGGTCGGCCGCCCGGGATATCTCGCGGCGAGCTTCTTCCTGGCGCCGCATTTCGGCGGATTCCGCGACGCCATGCAGAGCCCGTTGCTGCTGGATATGGCGATCCACACCTTCGATCAGGCCCGTCTGATCAGCGGCGCCGATCCGGTGACCGTATATTGCCAGGAGTTTAATCCGGCCGGTTCCTGGTATGCGGGCAATGCGGCAGCAGTCTGCATCTTTGAAATGTCGGACGGCTCGGTATTCTGCTACCAGGGGTCATGGTGCGCCGAAGGGGCACCTACTTCCTGGGAAGCTTCGTGGCGGATACAGGGTGAGAAAGGGGCAGCGCTTTGGGATGGCCAGGGGATGCCTTACGCGGAGGTAATCAGCGGGAGCTCCTCAGGACAGTTCATTCATGATTATGAACGGATAGAAGCCGAGGCTGCAGAGATGAAGGAAGTATTCCATCACGGCTGCCTGGACGAGATGTTCCGTTCCCTGGATGAGCGGAGACCGGCCGAGACAGACTGCCGTGACAACCGCTACAGCATGGCTATGGTATTCGGTGCGCTGGAGAGCGCGCGGAGCGGCCGTAAGGTGGAGATTGCGGAGCTGCTGCAGAGCACCGGGGTTCCCGCCGAGTGAGAGCAGCGTTCATGCTGAACAGGAGACGCACCGGCGTCTCCTGTTCTCGTTGTAAATGTATTGCGGATTTCGCCGGGCAAGGTTAACTTATTGAATCTTGCGGCAACAGGCAGTAAAGCAAATCCTTGTATTTCTGTTCATTTAACTCCTTGTTGATACAGTGATGATACCGTTCTATATGCTCGGGCAAAGCGTACATCCGGTACTTCTCGAATAATCCGATGCCAAGTGTAATGTTGGTGTCGCTCATAATCCGGATGGAAGATGTCAGGCTTTCGAGCAGATAATGGAAGCCGGCATTCCATTCGGCTTTGCGCAAATAATAGATGGCCAGCTCACTCTGAAACCGGGCAAATCTGTCCTTCGTCAATGATTCTGTGAATTTACCCAACGTACTGTGCTGCTCCCGGTAGGTCAGGTGATCACGGAACAGCTCCAGGATAGGGTCCACATCGAAATGGAACCGGTTGGCGGCTTGCATGATTTTATATAGGGCCGGGAAGATTTCATGCTCTTGCTGCTGCAGATAGGCTACATAATCCGGTATAACCTCTATATCTCCGGACATCATGCGGTATAAATACGTATTGGCTAAAGCCCAATCCTCGAACTGGGCGATGACCTTGGCTTCTCCCTCGCTCAGCGGAGGCTTTACCCACTGAACATTGCTGTACATTCGGGTATAGCCGAGCGCCTGCTCATAATCCTCGCGTTCATCAGATACCGCCGCCTGCATCAAATAACCGTACAGCACATAGTAGACTAGCGGCCGGGAAGGCTGCTTCTCGCCAACGGAATGGCTCTGGAAGTACTGGTACTGCGCCTTGGCTTTACGCACCAGAAGCATGGCCCAGGCTTCGACCTTATCCCACAGGCGCAGGGAGGAGAATACATCGGTCAGTGTCTTAATGGCATCCAGTTGGTCCGCCTCTTCAAGCCGCTCTATATAAGGCTCAAACTGGTTGGCAGCATGCAGGTTGGCGGCCTGGCTGTCCCCAATGGCAATATGAAAGAGCCGGTAACGGCATAAGGCCAGACGTTCGGAATGCTGCAGACGTTCCGCTTCAGCCACGCTTTTATAGATAATCGCCGCCGCCGCATACATATTCTTGGTGAACAATTCTTCTGCCGTATCAAACAACAAGGGCAAATAAACGAGGTTGTCCAAAATCGTGCCTACTACCCGCTCCAGCGCTTCGAGCTTCTGCAGTTCCGCACATCTCAGCAGCAGCGGGCCGATCCGGCGCCAATTCGCCGAACCGTTAACAATATAATTGTCAATGTACAGGTCATAATAGAACCCCGTGTCCAGACCCATGGCCTCCGTGATGCGGTCCAGCTGCTGCATGGCGATCGGACGGTTGCTGTTGATGATATTGCTCAGTGTGCCGGAATGCAGGCCGCACCGCTCGGCGAACTTCGAGATGGATAAGGATTCCCTCTTCATATATTCTTCTATTTCGGTGAGAATTGTGGACTCAGTATTCAAAACGGGTTAGACCCTCCTAACAGATAGCACAAAGTTGCATATATATTCCATTATTATGCATCATGGGCCGCCATTCAATATTAGAGCGTGAATAAAATGTGAAAAATTACTTATTTAAGATATTTTACGTCTGAAAAAATACGAAAAAAAGAGCTGCGCATGGCAGCTCTTCCGTAATAGCATTGTGCTTTACCTTTAAAAGCCTCTATATTGCGGTTCTTCCTGTTCGAGCTGAACTACGCGGCCTTCAACCTGCTGCACAATTTGCAGGGTTTGCTGGGCGGCGCCGGTGAATAAATCCTTGGCCTCCTGATTCTGTGTCTCGAGCGCAAATTGCTCCAGGCTGGCCTGGGCGCTTTTGAGGGAGGCAAGGCAGGTTTTAACTTGTGCGGCTACTGTCATTTGCGGCTTCATCCTCCTTAACGGTAAATTTAGCTGTTTATACAGATAGTATTACAGCCGGGATGGATGCTATGCAGGAAGAAAGCACCAGCGGATGACAACCTCTTTTTCGGCTAATAAGACGACATACAGCAAAAGATAAAGTTATCTGCATCGTAAGGTCCAAAAACAAGTATTGGAGGTTATTGCAATGCCCGAATGGCTGGAGGTGATATGGCGTACCATTTTCGCTGTCGTTGTCCTCTTTGTGCTGACTAAACTACTGGGCAAGAGACAGGTATCGCAGCTGTCTTTCTTTGAATACATTACCGGAATCACCATCGGAAGCATAGCGGCTTATATTTCACTGGACACGGATAAGACCTGGCATCTGGGGGTGATTGCCCTGCTGGTATGGGTTGGACTCTCGCTCGTCATTGAATATGTACAAATCAAGAGCAAGAAGGTCCGGGATTTCATCGACTTTAAATCGACCGTGCTGATCAAGGAAGGTAAGATACTCGAAGACAACATGAAGAAGGAACGTCTGTCCACAGATGACCTGCTGGCTGAACTCCGGAAAAAGGATGTATTCAAGCTGGCAGACGTCGAATTTGCCATTATGGAGTCGGACGGGGCGATCAATGTGCTGCTGAACCGGGAGAACCAGCCGCTGACTCCGCAGCATCTGGGCATCAAGGTGGCACCGGAGCAGGCTCCCCAAGTCGTTATTATGGACGGAAAAGTGATGGACGAGGCACTCGACACGCTCGGATTTACACGGAAATGGCTGGACAGCGCGCTGGAGAAGCAGGGGCTTACGGTCCAAAATGTGTTCCTTGGGCAGGTGGATGCCTACGGTGAGATTTATGCGGATCTGTATACGGACCAGGTGCAGGTTCCGAAACCGCAGGACAAGCCGCAGTTATATGCCTTGCTTAAGAAGTGCGAGGCGGATCTGGAGCTATTCGGCTTGTCTACGCAGAATGAAACGGCGAAGCAAATGTACGGAAGCTGTTCTCAGGAGCTGCAGAAGCTGCTTCAGAAGCTAAAGCCGTTTATCCAGAATTGAGTCAGAGAGTGTCTATTGAATCCAGATAGCCGGTTTATCTGCCAGGATAAGCCGGTTTGTGCTGCGCAAGATCATGAATTCACATAAATGTAATAAAGCGGTAAAAAACCCTCTGTACAAAACCAAAAAATTCCTTATAGTTGAGATTAGGCTGCTGCTGACAAATTCCTTACTTGTCGGTTAAATGCAGACCAGGTTCAGGAATGCGGAGGGATGCCATGCCATAATTGCCGTCATCAGGTTGTTTAGCTGCAAATTCAAATTGATTTTGCTTCACTATTCTTACCTGTTCCAAACCATCTTTTATTCCGGAGGTAAATGTTAACGTGAAAATAAAAAAGCGATTTGCCCTCTCCGCATTGGTATTGTCGGCCGCACTGACACTCGGAAGCTTCGAATTCCGCGCTTTGCCGGTACATGCGGCCAGCGTCTTCAGTGACAGCTTCGAGTCCGGCAGTGCAAGCAATTGGACCCCCACGGCAGGCACCTGGTCTGTCGTGCAGGATGGCGGCTCTTATGTGTATTATCAGTCAAGCACCAACGAAGGGCGCACTTCGGCAGGAAGCGCGTCGTGGACCGATTACAGTGTGCAGGCGGATGTCAAGATCGAGGACTTCAACGGCAGCAACCGCGCCTACGTATGTGCACGGTATACAGACGGCAACAATTATTACGCTGCGTCACTGTCGGGCAGCAATGGCGGCACCCTTGAAATCCGCAAGAAAGTCGGTGGCTCCAGCAGCACACTGGCCACGAAAGCCAACTTTCCGCTCAGTACCGGAACCGTTTACAATGTGAAGCTGGAAGTAAGCGGAGACACGATCAATATGTATGTCAACAATGTGCTGCAGCTAAATGCACACGATAACAATTTAACATCCGGCGGCATTGGCCTTATCGCCTTCAAGACCAAAACCAAATTTGATAATGTAACCGTATCCACGGGCGGTACGACTACACCTACACCAACCCCGACGGTGACTCCGACGGCCACGGTGACCCCAACGGCGACTCCGACAGCAACGGTGAGCCCTACGGCTACAGCCACACCGGTTCCGACGGCAACGCCGACTGTAACGCCTACCGCAACAGCTACACCTACCGCAACGCCGGTAGCAGGTGCAATTTATGTGGCTCCGGGCGGAGCGGCCGGTAATCCCGGCACCCTTGGCAGTCCGACCACGCTGGCGGCGGCACTTACCAAGGTAGCTCCCGGCGGCACGATTTATATGCGCGGCGGTACCTATACTTTCTCTGCTCCGGTTACCGTAGAGCGGGACAACAGCGGCACCTCGGGCCAGCGCAAGACCATAGCCGCTTACGGCAGCGAGAAGCCGGTGCTCGATTTCTTCGCACAAAGCTTCGCCTCGACAGAGCGCGGCCTGCAGATCTTCGGCCATTACTGGCATGTGAAGGGGCTGGAAGTGAAGGGAGCCGGAGATAACGGCATCTTCATCGGCGGCAACTACAACATTATTGAGAACGTGGAAACACATCATAACCGTGATTCCGGGCTGCAAATCAGCCGCTATGCGTCCTCCCTGTCGAACATCGCCGACTGGCCAAGCTACAACCAGATCATCGGTGTATATTCCCACGACAACTATGACCCCGACAACGGAGAAGATGCCGACGGCTTCGCCGCCAAGCTGACCATCGGTCCGGGCAATGTCTTCGACAACTGCGTCGCTGCCTGGAATACCGACGACGGCTGGGATTTGTATACGAAGTCGGATACCGGAGCGATTGGCGCCGTTACAATCAAGAACAGCATTGCCTACAAGAACGGGCAGACCTCCGACGGCAACAGCACCGCGGACAGTGATGGAAACGGATTCAAGCTTGGCGGGGAGAGCATTGCCGTCAATCATATCGTGCAGAACAGCATCGCCTACCAGAACAAGAAGCATGGCTTTACGTATAACAGCAACCCGGGTTCGATCAAGATGACGAATAACACCTCCTGGAGCAACGGCCAGAGCAATTTCGCCTTCGATGCGGGAACCCATGTGTTCACCAACAACCTGAGCTTTGCCGGCAGCTCCAGCGACAAGACCAGCGGCACCGATGTCTCCAGCACGAATGTCTGGTGGAAGAACAATGCCAGCACCAATGCTAAAGGGCTGGTGGCCAGCAGCGCCGATTTCGTCAGCCTGACGCCGTCCGTGGTACGCGGCAGCGGCGGGTACATCAGCCTCGGCAACTTCCTGAAGCTCGCTTCGGGCAGCGATCTGATCGGTTCGGGTACACCGTCGGGAACCAATATCGGCGCAACCTTCCAGTAAGATCATGCAATAAGAACATTTAATACGTAGCAACCCCAGCCGGCCGCCAAGGGAACTCCTTGTGCGGCCGGCTTGCTGTTATGAGCGGCGGCGCCGGCTGATGCATAAGATTGTTTTTCCATGGAAAACTAAGTCAGATTCAGCTAAGAAGAATGGGGGGGCGCTGCGGTTATGGCAGAGAGCATTCTGGATCGCATTAAAGAGGAGCTGGCCGGCTGCAGCGATGCCGTGTACCAGTCCATTAATTTATACGGACACGCCTGTGCGCTGATTTACATTCCGTCGATTGTCGACATGATTTGCCTTCAGCAATATGTAACGCTGCCGCTGAAGAACGAAGCGAACGGTGAACCGGACTGGGGCCGTTTCCTGGAAAGGCTGGATCACGGATCAGCTTTTGCCATCCCCTATTTTAAGGTGGTGGAAACCGGCCGTGCCGTTGAACTGGTGGTCAGCGGCAATGCACTGCTGTGCCTGGAGGATTTGCCGTACATCTATCAATTCGGGCTCACACAGTATTCGAAGCGCTCTGTCTCCGAATCGCAGAATGAGCTCGTTGTCGTCGGACCGCAGGAAGCCTTCATTGAGGATGTAAACACGAACCTGTCTTTGCTGCGTCACATCATCAAGCATTCCGACTTCAAAACAATGCATTTTACAATCGGTGAATATACAAAAACCGATGTGTACCTCGTATACATAGAAGGTTTATATGAGCCTGCCATCCTTGAAGAGATCTCCCGCAAGCTCAAGGGAATTGCGATAGACGGCGCACTCGGAATCAGTGCGCTGGCCGAATATGTCAGCAAGGATCATTTCTCGCTGTTCCCCGCGTTCCAATACACTGAGCGCCCCGATTCTGTTGCTGCTTCGCTGATGGAAGGCCGCATCGGAATGTTGATGGACGGCACGCCTTCAGCGTTGTTAACACCGGTTACCTTCATGTCGCTGCTGCAATCTTCGGAGGACTACTATCAGAATTTTTATGCAGGGAGCTGGATCCGGCTTGTCCGGTTCTTCTTTGCCATCATCTCCTTGCTGCTGCCATCGCTGTATGTGGCCATTACGACGTTTCACTCCCAGATCATCCCGGCGGATCTGCTGATTACCATCGCTGCAGCGAGGGAGAATATCCCGTTCTCCGCACTTACCGAGGCGCTGATTATGGAGCTGACCTTCGAAGCGCTGCGGGAAGCGGGGACGCGGATTCCGAAGCCGGTAGGACAGACCGTATCTATTATCGGCGGCATCGTCATCGGACAGGCTGCTGTTCAGGCTGGAATTGTCTCGGCGCCCATGGTTATCGTGGTGTCGATTACCGGTATTGCGTCATACATCATCCCGCATTTGGAGCTCGGTCTGACCTTCCGGCTGCTCCGCTTCGCGCTGCTGATCCTGGGAGGAATGCTGGGGCTGCTCGGCGTAATCGTAGCCGTGTTTGTCATTTACGGTCATGTCACAAGCCTCAGTTCTTTTGGCAAGCCGTTTATGCAGCCCATCGCCCCGCTGGTGCTGGAGGACTGGAAGGACACTTTCGCACGGGTGCCGGCGCCTTTTATGAACAAGCGCAGCACCTCATTTACATCACGGAAGAATAACAGGAGACAGAAGAAGACATGAAGCCGCTGAAGATTGCTGTGTGTGTGCTGCTGCTGCTGAATTTGACCGGCTGCTGGTCGAGAATCGAGCTTGATCAGCTGACATTTATCTTTGGCATGTATGTCGATGCCGGTGAAGAACCGGGTACAGTAGAGGTTTCCATCAGCTCACCGCTGCCTAACCGTCTGCAGACCGGAACCCAAGGGGGAGGCGAGAAAGGCAAAGGGTACTCACTCGTCACCAAAACCGCAGCCAATATTACCGATGCAATAATACTGATTCAAAAGGACCTCTCCAGGCAGCTGGAGATATCGCATATCAAAGCGGTGGTAATCGGCAAAGAATATGCGGCACAAGGCATCAGCGAGCTGCTGGACTGGTGCAAGCGCCAGCCGGAATTTCCGCTGGGCACCTACATTATGGGGGCGCCAGGCAAAGCCAAGCAGATCGCCGAGCTGTCGCCAGTTTTTGAACAGCTGCCCGATCAGGTGCTGCGCAATTTCTCGAAGGAGAATATGATGTTCGCTACATCGGTTAAGGATTGTGTACTGGCCGAGTCCTACGGCATGGGTTATGCTCTGAATTACCTTTCGTTCGGGGAGAAGCCGGAAAAGGATGATCAGGGGCAGCCGATTAAATGGGCGGGGATACAGGGAGTCATGCTGTTTCAGGAGGGTGCGTTGAAAGAAACGCTGAATGTATCGGACAGCAGAGCCCTGGCATGGGCTGCGGGGCATTTTGCCGGACGGCTGAAATTCCCGCATTACACCGTGAAATGGGAAGACGAGGGAGAAGGTACCGCCAGCGCCTTATTCTATGCCAACAGTTCGTCCACAAAACTGAGAATGACCCAAAATGGTCCTGTCTTCGATGTCAAGCTCAAAGGAAAGGCAAGCATTACCTATTTCAGGGACAGCAAAGGCCATGGGGCAACTGAAATGAGCGGGATAATCAAGAAGCTGGTCCAGGAGAAGCTGGAAGCCGAGGTGAACCACGCAATTCTTAAGACGCGGGAGGCAGGAGTCGATGTATTGCAGCTAGGTACCCTGCTGGAGTGGAATCAGCCGGAGGAATGGCGCAAATTGCAGGAGCGCTGGACTGATTATTACAAAGAGGAAGCGAAGATCGTTGTGACTGCCAAAATCAGCATCGACGATTTCGGAGCGCTCAAATAACAGTACGGGGGAGGGAGAATGGATGCGCACAACCAATTGGCAAATGTTCCGCTTCAGTTATGTATATTTCAATTCGCAGACATCTATTTTCCTGATCCCGCTGCTGGTTACTTCCTCCCATTATCAAGGCTGGATCGCTATTCTGGGCGGAAGCTTTATCTCTACATTGATGCTGCTGCTTACCATATATGTTGGTAAACTTAAGGCCAATCAGGCCTGGGTTGATTTCGGCAAGGATATTACGGGCAAATGGGTGCATCGTCTCCTGCTCCTGCTCCTCATGTGCTGGTGTGTATATTACGCTTCCTATGATATTGAGAATTTCGTGCTGTTCTTCGGGTCCAATTACCTGCGCGGTACACCGCCGTTGGTAATTCAGCTTATCTTGGGCCTTGTCATCATGTTTACGGTCTCACGGGGCTTCCGGACAATTATATACATGACGGATGGAATTTTTATCCTGATAGCTTTAGTATCATTGTTTTCGATTTATTTGTTTCTGCCTAACGCGGACTTTACGATGCTGCCTGCCTTTGTGCACTACCATGAATGGCCGCTGGCACTTAAAGACTCTATTGCGGTGACTTCCTGGTTTGCGGAGTGGGTGGTCTTTCTGTTTATGGCTCCGGAACTGAAAATCAACAATAAGATGCTAAAAAAGCTGATTCTCGCCGAGTTGGCTCTGACCTTCATGGTGCTTGTCGGCTGGGTTATGACTATGCTGAATTTCGGCCCTCACCTGGGCCAGGAGCTGGTCTATCCGTTTCTGGAAATGGTCCGCAGCTCGCAGAACGATATCCTGGGCAAAATGGACCCGATTCTCATCGGCATCTGGTCCACCTCCATGTTCATCCACAGCTCATTTCTGATTTATGTCGCTTACCGCTGCGCGTTGCAATTGACCAACCAGAAGGGCAAGAAAATCCTGATTCCGGTTCTGAGCCTCAGCTCGGTGGTGATCGCGTATCTGTATTCCCGCCACGTGACGCGCTATTTCAAGGATTTCACCTCCTATTATGCAGTAGCAGTCTGGCTGGCTATAGAGTGCATCCCGCTCTACTATTTAGCAGCTGCGTATATCCGCTCCAAGCTCCGTCCGGCGGCGAAATAGCCGCTGCGACAATTTTCTTATCCTTTGAAGGCGCTTTCTGGTATGATTAAACTTTACTCATACTACATAGGCGATAGGATGGTGTTCACACGTGAATGTACAGGAAGCAACCGAAGTCATCGGCAGAATCCGTACCAACTTGAGCAAAGTCATTGTCGGCAAGCAAGAAGGCGTCGACCTGCTGCTGACGGCGCTTCTGGCGAACGGGCATGTGCTGCTGGAGGATGTGCCGGGAACGGGAAAGACGCTGCTGGCCAAGACTCTGGCCCGTTCGCTGGACTGCTCGTTTAAACGAATCCAATTTACTCCGGATTTATTGCCGTCTGATCTTAGCGGCATTAATTATTACAACCAGAAGACCGGGGATTTCCAGTTCCGTCCGGGTCCAGTATTCGCCAGCATTCTGCTGGCCGACGAAATTAACCGGGCGACTCCCCGCACACAGTCCAGTCTGCTGGAATGCATGGAGGAACGGCAGATTACAATTGACGGTGTTACCCATGAGCTGGAGGCGCCGTTTCTGGTTATTGCCACGCAGAATCCGGTCGATAATCAGGGAACCTTTCCGCTGCCAGAAGCGCAGCTTGACCGTTTTCTGCTGCGGATATCAACGGGGTATCCTTCCTTCGAGGAAGGTGTCGGCATTCTTCGGCGGTTCCGTGAGGAGCATCCGCTGGAGGAACTGCTGCCTGCGGCGTCCGGCGAGGAGATTACGGCGGCGCAGCGGCTGACGACCCGGGTCACGGTGAGCGATGACCTGCTCGGATACGTCACGCGCATCGCTCAAGCCACGCGTTCCGCGCAGGCGGTCAAGCTGGGCGCCAGTCCCCGCGCAGCCTTTGCGCTGCTGCGCGCTTCGCAGGGCTATGCGCTGCTGCAGGGCCGGGACTACTGCCTGCCGGACGATGTCAAGGCAGTCGCGGTCCCGGTGCTGGCGCACCGTCTGCTGCTGCAGCGCGGGCCCGGTGTACGCGAAGGCCAGGCCGCGGAGGTCATCCGCCAGGTCCTGCGGGAAGTGGAGGTGCCGGCCGAGCCTGTACAGGCCGTGCGTGCCGGAAGGGTGGAGTAAGCATGACGCTGCCCTGGTTCATCTTCAGTACACTGCTGCTGCTCATGCTGGTCTCCGCAGTATACCGGCGTTTTGCTCTCCGTAAGGTCAGCTATTCCCGTTACTTCTCGGAGGAGCGGGTGTACGTGGGCGAGCAGGTTGAGATGATCGAAGAGATCGTGAACGGCAAGCTGCTGCCGCTGCCCTGGCTGCGCCTGGAATCCAGCATTGCCACCGGACTTGCCTTCGGCAGCCAGGAGAATTTGGGCATCAGCAGCGGTGAGATTTATCAGAATCATATCAGCCTGTTCTATCTGCGGCCTTACCGCCGGATCAAGCGGCGGCACCGCATCACTTGTGAGCGGCGGGGGCTGTTCCGGCTGGAGAGCGTCACCGTGACAACCGGGGATATGTTCGGAATCGGCGGTCACGTCAACACGTTCCCGCTCAAACTTGAGCTTATGGTGTACCCTGAACCCCTGAGCAAGGAGGAGCTGCCGCTACCAGTGCACAGCTGGCTTGGAGAGCTGGCCGTGAAACGCTGGATCATTGAAGATCCTTTCCTTACTTCCGGCACCAGGGAATATATTCCGGGCGATGCCTTGTCACTGGTTAACTGGAAAGCCACCGCACGCACAGGTGCAATGCAGGTGCACCGCAAGGATTATACTGCCGATTCCAGACTTGTCGTGTGCCTGAATGTGGAGGACAGCGACAGCATGTGGCGGAGCGTCACCGATGCCGGGCGGATCGAACTGGGCATCCGCTTTACGGCCACGGTGGCCGAATCGGCGATGTACAGCGGAATTGAAACTGGGCTGCTGTGCAACGGAAGGCTGGAAGGAGACCGGGAGCATGAACCGGTAACGGCGGGGCCGATGGGCTCGCTGGAGGAAATGCTAGAATTGCTGGCCTGTCTGCAGTTGGACCGGACCCTGCCGATGTCACGGCTGCTGGAGCTTGAGGCTGAGAAGGGGACGGAGGATACCGATTATTTAATTATCAGCTGTCACCGGGGGCCCGAGCTGCAGGCGGCGGCGGAGCAGCTTCGCTCGCTTGGCAACGGTGTAGAATGGCTGGATATTCCCGAGATCGGAGGGGCCGGCGTATGAAGACAGAGGCAAGAAGCGGACTGGGAACCGAAATTAGAGTCTATATGACCGCATTAATGGACTGGCTGCTGTTTCTGCCGGTCTGGCTGATACTGCAGCACTTTTGTCTCCCGGGGGAACAAGGGGCGCTGTGGCTTTACACGCTTCCGCTGGTAGCACTGGCCGGAGTGGCGACCCGGCGGTTCTGCACCCGTAAATGGAAGCAGCTGCTGGCCGCCATTCTGCTTGGACTGCTGGACGGATTGCTGCTTGGTCTGTTTGACGAGTGGCTGATCGGGGACTTCCCGCTCTTCGCACTCCCGGTTGCCGCCGCCGCAGTTGCCTATCTGGGCTTGACGGCCGCTATGCGCGGCAGAGGCATGGAAATCTTCCTTCCGGGTATCGGCACCTATTTCGTGGCGAGCCTGGCCTTTCCGAGGATTGCAGGTATGGAGGACAGCAGCTCCCTGCTGATCTGGAGCGGCAGCCTTTGTCTGGTGCTGGTTCTGCTGAACACCAGCTTGTCGCACTTGCGGAGAAGCTCTTATGCAGAAGAGGGTGCCCGGCTTCCGGCCGGAATCCGAACGCTGAATTTCGTTTATGTATTGCTCTTCACGGCAGGGGCGGTATTGCTGGCTGCAGGAGGCAGTAAAATCATTCTAATGTCTGCCCTCGCCGGCGTCAGGCAGATCTTTGCCTGGATCGCCGCCTTGTTCTCCGGCTCCGAGGAGCCGGTTCAGCCGGAAGCGGCTCCTCCTGCAGCCATGCCGCAGCTTCCAGGCGAGGTCTCGGAGCCCGGTCTGCTGAGTTATGTGCTGAACCTCCTGTTCTATGCCTTGGGCACCGCTGTTATTCTGGTGGCCCTCTACTTCCTGCTGCGCTGGCTGTACCGCAACAGCGGCGGTTACCTGCGCCGGGCGATCGATGGGCTCCTGTCGCTGCTGCGCCGGGAGACGGTCCGTGAGAACACCGGCTACCGGGATGAGGAGACGAGCGTGTTCAGCTGGCAGCAGACGGTTACCCAGTTTCGGAAGTATTGGCGGGATAAACTGGGAATGGACGCAAGACGCGACCGCTGGGAGGATATGGGCGGAGAGCGGGAGCGCGTCCGCTGGCTGTACCGCCATTGGCTGCAGGACCGGCGGGCCGCGGGCTATGAGCCCAAGGCGTATCTGACCCCGCTGGAGACCGAGGCGGAGGTGGCGGCCTGGCAGATGGACAGCTCCAGGCGCCGCAAGGGGGATGCGCAGAGCGGCGAAGCCGGCCAGCGGCTTGTCGAACTGTACAACCGGTCCCGCTACGGAGAGACTGAACCGGATGCCCGCGAGGTGGCCGAGCTGAAAGAGCGGCTGAAATAACAGGCAGCCCCGGAAGGAGTGACCGGAATGACACGCTATTTGCGCGGGGAGCTGGCCAAAGCGGCCGGGATCAACATTGAAACACTGCGGTATTACGAGAAGCAGGGTTTGCTGCCGGAACCGGAGCGTTCCGCCGCCGGTTATCGCATATATTCGCAAGAGACACTAACACAGCTGTCTATGATTCACAACGCCAAAAGCTGCGGCTTCACGCTGCGGGAAATTCGCAAGGCGCTGCAGAAATCAGCCGGACCGGGGATTGCCATCAGCGAATTTGCGGCAGTCATAGACCGGAAGCTGGCGGCCATAGACCGTGAAATCGTGAGGCGCGAGCGGACCAAAACGATGCTTGCCGATCTGAAGAGAAATTTGTTCCTAAGTTCTCCGCATGAGGGCGTACGGGAGACGCTGCAAGTTCTCGGGATGACTGGGTCTCCCGAGAACCGTGATATCCGCTGCTGATCATTATGCTTGACCGCGTACTGTACTACAGGGTCTAGAATGAATGCATCAACCTGTAGGAGGAATCAGACCATGCGGACAGATCCAGAGCAGCTTCAAACGATCAAACGGCACTTACGGCTAATGCATAACCATGAAGGAAAGACAGTGCAGCAAATACGCGGCGAGATGCTGGAGGCGGCGCAGCGATTGCCGGTGCAGCTGAGCGGAATTGTTGCCCAAGCGGCTGAGATAGGCGGAATTGGCGGAGAATGGGTATACTTGGACGGCAATAGCCCCGGGAACTGCAGGCAAGCCGTTCTGTATTATCACGGCGGCGGTTTCACAACGGGCTCAGCAGAGATCTACCGCGATCTGGCGGGGCGAGTCTCCGGTGCAGGGAATATTCCGGTATTCATTCCGGATTACCGCTTAGCCCCTGAGCATCCTTATCCCGCAGCCAATGAAGATGCTCTGGCAGCTTACCGCTGGCTGCTGGCGCATGGCTATTCCGCAGCCGATATTGTGCTAGGCGGGGATTCCGTAGGAGCGACACTGGCCCTTATGACGCTGATTACATTACGGGATCAAGGTGAGGAGCTTCCAGCGGGAGCATTCTTATGGTCGCCGCACAGCGATCTGGTCCACTTGGATGGCGACACTTACGACACCCTGGCAGAGCTTGACTGGGCGGGCAGCAGAGAAGGGAACCGCAAAATGCTGCAGGACTATCTGGGGGAGGGCTTTACCGGCGTGGCGCCGGATATCCTCTCGCCGCTTAGACTTCCCCTGCAAGGCTTGCCGCCCCTGTTCATCCAGACAGGCGGACAGGAGGTTCTGCTGAGCGATGCGCAGCGGCTGGCGGAGCGGGCACAGCAGGCAGGAGTAACTGTCACCTTCGAAGTATGGGAAGAGATGTGGACCGTCTTCCAGACCATGGCCGGGATGCTCCCGGAGGCTGCGGAAGCCGTGGACAACACCGGAAGCTTCATCCGTTCTGTATTGGGAAGATGAAATATGGCCGCTGCAGCTGCAGCGGCCATATTATGTCAGAATATCAGCCGCAGCAGAAGAAGTGCGGCCATCCCGGCCAGCACCGTTCCCAGCAGGCTGCGTGTCTTGACCGCCACCCAGAAGGCCGGAAGGGCGGCAATCAGCTCGACGTTCGTGGTCAGCCGGGCGAACCTGCCATCCTCAAGGAGCAGCTCCTGGGCCACCAGTGCGGCCATAACGGCAATCGGCACGTGGCTCAGCCAGCGCATGCCCCATTCGGGAATGCTGATGCGGCTGAGCAGCATCAGCGGAAGTACACGGGGGATAAAGGTCACGAGCGCCGCTCCGAGAATAATGAAGAATATGTCGGGTCTTACTTCCATTTCTCGATCACCATTCCTAACGTTGAGGCTATTATTGTGGCCAGAATGACGCCTATACTGGCCGACCAGAGCATGGATGCGCCGACTGCCACCAGTGCGGCGATAAGGGCAACGATAATATCAAGCTTATACTTGCTGCGGCTGGCGATAGTCAGCACGAGCAGGCCGATGAACATCGCCGGAAGGGCAAAATCAAGGCCAAGCGCTTCCGGACTGGCAATCCATTGTCCAAGATACGCGCCGGCGATATTGGCAAGTATCCAGTTAAGATAAGCTGTCACATTGAGGCCATGCATCCATTTCTCGTCGATGGCTTGCCGTTTGGCGCTCTGCTGAATGGCAACGCCGAAGGTCTCGTCCGTCAGCAGCGCGCCGACCAGCATATTCTTCAGCGGGCTGAGATGGCGGAAGAACGGTGACAATGCTGCGCTCAGCAGCAGGTGGCGCAGATTGACGAGCAGAATGGTCAGGATAATGCCTGCGCCCGCATTGCCGGCGGCGATCATGCCGGCCGCAATGAACTGGGCGGAGCCGGCATAGAGCAGAGTGGATATAAGTATGATTTCTGCAATCGAGAGGCCGGCGGTCTTCTCGACGACACCGGCGGCAAAGCCGATGCTCAGGTATCCGAGCAAGGTTGGAAGACAGTCCTTAACCCCCTGCAGGAAGCTGTCGTCCTTATGCTGGACGGCATGGGGTTCCGGCTGGACGGGTTTTTGCATGATGAAGCTCTCCTTTCAAAAGCATTGCAGCTATTATGTATAAAGTACAGATTAGCATATTCTATGAAACAAATTATAGTTTATTGTAAAGTAGGAGTGATTGAACAGTGGCAATATATTTCATTAGACACGGAATTGATGATGAAGGCTACCGAGGCGGGTGGAGCCAGCGTGGTCTGAATGCTGCAGGCTACCGGCAGTCGGAGAAACTGGGACGCTATCTGAAGGAGCACCAGGCTGAACACAATATCCGCCGGATTATCAGCAGTGATCTTCAGCGGGCGCTGGACACAGCGGGAGAGATTGCAAGGGAGCTTGGACTTCCGGTAGAAGCAAGCGGTGCCTGGAGAGAAACGAACAACGGCGTGATCGCCGGGATGCCCAATGAAATCGTGGACGAAAGATTTCCCGGCTTGTACTTCTCCGGACTGGGGATGGAGGAGCGTTATCCCGGCGGAGAGAGTCCGCTGGAATTCTTTTCACGGATCAAGCTGGCCTTTGAAGCGCTTTGCCAGGAACAGATCAGCCGTGATCCATCGGAGAACATTATCGTTGTCACGCATGGCGGGGTGATCAATGCCGTTTATCATGTGATCAAGGGTGTGGAGTGGACGAACCGGAGCAAAGCCTATCCGTCGCTGTACACCAGCATCCACCGGGTCGCGTACGCAGAGGGAGCATGGTCGGTGACCATAGAGAATCAGACAGACCATCTGAACAGATAAGCTGGAGAAGAATTGCAAGAACGAAAGAAGGAAAGAACGAAAGAACATAACAACACAATAACGCCACGGCGGATCAGTTGATGGCGTAAAATAAGTTGTGTACCAAGATTTGGAGCCCAGTCAGGCAATAAAAAAGTAGGGTATTCTCGGGATTACGACACCACCAAGAAGGGACCCTACTCAATGATTATTGTACCCGAAAACCTGTTGAATAATCTATTTGAAAATTTTGTATGGAGTTTGTTAAAAATAACCTGGCATCCATCCCGTCCCACGCGGCGGCTAAGTTCAAATAGATGGATTTTCGCACACTAATTATGCCTTTTTTACGGATTTCAGCACTCTAGTTCGATTATCGCAACTTAATCTGGATGAAATTGGTGTATGGGGCGGTTTTGGCCAGTAATTTTGCAAACAACCTGACATTAATGGAAATCCAAAAAATTGCACAAAAAAAGAGATTCCTTTATCGTAGAAGTTGTTACGACACCCACG
>NZ_VWRQ01000040.1 GCF_008635795.1 Paenibacillus tepidiphilus | reverse complement strand
CCAGGAGTGACGAACATCGGAAAGCCGTATGAGGGAAAACCTCACGTACGGTTTGATGAGGAGGGGCTGACTATACACCAGTCCTTTACTCTAGTAAACTTTTCCGGGAGATAAGCCGACCGCCCATATAAGCCTTTCTATTGCTTCTGTGATTATATCATGGGAACTACGGCGTGGAAATAATAGGTTTGATTAGAATATGTGTTCCCCAGCCCTATCTCCTCAATAAAGGTATTTATCAAAACAATGTTTACGTGGAGGTCTTAGCAATGAACACTGACTTAGCTAACCATATTGAAATATTGCTGGGGAGGGTAATCACAGTGGAACTGACCGCCGATCAGGGCTGTACCTCTGAGGTCCGGAGTCTGGTTACCGAACAAGGCAGCTTTATTCTTAAAAGCGCAACCAAAGATAAATACCGCGCCTGGCTGCGGGAGGAGGCTACGGTGCTGGAACAGCTGAACCGGGAGCCATTGACACAGGAACAGAGGGTTCCGGTGCCGAAATATTACGGTTTCTTGGAGGAGCAGAATGGCAGCCATCTGCTTATGTCGAAGGAGCAGGGTGTCACACTGACGGCGGCTTTGCTGGCGGCAGCTTCCATACCTGAGCGGCAAAAGCTGCTGCGCAGCTTCGGGGAATTTCTGCACCGGTTTCATGAAAGGGTACCGGATGAAGCGCTGGAGCACGGGCAAGACTGGCTGGAAAGTCAACTCGCCAAAGCGCGGAGGTATGTGGAGATGGGACAGACCGGTGCCGGCATGGAACTGCTGGAGCAACTGGAAAGCGGGCGGCCGGCCCCGGTCCGGAAGGCCATGATCCACGGAGATTGCACGACGGACAATGTATTCGTGCAGGGCGGTGAGGTTAAGCTGTTCATCGACGTTGCCGGGATGACCATAGGCGACCCGCGTTATGATGTTGCGCTGGCGATCCGGGATTTCGCGGAGCGCCCGGAGCTGCTCGAAGCTTTTTACGAGGGATACACACGCTGCAGGCTTTCGCAGGAAGAGCTTCAATACTTCGACAAGGGGCTGTATGAGTTCTTTTAACAACAGATTAGATAGGAACCTTCTACAAAAGGAGCAATCAAGAGATGAATCAACCTCTCATTGATATCGGCGTGAATCTGATGCACCGGTCCTTTCAGCAGGACCGCGAGGAGGTAGTGGCCAGAGCTGCAGCAAGTGGCGTTACGCCGCTGGTCATTACAGGAACCAGCCTGCGCAGCAGCGCAGAGGCGGCCCGCTATGCCGGACGCTTTCCGGGCAAGCTGTACGCGACAGCGGGTGTCCATCCCCATGATGCCAAGAGCTGCGACGCGTCAACCCTCGCCAGACTGAAGGAACTGGCTGCGTTGCCCCAGGTGGTGGCCGTCGGGGAGTGCGGCCTGGATTACAACCGGGATTTCTCGCCGCGGGATGTCCAGCGCAAGTGGTTTGCGGCGCAGGTGCAACTGGCACAGGAGCTGGATATGCCCCTGTTTCTGCATGAGCGGGAGGCAAGCGGAGATTTTGCAGCCATTCTGAAGGAGCATGACGCCAAGCGGGCGGTTGTCCACTGCTTTACCGGCTCGGCCTCCGAGCTTGAGACGTATCTGGAGATGGGCTTGTACATAGGGATTACCGGCTGGATCTGCGACGAGCGCAGGGGCAGGCATTTACAGGAACTGGTCCGGACCATTCCGCTGGGCCGCCTGATGCTGGAGACCGACGCGCCATTCCTGACACCGCGCGATCTCCAGGTGAAGCCGGCGGAGGGCCGGAATGAGCCGGTGTTCCTGCCGCATATTCTGCAGACCGTGGCCCGCTGCATGGGCCGGCCGGCGGAGGAAGTGGCTAAGGCGACGACGGCGACAGCGAGAGCTTTTTTTGGACTCTGAGAGATAAAGGTTCTAAAACTCCGCTCCGCGCACCTTCGCGAATACCATGGTATCCCTAAGCTCCCCGTCCACATCGCATTTCTCCTTGCGGAGGATGCCTTCCAGCGTGAAGCCCGAGCGCCGGGCGACGCCTGCACTGCGTTCGTTGCGGGCGTCGCAGCGGATTTCGAGGCGGTTCGCCTGCAGCTCCGTGACCGCAAAATGCGTGATCGCCTCCACCGCTTCACTAATCAGCCCCTTTCCAGCCCAAGCGCTGTGAATCCAGTATCCGATTTCGAATTTACGCGCCTCCCAGTCTATACGGTGCAGGCCGCTGCCCCCGATGAACTGTCCATTCTCCTTCAAGATCAGCATCAGACGCAGATCGCTGCGCTCCAGATAATCCAGCCGCGAACGGCGGACGCTGGCCTCGGAAGCCTCCGGTGTCAGCCGGCTCGCCCAGGGCATCCAGGGCCCCAGCTCCTGGACGCTATCCAATGCCGCTTTGCACACCGCCGCACCGTCGCCCCACCTTGGAGCGCGGATCAGCAGCCGGTCACTCTCCAGGCTTTCCGGAATGTCCATCAAAATCAGGTTGTTGCCGTTGCTCATGCTTTTCAACTCCTCTACAGTGCCAATAAATAAGGTTAGCCTAACACGGCCTGATCCTCTTATCTGTGATATTTCTTGGACTCGCGCGTTCATCCGGATTCGGTGCAGGCAATGAAGCGAAGCCCGTTTAGAATTATGCAGTCTGGTTACATAAAAAGAGTCGAAAGTTATCCGATAACACCAAGGAGGAGAACGCGATGAAGGATCAATTGACTGTACAAGACCCTACTACCCAATACCAGAAGGCTACTCCGGAATTTCAGCAGCAGCAGCAGGCTCCGGGGCTCGAGCAGAAGATGACACCGAAGCCGGATGACGGTTCAGGCACATATAAAGGTACCGGTCGGCTGACCGGACGCAAGGCGGTAGTTACCGGTGCAGACAGCGGTATCGGACGGGCGGTCGCCATCGCCTATGCCCGCGAGGGGGCGGATGTGGTGCTCTCCTATTTGCCGGAAGAAGAAGCCGACGCGCAGGAAGTCGTCAAGCTGATAGAAGAGGCAGGCCGTAAAGCCGTAGCATTGCCGGGAGATATTAAAGAAGAGGCCTATTGCGAGCAGCTGATTTCCACTGCGGTAGAGCAGCTGGGCGGCATCGACATTCTTGCCAATATCGCTGGTATGCAGCAGTTTGTAGAGGATATTGCCGAGCTGACCACAGAACAGTTCGATGCTACCTTCAAAACGAATGTATACTCTCTGTTCTGGCTCTGTAAGGCGGCGATCAAGCATATGAAGCCGGGCAGCACGATTATCAACACCTCATCGATTCAGGCCTATAACCCGGCACCGATTCTGCTGGATTATGCGACCACCAAATCGGCAATTAACACCTTTAGTAAATCGCTGGCCCAGCAGGTGGCGGAGAAGGGGATCCGTGTCAATGTCGTTGCTCCGGGTCCGGTCTGGACACCGCTGCAGGTGAGCGGCGGCCAGCCGGTGGAGAAGCTGAAGGAGTTCGGCAACACAACACCGCTCAGCCGCCCCGGCCAGCCGGCCGAAATGGCGCCGGCGTATGTATTCCTGGCCAGCCCGGAATCCAGCTATATCAGCGGAGAGACGCTGAATGCGAACGGCGGTATGCCGACGCCGTAACAGGTCCGCTGCAGCACGCCGGGTAGCATAAATATCGCCAAGCCCCACAGAATAGCAGATTATTCTGTGGGGCTTTGCTGTGCGGCGGCCAGCGCTTTTTTCCACTTGCGGAGTTTCGTGCGAAAGCTGGTAAAGGGAGCCACAGAATTGATGTGAATCCACCTGGCCATCGGCCAGTTCTCCTTGCTGCCTGTCCATCGTCGGTGCCCCTGCACGAACAGCTCCTCTTCGCTCAGCGTCCCGATCCAGGCCTCCCACTCACCTACCGTATCCCGGAATAAATCCCGGAGCTCCCTTAATGAGTAAGCTTCATATTTCCGGTAAAAGGATGAGTACATTTCCCCCAGCCGGTTCCAGCGGTAACCTGGAGCAGGCATCTCTACCTCACGCCCCTCCAATTCATCACGATCCCAGCCCATGACAAGATTCAGCCATCCGAGCTGGTAGGCGATAATTTCGGACGGCGTTTTATCGGCTTGGGGCAACCGTAAATCTCTGAAGCCTTCATCTACAGTGTCAAATTCTCCGTCGAGCAGCACATAGCGGCTGCGGATGGTTTCCAGCAGCTGTTCTTTGGATGAATAATCATAACTGGCCATAACGGACCTCCTTCGCGGTTACTTCTGTTATACCACAATGCTGTGACAGCATGATGTCCGGTTTAGGTTCCTTGCCAACTGTGGTACGCTTAAGTAAAACAGGATAAGGGAACGATAAGCGCCATGCAATTTGAGCTTAATGAAGAAATCATTCCTATTGATGTGCAATACGGGAAGCGCAAGAAGCTGTCGCTCCACATGGATGTTGCAGGCCGGTTTACGCTGAAGGCCCCGAAGGGGACAAGCGAGGAAGCGCTGCGGAATGCGCTTGAGCGGCAGCGGGATTGGATAACCTCGGCTTTGCGGCGCAGCCGCGAGGCCAGGAGGACGCCGGAGCCGAAGCAATACAGTGATGAGGACCGGTTCATGTATCTGGGCAAGGAATATCCGCTGCACGAGTTGATCAGGACGGAGGATTTAACTGCCGAGGAATTGAAGCTTCAGTTGAAGCGCTTTTATTTTGCGAGCCTGAAGAAGCTGGTTGCCGAGCGGATCGGGCCCTTTCAGACGAAGCTGCGGGTCAAGCCGAAGACTATTGAAATTATGGAGTCCAGCACCAAGTGGGGCAGCTGCAGCGCCGACAAGAAGCTGGCCTTCAATTACCGACTGGCGATGGCTCCGGCGGAAGTGATCGATTATGTCATTGTTCATGAGCTATGCCATTTGCAGCATATGAATCATGACCGCTCCTTCTGGCGGCTTGTGGGCAGTATAATGCCAGACTACCCGGAGAAGGAAGCTTACCTGGCCCGGTATGGTCAATTTATGACGCTTTAAGCAGGGAAGGGGGTCCCGGAAGGGACCTCCTTTTGTATCATTTTTTGGAAAAAAGAGTACTGAAAATCAGCTCCTTCTCCCCGTACTGCACAGTGCCAATAGTCCTTCCATACCACCTTTGTCTACCATCCCCATTAAACCAAAGAGTACGTATTTTTACTCTCCGGGATTATTCACAATTATTGTTTATACCTTTATCTTATTAAGTAAGAAATGTTCTTTATTAAGAACCTGACAGCAGTTCCCGCAGCGGCCTGAATCAAAGGTCACGGGAACAGACTTTCATCCCAAATGGAGGTCTTCCATGAGTGCAATCGCCGGCATCTACCATACGCAGCACGATACGCTGGACCCGGACCTCGGGCTCAGCCTGATGAGGCAGCTTGAGCGCTACCCGGCGGATGAAGCCAGAGGCTGGCAGCACCCGGATGTATATCTGGGCTGCCGGGCGCAGTGGATCACGCCGCAATCGCCGGCGGAGAGACTTCCCTACTACGACCGGGAACGGGGGCTGGCCATTACATCCGATGCGATCATCGACAACCGGCCGGAGCTGCTTGAGCAGCTCGGTGTCCCGTCTGAAGACCGCGAGAGCCTGCCGGACAGCCTGCTGATTCTTCTGGCCTATGAGAAATGGGGAGAGCAGACTCCGGTTCATCTGCTCGGCGACTTTGCCTTCATGATCTGGGATGAACGGAAGCGTTCCTTATTCGGGGCCAGGGATTTCTCCGGCAACCGGACGCTCTACTACTACCGCGGGGCAGGACTGTTCGCCTTCTGCACGGTCATTCATCCGCTGCTGGTTCTCCCCGGCGCGGACCGGCGGCTGAATGAAGAGTGGACCTCCGAATTTCTGGCGATTCACAGCCGGGTGGATGCGGCGGACTGCTTCTCCACCATATATCAATCCGTTCAACAGCTGCCGCCGGCACATTCCATGACGGTTACCGGCGATAAGATCGCATTCTCACAATACTGCACCGTTGAAGCGCCGCCTACCTTAAGGCTTCGTTCTAACGGTGACTACGAGGAGGCTTTCCGGGAGGTGTTCGGACGGGCCGTGCATGACAGGCTCCGTACCCGGCTCGCCGTCGGTGCGAATCTGAGCGGCGGCCTGGATTCGGGCTCGGTCGTCAGCTTCGCGGCAGCGGAGCTGCGGCACAGGGGGCAGCCCCTGCATACCTTCAGTTCGTATCCGGTTGAGAACTTCGGGGAATTTAGTCTAGGCAGACGGATCGCCGATGAACGGCCCTTTATCCAGGAGACTATTGATCATGTAGGGAACATTGAGCCCAGCTTTCTGAATTTTCCCGATCTGAGTCCCTACAGCGAAATCGATCCTTGGCTGGATATTATGGAGATGCCTTATAAATTTATTGAGAATTCCTATTGGCTCAAAGGAATCTACGAACAGGCGCAGTCGAAGGGAATCGGGGTGCTGCTCAGCGGGCAGCGGGGGAACTGGAGTATTTCATGGGGACCCGCCCTGGATTATCAAGCCAAGCTGCTCCGTGAATTCCGCTGGCGTTCCTTCTACCATGAGTATAAGCAATACAACCGGAGTATGGGGGCCGATCCGCGGAAGGTGCTGCAGATTGTCGGACGCAAGGCGTTCCCCTTCCTCCGGAATTTACGCCCCGGGAACGCGCAGCAGGACGTACTGCCCGAGCTGATTAATCCCGACTTCGCCAGACGCACAGCGGTGCAGGAGAAGCTGCGGCAGCTCCAGGCGGACGATGACCCCTCTACCCGTACTGTATATGAAATCCGGCGGGCACATTTCACGCAGCCGCATATCTGGAATGTCAACGGCACCGCAGCTACAAAGACTTCGCTGAAGTATGGGGTATGGGACCGTGATCCCACCAATGATCTGCGCGTCATCAAGTTCTGCCTGTCCGTTCCGGAAGAGCAGTTCGTGCAGGACGGGGTAGACCGCTCGCTGATCCGCCGGGCCATGCAGGGGCGGCTGCCCGACAAGGTGCGACTGAACCGCAAGCAGCGGGGCGTCCAGGGAGCCGACGGCATCTTCCGGATGATACCGGAGTGGAATTCGTTTCTGGGCGAGCTCCGGGAGATGCTGAGCGATGCCCGCGCCGTACCGTTCCTGAACACAGCCGGATTGGCCCAATGTCTGGAGCGACTGGGAAGCAAGCCTAAGACGGAGTATATCTATCATTCCGATTTCCGCCTTCTGACCCGCGGACTGGTATTTTACCGGTTCCTGAAGCAATTATCCTGATACGTGAAGCTTACACCAGCGCTTGAAAGGGGGTGAGAAATATGAAAAAGGAATACAGCAAGCCTGCACTCGAAGTACTGGATGTAAAAATGACCATGGCTGGTCCTGGTTTTACGATCGCCGATTCCTTCCAGAACGATCCGGATGAAATCGTACACTACTCCTAATTTGGTTTCAGATTTTCTCAGCCCTCATCCCCCTGTGCTTGCTGGAGGGGGATAAGGGCTATATTTACATCTTGCGGTTGAACCGATCAGGCTGTTACCTGACCTGAAGTGGAGGGAAGCGCGTGGCAAAGACGATACAGCGATTGGCATACCGGGCTTTCGGCCTGCAGATTTACAGCGAATTCCCGTTGCCTGAGCTTCCGCCGGCAGATGAGCCCGGCATACTCGGCAGCATCTCCGTCGAGCGCGGGGACCTGAATGAGCGCTGGGAGGCCATTCCCAAGCTTACAGCCCATTTAGGCACGGCCGACGGCGAGGTGATGTTCTCGGCGCAGGATGTTGCCATTTTTTCCATCCAAGGCGGGAATCTCATTACAGTATCGCCCGTGGACGGGGCAGATGAGGATTGTGTGCGCCTGTATATACTGGGCAGCTGTATGGGAGTTCTGCTGATGCAGAGGCAGATTCTGCCGCTTCACGGCAGCGCATTGGTGCTCGGAGGCGAGGCTTACGCCCTGGTGGGACGATCCGGAGCGGGGAAATCCACGCTGGCCTCCTACTTGATGGACCAAGGCTATCGTATGCTCAGTGATGATGTAATCCCCGTTAAGGTGGAGGACGGCTATCCGCTCGCCATTCCGGGGTATCCGCAGCAGAAGCTGTGGCAGCAAAGTCTGGAATATCTGGGGCGGGACGCTTCGGATTACCGGCCGCTCTTTCAGAGAGAGACCAAATTTGCTGTTCCGGTGCATGACCGCTTCTATGGAGAGCCGCTCCGGCTGGCCGGTGTGTTCGAGCTTTCGGCAGGCGGCGATTCCCCGGTGGCACTGCAGCCCGTAAGCGGTATGGAACGTTTTCACACGCTCTACCATCACACCTACCAGCGGGCAATGATCGACCGGATCGGCGTCCGTGAGTGGCATTTCGGGATGCTGGCCTCCTTTGTGAACCGGCTGCCGATGTATCGGCTGACCCGGCCGGAAACGGGCTTCAGCGCGCCGAGACAGACTGAGCTTATACTGGAGACCATCCAAAACCAGGTGAAGGAGAATTCATGATGAATATGACCCGTGTGTTATCACCCGATTCCGTGCTGGTACAGCGCGAGGGCAATATTGCCAGTGACATGGACGGCGAGAAAGTGATGCTGAATGTGAAGAACGGCAAGTATTATAACCTTGGCGAAGTGGGCGGTGAAATCTGGGCGGCACTGGAAACCCCGTCTTCCGTACGCCAGGTTACGGCAGCCATTCAGGAGATCTTTGAGGTGAGTGCGGATATTGCCGAACAGGATGTGCTGGCGTTCCTGCAGAATCTGCTGGCCGAGGACCTTATCGCTATCGCCGGCGAGTCATGAGCAGGCTGCGGCGGCTAAAGCATCTGCTTCTCCATGAGCGGGCGGCGGCGGCGCTGCTGCCGGAAGCCTTCTGGCGGCTGTTGCTGGCGCGGATTCAGCTGCTGCGGCCCTTCGCCGAGACGGCACCCCGCCTGGGCGTGAAGTCCATGGAATCGCCTGAAGCGGCCGGAGTGCAAGAGCTGGAGGTGGCCCGGAATGTCACCAGGGCCATCCGGGTGATGAGCCGCTGTACGCCATGGAAGAGCACCTGTATGGTCCGGGCGGTGGCCGGACTTCGTATGCTGGAGAAGCGCGGCATCGAAAGCACGCTGTATATGGGCGTGGCCAGGGATAGAGCCGGCAAGATGGTTGCCCACGCCTGGCTGCGCAGCGGAGAGCAGTACGTCTCCGGCGACGATGCCATGCAGGGATTTGTCGTAGTCGAAAAGTTTGCCAAGCTGTTACATGCGAAGTAATCGAGGTGGGTCCATGCAAGCGATCATGTATTATATCCGGCAGCTGCAGCGCTTGTCCGGAATCAAATTATATCTGAATCTGCTCGGTATGGCGTTCAGCGGCTTGCTGGAAAGCTCGGCCGTTCTGCTTCTGGTGCCGATGCTGGCGATGGCCGGGATTGAGCTGTCCGGCGGCGCGGTGTACCGGCTACCCATGCTCGAATTCATATCGGAGCTGCCGCAGACGGCAGCCCTCGGGCTTGTGCTCGGGGCCTATGTCCTGATTGTGTTCTGTCAGAATCTGATTTCGCGCCATGTCGCGATTTCCAATGTGGACATACAGCAAACCTACAGCCGGCAGCTGCGGTATGAAGCATACGGCGCTCTTTTGCGGGCGAGATGGTCTTTCTTCCTGACCAAACGCACCTCCGATCTCATTAATATCATGACCACGGAAACGGCGCGGGTTATGGCCGGCATCAGCTGCTTCCTGCAGTTCATCAGCTCGCTCTTGTTCACGCTGGTCCAGATTGGCTTCGCCTTCTGGCTGTCGCCCAAGATGACGCTGATTGTGCTGGTCTGCGCAGGGATGCTGTCCTTCTTCTCCCGCCGGTTCATCCGCAAGGCCAAGAAGCTGGGGGGGCGCAGCTCACAGCTGGGCCAGCAGTATCTGGCCGGCATTACCGACCAATTGAACGGAATCAAGGATATCAAGAGCAACAATCTGGAGCGCTCGCGCCTTGCGTGGCTGCATGAGTTCACCGGTGAGGTCAAGCATGAGCAGCTGGAGTATACCCGTCTGCGCTCGGGCTCGCAAATGACGTACAAAATGGCCTCGACACTGCTGATTGCCGTCATTATCTTCATCTCCTTCAACTTCCTCAATACCGAAGGCCCGAACCTGCTGCTCGTTATTCTGGTATTTGCCCGCTTGTGGCCGACCTTTGCCACACTGCAATCGCTGGCGGAGCAGCTGGCTTCTGTGCTGCCTTCCTTCAAGCTGCTGCAGGAGCTGCGCGAAGGATCGCTGGCAGCGCAAGAGCAGGGCATGGAGACGGCCGGCAAGGAGATTGCGCCGTTGACGCTCACGGACCGGCTGGAGGCGCGAGGTGTCAACTTCCGCTACCGGCCCGATGATGAGCAGTATTCCCTGAAGCAGGTGAATGTGACTATACCGGCCAATAAGATGACTGCCATCGTGGGACCCTCAGGAGCGGGCAAGAGCACCTTGGTCGACCTGCTGATGGGGCTGATGCAGCCGGAGACAGGCGAGATCCTGGCCGACGGCGAGCCGATAGCCGGTGAGCGGCTGCTCGCTTACCGCCGCTGCATTGGCTATGTAGCCCAGGACCCGTTCCTGTATAACGCGACGATCCGTGACAATCTGCTGATGATCAAGCCGGACGCCGCCGAGGAAGAGCTGTGGGAGGCGCTGGAATTTGCCTCCTCCGCCGATTTCGTGCGGAAGCTGCCGCAGGGGCTGGATACGCTGATCGGCGACCGCGGCATCCGCTTGTCCGGTGGCGAGCGCCAGCGTCTGGTGCTCGCCCGGGCGATCATCCGCAAGCCGTCGATTCTCGTGCTGGATGAGGCGACCAGTGCGCTGGATACCGAGAACGAGAAGAAGATTCAGGAGGCGCTGGAGCGCCTGAAATCCACCGTGACCGTTATCGTCATTGCCCACCGCCTGTCCACCATCCGGGGGGCGGACCAGATTCTGGTCATCGACCAGGGACGCGTTATCCAGCAGGGGGTGTACAGCGGTCTGGCTTCCGAGAAGGGCGGCATGTTCAGCCGCCTGCTGAGCAGCCAGGGGGAAGCGATGTAGCCTGAGGGTCTGCCTGTATATAACGATAGCCCGTCTTAGCCGGTAGTCCGGCTGAGACGGGCTAGTATTAGTTTAGAAAGAAACATTTATTGCTCTTCTTTCCCGGTGACCTTGCGCCAGGTCCACAGGAACGGACGAAGCGGGAAATAGAGCACATGCAGCGGCTTCGGCAGCGGCAGGGTCTTCGCATCCGCGGCATAGGGATACAGGAAGCCGGCCACATAGAGAAGCTGGTGCCATGGCGGCAGTATCGCCGGCTGATAATATTTGAAATGCCGCTCCACTTCCGGCTCCAGCGGCGGGTTATGCAGATTGACCATCCGGGCGATGTAGAACATCGCCTGCCGGGCCATGCGGCGGGATTTGGGCCGCTCGGTCAGTGCGGACAGCTCAGGAACAGACGGCGATTGCAGCAGTCCGGCCGCCAGAATCAGTGCCTGCCCGCCGGCATCGCTGTAGCGGTAGCGTTTCAGCAGACCGGTAAGCTGCGGCGCATCAAGCGGCTGCAGCAGCAGCTGCCGGATATCGAGCAGCCATCTCAGCCGCGACCAGCCGTGTCTTGCACCGTGTGCGGCGAGGAAGAGGAACAGGTCCTCGCGCCCTAGATAATGCACACTCGCGCCGAGCGGACTCTTCCGCGAGCGGCTCCACAGCTCCTCGAAATCCGGTTCTCTGGAAGGTCCGGGGCTTAGCCGCCAGTGCACCTCAACCTTAATGTTCTTATCCGGATGATGATAGGTCTTGTGATGCTCCCGCCATTTCCAGTCACCCAGAATGGCTTCAAAGATTTCCTCCTCGACGTAGCCAAGCCCGGCTAGCAGCTCCTCCGTTTGCGCCAGCTTGGCCATCGGCACAATAAAGTCCAGATCGCGCGAGGTACGCAGCGACAAATCCCCGTACAGGTCGAGGGCCAGAACGGGGCCCTTCAGAAAGATCGAGCGGATATTCAGCCCCGCAAGCGTATCAGCGAGACTGCTCATTTCACCGCTTAATTGCAGCATCTGGACCGTATTCCTGCGGTATTCATGCTTAAGGCGGGCTATGAAGCCGGCCGGAACCGCCGTTCCTTCCATGCGGCTAAGCTTGGGGTACAGATACGGGTATACACGGTGGTGCAGAGAGAGCTTCAGCATCAGCTCCCAGTCAATATCGGCGAACCGTTCAGGCTGCCGTTCAGCGAGCCCCGCGAGGTCTGCTGTGGCCAACAGTTCGAGCAGCAGCGCTGTTTCGCGTGAAAGACTCCCTTGGTCAAGGGCGTAACGGTCGGACATAGAGACTCCCCTTTTGCAGTAATGAACTGGTAGGACGAATAGCCCGGATGATTTGGTGAAGAGAGATACTTAACATTAAACCAATGTGCCTATGCATAACGCACTCATCTATAAGGATAGTTCATTCTGCAAAAAAGAACCGGAATCCCAATTGCCGCACCTTATACTCGCCATGCAGCGGGGCGCCGTAGCGGCATTGCGGTGGAACTGCCGCTTCAACATAACCACGAAGCGGCAAGACAGTTACGCTCGCAGTCTTCCCAGCTCCCCGATCCATCCGCCGACATCGTCGACGCTCCAGGCGGCAGTATCTTCACGGTCGCCGTGCCGGTAGGTGATGCGCAGCAGGGAGGTCCCTGCTTTTCCTGGCTTGCCGAGATGCGTCCGCGTCTCTTCTACGGCGGTTATCGTCTCCAGCGGAATAACAAGGGTGCGCACCGGCACATACATTTCAAATATAAGGGCATCCCCTTTCAGTACGAGCCAGCCGTTTCCGCGAACTTGCCCATAGCCTCTGGAGGCCGAGCCGTAGAAGTTAGCCATACGGTCCGCCCGCAGGACGCCGCTTTGCTTAAACTTCTTGCCGATGCTTGCCGATCTGAGGCCGATGATGACCGCCAGGATAAGGATTACACCCAAGGCTACTATAATTCCCATAAACACAACCCACTCCTTGAGAAAATAGGGTACGTAAATACAGTTCCATAAAATAGTAACATGTGGTAAGAGAGAGGGATGTGGAGTTGAACACAGCGGCTGCTTAAGCCATAACTATGCTTCATCGGAGCCGGCGGTATCCGGTTCGGGCATTGTATGCTACGATTAGGATTTGAATAGGCTCGTCTGCCGTGAAGCGGAGTGCAGCCAATCTACAGGAAACGGGGGACGGAGAGATGCGGGAAGACTGGCGGGAGATCCCGGGGGCGGATGACTGGGTTACGGTCCAGCCGATCCTGAAGGGCTGGTCGGACGATAATAAATACTATATCGAGCATGCAAACGGGCAAAAGCTGCTGCTGCGGCTCGCGGATGGGACGGGTTATCCGCGGAAGCAGGCGGAATATGAAATGATCCGCCGGTTCAACCGCCTTGCCTTCCCGATGTCGCAAGCTGTGGATTACGGTGTATGCGGCGGCGGCAAACACAGCTACCTGCTGCTGACCTGGGTCGATGGCCAGCCGCTTGAAGAATGCCTGCCGGAGATGGCACCGGGCGAGCAGTACAGGCTGGGCGCCGAGGCCGGGAAGATTCTGGCTGCGATGCACGCCCTTCCGAATGACAGCGACCTGACCGGCTGGGAGGAAGAGATGCAGGCCAAAATCCTCAGGCGCATCGGACAATATGAAGCCTGTCCCTACCGCCTGGAAGGTGACGGGCGGGTCATTGCTTACGTCAGGGAGAACATCGGACTGATCAGCCATACGCGCAAGGTCTACCGGCACGGCGATTTTCATGTCGGCAATCTGCTGTATACCCCTGACGGCGGCATCGGGGTCATTGATTTCAACCGCTGGGACAGCGGTGATTATGTGGAGGAATTCTACAAGCTGCAGTTCTTTGACCGGGAGGTGTCTCCGGCATTCGCCAGGGGGAAGCTGGACGGTTATTTCGCGGGTCCAGTACCGGAGGAGTTCTGGAGAAGACATGCCTTGTATGTGGCTTATGCCGCACTTTTCTCCATTGTATGGTCGATTCCCTTCGGGGCGGATGATATTGCGGGCATGCAGCAGAGAGGCAGGCAGGCGATGGAGGATTATGCCGGATTTACGGCCTACATCCCGCGCTGGTATGAGGAAGAGTAGCGGCGGATACATTGAATCCGGACAAAGGGTGCGGTAGAATGGCTTTATCTGCAGATTTAACCAAAAAGGGGATTGTATCGTTTGAATAATGAAGAATTGAATCAGGAATTGCCGGAGAATTATGCGGAACTCAAAAAAGCTGCCGCGCGGACGGCTGACTGGAGAGCGCGTCTTGCCGCTGTGGAAGAGCTGGGCAACTGGAACCACAAGCAAGTGATTGATATTTTGAACCGCCTTGTGACCAGCGACCCTGTATATGCCGTGCAGATCGCGGCTTACAAGAAGCTCAAGGCGTTCGGGGAAGAGGTGGCGCGGCCTTCCGAGAATAAGCCGGAGCTGTTCAAGGGGCTCTCGAAGATTCTGCTGCGTATCAAGAAGAGCCTTCCGAAGGAGCATTCCTACGAGGACTTTAAAGCGAAGCTGCAAAAGATGAGAATCGACATCTACGATGCCTATGAAGGCGAGAAGGGGCCGGAATTCGACGCATGGCTGGAGAAGCAGTGGCGTTCGGCCGGTAAATAAACAGCCTATCTAACAAAACAGGTACCCTGGCGGCATGCTGCCGGAGGGTACCTCTTTTATTTACTATAGTAGAACCGGCTTAGATCAGATCCGATTTCTGCAGCAAACGCCGCAGCATCGTAGCTACTTCTGCGCGGGTCATCGTCGCTTTCGGTGCGAGCAGCTGCTGTGCACCGTTGCCGCGGCCGTTGATCAGGCCGGCCTGCAGCCCTTCGGCAACGCCGGCGGCTGCCCATGGCGCTACGTTGGAGGCGTCGGCATAGGCGCCCAGCACAGCATCGGCAGCATGGTCGGCGAACGAGCCGGACAGTCCGGTCAGCTCCATCGCTTTGGCGGCAACGCTCATCGCCTGCTCACGGGTGATGAGCTCCTGCGGACGGAAGCTTCTGTCTGCGTAGCCTTGGATAAGTCCGTAGGCACTGGCCGTTTCCACTGCGCCGCCGAACCAGTCGGCTGCACTCACATCATTGAAGGAGGACACCGTGGCTGCCGGCTTCAGACCCAGGGCGCTTACCAGAATAGAAGCAAATTCGGCGCGCGTAATATTCTGATCCGGGGCAAAGTTATTGGCTCCGACACCGTTAATAATCAGTCTGGAGCCGAAATCGTTCACGGCGTCCTTCGCCCAGTGCTGAGCTACGTCCGTGAAGGCAACCGGATGGTAGACAACGGTGTAGATACTGTTGGTCAAGCTGCTGATTTCAGCCACATAACGCTCATTGTCTCTGGATACCTTAGTCGGTACCTGGCGGATGGTTCCGTCCGGGTCCACCACAATGCCCGTGGTAATCTTGCTGGCGTCTGTGCCTTCCGGCAGGGTAATGCTGCGGTTCACATAGCCGCTGAAGGTTGTCAGCTCAGCTGATTTGCCGTCATACAGACCGCGTACGGTGAAATCAACCGGAGTGCCCAGGAGCTCTACGCCAAGTTTGGCGGCGGCGGTGTTCACCTGCTGCACTACATCGTTGGCCGGTGTAGAGATGGAGATTTCAATCTTGATGTCTCCCAGAGACAGGGCTTGTCCGAACTGGCTCGACATGTCATCAATCTTGATTTGGCTCGCAGGCAGAGAATAGCTGGCGCCCGGCGTTTTCATCTGCAGAACGGCCCCCTTATTCTCCATGTTCTTGATCATCTGGCCGTTCAGTTCAACAACGGTCACCTGAGCCGCCGAAGTGATCGGGAGCGTCACAACCGCGCCTTGTTCCTGGCCTGCGATCATCTCTTCGAGCTGCTGCTGATTCACAGTCAGGCGCTGAACGGACTGGCCGTCTACGATACTTGAAGTCAGCATACCCGCATTAATCACTTGTCCGTTAACCAGCACATCGGTTGCTTGGGCAGGCACCGGGGAAGGAGTAGCGTTTGGTGCAATTACCGGAATATACAGAGTTGGTGAAACTGCAGCAGATTCCGGCGAGCTCATGCTGCTGCCCATCAGGTTGACGGCTTGGACTGTAAAGGTGTAGCTGGTGTAATTGGTCAGTCCGGAAATAACAATCGGGCTGCCGCTGCCGGTTGCGGTAATTCCGCCTGGGGCAGAGGTTACGACATAGCCGATTACCGGCTGGCCGCCGCTGACTGCCGGAGGAGTAAACTGGATCGTTACCTGTCCATCGCCGGGAATGGCGATAATGTCAGTCGGCGCATCCGGCGTTGTGGCCGGAATGGCGCTTACGGCGCCGGAGGCCGGGCTGAACCCGCCGGCATTCTCGGCCTTGACGGTGAAATAATAGGTTGTGCCGTTGGTAAGTCCGGTTACAGCGATGCTGTACACATCTGCGCTGACGGAAGCGGCAGGCGCTCCTTCCTGATCGGGAGTCAGGCTCTGATAGACCGTATAGCCTGCTGCGGTCTCTGCACCTGTCCAGGAGAGGGTGACCTCACCGTTAGCGGGAACGGCCGACTGGATGGCCGGAGCATCAGGTGCTCTCATCTGCGGCATTGCGTTCAGCTGATTGGAGAACAGGCTGTCTCCGGCACCGTTGACGGCCTTCACTGCGAAATAGTATTCTGCCCCGTTGGTCAATCCGGTTACAGTATGGCTGTATACGGCACTGCTGACAACGGCAATTTCGTCACCGTAGGTTGCCGAGGTGGCGCTTTGATAAATCTTGTACCCGGTAGAACCGGCTACCGGGTTCCAGGTCAGGCTGACCTCTGCATCCCCGGAAACGGCGGTCTGCAGGAACGGAGGAGTGGAGTTGCTTACCTTAACGGTAAACACCGGCTGCGCACCTTCGTTCATTACAAAGGTGAATGCATGCTCGCCCGCAGGCAGGGTAGACAGATATTCCTTGTGGAACGTAACGGTATCTTTATCAATGGTATAGGCCGAAGAGTCCACGCTTACGCCGCCGAGCGTAATGTCCGTGAGCGTGTTTTCGTTCAGGGATAAGGTGGTGGCAAGGTCGTGATATTCACCAGGCTCCATGTTGCCCATGTATTGATCAAAGGTTCCGGCTTCCGGAGAAACCGAGCTGTCCTTGGAGGGCTCCTGCACTCCGCCCGTAGTGGCGGTGCCCGGCGTCAACCCGGAGATGAAGATACCTGTAGGAGCCACGTCATCGCCTGTATTGGCTACGGCTATTTTCAGCTTATGGGTTGTAAGCTTGCTGTCGAGCAGTCCGACGAGCGTCTGCGGCGGTGCCCAGGAACGCCAGCCGGGAACCTCTGTTGAATTGTAATTGATCAGATTGGCATCCTTATTGACACGCAGAATGGAGCCGTTTGGCATGAAGGCGTAGTTGACGCCATCCACGAACACGCCGGCGATGTCCCAATCGGCGATGCCTTCCTGGCTGGCAAAAATAAAGCTCAGGGCCACCGAAGTCTTGCCTTCCGGAACTGTGAATTCGAATTCCAGGGCCGAGACATTCGTGATAGGTGCACTTTTGCCGGCTGCGTCCATAATTGCCTTAAGATCGCTGTCGCCAGTGGCTCCGTAAGCTTCCGCTTTAAGGAATAATCCTTTGTTTAGCTTAAGCTCCGTATTATCCGGTAAAGTTCCGGCATTTAACTGCTCAAAGGATGATACATTTTCAAGCGGCCCTTTGATGCTCTCCGTACCGCTGACGAGCTTGACGGATGAGCCATCCAGAAAGTGATTTACAGCATCGGTGGCACTGCCTACCGTAGTGAAGCTTTGCGCCTCAGCTGCGCTGGCGCTGAGCGGCAATATCGAGCTTAGCGTTACAACCGCTGCAAGGCATAAAGCTGAAGTTTTTTTGAAAAATTTCATGTGCTGCGTTCTCCTCCATTCTTGTTGGCAAATGTTGTTTGGGGACATTGTAACAGCAGGCTCTGAACAAACTCTCAACAAATATCGACAAAAAACATCGTTATTCGCAGTTGCCGGGACTAGCGTTTGCGTTGCGATGCTTGGCGGAAGTGTAGTATGGTGACCAGAGACCGAGAAGAGGGCTAATCCCCCAAAACCAAACCGAAAGGATATGACAACATGTCTGCCAATACGCTGCATCACGCGCTCTCCGAGCGCTTTGAAACCTATCTTAATTATTCCGAAGGCCTGCGGCCCGGATATATCGCCAGCCTGGGCGCGGGAGTATCCGATGCAGTAATGGCTGAAACCTTGCAGGACGCGCCGGAGCTGCTGAAGGTCATTTACAGCAGGGTGTCGGGTACCGGCAGCGACGAGGAACAGGCCCATTTGATTGAATTCATTCCCGGGTACCGCTTGATTCATATGGATGAGTACAGAGAGCAGCTTCAGGCTCTGACTGCGATACTAGAAGAGAAGGAATACCGTGCAGGAGGGCTCATTCTTCCGCTCTTGGCCAATTATGGCGGGGACTTTATCTGCTACCGCCGAACAGAAGAGGGCCAGGAACAGATCTGCGACTTGATGAGCGATTACGGCGAGCTGGTAGTGATGTACGATTCACCGGAGACCTTCCTGGATACGCTCAATGAATTCTACCGGCAGGAGGTCTATTTTCTGGATGAGGACGGCTATCTGGACTGCGATCTGATCCGCGAGGGCGAGGTCGGTGCAGAGCTCAACCCGGATTCGCAGTACTGGAAGGAGTAATCTGTTATTTAAGCCGGCACTGCTTGCAGTGCTTTATCCATTGTTCTCCGTCTAACCATTCATTCAGATGAAGAAAGGCGGAGGACAAAGAGATGAACGTTATATTCCGAAACAAAGAGCGGCAAGTCAGGGCGGGCTGGGAGCTTCTGCTTGTAGTGGTAGCTGTATTGGCCGTTACGGTGGTGGCTTCCCTGATTATGTCTGTGAAGGTTGATTCCAAGCATGTGTTTGGGCCGGACGGCTGGCCGCAAGTGTTCCGTTCGCTTGGTCTTTATATGTTTCTGGTGGTAGGTCTGACGGTCAAATTCGTACATAAACGGCCATTGTCCAGCATTGGACTGACCCGGCCGGACGGCAGAAGGCTCCTGCAGGGCTGCCTCGCCGGAGCCGCACTTATTAGCAGCGTTATTGCCGTACTGTGGGTCTTAGGTGCCGTTACATTTACCGGGGATTGGCAGCAGCCGCAGTGGCAGCGCCTGGATGCTCCTGATATCGTGGTTTCCGTGCTGCTGGCCGGAGTCTGTGAAGAGGTGATGTTCCGGGGATATATCCAACACCTGCTGGGCCGCCGGCTGAGCATGTTCTGGGGGGTGGCGGTCAGCGCCGCTCTGTTCTCCCTGGCCCATGCGGCCAATCCGGGTTATTCATGGATCAGTGCACTGAACATTGTGCTGATTGCCGTACTCTTCTCCTGGGCGACAATCCGGACAGGCAGCTTGTATTTTGCAATCGGCCTCCATATGTTCTGGAATCTGCTGCAAGGGTTCGTCTACAGCGTTGCTGTCAGCGGGTTGGAGTCTCAAGGCATTTATTCAATGCAGTTATCGGGTAGTAAGTGGATTAGCGGGGGGAGTTTTGGCGTGGAAGGAAGTCTGATAACAACGGCGATTTTGTTAATTGTTTGTCTGTGCACGCTTCTTCGCTCCTCCCGAAAGCGCAGCGGAAGGATTCCGGGCCCCAGATAGCCGGGAGGAAAAATATAACAGGTACACCCCATTTGGGGTGCACCTGTTGTTTGCAATTATAGTCTGGACGTATTGCCGTTTATTGCTGAGCGGCCCGCTTCTCCTGCTCGCGCAGCTCCACGCGGCGGATTTTGCCGGAAGCGGTCTTCGGGAGCTCGGCGGTGAATTCGATCAGGCGCGGATATTTGTACGGAGCAGTCCATGTTTTGACATGATCCTGCAGCTCTTTAGCCAGTTCCGGCGTTCCGGCATGCCCGTCCTTAAGCACGATGAACGCTTTGACGACGGAGCCGCGGATTTCATCCGGGCTTGCCACAACCGCACATTCCTTGACCAGCGTATGCTTCATCAGCGCTTCCTCGACTTCGAAGGGCCCGATCGTGTACCCGGAGCTGATAATGATGTCATCTCCGCGTCCCTCGAACCAGAAATATCCTTCCTCGTCCTTGCGCGCCCGGTCCCCGGTAACGAAATATTCGCCGTGCGAGCTGTTTGTCTTGCGCTCAGGATCTTTATAATAGCCCTGGAACAGTGCCGGCATGCTCAAATGGACGGCGATGTCGCCCACTACACCCGGAGGCAACGGCTGGCCCTCTTCATCGATAACCTCCACAATTCCCGGTGCGATCGATTTGCCCATAGAGCCGATCCGTACCGGTTCGCCTTTCAGGGCCGCGATAATCAGCGTACTCTCTGTTTGCCCGTAGCCGTCACGGATCGTAATGTCGAAATGCTTCTGGAAGGTGCGGATAACCTCTTCATTCAGCGGCTCACCGGCGGATACGGCGCAGCGCAGATGCGAGAGGTCATATTGGGGCAGGGTTTCGCTCTTGGCCATCAGGCGGTATTCCGTCGGCGTACAGCACAGCACCTGGATGCCTTGATCCTGCAGCAGCTGCAAATAACGGTCGGGATGAAAAGCTCCATTATATACGAATCCGGTGGCTCCGTTGCCAAGCACGCTCAGGAACGGGCTCCAGATCCATTTCTGCCAGCCCGGTGCAGCCGTTGCCCAGACGGTATCGCCCTCGCGGATATCCAGCCAGAGGGAAGCTGTGATGCGCAGGTGCGCGTAGCCCCAGCCATGGGTATGCACGACAGCCTTCGGGTTGCCGGTGGTGCCGGAGGTGTAGGCCAGGATGGCAATGTCGTCACGGCGGCTGGCTACGGCAGGATAATCCGCAGGCTGCCCTTCCATCAGGCCCTCCAGATCAGTCCAGCCCGGGCCGGTCAGGTCTGAGTTGCCGGAGACAGACAGGCGGTGCTCCAGCGCCGGCAGGTCTTCGGCGATCCGGTTCACTTCGCCGCAGGCCTCGGACCAGACGATGATGGCTCTGGCTTCTGAATGGCGCAGCCGGTAAGACAGGTCCTTGGCGCGGAGCATCTCCGACGAAGGGATCACAGCGAGCCCGAGCTTCAGGCAAGCAAGATAAATAACATAGGCAATGATTGAGCGCGGGACCATGACCAGTACACGGTCACCCTGGTTCAGGCCCAGGCCTGCCAAGCCTCCCGCCAGGCGGCTGGCCTGCTCCAGTAATGCGCCGTAAGTAATTTCTTCATAGTTACCGTTGCCTTGCAACCACTTCAGGGCAATCCGGTCTTTGGGGTGCCGCTCCATCTCTGAAGTCAGATTGTACAGTTCGGGTGCAATCCACTGCTGATTTGTATTCAAAGCTACCTCTCCTATATAAACATAATGGGTTAATATCTCTTTACCTGTATAGTATAGCACGTTATCCTAGTACCAGATACTAAGACACAAAAAATGTGAAATTTCATGAAGGTGTTTTGTCATTGCACTGCTATAATCATAAAAAAAGACGAAACGGCGTCTCCGGCCCTCCGGCCCGGTATATGCTTGAAATTCTCAGGGGGCTAAGCCTGTCGTTTCACCGGAGTATTATGCTTTGCTCGCCGGCAGCTTTTGCCGGGAGTTTGGTTATTCCGCTGATGTTTAGATTTATTTTCGCAAGTTACATATTGTTTTCAGAGTATTGTAAGTACCGCGATTTATAATTATGCTTATCAGAACTCATATTACTCGAACAGGCGGTAGATGCTGGTGAATAAGATTGAACAGTTGAAAAATGTATTGGACGTGATCCAGAACACGTACCCCGAAGACGCCGCTCTGGTACTTGCGGATACGGACAAAGTACTTGCTTATCTGCCCGGGAAGCACATTGATCTTAAAGTGCCTGTCGGAATGCCCATTGAGAAATTTAAAGGCACGGTCTCCTACATAGCTTTTGAGACCGGGACCGTTCAGCGCGAAGAGCGCGGAGCCGAAGTCTTCGGTGTATCTTATCTGTCTTCGGCGGTTCCGGTCATCGAGGATGGAGAAGTGACAGGGGTCATCTCCGCGATGGTCTCCAATCACCGTACAGCCATTTTGCAGGATGGGGCTCAGGAGTTGTCTTCGCTAGTCGAGGAGATGACCGCTACTTCCGAGGAGGTCACCCGTTCGGCGCTTGGAATTACAGAGCACCTCGACGACCTGCTTAGCCGCTCAAGCGCGATGGTCCGCGAGATTGAAAGCAGCTTTGAGATCCTGTCGTCCGTACGACAAATTGCTGACCAGTCGCATATGCTGGGCCTCAACGCGGCCATTGAAGCGGCGCGGGCCGGAGACAGCGGACGCGGATTCGGAGTTGTGGCCACGGAAATCCGCAAGCTGGCCGGGAATAGCCATGAACTTGTGAAGAATATTCAGAGTCAGCTAAGCGGGATGAGACAGGGAATGCTGCAGATGGACCAGTCGCTTAAAGAGATTATGGATTTTGCCCAGCACCAGGGGCAGTCCATGCAGGAGCTAAGCCGGGCATTTGAACATGTCGCCTCAACCGCCAATAACCTGTCCAATCTCGAATAAAGAATATATTCCCGCAATTGCTGCGGAATTACCGGACCGGGCCGACAGGCCCGGTTTTTATATTGGAACTCTTAAATACGATTGCAGGCCTTGGCTTGCAACAGGGTCGACGGAAGGGTGATAATATCAGGTACGGATAGCTATTGCCGGAGAATGAACTGCCGGAGAAAGGAAGGCCACATGGAACCGCACATGTTTCAGGAGATTTATACGATTATGGAAGCATCCTTTCCGGTGAACGAAATCCGGACCTTTGAAGGACAACGTTCCCTGCTGCGTAATCCCGGGTACGGATTGTTAACAGAGCAGGATGAGGGAGGAAACGTTCAGGCTGTCCTGGCGGCGTGGGAGTTCCCGAACTTCCGGTTCGTCGAGCATATAGCCGTGGCGCCTCAAATCAGAGGAGGGGGCCTTGGCCGCAAGCTCATGAGCCGTTACCTTGCAGTGTCGGACAAGCTGATTGTGCTCGAAGTGGAGCCGCCTCAGGACCCGTTGCAGCAGCGGCGTATCGGGTTCTATGAGCGGCTGGGATTTTGGCTGAACGAGTATGAATACAGGCAACCGCCACTGAGGGAAGGCCAAGCCGAACTTCCTTTGCTGCTGATGTCACATCCCCGGTCTATCACCGAAGCTGAGTTCAGGGACATCCGAAATACCCTGTATACCCAGGTATATCGGCAATCCCCGCCAAATACAGTTTAAGTCTGCCTTTTAGGGATAGCGGGTGCTTGCAATTGCTGCCGTTTGGATAACCTTCTTTACATTGACGATACAAGTTAGAAACAAGTGAATGGTTAAATAAAGGTGTAGCAAGGAAAGCATCCCATATCCAGACAAGAGGAGACGATATATATGAAGAAGAACAAAACAATGATTATCGCCACTATGGTATTCGGAATGGCCATTTCAGGAACAGCCGGAGTATATGCCGGAACCAATCTGCAAAAGATCAGTGCGTACCTCAACCATGGCATTGGCTTTAAGGTAAACGGTGCGGCATACACTCCGGTAGATAATAACGGTAAAGCCCTGGCGCCAATCACCTATAATAACACCACATACCTGCCTGTCCGTGCGCTGGCCGATGCTCTGGATGTTCCGGTAACCTTCGATGCGGCTGCCAATCAGGTCATTCTGGGCAGCAGTTCAGGCAATACATCGGGCGGCAGCAGCTCTGTAATTACATTGAAAGCAATCGAATATACAGCTGCACAAAAAGAACAGATCACCAAGGCGTTTGCTGCATTCGAAGGCTTTGAAACCGCCTATGCACCTACTCAAATGATCAGCGGAGACGCATTCAAGCAGGTTGGCAGCGGAGATGGAGTAGGCTTTGTGTTCAAGCATATGATTGTAAATATTTCACCGCGCGACTACTCTTTTGATTACGAAGGAACTCCAGTTAAGCTGGCGAACGGAGCGGAGGGCAAGTGGTATACACCTTCTGACGTACCGATGCTGACCTTTAAGCTGGATGACCGGTATGTAACCCTCAGTTCCCCGGACAAGGCGCTTAGCAAAACTCAACTGGAAAAAGTAGCTGCCCAGGTTACAAAGCTGGCTAAATAAACGATATACCCGCCCGGCACAATATAAAGAAGGGATATCTCCAGACAGACATCTGGAGATATCCCTTTTCTTGTTGAAGGATGCTTGCTGATTTTATTTATTGGTACTGTGCTGCTTGTTGGCCAGGCGTGCACCCGGCGAGCCGTGGCCGCGGCGTTTGTTTTTCTCGGCTTTTTTCTGGTTCTCCTGAAATTTCGCTACGAATTCGTGCGTATCCATGGGAAGCCTCCTAAGCATATTGTATTGACGGAATTGCTGTTACTGTAACCATTCACAGGATAAAACATACACCGCCTTAAACAGCTATTATATGAAGACTAACGAAACTGAAAAGAACTGGAGTGTATGTTTTTAAAAAAGCACTTGCATTCATATTCTGCACATGGTATATTCTAATTCCGGCCAAGAAAGATCAATGGTTGCTCGAAAAAAGAAATAAAAAAAGAGCTTGCATTGATCGGTTGGATGTGATATATTATAAAAGTTGCTGATGACGAGAAATTGAACGGACGCAACAATGTTGATCTTTGAAAACTGAACAACGAGTGAGTATCGGAAATCACCTTATTGGTTTCAATAAAAGTGATTCCAAAATGAGAATTTATT
>NZ_VWRQ01000004.1 GCF_008635795.1 Paenibacillus tepidiphilus | reverse complement strand
ATGGTCTTAGTGGTCAAACCCTCAGTCCCTCCACCCGCATAGCGGGTGGTTTTTTGTTTCGCGCGTTTCACGCACTCAACTGGCTAAAGCCATAATAACCGTGACCTGGGTCCCTTTGCCCAGTTCACTGTCCATCCCCAGCCTGCCGTGGTGCAGCTCTACGATCTGCTGGGAAATGGCCAGCCCGAGGCCCGTACCGCCATTGAGCGAATCCACCTGGAAGAAGCGGTCCTTGACCCGGGCCAGATGCGCCTCGCTGATGCCGATCCCGCTGTCGCTGACGGTGACAGCCATTTCGCCCGCCGTAAGCCTCTGGGCGGACAGCACAATGCTCGAATCCTCCGGCGAGAATTTCACCGCGTTATCCACCAGATTGAGGAAGACCTGCTTCAGCCGGTTAGGGTCACCCTTGATATAAATCAACTCATCACATTCCAGCACCAGACGGATCCGTTTCTTCTCCGCTTTGGCCCAGATGTTCAGAATAGTCTCTTGCAGTACGACCTTTATATCGACCAGAACGACAGACAGCTTCATCTCGTTCTGCTGCAGCTTGGAGAAGTCCAGAATCTCCTCCACCAAACCGATCAGACGGTCACTCTCCCGCGAAATAATGCTCATGCCGAGCTTCGTCTCCTCAGGATCATATCCGCCCGAAATCAGCGTCTCGCTCCACCCCTTGATGCTTGTGAGCGGCGTCCGCAACTCGTGGGAGATGGAGGAGATGAATTCATCCTTGATCTGGTTGCTGCGGATAATTTCATCGGCCATATAATTAAGTGTAGAAGCCAAATCGCCGATCTCATACCGGTAGTCCCCTTTGATGCGGGTCGTGAACTTCCCCTTGGCCATCTGTGCCGATACGGCTGTAATATTGTTAAGGGGCTTGACGATCGAGTTCGCCAGCCCTGCGCTGAAGAGCGCTACCACTGCCATAACCGCCGCACCAATGCCGATGGACACGAGCGTAAGGCTGAGCAGGCTGCTGTCGATATCCTCCATGGAGGTCAAATACCGGATCACATAGGTTTCACGGCCGAGCTGCAGCATCTTGGAGACGGCCATCACGCTTTCGTTCGTTCCCGGCTGCCGGCCTACCCAGCGTCCGACATTGCCGCCGAGTGCCTCGGGAACGTCGCTGGTCGTGATGGTGCGGTCCGGCTGAAATCCCGTGGAGGTTGTCAGGATATCGCCGTTCACATTCAGAATCTGCAGCTCCGTGTTCGTCATCCAGAAGAAATCGAGCAGCTTCTGCAGCTGATCAGGCGAATGTTCTCCTGTAAACTTATAGAAATTCTCAGCTGCATCGATCTGGATTTCAATCTTGCTGTACACACTATCGTAATAATAGGTCCGGATCGCCAGCAGGAAGATAACCTCAACGAGGAGAAGCGCCACAAAGACCACCAGAATATAGTGCAGTACAATCTGTCTGCGCATCCCCTTCTTGATCATTGTGCCTGGCCCTTCCACTTATAGCCGTGTCCCCACACGGTCTGCAGGAATTCAGGCTCGGAGGGATTGCCTTCAATCTTCTGGCGCAGCCGGCGGATGTTGACATCCACAATCTTCGGGTCGCCCATATATTCCTTGCCCCAGACATGATCCAGCAGTACGTCCCGGCTGAGCGGTGTATTCTCTTTCTCCAGGAAGAATTGTACCAATGAGAACTCGGTCGGAGTCAGTTCGATCAGCTCCCCGTTCTTCTTGAACTGCTTGGAGATCAGATCCAGCGTAAACGGGCCGGATTGGAAGGAGACCTTGGCCGACTGTTCCCGGTGTACATTGACCCGGCGCAGCAGTGACTGAATCCGGGCGATCAGTTCGGTCGGACTAAAGGGCTTGCTGACATGATCATCAGCGCCGACCGACAATGCATATACTTTGTCCTGCTCCTGTACCTTGGCCGTCAGGAAAATAATCCCGATCCGCTCATTGGTCTCCCGGATGCGTCTGCAGACTTCAAATCCGTCAATGCCGGGTACCATCACGTCCAGGAGTGCGATATCGACATCGGGCACGGTGGTCAGCTTGTGCAGCGCCTCGTTGCCGTCCGCGGCCTCCAGTACCTCGAACCCGTTGCGCTTGAGGTTAATCACGATAAAACTGCGGATGGATTCTTCATCCTCCAGAATCAAAACTTTACTCATCGATACCCTTCCTTTCAATGGGGGCGGTCATTTTGACCTTGTCTCCCCCGCTTGTGCTCTGCTCCAGTTCACCGCGGTACCCGATAAACTTATCCAAATCGCGGCCCAGCAGCTCCCAGCCGTCGTTTCTGGCCCGCTGCCATTCGCTCTCCGTGAAGAAGGATACCTCTGCTACCGTCTCCCCGGTATCGGTCATAATGAACTTCAGCGAATCATTCAGCACCGACCTTGTATCCACCGTCACCTTCTCATTCCATTCCGGCGAGATATTGATGACGAACCGGTCCGCCGGGTCCTGATACAGCTTGGCTGCAAAATCCAGTCCGTCTTTGCCGTTCCATTTGTAATAGGAATTGAAATACGGGATGGTCTCCGGATCAAAATATTCCCAGCCTTTGGGCGGCTCCAGCAATCCGATTTCGATAATGCCGTCCTTGTCGATATCCTTGCTGACAATCTTGCGGTCCTTGAAGGTCCGCGCATCGCCGGGAATGACCACACGCAGCTTATTGTTCTCCATGACCACCAGCGTCGTATAGGCCGAACGGGAGTCCACCGCGGAATCCAGTACAATACCTTCTTTGTTCTCGGCGACTTTTCCTGAGACAATATTGTAATAATTACTGAAATACGGATCAATGTCATCCAGAGAATCAAGCACCTTGAAGCCTTCATTGTATTGGTAGGTCGTGATTGAAGCGACTTCATTGCGCTTGAAATACACAATCGTAATATCCTCGATGCCGTCCTCGTTCAAATCATCCAGCAAATACTTCGTATAGGGCTGGGTCAGCACCTCATCCAGCTCGCCGCCGGAGTAGCTGTAGACCACCATCCCCTTCTCCTCGCCGCGCGAGTAGCCGGCAATGATGTTCTTCGTGCCGTCTCCCGTCACATCGCGGATATCCACAGAGTCAAGCTGCGACCCGTTCCCGTCGAACACCAGCTTCTTGACCCATTCATCCTCCTGCTTCTCCAATATCAGCCCGTGGATCAGCACGGCTTCATTCGGTGTCAGGTAGAAGACGAGTGTGTCCAGCTTGCCGTCATTATCGAAATCATCGGTAAAGATGGAGCTGTCGTTATCTCCGCTGATCGGCCGGATCAGCGAGGAGCCTGAGGGTATCCATGAATTGATCGCCGTCATCAGCGAAGCCTTGTCAGCCGAAAGATCCGGCGCCTTCATCTGCGAAACAGGGTCGCTGATGAAGGTGCAGGCCGGCAGCATGCCGAGCATCAGCAATGCCGCCGCAAGCCGCCTTACCATACGTTTATTCAACTTCATCACTCTTTCCTTGTTTCGTGATACCGCCTTAGTTATAATTTCAGACGCTCCTGTGAGGTCAGGCGACGACCTTTCACATCATACCTGATCCTTCCGTCCTCCAGCACCCACAGCCGGGTGGCATAGCGTTCAGCCAGTTCCAGAGGCAGCACTGTAATTACTGTCAGCCCCGTTTCCTTACACAGCCGGCGGAGCGACTCCAGAACCCCTTCGGCCGTACGCGGATCAAGCCCGGTCACGGGCTCATCGGCCAGAATAACCTTGGCTCCGTGCACCAGTGCCCGTGCGATAGCTACACGCTGGCGCTCGCCGCCGCTGAGCTGGCTGGTCTTCAGCTTGGCCTTGTCCAGCAGGCCTAAGGCATCCAGCTCATCCATCGCCCCCATATAATCATCGGAACGGACCATACCAGTGGCCATCCGCCAGAGCGGAGTCTGCGAGGCCTGTCCAATCAGTACGTTCTTCAGTGCCGTACGGTTCGGATTCAGCTCCGCATTCTGTTCCAGGTAAGCCCATTCCTTGCGGATCTTCTTTCTTCCGGTCCAAAAGCTCTTGTGAATATCCACGCCATCTACGCGGAAGTTTCCCCGGTCCCATTTCTGGCGCAGTGCCAGGCAGCGCAGCAGGGTTGATTTGCCGCTGCCGCTGGCACCCAGCAGCACGACGAATTCCCCCGGCTCCAATTGAAAGCCAATATCCTGCAGAATGGGAATTTTATCTTCTCCGACTGCTTTGGCTAAATGTTCGACTGTAATCATTGCTTCAGCCCTCTCCCTCTTCAACTCTACTCTATAGTGTACTCTGAAAGCGGGATCAAATTCCATGCGAGCACTCGTTCTTATTCTACCTTATATCGCTTGGCGTGGCGAGAATAATAACCCGACAAGTCCGAACACAATATATAAACCGCCCATCAGGGCAAACACGCCGCCGCTCCAGCCGAACTGCAGCAGCAGGCCGCCGATGCCCGGACCGGCAATGCTGCCAAGGCTGAAATGGAAGGAACCGACGACATTGGCGGCGGGCAGCAGATTGCGCGGCAGGATATCGGCGGCATAGCTGAGCCCCAGCGAGAAGAAGGAGCCGACCAGCCCGCCGGCAATCATCAGCAGCGCAAGCGTAAGCATGAAATGGTCCCCGGCCAGCGGCAGCAGACTGAATGCGGCGCCGCCGCCCACTCCGGACAGGATCAATATGGTCTTCCGTCCGTACCGGTCGCTCCAGATGCCCAGCGGCAGCTGCAGCAGGAGACCGCCGATGCCGGCGAACGGCAGCAGCGTCGCGATCTGGTCAGTGCTGTAACCGATCCGCAGGCCATAGACAGGGAAATTACTGTTCAGACTTGCTTCCATGTAACCGTACAGCAGTGCCGGTATGAGTGCGTACCAGGCCAGGCTGTAGCAGCGGCCAAACCGGCGGGCCTGGTTCTCTGCATGCTCCACCTGATCCGGACGGGAATCCGGCAGCTTCCAGGCGACCAGGGCCAGGACCAGCGCGAACAGCAAGGCGATTACGAGGAAGGGCGCGGCTTCGCCGAAGCGGAGCAGGCTCAGGCCGAGCGGTCCCAGGCTGAAGCCCAGGCCATAGGACATCCCGTACAGCGAAATGTTGCGTCCGCGGTGTTCCGCAGGCGCCATCAGCAGTACCCACAGCTGGGCCGCATAGTTAATCGCCGAATCGCCGATGCCCACTAGCAGCCGCAGGACGAACCAGGCGCCGATTCCGGGTAACAGCGGGAACAGGATCAACGCCACCAGCACCAGGCTCAGTCCGCTGGCTATCAGCTTCTTGAAGCCGATGGCACCAAGCACCCGCTCTGCGACCAGCGTCATGGCGAAGGAGCCTACATACAGTGCCGCAGCATTCAAGCCGTTCAGCGACGAGGAGACGCCTTTTTGCTCCAATAGAATGGAGAGAACCGGCAGCAGCAGCCCCTGGCTGAGCCCCGCGGCGATAATTGTAGTAATTATAATCATATAATGCAGTTTTCCGTTAGTAGCGGCCGAAGCCGGATGTTGGTCTGACACAGATGAATCCTCCTATGTATGAATGCTGAAGTTATCGTACGCCGATTCCACAAACACCGAACATTATAGTGGACAAGCCTCTTTGAAACAAGAGATAATATATAGAAGTGACGGATTCCGGGAGGTCATGTTTCATGAGCTATGAGCTGAAAATCGATGTTTCGCCTGTTTATGAGCTGCTGGACAGCTTTATGCTATATGTTACGAAAAAGTGGATTTCCAATCTTGATATCGGCACCGACTGGGTACGCGACCTGGACGGGCGTATTCCGCCACAGCTGGTGGCGGCGCTCCGGCAGGCGGCCGAATGGCCGTTCGGAGACTATGATGTGCTGTATGCGCTGGCCTATAAGCGCGGTTCGGCCGTAAGCGTCAACCAGTTCCTGAGCGATCTTGAGGCAGCGGCGCCGGAAGAATGCCTGGAGCGGGTTGCCCCTTATCTGCCGGAGCTGACTGTAGAGGAATGCTCGCGGATCCAGAGCGGCTACGCCCCGCTCCTCCGGCTGTGGTATGAGCAGTATTTCCGGCATGTGGAGAACAAGATTCTGCCGCTCCTGATCGAAGACGCCTCGGAGAAGAAGCTGCTGGAGAGCAAGATGGACCCCGGCGCGCTGATTGAATACGCCTCCGGCGGTGTCGTGATCGGCGATATCTCCGGCATGGAGACTGTCGTGCTGCTTCCTACCGTGCATAACCGGCCGATTAACACCTATTGCTTCTATAAATCGCTGATCATCATCCAGTACCCGGTCGATGTGCCTGCGGACAATGAAGACGAACCGCCGACCGTGCTGCTGCGTCTGACCAAAGCGCTCTCCGACCCGACGCGGCTGCGGCTGCTGCGCTACGTTGCCCATGAACCCAAGACCATTTGGGAGATGCAATATGATCTTCACCAGGCCAGCGAGATGCTGATGCATCATCTGCTCATTCTGCGCGTGGCCGGCCTCCTGCGGGTCCATCTCAGCGATGAGGGCGAAGGCAACGAACGGTTCAGCATCCGTCCCGACGGTGCATCGGAGCTGCAGATGTTCCTGGAATCATACATTCGCATTTAACCTGATACCAAAGATCTGGATACAGAGATAAGGAGAGAACCCCATGACGATTCTGAAGCAGCAAATCATCTTTGATCTGGATGATACGCTTGTGCATTGCAATAAATATTTTGATCTGATTCTCGGGCAGTATTTCGAGCTGATGAGCGACTGGTTCGGCGGCGACGGCATTGTGACCGGCGATATCCGCACCAAGCAGGTGGAAATTGATGTGGAGACCGTCAACACCAGCGGCCTGGCCAGCGAGAATTTCCCAAAATCGCTGATCGCCACCTACCGCTATTTTGCCGCCAGATTTAACCGGCCCTCCGATCCCGAGAAGGAGCGTCAATTGATGAAGCTGGGGCTCAGCGTGTACGATCAGGAAATCGAAGCCTACCCCGGAATGGTGGAGACGCTGGATACCTTGAAGCAGGAAGGACATGACCTGTATCTGTATACCGGCGGGGACGATACGATTCAGCAGCGCAAGATCGAACAGATGAAGCTCGATATCTATTTTGATGACCGCATTTTTATCCGGCAGCACAAAAATGTGGAGTCGCTGGAGGACATCCTGCGCACCCACCGGTTTGAGCGCCCCCGTACCTGGATGATCGGAAACTCCCTGCGCACCGACGTGCTTCCGGCGGTTACGGCCGGCATCAACAGCATCTACCTGAAGCAGCAGAACGAATGGCTGTACAACCTGATTGAGCTGCAGCGCGAAATGCAGCAATCGGTGACGACGATTACCGGCATCACTGAAGTTCCGCCGGTAATCCGCAGACATGCGCAGCAGATAAGCCACGGCTGACAGCTGCCGTAGAGAGGCATCTTGCTCAATAAATAGAAGAGGATGCGTCCCCCGGGGACCGCATCCTCTTATTCTGTCTGAAGCCCTGACAGGCTTCGTATTATTCCACAGTCAATTGTCCGGTGTCCGGGTCAGCCAGCACCAGCTTCCCTTCCTGAACAGCTCCGTCTTCACCGGTAAATTTCAGCTTGCCTGTCTTGCCCTTCTCGATGATCGCCTTGACCTGGGCATCGGTGAGCATGCGGCCATGATTTTCCTTCCAGATGACAAACTTGCAGCCTTCCTTGTAATGGGAGCAGCCATAGCCCTTGCGTCCCATGAAGATCATGCCGCCGCAGCCGGGACGCGGGCACTGGCCGACAATCTTCGGCCCGCCCTCCTGGGCCTCGTCAGCCGGCTTACGGGTGCGGGGAGCCGCCTGCCCTTCAGGCTTGCGCGTACGCGCAGCAGGCTGGCTTGCAGCGCTCCGGGAGGCCCCTCCGCTCTTCCGGGTCTTGGCCGGCGGTGTCTCCGCTTCAAAAGAAGTCTTGGCGGCGCGCGACTGCCGGCGCACCTTGTCTACAATCATGGACGCAAACCGCTTCACATTCTCCATAAACTGCAGATCGGAAGCGGTGCCTCTGGCAATCTCATTCAGCCGCCGCTCCCACTGGCCGGTCATCTCCGGCGAAGTCAGCAGCTCGACGCCGGCGCCGCGGATCAGCTCGATGGCCGTGCGCCCTTTTTGCGTAATGACGATCTTCTTGCCCTGCATCTCGATGTAACCGACGTTCTTCAGCCGTTCAATGGTTGCCGCGCGGGTAGCCGGTGTTCCGAGGCCGGAATCCTTCATGACATCGCGAAGCTCCTCGTCCTCGATCTGCTTGCCGGCGCTCTCCATCGCTTTCAGCAGGGTCCCTTCCGTATAAGCCTTCGGAGGCTGGGTATCCTTCTCCTTGACGATGGCATCGGTGCACAGGACTGCTTCCTGGGCCGACACCGCGAAAGGCTCGTTGACCTCTACTTCTTCTTCTTCCTCGTCCTTGCCCCTCCCCTTGGAGGGCTTCTTGTCCTTCTTCTGATCTCCGTAAATGACCTTCCAGCCGAGACTCAGCAGCTCCTTGACCGTAGTTTTGAAGGTTTCCCCCTCTACTTCGGTCAGCACGGTATGTACCTTATATTCCGCCGCCGGATAGAACTGGGAGAGGAAACGCCGGACGATCAGGTCATACAGCTTGGCTTCATCGGCACTCAGCCCGGAGGCTTTGCGGGGGGTCGGCAGAATCGCGTGGTGGTCCTCGACCTTCGCCGGGTTGCAGACGAACTTATTCCCTTTATGCACCAGATTGCGGCTCGCGTTCTTCACCCACTCGTCGTACGACGTTCCCTGCAGCGAGGACAGCGTCTTATGCATTTCCGGAATATTCTGCTCATTCACGTAGTTAGAGTTCGTCCGCGGGTAGGAGATCACCTTGTGCTTCTCGTACAGCGCCTGGGCGATGTCGAGCGTTTTTTTGGCGGAAAAAGCAAATTTGCCGTTCGCTTCCCGCTGCAGCAGCGTCAAATCGTACAGCTTGTTCGGATACTCCTTCGTTTCCTTCACTTCATAGGAGCTGATGCGCCCCGGCTTACCTTTGACCTTGGCTGCGAGCGCGTCCGCTTTGGCCTGCTCGGTCATCCGTTCCCCCTGCCACATCCCTTTGTAGGCAAGCTCATTCTGGGTAAAATGGCCTTCGAGTTCAAAGAACTTCAGCGAGGAAAAGGCCTCAATCGTCTTCTGCCGGTCATAAATCAGCGCCAGCACCGGAGTCTGCACCCGGCCTACGGACAGCAGCACATTGTGCCTTGTGGTAAACGCCCGCGAGCCGTTCATCCCGATCAGCCAGTCCGCCTCGCTGCGCGCCTTGGCCGCTTTGGTCAGGTTCTCGTATTCGGTTCCGTCCTTCAGCTCCTGGAAGCCTTTGCGGATCGTCTCAGGGGTGAGGTCGGAGATCCACAGCCGTTTCACCGGCTGGCTTAGCCTCAAGTGCCGCTGGATAAGCGAAAAAATATGCTGCCCCTCGCGCCCGGCGTCGCAGGAATTTACCAGCAGATCACTCCGTTTGGCGAGCTCCGCAATCACCTTCAGCTGATCCAGCGTCCGGCTGTTGGGGACCAGCTTGAACTCTTCGGGAATAATCGGCAGATCGTTGATATTCCATCTCTTGTATCTATCGTCGTAGGCTTCGGGTTCGGCCAAGCCGATCAAATGCCCGATTGCCCAGGTGATGATGTACTGCTCCCCTTCCAGGTAGGAACGGTGATTTTTGGCCTTCGGTTCTATTGCGGCGGCGATATTCCGCCCCATGTCCGGTTTTTCCGCAATAATGAGTGTCTTCAAAAAGAATCGCTCCTTGCCTTCTTTGTCAGTCTGATCAGCGCTCAGGAAGTAACGGCTATACCGTTCCGCCGCCACCGCGACTGTTCCTGCAAGAAATATAAGGCCATTACAGGTACGGCTTACAGGCACTTATTTTTCAAAAAATACGTCCAGTAGTCTATTATAGCATTTTTGCGGGCGTCTTTTTAAGAGGAAATAGTCATCCGGTACAAGCAACTAGGAGACCACTCAGACATTGCCGTGATATTCACAAATGCGGCAGCTACCGGCGTATTCAACAATGTCCAGGCAAGAAATTTCAGCGGCATCGCCGGTGCCGGAGACTTCTCCGGGTAAGCGGAATCCCCGGTCATTCGGCCGGGGACATGCTTTCTTATCCTTTACATATGTCCGGACTTCTACTGCGCCGCAATCCGGGCGAAGGCCTCGTCCAGACCGATCAGTTCCTTGTCGCCTCCGCGGCGGCTCTTCCATTCCACCTGCCGGCTTGCGGCAGCCTTGCCGACGGTTACTGTAACCGGAATTCCGATCAGCCCGGCATCCTTGAATTTGACGCCTGCCCGTTCGTCCCGGTCATCCAGAAGCACTGAGATCCCGGCGCGCGTAAGCCTGCCGTACAGTTCTTTGGCCAAAGCCGCTTGCTCCCCGTCCTTCGCCGACATTTGCAGAATATGCACCTGGTAAGGGGCAAGCGCCTCTGGCCAGATCAGTCCTTCCTCATCATGATTCTGCTCCGCTACGGCTCCCAGCAGCCGGGAAATGCCGATGCCGTAGCAGCCCATAATCAGCGGACGGCTGACGCCCGTAGCATCCAGGTAGCGGGCTCCCAGCTTCTCGCTGTATTTCGTACCCAGCTTGAAGATATGCCCGACTTCGATGCCCTGGTGGAACTCCAGCGCCGCCTTGCGGCACTGTGGACATGCTTCGCCTTCTGTAACGTTGCGGAAATCCCCTACATGCTCCAGGGCAAAATCTCTTCCCGGCACCACGCCGCGCAGATGATAATCCTTCGTTCCAGCCCCTGCGGTACCTTGTGGCATTGCGGCTACGGCCGCATCGACATACAGCGCCAGGTCCAGTCCCACCGGCCCGACAAACCCGCTCTCGACACCGGCCAGCTCCGCCACCGCACCGTGCTCGGCGAGCACCAGCTCGCTAATGCCGGTAGCCTTCTGCAGCTTGATTTCATTGACTTCATGGTCGCCGCGGACTAGGACGGCGATCGTCTGTCCGTCCCCGGTATACACCAGCGTCTTGATGATTTGCTCCGGCGCGATTCCAAACGAGCCGCGAAGCTCTTCAATCGTTCTCACCTCCGGTGTATGAAACCGTTCAAGAGCTGCCAGTGCCGCAGAGCTGCCTTTATGCGGGCCGGCTTCCGGAGCAGCCGCTTCTGCCTGCTCCAGATTGGCGGCATAATCGCAAGCCGGGCAGACGGCGATGGTATCCTCGCCGATGCCGGCGACAGCCATAAATTCATGGCTGCCCCCTTCTCCGCCGATCGCTCCGGAATCGGCATGCACCGCCCGGTAGTTCAGACCGGAGCGATCCAAGATGCGCCGGTACGCCTCGAACATCTTCGTGTATGAGGCATCGAGCCCCTCCTGGTCCGTGTCGAACGAATAGGCGTCCTTCATCAGAAACTCACGGCCGCGCAGCAGGCCGGAGCGGGGACGCCTCTCATCGCGGAACTTGGTCTGGATCTGGAACAGCGTCACCGGCAGCCGGCGGTAGGTGCTGATCTCCCCTCGTACCAGAGTCGTAATAACTTCTTCATGGGTTGGCCCCAGCACGAATTCCCGTTCATGCCGGTCATTCAGCTTGATCAGCTCCTTGCCGTACACCTCGTAGCGTTCCGACTCTCTCCATAGCTCGGCAGGCTGCATGGAGGGCAGCAGCAGCTCCTGGGCTCCGGCGGCCTCCATCTCCTCCCGTACGATGGTCTCAAGGTTGCGCAGGACCCGCTGACCGAGCGGCAGTAACGTATAGATTCCCGCCGCCAGCTGGCGGATGTACCCGGCGCGCAGCAGCAGCCGGTGACCGGCTGTCTCCGCTTCGGCTGGTGCTTCACGCAGGGTTGTGGCAAACAATTGGCTTTGACGCATAGTTTCTCATCCTCTCTCCTGGTTCCTATGTAATATCTGTTTCGGGGACCACCTGGCACGCCGAAACGCAAAAAAGACACATCCGTCAGGGACGAATGTATCGTGGTACCACCCTAATTCAACTGCCCGGAGCTAAGGCGCCTGGCAGTCCTTCTTCCGGATAACGGCCGGCACCGGCGGCAGCTCCGGCAATCATGGCCGCAGTACCGCAGCTTCCCAAGGCAGGGTATGCTTCTGTCGCTTGCGGAGGACCTTTCAGCCGGTGAGTCCTCTTTCTGTACAGGCGATGGAGTGAAGCATAGATCCTTGATCAACGCTGCTGTGCATATATTATTTAATAATCTAATGGATTCGCCGGCATCCGTCAAGGCATTTGCGGTAACGCGGTGCCGCAGCCTGCTCACGAAGAAACAGCCGCCATCCGGATTTCTCCGGCCAGCGGCTGTTGTCATTACAAAGGGTATTAGACCAGTACAGTTGAACCCATCAAATACTTGTCGACCTCGCGGGCGGCTTCGCGGCCTTCGTTGATCGCCCAAACGACCAGACTTTGTCCACGGCGCATATCGCCTGCAGCGAATACTTTGTCGACATTCGTATTGAACTTGCCATAACGCGCCTTCACGTTCGTACGGCGGTCCGTCTCCAGGCCGAGCTGCTGCACCAAGGTCTGCTCCGGCCCGTCAAAGCCGATCGCCACCAGGGCAAGCTGGGCAGGAAATACGCGCTCTGTGCCGGGAATCGGCTGATAAATCTTCCGGCCCGTCTCATCCACCATCCGGTGAATCTGCACGGTATGCACCTCTTGCAGATTGCCAGCTTCATCACCGACAAATTTGGTGGTCATGATAGAGAATTCGCGCGGGTCTTCCCCGAAGATCGCTTTTGCTTCCTCCTGGGCGTAATCGAGCGTGTACACGTTCGGGAATTGCGGCCATGGATTGGCAATCGGGTCACGGGTCAGAGGCGCCTTATCATGGGTGCCGAACTGGGTGATACTCTGGCAGCCGTGACGCAGCGCAGTAGCGACACAGTCTGAGCCGGTGTCTCCGCCGCCGAGCACCACTACATCCTTGCCGGCAGCCGATACATAGTTGCCGTCGGTAAGGCCTGAATCCAGATAGCTCTTAATGGTGCCGGTCAGGTAATCCATGGCATACATCACACCGTTCAGTCCGCTGCCTTCCACGTTGAACTCACGGGGCTTGGTCGCGCCGCCGCACAGCACAACCGCATCGAATTCATCGACGAGCTGCTGGGCAGCAATATCCTTGCCGATCTCGGTATTGGTCACAAAGGTAATGCCTTCCGCAGCCAGCAGATCCACACGCCGCTGTACAACGCTCTTATCCAGCTTCATCGTCGGAATGCCGTAGGTCAGCAGTCCGCCGATTCTGTCGCTGCGTTCGTACACGGTAACAGTATGTCCGGCCTTGTTCAACTGGGCCGCGGCAGCAAGACCGGCCGGGCCGGAGCCGACAACGGCAACCTTCTTGCCGGTCCGCTTCTCCGGCGGATTAGGCACAATCCAGCCCTCTTCGAAGCCCTTGTTCACAATCGCCAGTTCAATCGTCTTGATGGTCACCGGCTGGCCGATCAGCCCGACGGTACATGAGCCTTCGCAGGGCGCCGGACAGATGCTGCCAGTGAATTCAGGGAAATTATTGGTCTTGTGCAGGCGTTCCAGCGCTTCCCGCCACAAGCCGCGGTAGACGAGATTGTTCCATTCCGGGATCAGATTATGCACCGGACAACCCGAAGTGCCTCCCGCCATGTCGATACCCGTGTGGCAATATGGGGTTCCGCAATCCATGCAGCGTGCACCCTGTGTCCGAAGCTCGTCCTCGGATAAATGATGATGAAATTCTTCCCAGTCTCTCACGCGCTGCTCGGGATCGCGGTCTCCTGGGAGCTGGCGCTTATACTCCATAAATCCAGTAGGTGTCGACATTTCTACGTTTCCCCCATCCGTTCTCTTCTTGTTGATGTATAGTACATTGTATCATAAGGCGGCGATATTATCTCTGTTCAGCACGAGTGAAGTAGCTGCACCTGCCTATACTATCTTCAACTTTAGCATTCCTAATTTTAATTATAGTAGCATCCAATACTTTTGCACAGTAATGGATTAATCTGCTGATTATTTGTACTATTTAACATGTTGTGTTAGAGAAAACGTGAAAATTTAGATAATCTTAGCCCAAACGTTCATAAACATAGAACCGGTAATCATGCGGATTCTGCTCATCCCGGATCCCCGGCGTATTCGAGACTTCCCGCCACTGGCTCCAGTCGACCTCCGGGAAGACGGTATCTCCCGGAAAATCCTCCTCAATCCGGGTAACGAGCAGCTTGTCGGCGTATGGCAGCATCATTTTATAGATCTCGGCCCCGCCGATCACCATAAGCTCATCGCCTCTGCGGGCTTCCTCCAGCGCTTCCTCCAGCGTATGGATCACCTGTGCCCCTTCCGCCGCAAAGCTGCGGTCCCGCGTAATGACAACGCTCGTCCGGCCTCTCAGCGGCTTGCCGCCCAGCGAGTCCCAGGTTTTGCGGCCCATGAGCATCCGCTTGCCCAGCGTCTCGCTCTTGAAATAGTCGAAATCCCTGGGAAGATGCCAGGGCATATCATTATCCCTGCCGATCACGCCGTTTCGGGCCATCGCCCAGATCATGCTAATGCTCATCCTTCATCCACTCCTTCACAGGATATCCCGTACGGGATTTATATGGCTACCGGCGCTTTAATGCCCGGATGATGCTCATAGCCTTCGAATTCAAAATCCTCAAAGGTATAATCGAAGATGCTATCCGGCTTCCGGCGGATCTTCAGCTGCGGCAGCGGATACGGCTCCCGGGCCAGCTGCGTGGCCACCTGTTCCAGATGATTTGTATAAATGTGCACATCGCCGCCGGACCAAATGAATTCACCCGGCTCCAGACCCGTCTGCTGGGCTACCATATGTGTCAGCAGTGCATAGCTGGCAATGTTAAACGGTAAACCGAGGAAGGTGTCCACCGAGCGCATGGTCAGCATGCAGGACAGCTTGCCGTCCGCCACATAGAACTGGAACACGAAATGGCATGGCGGCAGCTTCATCTGCTCAATCTCTCCCACATTCCAGGCACTGACTATATGACGGCGTGAGTCCGGATTGTTTCTGATGGACTCAATCACTCCGGCAATCTGGTCGATATGGCGTCCGTCGGCGCTTTCCCAGGCCCGCCATTGCGAGCCGTACACCGGACCCAGCTCTCCGTTCTCATCGGCCCACTCATCCCAGATGGAGACCCCGTTTTCCTTCAAATAAGCAATATTGGTCTCGCCTTTTAAGAACCACAGCAGCTCATGCACCACCGATTTCAAGTGAATCCGCTTGGTGGTCACCAGCGGAAAGCCCTCCGCCAGATCAAAGCGCAGCTGACGCCCGAATACCGAGATCGTGCCGGTACCGGTCCGGTCGCCCTTAGGCGTACCATGGTCCAAGATATCCTGAAGTAAATCCAAATAATTACGCAAGCTTCTCCGCGCTCCTCTCACATTTGTCATCTTCCAGTTTACCATGACCTGACCTGGCTTGTAACTTGCAAAGAGCAGGAAATACTGACTAAGAGCGATAATAGTCTAACGTTCTACAGTCTGACAGCCCGCCAGTCATGCCTTGATCTGTTCCGTTAACGCCGTAAGCGGCAGCGATTCATCGAGTCGCCAGGAATAAAAAAGAGACGCCCCCAGCCATATAATGGCCGGAAAGCGTCCCTTGATCAAGCCCGCAGAATGCGGATTAGGTTATTATTTCACAACGTGGATCGGATGGCCTTCCACCAGCTCAGCGGCTTCCATGACGATTTCGCCAAGGGTCGGATGCGCGTGGATGGTCAGCGCGATATCTTCAAGCGTAGCGCCCATTTCGATCGCGAGGCCAAGCTCGGCGATCAGGTTGGAAGCTTCCAGCCCGACGATCTGCGCGCCAAGCACCAGATTGTTGTCGGCATTCGCCACAATCTTGATGAAGCCGTCCGGTGCGTTCAGGGATACAGCACGGCCGTTGCCCGCGAACGGGAACTTGCCGGCTTTTACCTTGAAGCCTTTGTCTTTGGCTTCCTTCTCGGTCAGGCCGACGCTGGAGCATTCCGGATCGGTGAATACCACAGCTGGAATTACTTTGTAATCCACGACCGACTTGTGGCCGGAGATGGCTTCAGCAGCGATCTTGCCTTCATAGGAGGCTTTGTGTGCCAGGGCCAGGCCCGGTACGATGTCGCCGATGGCATAGATGTTAGGAATGTTGGTGCGGCCCTGATGGTCAACCTTGATCAGACCGCGGTCGTCCAGTTCTACGCCGATCAGGTCCAGACCCAGTTCACCGTCAGTATTCGGACGACGTCCTACAGTTACGAGCAGGTAGTCGGCAGTTACTTCCTTGGACTCGCCGCCCACGGAATATTTCACTGTTACTTCCTTGTCGTTCTGTACGGCACTTTCGGCCTTCGCGTTGGTTACGATTTCGATGCCGGTCTTCGCCATGTTCTTGGATACCAGACGGGTCATATCCTTATCGAAGCCTGGCAGCACAGTGTCCATGCCTTCGATGATCGTAACTTTAGTTCCGAATTTGGAGTACATCTGGCCGAGCTCGGCACCGATGTAGCCGCCGCCGATAACGATCATGCTCTTCGGAATTTCCGGCAGATCCAGCGCTTCGGTCGAGGACAGAATACGTCCGCCGAACGGGAACGGCTTCAGCTCGATCGGACGGGAGCCGGTTGCGATGATGCAGTTATTGAATTTGTAGCGCGGGGATTCATGCTCATTGAACAGACGGGCTTCGTTTGTGCTGATGAACATGGCTTCGCCGCTGAATACTTCAATCTTATTGCCCTTCATCAGGCTCGTTACGCCGTTAGTCATTCTCTTGACAACGCCGTTCTTGAATTCCTGAGTCTTGGCCCAGTCCACCTTAACGTTCTCGGCAGTTACGCCGAACACTTCGCCGTGCTGTGCAGCTTCAAATTGATGAGCTGCCGAGATCAGCGCTTTGGATGGAATACAGCCGCGGTTAAGGCACACGCCGCCGAGTTCCGATTTATCCACGATCAGGACCTTCTGGCCGAGCTGGGCGGCACGAATTGCCGCCACATACCCGCCGGGACCTGCACCAATAACCAATGTGTCGATTTCGATTGAAGCGTCTCCGACTACCATGAATTACACCTCCATAACTAACATATCAGGATTTGCAAGCAGGGTCTTAATGTAGTTCATAAAGTTCTGAGCGGTTGCACCGTCAATGATACGGTGGTCAAAGCTCAGGGACAGAGCCATTACAGGCGCCGATACAATTTCACCGTTCTTAACGACCGGCTTCTCGGTGATGCGTCCTGTACCAAGGATCGCCACTTCAGGGAAGTTGATGATCGGTGTGAAGAACATACCGCCCGCGGAGCCGATGTTGCTGATGGAGATCGTGCTGCCCTTCATTTCATTGGCAGACAGCTTGCCTTCGCGTCCGCGCACAGCAAGGTCGGTAATGGCGCTGGCGATCATCCAGATGCTCTTGCGGTCAGCATCCTTGATAACCGGAACGATCAGACCGTTGTCGGTGTCTGTGGCGATACCGATGTTGTAGTATTTCTTGTAGACAATTTCATTGGCTTCTTCGTCGATCATGGCATTGAGCGCCGGGAATTGACGGGAAGCTGCCACCAGGGCCTTAACGATGAATGGCAGATAAGTAACCTTAACGCCCTTCTTCTCGGCTACAGGCTTCATGCGGGCACGGAAGGCTACCAGCTCAGTTACGTCCACTTCGTCCATGATCGTAACATGAGGTGCGGTATAGGCCGATTTAACCATCGCATTGGAGATTGCTTTGCGGATACCCTTGAATGGTACGCGTTCTTCTTCCAAGCTTACATTGCCAGCCGCAGCTGGTGCTGCTTCTTTCTTGGCCTTAGGAGCTTCCGCTGCAGCCGCTGGTGCTGCGGAAGGAGCTGCTGCTGCAGGAGCTGCCGCCGGAGCGGATGCGCCGCCCTTCAAGAAGGCTTCCACATCTTCACGGCTGATTTTGCCGTTCTTGCCGGAGCCGTTCACCTTGGAGATATCTACATTATTGTCGCGGGCAAATTTGCGCACGCTTGGGGTTGCCAGCACATCGCGGTCCGGAGCTGGAACTGCAGCGGCTGCAGTGACTGCGCCGCCCTTGGCTGCATCAGCCTCTTGAGCCGCAGCCTGTGCAGGTGCCGAAGCGCCTTCCTGATGCGGAACTTCACCTTCGGCAGCGATAATTGCCACAACTTCGCCTACATGGCAGACCTGGCCGTCTTTGGCGAAGACTTCAAGCACGGTGCCGTTAACCGGGCAAGGCACTTCCACTACCGCCTTGTCGTTCTGCACTTCCATGATGATGTCGTCGTCGGTTACTTTGTCGCCGGGTTTGATATGCATCTTGATAATTTCGCCTTCATGCAGACCTTCGCCCAGCTCAGGGAATGTATACTGGAAATTGGCCGAGCTTGCACTAGCAGGAGAAGACGTGGTGTCTGCGCTGCCTTTGGCTGCATCTGCTTCCTGGGCGCTTTGGTCAGCGGCATGTCCGCCTTCCTGCTCAGGAACGTCGCCTTCAGCATCGATGATGGCTACAACTTCACCAACGCGGCAAACCTGACCATCCTTCGTGAACACTTCCAGCACAGTGCCGTTGACCGGACAAGGCACTTCCACTACCGCCTTATCGTTCTGCACTTCCATAATAATATCGTCATCGGTTACTTTGTCGCCGGCTTTGATATGCATTTTGATAATTTCGCCTTCATGCAGACCTTCGCCCAGCTCAGGGAACCGGTACTCAAATTTAGCCACCTTGATAACCTCCTAAAAGTTTATGTGCGCAGCGCCTCCGGAGAAGCTTCTTGCGAAACCGCCGGAAGCCTGCGCGTGCTTTGGTTAGGGAATAAGCCTATATTAGAATTCCAGCACTTTCTTCACAGCTGCAATGACACGTGCAGGCGTCGGAATCCAGGAATCCTCGATTTGAGCGAACGGATAAACGGTGTCCGGACCGGCTACGCGCAGCACAGGCGCTTCCAGGTGGAGAATGGCTTTCTCGTTGATCTGCGCGATAACCTCGGCGGCTACGCCGGAGCTCTTCTGCGCTTCCTGCACCACGATGGCGCGGTTGGTCTTCTTGATCGAAGCAACAATGGTGTCGATATCAATCGGGCTTACCGTCCGCAGGTCGATAATTTCGGCCTTGATGCCTTCCTTCTCCAGCTGCTCGGCTGCCTTGGTAGAGGTGTGTACCATCAGGCCGTAAGTAACGATCGTTACATCGGAGCCTTCACGTACCACGTTTGCTTTGCCAAGCTCAACGGTATATTCACCTTCAGGAACCTCTGTACGGAATGCATGGTACAGATTCAAATGCTCCATGAAGAATACCGGATCGTTGTCGCGGATCGAAGCGATCATAAGACCCTTCGCATCATACGGGTTGGATGGAATAACCACTTTGATCCCCGGGCTTTGGGCAATCAGGCCTTCAAGGGAATCGGTATGCAGCTCGGCTGCCTTAACGCCGCCGCCGAATGGTGTCCGGAAAACAACAGGTGCGTTGTATTTGCCGCCGGAACGGTAGCGCAGACGCGCAGCCTGAATCACGATTTGGTCAAGAGCTTCAAAGATGAAGCCGATGAACTGGATTTCTGCGATCGGACGGAAGCCTTGCACGCCCAGACCGAAGGCCAGGCCGCCGATGGCAGATTCCGCCAGCGGTGTATCAAATACGCGGTCTTCGCCGAATTCTTTCTGCAGCCCTTCCGTTACACGGAATACGCCGCCGACATTACCCACATCTTCACCGAAGATCAGAGTGTTAGGATCACGGTTCAATTCGACGCGCAGCGCGTCGCGGATTGCTTCTTTCATATTCATTTGTGCCATTGCCAAGTTCCCCCTTATTCAAAATCGGCTTTTTGCTCTTCCAGATGCTTCGGAGTCGACTCGAACATGCTGTCGATCAAACCCGAAATCGTCATTTTTTCCGTTTGCTCCGCTTTCTTGATCTGCTCGTTCACAGTCGCCTTAGCTTCTTCTCTTACGCGCTGTGTATCTTCATCGGTCCAAAGACCTTTCTTTTCCAGGTATTTAGCCAGACGGGCAATCGGGTCCTTCTCGTTCCATTGGCCCTCTTCCTCTTTAGTACGATACTTGGAGGCATCGTCGGAAAGGGAGTGAGGACGGAAACGGTAAGTCACAGCCTCGATCAGTGTAGCACCTTCGCCTTTACGGGCGCGTTCGGCAGCTTCCTGCACGGCGGAGATTACGGCGAACACGTCCATCCCGTCAACCTTGATCCCCGGAATTCCGACCGACACCGCTTTGTGCGCGATGGATTTGGCGGCTGTCTGCTTCGAGAACGGAGTGGTAATCGCATAGCCGTTATTTTGAACAAAGAAGATTACCGGCAATTTGAAGCGTCCGGCAAAGTTCATGCCTTCGTAGAAGTCGCCTTCGGAAGAGCCGCCGTCACCGGTGTAGGTGATCGCTACGTTCTGTTGCTTCTTCAATTTGAAGCCCATGGCAATCCCGGTAGCATGCAGGATCTGCGCGCCGATGATGATCTGCGGCATCAATACGTTGACGCCGTCCGGAATCTGTCCACCATGCTGATGTCCGCGGGAGTACAGGAAAGCCTGATATAATGGAAGTCCGTGCCATACCAGCTGCGGAATATCGCGGTAGCCCGGGCAGATAAAGTCTTCTTTCTGCAGTGCGAACTCACTGCCGATCATCGTCGCTTCCTGGCCGGATACCGGCGCGTAGAAGCCCAGACGTCCTTGGCGGCCAAGGTTAACGGCACGGTCGTCCCAAGTACGGGTAAATACCATACGGTACATGATTTCTTTCAGTTGATCATCGGTAAGTGCAGGCATCTTGTCCTTGTTGATCACTTCTCCATCGGAGGAAAGGACCGAAAGGGCCTCCACGTCCTCTGTATACACTTCATAAGGAACTTTAGTCATCATCTTCACCTCAATAAAAATATTTGAATATCAGTGGGCTCTGTTATAGAATTATTATACACCTGTTTTATACAATCCGTCAAAGAATTACGCATAAAATTTATGTTCTCAACATTTTTGTATGTATAACAGGTATTTAATTTATATATAACAGTTTATTGTTTTCGAAGCGAGTAAATGATATTTAACACATTGCCGCTGGCACTGCAACAATTCTCCGACGCTACAGAATACGCAAAAAGCAAAGCAAAATTCGACAAGAAAGGTGACGATTCAACAATGAGCGAACCTGTTTTTCTGAAACGGACCATTGTAAAGCAAACCATTTGGAGCGAGCATCTGCACGAGGAGCGCAAGCTGCGCATCTATCTCCCGCCGGGCTATAATGAAGCTTCATCTTATCCGGTGATCTACTGCCAGGACGGCGAGGAATTCTTCAACTTCGGGCGGATCGCCACCATCGCCGGCCAGCTGATTGCCGAGCATGGTATCGAACCCTTCATTATAGTGGGCGTCGAAGTTAATGTCGCTGTGCGGACGGAAGAGTATGCTCCCTTCGGCAGCCGCTTCAAGCAGTACCTTGCATGCTTTGCCGAAGAGATTATTCCCTATATTGAACACAATTATCCGGTCCGGCGCACCCCCGGTGAGCGGCTCATCGCCGGCGACTCGCTCGGCGGCAGTGTGTCCCTGCATATCGCACTGGCTTATCCCGGACTCTTCAGCCGGGTACTCAGCCTTTCCGGAGCCTATTACCCGCAATCCCGTGAGCTTATCGCCCGTGAGGACGATTTGTCCTGGCTCGACATCAACATGGTGGTCGGGCTGCAGGAAACCGAATACCAGACGGACACAGGCGTTTACGATTTCGTACAAATGAACCGCGAGACCAGAGATTTGCTGGAAAGCCGCGGAGCGTCCGTAGACTACCGGGAGAAAGACGGCAAACATCTCTGGGGATTTTGGCAAAAAGAGCTCCCGGAATCATTACTCTATTTTTTTGACCGTTGAAACATGACTTTCGGCCCAAAAAGTGAACAAAGTTAGAACAAAGCTCCAACTGCACGCTGATTGCGCTTTCATTACGACAGATTGCCTATCCGGCTTCGAACATCCGGGATGGTTCCGGACAGGAGCCGGGTAAGCAGCATTTCCTCTCAGTCATCTTCTGCTATTCCAGATGCTCACGGATTATCCGCTCCAGCAATACATCGCATCCGGCATTAACAAGTTCATATACCTGCTCGAAATTACCGGTAAAATAAGGGTCCGGTACCTCGCGCAGCTCTTCATCCGGCAACAGATCCATGAAAAAGAGCAGCTCCGCCTCTTCCCCGCCCTGTACCTTCCGGACATTGGCCCCGTTGGACTGGTCCATGCAAATTATGTAGTCGAACTGCATGAAATCGCTGCTTCTCACCATTCTGGCAGCCATATTCTCATAGCTGATTCCGCTTGCGTCCAGAATACGACGGGTCCCTTCATGGGGAGCCTTGCCGATATGCCAGTCGCCTGTACCTGCAGAATCTACCGTAATCTGCTGCTCAAGACCTTTCTCGGCGATCTTGTGGCGCAGCACCGCCTCTGCCATCGGAGAGCGGCAAATATTGCCCAGACAGACAAACAATACACTGACGATCAATCTCACCTCCAGCGGTTGCTTATTCAGTATGAATTCGAGCAGTACGTTTCCTCTAGGGAACGTACTATATTTATTTTAGCGTCCACAGCCGGATTGTACAACTTTTCGATAAAGATTATACTGGTCTGGATGACAAAAGACACAGATAAATAAGGAGGAACGCTTCATGCCTGCAGGACGCGTTGTGATTGTTGCCGGTGGCAGTCTGACACAGGATCTGCTTCAGTATATAGATGAAGAAGATTTTATTATCGGTGCCGACCGGGGAGCCCTGTTCCTGATCTCCCACGGAATTACACCGGATTTGGCGGTAGGCGACTTCGACTCCATCCCGCCCGATGCACTGGATCTGATCCGGGAGGGCAGCCGGGAAATGCTGGCCTGCGATCCCGTCGACAAGGATCTGACCGACAGCGAGCTGGCCCTTGACCTCGCTCTGGACAGACAGCCGGAATCCATACTGATGGCCGGAGTCACCGGAACGAGACTCGATCATACGCTGGCGAGCATCCAGATGATGACCCGTGCGCTGCAGCGGCAAGTCCATTGCGCTGCAATGGACTGCCACAATTATATTACGCTGACCGGGTCGACGGCCGTGGTGCCGGAACGGGGATATACATACGTATCTTTATTGCCATTGACGCCTGAGGTGACCGGTATCACCCTTGAAGGCTTCCAGTACCCGCTGGAGAATGCAACCCTGAAGCTGGGGCAGTCGCTGGCGGTCAGCAACCGGCTCGCAGAGCCTCAGGGCACAGTCAAGATTGAGAGCGGATTGCTGCTGATCATTCAGAGCAAGGATTAGCCCTTTTCGTCCCGGGCAAAACAACAGCTCTGTAACCTTTGATTCAAACGCAAAAAGCGTGGAATCCCCTTGTCCCACAAGGGTTTCCACGCTTTTTTGTTATGAAATTTAGGTTAAATATTAATATTTTGTAACTTTTAATAGAATTTTAATATAACGCTTCCAACTCAGTCACAGCGCGGGTTTGAGCTGTCCCAGCCATAATTTAGGGAATGAAATACCTGCTATACTACGAATCAGAGCAAGACAAAAGAAAGATAGATACAAACCTGGGAGGTATATACAACATGAACAAGCAACAATGGTTGAAGCAAGCAATCGTGGTCGGAATGTGCACTACGATCGGACTAGGCACGCTGATGGCGACCGGAGCCGGCACGGCACCCGTTGCTGCCGCATCTGTGAGCGCAACCTCTAAAGCATCCAGCATCGTTTCCTTCGGCAAAAAATATCTGGGAACACCATATAAATTCGGAGCATCGACTTCGACAACCAGAAATTTTGACTGCTCTTCCTTCACTAAATATATCTTCGCCAAATACGGCGTCAATCTGCCGCGTACTTCTGTGGCGCAATCGAAAGTTGGAACTGCAGTATCCAAAGCTAATCTGCGCGTAGGCGATCTGGTGTTCTTCTCCAGCGGCAGCAGAGCCAACGGCAAGAACGTTACCCATGTGGCTGTATACGCCGGAAACGGTAAAATTCTTCACACTTACGGTTCGCCCGGTGTAACTATCTCTGATCTGAACTCAGGAAACTGGAAACGGACTTATCTGAAGGCACGCCGCGTACTGTAGGCACTCTAGAGTAACAGCAGGCATTCTAATGCTGGTAGAGCGATCAGCATGTGGCGCCGCCCTGCGGCGCCCGCATTACATATCCGGTTCCCCGCACCGTATGAATTAACTTATTTCGGTGCCCTTTATCCACTTTGGCGCGGATATGTCTGATATAGACGTCCACTACATTGGTATCCGCATGAAAATGGTATCCCCAGACATGCTTAAGGATCTCCTCCCTGGGGCAGACCTGCTCCAGATGGGCTGCGAGATAGTACAGCAGATCGAACTCTTTAGGGGTCAGCGTCAGCTGAGTCCCGTCGCGGCTGCACAGCCGCCGCCCGGGATCCAGCAGCAGACCGTCCACCTTCAGCAGCGCTTCCTGACCGCGGCGGCGTCCTGTCAGCCTCAGCAGATTCAGTATTCTGCAGCGAAATTCACCGGTATGTACTGGCTTCGCCATATAGTCATTGCCACCCGCTTTAAACACCGCAACGGCTTCATCACCGCTATTCTTATTTCCGGACAGGACCATCACCGGATAAAAGCTTCCTTGCCCCCTGATTTCCGCAATCAGGTCCCAGCCTTCCCATGTGCTGATCTCCGTCAGCTCGGCGAGGAGCAATATCGGCGTCATGCCGGCCAGCAGCAAGCGCAGATCCTCGAGATCTGCGCTTGCTGCCGTCTGCAGGCCCAGCTCCTGCAGCGCTTCGTGCAGGGGACCATCGGCATCATCCGCCGCCCCGTTCTCCATCCTGCTCTCCGGCTTGTACCAAGCAATCACTTCGTTCATCTTCTCCGCCTCCCTCGCCTTAGCCGGCTCCCTTGAGGGGGATCACAAGCTGCCCATAGATTTCCCGTAAATGTAAACGGCCATTCCTGAGAATGGCCGTTCGCTCACACTGCCGGAGCTATGAGATTATCCAAAATAGCGGTGGTAGAAGCTGCGGGCCGCCGCGATGTCACTTGTCCCGTGAACCAAGGCCCGTCCGTCGGCAAAAATCACCATTCGCAGCGGCTCTTCGGTGAATGAGACCAGGTAGGGATTGCTCTCTACCTTGCCGGCGCTCAGACGGGAGAGACGAAGCGCCGTCTCCTGCAGATTCAGGCTCTGCCTCCGCGCAGGCCGGATCTGCACCGTATCCCGGCCGCACAGCACATCGCTGCGCTCCGTATTGGCCGCACTGAGATACGGATATACGGGATGGCTCCCGCAGGAGGGACAATCCGCCTTCTTCGCCGCCATCACGCCGATCTCCTGATGCTCGTTGCGCCAGACGTCGAAGCTCAGCAGCTTGCCTCGCAGCTGCTCGCGGCGGCCGCCGAGCAGCTTCAGCGCTTCAGCGGTCATATTGGCGGTCACCAGCTGCACTGCCTGCGGCAGAATGCCCGCCGTATCACAGGTATCGCCGCCGAGCGGAATGGTGCCGAGCAGGCAATTCAGGCACGGCGTCTCTCCCGGCAGAATCGTATAGGTGATGCCGTAGCTGCCCACGCAGGCCCCGTATATCCAGGGAATGCGGTGCTTCTGGGCGATATCGTTAATAATCAGCCTGGTGTCGAAATTATCCGTTCCGTCAAGGATCAGGTTCACACCGGGCAACAGGCTCTCCAGCTCTTCCGCCCGCACATCGGCGACATGGGCTTCAATTACAATTTCGGAATTGATGTCCGTCAATCTGTTCTTGGCAGCAGCCGCCTTCGGTAATCTTAAGCGGGCATCCTCCTCGCTATACAACTGCTGGCGCTGCAGATTGCTCCACTCCACATAATCCCGGTCCGCTATGATGATCCGCCCTACTCCACACCGCGTTAAGGTCTCGGCAATTCCTGTACCGAGCGCCCCCGCCCCGACTATCAAGACAGCGGAGCGGGCGAGGCCCGCCTGGCCTTCCGCTCCGAACGGACTGAACCGGACCTGGCGCGAGTACCGGCCATCTCCGGCTTGGACAGCAGCCCCATCCTTATCTTCTCTATGTACCTGACTCATCGTGTTAGTCGCCCCCTATGCTAAAAACCGGGGATGCGGCCAAGCCCGCTCTCCCCGGATCACTCTAAATTTACAATGATTTATTGTAGCATACGTAAGCGCTTGACCGGAATAGCGAATTGTCGCTTTCATGCCAGTTATAGGCGCCCGTTCGCCTTGGCAAACCGGGTCCGGCGGATGCCCGGTATACCGGTAAACAGCCGTCCCATTGCCTTCCCAAGAATACCGGAGCCGGTGAATGGATCGGCAGACGGCGGCACAGCGTATACCCCGGCCCTTGGCAGAGCTTCCTGCAGCAGCGACTCCGTCCTGCGGTCAGCCAGCGGAAGAGCGATCCGCAGACGGGAATCGGCCTGGATTCCGCTATGCTGCAGCCAGCGCAGCAGTTCCTCCAGTCTCCAGTCGGCGCCGGAAGCCACCAGTACCCGGACATCACAGGCGGCAAACTGCTGCAAAGCTTGTTCAGAGTTGCCGGTGCCCATATCCAATACTGTGAAAATATTCTGCTCGGATAAACCCGGCCCCCTGCCGTGCCCGGACAGGCAGGGCCAGAGCTCAACGCCCTTGCGGATCAGGCGCCCTCCCGCCGGAACCGATCCTTCCAGCAGACCGGCCATACGATTGTAGACAGTGCCTTCCGGATTCCATTCCAACCAAGATACAGAACCGCTGCGCGTCAGATAACGTGCGGCAGCAAACGAGGTGAATGTAGTACCAAGGCCGGGAGCAATCCCGAGTACACCGACAACAAAAGGCCGGTGTCCTGTTGCTACCGTCGAAGGCTGGTGACTGTTAATTTCCTCATGTAAGCCCCCTTTCGGGCTGGAGTTATGCGCACGAAGCCCATCCATCGCCATCTGTACTTCCCGGGCGGATTGATAGCGTTCCTCCGGATGATGCCGCAGCAGCTTGCGGATAACCGGTATAAGCCGAGACGGAAGCCTCCTGTCCAGCCTGGACTCCAGCCCCGGCTGCCAATGGCTCCATTTCCCTCCGGAGGCCATATACAGCATCAGAGCGCCAAGGCCGTATAAGTCCGTCGCCGGACCGCTTTGCCCGCTACCAAACTGCTCGGGTGCCGCAAAACCGACCGTTCCCAGCTTCACGGTATCTTCCTCACCCTCATGCTTGTAGCTGCGGGCAATGCCAAAATCAATCAGCATCAGGTGTCCGTCTCCGGTGAGCATGACATTCCCCGGCTTCAGGTCACGATAAATAACCGGGGGTCGACGGCAGTGCAGATAATCCAGAACCTCCAGCAGCGAGAACGCATGGCGGATGATCTCCTGTGCCGGCAGCGGACCGCCGCAAGACCTCGTATACTCCTCCAATGTAACGCCTTCAATGTAATCCATGACCAGGTAACAATACCCCGCCGTGTCCGGGGGATAAAAATCAGTAATCCGCGGCAGATGCGGATGGCTCAGGGCTATCAGCAGCTCAGCTTCTGCTTGCACATCTCCGGAGAGCTGCGGGTTGGCCACACTCTCCTTGATCGCCCAGTATTTACCCGGCAGCCGCAAATCCTCGGCTAAATAGACCCGGCTCATTCCGCCTGAGCCGATGAGCGAGATGATCCGGTACCTGTCCTGAAATAAGGAACCGGTTGTTAATTGGGTCGGGAACTTCATTATCATGTCCTCCAATACGCTAATTTGCCTGCACAAAAAAAGAAAGCCGCACGCAAGTTCTGGCAGCGCACCGGCGTTACGCCGGTGGCTGTCACTTGCGGGATGCTTTCCCTGATAAAATGGCTATGAAATTTCAGATTTCCGGTTCAATACTTAATCATATAAAGGGTAATTTCATCCCGATTATGGAACAGCTGCTTGGCCCGCTGCACCTGCATCCGGTTATCCTCGAACAGCGCGATGATTTCCTTAATGACCGCCATCGGCTTCTTATGCATCAGCTTGACCGTAACCACCGCTGTGCCGCCGGGCGCTAGGCTGTACAGAAGCCCGTTGACCAGCTTCGCCATCAGCTTCGGACTCCAGCTCATATCGCAGACCAGCAGATCGAATTCATTGTCCCGGAATTTGACCTCGCCGGCATTTTTGCGGAGGATCTTCAGCCGCGGATGATTGCGGAGCGTCTCATGCATCAGCGCCGGGTCAACCGCGGTCACGCTTAACCCGCGCTCCAGCAGGAACGAGGTCCAGCCGCCTGGTGAAGCTCCGATATCCAGAGCATTCCGGAAGCCCGCAAACGGAATGGCGAACTCCTTCTCCGCCTCCATCAGCTTGAATTTGGCCCGGGAAATCTGCCCGTCCTCCTTCCGGAAACGGATCATGCCCCCGTTCCAATCCGACAGGTTATCCTCCGGCCTGGAGATGCCGGCATACAGCGCATCCCTGTCTGCATAGACAGAGATGACCCAGGCCGGCTCCTGTACGGTAAATTCGGCCCCCAGTCCCTCCAGCTGGTCCTGGAGCCACTCCCGCAGCTCCCCCGGACTCTCCGTCCAGAACGAGCCGGCGCCCTTACGCACATGCAGTGCTGCGCGCGCTCCCTCCAGCTCCTTGCGGCGGCTGAGGTAGGTTGCCAGACGTTCCAGGGCGCCAGGCTCGCCCACATCCTGAAACTGTACCGGCTGAATATGGCGCAGGAAGACCGGCGGCTGCTCCGCCAATCGCTGCGACACCTCTCCGGACTCAGCTTCCAGTGTGGCCAGGAATATCTCGCCCGGGGCGAGCAGCGTACTCTTCACCGACCCGAACAAGCGGCGCAGCTCCTCCTGGGCGTACGGCGCAAATCCATGGTTCGCCGTGCATATATATCTGGACTGAACGCTTGCTTCCGCCGGACCGGGCATGCCGTCCTCCTGCACGAAAGCTTCTTCTGTTATCTCATTCAAATCATTGGCCTCCAGGTCTGATTTTAATCCAGGGACGGCCTCCGTCCCATTCCACTTCTACCGGCACATCGAAGGTCTCCCGGAGCATTTCCTTGGTCAGAACCTCCGTTTTCGGTCCCGAGCCGGCCAGCTTGCCGTCCTTGATCAGCGCCACATGGGTAAAGAGCGGTACGATCTCTTCCACATGATGGGTGACATAAACAACGGAGACATTGCGGTTCTTTAACCGGTTGACCTCCGCCAGCATTTTCTCCCGTTCATAGAGATCCAGTCCGGCGCAAGGCTCATCCATAATGAGCAGCTTCGGATCAGCCATCAGGCAGCGCGCCAGCATCGCTTTCTTGCGCTCTCCCTGTGACAATGTCCCAAAGGCATGGAAGGCAAGCCCGCCCAGATTCATTTCATCCAGCAGTGCCAGCGCCTTCGCCTTCACGTCCGCAGGAATCCTCTGATAGAACCTCAGGTAAGCATACGCCCCTGTGGCTACAACCTCCCAGACAGGATCGCTCAGTGACAGCTTTTCCATCAAAGAAGGACCGATGTACCCGATTTCCTTGCGGACCTCGCGCACATCGCATTCGCCGTATTTATACCCAAGGACGGTGACCGAGCCGCTGCTGGGAAACAGGTAGCCGGTCATCATCTCCAGAATGGTGGTCTTCCCCGAGCCGTTTCTGCCGAGAACAACCCAGTTCTCACCGGGTTTCATCTCCAGTGACACATCGTCCAGGATCAGGCTTTGCTCTCTGCGCAGGGTAAGATGCTCCAAAGATATCATTATGAGGTCACACTCCTTATGTATTGCAGCACCTGCTCCACAGAACCCATCCGATACCAGATCTGCACTCCGTCGCTGCGGTTTGCAGGCAGCACCAGCAACGCAGGCACACTCGTAATCCGGTACCGGTTCACGAGAACAGGCATCATATTCACATTGCCGGCAACAAATTCAGCTTCACCCGTAAGCATATGCTCCGCTACCTCAAGCATACGGCCGGCCGCCTTGCACGTCCCGCAGAACGGTGTGTACAGGAACGCAACCAGCGCCCGGCTATCGCTCTCCATCACTTCAAGCAGTTGCCTCTCATTCAGCTCTTTCATCCGCGTCTCTCCGCCAGCTGGTTCAGCCTGCCGGCTGAAAGCGGACCATTATGCAGCTTCGTTTCCGGCGGAATTGCCGGGTACAGAACTTCGAACATTTCCCTGCGTCCCCGCGCACTTGAGGTATGCAGCGCAATTTCCTGCGGGTACAGGCGCTCCAGCACCATCCGCTTGGCAATCTCTAACCCGTCGTCATTGCCGTATCCCATGTCATAATCCAGCGACAGCACCTCAATCTCGCATTCCCGCAGCAGCAGCAGGCACTCCTCCGCACTCTTCGCCAGTATGAAGCCCGGCGGTGCTTTCCGCAGATCATCCATGAAAACATTAATCACCGTTCTTCCCACCTTCAAACCAATTTTGGACGAGGGCTATTTCCCGGCGATGTGTTCCATCCGGCCCCTTTGCGGTTTCCAGCGCAGCAGCCTTGCCTTGAAAAGGTGCAGCAGACAGCAGCTCACGCAGGTGCTCCTCACCGATCATGCCTTGTCCAATCCCCGCATGCCTGTCCTTGCGCGAAGCGAACCGGTACAGCGAATCGTTCAGATGGACCGCAACGAGAGAGTCCCAGTAACCGAGCTCCCGGCCCCGCTCCAGAAATCGGCCGCTGTCCTGCGGATTCCAGATTCCTGCTGCGAAGGCATGGCAGGTGTCAAAACAAAAGCCGATCCGCTCCGGATCTCTGCTGAGCTCGCGGATCTTCACCAGTTCTTCCAGCGTGCGGCCTTCACTGCCCTGATTACCGGCCTGATTCTCTATCAGCAGCTTCGCCTTGCCGCTGTAGCGGCTCAGCGTTTCATTTATACATTGTATAATATTCTGATAGCCTTGTAACGGCTCGAGGCCGCCGAAATGCCCGAAATGCACGACAATGCCCAGCGAGCCGCAGGCCCCGGCAATCTCCAGATCATTAACCAGTGAGGCTACCATGACTTCCCGTCCCGCAGCTCCGCCTGCCCCGGCCGCCAGATTCGTCGGATACGGTGTGTGGGCAATGGAAAGCAGGCTCTTCTCGCGGCAGTATGCGGCGCATTCCTCAGCATCGCGGTAGTCGACTGTCTTGAGCTGCAGGCTTCGCGGATTCTTCGGAAAATACTGAAAGCATGCCGCTCCGCTCTCCCAGGCGAAACGGGCTGCGCGCCCGTAACCGCCGCGGATGCTGACATGCGCCCCGATGCGGGGGCTATCCTTCATGCTGGCAATCCGGACAATAGAATACCTTGCGTCCGGACAGCTCTGTCTTCACAATCGTTCCCCCGCCGCGCAGGCACGGCTCGCCTTCGCGGTCATACACCTTGCACCGGTCATTGTAAGTTCCCGTTACCGTATCGCCAGCCATAAACGGCATTTCCATGTAGCCGCCAATGTCCGTCGCTTCAGTCAACACCTTACGTACGCTGTCATAGAGCCGCGCTACTGCCTCCGGTGTCAGGTTCTGTACCTGGGCAGACGGCAGCAGCCGCGCCTCATAGGCGATCTCGTCGGCGTAGCAATTGCCGATGCCTGCCATGACCTGCTGATTAACCAGCAGGCTCTTGAGTGAGCCGCGCCGCCCCTTCAGCAGTGCCGCAAAGCGCTCCGCGTTCATTCTGCGGTCCAGCAGCTCGGGCCCGAGCTTGCCCATTGCCGCTTCGCCTTCTTTGACCGACAGCAGATGCAAATACCCGAGACGCAGCCCCATAAAGTACAGAATCCGGTCGCCAAAGACAAGCTCCACTTGAGTGCTGCGGTCCGGACGTTCCTCTTCGGGGCCGTAATACAAGATTCCGCCCAGCATCAGGTGCAGCAGCAGCCGGCGGCCGTCATGCAGGTGAAAGAGTATATGCTTGGCCCGCCGCTCCACATAGACTACCCGGGCACCAACAAGCCCCTGGACGAAGGCCTCTGTCTCCATATTGATCGTCTTCTCCCGGTTTACGGTAACGCCCGTAATCGGGACATTTATTATATGCTGGCTGAGCAGCCTGCGGTAATTCTCCATTTCCGGCAATTCCGGCATATCATCATCAACTTCCCTTCACAATAAGTAAAGAACACGCTTTTGCCATTATACACCGAGCATCGTCATAAGTTCAGCCAAATCCGTATAAATTTCATCCGGTTCAGCACCGGTAACCGAGCGGTAATGCTCATAATTTTCTTTCGTAGTAATCCCTGTCAGTACCAGAATCGTACGGCAGCCCGCATTCATGCCGGCAGAGATGTCTGTGCGCATGTTATCGCCAACGACAACCGCATCGGCCGGAATAATATCCAGCATGGATGCAGCATACGTTATCAGCGGTGTCTCCGGCTTGCCGATCACAACCGGAGACACACCGCTGGCCGCTTCGATAGCCGCCCCGAGCGTGCCTGCCCCCGGCATGACGCCATCGTCAGAGGGCAGCATCAAATCGGGATTGGTAAGTACGAACTTGGCTCCTTCATGAATCCAGCGTGATGCCCGGGCCAAAGAGTCGTAGTTAAAACTACGGTCGATCCCCTGAACCACATACTGCGGCGCTTCACCGACCTCGACCAGGCCAGCTGCAGCGCAAGCCTGCCGCAGTCCTTCTTCTCCAAGTATCGCCACTCTTGCTCCCGGCGATTCTTCGGCGATGTAGCGTGCCGCTGCCAGCGAAGAGGTACAGACCTCTCCGGGATCAGCGGCAATCCCCATGCTCCGCAGATGTGCGGCCACACCTTCGGGTGTTCTCGAAGAATTATTGGTCACGAACAGAAACGGAATCTCTGCATGCCGGAGTCCGTCAATCAGCCGGTCGGCACCTGGGATCATTTTCCCGCCGTGAAACAACGTTCCGTCCAAATCAATCAACAGCCCTTTGATATCTTCCACAGTCTGCGTTCACCCCAGTCCTATAGCTATAATTTATCCCATTAATATTTATTCAAGTTAATAAAGTGCGCTGCAGCATTTCGGCATTTTCTCCAGCCATTCGTGCAGCATACGGCGTGATGATATTTTAAATTTAACATATTTCGTCGAAAGGTAGCGAACACATGCCATCCGGCGTTTATTTTGGCAAACCCCTGTCATTTCCTGCGCTTTCCCGGAAAATAATTATCAGGAAGGCGGGCATTTCCCGCTTCTACTGGCCCATTCCGCCAGCTCTGCGGAAGACGGGAAAGCTGCGGAATTCCTCTGCCAGCAGCGTATTCGGGAACACCTGCCGCGCTTCCTCCAGCAAGGGAGCCAGGTCTTCTGCCGTAATATACCGTGAGCTGAAATGGGTCAGCAGCAGTTCTCGCGCTCCTGCCTCCTTCGCCAGCTCAGCTGCCTGCCGTGCTGTACTGTGATGATATTGTCTGGCCATCTCGGCTAAATCATGAGCAAAGGTCGCCTCATGCAGCAGCAAATCAGCATCCTCTGCCAGCGGCAGAGCGCCGCGGCAAGGCCGGGTATCACCGAGAATGGTGACAATACGCCCCCGTTTCGGTTCATTGACGACAGAAGCGGCCTGGATGAGCTGGCCTTGGTCCGTCAGCACATCCTCCCCCCGTTTTAGCCTGCCATACAGCGGACCGGGCTTCAGTCCATAGCTTGACAGCAGCTCCGTATTCAGACTGCCCGGACTGTCCTTCTCGGTTACCCGGTACCCATAGCTGTCCACCCGATGATCCAGCAGTCCGGCCTCCACCTTAAAGCTGTCATCTTCAAAAATCAGTCCCCCGTCGTGCTCCACAATTTCCATTTTATAAGGAATCCGCGACTGGCTGACCGAGAGTGAGATCTCCAGATATGCTTTTATGCCCGGAGGTCCATAAATGCTCAAGGGTGCAGTCCCTCCCTGGTAGCCGCGGCTGGACAGCATACCGGGCAAACCGAATAGATGATCACCGTGCAGGTGGGTGATAAACAGCTTCTCCAGCTTGCCCAGCCTGAGCGGCGACCGCAGCACCTGATGCTGCGTGCCTTCGCCGCAATCGAACATCCAGAAGCTCCGCCGCTCCTCCGGCAGACGCAGTGCAACGGATGTTACGTTGCGCTGCAGCGTCGGTACGCCTGCATTGGTGCCCAGAAAATATAAATCCATCCGAAAGCCTCCTTTCGTAAATGTATATGAAACAGCTTTATTCCGGTCATGTCCCTTTACACCCGCTCCTGTAAGCCGCTAACGGGGATTCCGTTTGGATTAGCATGCGGAATCATAGCCGCATCCATTCGGTCAGACAGACGCCATAAGGTTCAGTAAAAAACCTCCCGGCTCCCGGGAGGCTCCGACAAAGCGGGAGAAGCTCCGCTTCGGAAACAGACTGTTGATGCAGGTGAAACTGGGTTCACTGCTTCTCCACATTGAAATACTGCGCTTCCGGATGGGCAAAAACCATCGCCGATACAGAGGCTTCCGGTTCCATCATGAAGCCGTCGGTCAGCTCTACACCGATATCCTCCGGCTTCATCAGCTTGAACAGCGGCCCCTGATCCTCCAGATCCGGACATGCCGGATATCCGAAGGATACGCGAATGCCCTGATAGCGCGCTCCGTGTCTTTGCTTCATGGTCATATCCGCCGGGTCCGGGAAGCCCCACGTATCGCGCATCATATGATGCACCCGCTCGGCCAGTCCTTCCGCGACCTCCAGCGCCACTGCTTGCAGTGCATGGGAGCGGAGATAATCGCCCCGATCCTTCAGCTCAGCCGACATCTCCCTGACACCGTGACCGGCTGTCACGACGAGGAAGCCCACATAATCCATAATACCGCTCTCGGCCGGTTTAAGGAAGTCCGCCAGACACAGATACGGCTCCACCTTCTGGCGCGGGAAGGTAAAGGTATGCAGTACCCTGGATACATCCTGCGGATCATAGACCAATATATCATTACCCCGCGATTGGGCAGGGAAAAACTGATACATTGCCTGCGGCGTAATAGTGCCTTCCAGCATTCCCTGATGGAGAATTTCATCCACAGTCTCTTTCAGCTCCGTCGTACGCTCATCTCCGGAGGCCAGCAGCGCCTCCACGGACCCGCGCACGCCGAGATGATGCCCGAGCAGCATCTGCATGTTCACATAAGGCACAATGTGGCCCAGCGGATAGTTCCGCAGCACATGGCGTTCCAAATCCGGCGGAGTGAATACCGGAGCGTCCGGCGAGATATTCGAGCGCACCGCACGTGTCAGCTCCGGCAACTCCTGCGCAGCAGGCGCCGCAGCAGCCGCTTCGGCATCCAGCCGCGCCTCTTCTTCTAGCTTCACGCGCTCTGCCGGATTCATTAGCCGGTTGGCCAGATCCAGCCCGTCCATCGCGTCCTTCGCGTACAGCACCAGCCCGTCGTATTCGGGGCGGATACGCGTTTTGGTGAATTTGCGCGTGAGCGCCGCGCCGCCAACCAGAATCGGCACGTCAATACCGGCCGTACGCAGGTCCTGAGCGGTCAGAACCATCTGCTGCGCCGATTTCACGAGCAGCCCCGACAAACCGATGGCATCCGCCTTCTCACGGCGGAAGGCCTCGATGATATGCTCCGGCGGCACCTTGATGCCCAGGTTGACGATTTCATAGCCGTTGTTGGAGAGAATGATCTCGACCAGGTTTTTACCGATATCATGCACATCGCCTTTGACAGTGGCCAGCATAATCCTGCCTTTGACCGTAGTCTCATCCTTCTCCATGAATTGCTCCAGATGCGCTACGGAGGCCTTCATAACTTCAGCGCTTTGCAGAACCTCGGCAACGATCAGTTCATTGTTGTTGAACAGACGCCCGACTTCAGACATCCCTGCCATCAGCGGCCCATTAATGATCTCCAGCGGCGCTGACTTCTGCAGCGCTTCGTTAAGGTCAGGGATCAGACCTTCCTTGGTGCCTTCCACGACATAAGAAGCCAAGCGTTCTTCCAGGCTGAGATTCGAGATCTTCTCTTTCTTCTCTACCTTCTTCCCGCGGAAAGCGGCGACAAAGGAGGCAAGCGTCTCATCATTGGTATTGTAGATCAGCTCTTCAGCCAGCACACGCTCCTCTTCGGGTATTGAAGCATACCGTTCCAGCTTCTCGGTGTTGACAATCGCATAGTCGAGTCCCGCCTTGGTGCATTCATACAGAAATACGGAATTGAGCACCTCGCGGCCGGCCTCCGGCAGTCCGAACGATACATTGCTGATGCCGAGAATCGTATGAACGCCAGGCAAGGCTTCTTTAATGAGGCGGATGCCGTCGATTGTCTCCTTCGCTGAGCCGATATACTGCTCATCCCCGGTACCGACAGGGAATACCAGCGTATCAAAAATCAGATCCTCCGGCTGCAGGCCATACTTATGAACAAGCAGATCATAAGATCTCTTGGCAACTTCCAGCTTCACTTCCGCCTGGATGGCTTGTCCGGTTTCATCGATGGTGCCAACGACAACGGCCGCCCCATATTTATGAATAAGCGGAGTGACATGCTCGAATTTTTCTTCACCATCTTCAAGATTAATGGAGTTAATTATCCCCTTACCCTGGCAGTATTGCAGCGCAAGGTCGATTACTTTAGGGTCAGTGGTATCAATCATCAGCGGAACCTTGACCTTCTTGACGACCAGCTCCAGAAACCGCTCTATATCGGCGCTCTCGTCGCGGTCGGGGTCTTGTACGCAGACATCAATGACCTGAGCTCCGCTCTTCACCTGTGCCCGGGCAATTTCCGAAGCTTCCTCATACTTGCCTTCGACAATCAGCCGCTTGAATTTGCGGGAGCCGAGTACATTGGTGCGTTCTCCGACCATGTAAGGCCGGTTATCGTCTTCGATGTAGATCGGTTCAATCCCGGACAAAGCAGGCGGATGAGATCCGTCCAGCTCTCGCGGGCGATACGTTTCCATGACGTCGGCTATCGCGCGGATATGTGCAGGCGTCGTACCGCAGCACCCGCCGGCGATATTCAGCCAGCCTTTTTCGGCGAAGCCGCCCAGCTTGCGGGCCAGCGAGTCCGGAGATTCATGATAGTTCCCATTCTCATCGGGCAGTCCGGCGTTCGGATAGCAGCTGACAGCGGCAGACGAAATGCCTGCCAGAGAGCGGATATGATCGCGCATAAATTCCGGACCGGTGGCACAGTTCAGTCCGATCGAGATCGGGTTAAGATGCTCCAGCGAGATGTAAAAGGCTTCAATATTTTGACCGGCAAGCGTTGTGCCCATGGGTTCAATCGTTCCCGAGATCATCACGGGAAGAGTAACTCCCGTACTGGCAAAAGCATTACGGATGCCGATGCTTCCTGCCTTCACATTAAGCGTGTCCTGCGAGGTTTCCAGCAGCAGCGCATCGACTTGCCCTTCAATCAGAGCAACCGCCTGCTCCTCATAGCTTTGTACAAGCTGGTCAAAAGTGACTCCGCCGGTAACAGACAGCGTCTTCGTCGTTGGTCCCATCGCACCGACCACATAGCGGGGACGATCCGGAGTATCATACTTATCCGCCGCATTGCGGGCAAGCCTTGCAGATTGCAGGTTAAGCTCGCGTGCCTGTTCAGGAATATCGTATTCCGCCAGAACCACGGAAGTTGCTCCGAAGGTGTTGGTCTCAATCAGGTCTGCTCCAGCTTCAAGATATTTCTCATGAATACTTTGAATCACATCCGGACGCGTGAGGGACAGCATTTCATTACAGCCTTCCAACTCATCCCCGCCAAAATCATCGCCGGTCAAAGGTACCTGTTGAATCATTGTGCCCATTGCACCGTCCAGAATCAATATACGCTGCCGCAAGCTTTCTGCGAGTGTCTTCTTAGCCACGTCTTATCCCCCCACCAAAACATTAGAGTAAGTTTAGCAGAATAATGTGAATTCGGAAAGCCCGGGAACCGTATAAACAAAAAGCGGCTCCTGGGAGCCGCCGATTCCGGGTCATATTATAGTATCTTGATGAGTGGCAGCAACTCAGATAGAGAGCGGATGACATAGTCCGGCTTGATTTCCGGGTCATCGGCTTTCGCGGTGCGGTTGATCCAGACCGTCGTCAGACCTGCGCCCAGGCCGCCCAGAATATCCGTTGTCAATTTATCACCGACCATAACCGCCTCTTCCGCAGAGGTGTCCAGCAGACTAAGGGCGTGCTCGAAGATCCCCGCATCAGGCTTGCCCTTTCCAAATTTGCCGGAAATGACAATGTGATCGAAATAGGGAACGAGCTCCGGGACACCGTCCAGCTTCTCCTGCTGTAGGGCGGGACAGCCGTTGGTAAGCAGCAGCAGCTTGTATTTCCCGCGCAGTTCGTTCAGAATCTGCAATGTTTCTTCATATATATACGGACGGCTGCGGCGTTCAGCGGCGAATTTGGCTGCCAGCGTCTCTGCGAGCGCTTCATCCTCGACTCCGAGCGCTGCCAAGCCGCGCCGCCAGGATTCTTTGCGGTAGACAGGGGCCAATTGCTCCAATTGGCGGAATTCCGGCTGCTCCCCGGCAGTGAAATTGCCCCATAACGCTTCAAAAGGGTTGATCCCGATCAGCTTCGTAAACGGAAACGTATCGTAGGATTCGTACAAGCTTCTCGCTTCATTGCGGACAGCGGCCTCCAGCTCCTGCGGATTTACAGAACTGCCCGCTGCTTCACAGGTATAACGGAAGGCTTCCTCTACGCTCCGCTCATCCCAAAGCAAGGTATCGTCAAGGTCAAATAAAACGGCGCTAATCGGCATTCAAATCTCCCTCTCCCTTAAGCTACTCTGATCTACTCATGCACAACTTCGATTTGATTAGCCTTCCCGAATTGCTCCAGGCGTTCCGCCATCGCCGCGGTATCATAACGGTTAAGCCATTTGGAGAACACCCATTGCTTACGTTTGGCTTTATGCTTAATCATAACGGCACTTTTAGACAACACAATCTTCTCGATATCCGCTGCCTGCAACCAGCGTTCACGGTTAAATTTGATCGTTGATACTCTGGCCCGCTCCACCTTCAGGAAAGGCCGGCGGAAGTATACGAGGGCAGCCAGCGCGAAATACAGCACAATGCCGACCCACGGCGGAATCATCCCGGCGGTTTCTTCAGTCTGGCTGACGGTGCTCACTGCCCAGAACATAATCCCGAGAAGCACCAGTGCAATCGGAAAAAAGAAATTGCGGCCCTTGAATACATCCAGACCTTTACCGGCGCCAGCCGTTCCTGATGATGAATTTGCAGCATAAAGCGTTTCTTTGCCTTGCTTCTTTCGTAAACTGTTGGTCTGCTTCGTATTGCGCTGAACCATTCGCTCCCATGATCGGGACATTTCAGTTCCCCCTAGTCATCCATAAATATCTATGAAAAGACAGCTCCGGCATCAAGCATACCCGGCCCGCCTTGTTCACGCCTGCTATTCCTTATCCACAACTTCAATGCTGTCGAGCTGAGCCCGGAAATTCTTGCGGATGTTACCCAGGTAAATCTCACGGAGCTTGGCACGTTCCGCCGTCTCCTCTTCACTCAGGCCGCCGTTCTTCTGTTTGCGGGCTAATTCGTTAATCCGTGCGACCAATTCATCAATGTTCAAATGATTTCCCTCCCTTTGAATTCATTCTAACTGTGCCATGAGAAAAAGAGCTTGTCAAGGTTTGCCCCCTGAAAGCTCTTTAAGGTAAATTCTATTATTATTCTTACTATTAATATACAGGCAGCGACAGTACATCCCCTGCCATAATTTCGTCATTCTCCAGTCCGCTCGCCAACTTAATTCCTTCTATATAAACAGCCGTCTTCATTCTGTCAGGCTTGTTCTCCAATGCGATGCTCCACAGAGTGTCGCCAGGCTCTACAACCACCCGCTTCTCCTGCTGAATCATAGAGACAGAACCGGCGAATACATTGCCCACAACAGCAAAACCGGAGATTACTAGTACGAACACTAATGCCAGCTTCATAAATCCTACCTGATGCATAATCCGCACGAAGGATTGGGTAAGGGCAACGGATTGGCTCCGTTCCCGGGGGGTATTCATCACAGAATGCTTATCTTCATTGTTCTCTTCGTAAATGCTGCGGTATGTACTGTATTTCAACATGGGAACATGACCTCCAAACACTTGTTCTTACTTGCAAATTCAATATAACACGAACATGTGTTTTGATCAATAGCTTTTTCGAACAATTGTTCCCTTTATTCTTGATACCTCTTTTACGGATAGCCAGAACTCCGGACTGAAAAAAACCGCGGTTTGTTAGAACTTATGTTTGTACGAACGGTAGTTCTATGTTATAATTTTCCCAAACATATGATATGGGGTTGATTCCGATGTCGAAGATTTCGAGTCGCCAGCTGGCGATCCTGGAATTTATACGTAATGAAGTCCGCAGCAAGGGTTATCCTCCGTCTGTCCGTGAAATCGGCGAAGCTGTCGGGCTCGCTTCCAGCTCCACTGTACACGGTCATCTGGACCGCCTTGAGAAGAAGGGTTTAATCCGCCGCGACCCTACGAAACCGCGCGCCATTGAACTGCTCGGACAAGAGGATTCCGAGAATGTCCATCAATTTGTCCAGACCGTTACCCGTGTTCCAGTTGTGGGCAAGGTTACCGCCGGGGTACCGATTACCGCTACTGAGAACATTGAAGATTATTTCCCGCTCCCGACACACTATGTAGGCGATAACAAGGTGTTTATGCTTTCTGTACTCGGCGACAGTATGGTCGAAGCGGGCATTATGAACGGTGATTATGTAATTGTCCGCCAGCAGCAGACAGCCGATAACGGCGACATTGTTGTAGCCATGACTGAAGATGATGAAGCAACCGTTAAGACCTTCTACAAGGAACGCGATCACATTCGTCTGCAGCCGGAGAATCCGGCTTATGAACCGCTCCGCCTGAACCGGGTGACCATCCTGGGCAGAGTCATCGGACTTTTCCGCGACATCCATTAAACTGCACTAAGACAAGCAGCTCCGCGTAATGCGGAGCTGCTTGTCTTAGTTATAGAGATGAACAGAAATCTGAATCGGCACATATCCTGTATCTAAAAGGAGCGCTGATCATTAATGCCCAACTACCGCATTATCGTTGACCTGTCACAGCGTATGCTCTACCTGCTGGACGGGAATGTGGTTACGCGCGGTTTTCCGGTCGGAATCGGTACAATGCTGACCTTGTCTCCCGTCGGAGAATACACCATCATCAATAAGCAGCCAAATCCCGGAGGACCGTTCGGCGCCTTTTGGATGGGTCTGTCCAAGCCGCACTACGGCATCCACGGTACAAACGACCCTTCTTCGATCGGACATATGGTCTCCCATGGTTGTATCCGTATGTATAATGAGGATGTTCTGGCATTATCCTCGCTGGTGCCAATCGGAACACGGGTTACTATCCGGGAGTAACTGTCACATGCTGAAATCTATAGCCCCCATGTGTAAACCCTGCTATCTGCCCTTAAGAGCCAGCAGGGTTATTCCGCGTCTGCGGCCTCATCATCTGAATAGGTCTGCTCATAGCCCAGTTCCGCCAGAATCGACTCTGCCAGCGCATACTGAGCTTCGATCGGCTCTTTAGCACGTCTTGAGAACTTGAGCGCACTGGCCGTTACTTTCTCGATCAGTCTGCGGCCTTGCGCTTTCGTAATTGCCACTTCCGCACCTGAACGGCCAACCACCTCGGACAAGCAGAAGAAAGCGATCCGCATACTGTAATTCTCTCTGCTCAGGAAATAAAAGAGGTAAGGGATATTTTTGAGCAGACGGTCTAGCCAGTTTGTAATCTCACGGATTTGATAGACTTCACGAGGATCATACTCATATCCCGTAAACACCAGCGAGACCCGTCCGCGATACCGCCGTTTCTCGAACTTTTTGAATTCGCGCAGGTAAGTCTGCAGTCGTCCTTGCTCGACATCTTCTCTGGAGATCTTCAGAAAGAACAGCTCCTGCTCTTCATGATCATTACTGGTATGCTGTGCGTCTTCTATTTCTGTATGCATCGTTCTCTCAGGCAAGGCCAAGATTTGTCGTAATCTTTCTTCCATACTGTTCACCTTCCGCCAAATATTCGGCCTTCTTCCACCCTGTATACGGGCTGCCGCTTGATCAACGTTTATTATACTACCAGCACAACCAACACTCAAAGAATACTAAAAAAGCATCCCGAAGGATGCTCCACTCTACTACAGCAAACTGCGCAGAATACGGATGGCAATAGCGTTCAGCCGCAGCGCTTCCCTTATGGATGCTCTGGCAGCCAGCAGCTCTCTGCGGGCCCGGCTTCCGCTCGGGACTCTGCGCAGGTTCTCGTTGATTTCCTCCAGTCTCTCCAGCAGCACAGCTCTTTGCGTACGCAACACCTGGATGGTCCGGCGAATTCTTCTACGTTCTCTATCCGTCATAATAACACCTCTTTTACTTGTGATAGTATAAGAGATGCCATTAATCAGATATTGGCTTGTGCGATCCGGCAGTTATAATCAATAGAGTCAGCTCAAGTTAACACCGGTTAATCTTCTTCACCAGATAAGCGGACACGGAATTCATACTCCCTCCGGTTGTACACCATACCGGCCAACAACACTTCGTCCGGGGTCCATCGCTGGATCGGTCCGGCATAATCAGCAATCACATGCGGCTTGCCCTTCACCAATTGCACTACATACACATTAGCTTCGCAAATCGCGGCCGCAAACAAATCGGCATCGGTCTTAAGCACCTTATATGTCGTATTGTTATTCATTACAGTTCCTCCCTACCAGTGGATTCGTAACGCTCGCGGATCTCGCGGTTCTTGGCGAATATGTATAAATCAAGCGCAGTAATACCTCTGCGGGCCAGCTTAATAACCAAGACGATGATATATATGCCCAGCACAAGCGACGCCAACCATAATATTAGCGGCAAAATAAATCCGATGACTGAAAAATGGTCTACCGTCCCTGACGACATCTACCCGGCCTCCTCAGCAAATCCAGCTTCATTGTAATTCAGCTTGCTCTTGTAGCCATAATAAACAATATTCCAGCCAATGGGTATGATTTCCTTCTCGTTCTGACAGCTTTCACGTAATTTCTCTGTAAAAAATTACGATTATCGTCATTTTGCATTAGGTTTACGCATTTTATGAAAGCGCAACCATGATAAATGGCATCGTTCTTCTTCTCCTTGTATTTCCTTATCTACTCCAATATAGCTGTCATCCGATGGGATGTAAATATGCTGGAAGTCATGATCTCAGCCAAGAGGACCTTTCCAGGCTTTTGCTGCCAGAACGGCAAATAGCCCGCCGGGAAGCTCCCCGCAGGCCATTTGCTGCAAATTGCTTAACTTCTAATCCTGCCATTTAGATATAGAATGCTTTGGTAATAATCACAAGTAAAATGAACAGTACCAGAATCGCTCCGGTAGAAGTCCACATATATCCGCCTGCTCCGTAGCCCCCAACATTTTCACCCATGCTAATTCCTCCCTCAGAATCAGTTTACAGCATAGCTTATGCGGGCGGTTGTTCCCGGGCCTGGGTGTTTCGGCAAACAAAACGGAACAACTGCCCCGATAGCTCACTCATAATTAACTTCTCGATTTGTTGCGTCTCGCAGCCGGGACCGTCTTACGCTTCACAGGTGGGACCGTCTTGCGTCTGGCGGATGAGCGTCCATTGCTGCCTGACGTATGCAGATCCTCAACACCGGCAACCACCTGCAGCGCATTCCCAACCGATTGGAGAAGGTTTCCTATTACCGTTAACTCATTCGATTCCTTATTACTGGCGGTGCTCCGCTGTGCTGCGGTCAATTCGGCCTGCGCCGCATTGGCTATGGACTGCATGGCATTGCCAATGATAGACAGCTTATTGGCCTCATCCTGCTGCTTTTTACTTTTGGAGAGACTTTTGGTTTGGCCCACTGCTGCAATATTGGTTCCTATTGCCTGCAGCCAAGCATAGGCAGCCAATTGCTCTTCTATACTTAACTTCTTGGCCAATCTCTTCATCCCGCTTCCCGTTCCGAAAAATAAGGTTTGTACAATATATTAGTTCCATTGAATATTGGTGCGGATGTGTATCCCGGTTCAAGAGAAAACAAAATGGCACAGTAAAAAACCCCCGGAGCCACAGCTCCGGGGGTTAATTCGTCTTAGTACAGCGTCATGTATTGATCGCGTTCCCACTCATGCACTTGCGTGCGATAGATGTCCCATTCGATTTCCTTCAGTTCGTAGAAATGGGCCAGAGCGTGTTCGCCGAGCGCTTCGGTAATCACCTGGCTGCGGATCATTTCACTGAGCGCTTCCTTCAGGTCAGCCGGCAGGCTTGGAATGCCTTCTTCGATCCGCTCTTCCTCGGACATCACATAGATGTTGCGGTCGATCGGTGCAGGCAGATCCATCTGGCGCTTGATGCCGTCAAGGCCTGCTTTCAGCATAACCGCCAGGGCCAGGTATGGGTTAGCAGCCGGGTCCGGGTTACGGACTTCGATGCGTGTGCTCAGCCCGCGGGATGCCGGAATACGGATCATCGGGCTGCGGTTGCTTGCGGACCAGGCCACATAGCAAGGCGCCTCATAACCGGGAACCAGACGCTTGTACGAGTTCACCGTCGGATTGGTGATCGCGGCAAAAGCACGGGCATGCTTCAGGATACCAGCCATGTAATAACGCGCAGTCTTGCTCAGGCCGAGCGTGTCGCTTTCATCATAGAATACATTCTCATTGCCTTTGAAGAGCGACTGATGGGCATGCATCCCGGAGCCGTTCATGCCAAAGAGAGGCTTAGGCATAAAAGTAGCATGCAGGCCATGTTGACGGGCAACCGTCTTCACAACCAGCTTGAAGGTCTGAATCTGGTCGGCAGCTTTGATGGCATCGGCATATTTAAAGTCGATCTCATGCTGGCCGGAAGCTACCTCATGGTGAGATGCTTCAATTTCGAAGCCCATTTCTTCCAGGGTCAGTACGATTTCGCGGCGGCAGTTCTCGCCAAGATCCATCGGAGCCAGGTCGAAGTATCCGCCCTGATCGTTAAGCTCCTTGGTTGGATTCCCCTTCTCATCGGTTCTGAACAGGAAGAATTCCGGTTCCGGTCCAACGTTCATCGCTGTATAGCCCATTTCCTCGGCTTCCTTCAGGCAGCGTTTCAGGATACCGCGCGGGTCACCGGCAAACGGCGTGCCGTCAGGCATGTATACATCGCAGATCAGACGGGCTACACGGCTGTCCGTTACCCAAGGGAAAATAACCCAGGTGCTGAGGTCAGGATACAGATACATATCCGATTCTTCGATCCGCACATATCCTTCAATGGACGAACCGTCGAACATCATTTTATTGTCGAGCGCCTTCTCAAGCTGGCTGACTGGAATTTCTACATTTTTGATCGTGCCGAGCAGATCGGTGAATTGCAGACGAATGAAACGGACGTTTTCTTCCTTGGAAATACGCAAAATATCCTCTTTAGTGAAGCTCACTTTACCCTCTCCCTTTCATGTCTCTTTATGTTATTTATTAAAAAACCGGGATAGCTCGCCTTGAATAAGTGACACTTGTCCCGGCCTTTTACCGGAAACCAACTCTTGCTTCAATAATCGGTGCAGCTGCGAATCGGACAACTCCCTGCGGCGAACCTCTGTATCAGGGGTAATAACCGTAGCTTCTTCGGATTCCTTCGAGACCGGATTCATCACCTGCTTGATGCCGGCGATATTGACACCCTTCTCAATTAAAGCCTTGATTTCGAGCAGACGCTCTACATCATTAAACGAGAATAACCGCTGATTGCCTGAGGTGCGCGCAGGTACGATCAAACTATGCTGCTCATAATAACGAATTTGTCTAGCAGATAAATCGGTTAGCTTCATTACGATCCCTATAGGAAATAATGCCATATTTCTGCGGATTTCATCACCCATGACTCATCCAACCTTCCAATGATCTTTTATCTCATCTCATTGTACATTTCGTATTCAGGCGTGTCAATGGTATGTAAGATATACTTACAGCAATTTTGAATCCCGCATGCGCTGCAGTGCCATCAGCACTCCGAACTTCACATGTGAATAGGTCAATCCGCCCTGCATATAGCCGATATATGGCGCCCGGATTGGCGCGTCGGCGGATAACTCCAAGCTCCCACCTTGAATAAAGGTTCCTGCCGCCATAATGACAGGATGTTCATAACCAGGCATGTCCCAGGGCTCTGGAACTACATGGCTGTCTACCGCTGCGGCGCGCTGAATCCCCTGCACGAAGGCGATCAGATGCTCCGGACCGTCAAAAGCCACCGCCTGAATCAAATCCGTACGCGGCTCGTTCCAGGCCGGCTTCGTGCGGAAGCCGCAGCGGGCGAATACCGAAGCAGCGAAGATGCTCCCTTTGAGCGCTTGTCCTACCGTGTGGGGAGCCATGAACAACCCCTGGTAAAGCCCGCGCGTCGTCCCCAGCATAGCCCCTACTTCCCCGCCGATGCCGGGAGCAGTCAGCCGGTAAGCCGCCAGTGTAACAAGGTCGGCACGCCCGCAGATATACCCTCCGGTTTCGGCAATCCCCCCGCCGGGATTCTTGATCAGCGAGCCGGCGACAAGGTCAGCGCCGACCTGGGGCGGCTCCATTTCTTCCGTAAACTCTCCATAACAGTTGTCTACGAAAACAATCAGTCCAGGTTTCAGACTTTTGACTTTAGCAATCATGTCACCGATTTCGGCCACCGTGAACGATGAACGCCAGTCATATCCGCGTGAGCGCTGAATGCCAATTACCTTAGTCTTCTCATTGAGCGCTCCGGCTACGGCGTCCCAATCAATGCCGCCTTCCGGATTTAATGCCGTCTCCCGGTAGCCGATACCGAAATCGGCCAGCGAGCCGGTTCCGTCCCCGGCTTCTCCAATGACTTTATGCAGCGTATCGTAGGGTCTTCCCGTAATATAGAGCAGTTCATCTCCAGGACGCAGCACACCGAACAGTGCCGTAGATATGGTATGCGTTCCTGATGCAAAATGCGGACGGACCAGCGCCGCCTCGGCTCCGAAGACATCGGCGTAAACCAGATCGAGAATTTCCCTCCCCCGGTCATTGTATGCATAGCCGGTGGACCCGGCAAAATGAAAATCGCTGACCTGGTGCCGCTGGAAGGCTTCAATGACCTTCCATTGATTCCGGTCGACAATGCGGTCTAAACTCTTGACCGCCTCAATGATCTCAAGCTCTGCGGCCTCTGCCGCCTGTAAAATATCATCTGCGAAAACTGCCATTTCCCCTGTTTCTCTCCTCATACCTGATTTTCTTGGGACAGCAAAGCTCGTCCCGCAGAAGCGTCTTCCGGATTCCGGCAGTACCGGAGCAAGAAGAAGCCTTGCGGGACCTGGTTTAACTATTGTACATGTAATTAACTTTTGGTTCTCATACGGTTACTGCTGATCTGCGTACTCGGCAAGCTTATATCCCAGCTTGCCGTAATCTTCCTTGTTTACACGGACGGTATACAGGACGTTATTTTCTTCATAATCGGTTTCAAGCACTTCGCCCACCTTGTAGAGCAGAGCAGACAGATCGCCGCGTTCTCCCGGGATGCGGAACCTCAAGGTGTCCCCCGCGAGCTCATCGGCGATAGTCTGCCGGATCCGCTCCTGGTCCTCCGTATCATAAGCACTGATCTTCAGATGTCCTGGCCCGCCCGGCAGCAATTGCAGCTGCTCCGGCGTGCAGAGATCCCTCTTATTATACAAGACGATCTGCGGCTTCCCGGCTGCGCCAAGCTCCTGCAGAATAGCGCCGACAACCTCCATTTGCTCCTCCCGCATCGGAGAAGATGCGTCAACCACATGCAGTACAAGCGTAGCTTCGTTCACTTCCTCCAGGGTCGCCCGGAAGGCCGCCACCAGATCGTGGGGCAGATTCTGAATAAAGCCTACTGTATCTGTGAGCACCACTTCTTTGCCCGCTGGCAGCTCCAGTATTCTTGAAGTCGGATCCAGCGTGGCGAACAGCTGGTTCTCAATATACACGTCGGCATCCGTAAGCTGCTTAAGCAGCGTGGACTTGCCGGCGTTGGTATAACCGACCAGAGCCACCTGGACGGCTCCGCTCTTGCGGCGGCGCTCCCGGTGCAGCTCGCGTGTCTTGACCACATCATCAAGCTGCCGTTTCAGTTCACCGATGCGGTCACGGATATGCCGGCGGTCTGCCTCCAGCTTGCTTTCCCCCGGACCTCTGGTCCCGATGCCGCCGCCGAGGCGGGACAGATTCTTGCCTTGTCCGGATAGCCTTGGCAGCAGGTAGGTTAGCTGGGCCAGCTCTACCTGGATAATCCCTTCCCGGGTCTTCGCCCGTCCGGCAAAAATATCGAGAATCAGCTGCGTGCGGTCAATAATCTTAAGATCAAGCGCCTCCTCCAGGTTGCGTACCTGGGCTCCTGACAGCTCCTGGTCGAAGATGGCCGTATTCGCCCCAAGGCCGTCGGCAGCCATTCGAAGCTCTTCTACTTTGCCTTTGCCGATAAACCATCTCGGGTCCGGCGTCTCTTTGTTCTGGCGCAGCACATCCAGCACTTCTACCCCTGCGGTCTCGGCCAGTTGGACCAGTTCCTGCAGGGAGAGCTCGGGATCAATGCCCGTCTGCTTGATTTTGTCGGTAACCAGACTTACCAGAATCGCCCGGTCCTGCATTTCTGTCGTCGTGTCATAGGTTGTTGGCGCCATTATTCATATGCTCCTTATTGCCCGTACCCCACCGGGATAATTCAATGTATTCTTGCCCGTCCTACAGCTTGAAATCCTCTGTGCGCAGCGTCATCAGCTCCTGCTTCCCCGGACTACTGCTCTCATAATGGGTAAGCAGCCGCACCGCCTGGGCGCGCACCGCCTTCTCAATGGCATTGCGCACATAGCGGGCGTTGCTGAAGGCATGCAGGCTTTCCGATTTCTCCAGCAGCACATGCTGCTTTAATTTAAGTATCGCTTGCGGCATCAGAATATAGTCGCGTTCCTTCGCCATCAGCTCGGCAATTTGCACCAGCTGGTCAATCGTGTAGTCGGGAAATTCCACTTGAATCGGAAACCGGGAAGGAAGCCCGGGGTTGCTCATCAGGAAATAATCAATTTCATCCGAATAGCCCGCCAGAATCAGGATGAACTGGCTACGGTGATCCTCCATGGATTTCACTAAGGTGTCGATGGCTTCTTTTCCGAAATCCTTGTCTCCGCCACGTGCAAGACTGTAGGCTTCATCGATAAAAAGAATACCACCGAGCGCCTTCTTGACCAAGTCACGGGTCTTCTGCGCCGTATGGCCGATATATTCGCCTACAAGGTCAGCCCGCTCTACCTCGATAAGATGCCCCTTGTTCAGCACGCCCATGCGTTGAAACAGCTTGGCGACTATCCTTGCTACCGTCGTCTTGCCGGTACCCGGATTCCCCTTGAACACCATGTGGTACGCCTGGCTGCCGCTGGCCAGCCCCGCTTCGCTGCGCATCTGGGCAACCTGCAGCAGGGCGTATATCTCAAATACAAGCTCTTTGATATTATCCAGTCCCACGAGCGCATCGAGCTCACGGCTCAGCTCCTGGAACAGCCCGCCATGGGCGTGACTTTTGGGCGATACTCCTCCGCTGTTCAAGCTTCTCCCGTCTCCTACGGCAGCAGCCGGGGATACCGGTGGCTCCTGCTGCCGCAGTACTACATTAATTTGCCGGGACGGTCTGCCTTCCTCTTGTCCGCTTGCCGCCGCTACGCGTCCGTTCACCTTGTTCACCTCATTATCCAGGGCTGACTGCCTTAACCACTTCTCTATTCTATAGTTATATTCCGTTTCAGAAGCGGTTATTAGCAGTTTCAGATTATTCCGGACAAATCGGCAGAGTATCCATTCTCCAGCGGCGCGTAGCTGTTCCTATTCTCGTGTTCTTACATAAAAGGCTGCTGCAGCTTCCATTTGGTATAAGCGAGAATCTCACGGGTTTTGTACTTGAGCATCGACATCACTTTACTCTCTGTTACGGCCAATGCAGGTGTCTGATATCCCAGCTCCTCCGCCATTTCCAGCGCACGCGTTCCATGGAAGCTGTGCGTGATGATGACCGCCGTGTTCAATTCTTCCTCCCGCATAATGGCCTGGCTGTAGCGGAGATTCTCATAGGTGTTGGTAGATTCGTTATCCAGATGAATAATATCCTCCGGCACGCCCTGTGACACCAGATAATTACGCATTCCTTCCGCTTCAGTAAACTTGTAATCCTCGTGATCCAGACCGCCGGAAACGATGAACTCCCCAAAGCTCCCTTGCCGGTATAGCTCAAGGCCATAGTCCAGACGCTCCTGCAGCCCCGGGCTGGGTTCATCGCCCCACATCGACATCCCCAGAATTATGCCCGCATCCGCTTTCGGCAGAGGTGACGCTGTTCTGGCGCTGTTGATATTGTTGAACACCACTGCAACCCACAGCAGACCTGCCGCAACTACCGCGACAAGCGCAATCAGCCACACCCGCTTGCGGCGGGAGCGGCGGCGCCTCCCCGACATTCTGCGAATCGGGGAGGATTCTTTTTGATACACATACCACTCCATAAGTTACTTCCTCCTGAATTCTCCGTGATGAAACAGCTCGGCACGGTGCTTCAACGAGAGTGTGAAATAGGGGAACGCATGAGCATCTATACTCCTCATGACCGTATCAGCGGTCTTCCAGGCGAGGTTATATTCGTGTTCGGTAATATCCTCGCGCTCCAGCGCCTCTTCCAGTTCATCCTCATCAAGCAGGAATACCTCGCCGTTCCACAGCACCACCACATCGAGATACAGATCATCAAACCAGGGGACTCCCTGATCTGTCACCCCTTGCACCTTACAGGTGTCGATGTACCATTGGACAATATTCTGGCGGTCATCGAACATGGCCGTCACAATATAATGGCTGTCCTTGGGGAAATACTGCAGCCAGGAATAGCCCTTGTCCGCGATGCGGTACGTATGCCGGCCATAGCTCTTCCAAAGCGGCTCTTTCAATCCGTAAATCGTATACAGGGTAATATAGCCGCTGAACTCCCGGGTCTCCACATAACGGCAGGCAAAATGGCGGCGCGTAATCCGTCGCCAGTTGGCCCGGTCTCCGAATTTACGTTTCATATAAAATTTCCCTCTCAACAAATGGTGTCTCCAGCTTAACATATTTAGAAGAGACACTCAAAACATCCTTTATCAACTTATGTAAAGGCGTAACCGGAACGAAAGTGTATGAGCATCAGATATTCCCCCCGGGCATGGATAGATCAGCTATTATATGTAAAAAAAAGCGGCTCCCCGTCGCCGAAGCGACAGCAGAACCGCTGTATTGCATTATGTTCATCTTTCGTCTGTGAGCCATGGGATGTTCAACTTTAAGGAGTGGTCACATCCGTCACGGCATCGGCGGCTGCGGGATCGGCTGTCACTACAGGCGTTGCAATCGTCTCTGTAGCTGCCGGAGTTGCCTGCGGCTCTTGGGTTGGCGGCGGCGGTGTTGCCGGAGGCTGCGTAGGCGTGCCGCCCCCACTGTTGCCTCCTCCATTTCCGTTGCCGTTGCCATTCCCGTTCCCATTACCATTGCCATTCCCGATCCCATTTCCGTTGCCATTACCATTACTATTTCCGTTACCATTGCCATTGCCGTTGCCGTTGTTCCAGCCGTCGCCCGGATCATCAACCCAGCCGTTGCTGCCATCGTCGGTTGGAATAGCCGGATCCATAGTCTCCACAGGCTCTGCGGAAGGCGGCGCCTCATCCTGTACAGCCACGGTCACGATCTCAGAGGCATCACTTTCCGTATCGAGCTCGGGATAATAGGCTGTTACGTAATACTCATAGGTGAGACCAGGCATCGCGCTGATGTCTCCAATATTGGTGTCTTGGGTACTCAGCAGCAGACTGTAATCCGACTCCGAGGTTTCCCGGCGGTACACCCGGTATTCCACCCCATCGGCCGGAGCTGCCTGCCAGCTTATATTGACCGTCAACGTCGATGGATCATAGGAGGCGCTGAGTCCGCTGACCGGCTGTACAGCACCTGGGGTCTCCGTTGGTTCAGTTTCGATTACACCCTTAGGCTGCGGGAATGATTTGGCCGGCACGCCTTCCAGCGCTTCTTCCATGACCTTGCCCCAGAACGCTGCAGCGAGCGGACTGCTGTTCTTGAGCAGGTGCTTCTTGCTCGGCTTATCGTAACCCATCCATACCGCTGCGGTCCATTCCGGCGTATAGCCGACGAACCACACATCACGGTTAGCGCTGATGCCTTCATAGCCGCTTTGGGTTGTACCGGTCTTGCCGGCAACAGGACGGTTGATCTTGGCTTTCTTGCCCGTTCCGTCCGTGACAACCTCCTGCATCATCTCCGTCATCTGGTAAGCCGTTTCTTCGCTCATGACGCGCTCAGGAGATGTGTTGGCCTTATAGACCGTCGCTCCGTCGCTGTTCTCAATCGATTTGATCGAATACGCCTCTCTTAGTTCACCGCCATTGGCAAAAGCAGTGTAAGCCTGGGCCATCTCCAGTGTGTTTGTACCCTGGCTCATCCCGCCGAGGGCAAGGGAGAGGTTCTTATCTTCATCGCTGAGCGAAATACCCAGTGATTTGGCGAACTGGAAGCCGGTATTCACACCGATTTCATTCAGCAGCCATACGGCCGGGATATTCTCCGACTTGGTTATCGCCTGGCTCATGCTGATGGTGCTCGAATATCCATGCAGGTTGCTCGGGCAATAGTTGCCGAAGCATTGCTTTTCGTTGCTAAGCATCGAAGAGCTGGTGAATTTGCCCGATTCCAGTGCCGGAGCATATGACACGATCGGCTTGAACGAGGAGCCCGGCGAGCGGCGGCTGTCATTGACGCGGCTAAAGCCTTTTTTCTCATAATTGCGTCCGCCCATCAAAGCCACAATACTGCCGTTCTCCTGATTGATGATCGTCATCGACCCCTGCACCAGTTCCTCGTCGACGCTCTCCTCGAAATTATCACTGTCGGCAAAGGCCGCTTCCACCGTCTCCTGGGCATGTTTGTCCATGGTCGTGAAGATTTTGTACCCGCCGATATTGAGATCGTCTTCCGACAGACCGAACTTATCCTCAGCTTCATCAATAGCAAAATCAATAAATGCCTGATACTTCTGCTTCTTCTCCGGCGGCTTGTAGTTGTAATCCACCGCCTTGGCTTCATTCATCTCCTGCTCGGTAATCTTCTGCTGATCATACATCAGCTGCAGAACTACAGCGCGGCGCTCCTTGGACAGCTCGGGATTGCGCAGCGGATTGTAGCGGGACGGTCCCTTCGGCATAGCCGCCAAGGTTGCCATCTCCCACAGCTTAAGATCCTTCAGATCACTTTTGCCAAAATAACGGATAGAGGCCGCTTTGATTCCGTAGGTTGTACCGCCGAAGTTGATCCGGTTCAGGTACATCGTGATGATCTCTTCTTTACTCTTTTCATTTTCCAGCGCCATGGCAATGGACATTTCCGTCGCCTTACGGAAGAAGGTCTTGTCGCGGGTCAGAAAGATATTCTTCGCCAGCTGCTGGGTAATCGTACTGCCGCCCTCCACCATGCTGCGCGCCATAACGTCCTTTACGGCAGCCCGGCCGATGGACCAGAAGTCCACCCCTTTGTGCTCGAAGAACCGCTTATCCTCGGTGGAGACAAAAGCCTGGACCAGTAACGGCGGAATATCTTCATACTCCACGGGGTCACTCTTCTCCAGCGACAGCTCGGCAATCAAATTGGCGTTGCGGTCAAAAATCTGCGTCGGCGGATTGACGGTAAGCTTATCCCGGTTCGCGTCCAGCAGCTTCTCGCCGTTCAGCAGGATGAACAAGTAACCGCCCAGTGCACAGATAATGGCCAGCACCATGGCAAAAAACATGGTCCACAGCACCCGCTTCTTCGTTAAAAACTTTTTCTTCTTCGGTTTCCCTTTGGAATTTGCAGGGCTCGAAGTTCTGGATCGATTCCGATTATTTCTGGACATATCATCTCTAGCCATGCTTCCTCCTGACTCCCTTTCGGAACTTTCTCTCTAAATGTAAGGTCACGAATGAAAAGAACAACCTTCGCAGGTTGCTCTCCGCACTCTCTATTCAAACGATTTATAAGCAAAAAGGTTTCGCTTCAAAAACATAAAATGTTATTCTTCGCCGCTGTTGTCCTGCATCAGCGATACGCTCCGCTGCGGCGTGAAGGTCGAAATCGCATGCTTGTACACCATTTGCTGACGCCCGTCGCTGTCGATCACAATTGTGAAATTGTCGAAGGCTTTAATGATTCCCCGGATTTGAAACCCGTTGGTCAGATATACTGTTGCAGGGATATTCTCTTTGCGCAGCTGGTTCAAGAACGTATCTTGGATGTTAATGGACTTGTTCATATGACGTACCCCCAATGGTTCAATTAGATTGTTCAAAAGTATATTCAAGACCTGAGAGAAACTTTCCTGCTATTATACCATGGCTCCGAGATACAGAGCAATTCAGGAGGGCCGGGAAGCTCCTAAGTATAATTTCGGCGGGCGAAGGAGTTCTCCTCTTTTTTATATGTTAATTCTTTAAAGCCCATTCCGTCAATCACAGGACAGTTCCCCTTTTAGCTACAGCTTAAGTTTCTCGGCTATTACGGCGCGGATGGCCAGCAGATGCTCAGCATAATTGGCTTCCTGAAAATCATCGATCCATACAATCTCCTTCATATGCCGGAACCAGGACAGCTGTCGCTTCGCAAAACGGCGTGTATCACGCTTCAGCAGGGTAACGGCGTCGTCGAGGGTCAGCTCACCCTCCAGATAAGCGGCGATCTCCTTGTAGCCCAGACCTTGCATCGAAACCATATTTCTGCTGCAGCCTTGGCGCAATAAACCTTCGACTTCCGCTACCAGACCGTTCCCCAGCATCTGGTCGATCCGTTCCTCAATACGCCGGTAGAGAATCTGCCGGTCCATGGTTAATCCGACCAGACACAGCTCATAAGGGAATTCCCGCTTTTGCGCTGCCTGGGTGGACGACAATGTCGTTTGGGTCTGATGGTGAATCTCCAGCGCGCGGATAATCCGGCGCCGGTCATTGGGATGCAGCCGGGAGGCACTCTCCGGGTCAACGGCAGCCAGCCGCGCATGCAGCGCTTCGGCCCCGTGCTCCTCGGCAAAGGCGTCCTGCGCCTGCCGGAAGGCCTCATCGGCTACGGCCGCAGAGAAACGGAATCCGTAACACAGAGATTCAATATACAGTCCCGTGCCGCCCACTATAAAAGGAAGCCTGCCGCGTCCGCTGATCTCCTCGATCAGCCGCCCGCCCTGCTCCTGGAATTCGGCTGCGGAATACGCTTCAGCAGGATCATGAATGTCGATCAGATGATGGGGAATTCCCTTCATTTCTTCAGGCCTGATCTTGGCGGTTCCGATGTCCATTCCGCGGTATACCTGCATGGAATCGCCGGAGATAATTTCGGCGTTATACATCTCCGCCAGCTCCAGGCTGAGCCTGGTTTTGCCTACCGCCGTGGGACCCAGAAGCACCAGCACTTTGCGCTTGTCCGTTGTTGTCACAGCTCGATCACCCCGTATGATGTTTTGGCGCTGCCGCGCCTTAGCTCCGTGAATCCCAGGCGGGTAAACTCCCCGCTCTGGGCCTTTTCCTTCAGCACCACGCGCTTACGTGCGACCCTAAGCGCCTCTGCAACACTGCCCTCTGCAAGCGCCTCGGGATTCGCGAAACGGCGGAGCGGGGAAATCGCCGCTGAATCGGTCAGCGGCGAGCGGAACATCGGGTCGAAATATACAATATCTGCGCTGTTATCCGGCTGCGCCTGTAAATAGGAGTAATGATCGCTATGTACAACATGGATGCGGCGCAGCGCGCCGTCCACTTCCGCCAAGCCGGACACATAGCTGTCCATGCCGCCAAGCAGGAGGGAGTACAGCGGCAAGGCGCTCTCCAGCGCCGTCACCTGCGAATGCTCCCCTCCATAGACGGCGAAGAGCAGCGAATCGCTGCCCAGACCGGCCGTGCAGTCGAGCACACTGTCTCCGGGCTGCATGCCGGCGGCTTCGATCAGCGGATCGGGCTCGCCTTTGAGAATCCGTTTGGCCCGGATAAAGCCCATGCTGGGATGAAACTCCAGCGGTTCCGCGCCGGAGACCAGCAGCCTCACGGTCTCCTGCAGCACAACCAGTATTTCCCGCCCGTCATATCGCTTGAGCAGCTTCGCTGCCGAGGTGCCGCCGCGGGGCACGTAATCGGCCCCTATGTGTTCGGCCAGCCGCAATGCGCGCTTCTCAATATCCGGTATCGGGTCAAAGCCCGTTGTTATAATCATGATGCCTCCGTTCAGTACACTCATTACGCACTTTACAGTATATAGTTAATGTCTCTTAAGATATCAGCATCGTCATTACATGACACGCTTAAACAGCTTCTCCAGATCGTAGGCCGAGAACGATACAACAATCGGCCGCCCGTGCGGGCAGGTGTACGGCTGGCGGCAGGCAGCCAGTCTGCTGAGCAGTGCGGACACTTCCTGTTCGGTCAGCTTCTGGTTGGCTTTAATCGAAGCCTTGCAGGAGCAGAGAATCGAGGATTTCTCGCGCAGCTTCGCCAAATCAATGGCCCGCTCACTGAGTACCCATTCCGCCATTTCCTCGACAATCGCCTTCTCCTCTCCTTCCGGGAACCAGTAAGGCAGGGAACGGATCAGAAAGGTCTGTCCTCCGAAGTGCTCCAGATACACACCAGCCTGCTCGAACCAGTGCAGCCGCTCGCTGAGCTGGCGGCTCTCCGATGGCGTAAATTCCAGGGTAATCGGCAGCAGCAGCTCTTGAGAGGCGTCCGCCGGCTGTCCGAATTTCTCATAATAATATTCGTAATTAATCCGCTCATGCGCTGCGTGCTGGTCGATCAGATACAGCCCGCTGTCATTCTGGGCAATGATATAAGTGCCGTGATGCTGTCCGATATAGTTCAGCTCCGGAAACTGCGGCAGGCCGGGCTCCAGACTGCCCGCTGGAGCGTACAGCTCTTCCGGTACCGGATACCCGCTCCTGCCGGGCGCAGCCGGAGCACTCTGGCGGTACCCGCCGGAGACTTGCGGCCGCGCCTGCGGCTGATAGGCCCCGTAACCGGCCGATGCCTCCCGGGCCTGCGGCTGCCACGGCTTCGCAGCGGGTGTATCCGCTGCTTGCGGCAGCGGTGCAGCGCCGGCAGATTGGCGATCAGGACCGCCGGAGGGCAGGTCCGCGCTATCTTGGAGATGGACGCCTCCATCTCCGCTGCGGAAGTGATCCGCCGGACGCGGATCGGCCAGAGCAGCCGCACCGGAAGATGCGTCCGCCCGTAATGCGTCGGGGTGCGGCACGTCGGTGCGTGATGCGTCGGTGCGTGGTGCGTCGGTGAGCGGCGCGTCGGTGCGTAATCCGTCGGCACGTGGTGCGCCGGGATGCGGCACTTCAGCGCGTAAACCGTCCGTGCGTGGTGTGTCGGGGCGTCCGTCCGCGCGAGAAAAGTTCTCCGCCGGCAAAGCCGCCTGCGGTTTCGGGAACGCGAACTGCTCCTGGATAAAGGAGCTGCTGTTCTTGCCCCCGATGACCTCTTTAGTCGGGCGGGGAATCAGGTCCTGTCCGAGCAGCACCTTGCGCAGCTCCTGCTCGACGAAGGCGTATAGCTCAGGCTCTTTGCTGAACCGCACTTCCAGCTTGGCCGGATGCACGTTCACGTCAACGAGCGACGGATGCATATCCAGACTGAGCACCAGCAGCGGGTAGCGGTTAATCGGCAGAAGCGTATGATAGGCCCGCAGAATCGCTGCATTCAGCCCGTTGCTGCGGATATAACGTCCGCCGACGATGGTCGTTACCGCGTTGCGGTTCGAGCGGGTCCACTCCGGACGGCTGATATAACCGGAGATGCGGTAATCCGGGTCCTCGGCATCGACCTTCAGCATGGCCTTGGCGGCAGAGGTGCCGTAGACAGCAGCAATGACCTGCAGCAGGTCACCGTTGCCGAGCGTATGCAGCAGCTGGTTGCCGTTATGCTGCAGCGTGAACGAAATATCCGGATGTGCCAGCGCCATCCGGTACATCGCATCGGAGATATGCCCCAGCTCCGTCTGAATGCTCTTCATATATTTGAGCCGGGCAGGTGTATTGTAGAACAGCTCGCGCACGGCAAGCTCACTGCCTTGGCCGGATGGTGCGTCTTCACTGCGGAGCAGCTTGCCGCCTTCAATCTCGACCAGGCGGCCCTTGCCGTCATCCGCGCTTGCTGTCAGCAGGGACAGCTTGGAGACGGCGGCAATACTGGGCAAAGCTTCACCCCGGAAGCCCAGGCTCGTGATCTGGAACAGATCGCGACCGTTGGCAATCTTGCTGGTGGCGTGCCGGTAGAACGCAGTCTCGCAATCCTCCGGCTCAATGCCGGAGCCGTTATCTTTAACGCGGATGCTTTGCAGTCCGCCTTCCTCCACCGAAACCTCAATCCGCGTACTGCCCGCATCAATCGCATTCTCCACCAATTCCTTGACGACGGAGGCCGGACGTTCGACGACCTCACCGGCAGCAATCTGGTTGGCAATATGCTCGTCCAGCACATGAATTTTGCTCATATCTTTCACCTCGCTAACTTGGCTATGGAGCCAAACAATGAATGGTAATATTTGATTAAACAAAACTAATTCTATGTCCGCTTAAGGCAGTTCGCCGATAAGACCGGAAAGTGACTGCAGTAAGCTTATGTGACTTTCGGCCGCTGCCCGCTCCCGCGATTTTCGGATGAATAACGCTATTTGCTGAATAATCCACGGCAGCCAGCTCTATATCGTTTTGATGAATGAAAGGCAGCGCCTGTTCGCAGGCTTTAGTTGGAAAATCGCCACTTAATTCCACACATTTGGAGGTAGATCGCAACTCTAGTTGGATAATCGCCACTTAATATGGTTGTAAATCAATCATCACAGCAATTTTGTCCAAATTAAGTAGCGATAATCGAATTAGATTAATGAAATCCGTAAAAAAGGAAGAATTAGTGTGCGAATATCGAACTAATCGCAGGATCGATAGGGTTCACTTTAGCTTTGACCTGAGTTACGCCTGAGCTTTGCCCTGACTACGGCGAGAGTGTGGAGAACCGACCGCTATTCCTACGGAAAGCGATCAGGCGAACGGACGGAAATCCAAATGTTCTCTGGAGTCACGGCTATAACAAATATATCTTCAGTACACTCTATATAGTTGGCTACCCGCCACTTAAACGGGTGAAAGTTAATGACTACGCCAATACAGCCCAACCCTATTAAGTGGCGATAATTGAAATTGAGTGCTGAAATCAGTACAAACGGCAAATTAGTGTGCGAAAATCAATCTATTTGCGTCGTCCTTTACGCTCAAACAATTACGGTACCTGAAAAAACTGGCTGAACCGCAGCCTACAAGCCCTTGGCCTTCATCTTCAGCTCATTGAGCAGACCCATCGCCTGCAGCGGAGTCATGTTCATCAGATCCGCCCCCTGCACGGCGGCAATCAGCTCCTTGACGACCGGGGCAATCGGAGCCGGGACGCCTGCAGCCTGCCGGCGCCCTTTGCGCGGCTCTTCCTCGCCGAAGATCGAGAGCTGCACAACCTCCTGCTCCTCTTCGGCCAGCGATACAGCGGTTTGCGCATAGGCAGCCGCCGCCCCGGTGTGCTCACGCACGTTGCCGGCAGCATCTGCACTCCCTTCGCCGACAGACTGGATGCGCCCGGTAGATAGCCGCTCTTCCTGCTCAACATGTCTGTCCGCAGTAAGACGGTCGTCAGCCGCGCTGCCCACGGCGGATACGTCTCCGCCACCCCGGACCTCCGGCTGAGAGACACTAGCTGGCGTCGCCACAGTGATGGCAGGCGCCGCCTGTTCAATGCTCTGCAGCAGTGTGTACGCACGGTCAATAATGCCCTCCGGCAGGCCAGCCAGCCGGGCACAATAGATGCCATAGCTGCTGTCGGCCGCTCCCGGCACAAGCTTGCGCAGGAAGTTGACCTTATCGCCGCTCTCCTGAACGGCCATGGAATAGTTTCTCAGCCCCTGCAGGCTCTGTTCCAAATGAGCCAGCTCATGGAAGTGGGTGGAGACCAGCGCTTTGCAGGCAATCGTATCATGCACATATTCGATGACGGCCTGGGCGATGGCCATGCCCTCGCTGGTGGAGGTGCCGCGGCCCAACTCGTCGATGATAATCAGGCTGCGGGCCGTCGCTTTCTCGGTCATGACCTGGATGTCGGCCATTTCCACCATAAAGGTGCTCTGGCCGCCGATCAGGTCGTCGGCCGCCCCGATCCGGGTGAAGATCCGGTCGATCAGCGGCACTTCTGCACTGGCTGCCGGAACAAAGCAGCCAATCTGGGCCAGGATGCAGATTAACGCGACCTGGCGCATATAAGTGCTCTTCCCGGCCATATTCGGGCCGGTGATCAGCAGAATATTGCCGTCCTCCCGGCCCAGGGCCGTGCCGTTGGCAATAAACGCCGTATCCTTCAGCACCGCCTCTACGACAGGATGTCTTCCGCCCTCCAGGCGCAGATCATAGCCGTCGCTAAGCTTCGGCTTAACAAAACGATGCTCCGCACTGACCGCAGCCAGACTCTGGTACACATCGATTTCAGCCACCTTCTCGGCCAAGGCCTGCAGACGGGAAATCTGGGCGTTGATGCGCTCGCGCAGCCCGCTGAACAGGCTGTATTCCAGATCCGTCATTTTATCCTGGGCTTCCAGGATCAGCGCTTCCTTCTCCTTCAGCTCCGGCGTGACGAAGCGTTCGGCATTCGCCAGTGTCTGCTTGCGTTCATACCGGCCTTCCGGCAGGGACGCCAGATTAGAGCGGGTTACTTCTATATAATAGCCGAAGATTTTGTTATAGCCGATCTTCAGCGACTTGATACCGGTAGCCAGGCGCTCCTTCGCTTCCAGCTCTGCAATCCAGCGTTTACCGTTGCTGCTGGCCTCCCGCAGCTCATCCAGCCGTTCATGGTATCCCGGCCGGATCATTCCTCCATCCCGTACGGACACAGGCGGATCATCAACGATGGCCTGTCCGATATCCTCGCGGACTTCAGCGCACTCGTCGATAGCGGCCCCGATTTCCCGCAGGGTAGAAGAACCTGAAGTCAGGCAAAGCTCCTTCAGGGCAGGGATTTGCTCGAGTGACAACCTGAGCGCATTCATATCCCGGCCGTTGGCGCTGCCAAAGGCAATACGGCCTACGAGCCGCTCCAGATCATAAATCTCCTTCAGCGCACCGCGTATATCTTCACGTACGATGAACTGGTTATAAAGATAATCGACGGCCTCCAGCCGCCGTTCAATTGCCGAACGCTGCAGCAGCGGCTTATCGATTCTGCGCCGCAGCAGCCGGCCGCCCATCGAGGTCTCGGTGCGGTCCAGCAGCCAGAGCAGCGAGCCCTTCTTGGAGCGCTCGCGCACCGTCTCCGTCAGCTCCAGATTACGGCGCGTAAACGGATCGAGAATCATGTAATTCCCCGGCTCATACGGTGAAATCTGCCGCAGCTGACCCAGCGAACGGCGCTGGGTTTCGCCAAGGTAGGCGATCAGCATCGCCAGGCAGTGCCCCCGTTCCCGCTCAAGCCGCACCCAAGCGGCTTCGCCGAACTGCCGGCGCGCCTGTTCCTCGTCGCGTTTGTCCCACGGCGTATAGACGACAGGCTTGGCCAGCAGCGCCGCTTCTGCACGAAGCGTCTCCAGCAGTCCGGCATCCCCGATAATTTCCGCCGGTTCATAAATTCCAATCTCGTCACGCAGCCATTCCATGTTCGACAGAACAGACGTGACATACAGCTCCCCTGTGGTCAAATCACAGGCCGAGAGCGACAGCATGCCGTCGATTTCGGTGACGCATACCAGGTAATTGTTGCTTTTGTCAGCAATCTTCCCGTCCATAACGGTTCCTGGCGTAACTACCCGGACAATATCCCGCCGTACCATCCCTTTGGTGACCGCCGGATCGTCAAGCTGCTCGCAGATGGCGACCTTATAGCCTTTTTCAATCAGGCGCTGAATGTAGCCTTCGGCCGAATGATAAGGGACACCGCACATCGGAATCTTCTCATCCCCGCCTCCTTCGCGCCCGGTTAATGTAATCTCCAGCTCCCTCGAAGCAAGAATCGCATCGTCAAAGAACATTTCGTAGAAATCGCCCAGCCGGAAAAAAAGGAAGGCATCCTGCGCCCCTTCCTTTACCTTCAAATATTGCTCGATCATCGGCGTATATTTAGCCATTGTTAACCTCCATGCCTTTTCACTAAGTCTATCTATTATAACAGAAACTTGGACATGAACGTTACCCGCATTGAGGGAGGTCCTAAAAGCTTCCTGCACCTAATTCGCGGCTGTCATATTCATTTTTGGCGGCATGTTGTACAATGGCAGAAGCTTTTCATAGATGGATACTGCATTGCCAGAGGGGGAGAGCAGAATGATTCGCAAGCTGGAAGAAGCCGACCGGGAAGCGGTGCTGTCGTTTCTCGGCCAGGAAGCGGCCCTTAATTTGTTTCTGATCGGAGATGTCGAGAATTTTGGCTTCGGGCAGGATTTCATGGAGGTGTGGGGCGAGACCACAGGGGAAGACGGACCGCTCACAGCGGTGCTGCTGCGTTACTACAGCAGTTACTTGCCTTATGCGCGCGGAATGTTCGATGTGGACGGGTTTACGGCCTTAATCAAGGCCAACAAGAAGGCGGAGATGATCTCCGGCTCGGCGGAGGTGCTGGAGGCGTTCGGTGATAAAATCGAGTTCCGTCTGCAGAAGCGGATGGATTTCTCCGAGCTTGCCGCCATGACAGAAGAAGTCCGGCAGGCCTGCGGGAACACGCAGGTTATGGTTCATAGGGCGGGAGTAGACGATGTCGAAGCCGTCTGTGCGCTCACCGACCTTATTGAAGAGTTCGCCGGCAGCGGCTCCGGGATGCGCACCAGCCTGCGCCAGACGCTGCAAAGCGGCACCGGCCGTACCTATTATGTGGAACGGGGCGGCAAGGTGGTTGCCTGCGCCTCCACATCGGCGGAGAACTCGCTGTCTGCGATGATTGTCGGGGTGGCTACCCACCCTGAGCACCGCAAGCAGGGACTGGCCCGCCGGCTTGTGGCGCAGCTCTGCGCCGACCTGTTAGCGGAAGGCAAGTCGCTCTGCCTGTTCTACGACAATCCCAAAGCCGCAGCTATCTATGAGGAGCTGGGCTTCCGCCGGATTGGTTCATGGAGCATGAAGTACCTGCAGCACTAAAACGGCCTTGCAGTGATTGTCCGGGCGCTCCACAGCGGCCGGACATTTCGCGTCTCGTCCCAGGCGCGCGTCCCGGCGATCAGTTCAAAGAGCGGCTCGATGGCCCCGGCGGCATCGTCATAGCCGTCCAGCCGCCGCAGCCGTGCAAGCAGCGGCGGAATCTCGGGACGCAGCAGAGCCTTGTCGCCGCTGTAGAAAGCGGCGTGCAGGCCGTCGCGATCGAGCGGCCGGTCCGGCAGTTCTTCGTACCGGCTGACGATCAGGTGCGCTAGGTACACGGCGCCTCTGGCGATTAGCGGGGACACCAGGAAGCTCGGCAGGGTGCGGTACTCAAAGCCGCCGTGCGGCTGGCGGCGGAAATCGCCGAGCGTCCCGTAACGCGGACGCCGGTCCGCCGCCCGGCCGTCCTCCAGCAGCATCAGCGGCAGCGCGAGATAATTGTCGAGCGCCCGCAGGAGCGGCGCCGTCAGCGCCACGCCGCTGAAATGCAGGTGGCCGCCGAGCGCCCAGCCCGGCAGCGGCATGCCCCCGGCCCGCCAGGCCAGCGTGCGGTCGGCGATGCGCCGGTCCGCCGTGGCCGCGGCGGACCACAGCTGCGCCAGCAGCGCCCGCGGGGTCCCGCGCGGCGCCGGGCGCAGCTCGGCGACCGGGAACGCGCCGCGCGTTCCCGGAGGTCCGGCGTCGCAGCCGGCGACGCCGTCCGTGGGCAGGAACCGCGTCGCCGGCACGACGCGGCCCGTCTCCTCCCGGAGCAGGAGGAACTCCGGGTCCATGCCCATCAGCAGCCCCGGGCGGCCGGGCTGCTCCTGCGCAAGCGCGCCGGCGAGCGCCTCGGCCGCCGCGCGGCAAGGCGGCGGCAGCGGCCTGTCCGCTGCCAGGGGCTGCACCGCTTCCACTGTATAGCGGCGCTCTCCCATTGCCGCCAGCCGCACCTCGCCGCTGTCGAGCCCCAGCGCCTGCAGTGCCCGCACGGCGGCCGAAGCCAGCCGTGCTGCTGCACCGCCCGGCCGCCGGCCCGGCTCACCGCCGGGGGAGGCCTGCCCCCCGCCTTCGGCGGCAGCGCCATGCTCCATGATCGCCGGATGTGCCTCCCGGCCGCCTGTCAGGATGGCCGGCGGCAGGTGAGCCGTTTCCCGCCCGCTCCGCAGCGCTCCTACCTCCAGCTTCCCGGTCATTCCCCGGCCCATGCCCAAGGAGGAGACCTGCACCACCTCCAGATTAAACACAAGCAGCGAATACCGCAGACGCTGTGTTTCTGTCCCGCTGCTATATGTATCCGGACCGGCCTGCCGCCAGGGTGCCACCGGGTCCGGACCCAGCCTGGCATCCAGACCGCTTCGCCGCAAGCGGTCCTCCCGTCCGGCTGCAGACAGACTGCGGTATACATCCAGCCCTTCATTCATAAGCGATGCTCCTTCAGTTGATGATCAGACACTTTGCGGGGACACCGGATACTTGAATACTTTTAAATATCCAAGTAAAAACGGCTACGCCGTCCTTACAGGACAGTAACCGTTTCGGAGAGATTGTACTTTTAAATCTTTTAAAAAAAGGAGGGCATCCGCCCTCTCGCCGCCGCCCTCGCTACATATAATGTATTATCCTTAGGCAGTCAACCAAGGTGAAGCGGCGGCGGCGCCGTCATCCTACAGCTCGTCGTCCAGGGCATCGGGGTCCAGATCGTCATAATCGAAGCTCTCACCGTCGAAGTCATAATCCTTATCCTCCGGATCGTCGCTCTGATCACTGACATACACGCGGACCTTGGTCTCAGCCACCAGCTCCGCCTCGAATTCCCGCTCTACACGGAGCGTCACACTGCCGCCACCCGGGGATACTCCCGCTTCCACACAGTTGGGTTCCTGCGTTGCCTCCGCAGTGACCTCCACGGTGGAAGCGCGGTGTCTCGGGTCCAGATAGGACAGCGGAATCAGCTCTACATAAGAGACCGTTTCCTTGGCTACCTCTGTCTGTTTGTTTTTGTCATACGAGTACCAAATGTTCACATCGTAAGTACCGATGACTTCAATTCCGTTCCCGGCGGCAACCGCTTCGTACTGGTGGTTAATAATCCAGGCCCCCAGAATACTCGTCGGATGATGTGGCGGAGTCACGGTATGAGTTGCGGTAGAGAACTTACGACCTTTGCCGCAAACAGCCTTCGTAATGATCTCTCTTGTCTGACGTTTATGACTTAATGACATCTTTGAACCTCCTCCATACAATCATTCACTATCAAGTGTATGCAGGTTCTGGGCATTTGTTGATTGTTAGAGTAGAAATTAATTTGGGTAAGCCCTCCGGGGGTTCAGGCAGTTCCACCGATATAGATTGATAGACGCAACTTGTATCCATACATAGCTTAACTAATGAAGTCTCATCGTAAAAAAGACCCCCGGCGCCGGCGGCTTCAGCCTGGCAACGGGGGGTCTTGCTTATGTTTATTGCGGCAGCACCCGCACGATCCCGAGATCGCGGTGGCGGCTCAGATCGATAAAATCCTCATCGATGTTGACCAAGGGGTGCAGCGGATCATGGGCCAGAATCATCACAATTTTACCGGTCCGGCCGTCGGTCAGCAGTACCTCGTTCCCGATCATCGACTGCATCAGCTTGTTGATAAACACCCGGCAAATGTAAGGGTCCAGCTTACCGAACACATCATTCTCCATCTGCCGCAGCACCTCATAGAGCGGAGCAGCCGGGCGGTGATAACGGTCCGAGGTCATCGCGTGAAAAATATCGGTAACCGCCACGATCTTGCTGAAGTCGGTAATCCGGTGTCCCTGGACGCCGAACGGATATCCGCTGCCGTCCATACGCTCATGATGCTGCAGTGCCACAAGCGCCTGCATATGCGAGGTTCCGACAGTATCGCGGATCATTTCATAGCCGTAAGTAGTGTGCTTCTTGAGCAGCTCACGCTCCTCTGCCGTCAGCTCCTCCGTTTTGGCCAGAATGTCCGAGGGTATCATTACCTTTCCGATATCATGCAGAGTAGCGGCAATCGTGAGTGAGCTGAGCTCTTCCGGCCTCAGCTTCAGCCAGCGCCCCAGCAGCGTGGACAGGATGCCGACGGCAACATTATGCCGGTATGTATAATCGTCCTTGGACTGCAGCGCGGCCAGAATGCCGAAGAAATCATTCTTCTCGCCGACCTGCTGGATAAACGGGATGACTTCCCCCCGCAGTTCAATCATCGGCAGCCGCCGGCTCTTGGTATAACGGAGCTGTTCAAAGATGCGTTCCATGGCCGCCGTGCATTCATCCACCGCAAGCTGATAATAGACGGCATTGTCGAGCTGTACCACATCATGCGCTTCCAGCCTGATCTGGTGCTGCGAGATCAGCCTGACATGCTCGGCGGTGAGCAGCGTGTAAGCCGGCAGAACAAATACACCGCTGCGGTTAAATAGATTGGCTGCAAGCTGTTTACCGATATACTGTTCGTTGTTGTAGATTATCATCACCTGCCAGAGCAGAGATTCACGGCCCGCGAACATCTGCAATAATGGGAGCTTGTGCATCAAGCTGTATAACACAATAATACCTTCACCTGATTAATAAAATGCTGACAAACACCCTTACTTTGTTATCGTACACAGACGCCGGATTGTAAATAGGCCTTGGCGCTTATTCGCCTGTAGGCCTTAGCCCTGTCCGCGCAGCCGCTCGCTGCGTCTGGCCGGCTTGATTTCCACCGGGACTTTATGCCGCTTGGCGATCTTGAGATACAGGGCCAGTTCCCGGCACAGCTGCAGTATGGCCGACCGCACCTCGAATTCGTCCCGGGTCCCCGGCAGCTCCATTTCCTGAAACTCCTGCTCCAGCTTGTCCAGCAGCTTCTCTGTCCGGCCCGTATATTCTTCGGCCAGCACATCGCCGCTGAGCTGATCGAACAGGTCGGCCACCATATCCCCGTGCGGAAGCTGCCGATAGACCTGGGAGAGCAGCTGCATCATATTCTGGATGGATTCCAGCTGTTCCTTGCGCATGTAGAAGTAGACGTTCCACGCCTCGTCGGGGTGGATCACATGATTCTCCATCTCCCGGGATGACGCGGTAATGCCGCGCTGAATCGCATCGCTGGCGCCAATCAGCTCCTTGCCGTCCCAGACCAGCAGGGGATCGCGGAGTGTACGCGCCATTTGCTTGAAGATGACCGAGAACTGGCTGTCCACCTCCTTACGGATACCGGCAATCAGGCTTCCGCCCTGCGGCATATAGATCAAGTTGACCAGGCCTGCCGACCCGAGGCCGATAATGAGCAGCTCGATCTGCTGGAGCAGCACATGCAGAGAGAGCTCGGCTTGTCCAAACACACGGAAGACCACGACCGAACTGGTAACGATGCCTTCCTTGAAGCCTGCTTTTACAATTAGCGGGAAGCCAAACAGCACATAAAGACCCAATACCCAGTAATGAAAGCCCAGCAGATAGAATAAAACAATGCCGCAAAGGAGCCCCACCAGCGAGGCGGAGAATCTTGCCGTAATCGTGCGGAGACTCCGTTTGCGTGTCGTCTCCACCCCCAGGATGGCCAGAAGTCCGGCGCTTTGCGCGCTCGGGATTCCCGCGGCCGCCGCCAGCAGAATGGACAGCAGCGTGGCGGCCGCTGTTTTGATTACCCGAAATCCCATGAAAATACCTCTCTCTTCGAACGTTATGCGAATACACAGGTAAAGATATAGACATGGTACAAGATTTTCCGGGGAGACACAATAAGACATTCTTTTCACCGCCGCGACAAAATCAGCTTCTCCACATAAACCACCAGCTGATACATCGCCGTAGCTACCGCCGCAATAATCAGCAGACTCGACATGACCAATGTAAAGTTGAACACCTGAAAGCCGTAAATAATCAGATACCCGAGACCCGACTTGGCCACGAGAAATTCACCGACAATGACACCGACCCAGGACATCCCCACATTCACCTTCAGGGTAGATACAATCGCCGGAAAAGATGAAGGCAAAATTACCTTGCCGAATACCTGTACACGCGATGCACCGAAAGAACGCACTACCTTGACCAGATTCGGGTCCACACTATTGAAGCTGTTATATACCACAAGCGTTGTAATGATTACGGTTATAGACAATGTGGTGATGACAATCGCCGTAAAACCGGCTCCGAACATGACGATGAAGATCGGCCCCAGCGCCACCTTCGGCATGCTGTTGAACACTACCATATACGGATCAAGCACGGCGGACAGAAAAGGCGACCACCATATCACGACGGCCAGCAGGGTTCCGAGCAGGGTTCCCAGCAGGAAGCCGATGACCGTCTCCCCCACCGTCACCGACAGATGGGGCCACAGACTGCCTCCTGAAAGATCGCTCCATATTTGCCGGAAGACTCTGCCGGGCGAACTGAACAGCAGTGTGTCGATCCAGCCTGCCCGCGCCGCTGTCTCCCACAGCACAAAGAGAAGCACCAGAAGCCCGGCGCGGACCGCCATGACACGGCTCTTCCAACGCAGCTTGGCTGCACGGTATTCTTCGTGCTTCTGGTCCAGCCACAGCTTGCGGGACACGGCAAGTTCAATTTGCTCCACCGATTTCATCTTAATCCCCCCTTCCGGCCAGCTCCATTTCTTTCCACACGGTATGAAACAGCTCCGCGAAGCCGGGTAAATCCCGCGCGTATAGCGGCGGTGTACTGCGGATGGCTTCCGGTACAGTAAATATGCGGCGGATTCTGCCGGGATTCGGCTGCAGCAATATGACCCGGCTGCTGACGGCAATCGCTTCAGCCAGATCATGGGTCACCAGGATAGCCGTGGTACCCCGGCGCAGCAGTGTCTCCGCCACCAGATCCTCCAGCTGCAGCTTGATCTGGTAGTCCAGTGCGGAGAACGGTTCGTCGAGCAGGAGCAGCTTGGGCCCGGTGGCCAGCGTCCGCACGAGTGCCACCCGCTGGCGCATACCGCCGGAGAGCTCGGACGGGTAGGCGTTCTCTTTTCCCTCCAGACCCAGCTCTTTAAGCAGCCCCAGCGTACGCCGCCGTGTCTCTTCATTAAGATTGCCCGTCAGCTCAAGACCCAGAACAGCATTATCCAGAATTGTCCGCCATGGAAACAGATAGTCCTGCTGCAGCATATAGCCAATCTCGGCCGAGGGTTCCAGGACCGGATGCCCGCCCACATACACATCTCCGCGTGAAGGCTGGAGCAGCCCGGAGATGATCGACAGCAGAGTGGTTTTGCCGCAGCCGCTGGGTCCGACCAGGCTCACGAACTCACCCTTATCCACTGTGAGATTCAGCTCCTCTATAGCCAGTGTAGCCTCACGGTCTCCCAGGTAGGCATGCGTCACTCCCTTTAATTGCACTAGCGGCAGCATGGTAGTGTTCCTCCTAACCATTCGGATTGCTCAAAGCCTAATTCCCTGATTGGACGGTCTGTTCCGCTTTCTCGGAGAAGCTGTTATCGACAATCGCCTGAAGCGGCACGCGGTCTTTCAATTCCCCGGCATTGTCCATCACATCCAGCAGATTGTTCCATTCCTTGTCGTCGATGACCGGATTTCCGGCATACGTGTCCTGCTCTTTGTAGCGCTCAATCGCAGACACCACGATGTCGCGGTCTGTATTCTCGAAATAAGGGAGTACCGCATCGGCAATCTCTTCCGGACTGTGCTCTTTGACCCACAGCTGGGCGCGCTGAATGGCGTTGGTGAACTTCTGCACCGTTTCCTTGTTTTTACCGATATAGCTTTGTTTCGCCATGAACACCGTATACGGCAAATACCCGCTTTCCACACCGAAGGAAGCCACGACCGCCCCGCGGCCCTCGCTTTCAAAGATGGAAGCCTGCGGCTCGAACAGCTGTACATAATCGCCTGTACCGGAAGCGAACGCACCGGCAATATTGGCAAAATCAATATTCTGGATCAACGTGAGGTCCTTCCCGGTGTCGATACCCTTCTGCTTCATCGCGAAGGCTCCGGCCATCTGCGGCATTCCCCCTTTTCTTTGGCCGAGATAGGTCGACCCCTTCAGCTTCTCCCAGTTGAAACTTGTGTCCGCGCTGCGTGCGAACAAAAAGGTTCCGTCCCGCTGTGTAAGCTGGGCAAAATTGATCACCGGATCATCTGTACCCTGCTGGTAGACATACACGGAGGTCTCCGATCCCACCAGTGCAACGTCGATGGCTCCCGAGAGCAGTGCCGTCATTGTCTTGTCGCCGCCGGGAATGGTTTGCAGCTCGACATCCAGCCCTTCATCCTTAAAAAAGTCCTGCGACAAGGCCACATATTCCGGAGCGTAAAAGACCGATCGGGTCACTTCGCCGATCTTTACTTTTACATCGGTAGATTCCTTGGCGCAGCCGGCAAACAGGGTTAAGCCCAAGGCAATGAGGCAGCAGAGCAGCAGCGGCTTTGGGTTGAATTTCATCCTAATCTCTCCTTTCTTCCGGGTCTTGTGCCCTTGCCCCAGCATATGCGCCGGCCCAGGGAAAGGTTAATCCGGCATTTGCCGAACCGTTTGCACGGATTTTACACCAGTCGCTGTTCCATAATTCCAGCTTCTCCTGAGAGTTCTGTAAAGCTTTCGCACATATTCCCGGTACAGTAAGTTGATTTAGTTAATAATTTCTCGAAAATCAAACTAAATACGAGCTAATAAAGTATTAATTCCTATATACAGCTTATTATCGTTAAAAACGGTTATTTTTGGGGTGTGCAAACGTTTTACCTTTAGGTGTGGATTCATCTAAGATATCAGTGAAGCGCTTTCGCTATATAAATGAAGCAATCTTTCCAGGAAGGAGTTCATCATGATGAACTTAATAACCACCGCAAGGTCCCGCGCCCTGCTCCAGAAATCGGCCGCCGTCGCGGCAGTATCCGCCCTGCTGCTAACGGGCTGCTCAGGCAGCAGCAATCCTAAGAATGACGAAGCCGCCCCCTCTGCCGCAGCAGAGACATCACCGGCGGGAAGCCCCGCCGCAACCGCAAGCACAGCGCAGCCTGCTGCAGCCGCAGCCGCCGTCGATGAGCAGCCGGGGACGGTGTATTATGAAATTTTTGTCCGTTCCTTCTATGATTCCGACGGGGATGGAATCGGCGATTTGCGCGGCATTACCGAGAAGCTTGATTATCTGAACGACGGTAATCCGTCCACTACGGAGGATCTCGGGGTCGGAGGCATCTGGCTCATGCCCGTCAATCCATCCCCCAGCTATCATGGGTATGATGTTACCGATTACCGGGAGATTCATCCCGACTATGGAACGGTGGAGGATATGAAGGAACTGATCGCCGAGGCCCATAAGCGCGGCATTAAAGTGATTATGGATCTGGTGGTCAACCATACCTCCAAGGAGCATCCCTGGTTCGTAGATGCTGCCAAGGGCGGCGAGCACCGCGACTGGTACGTCTGGGCAGAGGACAGTGGCCGCAGGCCAGAGGGCAGCAGTGCTGCAGGCAGCGGCAATCCGTGGCATTCTGTGCTGGGCAGCCACTATATGGGAACCTTCTGGGACGGAATGCCGGATTTGAATTTCGACAATCCGCAGGTACGGACCGAGATGAAGGATATCGGGCAATATTGGCTGGAGCTGGGGATGGACGGCTTCCGGCTGGATGCCGCCAAGCATATTTACGAGGATCTGCTGTCCGACAAGAGCGAGGCCACTACAGACAAGAATGTAGCATGGTGGCAGGAATTCCGCGCAAGTATGGACGAGGTAAATCCGGAGGCATATATTGTCGGCGAAGTGTGGGAGAATTCCGCCACTTCGGTGGGAGCTTATCTGGACCAGGCTTTCGACTCCGGCTTCAACTTCGGCCTGGCCGAGACCTTGATCAACTCTGCCAAGACGGAGTCGAACAGCGGTGCCGCGTTTACTCTGGAACGCACTTACAAGCTGTACTCCCAAATCTCCGGGGGCGACTTTACCGATGCGGTCTTTCTCAGCAACCATGACCAGAACCGGGTGATGAGTGTGCTTGGAAGCAACACCGCCCATGCCAAAATGGCCGCGGCGATGCTGCTCACCCTGCCCGGTAACCCGTTTATCTATTACGGTGAAGAGATCGGCATGCTCGGCGTGAAGCCGGATGAAGGCATCCGGGAGCCTATGGTGTGGACGGCGGACCGCAGCAGCGCGGGAACAACCTCGTGGGAAGCGGGCACCAACAATGCCGCCATTGCCGGTGCTGACGTGGCAAGCCAGTCGGCCGATGCGGATTCGCTCCTCTCCCGTTACCGCCAGCTTATCGCTATGCGGAGTGAAGTGCCGGCTCTGAATGCCGGCGGCATCCGTGACTACACGGTGGACCATGCCGGTGTAATGGCATTCGAGCGAATTACAGCGGAGCAGCAGGTATTGGTCGTCCATAATTTAACGGGACAGCCGCAGGAGCTTGAGCTGCATCCGGGCAGCAACGACCTCCAATATTCCGCCGTGCTCAAGACCATCCCCGGTGATGCTGCTTTCAGCGGCGGTAAGCTTAGCCTTGCCCCATACTCCACCGCCGTCCTGGAGTAGCCGGTCACGCTATAGCGTGACCCATTCATAGAAAGCCATACTCAATTGCGTCTTGGATGCCGGAACGGCAACAATCCAGTCTTCTCCGGTGCGGCAGCTCATGCGCAGCAGCCACCCGCCTCCGGCGTCCTCGATGTATCCGGCCTGCTGCAGCTGCCATCCGGTTCCGCTGCGTGAACATAATCGCAGCTCTCCATCGGAAGTGTGACACTTCAGCACCCGGGCCAGCTGCGCCGACTGAACGAGATCGCCGGTCTCGGCCCTGAGGCATTCGGCGAGAAAGTACAGCGTATACGAGCCTGCATTTTCCTTCAGCTCCTCGTATTTACGCCTGGAGATCAACAGTGCCGGCGCTTCCGGCGCTGCGGTCTCACCGGCATCCAGACAGTTGAGCAAATAAAAGCAGGCCCGCTTAATTTCAGCGGGACCCTGTAATACATAAGTAAAGGCATCCGCCTGCTTCAGGCTGGAAACCAGCGTCCGGTCTTTATGTACCTGCAGGCATATATCCTGCGTATATTCGCCTTCATTGTATATTAACCTGCAGATCCGGTCCGCCTGGGAGGTCATCCGCCGTACATCGCGGCTCGCCCCGTCAGGAAACAGGAAATGCAGTATATCCAGTCCGTCATTTGTTTTCACAATTTCATAATCCTTCCTGGCTGCTCAAGGTCATCCCGTTTGAGGCCCAGAATTCATTTGGGTCTTGCTCTGAAACTTGCAATCTTTATGTTATCATAAGCTAATTTTAAGGTAAAATTAAGATACGGCAGGTATGATCTATAACATGAAATACTTGTAGCGAGGTGATTTCAATATGAGAACGCTCATCACGTTTCAGAACAAGCTTGTGCCTGTGTATATTACCACCGAAAACAAACAACCCACCCAGAAGGTGCTGCGCATTCTGAATAGCACACTGGAGCTTAAATTTCAAAAAGGCAAAAGTGCCATCCAAAAATGTCTGAATTCTCTGATCAGTATAGAAATTAAAGGCTCTGAAGCTATATTGCACAGTTATAGTGAAAATGATTCATTGGCGCTATCCCTCTATTAATAGAGGGGTAGTTTTTTTTGTAAGAAAACGGTTGCTCGGCATCATTAAATCCTGGACCAGCAAAAAAAAGCACATCCCGGAAGATGTGCCCCGCTCTATATATGGCTAAGGTTGCCGCTGTCTGCATCTGCTTTTAACATCAACTAATCCGGTGTTTCCGTCCTTCTTCTTTTTCCGCTTTTTGAATCCGCAGTTTGAACAACTGTACTAAGTTGTGCCGGGTATGCTCTTCGTGACAGTTGTCCAATTTCTTAATAATGAAACGGTCAATGGACATGTCAATCGCTCCTTTTAGGATAAAGGTTATTCGCCAGAGCGGAGAGGAAATGATTACCTGCCCCCTTGTAAAACGTATATAACCGGGTCCTGTGCAGCTTAAACCTTGCCTAAAAACGCAAAAAAACCTGTCATATCACGGTTTTACTACATCTTGATACATACATGCGAAAACCCGCCCCTGCTTCAGAAGATGTGGTGCCCTTGCAAAGTATAGTAACCTGCTGTCGAGTCAAACAAAATTTATTTCGACTGCAGTTTACAAACGAAATATTAAATGCTATATTAAATATAGTTAGTAATAAATATATATTTAAGGAGAAACCATAATGTCTAATGTACTCTTCATCAAAGCTAATAACCGTCCTGCAGAGCAAGCCGTAAGTGTTCAGCTCTACAATGCCTTCCTGTCCAGCTACAAGGAAGCCCATCCTGAGGATCAGGTCACTGAACTGGACTTGTTCGCCGAACAGCTCCCTTACTATGACAACACACTGATCACCGGTGTCTTTAAAGCCAACCAAGGTCTGGAAGCCACTGCTGAAGAAGCTGCTGGTGCCGCTAATGTCAAGAAATATCTGGACCAGTTCCTTGCTGCCGACAAAGTGGTCTTCGCTTTCCCGCTGTGGAATATGACCGTTCCGGCTGTTCTTCACACTTACATTGACTACCTGAACCAGGCCGGTACAGCCTTCAAGTATACCGCTGAAGGTCCTGTAGGTCTGATCACCGGCAAGAAAGCCGCCGTATTGAACGCCCGTGGCGGTGTATATTCCGAAGGTCCGGCCGCAGCCGCTGAAATGGCCGTAAACTTCATTCTCGGCAACCTGAGATTCTGGGGCTTCCAGGACATTACACAGGTTATCATCGAAGGTCATAACCAGAACCCGACTGAATCCGCAAACATTATTGCCGCCGGTCTGGATCTCGCCAAGACTGAAGCAGCCAAGTTCTAATACACGCTCGCCAGCGTGTTAAAAGTCCGGCTTAACAGCTATCGCTTACCGCATCTGTAGACTCTGCTTATGATATCCGTCGGACTTTTATTTATATATAGCCCCGCTGCGCCATCCGGCACAGCGGCGGCAAGCAGCAAGAGGGGCAACCGTTCTAGACGGTTGCCCCTCTTGCTGCTTAATATTCTTCCAGCTCCCGCCGCCAATTGACCTTCTTGGACCGAGGAGCGGCGGGCTTAGCCGCCGCTGAAGCCGTCTTCCGCTGCTGCCTGGCTTCCTTGCTGCTCTGGTAGCGCAGCTCCCGCTCGGTTTTACGGAAATTGAGCAGACGCTTCTCTTCCAGCATCCCCGAGGCGACTGCCGCAATCACGGCACAGCCTTCTTCACCCTCATGGCGGCAGTTGCTGAAGCGGCAGTCCTCCGCCAGGCCGGTGATATCGCCAAAGACCAGATCCAGACCGCCTTCATCCTCCCAGAGCTGCAGCTCGCGCATTCCGGGCGTATCTACAATGATGCCGCCTTCCGGCAGCAGAAACAGCTCACGGTGAGTGGTTGTGTGCCGTCCCCGGCTGTCATCCTCACGAACGTCTTGGGTGAGCTGCAGCTTCTGTCCGCTGAGCCAGTTCACCATCGTCGATTTGCCGCAGCCGGAGGAACCGGTCAAGGCTACCGTCTGTCCTTGCCGGATATACGGCAGCAGCGCCTCCCGCCCTTCATCCTGCAATGCGCTGACGGCATGGACCGCTACACCGGGCGCCGCCTGCTCCATCTCGGCAATCCGCCTGCCTGCATCCGGGCACAAATCCGCTTTGGTCAGCAGAATAACGGGAGTTGCCCCGCTGTTCCAGGCCATAATCAGATAGCGCTCCATCCGCCTGACATTATAGTCGTCATTCAAGGCGCTGACCAGGAACAGCGTATCCACGTTCGCGGCCACGATCTGCTCCTCTTGCGTCGTGCCGGCCACCTTGCGCGAAATGACGCTGCGGCGGGCCAGCACCTCATGAATGACGGCTTGATCGCCGCTTGCCGTCAGCGCGGCCGCGACCCAGTCGCCGACGGCCGGGTAAGCGCCTTTCTCCGTCAGCGTATAACGCAGCTTGCCGGCCATCTCTCCCCAGAGCTCGCCCCGCCCGGTCATGAGCCGGTATTTGCTGCCGAAATCGCCGACGATCCGGGCGGGCTGGAGCTCTCTACCCGCCTGACTGCTGTCAGTCTTCTGCCATATTTCTTCCCATGCTGCATTCCATCCGTACTGATTAATACTCATCCAATTCCTCCTGCATATTTGTATGGGTCTTCTTGTTCCGGGAACGTCAAAAAAGCCGCCGGAACCTGGATTCCGGCGGCTGCTTCATGGGGCAAACGGACAGGGTTACCCGTCCGCTGTCAACCAGAAGAACATCAAAAAGCCGCCGGAACCAGCTGCGGTTCCCTGCGGCATTGTAAGCATCATAAGCGTTACAGTCCTAACGGATCAATTACCGTTATACTATATCTGCTCCCGGAGAACGCGTAGCTATTACAGTTGTGGTCGCAATTACAGTATAAACTGCCATATCACATCGTCTCCTTCCGATTCATAATCTGCTGTTATCATAATTGCAGGCAAGCACTGACGTCAAGCGGAGTAAATGTTTATAATCATTTATTACCGTGTTCGGTTATTCCTCACAGCAGCTCTTTCAGTTCATCCAGCTCATGAATGGACTTCCAGGGATGCACATCCAGGCTGTCATCCCAGGCATGATTCCGCTCCAGCCATATTGTCGTCATCCCGGCCTTGCCGGCGCCCCAAATATCGTTCACCGGATGATCGCCGATAAACAAGGTCTGCTCCGGAGTGGTTCCCATACGTTCCAGTGCCAGCTTATAGATAGCCGGATCGGGCTTGCGGATGCCGACCTCGCCGGATATGACGATGGCCTTGAAATATTCGCGCAGGCCGAGCAGGTCGATCTTGCCGTCCTGAATATGCTTTTCGCCGTTCGTGACAAGCCCGAGCGTGTAGCCCTTGCTGCGGCAATATTCCAGTACCTCGATGGCATCCTTCATCACGGCTCCGTGCCCCGCATAATTCAGCTCGTAGTAATCCCGGATCTCCCCCGCCGTCTGTGCCGTCTTCCATGGCAGCACCTCGCTGAGCTCGGCAAAGAAGCCATTCTTATCCCGGTACCCGTCGGCATCGCGCACAATGATATCCTTCACAACGCGCTGCGCCTCCTCCGGACCCAGATGCCCCAGCTTGTCCCGCACGAACTGCGTGCTGAAGCTGCGGAAGGTATAATCGCGGTCCATCAATGTGTTGTCCAGATCAAACAATATGCCTTGCGTCTCGTTCATTCCCCATGCCCCCTATGTACTGGATTCCGGTTCATTGTACTATGCTGCGGCAGACAAAGGAAAGACCGCTCCGGTCAGAAAGGCAAGCCTGCACCTTCCATTCCAAGCGGTCCATGGTTCATGTAACAGTCCGGCCTTACCCAAAATGCTCCGGCCGATGCGTAAGCATCATCTCGTCTTCCGTAATGTAAAGCGGGAACGGCGGCGTTTCCTTAAGATACCGTTCCGTCGCCAGCAGCCGGTAATGCACTTCGGGCAGCCAGGCATCTTCAAGCAGCGGAAGTTTACCGGTATCGCTGATGTAATTATCAACGGCGGTCTGCACCAGATCGAGATAATACGGTACCAGCTTGTCATTTTCCTCGAAGATTTCATACGTTTCGCGCGACATATAGAACTTTTGCTCCGGCACTCCGCCTAAATAGCGTTTCAGCCGGCTCAGGTCAATGCTTTTATCATCCATAATTAACGCGGTCCGGTTAATGGGTGCGGGCATATCCGTTTCGAATTGCCGGACAGCCTGCTTCACCTGATGCAGAGTAACGGTTATCGTCTCGGGGTTTTTTTTGGCGCGTTTGAAGATCATACTGAATCTCTCCTTTCGAAGAATATGTCAGATAACGCTTACAATTCTATTTTATTCGTTATTCGGACAATATAATCAGACGACTTCGCATTTGTCACTAAAACTCCTTAAATTTGAACCGATTATTTGACATTTTCCCATCGCGTCCACATTTCCGGCGGATTCAGCTCGTAACGCTCATTTTCCCGGTACATAAAATGGTGCATAATAAACTCCCGGCGGATTGTGGCATAGTCCTCATGGAATTGCTGGATGAATACATTAATTTCTTTCTCGCTGTAAATAACGCCGGGCTCCAACTGCTCAGCCATATGCTGCAGGGCAATCAGCTTCTTCTTGTATTGGGCAGGTATTTGCCGCAAATGGCCATCCTTGGCGAAAAAATTGCGCAGCACCGATTCCTTCAGACTGCTCTCCGGCGACTCCTGCTCCAGTTCCTCCGCACCCTTGGCAAATATAAATTTCAGCGAGGCCTCGGACCCGGCATAGATAAACTCCGGATTCAGCGAAAAGTACACGGTATTCTTCTCCCTGCGTTCCTTGATGAGTGCAGCTTCGCGCAGCTTGGCGGCGTGGTGGGTCACCGTGGGCTGAGACAGATTCAGCTTCTCGGCGAGCGCCTGGCCGTGCAATTCCCCCTTGGACAACAGCAGCAGCAGCCGCAGACGGGCCGGATCAGCCAGTGCTTTATGGTAATTGACAATTTTATCGAGCTGCATGGGAATCACTCCTGGAAACGATATTGTGGCATATAAATGATATAGTTTAGATATATATCTAATTATATCTTATTTTTAAGATAATGACAATCAATCGGGCGGGTTATTGGCAAAAATTTTAGATTTAGGGTACGATTTATACTGCGATTCTACATTACCCGGGGAGGTCATTTTAACCTATGAAAGACGTCATCATTATCGGAGCCGGTCCCTGCGGTCTCTCGGCAGCCATAGAATGCCGGAAGCAAGGGCTTACTACACTGATCATTGAAAAAAACTTCATTGTCCACTCCATTTATCTGTACCCGGTAAATATGCAATTCTTCAGTACCACCGGACTTCTGGAAATCGGCGGGGTACCGTTTACCTCGCCCAACGATAAGCCTTACCGCCATGAAGCACTGGTCTATTACCGGCGCGCCGCCGAGCAGCACGGACTGGAGATTGCGGCTTACGAGGATGCGCTGAGCGTCGAACGGCTGGAGGACGGCAGTTATCATGTACATACCGTCAATAACCGTGGTGATCGCCAGGTCCGCCGTGCAGCCCATGTGGTCATTGCCACAGGCTATTTCGACCAGCCTAATATGATTGGTATTCCGGGCGAAGAGCTTCCCAAGGTATCCCATTACTTCGGCGAAGCCCATCCTTATACCGGTATGCGCGTGGTTGTCATCGGCGGCAGCAACTCCGCTGTCGATGCAGCGCTGGAGCTGACCCGCGTCGGCGCCGAGGTGGACATGGTGTACCGCGGAGCCAGTATCTCGGAGAACATCAAGCCATGGGTGCGTCCCATCTTCGAGAGCATGGTGCAGAAAGGCAAGATTAAGCTGCATCTGCAGTCCCGGGTTACAGAAATTACACCCGGAGCAGTTATGATTACAGGGGCAGACGGGGAAACTGCTGAGATGGAGAATGATTTTGTACTGGCGCTCACCGGTTTCCGTCCCAGCCGCACCCTCCTCACCTCGGCTGGAGCTCATATGGACGATGAGCTGGACAAGCCGCATTTTAATCCCGCCACGATGGAGACCAATATTGCGGGCTTGTATGTTGCCGGCGTTATAGCTTCCGGACGCAACGCCAACGAGGTATTCATCGAGACCGGCCGGGGTCACGGTAAATTGATTGCGGACCACATTGTCTCGACACGGTTAGCCGGCAGTTAATCTTCTTATGAAAGGTTGCATAACTTTATGGATGTCACTTCGCTGCTGCTGCTGGCATTCGCAGCGCTCGGTATCCTCAGCAGCAACACGCCGATTACCGTCGCCATGACGGTGCTCCTGCTGCTGCGGGTCCTTGGACTGCAGCAGACTTTTCCCTGGCTGGAGAAATACGGCTTGACGCTCGGCATTATTATTCTCACCATTGGCGTCATGACACCGCTGGCCAGCGGCAAAATCTCGCTCGATACCGTCTGGCATTCTTTCCTGCACTGGAAATCGCTGGCCGCCATCGGCATCGGCATGCTCGTCGCCTATCTCGGCGGGCGCGGGGTTACCTTGATGGGCAGCCAGCCCACCGTTGTCGCGGGTCTCATGATCGGTACGGTGCTCGGCGTCGCCCTCTTCAAGGGTGTCCCCGTAGGACCGTTGATTGCCGCCGGAATCTTGTCGCTGCTGATCGGCAGAGCATGAGAGAACAATAATAAACAGGCTCCCTTCGCCAGCTGAAGCTAAGCGGCAGGGAGCCTGTTTTGTAAATAGACATCTTGCTCTATTATTGGAAATTTTTGTGTTAAAAAAGAGGTCCTTATGATAAAATAATAGTAGCAGTAAAGCGCTTGCAAGGGCGGACGGCACATCTTCCGGCAGGGAGGTGATGCTCTGTGGAGGTTAAAGACGCTTTGTCGCTCATGATCAGTTTCGGTGCGCTTATCGTCGCCCTGATGACACTGGTTGTGACCATCGTCGTTGCCAATAACCGAAATGGTAAGAAATAGGCCGCCCTTGACCGGGTCAACGGCCTATCTCACAGAGTGTTGGACCGCTTCGAATTAAGCTTGCCGCCAATGCAGCAGCGACCTGCACCGGGAGAGCCGTGTTGGCGCACGGTTCTCTTGCCGGGTATTTTTTCTACATACACTATACCACAACCCGTTGACAGAAGGTAGAGTGTTTTTACATTTTATGGTCCTTTTAACCCTCAACCCAATACTCTTTCTCCAGTTCAGTACGCCGGCTGGCGTCATATCTGATCACCTTGGCCGGAGTGCAGTCCAGCCGCTCCTGTTCGGCATCCGGGCCTCCGGTCTCCGCTGGACGCCTCGCGGCCTGCTCCTTGACCTTCCGGACGACCTCTTCGTCAAGCTCCGGCTCAAGCAGCTCCGCTTCTACGGCGTCTACAATTTGCAATGGAATTTCCCAACATTCACAGTATTCCTCACCAGCATTATCCTGTGTATCCAGTTTAAGAACAACCGCAGTTCCACCGCAGGGGACGGGCTTCTCCGTATAGATCCCGAACAAAAGCTCGATTTCCTTTGCCGGAGCTTCGATGGCAATCCTCCCTCTCTCATCCGTCTTATATCCACACGCTGAATCGTCCAGGAATATTCCTTCCGGAAGCTGCAGCTGCACCCAAGCAGTTCGTTTACCGGCAAGGGGCCAGATCCGCACCCAAAGGTGGTTCATCCCCTCTTCATGCTCAAGCAGCGGCTTGGCCCAGCGAATATCGGCTTCTAAGAGATTTCTGCTCATTATCGCTTCTCTCCTTTCAGTAAACTGCTTACTGCTGCTATCATCTCCGCCTTAAGTTCTGCCGGAATGCGCGGACTCAGCGTGAGCATCACGTCTTCGCTCAGCACCAGCGTTTCATTGGCCATGATATGTTCAGGCTGATAGAACGGCAGCCGTTCTCCTAAACCAGCAATTTCTTCATCCGGCATCCCCGCCAGTTTACTCTGAATTTGCGCCAGGCTTTCCCCGCTCTTGGATAGCGTTAATACCGCCCGTAAGTGGTTCAAATGCCGTTCCGTGTACACCCGCCTATTCCCGGCCAGCTCCAGCGGAGGCAGCATTCCAATTTGGGTGTAATAACGTACCTTGCGCAGATTCATCTCCGGATCTTCCCGCTGTAAAATATCGGCGAGCTGCTGTGCTGTATAGTTGCCCATCACCCAATCCCTCCAGGTAAAATTATAAGTTACAGTTAAGTGTTATGATTACATCATACTGTAACTTAATTCGAAAAGCAAAGCCCGCTCTGCAAGCGGATTTACCCGCATGCGGAACGGACTTTCCGGGATGGAGACATATCCCCGCTCAAGCATCCAGCCGCTGTACATTGAACAGACGCGCATAGCTGCCATCAAGCTGCATCAGCTCTTCATGCGTCCCGCGTTCTGTGATTTCCCCATTCTCCAGTACAATAATTTGATCGGCATGAGTTATGGTGGATAGCCGGTGGGCGACAATGAGCGTGGTGCGCTCGGAGGCCAGAGATGCCAGCGACTGCTGGATCAGATGCTCCGATTCCAGATCCAGCGCCGATGTCGCTTCGTCCAGAATGAGCACCTTCGGATCTTTGAGAAAGACGCGGGCGATCGAGAGCCGCTGCTTCTGGCCGCCGGACAGCTTCACTCCCCGTTCGCCGACTTCGGTGTCGTATCCTTCCGGCAGCTGCATGATGAAGTCATGGGCATTGGCCGCCTGTGCAGCTAGGATAATCTCTTCCTCGCGCGCATCGGGATTGCCGAACAGAATATTGTCCCTGACCGTTCCGCTGAACAGGAAGTTATCCTGCAGCACCATGCCGATGCTCCGCCGCAAGCTCTCCTGCGTCAGCTCCCGCACATCTTGTCCGTCTACGCGCAAACTGCCGTCCGTAATATCATAGAAGCGCGGAATCAGGCTGATCAACGAGGATTTGCCGCCCCCGCTCATGCCGACGAAAGCAACGGTCTGCCCTGGATGAATCTGCAGGCTAATGTCCCGCAGCACCCAATCGTTGTCTTCGCTGTATTTGAACCAGACCTGCTGGAATTCAATCCGCCCTTCAGGTCGAAGCAGCGGACGCGCACTCGGACTGTCGGTAATATCATAGGTCTCGGAGAGCAGCTCCATTACCCGTTCCAGCGAGGCCGAAGCCTGGGTCAGCACGGTGGAGGAATTAATCAGCCGCCGCAGCGGCGCATACATCCGGTCCAGATAACCGAAGAAGGCTACGAATGTTCCAAGCGAAAGATTCCCCCGGATGACCTCATAACCGCCATAGCCGATGACCAGGAGCGGGGCGATATCCGTCAGGGTATTGATAATGGCGAAGGTAACGGCATTCCAGCGCGTATGGGCCATCGCCTTATCCAGGAACTTGCGGTTGATGCCTTCGAACTGCCGCTTGTCCACCTGCTCCATAGTGAAGCTACGGATCACGGAAATACCCTGAATCCGTTCGTGCAGATAGCCCTGAATGCCCGCCAGCGCCTGCGAACGGTCCTTGGTCAGCACCTTCAGCCGCTTGTACAGCAGATTCACGGCAATGCCGTAAAGAGGCAGTATCGCGATGGATACAAGAGCCAATACAGGGTTCAAATAGAACATGAAGGCAAGCGCGAAGACCAGGGAGAACATGTCGAGCCAGACGTTCATCATCCCGACCTCGACCAGATTCTTGGACTGCTCCACATCGTTGATGAATCTGGAGATGGCTTCCCCGACCTTCGTGTTCTGGTAATACCGCAGCGACAGCCGCTGGAGATGGGCATAGAGCCGGTTCCGCATATCAAATAGCACCCGGCTCGTGATGAACTGGGCAAAGTACTGCCGGTAATATTCCACCGGGCCGCGGACGACGACAAAGAGCAGCAGCGAGCCGCCGAGAACGGTCATCAGCTTAGAGACACGCTCTTGTACGGTGAGCACCGTGTTGCCCAGCAAGTCGTCGACCACATATTTCAGAATTAGCGGCAGCGTCAGCGGAATCGCAAATTTGATCATCCCGATAAGCAGCGTCAGCAGGATCCATTTGAGATAGGGCCGGACAAAAGGATAATAGGATTTCCATAGCTTCACAGAATGTTACGTCCTTTCTGGCATGACTTTGATTGGGTACAGTTGACATTTGCGCTGCACAGTGTTTTTATATTTTTAAGATCGTTTACAATTGCACCGCCGAAATTCAGGAGGATAATGATGTCCAGACAATTTGTGACGGAAGCCGTCATGATGGCGATTTACGGCCAGCTCCTTGTGCCGAGCAGCCAGGTGGAATATATCGTGCCGTACACGACTGTAATGGAACTGTATGAGCTGCGTGACAGCGACGAGCCGCTGATGAACCGTGCCGACGACGACCGTCATGTCAAAGGCAAGATCAGCGAGCTGATCGCGTATTTCGAAGAACCGCTGAACGCCAAGAAGATCAACCGTTGCCTCACCGTTCCCTGGGCGAAGAGCTCCGGCATTCTGCTCGGGACGCAGGCGCAGATTACAATTATCAACAGCGTGGACAATGCCGCCTACGGCGAACTGTTTGATCCGATAGAGACCGAGCTGCTTCTGGTCTCCGAGCGGGAGAAGGCGCCGATTCTGACCGACCAGTTCGAGCTGATCCAGCGGATTATTGAAGGCGGCGTACATGTGCAGGTCTATGATATCGACGATTTCGACTTTGCAATGGAGGAAGAGACCTTCCGCAGCTCGCACTGAAGCATTCCACCTGCAGGTCAATAATAAGCCCTTGCCTTCATAACCGGAGGCAAGGGCTTATTTGTCTTGGCAATCCGCCGGAGGCTTCACCCGGATAACGGCAACCACCGCCCGGCTAGATCACTTCTGCACGCTTCCGGCTACAGGTACAGGCTGATAGTTATATACAATATCGTCTTCGGCCGGCACATATTCGACGGATAGGCTGTAGCCTTCCATATACCATAGATCCTGCTCTTCCATATAAAAGACAATGCCGCTCTCTGTCACCTCTACTGCAGCGCGCGCCGGCGGCTCATTCGCGATTCCCAGCGAGAATCCGGGATGAAGGCCTCCACCCGAGCTGTAGCGAGGAAACAAACGGATGTAATCCCCATCCTGAAGCCCCAGCTCTCTTCTGTACCAGGCGGATGCTTCGCGGCTAATGGTCATGATCATCTTGGTCAACTCCTCCTGTATGCAGTATTCATACCCCAAATCAGCTTCTCTCCAAACTTCGGGCAAGCTTTAATACGTTTATCGCCTGCTCTCTATCTTACCGCTAATTCAGAATTTGTTCAAAATTATGTTTGACAACTCTTTTGGGATGGTGATAAGATCGGAGCATACAACGCGTCTTCAAGTTATTACCAAACTGATGAAAGGGTGAGCATGGTGTTTAATGTTAAACTGGATGATCTATTTTATGCCGGCAACAGCCAGAAACTTAATATACCTGCAGCCCGAGTAGTGGAATTCTCCTGAATGCAGTGTCCTGCGCGTCAGTGCACGATGATTCAGGTGAGAGAGCATCTCTTCCATGCCCTGCGGCTGCCTTAGATCGCCGCAGACATGATAGCCGCTGAATGAACACAGGCATATCGTCCGTTTTCGGATGGTATGCCTTTTTTGCTGCCGCTAAGAAGCATTCCACTGTCCTCATGTGATGACAAACAGACAAAGTAACCATTTTCAACCTGAAAGGAAGCGATTCACTTGTTCTCCGTACTCCGTGATCTTGGCTGGTTTTTTCGCCAGGAAAAAAGGCGTTATGCCATCGGTATGCTTTTATTGATTGTGGCAGGTGTGCTTGAACTGCTGCCGCCGCGGCTGCTTGGCAATGCCATCGACGAAATTACCCGGGGGACCATTACCACCAGCTCCCTCCTGATGTACATCGGACTCATTCTTGTCATGCTGCTGCTCATTTACTGGATCACTTACATATGGATGCACAGCCTCTTCGGCGGCTCCAATCTGGTGGAGCGGCTGCTGCGCTCACGCTTCATGAACCGTCTGATGACGATGACGCCCGCATTCTTCGAGCGCAACCGTACAGGCGATTTGATGGCCCGGGCCACGAATGATATCCGAGCCGTCTCGGTCACCGTGGGCTTCGGCATGCTAACCCTGGTCGACTCGACTGCCTTCCTGTCGGTCGTACTGCTGGCCATGGGCTTCCTGGTCAGCTGGAAGCTGACCCTGGCCGCCGTGCTTCCTCTGCCGCTGATTGCCATCGCCATGATCTTCTACGGCAAGGCGATCCACGACCGTTACAGTCTGGCCCAGGATGCCTTCGGCGACATGAACGACCAGGTGCTGGAATCGGTCTCCGGCGTGCGTGTCATCCGCGCCTATGTACAGGAACGGCTGGATGAGAAACGTTTCTCCGATATTACCGAAGATGTATACCGCAAAAATATGGCGGTAGCAAAGGTAGACTCCTTCTTCGAACCGACCATCCGGTTCTGTGTTGGCCTCAGCTATATCATTGCGCTGACCTACGGCATCTATCTCGTGTTCCGCAACGAGATTACCCTTGGCGATCTCGTCTCCTTCAATATGTATCTGGGCATGATCGTCTGGCCGATGTTCGCCATCGGCGAACTGATCAACATTATGCAGCGCGGCGGCGCCTCACTGGAGCGGATCGACGAGACGCTGAATACGAAGCCCGATGTCGAGGATGTTCAGCATCCTGTAGCCGTAGCAGCGCCTACGCGGATTGAGCTGAAGGACGTGACCTTCCGCTACCCGACCTCGACCATTGATAACTTAAGCGAAGTCAGTCTCGCGCTTGAGAAAGGCCAGACGCTTGGCGTAGTCGGACGGACCGGCAGCGGCAAATCAACACTGCTCAAGCAGCTGCTGCATGAATATCCGACGGGCGAAGGTGAAATCCTGATTTCCGGTGTTCCCATCGAGCAGATTGCGCTGGATCGGCTGCATAGCTGGATGGGTTATGTGCCGCAGGAGCAAATCCTGTTCTCCAAGAGCGTACGCGAGAACATCCAGTTCGGTTATGCCGGTGCCGACGATGAGCGGATTATGACCGCCATTACGGCGGCCGCGTTCCAGAACGATCTCGGCACCCTTTCGGATGGCCTGGATACACTTGTGGGCGAACGCGGCGTCTCACTCTCGGGCGGACAGAAGCAGCGAGTCTCAATCTCGCGGGCGTTTATCGCCAATCCGGAAATACTGATTCTCGACGACGCCCTCTCGGCCGTCGATGCCCGTACGGAAGCGCAAATTATCGAGAATATCCGCCGGGAGCGCTCCGGCAAGACGACCCTGATCTCCACCCACCGCCTCTCGGCTATCGAGCATGCTGATCAGATTGTGGTGCTGGACGGTGGCCGGATTACGGAACGGGGCACCCATCAGGAGCTGCTCGCTCTGAACGGCTGGTACCGTGAACAGTTCGAGCGCCAGCAGGTAGAGAATAATTTAACGAATGAATAAACCTGCACACAGAAGCTTAGGAGGTGTCACAGTGACACAGAGTACAGGCAAACGCCTGCTGCAATACGCTTTAACTGCCAAAAAAACCTTTATCGCCGCCCTGCTCCTGCTTACCATCGGGGTGGCGGCCGAGCTGGCCGGCCCATTCATCGCCAAGAACATGATCGACAATCATATGCTGGCGATTGAGAAGCCTTACTTCGTAACCAGCGAAGCCGAGAATGCGGCCCAATATAACAATGAGTGGTACAAACGCGGCGACCGCTTTGAAGACGGGGAAGCCAAAGGACAGGAAGTGCGTCTGCTGCAGATCGGCAGAAGCTTCTATTTCATTAACGAGGCCGTAGCGGAGCCCGGCGGCAAGCGGAGCTTCGAGGACGGAAGGGTCCATATCCAGAACGGGGACAACGAAGCTGTCTACCCTGCCGTGAAGCTGTCGGCGGATGAGCTGTTTGCTTTTTACAAGCCCGAGCTGCCCGGCATCTACGAACTGGTCGGACTCTATGCGGTGTTTCTGGTTATTTCGATCTTCGCCGAATTCGGTAAAACCTACTGGCTGCAGTCTTCAGCCAATCAGGTCATCCGCAAGCTGAGAACCGATGTATACGCGCATATCCAGCGCCTGCCGGTGTATTTCTTCGATAACCTGCCTGCCGGCAAGGTCGTCTCCCGGGTCACCAATGACACGGAAGCGGTCAAGGATCTGTTCATCGCCGTATTATCCAACTTCAGCTCCGGGATCATCAATATCACCGGCGTATATATCGCTCTCTTCCTGCTGGATTGGCGGCTTGGTCTCGTCAGCCTGTTCATTGTGCCGATCATCGTGCTCTGGATTGTGCTGTACCGCAAAATCGCCACCAAGTACAACACCATCATCCGCTCGCGACTCAGCGAGATTAATGCCATTATCAATGAGTCGATCCAGGGGATGTCGATTATCCGGATCTTCCGCCGCCAGAAACAGAGCAGCGAAGAATTCGAGCGACTCAACGACGACTACCAGACCTATCAGAATAAAATGCTCAATCTGAATGCCTTCACCTCGCATAATCTCGTCGGCTCGCTCCGTAACTTTGCGTTCGTGATCATTCTGTGCTATTTCGGCTTCGGCAGCATGGGCGGCTCCACCTTTGTGTCGCTGGGCGTGCTTTATGCCTTCGTCGATGTGCTCGGCCGGCTGTTCCAGCCGATTACCGGGATGGTGAACCAGCTCGCGAACCTGGATACCTCTATGGTCTCCGCCGGACGCGTGTTCAAGCTGATGGATGAACCGGGTGAACCGGTAACTGACGGTTCCATGCCGCGCTACAAAGGAAATGTGGTCTTCAAGGATGTCTCGTTTGCTTACAAGCAGGACTATGTGCTGCGCGATATTTCCTTCGAAGCCCGCTCGGGCGAGACAGTGGCGCTGGTCGGTCATACCGGCTCCGGCAAAAGCTCGATCATCAACCTGCTGTTCCGCTTCTATGATCCGCAGCGCGGCAGCATCACGATTGACGGGCAAGAGGTCAAGGACATTCCGAAGCAATGGCTGCGCAGCCATATGGGCATCGTGCTCCAGGACCCTTACCTGTTCACCGGCACGATTGCCAGCAATGTCAGCCTCGGCGATGAACACATCTCCCGGGAACGGGTAGAGCGGGCGCTGCGCGAGGTCGGTGCCGACAAGCTGCTGGCCCATCTGCCGCAGGGCTTCGACGAGCCGGTCGTGGAGAAAGGCAGCACCCTGTCCGCTGGACAGCGCCAGCTGATCTCCTTCGCCCGCGCGCTCGCCTTCGATCCGGCGATCCTGATCCTGGACGAAGCGACCTCGAACATCGACACGGAAACAGAGAGCCTGATCCAGCAGGCGCTGGAGGTGCTGAAGCAAGGGCGCACCACGTTTATCATCGCCCACCGCCTCTCGACCATCCGCAGCGCCGACCAGATTCTCGTCCTGCACCGCGGAGAGATCGTCGAACGCGGCAGCCACGATGAGCTGATGGCGCTCGGCGGCAGGTACTTCCGCATGTATCAGCTGCAGCTCGGCGCTGGCGCCGAGAAGCCGGAAGCCGCGCCGCGGGCGCAGAACGGCACCCGGCTGCAGCCTTTGTATAAAGAAAGCCAGGCGTAACGCTTTCCCGGCTTGCAACGGGCAAGAGACAGCTCCTTGATGGAGTCTGTCTCTTTTTTTGTTAGGTAAGGAAATTAAGTAGAGATTAATTATAATGAAGGATTCTCTGGACGGGGTGTCAGCACCCAGTTATGATACCTGCATCGAACCGTTCGTTTATTTATCAGACTGCCACGGAATAATGTGAATGAGGAGTGACCGAAGACAATGCCCACCGCTGTTGTCCGCTATTTCGAGAATGCCGTCATGCCGATGATTCGCAGCCTTTACCCGGAAGCCGTCCAGGAGATGAGCATCCTGATTCTGGGTTCTGTAGGGCTGGGCATTGATGATGTATTCTCCGATCTGGAAGCCGCCATCTATCTGAATGATCACGCTTGGCACGCTTACGGCGGTCAACTGCAGCTGTCGGTTAACCGTTGCCTCGCCGACACCAACCCCTGGAGACAAGAAGGCTCCGTCCTGTCTGTCCTCCCAGTTTCCTGGCTGCTGGATGGTCAATCAACGGCTTTTCTTGAACCTTCAGGCGAGTTGCCCTGGGAACAAGTGTCCTTTGAGTCTTTGTTCACCCTCCGCTACAATTTAATCTTTCATGATCCGCAAGGGCTCCTGCGCTCCCTCCGGGAGGCGGCCGCACCTTCCCGTTATCCGGAGCCTCTCTGGAAGAAGGCTCTTCTGGGGACACTGCATCAGCTGATTGCCGAGGATTTACCCGAACTCCGGTCCAGTGTGCTGCGGGAGCGGCAGGCTGAAGCCCATATTTCTTTTGGCCGGGTGGTGGAAGGAATGTTCCGGCTTGTATTTGCCGCGTTTCACCAATACTATCCTTGGCGTACGCACCTGCGCTGGGCCATGTCAGGATTGCCTGTAGAGGCCGCCGTTTTCGTCTCCGGGTTGGATGAGCTGGTGTCAGCCCAGGACTGGAAGCAGAAGGTTACAGTATTGGAGGCGCTGATGAATTCCTTAATAAATTTCATTTCTCTGAACCAATTGCTGCCCGGGGTGGATTTGTACAGCGCCAATCTCGGAGAAGAATTACTCTGGGCGCAGCGGCTAGGGGCATGGAAGCATCCCGACTGGCACAAGTGGATCGACGATTGTACCTCGAAAGCGATACAGAACGGATATTCCGCCAGCCAGTTCTGGGTCTGGAGCTTATGGGGATGGGAGAAATAAACGTTTTGCAATGCGGGTAGAACCAGCTTCCATTCTACGTTATACTTATGTAAGCTACATACTATTCGCTACAGATAAGGAGAATGAATTTCACAATGACCATCAAAGCAGGTATTGTCGGTTACGGTAATCTTGGAAAAGGCGTTTTGCAGGCCATCGCCCAAAATGACGATATTGAGCTGGTAGCTGTATTCACGCGCAGACAGCCCGAACAAATGCATTCTCCGCAAGCCGGAGTCAAATTCGAGCATATTTCCGCGGCCGAGAGCTACGTCGGCCGGATTGATGTCATGATCATGTGCGGCGGCTCCGCCACCGATCTGCCGGAGCAGACTCCGCTGATTGCCCGGTTGTTCAACACCGTCGACAGCTTCGATACCCATGCCAAAATTCCGGAATTTTATGATACAGTCAATGCCGTTGCCAAAGAAAGCGGCAAGCTCAGCGTCATCTCCACCGGCTGGGACCCGGGCCTCTTTTCCATGAACCGGCTGCTTGCCGAAGCGATTCTGCCTGTCGGTACCGATTATACGTTCTGGGGCAAGGGCGTGAGCCAGGGCCATTCCGACGCCATCCGCCGCGTTCCCGGCGTCAAGGGCGGCGTGCAATATACGGTCCCGGTGCAAGACGTCATTGAACAGATTCGTGCGGGTGAGACTCCCGAGCTGACGACGCGGGAGAAGCATTTGCGTGAATGCTATGTCGTAGCCGAGGAACACGCCGACCAGGAAGAAATTCGCCGGGCAATCGTCTCGATGCCGAATTATTTTGCCGACTATGATACGACCGTTACGTTCATTACCGAGGAGCAATTGCGGGAAGAGCATGGGGAAATGCCGCATGGCGGCTTCGTCATCCGCAGCGGAGTGACCGGGCAAGGCAAGAAGCAAATTATTGAATTCGGCCTGAAGCTGGACAGTAATCCCGAATTTACAGCCAGTGTGCTGGTAGCCTATGCCCGGGCGGCGGTCCGCCTGAACCGTGAAGGCCAGAGCGGCGCGAAGACCGTATTCGATGTTCCGTTCAGCTATCTGTCGCCTAAATCGGGGGAAGAGCTCAGACGGGCGCTTTTATAAGCTGAAGAGTCTGACCACATAGAATCATCAACGACAAGGGAGCAGTCCATGGACTGCTCCTTTGTTGTTGCCTACCAGCGTGAAAATTTTGATCTAAATTGTATGAACCGCTGGATACAGGTGATGGCGTATGCTTAACCAGCAGCATTCCTGCGAAGCATTCAGGCAGACGCTGTAGCCTCCAATCCTCCCCCCCTCTGCACTCTGCTGTTCTTTGTTCAATTTAAATAATTGGAAAATCGCCACTTAATTTCACCGGTATGGAGGATGACCGCATGAATAGTTGGATAATCGCCACTTAAAATGAGTGAAAATCAATAATTACACTAATATCGTTCCATTTAAGTGAGGATTATCGAATTAGATGGCTGAAATCTGTAAAAAAAGCAAAATTAGTGTGCGAAAATCGAACTATATGCATGAGTGACAAGAGTTTGATAAGGATTGGCCGTGACTATGGAGAATGTTATGTTAAGCTCCCGGCTGCTTGCCCTAGGATTTCTGAATTCCACCGCTTTTAGCGGCTGGAACCGGCGAAACAGAGAGCTTCCGATTCCAGCTTTCCAAGTAGAATGTTATCAGGCGGACTTTGCTGCTCTTACAGTTCTAATCCTCCTTTCTGCACTCCCACCTATAAGAGTTGTTCTTTTGTTCAATCAAACACTTGAAATTACCGCTGCGTCAATTGATACGATCAAATCAGAGCTCGGAAGGAGATTCACCATGAACAGACGGATTACGATACACAAGCTGTCGGAGCAAATGGGACTGACGAGTCGCACCTTGCGCCACTGGGAAGCGGAAGGCTTAATCCAGAGTGAAAGAGATCGCTCCTCCGGATGGAGAGTATATGATGAGGAAGCGGTTGCATGCATCAGCATTATTGCGTTACTGCGGGCACTGGATATTCCAATCAAGGAAATCCACGCTGTTCTTGCGGGCAAATCGCTGGCGCATGTAAGGACAGCGATATCCCGTCATATCCATAAGCTGAGCCTTCAGCAGATAGAAAGCGCGCGTACACAGCAGGAGCTTGAACGGATGCTACTATACCTGATGCAGCATGAATCAAGTAACTTGGCTGAATTAGCTCGGATTTTGACGACAATGGAGGAATTTAATGTGACAAATACGGTTGAGAGCACCGGTGTGAGAATCGTTACACTGCCGCCGATGAGGTGGTCTTTCATATTGCAGTGAGCCGAGGGATGTCCGCATAGGAAATATAGCGGTCAGGTGCGTTATCCTTGTAAATCCGCAGCCGGGGTCAATTTGCTCTGAACTTTGATTTCATACACAGTTGATTACAGAACATTCGTTCGTTATAATGGAATAATCATACATACGAACGGAGTGGTTGTATTGTTCAGCTATATGATCGACAAGCGGCAGGCCAGACAATTTCTGCTGCAGCATCAGGGTCTGCGGCCTGGCACGCTGCCGGCAGGCAAGGAAGGCATTATGCAATATATCCGCCAAGCCGGCTGCATACAATATGATCCGCTGAATATAGCCGGACATAATCACGAGCTGGTGCTGCAGGCGCGGATTCCTGGTTTCCGCCCGGAGATGGCCTACGAGCTGCTGTACCAGGACCGGCTGTTGATCGACGGCTGGGATAAGAACATGTCGATCTACTCCACCGAGGATTGGCCTTACTTCCGGAGGTACAGGGACAGAGCGTACCTTCGATTCCGGGACAATGAGGTATTGATGACGACGGCGGAGCAGGTTCGCCAGGAGCTGATGCTGCGCGGTCCGCTCTCCTCGCTCGATCTGGACGGCAAGGAGAAGATGGACTGGGCCTGGGCACCGGCAAGGGTATCACGCGCAGCTATGGAGAGTATGTACTTCTGGGGCGAGCTGACTGTGCATCACCGGGTGAACACGCGCCGGTATTATGATTTCACGTCCAAGCTCCTGCCGGAACGCGTACTGCAGACACCAGACCCGCTTTCAACGGATGAGGAGTACCATGATTGGTATGTGCTGCGGCGGATCGGCAGCATCGGACTCCTGTGGAACAAATCCGGCGACGGCTGGCTGGGAATCGCCGATATGAAGAGCAAGGAGCGCACGGCCGCCATCCTGCGGCTGCTGCAGCGTGATTTGCTCCGCGAGGTGCGCGTAGACGGTCTCAAGCACCCGCTGTATATCCGCACGCAAGACGCCCCCGTGCTGGAAGCAGTCATTGCGGCGCAGGCGGATACGGCGGAGAAGCCTGCTTGTGCGGCTGTGCTGGCTCCGCTCGATAACCTGCTCTGGGAGCGGGAGCTGGTCGCCCAGCTCTTCGGCTTCACCTACCGCTGGGAGGTCTACAAGCCAGCCGCCGAGCGTAAGTTCGGCTATTATGTGCTGCCGCTGCTCTGCGGCGACCGGTTTGTGGCCCGGCTTGAGCCGGTCATGAACAAGAAAACCGGCGTATTGACCATCGCAGGCTGGTGGTGGGAGCCCGAAGAAGCGCTGGATGACCATAATGTTCCGCTGCTCAGCGCAGCCCTGCACGCTTTGGCCCGCTGCACCCGGGCAGCCCGGATTGAATTTGCTACCGGTCTTGTCAAATCCCAGAAGCTGGGCAAGCTGGAGAAAGCCCTCAAGGCCTCCGCGGCTAAGCCACGCAGCTAAACCAAAGAACGCTTGCAGCAGAATTGCCTGCGAGCGTTCTTTGACATACTCTCTGTGGTTAATATCTGCCGGAAGCAGGCTAAGTGGTCATCGATTCTTCCTCATTCCCCAGCTTGGTGTACATCTCTGTACAATAGCTCTGCAGTTTGACTTCAAGCCTTCTCGCTTTATTCTTGAAGCGTTTGAGCTCGCGGATCATCTGCGCCCTGCCCGCCGGTGTAAAGGTCTGCTGAATCCGCTCTTTGAAATAATCATGGACAATATGGTTACGCTGCTTCCAGACGGCCTGCAGCTGACGCGTATCTTCCTCCGAGAATGGAAAATGATGCTGGATTTCTTTGATGAGCTGGCCGAGTGAGTTACTGAGCTTGCGTTGATACAGCTCCGCCAGATCCGCTTCGGTCAGGGTCTGGCCCTGCGACAGCTTGGTAAGCAGCAGCAGATTGGTCAGTTGCTGCTCCAAGGCCTGACAGTAATAGACCGCAAGTCCGAAATAGGCAAACAGCTCTTTGGATTGCTCACTCTCCGGAATTTGTGTATCCTTCATCCTTTCTCCCCCTCTGTGCTTCCGCTTCCTTCCCCCGGGTATTTATTTACCCTAAGCTTCTTTCAGTGATGCAGGCCCCGTAACAGGTGCCTTCTCCCGCTCCGTCCCGAGTGGCGGCTGCACTATGTATGTTGAGTTCTTCTCCTTATACTTTTCGCCGAATGCCCGGTTATATCCTCTTCCATGACACATAAAAAAACCAGAACCCAGCAGTTACGTGGCTGCATGGCTCTGGTTATTTATCATTGCAGCGGAGCTGTCCGCCAATGAATCGCTTAAGCGTAGACCTCAACCGCATCACTAATCAGACGGCACGCCATGGCGGCGCTGCGGCAGGCTTCAATGCATTCATGGCAGTGCGTAAGTTCATGCCGGGAGCTCTCGTCGGCGCAGCGTTCGCAGATTTCGGCGCACAGCCGCAGGATCTCGGCTACAAACGGACTTTGCCGAGTCATTGCCTGGACGGCAAAAGAACAGATATCTGCACATTCGCGGTCCAGCCGGATACTCTCGCGCAGCGCGGCCAGGTCATATTCTTTCAGGCTGGAGACATAGCTGTAATTACAGGCGTTCATACATTTGATACAAGCGTCAATGCATTCCTGATAATGAATTCGGGTCATAAGCCTTATTCCTCCTGCAATTTATGATAGGTTATGCCTATGTATTAACCTGCCCGCCTGAAAACGAACCATTGACCCCGCCGCTGCGGGAGTCATTAGAGGCTGCGCTTAATGCGCGCCGGGCGTCCGGGCAGGCGCCCTTCGAGTTCAAGCAGACCGCGGCGCAACTCACCTGAAGAGAAATGCTCACCGATAAATACGGCTACATCCGGAACATCGCCCTGCGGAGTGATTTTCATAAAATCTGCCTCCCGGTAGGCATACTGGAACAGAAACCGGCTCGATGTGTCATTAAAAGTCACGATGCCCTTGGCCCGGTAGACATCGCGCGGCAACGCCTTGACGAACTGTTCGAACGCCTCGCTGTTGACCGGCTGCCGGAAATAATGGGTGTAGGCCATTACATGATCATGGGATTGATGGATCTGCGCTCCAGCCTCAGCGTCTGCTGAATCTTCAGCAGCTTCAGCGTGCAGCACTGCCGAATATTCACTGTGCGCTCCGCCCACCTTGGCCAGCAGCTCATCCGGTGGCAGATCACAACGTACAGCCGGCAAAATCTCGGCAAAAGCGTTCCATTTCCGCACAATTCCCGTGACCTCCTCCGCTTCCTCAGCGGTTACCCGGTCGGTCTTGTTCAGAATCAGCACGGAAGCGCAGCGGATCTGCTCCTGCATCAGCCGGTATGTGGCGCCCTGTTGCGCGCGGTACAGATCCAGTAAATGTGCGGCATCGACAACCGTAATCAGCCCTTTCAGCTCTACCCGCTGGTACAGCGAAATTTCCGTGACCGCATCGACAATTTCCAGCGGATTGGCTGCGCCGGTTGCCTCAATGACGACGACGTCGGGCGATTCCTTCTTGATCAGAGTGGCCAGCTCCGTACTGAGATCCCCGCGGATCGAGCAGCAGATGCAGCCGCCGAGCAGCTCGGCCATCGGCACCGGCTGCTCCACAATCAGCCCGTCCAGATTGACCTCTCCCAATTCATTCATCACCACGGCAGGCTGCAGCCCGCTGTCCTGCCAATGATCCAGCAGCCGCTTCAGCAGCGTCGTTTTGCCGCTCCCCAGAAAGCCGGACAATATGTAAATCGGCAATGCCTGTTCCATCTTCATCTCTCCTCTTGCACGTTCGGTATGGTAGCGAGTGTACTACAACTCCCTACTCCATGCAAGGATCGTGCTGCCGGGCCCGGCCGGTTCAGGCCTTACGGCTCCAGCTTGTCTTTGAATCCGTGATCCCCTATGATGTAAGGGACAATGATTGTGTATCATATTTTCCGGTTAAGAGAAGAATTATGGGTCACCCTGATTTATAATCGATCCACTACATCCCAAGGAGCTGGTCCGTATGTCTTCCACTGAAGAACACCGGCGCGAAGCGCCGCAGACAGTAAGCTGCCACATCATTACCGTATCGGATACCCGGACCATGGAGACCGATACCGGCGGTGCTCTGCTGCAAAGCTTGCTCGAAGAAGCCGGCTATGTCGTGCAAGGCCGCACCATCGTCAAGGACGATTATGAAGAAATCCGTGAGCTGGTGTACAAATGTTCCGTTCACCCCGGTATCGAAGCTGTTCTGCTGACTGGCGGGACCGGTATATCGCCCCGGGATACCACTTATGAAGCGGTAGCTTCGCTGCTCGATAAGGTGCTGCCCGGCTTCGGCGAAATCTTCCGCCTGCTCAGCTTTACAGAGGATATCGGCTCCGCCGCCATCCTGAGCAGGGCCATTGCGGGCACCATCGGCAATACAGCCGTCTTCTCGATGCCGGGCTCGACCGGCGCCATCCGGCTGGCGTTGAACCGGCTTATCGTTCCCGAGCTGCGTCATGTCATGCGCGAGATTTACAAACGGGAATAGGCGTTAGCGGCTTCACGGCCGCCGGAATGGCCTTATTCCCTAACGACAAAAACAAGCGGAAGAATGTAGTGCCGGCAGTGGCACCGGCTATCCATCCGCTTGTTTTTCTTTTGGCTCAGATTAGGGGGTCCATTCTCTACGCATTCCAGCAGACTGGTGCGGCCACATTCCGCCAGTCTCTCTACCGGTAAGTATCCAGTACCCTGTCATAAATATCCTCAATCAGCCGCAAGCCGCCTTGATAACCGGCATACCCGCAGTTCAGAATCAGCCTGTAGGTTATCGGTACACTGACCGGTAGCAGATCGGCACCCAGTTCACGCGCCAGATCGCGCTCCCAGCCGCTTCCGAGGAGCAGTGCACGTTGTTTCGGCTTGTTCGCCCGGATGGCTTCCTGAATCGCTCCGCCATCCTCTACGAATTCCACGGCTGCCGAACGCCGCTCGGATATATGCCGGAACTGGTCGGCGATCCGCCCCCGGTATTCCTCAGGCGTCTGATCCACCACATACTGCGTTTCCGCCGGCAGAATGCCCAGCTCATTCAGCAGATACTTCGCGAAGCCGACAGCGTAGGTCGCATCCAGCATCGTATAGAAGACGCGCGGCAGTCCGTAGCGGAACTCCAGCATGAAATCCGCCGTCCGCTCAATATGCGCATAAAATTTCCGTTCCTCGGAGCGGATGAACGCCTCCGCACTGTCCTGGTCCAGAGCGCCGAACCCGGTTACTTCACGCAGGAAACGGCCCGTTTCGATTCCCCCGACCGGAAGATACGGAAAGTGGTAATACGGTGTGCCATATTTGCGTTCCAGCAGCTCCGCGCTCCTCAGGCCCGGCCAAGCCGAGACGACAATATTGAACTGGGCCTGCGGAATGCTGAGCCATTCGCTGATTCCTTCCGATTCCGGACCGAACAGCACATTCACCTGCAGTCCGATGCCGGTAAGCAGGCGTTTCAGCTCCTGCAGGTTGCCAATCCAGTAGGGGTCCTGATAAGGCACTGTGGCCAGGAGATTAACCAGTCCGGGAATAACGCCGCGCCCTTCTGCGAACTTGTCAACATATTGTTCCACTATCGCTTTAATGACGTGGTCATGACTGACATAGTTATTGCTCTTGAAGCCCCCGGTCTCCACATAGACAAGCGGTTTGCCAAGGTCCTGGTAATCCCGGGTCACCTGGCCCACATCATCGCCGACGATATCGGAGGTGCATCCGGTTAACACCACATACAGGTCGGCATCAATGACCTTAAAGGCGCCGTCGATAACGCTGCGCAGCTTCCCTTCCCCACCGAAGACGATTTCGGCCTCGCTGGCATTGGTGCACGGAATCGTGCTGCCCCCGGCATAACCTTCTCCCTGTCCAAGGAACCCATGGATTTTCGTGCTGCAGCCCGGGCCTGCGTGCACAACGGGAACGGTGCGCGGTATGGCGATGACGGACTGCTGTACCCCCAGGGCGCAGGAATAGCGCGGCTGCTCAATAAGTTTGGACATGCACATGGCCTCCCAGGAAAGTATAAGGGTCCTGCTCCATCCACCACTTGGTGTAGGGAATGATGCTGTGTTTGGCCAGATTGGTTACAAATTCGCGGTTGTCCAGCGTCTCCAGAATCCGTTCGGCATAATTCAGCAGGCCCTGATACCCCCAGCTGAAATGCTCATCGCCAATCAGGAGCGTCGGAATCCCCAGCTTGGCACCCCAATGGGTCATCCCCCCATGCCGGGCGATCATCAGATCGGGCTGGACCCGGTTCAGGATATTCGCCAGCTCATAAGCCTGCTTGTTGCAGACATTATAATTCGGCACATCCCCGTAGGTCTTCACGGTATGCTCCAGCATATCCGAGGCGGGATCGCCGTTGTCGTACACCGGGTCATGGTGAAAAATAGCCGCGCCCTGCACTTCGATCCCCAATTCCCGCAGCAGCGCAATCAGTGCATGACCGTGGGCGGAGCCGGCCGTAAGATAGCAGGTCACGCCGGCCAGCTTCGCCTTATACTCCGCCAGCTTGGGCAGCACTGCCGCTTTCTCCTCGGCGATAATCTCTTCAATCTCCTGCTCCCGCCCTAATACCCTTCCGAGCTCGCGCATCCAGGCATCGGTCCCGGCCAGGCCGTAAGCGACCGGCGCCTTGATCTCCGGCACGCCATACACCTGTTCCAGCGCAGCGCCGAGATAAGTGCCCAGCGTCGGGCAGATCTGTATCGTCGCAGCGGCCTCTGATATCCGCTCCAGCTGAGCCACCGTCGAGAACGGTACAATATAATCGGCCTCATATCCAAGGCGGTTCAGCAATCTGGAGAAGACATCGCTGCCCCAAAAATTGATAATGTTTACCCGGTTGCTCTTCTGCTCCGGCGGCTTGACAATTTTGCGCACAATGGAGTGATAGGCCGAATCAAAGCCGGAGGTCCAGATTTTGGACTTAAACCCTTCACAGAAGCACGAGACGACCGGAATCCCCAGCTCTGCCGTCAATTTGTTCGTCACCGCCTCCACATCATCGCCGATAATGCCGGAGGCGCAGGAAGTCGTGACGAAGATGGCAGCCGGCTTCACCCGTTCATAGGCCAGCTTGATCGTCGCTTCCAGCTTCCGCGAGCCGCCGAATACTGTATCCATTTCATCCAGATTGGTATTGAAATACCGGCCGATCACCGGCGGCAGCTCGCGCTCCATCTGTCCCACACGGTACACGAAATTATAGCCGAAGAAATCTCCGGCGCAGCCTACAGGCGCATGGTTAACCATGGCCGCATCCTGAATCATCGACAATTGGCAGAAGGCGTTGCCAGAGCTGCAGCCCATGCATTGGCTGAAAGAGCGGGAGCTGTCCTTAAGGCCTCCGCTATTGGAGCAGCCGACCAGTTCGGCGGCGGTGCCGGCGAACCCGGTAATTGACCCGAGACGCAGCTCGCGAACCGTCACTTCGGCGCTGTTGATATTCACTTTGCCCATTCTTATCTCCCTTCACGGCCACACGGCCTACAAATAATATTCCAGACTCCGGGACGTACCGGCAAAATGCAGCATCTCCAGGATTCTCGACCGCAAACGGATGAATTCGGGTGCAGAGCGGTCGCGCGGGTGCTCCATGTCGATATCCACAATTTCCTTAATGCTCCCCGGCCGGGCCGACATTACGATGATCCGGTCACTGAGATAGATCGCCTCATCCACATCATGGGTGACGAGGATCATCGTTGTGCCGCGAAGCTGCCATAGCCGCAGCAGCTCATCCTGCAGGTTCATCCGGGTAAAAGCGTCCAGCGCCCCCAGCGGCTCATCCAGCATCAGCACCTTCGGCTCATTGATCAGCGCCCGCGCCAGCGAGGCGCGCTGCGCCATCCCGCCGGACACCTGGTGTGGATACATCCTGCCGAAATCCTCCAGCCCGACCATGCGGAGATATTCATCCGGCTTGTCGCGGCAATCGCGGTAGACCTTACGCGCCTTCAGGCCGGCGGCGATATTCTGGCGGATCGACATCCAGGGAAACAAGTTCGCCTGCTGGAACACATATCCGCGTTCATAATGCGTACCGTCGATAACCTTGCCGTCAAGTGTAATCTCACCGCTCGCGGTCTCATCAAGGCCGGCGATCAGCCGCATCAGCGTTGTTTTGCCGCAGCCGCTCGGGCCGATGAAGGAGACGAAGCTGCCCGGAGCAATGTCCAGATGTACATCCCTAAGCGCCTCCATTGGATTGCCTGCAGAATCCGCATAGACTCTTCCGACTCCGCGGATACTTACCGCGCCTGTTATCTTTTCCACCGGGTTGCCCATCATTTGACCAGTCCCTTCTGCCATTTCAATACTCTGTCCCTGATCCGGAAAATAACCGCCATCACGATCGAAAAGGTGATCGCCATGATGATAATGGAGGCATACACCTTGGCATAATTGGACCAGCCCTTGGCCCAGTTGATATACCAGCCAAGACCGGCCCGGGCGCCGATCATCTCGGAGACCACAAGCGTCGCGAACGAGATTCCTGTGGCCGTATATATACCGCTGAATATCGCCGGCATCGCCCCGGGAATTGCCACCTTGAAGATCAGATACCGCTCATCCGCACCGAGGGTCCGGGCCGCTTCGAAATACGTGTTCTGCACCCCTTCGATCCCGTTGCTGGTCATAAACGCCACCGGAAAACACACTGCGATCACAATCAGCAATACCCCCGCATAGAAGCTGGACGGAACCAGGATCATGGCGATTGGAATCAGTGCTGTCGCCGGGACTACGCCCATAAATTTAATGAACGGGAACAGCCAATACCGCCACTTGCGGTACCAGCCGATCAGCACGCCAAGTACAATGCCGCAGAAGCTTCCGATCAGAAAGCCGATAACGAGCAGCCGCAGCGAATACAGGGTACTGAGCAGCAGCGTCTCCGCATCCTCCACCATTACACCGGCGATCTGTGCCGGTCCGGGAACAAACGGAAGCGGCAGCACATTCAGCTTGGTGGTCAGCAGATCCCACAGCGCCACCAGCAGGCCTGCGGCGATGTAGAAGGGTGAGTCCTGCTGTGCCTTGCGCCAGCGGGCTGAACTGAAGCGTGCCGCCGGGATACGCAGTGCGAAAACAATCGTCAAAGCGAGCAGCAGCAGCCGGTAGGGCAGCAGGACAACCTCCTGCTGTCCGGGAAGTGTAAGGCTTAACGCCAGCGCAAGGCCGAACGAAAGCACCGGCAGCGTTGTCAGCAGACCTTGGTGAAGAACTGATCGGCCGCGGGTTGCCTTGGATGCAGCTGCCTGCGTTGTCAGCTTGCTCCCGTTCAGCTTGCCGCCTGCCAGGCTCATTGCTGCGCACCGCCGAACACATCATAATAAGCCTTCTTCAGGAATGCCTCAGGATCGGTGTCCTTGTTCAGGAAGCCCGTCTTGCTGAACTGTTCCACGAAATAACGGATGTCCTCCTGGGCAGCGTCGGTGGTGTAATTGAAGTGGTAGCTCTTGATCAGATCAGTGACGAGGGCTACATCATTGGTAGCAACATATTTCTTCTCAATCTCCAGTTTCGCAGTTTCTTCCGGATGCTCGGCAATCCACGCGGTCGCCTTCTGGTACGCACGGGCGATAGCTGCAACGCGCTCCGGATTCTCCTTGATCTGCTTGCCGGAGGCATACAGGAAGCAGCAGCTTTTACCGGCAAAGCTGTGATCGGTGGAAATATCGGACAGTACGGTATAACCGTCGTTCACTTCCGCCAGTTTGCCGAAGGGGTCCCAGGCTGCGTAGACATCAATCTCGCCTTTCTTGACGCCTTCCTGCAGCTGATCCAGCGGATAGGCCAGCCACTGCACATCCTTCTGCGGGTCAAGCCCCGCATTGGCCAGCACCACGCTGGACACGGCCATCGGAACGCCGCCGATTTCATCGACACCAATCCGCTTGCCTTTCAGATCGGCAGCTGTCTTGATGCTTGATCCCGGCGGAACCACCAGCTTGATGCAGCCGTGATGCAGACCGCCGATCACCTTCAGATCCAGCCCCTGCTGGATGGAGGTGAACCAGACAAAATCGCCGTTGGTCACTGTAAATTCCCCCGTCGTAAGCCCGGTCTTCATCGCATCCATCGAACCGCTGACCAGCTCCACATCGAGGCCTTCCTCCGCGAAGAAGCCCTTCTCATAAGCGACGTAGCTTGGCGCGCCGCAGACGGCACCGCTCAGCGCCTGAATTTTCAGCTTGCCGTATTTGAATTTTGCCGATGCGGGCTTTGCGCCCGTACCAGCGGCGGCATTGCTCTTGGTGTTTGCTTTCGCACCTGATTCCGCATTTGCAGAAGCAGCATTCGCGCCTGATTGTGATTTCCCGCTGTTAGATGCCGATTTGTTACTCTCATTATTGCCGCACGCCGTGGCCCACAACAATACTGCGCTGGCCAGCAGCACCGCCGGAAGCTTTGTTTTAACCTTCATCATCATTTCCCCCTTATAATCTACCGCTGATCTATACCAGACTGGCCACAAAAGCCTTCGCAAACGCCTGCTCCAAATCGGCAATCAGGTCCCCTGCGTCCTCAAGTCCGATGGAGAGCCGGATGGTCTCCGGCGCGATGCCGGCCAAGGCCTGCTCCTGCGGATTCAGCTCGCTGTGCGTCGTCTTGGGCGAATTAATAATAAGCGATCTGGCATCGCCCACGTTGGCGTGGTAGCTGAACAGCTTGACCGAATCCAGAAAGGCCTTCAGCTGATCCTCGCTGCCCTGGAAGCCGAAAGTGAAGATCGCTCCAGCGCCTTTGGGAAAATACTTGTCGGCAAGCTCCCGGTAAGCATTGCCTTCAGCGAACGGATGGCTGACCCAGCTGACCCGTTCATGCTTCTGTAAGTAGTCAACGATGGTACGGGTCGTCGCCACCTGCTTGGCTACACGCTCCGACAGCGTCTCAATGCCCTGAATCAGCAGAAAGGCGTCGAAGGGGCTGAGCGAAGCGCCGAAATAGGCCAGGTAGTTCAGCCGCACTCTGGCTGTGAACGGCGATTCCGGGAACACCTCCAGAATGCTGCGTTCGCGCCCGGTCTCCTGATCACGCAGCAGATACGCCGGTTCCTCGAAATGCGGAAACTTTCCGCCGGCCCAGTCAAATTTTCCGTTCTCCAGAATCAGACCGCCCAAGGTCGTCCCATGCCCGCCGATAGCCTTGGTCGCCGAGTAAATGACGATATCCGCGCCGTGAGCGAACGAATCGAACAGATACGGTGTAGCGAATGTATTGTCGATAACGAGCGGAATCCCGTTGTCATGCGCAGCCCGGGCGATGGATTCAATATCCAGCACGGTCGAATTCGGATTGCTGATGCTTTCGATCAGAATCGCCTTGGTATCCGGTGTAATCGCCCGCCGGTACGCTTCGGGATCATCGGAGTCCTCGACAAAATCTACATGGACGCCGAATTTGGGATAAAGATGATTCAGCGCATCAAAGGTTCCGCCGTACAGCCGCGGCGTCGTCAGGATCCGGCCGCCGCCTTCGGCCAGATTCAGCAGGGCGTATGTCACCGCCGCCATGCCTGAGGCAACCGCCACAGCGCCGCTTGCCTTATCCAGCGCTGCGAGCCGCTGTTCCAGTACGGCTACGGTCGGATTGCCGATCCGGGTGTACAGGAAGCCCGGCTCGGTCATCCCGAACAGCTTCTCGCCCCGCTCCACGCTGCCCAGGTCATAGGAGGCCGTCTGGTAAATCGGCACGGCCACCGCATGATTATGCTCTGCGGAATCGTATCCTGCCCGTACTTTCAGGGTATCAAATGCCAATGTTTTATCAGCCATCTTTCATCCTTCTTTCTGTAATTTATCCCCGGGGTTGCGCTCCAGCTTCTCTCCGGGCGGCGGGCAGCTATAAATTACCGGCGGCGGCCGGAGCCATCAAGCCGGATTCAAGTGCAACCAATTGCTTGCCCCAATCCGACGCCCATTGCCGCAATTCGTTCGTATCCAGCGGTGCGGGAACCTTGGATTCGGTGTGGTCGGCGATTTTTTGCGCGAGGCTGCGGTAGACCTTGGCCTGCTCCGAATCCGGTGCGGCTTCGATCGTCGTTTTGCCCTGCAGCTCGCTTTGCGTGACCGTAACCGACCGCGGCACATATTCGACAACCTTGGTATCCGTCCGCCGGACGAAATCATCGACGATTTCTTTGGCGTACGGCGCATTGATGGAATTGGCAATGACACCGCCCAGCAGCGCGCCGCCTTCCCGCGAATATTTGTGGATGCCTTTGAACAGATTGTTCGCGGCATAGATCGCCATGAAATCCGCCGAGGTAACGGTGTAGACATGCTCGGCAATGCCTTCACGCACCGGAACAGCGAAGCCGCCGCAGACCACATCTCCAAGCACGTCGTAGATTACGAAATCGAGATCCAGCTCCTCGAAGATCCGCTGCTGCTTAAGCAGGGAGACCGAAGTGATGATCCCTCTTCCCGCACAGCCGACACCCGGCGCCGGACCCCCGGCCTCCACGCAATAAATGCCGTTGAACCCTTCGTAGATTACATCCTGGGCCTTGACAATTTGATTGTCCCGCAAAGTATCAAGAACGGTGGGAATATACTCCCCCCCGCGGAGCGTATTGGTAGAATCGCTCTTCGGATCGCAGCCGAACTGCATGACCTTATACCCGGCGACCGATAACGCGGCACTAATGTTCGAGGTGGTCGTCGACTTGCCGATGCCCCCTTTTCCGTAAATGGCGATTTGCTTCAGCTTCTTTGCCATGAATGACACTCCTTTACTGTGTGTGAGATTCGTAGAGCAGCGATTCCTTGCCTGACTGTAAAAAGCGGATCAGCCTGCGCATGGCCTGTTCAACGGGAGCCTCAACCGCCATTGCGGCAATTCCCCGTGCCTGCAGCATCGCCTTTGCACCGGGACCGATCCGGCTGACCAGCACAATATTGCAGTCTGCCAGCGCATCTGCCGTAAGCTGGAGCACCTGCTCCGAATGCCCGTTACGCCCGGCGGAGCCGCCTTCGCAGCAGCGCTGCTCCAGCAGTCTATAAGAGCCGTTGTCTTCAATGTCATGAATCCAGAACGTGCCGCACCGGGCAAAATGTCCGTTAATCCATAGCCCATCCGTACTGCCGACAGCAACCCTCCAAGTCATCTTCCCCCTCCTGTTCTGGGCTAAATGCACACAAAGAGGCCAAACCGCTCACCTCCAGGGTGCCTGGTCTGACCTCCGGATTGTGGTCCAGTCGGCCCAATCTTCGTGTCTGAATACTGCTTCTGGCTGTTCTTTCTGCTGATCGGCACCGGACAATCTGTGAAGTATTTCACAATATGCGCCAAAAATAAAAGGCCGGCACATCATCCTTCTCGGATAACATCACCGGCCTGCGGTTAACCGCTCAGCTAAAATTAGTAAATACCAATAGACTTACTATGGATTCACTATACCCAACAAATCCGCAAAGATCAATCCCCTGATTTGTGTATATTGTGTGATTATTCCGCTCCGGAAGGTACAGGCGGATCTTCATGCAGATCCTTGTCTGATGCAGTAAGGACCCAGCGTGTAAAAGCAACCTGCAGCCCCGGCCGCGTCGGCGCACAGACCATCGGCCCGGCCTGCCAGGCGGACCCCGGCTCCAAGCGGGCAACCCGGATCGTCCGCCAGCCTTCCCCCTCAGCTCTCGCCCGGATAATAACCGCATCCTTCATCCGCGATGCCCGGAGGGTAATTTCCTTCCCCGCCCATTCCGGAACGGGAGAAAGCGACCAGTCGGAATAACCGTCTGTCACCACCGCGCCCACATGCGGCAGACCGTCATTGAACTCAATTCCGGCTTTTATCCAGCGTTCCGGGCCATGCCACAGCATAATTCCGGCCTGATCATACAGGCCGCTGAACCCCTGGGTGGAGAAGCTGACCTCCATGGCCCGGTCTTCTTCCCACGGTGCAAGCAGTGCATGGCCGTCGTCATGCTGGAAGCCGTACAGTGTCTTTTGCCAGTAGTCGCTGCCTTTCACTGCTTCTACCATAAATCCTCCCGGCACCGTCCGGGTTGACACGGGTTCGTGGGTCCAGCGCCCGCTGCTCCATTCAATCGTCTTCATTTACACCGCCTCCTTGTGATTTCGTTTATCCATCAGCTGATTGATCCGCTCCGAGCTGAGCAGCATGATCACCGTAAATCCAAGCATGGCCAGCGGCAGAATCATGAATGTGGTACGTCCGGCTATCCATCCGAGCAGCGGAGGCAATATGGCCCCGCCGGTGTAGGCAAACGCCATCTGGTACCCGATAATCTTCTGGGAGTTCTCTTTGCCGAACCGGGCCGGAGTCTCATGCAGCAAGCTTGGAAAGATCGGCGCGCAGCCAAGCCCGATCAGAATAAATCCGATCAGAGAGAATACTGCCGGCAGCGGCAAGGCCAGGGTTACTGCACCAATGAGTGTAATCAGCAGCCCGATGCGGATCAAAGTCCGGTTAGACAATTTAAACGTAATGAATCCGGCAATGAACCGGCCTGCTGTTATGCCTCCGTAATATAATGATACCCAGCCGGCGGCTGTCGCGGCAGACAGCTCCTTCACATTGACCAGAAAGCTGCTGCCCCAAAGACCTAACGTGGCCTCTACACCGCTGTAGAACAGGAAAGTCACCATCGCCAGCTTGACACCCTTGATCCGCAGCACGCCTTGAGACTTGGCTGGCGCGCCTTCCGGACCGGTAGACTCCTCGCTTGCTGACGCCGCAGCAGCACCTGCCTCAGTCCGTTTCCACAGCGGCAGCGTACAGAACAACAGGGCCACCAGGCCGAATTGGATCAGACTGACCGTCAGGAAGGCGCTCCGCCACGATTCGCCAGCCGAGATGTATCCCGACATAATGACTGGCCCGAGCATGGCTCCTACGCCCCAGAAGCAATGCAGCCAGCTCATATGATGGGCTTTGTAATGGGTCGAGACATAATTGTTCAGCCCGACATCGATGGCACCGGCGCCTAGACCCAGAGGCAGAGCCAGTACGGCCAGCCACAAGATCGATGGAGCGTACGTATATCCAAGCAGCGCCAAAGCTGTTACAGCCACGCTAACAAAGGTAACCGGGCCGGTGCCGAACCGTTTCAGGACTTTGTCGCCCAGCAAGCTGGAAATGATTGTACCGCTGACAACAATGATCGAAAGTGCACCGGCCCGGTCGACCGGAGCCCCGAAATCGAGGCGCATAACCGGCCAGGCTGAACCCAGCATCGAATCGGGCAAGCCAAGACTGATGAAAGCCAAATAAATGATAATTAGAAAAAAAGTTGCCACTTGAAACCCACCTAAGCTTTAGATTTAGTTAGTTGCACATTCGGTGCAAGCGTGAGCAGAGTCTGCTCTATCATCCCCTGGACATAGTCCGCTGCGAAATCCTGCGTCAGCAGCAGACGGGGCACCATTTCCGGCGGCAGCACAGCCTCACAACGCTCCTGTACCGCCTGCAGATGTCCGGAAGTCAGAAAGCTGCCGTTCAGCACCACTTCATCCGGATTCAGAATGCCTCCGAGCGCAAGTACCAGCTTCGCGACTGCGCCCGTAAGCGCGGAAGGTGAAGCATAAAGCTCCGGGCCCCAGACGGCATCCAGCGGAATGCCTGCAATCTCGCCGGCGAAGCCGCGCGGGCCACGATACAGTCTGCCGTCCAGATAAATCCCCGCCCCCGGGGGGAAGCGGTCCGGGAAATACAGATAGACGACCGTTGTGTCCGCCGGCTTCTTCATTACGCGGCAATAGCCGGTTACCGCGGCATTCACATCATTCTCGATGACGACGGGCAGCCGGTACCGCTTGCGGAAATGCTCTGCGACCGCCACTCCCCGGAGGTACTCGTAGTCGGAGACCGCCATCTTCCCGTCACTTTCGGTACCGGGCAGACCAATGCCCAGCGCGGAGACGGCAGGATATTCCGCAATCCATTCGTCAATGATCTCTTCAAACACGGCTAAATGGATCTCATCCACTACCGTATCGGCTTTCTTCAGGCTGCGGCCGGTAAGTGAAACGAGATTGCTGTGTATAATGCGCTTTCCCGCTTTCTCCAGCGGAAACAGCACAAGCACAAGCTTGTAGACATCATTGTAAGCATACTGCTGCGCCGGTCTGCCGCCCATAGACGATACCTGGCCCGCCTCCAGCACCTCATGCTCCTGAACCAGCTGCTGCAGCACTGTGCCGACTGTAACGATACTGAGACCTGTGCGCTCGGCAATCTGCCGTTTGGTCGCCTGTCCCTGCTCTTTCAGACACTGCCGGACCAGATTCGTATTCACCTCCCGGATCACCAGGGCATTGCCGCCGATATTCTCCACTGTGCTCACCTCTATTCCATAATACTTTATTAAAGTGTTTTATTAAATGTTTTTTATTCCCTTCCCCCTGCATTTTCAGTTCTCCTCCCCCGCTAATAGAATACCGCCCGGGTACGTCAAATAACCCGGCAGAAATTCTGCCGGGTCAGCATTAACACATATGATAAATGCCGTATGCTTACAAATCGGGATGCTCGTGCTTGGCCTTCAGACGGGTCCAGCGGCGCTGTACCTCATTCTTGAAATTGGTCAGGGCTTCTTCGTTCTCCGGCTTCAGCAGGTGGCGGGTCTTGCCCATGCCCTTCAGCCATTCAGAAGCGTCGATGCGCTTGTCCTTAGCTTCCGGATCATAGGTGATGGTCGTAATCCCCTGTTCCACTTCATACAGCGGGAAGAAGCAGGACTCAACCGCCTTCGATACCAGCTCAGTGCCGTCCTTGTCCTCGGTCATCCAGTTCAGCGGGCAGGCGATCAGAATCTTGCCGTAGACCAGACCCTCGTTCTGGGCGTACCACTGCGCCTTGGCGGCCTTCTTCAGCAGGTCCTGCGGATACGCTTCGCAGCCTGTGAAGACATAAGGAACATTGGCCGCAGCCATGATCTGCGCGGTGTCCTTATGCTGGGTCACTTTACCCTGCTGGGCTTTACCGATGCTTGATGTGGAAGTCCGGTGTCCCAGCGGCGTCGAATAGGACTGCTGCGCACCGGTATTCATATAACCTTCATTATCGTATTCCACGATAATCATCTTATGGCCGCGCAGCGCCGCGCCGATGGCCGGCCCCATGCCGATGTCCATCCCGCCGTCGCCGGTGACCATTACGAAGGTGAAATCCTCCTTCAGGCCCAGTCCGTCAAGCTCGCCGCGGCGTTTGCGTTCCCAGAACATCTCAACCACGCCGGAGAGCGTTGCTGCCCCGTTCTGGAACAGGTTGTGGATGAAGGTCGATTTATGCGCCGAATACGGATAGCCGGTCGTCGTAACCATCGCACAGCCGGTATGGTACAGTGCGACAATATCGCCTTCAATCCCTCTGAAGAACAGCTCAAGCCCGGAGAAAATACCGCAGCCCGGACATGCGCCGTGACCCGGCGAGAGCCGTCTTGGCTTCTTCATCAGGCTGCGCACCGGCGGCACCTTGACGCTCAGCTTGCCGGTCTCTTCATTGCGGTTCACCGTGATTAATCCGGTCTTCAGCGAGTCGAAGTCCATCGGCTTCAGCAGCCGCTTCGGCGCCTCGGCCGGCACGCCTGGATTGTGGCCGTAGTAATCGAACGGAACCTCTACTTTATCCGCCACCACAGCGTCCATCGCCAGCTGGAAGAAGGCGTGGCCGTCTTCGGCGTAGAAATCCTTGCCGCCCAGACCATAGATCCGACTGATAACCTTAGTCGTTGTGTTGCCATAGGTGAACAATGCTGCTTTAATCTCGTTCACCATGTTGCCGCCGTGTCCGCCGACGGAATCCGCACGGTCACCGACCGTGATTGCTTTGACGTTCTTCAGCGCTTCGGCAATCTGCTTCTGCGGGAACGGACGGATCATATTCGGTGAGAGGGCTCCAGCCTTGACGCCTTGCAGGCGAAGCTGGTCCACGACATCCTTGATGATCTCCGAGGCGGAATTCATCAGGAAGACGGCGACATCGGCATCCTCCATCCGATACTGCTCCAGCGTCGGATAATGGCGTCCGGTCAACTGCGCGAATTCTGCGGCAATCTCTTCAAACACCTCGCCGGCATTGTACATTGCCACCGACTGCTGATAGCGGTTGTTGATGTAATCCGGCTCGTTCATGTACGGACCCACGGTAACCGGGTTGTTGCGGTCCAGTGTATCGGTGAAGCCGGCTGGCGGCTGTTCCCCTACGAACTTGTGCACATCGGCACGGTGCGCGAAGGCTTGTACGCGGCGCTTCTGGTGGGAGGTGAAGTACCCGTCGGAAGCGACCATGACCGGCAGGCGGACCTTGGCGTGCTCGGCCAGCTTCAGTGCCATCAGGTTCATGTCGTAGACGGACTGTGGATCACGGCACATCAGAATCGGCCAGCCGGTGTTCAGGGCGAAATACAGATCCGAATGGTCGCCGTGAATGTTCAGCGGCCCGGAAATCGAGCGGCAAATCAGGTTCATGACCATCGGCATCCGGGTGCCGGCCTGCACCGGCAGCTGTTCCAGCATGAACATATAGCCCTGCGCGCTGGTTGCGTTGAATACACGGCCGCCTGCGGTTGCAGCGCCGTAGCAGATCCCGGCGGAGCTGTGCTCGCCGTCCGAAGGAATCAGCATAATATCATGCTGTCCGTTGGCCTTCATCGTATCTAGAAACTGGGCGACCTCTGTCGAAGGCGAGATTGGGAAATAACCCATTACATGATAATTAATCTGATGAGCCGCATAGGCAGCCATTTCGTTGCCGGACTCATAGAGGAATTTCTGCTCCACCTGGGCGGAGCCTATTTCTTTTTCATAATCGATAGCCACTGCTCATTCCACCTTTCTCCGGGAGTTTAGGACTGGGCCACAAGATCCACAAGATCGAACGTGTGGCGGACCGTATGGGCATCTGCATAGCCTTCCTTCTCGCGCATACTGGAGAGCGCCGAGGTCGGGCAGGCGCCTACGCATTTCAGGCAGCCTTTGCAGTATTGGTAGTCGATGCCCAGCAGGAACATCTGCGAACGGCCCTTGCGGTCCAGCCGCTCCTCCCAGACAAAGCACTGGTCAGGACAGACAGTGTCGCACTGTGCGCAATTAATGCAGGATTCCTGCTCATAAGCCGGAATCATCCCCGAGCGGGAGATGCTCAGGTTCTTCAGGAAGGTGCTGCCCGGATTAATGATCGAGCCGCCCATAGGCTGGGTCTCATAGCCGAGAGGCGACACATCGGAACGCACATATTCCGGCATGCTTTCGCCTGCCGGCAGCTCGAAGTGCATAAACTTCACTTCGTTATAGCCGCGCTCAAACGTCGTAATCGCCGATTGGACGGCCTGCGGGTACTTCTTGCCGAGCGACTTCTCGATAACGCCCTTCATCGTCTCGGTGTCCAGGAATGGGCAGAGCCGGAACAGTGCCCCGAGCATCGCCATATTGACCCGGTTCTTCTCTTTCAGCGCAATGCTTGTCGCATCAATCACCGCGAGCGTGCCAGCTTTCAGCTTAAGCAGCTCCTTCAATTCCTCCGGCGTCTTGGCCGAATTCACGAGAACGGTGCTTTCTTCATTAATCCCGCTGGTGACGTTGACGGTCTTGGCCAGCGCTTCATGAAATACTCCGACGACATGCGGGCGTTCAACCGGAGACGTATCGCGGATATGCGTGTTCATATCACAGAACCGGATATGCGCTTTGACCGGCGAGCCTTTCTTCTCCGAACCATAGGAGGAGAAGCTGACGCCGTTCAGTCCCGCTCCGACCACTCCTGCTTCCGCGAGCATCTTGCCGGCCAGGTTCGCTCCCAGCCCGCCAATGGATTCCAGGCGGATCTCGAAGAAGCCGAGAGCATTAACTTTAGGTAATTGTACCACCGACATAACCCCTTTCTTAGTGTCAAGTAGAATAACAATCCTTTTGACTTTTTCAACGATTGTACTCTGATTTAACCTGCCGTGAAGTGACAAATCTTGCATTATCCACTCATTGGGAATCACGATTATTTATGGATTTTAATTGTTTTATTTATATGCGACAGTGTGGCGTTACCTCAAAAGGAGAAATGCTGCCATCAACGTCGCGAAATATGAACATTATGTGTAATCCGGCAATATCCCAATGAAAATGTCGATACAAGGTCACCCTTAATTTAGCAATAAAATTAAAAATTAAGATGTTAAATTTGTCACATTTGCTCATGATAAAAATCACAAGATATGCAGAGAAGAGCTGTAAGCTCCTGCAATGGTACCCACAAAAAAAACCGGCCTCATGGCCGGCAGGATTATTGCAGCAGTCTCTTCATAGCCATATCAAATCTTAATAGGCCCACCAGTTCCCGGACATAACAATCATGGAGAACAGCTTGATGCTGTCTTCATAATAGTCTTCGGCACCGCTTCCGGCCGTATGGGTCCACAGGGCATTCAGCCAGCTCTGGTTCGACGAGGAGATCATGGCACTGACGCCGAAGGGAGCATAGAAGGCTCCGCTGTTATAGCTGCCGAACGTCGTTCCGCCCAGCTTGTAGCCGTCCACAATATTCGCCGGATTACTGCCCGTCTTGGTCTTGATCCAGCTGTTCAGCTGCGTCAGCTGTGCCAGCGCCCGGTTATCTCCGGTAAGCAGATAATCGGTTGTAATCCGCCAGGGCGTTCGGCAGGCATTATAATTGTAGTGCCCGTCGTTGGCATCTTCGAGGAAATTGGCCGCAGCAGGCTTGTATACGCCGCCCGAATATACCGAGAAGTCAGGAAGCAATCCGGTTGTGGAGCTGTAGCCTGTATAAAGGCTTCCAATAATGCTGTACGTCTTGTCGATGACGCTCTGCCAGCGTGCGTCTCCCGTAGCGGCTTTGAACCCTTTTAAATGATTGAGCATGAAGTCCGAGGTCCGTGTTGCTGTATTATAAGTTCCGCTGGAAGCCCAGTCGCCGAGACGGATTGTCCACTGGGACTGGTTAATATCATTATTCATAATGGCATTAATGATGTTCGTGGCAGCCTGCAGATAGTTGACGGTTCCCGTACTGCCCCACTGCTTGTGGGCAAGCAGCAGCGCGTAGGCGATATCCATATCCCCGTCCGCAGCTGAATCATCACCCTCTATATTTTGAAAGCTGCTGTTCTGCTTCCAGGCCATCAGATAAGAATTGATCGAGCTGGGATGGGCTGTGTAATAGTTATAGAGTCCGTTGAAGTAAGTTTGGGCATTCGTGTCATACCCCGCCATAAGTACCGTAAACAGCATTCCGTAGCCATGCGCTTCCGATACGGTCTCGCCAGCCGCATTATATTTGACATAATACTTGCCGGTTCCGGCCGGCTTCAGATAGGCCGCTTTCCAGGCGTCCCATTTGGTCTTGACGGCGTTATCCATGACGGTCTGTGTGACATGATTAGGTTTGATCGTGCCTGCGGTGTAGGCAGTGTGCTGCGGAAACGGTTTGTTCACAGCGGCAAAAGCGGAACCGGCAGGCAGGAGGAACAACGCCAGACAGAAGGTAATGATGCTTATCGCGTTCCATTTATGCTTTCCGGGCTTTCTCATCCATCTTCACTCCTTCGACATAATGGGTTTTGCATCCGTTCTGAACCTGACGAACACCACCTCTCTACTTCAAAATAGTATTTTAAAGCATAAATAATATATTATTCCAATTATTCATTGTCAATAACGTATATCCCGGGAGCTCTCAACAATGAGCGCTTCTCCCGCAAGCCTTACCGAATATAAATGTATGCGTTTCCCGGGGCACCCGCAGCTGCCACACAAAAAAACCGCCCATCCAAAGGTTCAATCCCCTGGACGGGCGGCTCCTGCCGCACATGAATCTGATATGCTATTCCATGTCCTGCTGCATATGCTCGGCGATGAGCTTCTGCTTGCGGTCCCAGACCTGCTCGCTCAGGTTCACCCGGTAAACCTCAGGATTAAGGATACGCAGATACTCCGGCCAGAACAAATCCAGCTGCTGCTCATGATAGCGGCGGATTTCCTCCAGCTCGGGCAGCTTGTAGACCTGGAAGCCGTTCACGAAGATCGGCTCCAGCATCGGGAGCGCCTCATAACGGTCCACATGCTTTTTGAGATAGGGATGCAGCGGATTAAACAGCTTCAGCCGTGCACCGCTGCGCGGAGCTGTTTCTTCCGGGTAACTGATATAGTCGGCCAGCGCCTTGCCGTGGGTGCCGATGATCCTGTACACTTCCTTCTTGCCGGGAGTCGATACCTTCTCGGGGTTGGAGGAGATCTTGATCGTCGGAATCATCACGCCTTCCGGAGATTCAATCTCGACCAGCTTATACACGCCGCCGAGCGAAGGCTGATCCGATGCGGTAATCAGCTGTGTGCCGACACCCCATGTATCAATGGCAGCTCCCTGGGCCTTCAGGTTCATGATCGTATTCTCATCCAGATCGTTGGAGGCGACAATCTTCACGTAACCGAGACCGGCGTCATCCAGCATTTTGCGCGCCTGGCGGGACAGATAGGCAAGGTCACCGCTGTCGAGCCGGATTGCGTTCATCCGTTTTCCTTGCGCTTCCAGCTGCTTGGCGGTATGGATCGCATGCGGCACCCCGCTGCGCAGCGTATCAAAGGTATCCACTAACAGTGTCACATTATCCGGCAGCACCCGCGCATAGGTGTCAAAGGCCTCCTGCTCGCTGCCGAAGCTCTGCACCCAGGAATGGGCGTGTGTGCCCTTTGTAGGGATGCCGAACATTTTGCCGGCCAGCATGTTGGAGGTCGCATGGAAGCCGCCGACATAGGCCGCACGTGCGCCCCAGACTGCAGCGTCAGCTTCCTGTGCGCGCCGGGTACCGAACTCCAGCAGAATGTCGTCCGGAGCTACCTGCTTGATGCGGGAGGCTTTGGTGGCAATCAGCGTCTGGTAATTCATAAAGTTCAGAATCGCCGTCTCCACCAACTGTGCTTCCATAATCGTTCCTTCTACGCGGATCAGAGGCTCATCCGGGAACACCAGCGCCCCCTCTTTCATCGAGTGGATCGTGCCCTGGAAGTGGAATTGCAGCAGCTCCTCCAGAAATGCCGGGGCATAGTCCTCCTCCTGCTCCGACAAATAGCGGACATCCTCTTCGGAGAAACGCAGTCCGACGATATATTGAACGATTCGCTCCAGTCCGGCAAATACGGCAAAGCCGTTACCGAACGGCAGCTTGCGGAAGTAAGCCTCGAACACAGCCTTACGCTTATGGCTGCCGTTCACCCAATGGGCATACATCATGTTGATCTGATATTTGTCGGTATGTAGAGCAAATTCCTTCCTCACAAGCTCAACTCCTGTCTGATCGAAGGCCGCCGCTTCATGTTTATTCCGCCTTTACAACCGCTGCACCAAGGCTGCCGCGGAAATGCCCGAGCGCCCATTCATGTCCCTGCGGATTAAAGCTGGCAACGGCGTCTTCGTGTATGATGAGATCAAAGCCTTTGTTATATGCATCCACCGCTGTGTGCAGCACACAAATATCTGTACAGACTCCGACCAGATGCAGCTCGGTAATGCCGCGTGCACGCAGCTTAAGCTCCAGATCCGTGCCGCTGAAGGCACTGTACCGTGTCTTATCCATCCAATAGATCGAACCGCGGTGCGCTTCATACACATCCTTAAGCTGTCCGTACAGCTCACGGCCCTTGCTGTCGCGCAAATTATGCGGCGGAAACAGCCTGCTCTCCGGATGATAGGGATCGCCTTCCTCGTGCAAATCGACCGCCATCACCACATATTCACCGCTAGCAACAAACTGTTCGGTCAGTTCGCATATCCGCGGAGCGATATCCACGGCCGGCTGTCCGACCGGCAGGCTGCCATCGACAAAATCATTAGTGAAATCTATCACGATCAGTGCTTTCATAGCTAAAACCTCCTTGTAATAGGCCTGTCGCTGTACGGCTGATATTAGGTATAAATGGATAACAACGGCTCATGATCAGTGAACATATAGAGCTGGGCGGGCCGCTGGGAATACTGGTTGGAGCTGAGCGGATTGCCCTCCTCGTCCCGTACCTCCTTGAGAATGCCCTGCCGGGAACGGGTAGAAGTAATTTTGCGGATAAAATTCGGTTCCTTGAACTCCGGCACCACCGTCTGAATCACCTGATACAGCTCGCTTAATGTGAAATGGCGGGGCAGGAACTGCCGGGCAATCGTCGTCTGCAGCATCTGCTGCTGAATCCGCAGGTAAGCATCCGTAATAATCTCACGGTGGTCAAAAGCCAGCTCCAGCTCCTCAAGAGCTTCCTGCAGAGTGAACAGGCCAACCTCCCCGGCGTCGTCGGAAGCCTGCCGCTGCTCCAGCATCCATTCCTCCACCAGAGCGAAGAAGGCATGGCTGATGATCCAGCCGCGTGGATCGCGTCCGGGCGTACTGTATACGCCCAAATATTCCAGATGGCCGCCGTCTACGCCGGTCTCCTCCTTCAGCTCGCGCTTTGCCGCATCATAGATGGATTCATCTTCCTGGCAAAAGCCTCCCGGCAGCGCCCACATGCCCGCGCAAGGCCATTTCTTCCGCCGGATGAGCATAACCTTGAGCTCACGCAGCGGAAGTGTCTTGGTGACCGTCTTCCGCTCGCGCTTGGTTAACGTAAACATTACAATATCAGCCGGCACCCCATCCGGTGTCCGGTACTTTTTGGCGTTGTACTGCTGCTTCTCATTATCGCTCACAATCGACCATCCTTTGCCGCTGCTTTTTCAATGCCTGTCTCCTGGCCCCGCTACGGTTAATCGCCGCAGGACGGCGGCGGGCTTTCGGTTCCGGTCTCCACGCTGATTTTTTCCGAGACGGTATCCTTGATGGCCGAGATTACGAACTGCAGCAGATCATTAATCTCGACCTGGCTCTGCTGGAATTCGGCAACGAGCGGAATGCCGTCGATCTCAGCCTGCAGCCGGGCAATTTCAGCTTCGATCTTGGCTACCATGCTCTTGTTGCCGAAGCTTTCGAATGCCACAATTTCCTTCTGTTTCTTCTTCATATCGGCAATCAGCCCCTGCACCCGTTCATGCCGTTGAATTTTATGCTCGGCCTGCTGGAATTGCTGCACTTCCTCGCTATGCGAGATCAGCGCCGCCAGCTCATGGGCCTTGGCCAGAATCGCCTCGCGTTCAATTAAGTCACGGCCGGCTTCAGCTGCCGGCTCCGGACGGCTCATACCCGCATTCTCCTCGTTCACCTGATGTCACCCCTTATTTCTGAAATTAAAGCACGGCTGCGGCTTCCGCCACATACTCGCCTTTAATATACCATGTCTTCGTATCCGTAATCCGCACCTGCACGAAGCTGCCGATCAGCTCGTTCGGGCCGGCGAAATGGACCAGCTTGTTGGCGCGGGAACGGCCGGAGAGCATCTGGGTATTATTCTTGCTTTCTCCCTCGACCAGCACCTCAACGATCTCGCCCAGCATGCCGTCATTGCCGATCCGGCTCTGTTCGCTGACCAGCTTGTTCAGCCTCCGTAGCCGTTCGCTCTTCACCTCATAAGGAACATTGTCCTCCATCGATGCAGCCGGAGTCCCCTCACGCGGAGAATAAATAAAGGTATACGCCATATCATAGCCTACTTCGCGGACAAGCGACAGCGTCTCCTCGAACTGCTCCTCGGTCTCCCCCGGGAAGCCGACGATAATATCGGTGGTGAGCACGACGCCGGGCACCTGTGCCTTCAGCTTGCGGACCAGCTCCAGATAGGATTCCCGCGTGTATTTGCGGCTCATCTTCTTCAGCACGGCCGTGCTGCCCGACTGAACCGGCAGATGGATATGCTCTGTCAGATTGCCGCCTTTGGCCAGCACTTCAACTAGTCTGTCGTCAAAATCACGCGGATGCGAGGTCATAAACCGGATGCGCGGGATATCAATCAGCCGCAGATCATCCATCAGATCGCCAAACGTGTAATCCAGTTCGGTGAAGTCCTTGCCGTAGGCGTTGACGTTCTGGCCCAGCAGCGTCACTTCCTTGAAGCCCAGACGCGCCAGCTCCCGCACCTCTGCAATGACATCCTCGGGAAGGCGGCTGCGCTCCTTGCCGCGGGTATAGGGTACGATGCAGTATGTGCAGAATTTGTCGCAGCCGTACATAATGTTAACCCAGGCGCGCATGCCCTCCCGCTTCTTCGGCAGGTTCTCGATGATGTCGCCTTCCTTGGACCATACTTCAACCACAAGCTCCTTGCTGAACAGTGCTTCCTTGACCAGATACGGCAGCCGGTGGATATTGTGTGTACCGAAGATCATGTCGACAAAGCCGTGCTTCGCCATAATCCGGTTCACAACACCCTCCTCCTGGGACATGCAGCCGCATACGCCCAGCAGCAGCCCCGGCTTCTCCAGCTTGAGGGTCTTGAGATGGCCAAGCTCGCCGAACACCTTGTCCTCGGCATTCTCGCGGATGGCGCAGGTGTTGAGCAGGATAATATCCGCATCACTGCGTTCATCGGCCGGCAGGTAACCCATCTGCTCCAGCAGCCCTTTCATGGTCTCGGTATCATGCTCATTCATCTGGCAGCCGTAAGTGGCGATATGGTAATAGTGCTGCTTCCCGCGGTTCATCTCCCGGAAATCCGCCATGATATGCGCAGTTTCGTCACTGTCGAAGTCAATAACGGCTGTTTCCTGCTTGCCCCGGCGCTTGCCCTCTTTATAATCCGGATTGGAGTTAATCTGGACGGTGCGGCCCTTGATTCTGTATGTGGATTTGCCATCCTCTTCACTGATAAGCTTGGCGTCGGAGAAATCGAAATACTTGGAGTAATCCTTAAGGCCACCCTGGCCGGATTTTAAGTCCGGTGAGTGCTGCTCTTTTGTCATCGTTTCACGTCCCTTATAATGAAGCACTTATATAAAGAAAGCAGATTTATACTTTGCTAAGTAAAAATTATAACATAAGGATAAAAGTCAATCCAAGTATAGCCACATAAAAAGGCGCCTGGAGATAAACCCTAAGCACCTTTGCCGCCTTGAATCTGCTATAGCGAACCGTCACGATATGTATCAAATTTATAACTTTTCATTATACATAAGCTAATACGATTCTACAAAAAACTGCAATTTTTGATATATAGTCTCACCTGATTTTCAGATATAATGGATTAGGTATACAAAGGAGGCTCCTTATGCCATATCTTTCAATAGATGATGTTCATATTTATTACGAATATGATTTAGCGAAACAGGCGCACGAAAGCACGAATACAGTCGTTTTTATTCATGGTCTGGGCTTTGATTTAAGATGCTGGGATTTAATCATTCCTTACTTCGCCGATGACTTCCATATCCTCAGATACGACTTCCGGGGCCATGGATTAAGTATATCGGAAGAACTTGCAATGGAAGATCCGGCCCGGATATTCACCGATCATTTGTACCGCTTGCTTGCTCATTTACAGATCGATACCTTTCATATTGTCGGACACGGAGTCGGCAGCATTATCCCGCTTTATTTCGCTTCATTTTACCCTGGCCGCATTTTATCCAACACCCTGATCTCCATTCCTTTGTTCACTTCAATTAACACCGCGCACAAATACACAAATTACCGGAAAGAATTAATTACATACCGTTCGATGGAGGCGCTTGCGGACCATGTGATTTCAAATGTAACCCTTCATTCCATAAGCAGTGCGGAGGTTGAACAGCTGCTAAGCTCGTTCGCCAAAGTAACCACGGATACTTATTTTGAATTACTAAATTTCTTCATTAATACATACGAGGAAATACTCAACCTGTTTAAGCATCATACCGTACCCACACTGATTTTAACCGGCGAAAAAGACCCGATGTACCCTCCATTCTTATCCAGCCTGATTGCAGCAGTAAATCCGCATAGCCGGTATATGACCATCTTCGATGCCTCTAATCTGGTTTTCCTGGACCGTCCTGAGGAGACGTACAAGCAGATTTTATCGTTTCTGCAAATGAAGAACTCCGAATCGAGAGCTGTCGATCCGCTGCTGGCCACTCTTCACGCCGACTTTTTCGAGGTCATGCATCAGGACGCGGCAGATACAGAGCTCAGTCCCCTCCCGTCACACTTAACCGTTAATTTAATGAATAAATTCGAGGTAATGATAGACGGCAGCCCTGTCGTTAATGGCTGGAGCAAGAGAAAAGCCAAGGAATTGTTAATTTATTTAGTATTTCATCCCAAGGTGTCCAGAGACCGCTTATGCGAGGATTTATGGCCCAATATGGAAATCACCAAATCCAGAAATCTGCTGCGGGTATGCCTCAATCATTTAAAACAGCTGCTTGATAACGACAGAACTAATCTTGTGTATATAGATAATAAGCAACTCATCTTATCAGCCCCTGTTCAATGTGATTTGCTGGCACTCATGGGAACAATCAAATCTGCAATGGCCGAAAAAGACGAATCTCTGAAAAAAGAGCTGATCGACGATATTTTTCTGCATGTGGACGGAGATCTGTTTCAGAACTTTAATGAAGACTGGGGATTATCCCTAAGAACCAAAACGGAAATTCATTTAATCACCTTGGCCAATCACCAGCTTAAATATTTGGAGGAACAAGGTAACTCTTCCGAAGCCATCGTATATGCCAGATTTATTGCCGAGTACAACGCGGAGGAAGACAGCTTAACTTCTGAAACATAAGCAAAAAAATAAAACGTCCGGGAAGTCCCGGACGTCTGTATCTGCCTGCATAAAACTGACCGGCAGTTCAATTCTCAGCGTTGGAGGGTAAATTTCACATACAGCATTTCCATTTGGCTGCTGCGTGTTTCCTGCTTCATGTCCGGTTTGCGGGATTCGGACTGGCAAAGTTCCGGCTTACGGGACTCTTGATTACGGATGGCCAGACAAAAAAAGACTCTCATTGCTGTATTTCACGCTCCCAGATCATGTTATACAACTCATTGTAGCAAGGCTGCGTTACACAATCGTTACAGATTTCTACAAAAAACCGCAAATTACGCGTTTTTTGCGTTCCGTATCAGCCGATTATTGTTATAATGACTGTACTAACCTGATTTTAGCGAGGGATACCTTGGATGCCTGATTTATTGAAAGACAACATGAGAATTCACTATGAGTATGAGCCTGCACGCCAGGCCCGTCCGCACACGGAGACGCTTGTGCTGATTCACGGCATCGGCTTTGACCTCCGCGGCTGGGACCGGATCGTACCCGCCATGCTGGAGCATTACCATGTGCTCCGTTATGATTTTAGAGGCCACGGGTTCAGCGATAAAGGCCCTCAGGAGCTGCTTTCCCCCGCTGCCGATATGGTCGGCGATATCCACGCGCTGCTGGATCACCTGCAGATCGGTTCTGTCCACCTGGTCGGACACGGAGCCGGGAGCATTCTGGCGCTGTACTTTTCGCGCACACATTCCCACCTTGTCGAAACAACGACTCTGCTCTCACTGCCGCTCTTTCATTCCGCCGAGACGGCGAACAAATATTCTACATACCGGCAGGATCTGATGAAGCAGCAGTCAATGCGTGCACTGGCCGAGCATGTAATCGGCAATGCCACCTTGTTCAAGCCGGGCACCCCGGAGATGGAGATGCTGCACACCAGCTTTGCGCGGGTGCCGTATGACGTCTACACCGAGCTGCTGATTTTTTTCACGGCGGCGCATGGCGAGATTATGGATATGTTCAAGCAGCATCAGACTCCTTCGCTGATTTTGACCGGAGAGCATGATCCGATGTATCCGCCTTACCTGTCGAGTCTGATTGCTTCAGCCAATCCGCACTGCCGTTACCGGATGATCTACAGTTCGTCCAATATGGTATTTTATGATCAGCCGGAAGAAACATTCCGGCAAATCAAGGCTTTTATAGATACACGTTCGCAAATCCAGGGCTCGCTCGATCCGCTGCTGCATCAGCTGCATGCCGACTTCTTCTCCATTCTCGGCTCGAATCCGGCTCTGGAGTCCGGGCTGGACCGCCCTGTCCTGAAGGTGGATTTGCTGAACCGGTTCGAGGTCACTGTCGGCGATCTTCCGGTCAATAACGGCTGGGGCCGGCGGAATGCCAAGGAGCTGCTGATCTATCTCCTGCTCAATCCTATAGCGGACAGGGATCGCCTGTGCAGTGAGCTGTGGGGCGACATGGATATTCTCAAGGCCCGGGGCCAGCTGCGCGTCTGCCTCACCCACCTCAAACAGCTGATGAACAATGAAGTTACGGGGCTGATCTACAGTGACAAGCAGCAGATCAAGCTGCAGGGTCAGCCGGAATGCGACCTGCTCAGCCTGCTGGCAGATATTAAGAAGGCGAACGAGGAGAAAGATACGGATAGCAAGATGGCGCTTATCGATTCGGTGTTCTGGCAGATTGAAGGGGATATCTTCTGCAATCTGGATCAGGACTGGAACCTGAATCTGCGCTCCAAAACCGAGATTGAGCTGATTGCTCTGGCCAATTATCAGGCTGAAATTCTCGCCGTCAGAGGTAACACTCCGGGCGCAATCGCTTATCTGAAATATGTGCTGCTTTTTAACGAGGAGGAATACGGTGCCTATGAACAGATTGCGAATCTCTATGAGCGGAACAATCAATCGCTGGAAGCACAGAAGTGGCGGTCGGAAGCTTCGATGCGGCAGCGCAGGCTGACCGGAGATGCCCGGACGCGCCGCCGCTGAGAATTAATCTTTCATTAAGTACACACAGGCGTTGTTGCCGCCGTAGCCGTGGCTTGTAATCAATACCTCTTCATTCTTAAGAGGCATCTGTGCTGTAATCACCGGCAAATGCTCATAGCCGTATTGATCGGTTCTGATCGTCCTGGGAACAAAAGCCGCACGGAAGCCGAGCAGCGAAGCGATGAGCTGAGCCAGTCCGCTGGCGCTGAAGGGATGGCCAGTCAGCCCCTTGATCGAGGTCAACGGCACCTCATGCCGGAACAAATCGCGGGAGACGATGTCTTCGATCCTGTCGTTAGACTCATACCCCAGCGCCTGGCTGTTCACATAGTCCGGGATTCTGCCGTCCAGGACGGCCGCTGCTGCCTGCTTCATCCGCTGGCCGCTCGTATCCTGGCCGTTGACGGACACCCCGTCGTTGTTGGAGGCCACCTTATCGACGTATCCGTAGATATTCGCCCCCCGGCCCAGCGCATGCTCTTCGGTTTCCAGGATCAGCGTGGCCGCGCCTTCTGACAGGACAAACCCTTTGCTGCGCTTGTTGAAGGGCGATCCCGCTGCATCCGGCCCTTGGCCGAACGGCAGGCCCCTGATTTTGCCGAAGCCATAGACGGTCGATTTCGTATTGCAGCTGTCGGATGCGCCGACGATGGCGGTATCAATGGTACCGCTCTGCAAATACATCATGGCATCCTCCAGAGCTTCAATACCGGCTGTGCAGCCGGTCGTAACCGTTTTGGTTCGGCCCGTCAGCCCGAAATGGCTGGAGATCGCCGAGGCGAGTGTATGGTTATGTACTAGTCCGCAGCAATACACAGGCAGGCCGCGGAAATCATTGTTACCGATAATGTGAAGCATTTCCTCCAGGGAGATAATACCGCCCATTGTTGTGCCAAAAAACACCCCTACTCTATCCCCCAGGTCGGCAGTCGGCAATTGTGCCAGTGCAATGGCTTCAGCTGCCGTGCTGATCGCCAGCTTGGCGAACCGGGGCAATGTCCGGTGCTCACGTCCATCCAATTCCCCTAAATCACCGCTGAGCTCACCGAACAGCAATGGCTCCCCGGTTGGTGACAAATCGCTTTTCGTTACAAAATGGTACTCTCCGCTGAGTAAATGGCGCTCGAAATCACTGTTGTTCTCCCCGCCTGGAACCTTGATGCCGAAACCGGTAACCGCTATACGCTTCATCATAATGCCCCATCCTTCTTTCACCGTGTGGATTGTACCACTACAATAGTTCTAGTACTCCCTATGTAAGTTTCGCCGGACTAAGCCTACTTTCCTAGTGTTAATTATACAAGCTATTAACTATTTTGTTATAGATATGAATATTTTGTCCTATCATTGCACTTCGGGGTCGTCGCACAATCCGGGAAATAGCCAAGAGGCACCAAAAAAACCGAGCAGCGATCCTCCAACAACGGGAGAATGCTGCTCGGCTTACTTATCTTATTATGGGTTGGCTGTTCAGCGGTAATAAATGAACTTATGGACAGATTATAATTCCAGAATGCCCGCTTTCGGAGTCACACGGAAGGCCTGGGCCAGATCGGCCAGCTGCCGGTCGGTAATCTTCTGCTTGATCTCTCTGCCGCCGATCAGGTTGTAGACAATCGCCGCCTTCTCAATCGTCTCTACCAGACCGAATGTAGCATCCATAGTCGCTCCGGTAACAAAGATGCCGTGCTGCGGCCACACCACTACGCGGTAATCCTTCATCTTGTCCGCTGTGGCACGGCCGATGTCGCTGCTGCCGGGTACCATCCACGGAATCACGCCGACGCCGTCCGGGAAGACCACGAGACATTCGGTGCACATTTCCCACAGGGTTTTGGTGAACTGCAGTTCATTCAAATCATGCGTAAAGGTCATGGCAATGACGTTGGTAGCATGGGTATGCAGTACAATCCGGTGCGTAGGGTCCACCTTGAGACGTTCGATATGACTCATAAAATGCGAAGCCAGTTCACTGGTCGGTACGGCGCCGTTGCGAAGTCCCCAGAGCACTTCTACACTCTCGCCGCTGGCGCTTACACGAAGCACGCCCAGGTTCGCCTCAGGGTCCTTGATCACGTTGCGGAAGTATTTGCCGGAGCCGGTTACGATGAAGTATTTGCCTGCGAGTTCCGTCACCGGGAAAGTAAGATTGATGACCCGCTGCGGTTCACGGATATCGATATATTTCGCCACATCGGCTTCATCCAGCAGATAGCTGATGTTGCCGCCGTTCAGCTCGTCCCAGCCGAGCGACCACATATGGTGGGTAATTTCGGACATTTCCTGAATAAACGGGGCTTCCGTCTCGGCGATATAGCCCGTTGTTCCTGTTAATAGCGTGCTCATATGTTTTCTCTCCTTTAGAGGTGCTGGTTATTAGGGTTCTCCCCCATTATCTGGCGGACAACACTTCTTGTTCGTAGGTCTTCACTTCTGCCAGCCACTGCTCCCGGACAGGGACATTCTGAGTCGCGCAATAGTAGTCCCATACCGCACCGAACGGGTACGATTTGAATTCCTCAACAAGAGCCAGACGCGAGGTGTAATCTCCGGCAAGCTCAATGGCCTTCAGCTCCGCCACCGGCTCCAGCATGGCACGCAGGAGCGCCTTGATGGTATTGCGTGTGCCGATGACCCAGGCAGCGACATGGTTGATGCTGCCGTCGAAGAAGTCCAGGCCGATATTCGTCCGTGGCAGCAGATCGCCGCGTACCAGCTCACGGGCAATTTCCAGCAGCTCATCATCCATGGTTACGACATGATCGCTGTCCCAGCGGACCGGACGGCTGACATGCAGCAGCAATTGCTCGCTGAACATCAGAATCGAGGACAATTTGTTCGAGATCACTTCAGTCGGATGAAAGTGTCCGGCGTCCAGGCAGATGGCTTTGCCGCGGGTCAGGCCATAGCCCATGTAGAATTCATGCGAGCCGACCACATAGCTCTCGGAGCCGATGCCGAACAGCTTGCTCTCTACGGCGTCGATGTTATACTGCGGATCGATTTCTTCGCTGAACACTTCATCCAGCGCTTCCTTGAGACGCACACGCGGCGCGAGACGGTCCACCGGCGTATCCTTGTAGCCGTCCGGTACCCAGAAGTTGGTTACGCAGGGCTGGCCCAGCTCACGGCCGAACGATTCGGCAATTTTGCGGGATGCCTTGCAGTGTTTGATCCAGAAGCTGCGGATCTCGTCATCAGCATGGCTCAAGGTGAAGCCGTCCGCCGCCTTCGGATGGGAGAAGCAGGTCGGATTGAAATCCAGGCCCAGCCCCTGTTCTTTGGCCCAGTCCACCCAGTTCGCGAAATGGCGCGGTTCCAGCTCATCCAGATCAACCTGCTCGTCGGTATCGGCATAAATGGCATGCAGATTGACTTTATGCTTGCCCGGAATCAGCGCCAGCGCCTTCTCCAGGTCCTGGCGCAGCTCATCCGGCGTACCGGCACGGCCCGGATAACTGCCGGTTACAGCAATGCCGCCGATCAGCTCCTTGTCCTTGAACAGGAAGCCCTGCACGTCATCCCCCTGCCAGCAATGCAGGGAAATCTTGATCTGTGCCAGCTTCTCCAGCACCTCGTCCACATTGATGCCGTGGGCGGCGTATAATTTCTTCGCTTCGTTGTAACTGTTGATGATGCTCTGATCCATGATGCTGACCTCCTAAAAGTTTTGTGAGCATCCGCTCCATTGAGTTACTTCGTGCAAAACTTGCTCGAAAACATAAAACCAGCTATACATAGTTGGAAATTCGCCACTTATTTTCACCTGTAAAGCGATAATCTCCCATCTAGTTGGATAACCGCCACTTAATATGGACGAAAATTAATACTTACACCATTAACGTCCATATTAAGTGGCGGAAATCGAATTAGATTGTTGAAATCTGTAAAAAAGACAAAATTAGTGTGCGAAAATCCAACTATCACATAAAACGTTTGGCTACAGCATGAGTCTTGGCCGTGACTTGGCCGTGACTACGCCGAACGTACAGAATTCCGGCTGCTGCCTGCCCTGTATTACCTAACCAAGTGCAGCATTCAGCTCATCCCAGCGCTGCAGCACTTCCTGCAGCTGCGGTACAGGACGCGGCTGATACGAGGTAATCGCGAAGGAGCTGCCGATCAGCGCCCGCGCTTCCCGGATGTCGGCCACTTCGCCGGCCTGAATGAGCTGCACGGCGAGATTGCCGATGGCCGTCGCCTCGGTCGGTCCGGCCAGGACTTCGCGGCCGATCATATCCGCGGTCAGCTGGTTCAGCAGCGCATTGTTCGCACCGCCGCCGACGATCTGCAGCACGTCGAATCCCGTGCCGGTAAGTGCCTCCAGCTCTTCCAGATAGCTGCGGTAGGACAACGCCAGGCTGTCGAAGATACAGCGGGCCAGCTCGCCCGGCGCCTGTGGCACCGGCTGGCCGCTCTCCGCACAGGCGGAGCGGATCTCGTCGATCATATTGGCGGGATTCAGGAACCGCGGGTGATCGCATGGAATCAGGCTGCGGAAGCTCTCGGCGCCAGCGGCCAGCTCCGCCAGCTCGGCGAAGCTGTGGCGTCCGCCGTCCAGCCGGCGGACCTCCTGGATCAGCCACAGTCCCATGATGTTCTTCAGGAAGCGGTAAGTGCCGAACGCTCCCCATTCATTCGTATAATTGGCGGCCATGGCCTGCTCATTGTTAAGCGGCGTGTTAAGCTCCGCACCAAGCAGCGACCATGTCCCGCTGCTGATGTAGGCGGCGCTGCGCCCTTCTTGCAGCGGCACGCCAAGCACAGCGGAAGCGGTATCATGCGTTGCGGCAACGACCAGCTCGCATTCCGGAAGATCATGCTGCTGCTCAAGATCCGCAGAGATCATCCCCAGCACCTCACCCGGTTCGGTGAGGGCCGCAAACTGCTCTCTGCGCAGTCCCAGCAGCGCCAGCAGCTCTTCATCGAATTCCCGGGTCTGCAGATTGAGCATTTGCATGGTCGAAGCATTGGTAGCCTCATTGATCAGGCGGCCGCTCAGCCGGTAATACAGATAGTCGGGTACCATAACTATCTTGTCTGCCCGGGCGAGCTCCGCAGAGTCATGGGCGTACAGCTGGTACAGCGTATTGAAATTCAATTGCTGAATACCGGTCTTGGCATAGACCTTCTCCGGCGAAATCACGGCGGCTACCTTCTCCATGACGCCGTTCGTCCGGCTATCGCGGTAGGCATAGACTTCCTGGAGACGCCCGCCTGACTCGTCAAGGAGCACATAGTCCACGGCCCAGGTGTCGATGCCCAGCGTACAGCGGGTAATGCCTTGGGCCTTGGCTTTCTGCAGACCGATGATAATCTGCTCAAACAGATGATCGATATCCCAGAAGCAGGACCCGTCCCGCTCGGTGAAGCCATTGCTGAACCGGTGAAGCTCATCCAGCCGGAGAGTCCCGTCCTTGATGGTTCCGAGAACAAGCCGCCCGCTGGAGGCGCCGATATCAACGGCGATATGATTGCTCATGGGGAATCTCCTTTATAGCATATTATGATTAAAGAATTTTACGGAAAAGGGCGATAACTTCTTCCTTGGTCGGAATGAACGGATTGCCCGGTGCGCAAGCGTCTTTCATCGAGTTCTCGGCCAGCAGATCCAGGTCAACCTCGTTCACGCCCAGCTCGGACAATTTGGACGGGATGCCGACTTCCTTCGACAAGGCCTTGATCGATTCAATCACGAAGTCCGCACATTCCTTGTCGCTCTTGCCTTCGATCTGCAGGCCAATGGCTTTGGCAATATTGCGGAAGCGGTGCGGAACCACCTTGGCGTTCTCTTCTTCCACGTAAGGGAGCAGCATCGCATTACATACACCATGCGGCAGATCGTAGACACCGCCAAGCTGATGCGCCATTGCGTGGACATAACCGAGACCGGCATTGTTGAAGGCCAGGCCGCCGAGGAAGATGGCATATACCATTTGCTCACGGGCTTCAATATCCTGTCCGTTCTTTACAGTGCGGGCCAGATTGTTGAAGATCAGTTCTACCGCAGCCAGAGCCGTAGCATCCGTAACCGGATAAGCGCCCGGAGTAACCAGGGCCTCAATGGCGTGAGTCAGGGCATCCATACCGGTTGCTGCCGTCAGATCGGCCGGCTTGCCGAGCATCAGTTCCGGATCATTCACCGAAATCGCTGCCAGGCTGTTCTTGTCGACCATAACCATCTTCACCTTGCGTTCTTCATCGGTAATTACATAGTTAATTGTGACTTCGGCGGAAGTACCGGCGGTTGTATTCACGGCAACGATCGGCAGCGATTTATGCTGCGACTTATGCACGCCTTCGTATTCCTTGATATGGCCGCCGTTGGTGGCGATAATGCCAATGCCCTTGGCTGTATCCTGCGGCGAGCCGCCGCCGATGGAGATCAGATGGTCGCAGCCGTTCGCTTTCAGGAAATCTACGCCGTCGTGGACATTTTTACAAGTCGGGTTCGGCTTAACTTCATCATATACTGCATATTCGATCCCCGCCTCATCCAGTACAGCCAGCACTTTGCCGGCGATGCCGCTCTTCATCAGGAACTTGTCGGTAACCACCAGCGCTTTGCTAAGCTTCAGCTCTTTAATGTACGGAGCGATATCAGACAGACAGCCTTTGCCCATAATGTTGATAGGCGGAACATAAAACACATGAGTACTCATAACTTCAAACCAGCCTCCCGGCAATATTGGTAGCGGAACACGGCTGAACACCGGCTCCTGTATCCTCTGCAAAGTCGTGCAAGTCTCGCTGCGGCGCCGTTATCGGCTGGTCAGGCGGACTACCGCAGGTTAACCAGTCAGAGGCGCTAAATATCCGGGCATACGCTTTCAAAGGAACATCCTCATCGTAACCTCACCAATCTTTGTTGTCAACAAATAAAATATTAATTATGTTGTTTTTATTTGTATAATGTTTGTTTCACAGAAAAAACTGCTGAAATAACAGGTTATTATCTTTTATTTATTGCAAACGCAGATATTAATGGACTATATTTAATCCAGATGTCAAATGGAAGGTGATCATGATGCTGGCAGGCGAACGACGCAAAAAAATAATCGATCTCGTCCATCAGGACAAGCGGGTACTCGTTAGCGATCTCAGCCGGATGTTCGAGGTGACCGAGGAGACGATCCGCCGCGATCTGGAGAAATTGGAGAAGGACGGCATTCTCAGCCGTACTTACGGGGGCGCGATGCTCAACAGGCATACCAATGAGGATTTGCCTTTTGTTACACGGGGTGCGCTGAATACCGACATTAAACGGAACATCGCCCTGAAGGCGCTGGATCTCATTGCCGACGGCGATACACTGATGGTTGACCCCAGCTCGACCGCTCTGGAATTTCTCAAGCTGCTGGGTAACAAAAGCAATCTGACCGTGATTACGAATTCCATTCATATTCTGCATGAGTTTGCAAACTCGTCTATGGATATCGTCTCCACAGGCGGAGCCCTGCGCCACCGTTCGCTGTCACTGGTCGGGCCCGTTGCCCACGATACCATCCGGCGCTATAACGTGGACACGGCGGTGATCAGCTGCAAAGGCGTTGATCTGGCAAGCGGCATCACCGATTCCAACGAACCGGAATGCGAGGTCAAGAAGCATATGCTGCGCCAGGCCGAGAAGGTCATGCTGCTCGCGGACCATACCAAATTCGGCAAGACCGCTTTTACCAATCTGATTCCGCTCAGCGGGGTCGACCTCCTGATTACAGACCGCAAGCCTGCGGATATCTGGCTGAAGCGGCTGGCTGAAGAGAATATTGAAGTCATTTACTAGCACAAAAAAGGTATCCGCATTCCGTCCGAAACCGGCCGTTATGGGATACCTTTTCATTTCAAATCAACAATTTCCGTCGCCGTAATTGCATTCCATACAGCTATTTCGCTGAGAAACAGCTGCATCGCCGGTATAGCTGTACTTGCTACAATTATTTATCCGGAAACTCCTGTTAACGATAGAATCACCGCTTAATAAATGTACGAAGTGCAGCTATTCCGTAGAATTGGCTTTCTCAAGCGCATATAGATGTACAAAATGCAGCTATACCTGACGGCTGCCTGGCTACTACTAGTCAGCTCTTCTCTACGGCGTGACCGCCGAATTCATTGCGCAGCGCGGCGACGACTTTGCCCGTAAAGGTGTCATCCTCCAGCGAACGGTAGCGCATAAGCAGCGACATCGCGATTACAGGTGTGGCTGCCTGCAGATCGAATGCCGTCTCCAGCGTCCAGCGCCCTTCTCCTGAAGAGTGCATCACCCCGCGGATTTCATCCAGCTTCGCATCCTTGGCAAAAGCGCGCTCCGTCAGCTCCATCAGCCAGGAGCGAATCACGGAACCATTGTTCCAGACCCGGGCCACCTGCTCGAAGTCGAAATCATAGCCGCTTTTATCCAGAACCTCGAAGCCTTCCCCGATCGCTGCCATCATCCCGTATTCAATGCCGTTATGCACCATCTTCAGAAAATGGCCGCTGCCCGATTTACCGGCATACAGGTACCCGTTCGCAACAGCCGTATCGCGGAACAGCGGTTCGGCGATGGTCCAGGCCTCCTCATCCCCGCCGATCATGTAGCAGGCCCCGTGACGTGCCCCTTCCATCCCGCCGGACGTTCCGGCATCGAGGAAGTAGATTCCGTGCTGCTCCAGCTCACCATGGCGGCGGACCGATTCCTTGTAGTGCGAATTTCCGCCTTCAATCACAATATCGCCCCGCGAGAGCAGTGGCGTCAGCTCAGCGATGACCGAGTCGACAAACTGATGCGGCACCATAATCCAGACAACGCGCGGCGCTTCCAGCTTACCGACAAGTTCCTCCAGTGAGGATGCGCCTTTCGCTCCTTCATTTGCTATTCCTTCCACGGCAGCGCTATTTACATCATAAGCCACAACGTCATGCCCGTGCTCCAGCAGGTTGAGGCTCAGGTTATATCCCATTTTGCCCAGCCCGATTAGTCCGACTCTCATTGGCAGATCCCTCCTGTTGTAATATTAACCTCATCTGTATCATGCAAACTGTTTCTTCCTTAATAAGTATAAATCAAGCTCCCTGGCGGATCGCCTCTGGATCTTTCGCAGCGGCTGGCGGCGCTGGTTCTTCATCCAGCCACCAGTGAGCCTCACCCAGCAGCGCATCCGCAGCAGCAGGACCGTGCGATCCGGCAGCATAGTCATGAAGCGGCAATTCACCTGCATCAACGGCGTCGATGATCGGCTGAACCCACTGCCAGGACAACTCAACCTCATCCCAATGGGCGAAAAAGGTAGCGTCTCCGCGCAGCGCATCACCAATCAGATTCTCATATGCCTCCGGCATTCCGGGATTCCCGGAATCGTGGCGGATGCTCACCGGCTCAAGTGCGCCATGCCGCCGGGGGTCCTTCGTATTGAGCTGCAGCGACAGCCCTTCTTCCGGCCCGATATTTATGACCAGCAGATTAGGCTCAAGCACGGTTCTGTTCTTATTGTGGACATCGTTCAGCGGCTCCTTGAATTCGATCACGATCCGCGTAGACTTCTCTTTCAGCCGTTTGCCGGTACGGATATAGAATGGAACACCTTCCCAAAGCGGATCATCAATGAACAGCCGGGCGGCGATATAAGTCTCATTCTGCGAAGCGGCGGGAATGCCCGGCTCAGAGGTGTAGCCCGGAACCGGCTTCCCTTTGATCTCGCCGGCAGCATATTGTCCGCGCACTACATGCCGGGCAAGCTCCTCCCTGAGCAGCGGCAGCACGGAGGCTATTACATGGCGTTTCTTCCTGCGCACCTCCTCGGGTGTGCTGCCTTGCGGCAGCTGCATCGCCATCATCATCAGCAGCTGCAGCATATGATTCTGGAACATATCGCGCAGCGCCCCGGACTGATCATAATATCCGGCCCGCTCCTCGACACCGACAGTTTCAGCGGCGGTGATCTGAACATTAGCGATATAACGGTTCTGCCACAGCGCCCGCAGTACCGGATTGGAGGTTTTCAGCACCTCCAGATTCTGCACCATCGGCTTACCGAGGAAGTGGTCGATGCGGAAAATCTCCTCCTCACGAAAGGCCGCGCCAAGACTGTCGTTCAGCTCACGGGCCGACTGCAGATCCCGGCCGAACGGCTTCTCGATGATGAGCCGCTTCCAGCCTAGCGTATCCCCAAGGCCGCTGCCTTGAATATTCGCGGCGATCGGTGCGAAGAACTCCGGGCCGACGGACAAGTAGAACATCCGGTTCTGCGGCAGGCCCAGCTCCTGCTCCCGGCGGATAACATGCGCCAGCAGCTTCTTATAATCTTCAGGATGGCCGACATCCAGCACACTGTATTCAAAAGCAAGCAAGAAACGCCGCAGCTCCGGCGAATCCTCCGGCGCGCGCCGGGAGAAAGTACGCAGTGAATCCAGCACCTGTGACTGGAACGTGGCATTACTCCATTCTCTTCTGCCCAGACCAATGACGGAAAGAGGACCGGAAAGCTTGCCATCTATGAACAAATTATATAGCGCAGGGAATATTTTGCGTTTGGCCAAATCTCCGGTGGCGCCGAATAGGATAAAGGTCGATGATTCCACTTTCATTCCTCCTGTAGTTATATTTTGTTTATATGGTTACTTTAAATTACTCGCAAACTTTTACTTCACCCATCATACGACCGTAAATTCTTTCCGTCAATATCATTTTGACATTTACAAAAAGTTATTATTTTCACGAAGTCTTTACTATGCTATAGTTAGTTGACTATTAATAATAACTATTAAGGCGGGGTATGTATGACTATGGACGACGTTAAGCCCCTCTTTTCCAAAGTGGAGCATGTGCATCATCTGATCGGCAAGAAATGGGTTAATCTCATTGTCCATGTTCTGCTGGAGGAACCAAAACGGTTCAGCGAGCTGCACACCATCATTCCGGAAATCAGCAAACGGATGCTGGGCGAGCGGCTGAAGGAATTGGAAGAATGCGGACTCATCCGCCGCGCGGTGATCCCTGAACGTCCTGTGCGCACCGAATACTCCCTGACGGATAAAGGCCGGGAGCTGGGTGAAGCGCTGGGGCATGTGGAGCTGTGGGCCATGAAATGGCTATAAGCCCCCACTTCACCCGATTCAACTCACGGTACGGGTTAGATAGACCTCCATTCTACACACCAGTAGCAAGGCACTGACGTAACGCACAAAAACAGAGCAGCGATCCTCGGAAGCCGGGGAAGGCTGCTCTGCTTATTTTTCATACTAATTCTCGTATTGAACGATCTGGCCTAACATTGACGCTGCGGCTGCTGTTTACTCCACGGCGGGCTGCACCGCTTCATACTCTGCAAGCACTTCCTGCGCCGTCCGCACATCGTTATACACTTTCACTTCATCGATCATTCCTGTAAACGGTGCGTCCCAGTAATTGACACCGAGCGCGAACACCGCATTCTTGCCGGTGAAGATATCCGGGAATTTGCTGCCGGAGAATTTCTCCACACCATTGATGTAGACCTTCACATTCCCGTTGTCCACCGTAAACGCCACATGCGTCCATTCTCCTGCCGGAATCCGCATTCCGGTTACAGCGTCATACCATGCTTCGCCGGACCAGAGAATGGTTTGTGATTGTTCCGTAGCGTTGTTTTGCGGCACGAAGCTGATCCAGCTGTTGCCGGAAGCGGCTCCGAAGAATGTTGTTACATAGCCCTGCAGCTTGTCCGGCTTCAGCCACATGGATACGGAATACGTATGGCTGTCAATAAGCCCATCCTCAAGACGGATGCCCGAAGCTCCATCAAAGATAGCCGCCTGCCCGTAAATCCCGTCGCCGTAAGTAATGTTCCCTACCGTCGCATTGTTCAGCCGGTCGCCGGTAATCGTTCCATCCACGGACATCCCAAGTGTATCCTGCAGATTGCCTTCAAAAGCAAAATGAGCCACACTGCCGTTCGTCGTCACCTTATAGGAACGGGATACCCCGCTTCCATCGGCAGCCTTGGCGTTGATTATTGCTTCACCTTCGCTCAGTGCCGTCACCGTTCCGCTAGTGCCATCCACGGCAGCCACCTCCGGTGCGCTTGAGCTCCATACCAGACTGCGGTTACCGGCATTGGTTGGCAGGACCGAGAATTCCGGCGTAAAAGTCTTGCCTACAGCCAGCGCTTTACTGCTCTTGGCCAGCAGAATGTCGGTAACCAACAGCTCAGGATCCGGTGTGCCGTTTACCAGCCAGTCAATAACTTCCGGAGGCAGAGCCGTATCATAGATTCGCACAGAATCCATCCAGCCGGTGTACGGATTATCCCAATAATTCACGCCCAGCGCGAATAGCGTATTCCCGCCGGTCAGTTTATCCTTAAAGCCTGTGCCTGTATATTTCAGCACGCCGTTAATATAAAGATCGACTGTACCTGAACGGTATGTGAACGCCAGATGGCTCCACTGTCCCGCCTTGATCTGCTGGCCTGAAGCCGCATCCTGGTAAGGCTCGCCGAACCACAGTCTGGTCGTCGCCCCGGTGTTGCCGTACGGCAGCAGGCTCAGCCATTGGCTTGGCGACTGGCCGGCAAAGAACGCCGTCGTATACATTTCCAGCTTCTCCGGCTTCAACCAGAGGCTTACGGTATACGAGTCATCTGTAATCAGATTGTCCGGAAGACGCACGCCGCCGCTGCCGTTGAAATAAGCGGCTTGTCCCGTTTTGCCCTCGGCATAGGTAATGCTGCCGCCGGTATTATTAATCCGGTTACCAGTGACTGCCGCCTCCGGCAGAAGACCCGCCGCATCGGCAAGATTACCCTCGAAATCGTATGCGGCCACCAGATTCTCTTCCAGCGCACCGGCGCTGCTCAGGGCCAGTACCGTTACCTGATATGTCTTCGTAACCGTCGCGTCTCCGACCTGGATAGCCGCAGTCAGCGTAACCGCTGCATGGCTTGCCCCTGCAGCCGGCCGGTTCACCTGTCCGTTCGCATTGACAACGGCGTCATCGGAGGAACTCCATGTAATTACGGCATTATGCGCCCCGCTCTCCGGCAGAACCAGATTACGGTACACAGCCCCCGTATCACCCAGGTTAATGCCGGCGGCTACATACTCCGCCTTCTGCTCATCGCTCAGGTTCTCCAGGGCGCTGCCCCATACGGCGATGCCCAGCTCGGACATGGCGGTGAAGGTCATCGCTTGCTGCTGGCGCGTTGAATCCCACTGCTTGACGAATACGCCTTTGTAAAGACGCTGCACTCCCTCGGCTTCATCGATCAGCAGGTGGGCATAATAATCGCCCTTCAGCTCCCATGTACCGGTAACTGCCCCCGAGATGCTTCCGTCTGCATTCAGGTTGACTTGCACCGTCGATTTAACCGTGCCCGATGTATCCTGGCCATGGTTAACGAACTGGTAAGGTCCGGCCAGCTCCGTCTCCTGAACGGCTTCGAGCGCTTCACCCGTATACCGGTGCACTGCCAGAACCGGCCAGCCGTCCTCGTTCATGAACATTTGATGGACCCGCACCTCATGCGCTTCGCCCTGGAACGGGAAGCGGGCATGGAAGAAGTTGAAGAGCTTGCCGCTCTCCGGATCAATATCCACGGAGTTATGCCCCGGTGATGCATATCCGTAAGTCTGGAAATCCGGGTCACCGTTGATATTGGTGAACTGGAAGTTGCCCAGCAGCTTGTTGCCGATGGCCGAATGATCGGCGTTCGTAGCCAGCACACCGCTGTGGCCGGCCGCATCCAGATACGGGCCGTCCGGCTGCTTCGCACGGAATACGCGCATATTGTAGCCGCCGTCGGAAGCAAGGCCGCCATAGGTTACATACATGTAATAATAATCAGTACCCGGATCGTAATTGATATAAGGGCCTTCGCCTGAGCGGTGGAATCCGCCGGAAAGCTTGGTTCCGAAGTAACGGTCAATAATACGGCCGTCTTCGGTAGTGCCGTCTTCACCGGGATATACCGGCTTGCCGGTGGCCGGGTCGACCGGCAGAATGAAGATGCCGCCGGACCAGGAGCCGTAGGTCATCCAAAGCTGTCCGTCCTTGTCGTAGAACAGCGTCGGGTCGATGGCATTAGTATAGACCATATTGTTGTATGAGCCGTTCGCATTGAACCAGGCCGGATTCGGTCCGTCCAGTGTCCCCTCCTCCACCAGCTTGGCGATGTTGGTATTCGACCAGATTTTGTCGACATTGCTCTTGTCGTCCTTGGCCGCTTCCTTCGTGAATCCGGAATAGATCACCGTATCGCCGTACGTATAAGGACCTTCAATATCCTGAGATACCGCGAATCCGATAGCGGAGCGGATATAGGTCGAGGAGGCGCTGTAATACATCATATATGCGCCTTTGCTGCCGTCTTCGTTAATGTAATCGGCATTCCAGAATACATCCGGCGCCCAGATGGAGAAGCCGCCGCTGCTGTCGGCATCGTTCTCGCCTGCCCATTTGAAGGACTCGGCCAGGTTGGCCGACAAGTCTCCGAAGATGGCGTTGCCCGGTGTGGTATAACCGTTGGTGAATCTGCTCCAGTTCAGCAAATCCGCCGATTTCGCCGCCTCGATATGCGAACCGAAGACATAATAAGTGCCGTCCTGATCCCTCGCTACCGACGGATCGTGCACCGATACGTTACTGAACGCCGGAGCGGTCTCCTGCGGCTCAGGCTCCGGTGTTGCGGTAGCGGTCGCTGTCGGCGATGCCGATGCTGTTGCCGTTGGCGATACTGTCGCTGTTGGCGATGCTGTCGCTGTTGGCGCAGTTGTCGGTGCCGGAGTTGCACCCGTGCCCCCGCCGCTGCCCGGATTGGCCGCTGCGGTGGCTGTGGCCGACGGGGTGCCCCGCTTAATAACGGCGGAGTATTTCTCGTCATACTTCACCTTGCCGTCACCTTGAAGATCGATTCCATCAGCTGCCGTTACGATCAGGTTGCCGACCTCGGCACCGGCGTCCACACGCAGCACGCCTTGCTTGCCGAAGTTCACCTCCAGGACTGATCCCTTCGCCAGAATCACCCGGGGTTCACCGGATGCCGACATTTCCAGGCTGTCAAAGCTGCCGCTAAGCTGGATTACAGACTGCGGCGGCAATGCTTGTGTAACGGTCACTTTGCTGAAGCCCGCACCCGTCAGAGAAGCTTCCTCCTCCAACTGGACGCCGGAGAGTGCCTGCACTATTGGCACGGCGCTCGCGCCTTTGGCCACAATGCGCAGCTTGCCGTTCTTCTTGGCCGCCACCAGCGAGGCAGCCACCGTGTTGTTCAGGGTAACGCTGTTGGCGCCGCCGCCGGTAACGATAATTTTGCCGCCGACTTTGACGTTTTCCAGTAAGACATCGCCTTCACCGACCCCCTCGGTAAGATAGAGATTGCCCGAGATGCTGGAATTCCGCAGGACAACGCCGGATGAGTTCACGACCAGGTTCCTCGAGGTCAGCCCGTCATAATCGCCGCTGATGACCACAAGCTCCCCGGCAAGCTTACCGATCATCCGCAGCGCTTCCGCGCGGGTCACCGGGCGTGCACCCTTAAAGCTGCCGTCCTCGTAGCCGCTCAGATAACCTTCGCCGAGCATGGAGAGCACTGCTTCCCGGCTCCAGTCCGGCAGCTGCGCCGCATCGGCGGGGTTACCGGCAGTGCTGCCCGTTTCCAGCCCGAATTGCCGGAACAGCATCACAGCCGCTTCCTGACGGCTGACGGATTGCTGCGGCCGGAAGGTTCCGTCCTCATACCCCGAGACATAACCGGCAGCAACGGCTTTGGCGATATCGCTGTATACCGCATTGCCCTTGGCTACATCCGTGAAATGAAGCTCCGCCGCCGTCTGCAGCTTGAACACCCGGTTAATCAGGCTGACCCATTCCGCCCGTGTAATATTCTGGTTCGGCTTATAAATGCCGTTGCCGTACCCGGACAGCAGTCCTTTGTCGACCCAAGTCTGAAAATCACTTTGCGCCCAGTGCCCGCTGTAATCCGCAATCTGATGTAGCCCGCCTGGCACACTCTGTGTGTAATCGCTTACATTATTCGTTGCCGCCATGGCCGGAGCCGGGACCAGCAGCAGGAATGCAAGCAATGAGGACGTTACCTTTCCCGTCGTTTTATTCACTTGTATTAGCCTCCGATTCCGCTGATTTTGAGGTTGTCGTGTTCTGCCTGCGCAAAAGACAAGCCAGCTGAGTGAAGTTTCACCTCCCAAGCATGCATATAAAACCGTTTTCATATTTCCATCAAAAAAACGCTCTGACCTCTCTTTAGTTTAATTATATATAAACTAAATAATGTGAGAACGCTTTCTATATCACTATATTAATAGGGTTATAGCGTAATAGTCAATTGGAATTTTACGAATATATATAAATCTTTTTAATTCTTTATATAGTATAAATTTTAGCTTCCTTAAACAGCAAAAAAATACAGCAAAAAAAGCAGCCCCTCCGTTAACCTTGAAGGAACTGCTCTGATGCGGCTGCCGGTGACTGCAACCGTTATGCGTGAATCCCCGTCTCCGTCTCCGGCTTCGGCGCTCTCAAGGCGGCTGTTTCCTCCAGCCAGAGGATGGCCGTTACACCGCGCGGGTAGTATTTGCTGCCGGTAATTAGGCCGGAGATAATCTGATCGCTCCAGCTCCAGACCGATAATTGCGGATGGGTGAGCCATTCGACATGCGCCCGGTCCGCCTTCCGGCCAGCTTCATCCCATTCCAGTCCGAGAATTTCTCTGGCGATGAACTGGCACAGATAAATTTTGCTCAGCCAGCTGTTGTTGCTGGTGGACGAGATTTTCCAGCCCCCGTCTTCGAACAGGCAGACGCCTTGAACCAGCACAGCCTTCAGATGACGGTCCAGCGCCGACAGATAATCCGCGAACCGTCCGCCTTGCTCCAGCGCTTCCTTACAGCCGGTAAAGTATGGGAAGATCAGGCCTTCAATTGCCGGAATAATCCGGGAATCATTGCCCTCGCCGATTACTGCCGGAATGTATCCCTCTTCCGTTACATGAGATACGATGGTAGCCGCGCAGCGCTCCGCCTGAAGTCCAGCCGTCTGCGCTGCTTCCTCCAGCCCGAAAGCGCGGAATATTTTCTCCATGGCCAGATAGGCCGCCCAGCATTTACCGGCAAGATAGATATTGTTGCGGGCCTGGCCCAGCGATACGTCCAAGGAATCATAAGTGGTGATCTCCGCACCGCCCATCGTCCGGGAGCTGTCAAGCCCCATTACGCCGTTGCGCTGCTGCGGGTCCGGATGGTCACGGTTCAGCATACTGGTCAGGCAATCCTCCAGCACCGGCAAATTGCGCTGCATCCAGTCCCGGTCACCGGTATGCTCCTGATAGACGGCTGCCGTAAGCACCCAATTCACCAGTTGCTCATGGGTCATATGCGAGAAGCAGCCGTCGATGCCATACCGCTCATAAGAAGAATAGCCCGGACGGGAGACAGCGTTGGCTACGCCCATATCGTGGGTAAAGCTGATCCCGCCCGGATATTCTTGCGTATCACCCGGAAAACGCACCGTATCCACATAGCTGAACCTGCTCACGAACATATCGAGTTCATTGCGCACCGTCCAAGGGTTCATCCGCAGCTCATAAAAGACCTGATCGACCGTCAGATCGAATGTATTCATCATCCGGTATTCGCCTTCATTGACGATCCAGAACGGCTTGCCGTCATAGTCCAGCAGCTCAGTGGAGCCGTAATAACTGCGGATAGCGTGAATCAGCATAAACCGCTGATCCCCGCTGAGCCCGCGGCCCTCTAACAATTCATCCGCTTTCAGCGCATGCGCCTTCAGTTCATCGAACCGCGTCAACGCATGCTGCGCCACCGCTTCCACGCTCTTGAAATACCGGTTGTAGTAATAGGAGGCGTCCATCCCTGTCGTCACATAGCCACTGCGGTGGAACGCGACCGCGAAGCGGAAGGTTTGGCGAGTTCCTGCCGGGACGTCCAGCACCATGGTACCGATACGTCCAAGACCAAACGTCCAGTTCTCCTCCAGCTCGGCATTCAGAATGTCCTCCAGTCTGAAATGCAGTGCGGACCGGGCCGTTCCGGCCTGCGCAGCAATCGCCACGAACCGCCCTTGGCCTACTCCGGTCAGCTCGGCGGAGACATCGTCAAGACGCCGCATTGCCGTGTAGGGATCATTGCCCTGAAAGCCGAAAAAAGCTCGCCGCGTTTCGGCACACTGCGTATTATCCACCTCAAGCTCCACCAGCACTGCCGGCAGCAGCACGTCCTTCAGCTCCTCCTCCGGAGCCTGCTCCGGATCGGGTACCGGCCGTACCGGCGACAGAATACGGAAGGTCAGGTCTCCGGCCGTCCAGGTGTCGCTGCCCAGCCTGAACTCGCGCGTAATCTCCCCATCCTTATAGGGATGCAGTATCTGGGCCTTTGCCGGCTGGTGGTCCGGGTTCTCGACATCGTAGCGCTTGCTCTCATCGTCGCCGATATGCTCATGAAACGGCAAGGTGTCATAGCCGCTGCCGTCCCGGCGCTGCAGGCCGACAAAGATATTCTGGTGCGGCGGCCTACCCTCTTCCAGATCGAAGCCGCCCCCGGCTCCCTTGAAGCCTAAGGTGAAGCTTGCAAAAGCGCCGATCGGCGAATGATGAGCATTGTAGAACAGATTATTGGGCATTTAAGTATTGCACTCCCTCCGGTTGGTTCCCGGCCAGCGCCGGGCTATAATCCAATGTTAGCTTCCCGCCGGAAGGAGTAACAGGGCAAAAGCCGTCTAATATTTGGGCAAATCAAACATGCTGGCCAAGTATGCTATAATGGAACATATTTCATCAGAAAAAGAGGACTGCGCGTGAAGAAGAACCAGCCCGGCATCCTGCATTCCATCGACGGACGGATGTCGCCGGACATCCAGGCCGCTTTTCATATCTACTCCTCTCATTGGCGTAAAGTCAATTCGTACTGGCGGTACCCCGAGCATACGCATCCGAGCTTCGAGATTAATGTCGTCCTGCAGGGAAGCCAGCATATGGTGGTCAATGGCCGCGACTATGTCCAGAAGAGCGGAGATATACTGTTCATCCGTCCGGGCGTACCTCATTCCAGTCTCGGTGCGGAGGACGCCGGCGACATGACCTATTACTGCCTGCATTTCGATATTGACGATCTGGTGCTGCGGCGGGCACTGATGACGCTGGATGCCGTCAGTCTGGGCGGCGGTACGCCGGAGATGGAGACCATCCGTGCTGCGCTGGATACGCTGATTGCCTCGGCCATTCTGGCGGCCGATACCGACCCCAAGCGGAGCCGCATGCAGACGCTGCGCGCAACGCTTGGACTGTTCACCGCACTGTGCGGCTGGGCCCTGGCCGAGACGGCGGACGATCCCCGCCGCTCCCGTTCGGATGCAAGCGAGAATACGCTGGCGCTGGCGAACACGATCGAAGGCCTTCTGCAGGAAGCGGTGTTTAACGCTGCGGCTACCGGCAGCAGGGGCGGCGGCATCGAGACCATCGCCGCCAGACTGGGCTACAGCCCGAACCATTGCAACCGCGTCTTTCAGCAGGTCTTCGGTATGTCGCCGCGGCAATACTTGTCCGATCTGATTATCCGTCACGCCAAGCTGCTGCTGCTCGACAACAGCCTGTCCGTGGAGACCATCGCCCTGCGGCTCGGTTACCGCGATGTTTCCCATTTCAGCAAGCAGTTCAAGCGCTGGACCGGCCAGCCCCCGATGGGCTTCCGCCGGCTGACCGCCGAGCAGGATACAGGCAAAGACTGACCATCTCGGCAATATTTTTACCGGTATTATGTATTGGTACTTGCTGACACTTACGTTAGAATTACCGGCAGTCTCCATTTCCGTTATTCAAGGAGGACTCATGAAAATATATACGTTCGGCCAAGCGGCCGGACAGCCCATCCACGCCTTTGATTCCAGCTTCATCATGTCGCGCATTGTCCGGACGGAGGAGCCCGCCCATATCGGCTGCATGCATCTCGAAGCGGGCGGCCATATCGGGCGGCACCGTGCGCCTGTTCCCCAGCTCCTGCTGATCGTCGCCGGCGAGGGGCAAGTCACCGGTGAAGCCGGGCTTACCCGGAACGTCTATCCCGGTGATGCCGTCTTCTGGGAGCAGGACGAGTGGCATGATACGAAGACGGAATCAGGTCTGACGGCTATAGTGGTCGAGAGCAGCGTACTTAGCCCCGCCAAGCTGATGCCCTTAAAAGTCTCAGATGTATAGGCTCCTAACACATCCCCATAAATAAATCTGTAATCGAGAGGCGGTTATCCCCCTGATCTATGTCATCAAATTTATCTATAGCTTCGTCTTGCCGCCGGGCCTGTTTGTCGTGCTGCTGCTCGGCATCGGTGTCTGGCTGTGGCGCGGCAGCCGCCGCCCTGCTATCGCATTGCTTACAGTAGCCCTGCTGCTCTATCTTTCCTCGATCAGCCTCGTTGCCGCTCCGCTGGTCGGCAGCCTGGAGCGCCGGTATGAGCAGCCCTCCGCTCTGGACGGCGATGTAATTGTCGTGCTCGGCGGCGGAGCCTCCTCCGGGACCCCGGATCTGGACGGACAAGGCAACCTGTACGGCTCGGCCGCCAACCGGCTGCTGACCGCTGCTCGCCTCTACCGCGAGAGCGGCCTGCCCATTCTCTTCTCCGGCGGCCAGGTATTCAGCGACAGCGGCAATGAAGCCGATATCGCCAGGCGTCAGCTGATCGGACTCGGTGTGCCGGAATCGGCTATTCTGGCCGAGAACCGCTCGCTGAATACAGAGCTGAACGCACAGTACACCGCCGAGCTGATGGAAGCCGAAGGATTCAGCCGCCCGGTACTGGTCACCTCGGCCTTCCATATGCCGCGGGCAATGAAGCACTTCACCGCTGCCGGACTATCCCCCCAGGCTTACCCCACCGACTATCTGGACAGCCGGGGCACCGCGATCTATCCGGGCAAATTCACCCCTTCCGGGGATGCGCTGAGTACAACTGCAACCGCGCTGAAGGAATATTTGGGCCTGCTTGCGGCCATCTTCTGAGTTAGAGCAAACAAAAAATAGCGGGCCGGCGGCCCGCTCAGACTGCCGGGCTCTCCCGGCAGTCTTACTTTTTCGTGGATGACACAACACCATCAGTGCTCACTTTTGATTTTGGTATACTCAATAAATGTATTATATAAGTTGAACTTAAGATTAGCCTGAATAAGGCCGGAAAGTGAATTAATTCTCCAGATGAATACCGCTAGTTGCTGTTGAGATCGCTGGCAGCAGGCTCTGTCCGGCTCTGTTTAGGTATGATGAACGAAAGCAACCCCTATTCAACAAGGATAAATGTATTTCGTACAACTATTTGTTAGGTATGCACCCATTTTTGAAGGATAGATGTATTTCGTGCAACTAAAATCAGCATATGGGGATCAAACTGCCCTAAAGCAAGAAGATAGATGTACGAAATGCAACTATAGCCGGGAAACGGCCTATTTAGATGAATATAGTTGTACAAACTGCAATTAGCAGCTTAGCAGCGGTTAGCGAGGTCATTAAGAGCAATAGCTGCTGTCGCCTTTAGTCATAGGTGCTCTTGGCCTTCCTTATCTATCTTATTGATTTGACCTGTGTGGAGGATGATCACGATCTACATTACAGCAGCTTACAACGATGACAGCCCGTGCTTCGCCTATCAGCTTTACTGCGGAAAGCCATCAGGCGGTGGCCGGAACCGCAACAAGCGGTATAAATCAAGAAATCTACGGACGGGAAGCGACCGGAAGTCCAATTGTTTTCTTGCGTCACGGCTAATCCCGACACAAAAATCTTTAGTTCAATCTATATAGTATCTCTTTCACTTATGTAACCCTTGCACCCCGCAGACCCGCTGCTAATATGTATGGTTACCATTAAAAGATACTCTTTATAGCTTCCTTCGGTTAAGATAACTCCATCAATCTGATCCCACACATAAAATTCATTCGCAATATAAACACCATCCTCTTTAACCCGCATATAAAAAAGGCTTGTGGTATAGAGTATGGCCGAACAAATTATCGGTGTTGACATCCCCATTAACACAATAGGCCGGAAACCGTCACCGTAATACAGACCATAAAAGCTGAGCCCGACGGATAAACAAATCATCGTTGCTAAAGCCCTGTGATAAGTCCTGTTGTTCCTGGCAAAAAACCCGCCTCCATATACCTGAATGGAATCCTTCCCATTACGCCGCTTCCATAAGGGCAGCCCGCGTATAAACACATAATGAATGATGATCACCGCAGGCAAGCCATACGCCAGGATTGGTAAAAGTTCTTCCATCGCTAAACCGCCTCTCCGGCCGCTATTTCACCAAATCACAAAACATTCCGCCGACCATTCCAGCCAGCTCCCCCGGAGCCACCTCCATCTGCAGGCCGATTTTGCCGGCGCTGACGGCTATGGTATCCTGGAGCTCCGCGCTTTCCTCAATAAATGTCGGATACAGCTTCTTCATTCCTACCGGCGAGCAGCCGCCCCGGACATATCCGGTATATTTCAGCAGGTCCTTCATCGGCAGCATTTCAATCTTCTTCTCCCCCGCCGCTTTGGCCGCTTTCTTCAAATCCAGCTCCTCGCCAACCGGGATGACGAACACATACAGATGGGCTCCGCTGTGGGCGACAAGCGTCTTGAACACCGTCTCCGGCGGCAGGCCGATCTTCTCGGCCACTGCGGTTCCGTGGATCGCCCCGTCCTCATTGTCATAGCTGTGTACCTTTACTTTAGCGCCACTAGCCTCCAGCAGGCGAAGCGCGTTGGTCTTGACTGTCTGCATCCTTCTCCGTCCTTCCCGTACCCCAGCCAGTCTCCGCTGGCTGCCGAACATTTCTAACAGTATAATGCACGCGCTGCGCGGCGGGCAACCATCTTTTGACAAGCTGGCGGCACCGTGCAATAATCTGAGAACAGCTAAGATAACAGCGTCCGAAGCAATCCCAATTATGGAGGTGTGGAATGAATATAACGGAAGCGTGGATCGCCAAAGAGAACAGCAAGGTCAGACCCAAGCTGCTGCAATATAATCTGGCACAAGCCGCAGGCAAGTTGAGCGATGAAGTGGAGACGGTCGAGCTGACCCTGCTTGATGACAGCGGGGAAGTGACGGCCGGCCTTACCGCATCCATCTACTGGCGACAGATGCACGTGGATTTTCTGTGGGTCGATGAATCGCTCCGCGGTCAGAGCATCGGCACGAAGCTGCTGGAGCAGGCCGAACAGCTTGCACGCAGCCGCAGCCTGCGGTATATCCAGCTCGAAACCTTCAGCTTCCAGGCACCCGACTTCTATCAGAAGCTGGGATACACAATCTTCGGCGTGCTGGACGATTCCCCCTATGACGGAGCCAAACAGTATTATCTGAAAAAAGAGCTGCGTTAACCGGACCCAGGTCATCATACATAAGCTGCAACAGCCCCCGGCACGCCTGCCTGTTACAGGCGTGCCGGGGGTTATTTCATTCGTTAGCCGCTGCCTCGCGCACTGCAGCTCAGAGATATCTCCGGTAATCTCCGGGACTGACACCGAAATGGGCCTTGAACTGCTTGCTGAAATGGGACAGATTTTTGTAGCCCGCCCGCTCTGCGGCTTCGTATATTTTCAGCTTCGGATCGGCCAGTAAGGTCTTCACCCGTTCCAGCCGCCGCAGATGGACATAGTCGGAGAAATAAATGCCGGTCTCTTCATAAAAGATTCTTCCCAGGTGATTGGGCGAGAAGGAGAAATGCTCTGCCGCGTCCCGCAGCAGCAGACGGTCTGCCAGATGCTCGTCGATATAAGTCTTCATCTCGGCGATCAGCTTGCGCTTCTTGCCTTGACGCTTCCGCTGCTGCTCCGGAACCTCGGACCTCCGGCGCTTGAGCCGCAAATTCATCCCGTGGCTTCCCCGGAATGGGGCGTGCCGCCCTGTATCCTCCTCGTCCGTCGCCAGCTTCAGTGCTTCCTTGGCTCCCTGGAAGGAGCGGTACAGCTCTCCCGGATTCGCTACAATCGGGCCATACCCGATGGTGACGGCAATATTCGCCTGCTCCGCTGCCAGCTTGATCAGCCTTCCGAGACGGCCGCGTTCATAGTCTTCCTCCAGAATCAGGGCGTAGTGCAGCGGGTCCACCCGGCAAAAGAGGATCTGCTCTTCCGCGCTGAATTGCTCAACTGCAGCCTCCAGTTGGAGTCCTTTGTGCAGCAGCGCTTCCTGCCCGGGACAGGCTCGCTTCCGCTGCATGCCGTCAGGGCCAAGCAAGCCGGTATAAAGCCTGGCTGCGGGCCAGATCAAGCCGCTCCGCGCTAGCAGGGAGAGCATTGGGCTGGCATCCCGGCTGTCTACCAGCAGCCGGCTAAGCAGCTCCCGCCGCAGCAGCGGCTGCATCTCGGCATAATCGCGCTCCAGCCGTGCAGAAGCCCTTTCGCGGTCAAGCTGCTGCCGCACCCCTGTCAGCGTATGGTACAGCTCACTGCCGTTGACCGGCTTCATGACATAGCCGGAGGCATTCAGCGCAATCGCCTGTCTGGCATAGCTGAAATCCTCCTGGCTGCTGATGAACACAACCTTCAGTCCGGGGCTATATTCTGCTGCCCGGCGGGCAAGCTCGATACCGGATATGCCCGGCATCCGGATATCCGTCATCAGAATGTCCACCGCTTCGGACCTCAGCACTTCAAGTGCTTCATTTGCGCCGCCTGCACTGGCGATGACTGCCAGTCCCAGCCCTTTCCAGTCTACCAGTCTCTCCAAACCCTTAAGATCAAGCGGATCATCATCCACCAGCAGCACTGTATACATGCCTATCCCATCCTTCAAACCGAAATAGCGGAAACCAGGGATTCGGTCAAAAAAAGAGCCACTGCTGCAAATCATGCTATATTTTATTTTATATAGTAAAAAAAGGGTATCCCTGTGTCCAGTATACCCTATGATTGCCGGCCGGTTCTATCTTTAAATTTCATATTTGCGCAGTCAACCGAATCCGGTTTCGGAGCAATGCTCAGGACCCGCCGGGCAGCTTCACGGCCCTGACGTTGTCGATATAAAGTGTTCCGCTGCCCGGCGTGCCGCTGCCTTGGGCGATATAGAAGGCGAACTCCTTGATGGAGCCGGGATCAATGACGCCGTTGCCGCCCGTCGACCATCCCGGGCGCACGAAGGAGCTGAACGGCAGCGTTATCTGAACCGGCGCAGTTCCTTGTATCCGCAGGCTCGCTTCCCATACCTCTCCGTTCGTCTCATGAAACTGCACGGCCAGCTGACGGTTCGATCCGTCCGGCTGCAGCCAGAAGGAGATGGCCTCCATGCCGGGCCATTCCTTGCCCATGGAGCGGTAGAAGCCCGCATAACCCGGATTTCCGACGGTATAATCCAGCTTCAGACCATAGGTGCCCTCGCTTAAGTGATACGTGTCCAGCGTGACGGTTGCCGCATTGCCGGAGACGTTGCGCTGCCACTTGGCCCGCAGGCTGCCGTTTGAGCTGCCGTAGCCCTCAAAATCATCAATCAGATAGCTGTCCTGCGGCGGCGGCACATACGGGCCGTTCCCCGTCTCACCGCGGTTCACGGCCCGGGGATGGCTGTAGACAGCCTGGATGGCGCTCAGCGAGTTTTTGTCGGACAGGTAATTGGACCAGGTCATGAAGTAGGCATAGCGGGGCTGCTTCTCCCGCAGCATTTCCATATCCGGCAGCTCTCCGTTCTCTCCGACGGCAATAATCCGCCCGCCGCTTAATTTGTTCAGCTTAGCGTAATAGGAATCCCGGAAATCGTTGTTGTAGATATCCATGGCCAGCACATCCACTTCATTATGGCCGGGGTAATACGGCTGGGAATCATAAGCCCAGGAGCTCTCGGCATTCGGGCTCCAGACCCACAGCAGATTGTTCAGCCCGTGAACCTGAGTGAACCGCTCATACATATTGTGCCACAGCTGGCGGAACAGGTCCGGCCGCGCGCCCCACCAGAAGAATTCGGCGTTCATCTCATGGTAGGGCCGCCACAGCACCGGAATGCCGGCATCCCTCAGCTGCGCCAGATACCCTGCCACTTCGTCCATCTGAGCTGCCCAGATCTCATATAACGCTGTTCCGGGGGTCACGATATCCGCCATCTGGGCGGGAGTGACATCGCCCGTGACACTTTCCCAGCCGGAGGTTGCCGGGTCTGTCGGCCTGATCTGATGGTAGGTCAGGGTCACAATACTGCCCGCCTGCCCCTGCGCAATCGCTTCATCAATCATTCCCTGACGAAGCTCAGCCAGATCTCCCCCGATATAGTAAGCAAAATCCGAGCCCCATATTGCCGGGTAATATCCCGTCAGCTCAGCCGCAGTATCATACCACTCGGACGGTGCTTCATAATAATTATGCTGGCCGGTATATACGGCATGGCCTACGGTGGCATACAGCCGGTCCAGCAGCGCGGCCGCTTCCGGACTTGCATCCGGATTTACCGGCGACATCGTGCCGGTCGTTGCCGAGGCAGCCGCCGGCGGAGAGACAGCGGTACCTTCACTGACCGCACGCAGTTCAAGCTCATATACCGTTTCGGGAACCAGCCCTTCAAGCTTGTAGCTGTAAGCTGTCTGTCCCGGGATATAAGGAATGGTCAGCGTACTCCACGCGCCGGCAGAGACCGGCTTATAGCTTAACCGGTACTCCCGGACACCGAAGGGTCCGGATGATGCCAGCCATTCCAGATCTGCCGATACGCCGTCGACACCGGTTGCGGTGAAGCCGGCAGGTAGACCCGGCGAGAGATCGGCCGGGAGCTCCGGCAGCCTGCCGACGAATACATCGTCAAGCATCAGCTCCGCAGTTCCGCTGTTGCCGGCTTGAAACGTCAGCCCCACGCTGTCTTCACCGGCCGGTATCACCTGCTGCGTCCGGCTCCAGACCGCCGCAGGGTCTGCCGACAGCGGCACGACAGCGGCCGTACTGCCGTTATAGACCGCTACGCTAACGGTTGGCGGATGCGGCGGCGCCGCTGCCGAGCGGCTCCAGAACGAGACCAGGTATGAGCCTCCGCCCGTTACCTGTATCTCTTCCGCAGAGACCGCCGCACCGCCGGACAATTGCAGCGCGTATTGTCCGCCGTACGTACCATAGGTTACAGTCTGTACGGTTCCGGTAACTGCCGCCCACGGCAGTGTATTTCCGGTCTCGAACCCGCCGTTGTTCACCAGATTGCTTCCCGGCGTCGCTTCCAGCCCCATTACAGCCTCAGAAGTATTGCCTGCGGTATCCTTGGCGCGCAGCATCACTGCGTAAACTGAATAAGGCTCCAGATTCTGCAGCGTGTAGGTATAGCGGGTTACCGTCTCCAGGTGAGGAACAGTTACCGTGCTCCAGTCCGGATCATCGCTTTTCTTGTAAGACAACAAATAAGAGTCGACGCCCATATCATCGGTGGAGCCGTTCCAGTCCAGCTCAAGTGCGTCCGGCTGAGCCCTGCTCTGCCAGGCGCCGGGTGTTGAAGGCCGCTCAATGTCGACGTTCTCCCGGATTACCGCATCGTCAATATAATAATCCTTGCTGGTGCCGTTCCAGAATGACAGCCGGATATGAGCTACGCCCGGACCCGGGGTATACAGCAGCTGGCGGTACTCCCAGCCCGTCGAACCCGAGAAGGTGAGTCTCTGCTTGCCCTGCTGCGTTCCGAAGTAGTCCATATCCACGGTGGCTGACGTCACCCCCGTTCCGGCGAATTTGACCCACAGCCCGATCCGGTAAGTCTTGCCCGGTACTACCGGAACCGCAGCCGAAGCGCCGCCCGTATTCCGCTTTACCAGCAGACTCTTGGCGCCTCCGTGCTTCTCCGCTGTGGTTACTGCAGGTGCCCCCCACTTCTCCCAACCTGTATCCCCCGCTTCAAATCCGGGGTTGCCCAGCAGATTCTCGCCTGCAGCCAGAAGCGGTGCAGGCGTCCAAACGATTGATGCCACAAACAGAGCGATGGCCAGCCAAGCATGGAACCAGGTATTGCCCGTTCGTGCTGCCACTTTAATCAGGCCTCCATTTGATTGTGCCGGTTGAAATTCGATGCGTGCATCGTCCGGCTCCTCAAATGTAAGCGTTTTCGTCTTTGGCAGCAAGAAGCCGCAGCAACGAAAAACTTGCTTAATCAACGATGTTTATGTCGGACCATGTTCATTATTCCCGGAGCGGAAATAGCGAAGCTCAAAACAGGATATCCGCCCGCTGTACAGCCGCCAAAAGCGCGTTTTGCAACAGAATTCACAAGACATAAACCGTCTGCACAGGCCTAAAAACAGCAAGACTCCATACAATTATGGAGTCTTGTCTTCGGGCGTTTACCCGATATTCTATTCGCATAGCCAGCTCAGCAGTACATCCATATTTTGCCACACCGCAGCACCCGCAGTTAATCCCGAGGGTAGTTCAGCGCCATGATATCCATAAAGGGCACTTTGATCATTGCCTCTTCCTTGCCGACATGCACCTTACCGGTCCGCGGGTCCATACCCACAATCGTTCCCCGCACCGGCTCCTCCAGCCCCCAAACCGTGAGCAGCACCTCCGAGGCCTCGTGCATAGCTTCTGTCAGCTGGTTGCCGATTTCCTCCAGTACAAACTCATCTCTTGTAGGGCGTTTAGCCACTTTCGCTTTTGCCACGCTATTCCTCCAGTGTTGTCCTCTCCAGGAATTAAGCCATATAAATGCTCCTTCAACCATTATACCATGGCATGGCTTATCATCAACCTTTCAGGCGAACAGAAAGAACAGCCGTTATGTCCGTCTATACGGTATAATCTGCAAAAGTAACCGGAACACCATTCAACACCGCCTCAGACCCGCCGGTACCGTTCATACGCAAACTCAGCCGCTCATTCCACCAGTTGCGGTATTCAGCTTCCATTCCGGGGTCTGCTGCAAAAGCAGGCAGCCGTTCGCCCATGATCTTGGCAAACCCGCTGACTCCGGCAGCTCCCCGTTTTGCAGTCTGCTGCGCAGTCAACGCTTCCACTACAACGCCTGCTGGTCCCTCAGGCAGGGTAACCTGCATGTATTCTCCGGCTTCACGAAGCTCATACGGGCCGGACAGAAATACGGCGAAATAGACCTCCCCGCATCTGCCGAACAACGCTTGCTGCTCCTGTATCCATTCCCCCTGCGGCAAAATACCGACTACCGCTTCGCCGCTCTCTTCCGGAACCGGAAACAGCGTAAGCACGGTATTCTGATGATACATGACCTCGGCATACCCGCTCTGATGACGCGGATCGCCTTCCCTGTAGCCGGAGCCCGGGTGGAAGAAATACAGCCGGTTGATGTTACCGTCGGCAGTTACAGGCAAAGAGAAGCTCCAGCGGAGCTGTTCATTGTCGAACTCTTCCGCCCGTTCCCACACACCGCCCGCAGCGACTTCTCCGGTAATATACGCATAGGAGTGCAGCGGCCCCTGCGTCTTCGAAGCAGCTCCGGCCGGGTGTACCAGCTTCTTAAGTTCTCGGGATACCCGCCGGTTGAGCGCGGTCCGCCGGGCCGCTTCCGGCGCTTCGTAGAACAGGAATCCGGCATATTCCGTACGCGGCATTGCCGCAGGCAGCTCGAAGTCGCCGAATTGCACATAATCATGCAGCACATTGCGGTCGGCGGGAAGGTCATGCGGCCAGCCTCTGGAATGGGCCCCGACCCAGGCTCCGCGCATGTACCATTCCGCCCGTATCTGCCAGAGCTGATCGAGCACAGCGGAGAGCATCCCGCGGATTTCCGTGTCCTGCTCCAGCTCCCAGGCGCAGGTGAAGGCTTGAACCCAATGCCAGAACCAGGGCAGCGCGCCGTATTCAGGCATCCCCAAGGTGCGTAGCCGTTCCAGTGTAGCCGCAAGGCTCCGCTTGCCGTCCTCTCTCAGCTCTTCATCTGCGAACAGCTGCCCGAAGATCAGCTTGGCCGCCGTATATTTGGCCTCATGATGATTGAAGGCCGCCAGCGGCTTGCGGAAGAATCCGCTGCGGTAAATATGGCCGATTGCCGTGTGGAAAGCCACTCTAAGCCCGGCGTTCATATCTGCCCCGTAACGGGCCCAGAACCATACCATCAGACTGCCCATCAGCTCGGCAGGAAGCTCATGAAAGCCGGCCTCACGCGGCACCGGATCAAGATTCAGCGGCCAGTGTCCATAGAGCGCTGTGCCGGGTACCCTGTTCTGCAGCAGCACCGTCTCCAGCAGCACCGCCTCCGCTTTGCGCTTGGCGCCTTCCCGGTCAAACGGCAACTCCAGTGAAGCATCTCCCGCTGCCGCCAGCAAATACGATGCATAATAGAAATTGTTCCGCACATCATCATGAAACCATAATCCGCTCGGCAGCAGCTGCCGGCCCTCTGCGGCAACCGCCGCAGCCCATATAATTTCTTGTCTGCGTTCCCGCGGCGTACGATCAAACGCCTCTTCCATCGCGGTTCACTCTCCCCTTAATTCTGTATGTTCATTGGCTAACGCTTTCTATTCTGCTCTGTTTTTGTTCATATAGCAATCGGTATTTCGTATCAAATGAACTAAAATAAACGAACTAAAAAAGATTACCTCTTGCAATATGAACCAATATGGATTAAATTGAACGTATACGAACGAAAATCAGCTGTACAAAGGAGACTGAAAACGAAATGGAAAGACGTTTTGCTTCCCATCCCAACGAAGTCAAGCAGTTCGACACCGGGCGCCTGCGTCAGGAGTTCCACATTCCTGTAATTTTTGCACCCGATGAACTGAAGCTGGTTCTTACCCACGAAGACCGCATGATTGTCGGCGGCGCGAACCCCGTGAACAAAGAAGTGGCGCTCACCACGGATCTGAAGGAGCTGGGAGTCACCTATTTCCTGGAGCGCCGTGAGCTGGGAGTCATCAACGTCGGCGGCAAGGGCATCATCGCTGTTGACGGGACCGAATATGAGATCGATTTCAAAGAATGCCTCTTCGTCGGCCAAGGAGCCAAGGATGTGGTATTCAAGAGCGCGGACAGCGCCAAGCCGGCCAAGTTCTATCTGAACTCCGCTCCGGCCCACCAGTCCTACCCGACAACCAAGACTTCGCTGGCCGAAGCGGAATCCGCCGCACTCGGTAGCCTGGAGAATTCCAATGAGCGTACAATCCACCGTTTCATTCATACAAACGGCGTGCAGAGCGCCCAGCTGGTCATGGGAATGACTCAGCTGAAGACCGGCAGCATGTGGAATACCATGCCTGCCCATACTCATCCGCGCCGGATGGAAGCCTACTTCTACTTCGATCTGCCGGAGGATGCCGTCGTATTCCATCTGATGGGCGAGCCTGACGAAACCCGCCACGTCGTGATGCGCAATGAAGAAGCGGTGATCTCGCCAAGCTGGTCCATTCACAGCGGTGTCGGTACGAACAACTACACCTTCATCTGGAGCATGGCCGGAGACAACAAACGTTATGATGATATGGACCCCGTATCCATGAAGGAATTGAAATAGCACTTATACAAATACGGAAAGCTGAGGCAGACGGATGAATCCGATACGGCGACATGAGATGATAATGGAAGTTTTGCTGAACCAGAAGGACGTCACGGTAAATGAGCTGACTGACAAGCTTCAGGTCAGCGGGAAGACGATCCGCGAGGACCTCAGCAAGCTCGAAGAGCAGGGGCTGATCGTGCGTGTGCACGGCGGAGCGGTACTGGCGCAGAGCGATCAATTCGGCATTTTGCCCGCGAGGGATCCGCTGGACAAATATGCCGATGAGAAGGCGGAAATCGCCGGCCGCGCGGTAGCGCATCTTGCCCCGAACGACATCATTGCGCTCGATGGCGGCAGCACGACGCTGGAAATCGCCCGGCGGCTCGGCAATGCTCCGCTCACCGTTGTCACCAACGATGTCTATATCATCAGCGAGCTGGTTCCGAAGGACAACATTCGTCTCGTTGTGCCCGGCGGATACCGGGTGCGCAACATGCTGGCCGGACCCGAAGCCGTCGCCTACGTGCAAAAACTAAACATAGAAAAAGCATTTCTGTCGGCCACAGCCGTTCATATCGAACAAGGGCTGTCGATTTACACCGGTGACTTCATTGATTACAAGCAAGCGCTTGTCGCCACCGCCCGCACTGTATATGCCGTCTGCGACCACCACAAATTCGGACAAACCGCCCTGCGCACCTTCGCTTCCCTCCGGGAAGTGGATGTGCTGCTGACGGACAGCGGACTTGCGGCCGAGACAGCCGGGCAATTCCGCAGCGCAGGCGTGCGGCTTGAATGCGGGCAGGCTTAAACCCATTTTTCACCACACAAAGGAGAGATATCTATTATGTCATCATTATTCAGTCTGGCAGGCAAAACAGCAATCGTAACCGGCGCAGCTCAGGGTCTGGGCCAAGGCATCGCTCTGGCTTTCGCGGAAGCAGGTGCAGATGTAGTATCCATTTCACTGAATACCAGTGAAGAAACTGTAAATGCGGCACAAGCCTTCGGCGTAAAAGCCCTGAGCATTGAAGCCGATCTGAGCGATCACACCAAGCTTCAGGGAGCCTTCGATGCTTCCCTTGCACTGACTGGCCATGTGGACATCCTCGTTAACTGCGCAGGCATGATCCGCCGTACCCCGGCTAAGGATCACAGTGAGAAAGACTGGTTCGATGTTATCAACCTCAACCTGAACACTGTCTTCCTGCTGTCGCAGATCGCCGGCCGCCACTTCCTGGAAAGAGGCACTGGCAAGATCATCAACATCTGCTCCATGCTGTCCTACCAAGGCGGCATTAATGTTCCAGGATATACCGCATCCAAGCACGGCGTTGCCGGTCTGACCAAGGCGTTCGCCAATGAATGGGCCCAATTCGGCCTGAACGTCAATGCTATCGCTCCGGGATACATGGCGACCGAGAACACAGCGCCGATCCGTGCTGACCAGGCGCGTTCCGATTCAATTCTTGACCGTATTCCGGCCGGCCGCTGGGGCACTGCCGATGACGTGAAGGGACCGGCTGTATTCCTGGCCTCCGCAGCCTCCGACTACCTGAACGGGCACGTTCTGGCCGTTGACGGCGGATGGCTCGCCCGTTAATCCCTGCCGATTGCTGCTTAAGCTAACGACAAAGCCTTACGGATATGCCGGTAACCGGTGTTCCGTAAGGCTTTTCTCTTGTTAGAGCGAGCAATTATCCTCCTGGCAAAACCTTACGAATTCATGGGGATGTTCGCGGATATAAGCAGCAATGATGCTCAAGCTCTCCGCCGCTGCTGTTTGAAAGCGTACATAGAGGGATGTTACGGCTCCGCACAGCTCCTCGTTCCGTTCCAGATCACCAAGGCTTGCCTCCTCCCATACTCTTCCCAGCCGCTTATTCCAGTTCTCAAATACCCTGCGCGTTTCTTCCAGCAGCCCGTACATGCTGCTGTCCCCGAAGAAATCGAGTCCTTCGAGCACCCCGCTCCAATACCCCGGCTGCGCCTGCATATAACTGATCCAGGCATAAAATTCCGCTGCCGAGGGGCGGCTGTGGTCGTACATCACCCGGAACATACAAAGCGCCGCTCTGCTCCGGCCAAGCTCAGAGACCACCTGGGCCTTGACCTGCGGAGATTGGCCCCGGATCTGGCTGAAGACCGGTTCCATACAAGCGTGCCCGAGGGCTTCGTCGCTTAAGGTATGGAAGGTCTCTTTGTCCATTACTGCAAGATGCTGCATTTCATTCTCCTCTCCGCTTATTGCCTTATTTCATTCAACACCAAGGATGCCAATGTGGTAATCTTATATAGATTATATTTAGTCAAATTATACTACACATGGATTAAGAAAGGAGCTTCGTATGAACGACGAGCTGCTCACAACCTTTGATGAACAAGGCAACCCTACCGGAACCGTTCCCCGCTCCGAGGTGCACCGGCTGGGCCTGTGGCATGAGACCTTCCACTGCTGGTTCGTCGGCCGGGATCAGCAGAAGCTGACCGTCTATCTTCAGCTGCGCAGCGCAGAGAAGCGGGATTACGCCGGCTTGCTGGACATTACCGCCGCCGGGCATCTGCTGGCCCATGAGACCCCGGAGGACGGCATCCGCGAAGTCCAGGAGGAGCTCGGGATAACAGTAGGCTTTGACGAACTGGTTCCGCTGGGCATCGTGCCTTACAAGATGGAAACAGAAGGCTTCTCCGACAAAGAGCGGGCGAATGTCTATCTCTTCAGCAACCCCTACCCCCTCGAAGCGTTTCAGCTGCAGGAAGATGAAGTAGCTGGCATCGTCACCGTCAGCTTCTCTGACTTTCGAAGGCTGTGGGAGGGTGAGGCCGCAGCTATCCGCATCCGCGGCTTCCGGATGGACAGCGGAATACGCACCGAGATTGACGAGATGGCCGAAATCGGCCGGTTCGTTCCGCATGAAGCCGTCTATTATTTAAGAGTCATCGAGGGCATAGCAGCCGCATTTCTTTGATAGCACCACCAAATATACACCTGACTATGGAGAATTCACCATGAACCCACCCAAGCTTGGCAAAGCCTTCTATTATTTATGGGGCACCCAAACCGCAGCCAATGCTGCAGATGTATTGTACATTATGGCTTTGACGGTGCTTGTGCTGGACCATACCGGCAGCCTGATCTCCGCCACGCTGGTCCCCTTATTCCGTTCGCTCTCGCAGATGCTCAGCGGCCTGCTCGCCCCGCTGCTGATTGTCCGCTTCCGGCTGCCCCGGCTGCTGCTGCTGTCGCAGGCCGGACAATTTCTGTTCTTCGCCGCGCTGTCGGTCTATCTGGGCATGAACGGAAGTGACGCTTCGCTGCTGGCCGTCTTCCCGCTGATCTTCGCCATGTCCTTTCTGGACGGCTGGACGGTTCCCGCCCGCAATGCGCTCGTTCCGCGGCTGACGGGAAGCCGGGACGGACTGCTCAAGGCCAACGGTCTGCTCTCCGTAAGCGACCAGGTCGTCCAATTCGCCGGCTGGGGCCTGAGCGGACTGGTCATTGCCTGGATCGGGACCAGCTCTACGCTGCTCGTCACCGCCGTCATCTATGGCCTGGCTGCCCTGCTCACCCTGCAGGTTCGGGAGCCGGCGGACCGTCCGCCGCATGGAATGGACGACAGTACGATTGACGCGCGGGCGGAAGGCGCAGCGCCGGCGGAAGTCTCCGCTTCCGGTCTGGCCCTTCTGACCGAAGGCTGGCGGATCATCTGGCGAACAGGCAGCCTGCGGGCACTGACCGCCATCGATGCCATTGACATGCTCGGCGGCTCCGTCTGGGTTGGCGCATTTATGCTGGCGTTTGTGCAGCAGGCGCTTGGCCAGGGCGAGGAATGGTGGGGCTTTATCAATGCGGTTTATTTCGCCGGGACGGTCGGCGGCGGACTGCTGGTTATCGCCATGGTCCGCCGGATCGGCAACCGGCTGCTGCCCTTCATGCTCACCGGGATGGCGGGTTATGGGGTGCTGACTCTCTTATACGCCGTCAACACCGCTCCTTATGCCGCTCTGGGGCTGGTCCTGATCATGGGACCGTTCGCCGAGCTCAGCGCCGTTACCCGCCGGACGCTGGTCCAGCGCAGCGTGAACAGCGAACAGCTGCCGAAGGTGCTGTCTGCACAGGCTGCGCTGATGCATCTCTTCTTCTGCATTTCGCTCCTTGGCATGGCCTGGGTGGCAGAGACCTTCGGCATCGTCAAGCTCTATCTGTTCGCCTCCGTTCTGACCTGCTCGGCTGTACTGATAGGCATCCTGTTTGCCAGGTCGCTGAAGCAGACAGAGCAAGCGAGTCAAACCTGGCACAGCCATTAGTTCTCACTGATTGCTTGCCTGGACAACGAAATAAAAGGCAGGACCTGCTCCGTCTGCTCCCGGTGTCGATAATATACGGCACCGGAGCAATCAGGAGGCAGGTTCTGCCTTATTTCGTTTCCACTATAACCTCAAGCATACGTATCTGTTGCTTGGCTAATCCCGGGCAGGCGCTACCGCTTATTCCGCCGTCTTGCGCTTCAATATAGCCAGTCCGTTCACTGGCAGCAGCAGCTCGGCCGGAGCGGCTTCATTGGTCTCCAGATCCGTATATTCCCGTCCATCCAGCTGAACCGTCTGATCACTGCCGCTAAAGTTCTGCACGAACACATAATCATGCTCGCCGTCCGTACGGCGCTGTACGGTTACCCCCGCCGGCAGCGCACTGTCCAGAACGCGGGAAATCCCCGCTTCACTTGTAATTGCTGCGTACAGCTCCACATAGAACGCCGGGTCTTTCACCCGCGTTGCCAGATGGTACGCCTTGCCCGCACCCAGCTTGTTCAGGGTCAATGCCGGACGGCCGGCATAGAAATCGCTCCGGTAGTGTCCCAGCGCCTCCGCGCCCTCCAGATGAATCAGCTCAGCTATTTCATGTGCGTCATAATCTCCGGCCAGCTTGAGGGCATTGCCGCTCTCCATGACCAGCCCGTTCAAATCACGGCTAGGCAGCCCTTCCGTCTCTTCGGCCCAGATGCCCAGCGTCTTCCGCAGCGGGCCGGGGAAGCCGCCCAGATGACACAGATCGGTCTCATTGACAACGCCCGACCAGTAAGTGGCGAGGAAGTTGCCGCCCTCTTCAACGTATTTCTCGATCCGGGCACCGCCTGCTTCACTGATCAGATACAGCATAGGGGCAATTACCAGCTTGTAACCGGACAGCTCCTCTTGCGAACCGATGATGTCCACCGGAATGCCCAGCTCCCACAAGGCGCGGTAATGCTGCAGGACCGTCTCTTCGTATTTCAGTCCGGAGTTGCGGATGCCCTGGGCATCTTTAACCGCCCAACGGTTGTCCCAGTCGAACAGAATTGCCGTCTTGGCCGGTGCTGTAGTCCCGACTACCTCCGTTAGACCTGCAAGCGTCCGGCCAACCTCAGCCACATCGCGGAAGACGCGGGTGTCGGCATGTCCGCTGTGATCCACCACAGCGCCGTGGAACTTCTCACTGGAGCCCCGGCTCTTCCGCCACTGGAAGTACTGCACAGAATCCGAGCCGTGTGCTACCGCCTGCAGGGAGGACAGCTTATGCATTCCCGGCCGTTTCAGCTTGCTGACCGACTGCCAGTTGGTGAGGGATGGTGTGCTCTCCATCAGGAGGAACGGCTTGCGCTTCAGGCTGCGGAACAGATCATGCTGCATTCCCGTCCAGGCCGCCAGCCGCGAATCGTCGTTGTCCTCGGTATAATGCCAATCGGGATAAGCGTCCCACGAGACGACATCAAGGATCTCGGCCAGATTGCGGTAGTCAATGCCGTCGATGTTATGCATATTCGTCGTTACCGGCAATTCCGGGTTGTAAGAACGCACTGCTTCAATCTCATGGCGGCAGAAATCAATCGTCCGATCACTGACGAAACGCCGCCAGTCCAGATTCATGCCGTGAACCTGGGTCTCACCGTGCGGAGCCGGGGATTCAATCTGCTCCCATGAGGTATAGGTGTGGCTCCAGAATGTAGTCCACCATGCATGGTTCAGCTGGTCCAGACTGCCCTCGTATTTCACCTTCAGCCAGTCTCTGAAGGCATTCTGGCAAAGATCGCAGTGGCACTCGCCGCCGAACTCGTTGGAAATATGCCAGCCGATCACCGCCGGATGATGTGCATAACGCTCTGCGAGCTTTGCGTTAAGAAGCGCTGTTTTTTCACGGTAAACCGGAGAAGTATAACAGTGATTATGCCGGACCCCGTGCAGATTACGCACCCGGTTGCGCTCTACCCGCAGCACCTCGGGGTACTTCGCCGACATCCAGGCCGGACGCGCACCGCTCGGCGTAGCCAGGAAGGCATAAATGCCGTTCTCGGCAAACGAATCCAGCAGACGGTCCATCCACTCAAATGTGAATACGCCCTCTTCCGGCTCCAGCGACACCCAGGAAAAAATACCGACGGACATCACATTGCAGCCCGCCTCTTTCATCAGCTTGATGTCCTCGCGGAGAATTTCCGGGTACCGCAGCCACTGCTCCGGATTATAGTCGGCCCCGTGCAGCATTACAGGCGCTTTGCTGCTGACGGGAGGTAATTTCATCGTCATCGTTCATCGTCATCCTTTCGTATACAATCCTGCACAGGTGGTACATTCCTCTGATTTCTTCCAATCACAGGAACTGCCCTTTACAGAATTGATTGTTCATACTATATATAATATAGGATAATCATCTATACCCTGTAGGATTAATCACGCGATTCAATAGTACAAAATGAATATGAGGTGTTAATGTATGCTACCGTTCTCGCTGGTGGAGCTGCCGCGCAGCTCCGGTGAACTCCCTCTGTATCCATACTCCGTAGGCCGCCACATTCAGTATCATCATGTCCGTCCCGGCGGTTTTCCGGTGCATCAGGTATTTCTGATTCACAGCGGACAGGGCTTGTTCCGCGATCTGGTGGACGGAAGTGAAACCGCGCTGGGTCCGGGAATGGTATTCGCCTTCCCTCCCGACCGCGGCCATGAATATTATCCGCTGTCGCATCAGCCGTGGCGGGTCGGCTTTATCGGCATCCATGGCCGGGAAGCTTCGCCGGTGCTGGATACTCTCGGGATGCTGCCCTCTTCGCCTTATCTGGCTGCTGACTTTAGCGAATGCTGGGAGGCCATCGGCGACCTCTGGCATAAGGCGAACGGTCAGAATACGGGCCAGTCCGAGCTATCCGTGTTACTCTACCGGCTGCTGCTGCTGCTGCGCCCCTGTGAACAGACATCAGGCGCCCCTGAGCGCCAAGAGGCCGGGACCGTCCGCAACGAAGCGCTGCAGCAGGCCGTCAGCCTGATTAATACCCATTATACCGAACCGCTGCTCGTGGCCAATCTGGCCGCTGCCGTCGGGTATTCCGTACAGCATTTCCAGCGTTTATTCCTTCAGGAATTCGGGGTCACACCTCATAAGTATCTGCAGAATCTGCGGTTAACCCGGGCGCTGCAGCTGATGGAGGAGAACCCCGAGCTGCCCATTCAGGATATTGCCCTTAATCTGGGCATGGAGAGCAGCTATTTCATCCGCCTCTTCCGCAAGACCTACGGGTGTACGCCGGGAGAGATGCGCATTCATATGATTCAGGATACGCGTCCTAATACCGGCAAGCAATGAAAAGGACAAGCCGGGATGTATCAAAGTAATCAGCGGTAAGTCAGCCAAGCACTGGTTTAGTGGATGGGTAATTTACATGACTGAGCGAAAAAGAAGCTGCTTCCGGGATATCGGAGGCAGCTTTCTTTTATCTTGGCAGACGAACAGATATTCATGCATCATTCAAGTTACCTGAATTCCTGCAGCAGATGGTCCAGCGGCAGCCGGATGACCTCCTGCGGAAACTCTGTATGGTTTGCGCATACGGACAGCTTGTACCGCGAATCCACCTCGTATAGCCGGAAGAAGCATTGCCCGCTCACTTCATTGTAGCCGCTACCGTTCCTCGTGACTGTAAAAGAATCCAGCCCCCCGGACAGTCCCTGGCCATTCTGCTTCAAATAGCTTTCCTTAAGCGTCCACAGCTCATAGAACATTTCGATCTGCCTGTCTGCAGGTTCTGTGAGCAAGGCTTTATATTCATCTGCGGAGAAAAACCTCTCGGCAATGCCGAGATCAATCGGTTTGATCTCTTCCACATCGATGCCGACCGGACAGCGGTCGATTGCGCAGACCACCCATTCTCCCGAGTGGGAAACATTGAAGTGCATCCCGGCATAAGGCAACACCGGCTTGCCCCCGCCGCTCTCTTTGGCAATCCGCACTTCACTGGGACGGCAGCCCAGGTAAGCGCCGGCCAGATTGCGGATCAGGCATTCCCCGGTGAACGAACGCAACCGGTCACTCCACCGCTTGAATCTGCAAAGGGAGTCCCGCCGCTCCGCAGAGAGAAGCTCCAGCCACTGCTCCAGCGGAAATTCATGTTGCAGCTGCTCCGCCAGGTTGACGCCATAAATCTTCATCCTGCTCTCCTTTATCAACAACCAGTATTGAGCCCCGCGGCTGGCCGGAATGAATTACGCACAGCACGCGTTGTATGCACAGCAAACCTGGCGTATCTTGCGCAGGCTTAACCGTGCTTACCCGGAAATAATATCCATCGTATTGAAGGCTGTCAATTAAATACATCGTTGACACAGCTTCCGAATCCTGTTTATGAGCTGTGTACCCTTGGATACGAACAAACACCCGCCGCTGCGGGTGTTTGTCCACTACCAGAATTATACCGCCCGCCCTAACCATGACGAGCTATCAGCCGTTTACACCGCCGCAAATTGGCTGTTATACAGTCCGGCGTAATAACCTCCGGCAGCGAGCAGCTGCTCATGGGTGCCGCTTTCGACAATATCCCCATCCTTCATAAACAGGATGATGTCAGCTTCGCGGATCGTGGACAGCCGGTGAGCGATCACGAAGCTGGTCCGTCCGTATATCATCGTCAGGAACGCCTTCTGGATACGGATCTCCGTCAAGGTATCAATGCTGCTGGTCGCTTCGTCCAGAATGAGCATCGGCGGGTCAGCCAGCATGACCCGGGCGATGGTGAGCAGCTGCTTCTGCCCTTGGGACAGATTGTCGCCGGCGGCGGAAATCACCGTCGCGTAGCCTTCTGGCAGCCGTTTGATGAAGCTGTGGGCATTCGCCGCCTTGGCGGCCGCAATGACTTCCTCATCCGTAGCCTCCGGCTTGCCGTAGGCAATGTTGTCACGGATACTGCCGCCGAAGAGCCACGTATCCTGCAGCACCATCCCGAAGTTGCGCCGCAGGCTGTCCCTGCTGAATTCCCTGATGTCCACGCCGTCCAGCCGGATGGCCCCGCTGTCTACCTCGTAGAACCGCATCAGCAGGTTGACCAGCGTCGTCTTGCCCGCACCGGTCTGGCCGACGATGGCGACCCGTGTGCCCGGCGGTACTTCCAGGCTGAAATCGCGGATCAATGGCCGCTCGGCTTCATAAGCAAAGCTGACATGTTCGAAGGTGACGGCGCTCTGCTTCGCCGCAGGCACCGGCGCCTGCGGGGCGTCCGGCGTCTCTTCCGGCAGATCCAGAATGGCGAAGATCCGCTGCCCGGAAGCCGTCGCCGCCTGCAATTGAGTAAGCACACCGGTAATCTCGTTGAACGGCTTGGCGAACAGATTGGAATAAATCAGGAAGCTGGACAGGTCGCCGACTGAGAAATGTCCCGCTATGACCAAGGCGCTCCCGAACATCGCAATTACAGAAAAGGTGATATTGTTGACAAGGCGCGTCGACGGATTCGCCAGCGAGCCGTAGAACTGAGCTTTAACTCCCGTCTCGTACAATTCGCTGTTACGCTGGGAGAACGCAGCATACGTACGGTCTTCGTAACGGAAAGCCTGCACCACCTTCTGTCCGCCGACGACCTCCTCCACGTACCCGTTCAGTCCGCCGAGAATCTTGGCCTGCTCACGGAACAACTTCTGGGAGCGCTTCGTAATGAAGCGCGCCACATAATAAGCGGCGGGGGCGGAGAGCAGCACGACTATGGTCATCACCGGACTGATATACAGCATCAGTCCGATTGCGCCAAAGATCGTCACAATGCCGGTCAGCAGCGTGGAGAAGCCCTGCAGGAGACCATCCGAGACGGCGTCCATGTCATTAACGAACCTGCTGATGCTGTCGCCCTGCGGATGATTGTCATGGAACTTCAGCGGAAGTGCCTCCAGCTTGTCGAACAGCTCCCGGCGCAGCTCATACACCGTCTTGTACGCGATCCGGTTTGTATAATAGGTCAGCAGCCAGCCGAACAGGCTGCCGACCAGATACACCGCACCCAGAATCAGCAGAATGCGAAATATCGCCGGATACTCCACCCGCCCGGGGCCAAGCATCCGGTCAATCGCCCGCCCGATCAGCAGCGGGCCGATAAGGCTGGCAATCACGCTGATGACGGCGCTGACGGATGCCGCTACGGCGAATTTTCGCTCCTGCCGCGTATAGAGCAATATGCGTTTCCAGATTGCTGCTGTACTATTCATCCCTGCACCTCCCCGGCGGACAGCTGCGATGCGCAGATTTCCCGGTACTCCGCGCAGGTCTCCAGCAGCTCCTCATGACTGCCGGTACCGGCGATCCGCCCTTCTTCGAATACGATAATCCGGTCTGCTTGCCTCACAGTGCTGACCCGCTGGGACACCAGCAGAACGGTCATCTCCGTGCTATATTCCTTCAGCGCGCGGCGCAGCGCGGCGTCTGTCGCGAAATCAAGCGCGCTGGCCGAGTCATCCAGAATCAGAATCTCCGGATGCCCTACCACGGCGCGGGCTATCGTCAGCCGCTGCCGCTGCCCGCCGGACAGATTCTGCCCGCCCCGTGCCACAGGGGTCTCCCATCCTTGCGGAGCCTTCAGGATGAACTCCTCCGCCTGGGCAACGGCAGCGGCCTGCCGCAGCTCCTCCGGTGTGGCATCCGGCTTGCCCCAGCGGATATTGTCGGCAATCGTGCCGGTGAACAGCAGCGCTTTCTGAGGTACCAGACCAATCCGGCCCCGCAGCCTCTCCAGTGTGTACTCACGCACATCGCGGCCGCCCAGCTTCACCTTTCCCTCCACAGCATCATAGAAACGCGCAATCAGATTGATAAATGTCGATTTACCCGAACCCGTACTGCCGATAATGCCGACCGTTTGCCCGCGCCCGATGCTCACCGTTACATCCTGCAGCGCCAGCTCACCCGTGGCATGATACCGGAAGGAGACATGCTCGAAGGAGATGGCCGGTGCCTGGGCATCAGCCGCCGCTATAGCGGGGCTGGCGTTGTCCTGCACGGACGGCAGCGTAGCCAGCACTTGATTGACGCGCGCCGCTGAAGAAGCGGCTTTCGTGAAGAGAATGACCAGATTGGAGACGACAATGAGCGCCAGCAGAATCTGTGTCACATAGTTGATAAAAGCGATAATCTCCCCTTGTGAAAGCGAGCCGGCCTCAATCCGGATACCGCCAGCCCACAGGATAGCAATAATCGCCGCGTTGACAACCACTGTGGTCATCGGGCTCAGCCAGGCGGCGATGCGTCCGACGCGGATCGCCGTCGCCGTGAGATCATCCGAAGCGGCGTCAAAGCGCTGCTTCTCGCGGCGACCCTTGGCAAACGCGCGGATCACGCGGACACCGGACAGATTCTCGCTCAGCACCTGGGCGAGGCCGTCCAGCTTCTGCTGGTATTTACGGTACAGCGGCGAGCTGCGGGTGATAATGAAATACAGAATAATGCCGAACACCGGCGCGGCCGCCAGCAGAATCAGCGACAGCCGGAAATCAAGGATCATCGCCATGATAATCGCGCCGATGCAGATGAACGGAGCACGGACGACAAGCCGGATCAGCATCGCCACCGCCACCTGCAGCTGGTTCACATCACTAGTAATGCGGTTGATCAGCGAAGGCGTCCCTAAGCGGTCCAGCTCGGCCCAGGACAGCGTGGAGACATGGGCGAACAGCTTATTGCGCAGCGAAGTGCCGAAGCCCTGCGAGGCTCTGGCGGCATAATGCTGGCAAATCATTGAACTGCCGAAGCCGAGCAGCGACATCAGCAGCATCACTCCGCCCATCTTGTACACATACGCACTGTCCTGCTGCCCGATGCCGTTATTGACGATCAAGGCGACGACAGTAGGAAGCAGCAGCTCAAGAATCGCTTCCAGCAGCTTAAAGAGCGGACCAAGAATGACCTCCTTCCGGTAGGGTTTTAGAAACGCGGCAATTTTAAACACAAGCATCCTCACCTTACATTGTTGTTGTATTCCTCTTCTGGCTTTTCCGGTAAACACCCGTTATGATTATGTCATATCCTGTTACATATTAATAATATTGCTTTCGTATCACTTCCATATGTATTTCATATCTCAAAATTGACGAAAAGAGGATTTCTCCATGGACATCCGGCAGTTAAAATATTTCCTGGCGATTGCCGAGGAAGGGCAAATCACCTCGGCGGCGCGCAAGCTGCAGATGGCCCAGCCTCCGCTCAGCCAGCAGCTGAAGCAGCTGGAGGATGAGCTTGGCGTCAAGCTGGTGGAGCGCGGCCCGCGCAGCATCCAGCTTACTGACGCCGGGCTGCTTCTGCGCGAGCGGGCCCAGCAGATTCTGGAAATGGCCGACTCCACTGCACGCGAGCTGGGGGATCTGGTTAAGGGAATACGTGGCACCCTGTCCATCGGCACCGTCTCTTCCTCCGCAGCGACACTGCTGCAGGACCGGCTTTTTGAATTCCATAAAGAATACTCCGGGGTCAAATTCGCCATCCATGAAGGCAATACTTACCGGATTCTGGATTTGCTGGCCAAAGGAATTGTTGAAGTCGGCATTGTCCGCACCCCCTTCAACAGCGCGGGCCTGGAATGCCGGTATGTCAGGGCCGAGCCGATGATCGCCGTAATGACGCCGGATGACGACTGGACGGGCGGCCGGACCGCCATTGAGCTGGGCGAGCTGAAGCAGCGGCCGCTGATAATCTACCGCAGATTCGAGCAGCTGATCCGCGAGACCTGCCTTACGAACGGCTTTGACCCGGAGTTCTTCTGCATGAACGACGACGCCCGCACCACGCTGCACTGGGCCAACGCCGGCCTGGGCATCGGGCTGATTCCGAAGTCGGCCTTCGGACTTGCCGGCAACGGCAATCTGGTCGCCAAGGAGATCCGCTGCGAATCTCTGGTCACCCGGGTAGCGGCGGTCTGGAACAAGGACAAGTATTTGTCCTCGCTGGCCAAGCGGTTCATTGACAGCTTCGCCGGGCCATAAATATGCTTCGCCTGAATCTCCGCACACCAAAGAGCCCGCCCCGGACAGCACCGGAGGCGGGCTCTATTGCGCTTGGCTGCTTGCAGGCCGAAGCTTAAACCATAATTTTGCAAATATCGTTGGTGAACTGTACCGGATCGCCCACCTGGAGACCTTCGATCAGCAGCGCCTGATTGTACAAGAGGTTGGTGTACAGGCTCAGCTTCTCCTTGTCGCCTTCGGCGGCGGCCTTCAGGGATTTGAAGACATCATGGTTAATGTTGATTTCCAGTACCTTGTCAGCCTGTACTTCTTGTCCGTTAGGCATCGCCTTCAGCACCTTCTCCATTTCGATCGACAGCTCGCCCTCTGCGGACAGGCAGACCGGATGGGATTTCAGACGCTTGGAGGCTTTGACCGCCTTCACTTTGCCGGACAGAATGCCTTGCATTTCCTCGAACAAGCCCTTGTTCTCGTTTTCTTCCTCTTCCGAAGGCTTGTTGTCGGCATCATCAATGCCGAGATCGCCGCTCGATACGGATTTGAACTCTTTTTCCTTGTAGGACATGATCATCTTGATGGCGAATTCGTCGATATCGTCGGTCAAATACAGAATTTCGTAGCCCTTGTCGAGCACCAGCTCCGTCTGCGGCAGCTTCTCGATGCGTTCAATAGAGTCACCGGAAGCATAGTAGATGAATTTCTGCTCTTCCGGCATTCTTTCTACATATTCAGCCAGCGTGACCTGCTTCTTCTCCTTGGAGGAGTAGAACATCAACAGATCCTGCAGCGTATCCTTCTCCATGCCGTAATCGTTGTAGACTCCGAATTTCAGCTGGCGGCCGAACGATTTATAGAATGTCTCGTATTTCTCACGCTCGTCCTTCAGCATGCTCAGCAGCTGGCTCTTGATCTTGCTCTTGATGTTCTTGGCAATCAGCGTCAGCTGGCGGTCATGCTGCAGCAGCTCGCGGGAAATGTTGAGGGACAGATCCTCGGAATCCACCATCCCTTTAACGAAGCTGAAATAGTCCGGCAGCAGGTCGCCGCATTTGTTCATAATCAGCACGCCATTGGAGTACAGCTCCAGACCCTTTTCATACTCCTTGGTGTAATAATCGAAAGGCGTGCTCTCCGGAATGAACAAAATCGCATTGTACACTACAGCGCCATCCGCACTGATATGGATATGCTTGAGCGGCTTGTCGAAGCCATAGCGCTTCTCGTTGTAGAAGTTGTTGTAATCCTCTTCAGTCAGCTCGTTCTTGTTCTTGCGCCAGATCGGAACCATACTGTTCACGGTCTGCTCTTCCACAACGCTCTCGTATTCGTTCTCAGAGCCTTCCTTCAGCTGGCTGCGGCTGATGTCCATCTTGATCGGGAAGCGGATGAAATCCGAATATTTCTTGATGATCGACTTCAGGCGGTATTCTTCCAGGAATTCATCGTAATTGTCTTCTTCGGTGTTCGGTTTGATCTGTAAAATAATATCAGTACCCACCGCGTCCTTCTCAGCCGGTTCAATGGTATATCCGTCCGTGCCCTGCGACTCCCACTTAAAGGCCTGTTCGCTCCCCAGCGCTTTACTGATGACTGTTACCTGGTCGGCTACCATAAATGCGGAGTAGAAGCCTACGCCGAACTGGCCGATGATGTTGTGGCCGTCCTTCGCTTCGTTATCCTTCTTGAATGCGAAGGAACCGCTGTTCGCAATAATCCCCAGGTTGTTCTCCAGCTCTTCCTGAGTCATGCCGATCCCTGTGTCGGAGATTGTCAGCGTGCGGCTGTCTTTATCCGCGGACAGTTTAATGAAATAATCCTCTTTATTGAACACCAGGCTGTCGTCGGCCAGTGCTTTGTAATAGATTTTGTCGATGGCATCGCTGCTGTTGGAGATCAGCTCCCGGAGGAATATCTCCCGCTGCGTATAGATGGAGTTAATCATCATTTCCAGCAATCGTTTCGATTCGGCTTTGAACTCTTTTTTGGCCATGAACTAAATAATCTCCCTTCAAAAATAGCGTTTCATTTCATTAATCTTAGATAACCTTGTCGCTTGTCCAAAAAGATTAGCACTCCTTTCATCTGAGTGCTAACACTTCCTTTTATATACCATATTCCCGATTTAGCTGTCAATATCCGGTTGTTAAGCGGTGCCATTTGGCCTTAGGCACCGGGAATTATGACACGGCCGATTTCGCTTTGGCATCATCCAGCAGCATGTGGATCAGGTATTCCAGCGGCGATGAATGCCATTTCTTCGGATGGACCAGGAGCTGCAGATCGAAGTGAATTTCCGGATGGGTGAACGGCAGCTCGGCCAGGGTTCCCCGCTCAATCTCCTCCTCGGCTACGATCCGCGGCAGGAGCGCGATGCCCAGACCGTTGCGTACACAGCGCTTGATCGCCTCCAGATTGGACAGCTCAAAGCCGATGCGGAACATGATCCCGTGCTCTTTCAACAGATTCTCGAACAGACTGCGGTAGATGCAGCTCTCTTCGGAGACAATCAGCTCACAGTTATTCAGATCCTGCAGGGTTACCTGCTCCGCTCCGGCCAAAGGGTGGCCCGCAGGCGCCACCAGCACCAGCGGCTCGTCGCGGATCACGGTCCGCTGGAGCACTGCATCGGCCGTGCTGCGGTCCAGCATCAAGCCGATATCCACTTCGCCGTCACGTATTTTGGCCACCAGATTAGCCTCCTGTTCGGTCTGCAGATGGATGTTCAGCCCGGGATAACGCGTCCGCAGCTGCTGCAGGAACGGCGGTAAATAGAAGGCGGCCAGCGAATCAATCGTGCCAATTGTCAGCGTGCCGCCGATCTGCTGGGCAATCGTCTCTTTGGAGCGGTCATACAGGTCGAGAATCTCCCCGAACAGCTTCAGCAGCTCATCGCCGGGCGGCGTGAGCCGCAAAGCACGGCCATGCCGTTCAATCAGCGGCACGCCATATTCCTTCTCCAGCTTCTGAATTTGCATTGTTACACTCGACTGGGCATAACCCAGCTCCTCGGCGGCCCGGGTAAAGCTTTGCCGTTTGGCCACTTCGCGGAAGGTACGCATATATGTTAAATCCATGTCCTCACCCTGACATCAATATTATTGATAACCTACATCATTTATTATAGATAACGATGATACATTATTCCATGGTAAAGTAGAATAAAAGGCTACACAAATTTGGAGGACGATAGTTCATGTTAACAGAAGAGCAGATTTATGGAGTTTATGTTCCTGTAGTTACCCCTTTTGACGCTGCAGGGGAAATTGATTTGGAATCGTATCGGAGATATGTGAACAACATCATCAAGAACAACATTCATGGTCTGGTCGTCAATGGAACCACTGGAGAATCGCCGACAGTCAACATACAGGAATTACAGACCCTCATTACCGCTTCGCAGGAATTATTGAAAGGCCGCAATATTCCGCTTGTCATCGGTACCGGCACCAACGATACCTCATCGACGGTGAAGCGAACCGAGCTCGCGGCAAACGCCGGAGCCGATGCCGTTCTGGTCGTTGTGCCTTATTACAGCCGCCCCTCCCAGGAAGGAATTATCGCCCATTTCCGTAAAGCCGCCGAAGTTGGCGTTCCCATTATCGCTTATGACATTCCCGGCCGTTCCGGCGTAGGCATGACCCTGGATACCGCCCGCACCATTCTGGACATGGAGCATGTTGTTGGACTGAAGGACTGCTCCGGCTCCCCGCAGCTTGTCTCCGAATTATCGCGTCTGGGCTGCAAGCCGGTGCTGTGCGGCGATGATATGCATTTCTACGACATGCTGGGCTATGGAGCGTCCGGCGGCATGCTCGCCTCAGCCAATGTACACACCGACAAATTCCTCGGTATCTATGAGCTGTACAGAGCCGGCAACACCGCAGCAGCCCGGGCTGAGTTCGATGCCCTGGTGCCGCTGATGCAGCTGCTGTTCAAGGAATCGAATCCGGCTCCGATCAAATGGCTGCTCAGCGCCCGCGGTGAGATCGCCTCGGACACACTGCGCCTGCCAATGACCTCGATCAGCACCGGGCTGCGCGAGGAGCTTGGCGCTTATCTCGCCGGATAAAGCCCGTCATTACGATTTATATCTATCTCATAAACCCGCAGCTTACATCTACCATGTGAGCTGCGGGTTTTTCTGAAGCCGGCTGATTGGCATACTCCCGCCATTGGATATAACAGTAAATTATTTTAAATATTAAATATTTCATGGAAAATTTGTTCAGTATTGGTTCAGTGCCCTGGTGTATATTGAAATTAATATCACTCAGTAGACAAAGGAGCGCTTCAACCATCATGAGTAAAAGAAGATCAGTTAATCCCACACTCTGCTCGGTTCCGGGCTGTGACATCAGGCACTATGCCAAAGGGTACTGTAAAAAGCACTATAACTATGCTTGGTACAGATCCCGCGCCGCCGTTCAGCGCAGCGAAGCTTCCGCCCCATCCGGGCTTCAGACCAAAGAGCTTTGCAGCTGCACGGCACATACCTCATAAGAAGGCTTCCGGGAGAAGCTGTCAGCACACAAGTATAAGCGGCTACGCCGTCCTGTACAGAACAGTAACCGTTTCTGCGAGAAAGGTACACTTTCTTATAACCGGACAAAAAACAAGCGGAGGATTGCTCCTCCGCTTGTTCGCTAATGGATGAAACTATTCTACAATTTCAGCAGTGTCGCCGTTGTTGGCACCGGCTGCATTGGCTTCGTCGGTGTCAATGTGCATATCCAGGGCGAAATTGTCGGATACACGGGCAAGCACATTTTCCAGTACCAGTCCGCGTTCTCCGCCCAGACGCACTTTGAGCAGCTGCTTGTCGGCAATGCCCCAGGCTGCTGCTTCAGAGGTATGGAAGTGGATATGACGGGCTGCTACGATTACGCCTTTGTCCAGCTCTACTTCACCGGCAGGGCCTTTAAGCGTAATGCCTGGTGTTCCTTCAATATCTCCCGATTCACGAACCGGTGCCTTCACGCCGAGGCTGAAAGCGTCTGTGCGCGAAATTTCCAGCTGGGAGGCTGGACGGGCCGGGCCAAGAATTCTTACTTTATCAAATTTACCTTTGCTGCCGATAACGGCTACTTGTTCATTGGCTGCGAATTGTCCTGGTTGGGAGAGCGGTTTGAACTCAGTCAATTGATAACCTTCGCCAAACAGAATCTCCACGTGCTCCTGCGTAAGGTGAATATGCCGGGCCGACACACCTACGGGTACAGTCTTGCTCATTTTGTAAGTCACTCCTTGTATTTTCTCTAGTATCTGTACAAGCCATTGTCCATTATACTCCTTATTACCCGAAAAGAAAAAGACCTTCCGCATAAGGAAAGCCCATTTTTGCCACTTTTCCACCCTGCAACAAAGAATGTCACCTATTTGTCAGGAAATATGCAGCTTGCCGGGTAAATGCTTCGCCAGGTAAACGGCCGCGTTATCATACAACCATCCCCGTACGTCCTCTTCCGGATAATGACGCAGCAATAGTTCGGTGAACTCGGCATATCGCCCGGGATGCTCAAGACCCTCGACCCAGACATCAATGCCGTCAAAATCCGAGCCAAACATGATCTGCTTCGTGCCGCCAAGGCTGCAGATATGCTCGATATGCCTCAGCATGTCTTCACGCTTGACCTTCCCGCGTTCATGCACGAACCAAGGCACAAAAGTCAGCCCGATACGCCCATCCAGCGCAATCAGAGCCTTGATCTGCTCATCGTTCAGGTTCCGGACATGCTTGCAGACGGCGGCACAATTCGAATGTGAAGCGATAAACGGCCGCTCACTGCGTTCAGCCAGCTCCCAGAAGCCCGCTTCCGCCAAATGCGACACATCCAGCAGCATCCCGCTTTCGTTACACCAGTCGACCAATTGCCGTCCTTTTACCGTAAATCCGCCGCCCCTTGGCTCCAGCACCCCGTCCGCCGCCCAATTGGCATAATTCCAGGTAATCCCCATCAGGCGAACGCCCAGTTCGAAGAGCACCTGTGCATACCAAAGATTGCCTTCCAGTCCATCGACGCCTTCCAAGGAAAGCAGGGCCATGGGCCGGTCTCCGGCATCGCTTTGCACAGCATCTTCCTTCCAGCGCAGCCAACTGAGCCCGTCCACACCGGTCACCTTTAGCCGGAACAGCTCCAATTGCCCCAGTACATCCTCGATACACGGCCGCCCTCTGCGTTCTGACAAATACACCGCAAACACCTGAAGCTGCACACCGCCCGCCTGAAGCCGCTCCAGCGTAACATCAAGACGCGAATCGTTCCGGAAATCCAGTTCCGGGGCCGCTTGCAGCTTGCTGAGCACATCACAATGAAAATCAGCCACCCTGAGCTTGCTCTCCATTATCATCCCTCTTCCGCTCTTCCGTCTGGCAGTACTCCTATCACTCATTCTATAAAGTATATGTATGATTTCCATGTTCTTTTCCTGTATAGCAAAAAACCTGTTTACAGTGTAAACAGGTTCCAATTAACAAGTTCATCTTATCTCGGTTCTACTATAAGCTTGATCGCTGTCCGGTCTTCTCCGTCAATGACAATGTCGGTGAATGCCGGAATGCAGACCAGATCGACGCCGCTGGGTGCAACAAATCCCCGGGCAATGGCAACAGCTTTGACTGCTTGGTTCAATGCTCCTGCTCCAATGGCTTGTAGCTCGGCCGATCCACGTTCACGAAGAACACCTGCTAATGCGCCGGCAACGGAATTAGGATTGGATTTAGCTGATACTTTTAATACATCCATAGTAAGTACCTCCCCTGGGAAAAATAATGGTGTTCTTCTTCCACTACTGTAGATGTTATTCGCGAGAGAAGAAATAATTCCTTCTTTTTGCGGACTACTCTGGAGAAAATGGTACAAAAGATACTCTTTTTCGATATAAAAAAGATCACACTACGACCAATTAATAGTGAATATTCCCGAAATACCTATTCACCAATTCCTATACTAGCTCATAACCCATTCATCTTCACGCAGTCTGATCTTCTCCAGACGTGTTGCCTTACCGGTAGTCTCGTCAATCTCTGCGAACAACCCGTGCAGCTGCCATTTCCCCTCATCGACAACAAATCGGGCCGGAAGCTGGGTAGTGAATTTGTAAAGAACTGCATCTTTTTCCATACCCAAAATTCCTTCCCTTGAACCAACCATGCCGGCATCGGTCAAGTACGCCGTACCTCCCGGCAGAATTACATCATCATTGCTCTGCACATGGGTATGGGTTCCCACGACAATAGAAGCGCGGCCATCCATAAAATATCCCATAGCAATCTTCTCGGAGGTAGCTTCGGCATGGAAATCGACCAGAATGCATTTATGGTCGCGGCGCAGCTCGTCCACAATCTCCTCGCCGATCCGGAAAGGATCATCAATAGCCGGCAAGAACGTCCGTCCCTGCAAGTTGACGATGGCCAATTGTTTGCCGTTTCCCTTCACCACTGTATACCCTCTGCCCGGAGTTCCCGGAGGGAAATTGGCCGGCCGGATCATCCGCGGTTCATCATCAATAAATTCAAAGATATCCCTGTTGTCCCAGGTATGGTTGCCCAGCGTGATCCCATGCACGCCCCAGTTGAAGAATTCATTGGCAATCGCCGAGGTGATCCCCCGTCCCGCCGCTGCATTCTCACCGTTGACGATGATAATATGCGGCTGGTATTTGCTCTTGAGAGAAGGCAGCATTTCGCGCAGCGCTTTTCTGCCTGTATTCCCTACGATATCACCGATAAATAGTACTTTAATAATGTTCTCCTCCTATAGCCTGATGCTGAATCCTCCGTAATGTGGAATCCTTGAAAGAAAAAAGGTCCCTAGAGGGGACCAATTCTCCTGCTGCAGAACCCGTGCACTCTCTACGAATAGAGATACAGCGTGTCCGCATACTATTTGGCATATTCGACAGCCCGCGTCTCGCGGATAACGGTAACCTTGATATGACCCGGATAATCCAGTTCACTTTCAATAGTCTTCGTAATATCGCGAGCCAGACGGAAGGCTTCTGCATCATCGATCTTCTCAGGCTGCACCATAACGCGAACCTCGCGGCCCGCCTGGATGGCATAAGATTTCTCGACACCTTCGAAGCTTTCGGAGATTTCCTCCAGCTTCTCCAGACGTTTGATGTAAGTCTCCAGCGTCTCGCGCCGTGCGCCCGGCCGTGCGGCCGACAGCGCATCCGCTGCGCCGACCAGCATCGCGATGACCGAGGTGGCCTCGCAATCGCCGTGATGCGATGCAATGCTGTTGATGACTACCGGATGCTCTTTGTATTTCTTCGCCAGTTCGACGCCAATTTCCACATGTGAGCCTTCCACTTCGTGGTCAAGCGCCTTACCGATATCATGAAGCAATCCGGCACGTTTTGCTAGCACAATGTCTTCCCCAAGCTCACTGGCCATCAGTCCACTCAAATAAGCAACTTCCATTGAGTGTTTCAGTACATTTTGACCGTAGCTCGTACGGAATTTCAAACGGCCAAGAATCTTGATGAGGTCCGGATGCAGACCGTGAACGCCAACCTCAAAGGTAGCTTGTTCACCGTATTCGCGAATCCGTTCATCAACTTCCTTGCGGGATTTCTCCACCATTTCCTCAATACGAGCCGGATGGATACGTCCATCAGCCACGAGTTTCTCCAGTGCTGTCCGGGCCACCTCACGGCGGATCGGATCAAATCCCGACAAAATTACCGCTTCCGGCGTATCATCAATAATGAGATCAATACCAGTAAGAGTCTCCAGCGCGCGGATGTTCCGTCCTTCACGACCGATAATCCGGCCCTTCATCTCTTCATTCGGCAAGGTCACGACAGACACCGTCGTCTCTGCCACATGATCAGCTGCACAGCGCTGAATCGCCAGGGTGATAATTTCACGGGCTTTCTTATCCGCTTCTTCCTTGGCCTGCTGTTCAATCTCCTTGATCATCTGTGCGGTTTCGTGACGCACTTCCTGCTCGACATTGCTGAGAATGATACTTCTGGCATCATCGATACTCAGATTGGAGATACGCTCCAATTCTGTGACCTGTTTCTTGTAAATAACATCAATTTGCTGTTGGGTCTCATCGATTCGTTTCTCTTTGTTAGCTACTTGTTCTTCTTTTCGTTCAAGCGATTCCATTTTTTTATCCAGCGTTTCTTCCTTTTGCAGCAAACGTCTCTCTTGACGTTGGATTTCGTTCCGACGTTCACGAGTTTCTTTTTCAGCTTCAGTACGAATTCTGTGGACCTCGTCCTTAGCCTCGAGTACCGTTTCCTTCTTCAGCGCCTCTGCTTCCTTCTTCGCGTTCTCCACGATGACGACAGCTTCCTTCTCGGCGCTTGAAATTTTAGCTTCTGCAAGGGATTTACGAATAAAATAACCGAATCCAAAGAAAATTGCAGCTACAACGAGAACGATTATTATGACCCAGATCCATGATACCATCTAGTTCACCTCCTCGTTGGTTCCTCCAAGGAACAACCCTTGGTACTTGTGCAGTTGTTAAACTATCCGTTCATCACCATACAAAAAACCGGTAATACACCGATTGCCATACTGCACATGCTGCACATGCACATTGCCCGCCATTCACGGCGATTACATTTCATATGAGTTGTACGTGAACCGAAAAGAAAGGTCAGCTTTTTGGGAAGGAAAAAGGACTTCTTATCTTTGCCGATTCATGTTATATTTTATTATTTATAAAATGACATTGTCAAGAGAGTCGAAAGCTCCGGGAAAGTCAAGACAATCAGTCCGAAATGTAGAATTCTTCAGCGTCCTCATCCGTATCCGCTTCCTGCATCAATAGATTCAGCACACGGCGGACCAGTTCACCCGAATAGCCGCGCCGCATCAGGAACGCGCCTGTCTTGTTATACTTCTCTCTCGCTTCGCCGCGGAGCGCATTCCATTTCTTCCGCCCTGTCTGAAGCGCGCTTTCCAGTTCCTGCTCCGGCGAGATATTCTCCAGCGCCTCGGCGATCAGCGACTTATCGACCCCTTTGTCGCGCAGCTCCTGGCGAATCCATAGCTTGCCCTTCTTCTGGTTTAATAAACGCTGCTCTGCCCATGCCCTGGCGTACAACCCGTCATCGACCAAACGCTCCTGCTCCAGGCGCTGCAGAACCTCGGCAATAATAGTCTCCCCGATTTCCTTCTGCCGTAAACGGCGGGCGATTTCCTCCGCAGTCCGCGGTTTAAGTCCCAGATAGCGCAATCCTTCCACATATGCTCGCTGCCGCTCGTCGGCAACTACGATCTCTTCCAGTTCGTCTTTCAGGAAGGAGCCGCCTGTAATCATCCGATATTTGATCATGACGTCTTCATGGACCGTCATGCTGTAAGCGCCGAAGTGTATAACATAGCGGTGATCCGCTTTCTTCTGCCGTTCCACCCGCGTAATGACCAGTTGTTCATGATCGGGAAAATCAGCGAGTATCGAGCCCTTCTCCTCTTCCGGCTCCGGATTCAGTTGTATTACCATCTCTCTATGTCACCTCTGATTCGTCTAGATCCTTCACAAGATACTTTAAATTAAAAGCGCCCTGTAAAAATTCATCACAGGGCGCACTTCTGCAGTACGGAATTATTCATTCCAGCTTATTCAATTCCAGGTTATTCAATTTCCAGCAACAGGTTCTCTTCTTCCTCTTTCTCTGCAGCAATCTCCGCTTCGGTTGGCGATGCCACAATCGTCGACAGGCTGCTCGCTTCGCGGATCTTGTTCTCAATCACCAGTGCAATTTCCGGATGCTCCTTCAGGAACTGCTTGGAGTTCTCACGGCCCTGGCCAAGACGTTCGCCTTCATAGGAATACCAGGCGCCGCTCTTGTTGATGATGTCCATTTCCGTACCGATATCGACAAGGCTGCCTTCCTTGGAAATGCCTTCGCCGTACATAATATCTACATCCGCTTGCTTGAACGGAGGTGCAACCTTGTTCTTTACCACCTTGATTCTTGTGCGGTTACCCACAACGTCGTTGCCCATCTTGATGCTCTCTACACGGCGTACATCCAGCCGCACTGATGAATAGAACTTCAGGGCGCGTCCGCCAGGCGTAGTCTCCGGGTTACCGAACATCACACCGATCTTCTCACGAAGCTGGTTAATGAAGATGGCAATGGTGTTGGATTTGTTAATCGCACCGGACAGCTTGCGCAGAGCCTGGGACATCAGACGAGCCTGCAAACCGACGTGGGAGTCGCCCATATCGCCTTCAATTTCAGCCTTCGGAACCAGTGCTGCGACAGAGTCAACGACAATGATATCCACCGCGCCGCTGCGCACCAGCGCTTCGGCAATTTCCAGTGCCTGTTCGCCCGTGTCCGGCTGCGAGAGCAGCAGTTCATCGATATTTACGCCCAGAGCGCTGGCATATTTAGGGTCAAGCGCATGCTCCGCGTCGATGAAAGCGGCTTGTCCGCCAACCTTCTGAACCTCGGCGATGGCATGCAGCGCAACCGTTGTCTTACCGGAAGATTCCGGTCCGTATACTTCAATAATGCGTCCTTTGGGGAATCCGCCGATACCCAAAGCAATATCAAGTGCCAAAGCTCCGCTGGGTACTACTTCCACTTTCATGTGGTTGGATTCGCCCAGCTTCATGATCGAGCCTTTACCAAATTGTTTTTCTATTTGACGAAGCGCCATATCCAGCGCTGCACGACGATCTGACAATCAGACCACTTCCTTCACTTGTTTATAGTATTATAATACCGTGTTTTGAGGGTCTTGCCAAGCTTTTTTTCGAACATACATTCGTTTTTTTGGCTCCGGAGCCTCTTCAGCGAGTGTATGGCCTAGGAAACAAACAAAAAACCGCAGCAAAGGATTCTCATTGCCACGGTTCTTCCGTATATCCAATTATACCCCAATAGAGCATGTTATTGCAAGGCCGAGCCTTCAAGCGGCGTCTCTACCTTGCGCGCTTCCAGCCGGCGCCAGAGACGGTATAGAAGCGCCTTGACGGAGCGCAGCCGGATGTTCTCGCGCGTGCCCTTGAGGTTCAGCTCGTAAACCTCTGTCTTGCGGCCGCGTTCGGCCAGCCCCACATATACCAGACCCACAGGCTTACGTTCCGAGTAACCGGGTCCGGCCACGCCGGTTACGGACAAGCCGAAATCGCTGTCGGCGATCATCCGCACCTGCTCCGCCAGTACCTCGGCCACTTCCGGACTTACCGCACCTGCGGCATCCGGTCCCTCCAGCAGCGAGGCCGGCACATTCAGCAGCTTCTTCTTCATTTCATTGGAATAGCAGACGATTCCGCCGAGGAACATTGAGGCGCTCCCCGGAGTTCTGGTGATGCTCTCCATGAGAAGTCCGCCCGTGCAGCTCTCCGCCGCGCTCATCGTCAGCCCTGCATCAGCCATCCAGTCCACAATCAGCTGTTCCAGTGGCACATCAATATTGGCATACATATACTCAGGCAGCAGTTCCTGAATCTTCTTCTCCAGGGCATCCAGCTTCACCATCGCTTCACGTTCGGAAGGCGCTTTGGTCGAAATGCGCACCGTGACCTCGCCTTCTTTGGCATAGGGAGCAATTGTGGGGTCCGTCTGGTTGCGGATGAGATCAATCAGCTTGTCCTCCAGCAGCGACTCGCCAATTCCGGCGAACTTCAGCATCTTGGAGTAAATCGGCATTTCATCGGTAAGTGCATGCTGCTGCAGCCAAGGCTTAACCTTGTCCGTGAACATCGGCTTCATCTCCCGGGGCGGACCTGGCAGTACAATATAATATTTATTCTCATGAGCGAGGGCCAAACCGACGGCAAGGCCAATTTCATTGGCCAGCGGCGTGCTTCCTTCGATGACCAGCGCCTGCTTGCGGTTATTCTCAGTCATGGTAATCTTGCGTTCGTCGAAGAAACGCTGTACATGATCCATGGCCAGATGATCGATATGGAGCGTACGACCCAGTGCCGCAGCAAGCGCATCTTTGGTCAGATCATCCTCGGTTGGGCCGATGCCGCCTGTGAACAAGATAATATCGGCCCGGCCTTGGGCGATTTCAATAGCTTGTTGAATACGGCTGCTATTGTCTCCAACCACCGTTTGAAAGTAGACATCAACCCCCAGGGCAGCCAGCTCCACCGATAAAAACTGCCCGTTGCTGTTTACAATTTGTCCCAATAAAAGTTCTGTGCCTACGGCGATAATTTCCGCTTTCATAGCCGGCTTCCTCCTTCTGGTTACAGTATGAAGTACACTCTAGGCTTCATGCGACTTTAATATCTCTTTGTTCTTCACAAAGTAATCAATACCCGAATAAATCGTAATCAACGCAGCCGCCCAAATCGCAATATCGTCTACAGGGATGCTGATAAACTGGAACGGAAAATTGTTGAGCAGCAGAAGTGAAATGGCAACAATCTGGACCACGGTCTTGATCTTGCCCCATTTGCCGGCGGCCATCACCTTTCCTTCCAAGAGAGCAACCTGACGAAGTCCGGTCACGGCAAACTCGCGGCTGATGATGACAACGGCGATCCAGGAATCGCATTTCCCCATTTCCACCAGCGAGATCAGCACAGCGGAGACAAGCAGCTTGTCCGCCAACGGGTCCAGCAGCTTTCCAAGATTGGTGACCATATTATATTTGCGCGCGATGTAACCGTCGATACCGTCCGTGCTGGCCGCCAGCAGGAAGATCAGAGCTGCGATCAGGTGATTTATCGAAAGCTCAAAGGAGCCCCAATGGATCGGTTCAGGGAAAAAGCTGAAGTCCGCCAGCAGGAAAATCATCATGATCGGAATAAGAAAAATACGCGCTAAGGTGATGCGGTTGGGCAAATTCACTGAAGTTCCTCCCCTGGTCCTTACGAATCCGAAATTCCACAATTTTCTGCGAAACTGCTTAAGCTAGTATATTATAGCCCTATGTAAGTGTCAAAACAAACACAAAGCACCCCGCATAGGCAGTTAGCAGCACCGCGGGGCACATGGAGTTATTTGAAATTGTTAAACTGGAGATCAAGCGGCAGATCCGCGTTACGGAGCAGGTGGATAATTTGCTGCAGATCGTCCCTGCTCTTTCCGGTTACCCGGATTTGATCGCCCTGGATTTGGCTCTTCACCTTGAGCTTGGAATCACGGATCAGGATATTAATCTTCTTGGCGTTCTCCTGGTCAATCCCCTGCTTGAGGCCCAGACGCTGACGGACAGTACCGGAAGCTGCCGGCTCGATTTTGCCGAAGTCCATATTCTTGAGCGTAATTCCGCGCTTTACCATCTTGGACTGCAAAATGTCGATGACGGCATTCAGCTTGTATTCATCTTCAGAAGCGATAATCAGTGCGTCCTTCTCCAGCTTCAGGCTGCTCTTGCTGTTCTTGAAATCAAAACGGTTCGCGATTTCTTTCTCCGTCTGATTGACAGCGTTGGTCAATTCCTGCATGTCCATTTTGGACACAATATCGAATGCACTTTCCGAGGCCATTGTTCCACGTCCTTTGTTTACATTTATACTGCTCTTATTATATGAAAAAGTCGCTGCCAAGTCTAATAATGGAAGAAGAACAGGCAAAACACGCCTCCCGCAGTTTGACCTGTGGGAGGCGCCGGTACATAGGTACTATCTGCTGCGGGCGGGAGCCCGGAACATGTCCAGAATCCCCAGCACGACATGCGCTAATCCGAAGCCAAGAATTCCATAGCCCCAGGCGCTTGGCGTCAAGTAATAGCCGAGAAGGCTGACAATGATACCCAGCCCCGTTACAATCCAGCTGACGGTCATGAGTGAATACACCTCTCTTCTGGCGAAAGAACTGTAAATCACTCTTAGGTTCTCCATTCACCCGAAAACTATACCTGACTGTTATTCTCCGCCGTCATCATTCCCATCGTCATTATCGCCGCCAGCTTCCGTACTTTGCGGTTCACCGCTTCCGGCTTCCGTTCCGTTATCCAGCTGCAGCAGCAGCCGTGAGGATGTCTTGCCGTCAGTAATCACCTGGCCGTTAACGGTAATCACGGTAGCCGGTGAATAACCGGATTTGATGTACATGCCTTGGGCATCCAGCGTAAAGGTCATATTGTCACCGTCGGCGGTATTACCGAAGCTTAGCTTCTCGCCTTTGGAGTTCTCACCCCGGTATACCTCCAGCCAGCTCGTTCCGGTGGCAGCGATCTTCACTTCGATGGCGCTGCCCGCAGGTGCCGATACTTTGAATTTGGTCGTTTTGCCCGATTTGCCGTCTTCCGTAACGGCCACTGGCTGTGTGGTCGGTGATGGACTCGGCGTCGGTGAAGCCGTCGGAGCCACGGTCGGCTCAGGTGATCCTTCGGTGCCGGCCGATGCTGAAGGGGCAATACCGCCACCTACCGCCGTCGGCGACGGCGTCGCCTCGGAAGGATTCTGCGACTCATGGGTGACATTGGAAGAGTCGACTGTTGCAGAATCCGACTTATTCCAGCTATTCGATGCGTAAATATAGATCACGGCAACGATCAATATCGGAAAGGTCCACATCAGGACGGTCGGCAGCCATTTGGTGTTCCGCTGCGTATCCGATCTGCGGCTGCGCTTCTGAATGACGGTCTCCATTGTAGTGTCCGGAGGCGCAGCGGGTACATTGCCGTGCTCCTCCATCAGCTCGTCCGGATTGACACCGACAGCCTCCGCATAGGTTTTGATAAATGCGCGGACATAGAAGCTCCCCGGCAGTACCGTGTAATCGCCCGCTTCGATGGCTTCCAAATACTTTTTGCGAATTTTTGTGACTTCCTGGACATCATCGAGGCTCATGCCCTTTTGCAGGCGCGCCTCTTTCAAATGCCGGCCCAGTTCCGACATATACCATCACCTCCTGAAAATTAGTTATGAATCGTATCTCAAAGATCGTCGGTATAAGCTGTAAACGACTCATACTGGATCTCCTCGTTCGGTGTATTGCGCAATTCGATAATAATGTCGAAATCATCAAAGGTATACTCTGATTCCCGTACAAAAATGTCCGGATGCTCAATCACCTTCGTGCTTGGCATGTTCATCACCTGCTGCAGCAGATTATAATGCTTCTCATTGGAACGGATCGTACTGACGATGCCGTCGATAATAAATACATTATTCGGATTCATTTCGTCCTCGGCCAGCTGGCTGCGGACGGTCTGCCGCAGCAGCGTCGAGGAAACAAACGTCCACCGCTTCATCGCACAGACGCTTCCCGCGATAATGGATTCGGTCTTGCCTACGCGGGGCATGCCACGTAGTCCTATAACCTGATTCCCCTCCCGTTTAAACAGCTCGCCGAGGAAGTCAACCAGCAGTCCAAGCTCATCGCGGGTAAAACGGAAGGTCTTGCGGTCATCGGAATCACGGTCGATATACCGTCCGTGACGGACGGCCAGCTTGTCGACCAGACGGGGAGAACGCAGCGCCGTCACAGTTATATTGTCAACCTTCTTGAGCATTTCGCCCATCAGCATGATCTTCTCATCGTCGCTTGTTTCCAGCAGCATGCCGCGGGTCTTTCCCTCCACACCGTTAATGGTCAGAATGTTGACCTCCAGCATACCGAGCATGGACGCAATATCACCGAGCAAACCGGGTCTGTTCTTATGTATCTTGTACTCCATATACCACTGTTTATATTCCACCTAAAGCACCTCATAGATTCCATTTCCCGACACTTTCCGCCAAACAGCAAAAAAACCGGCTTCCGTAAAGTGTTCTGAAACACGGGTCATGTTAATGATATATAAAATACATTTGAAAGGCAAGGCTGCCTCTGTAATAATTGCAGAAAAGCTCCCTGACGGGAGCTTGTTCCGCATGCTATGCGTTTGTCTTCGCCAGCTTGACCATCAGGGAAGCGATCGTGTGCTTCTCCGCGTCGTTGCCGACATCCCATAGCTCTTTGATCGCCCGGTTGGAATAGTTCCCGGGATCGACTTTCTTGTCGAGGAATTCCCCGATTTCGTAAGCCAGCTTGGAGATGGTCTCATCGCTCATCCCCATTTTTTCGGCCTGAATGACCTTCTCGCCGAGAAAATGCTTCCAGGTATCAAAGTTCTTTACTACGGACTCTGTTGACATCTTAAATCCTCCTTCAAGGTTACGGCCGCCTGCCTTGGATAAGGGACGCCGTTTACGTGAGATTTAAAAGCAACAATATTAATATGTGTCCGCGCGATACTTCTTATGCTGGAGCATTTCGCCAGTCCTGCAGCTCCGGGGTTCAGGTAATCCAGCCGCCGTTCGGGCTGATGATCTGCCCGGTGATGTAGCCCGACTCCGGCAGGGCCAGAAAGTAAACCAGCGAAGAAATTTCCTCCGGAGACGCAAGCCGCCCGGCCGGAATTTCCTCCTCAAGCATGCGCATCTCATCCTCCTGCAGATTGGAGAGCATGGAGGTGTTGACCGCTCCCGGGGCAACGGCATTCACCGTCACTCCGGAAGGCGCCAGCTCCTTCGCCAGCGCTTTGGTGAATGCATTGATGCCGCCTTTGCTGGCCGAATAAGCCACCTCGCAGGAAGCCCCTGAAATGCCCCAGACGGAAGAGACATTAATAATCCGCCCGAACCGCTGGGAGACCATAGGTCGCATAAAGATTTGGCTGCACAAGAAAGTCCCCTTGAGGTTGACGGCCATAATATCATCCCATTCCTCTTCTGTCACATCGGCCAGCATCCCGTAATGGGCCTTTCCGGCATTGTTCACCAGGATATCCGGGAGCATGCCGCTGCCCTCCAGCCGCTCCGCCATCCTCAGCAGCTGGCTGCGGTCGCGGACATCGGCCGCTACCGTCAGCACCTTGGCGCCAAGCGCCATGCAGCGCCGCGCCACTTCATTGGCCGCTTCATGCGAATTCATATAATGAATGACAATATTCATGCCAACGGAGGCGAATCGCTCAGCGATCGCCCCCCCGATTCCCCCGCTGCCTCCGGTGATCAGCACCGTCATTTCCTTGATGGGTTTGCCGCTCTCTCCCAGAGAAGCCATTACGGACTCACCACAAGCGATACGGACATCTGCTCCCAAGCGACATGCTCGCGCAGCCGGGCGTTCACATCCTCAAGAGTAATGGATTCATACACCGGAAGCACCTCGAACAAATCACCGCCGCGGAATTGGTAGCGCGTAAATTCATGGGCGATATTTTCCGGAGAATTCAGCATCCGCAGATAACCCCCGATTTTCTTTTTCCGGGCACGTTCGAAATCCTTCGCAGCAAATCCGCTTTCCAGAAGGGATGATACTTCCTCTTTGATCCGCTCCATCAGTCTCCCCGGATCCTTCGTATCACCGCCCACAGCAGAAAAGGCGTACTGCGGCGAACTGTTGAATTCATGGCTGAAGCTGTCAGAAATCAGATCTTCATTATATAGCTTCTGATACAGCTCCGTGCTGCTTCCGAAGAGCAGATCCAGCATCAGCTTGGTCGTGAGATCACGCCGTACGGCATCCGGACCGGTCAGTCCTGTTGCCTTTTCCTTGAATCCGAACAGACATTTGGGCATGGATACAGCGAGCTTGCACTCTTTCCACTTATTGGCCACCTCGGCCGGCTCCGGCTCGAAAAGCCGTTCAATCTGTCCCTGCTTGCCGTACGATTTGGTGTTCTGGTTACTGCGGATCAGGGTGAATACTTGCTCGGGATCGACACCGCCGACAATGAACAGCAGCATATTGCTCGGATGGTAAAACGAGTTGTAGCACGTATAGAGTGTCTCTTTGGTAATTGTGCTGATCGACTCCACCGTTCCGGCAATATCAATATGCACCGGGTGCTTGGAATACATCGCCTCAATCAGGCCGAAATAGACCCGCCAGTCGGGATTGTCGGCATACATATTGATCTCCTGGCCGATAATGCCCTTTTCCTTCTCCACATTCTCGTCGGTAAAGTATGGACGCTGCACAAAGTCAACCAAGGTTGTGAGGTTGGTCTCAATATTCTCTGTAGCAGAGAACAAATATACTGTCTGGTCGAAGCTGGTAAAAGCGTTCGCTGATGCCCCGTTTGAAGCAAAGGTCGCGAAGATGTCTCCTTCGGGCTCCTCGAACATCTTATGCTCCAGAAAATGGGCGATGCCGTCAGGAACCCGGGTCTCTTCTCCCCCCTCCACACGGAAATGATTATCCACAGAGCCATATTTGGTAGCAAAGGTGGCATAGGTTTTCTTAAAAGTTGGCTTTGGCAATACGTATACCTGTAACCCGTTATCCATTACCTCGTAATACAGCGTTTCTTGAAGTCTCTCGTAAGTTTTGCTTTCCACCGCTATTCCCCCTCCTTCTGCCCTGTCAGGAAATAAATCGTATCGAGCTGGAAGGTCTCCGCCGCTGCTTTCACATCGGACACCCCGGTTCCGTCCACCTGGCTCAGCAGTTCTGCGGTTGAGCGGTTTTTGCCGGAAAGCTGCCGGTTGAAATCGAAGGAGATCATCTCAAAGGCAGAGTCCTGAATTTCAGAGAGCAGATTGCGGATCATTGCCTTAGTCTGGTTCAGCTCCAGATCGGTAATGTTACCGCTCTTCAGTTCATCGAGCTGTTTGCGGATAATATCGACGGCTTTGCCGTAGTTCTGGGTTTCGATGCCGGATTGGATCGTTCCGATCCCTTTATGGCCGTCATACCGCGAAGAAGCATAATACGCCAGGCTTGCCTTCTCCCGCACATTCACAAACAGCTTCGAATGCGGGTATCCGCCAAGGATTCCGTTGTACATCAGGGTGGAAGCATACCGGTCGTCGCCATAAGTAATTGAAGTACGCAGCCCCATATTCAGCTTGCCTTGATTAACATTAAGCCGCTCCTCCACAGTCCGGACCTCATTGACCTGAACCGGCGTAAACCGGGATTCATAATCCGCACTGCGGGCGTTGCCACGTCCGAAATTCGCGGCGACCAGCTTCTCGACTTCCTCCGGAGTGGTATCGCCAACCACATACAGATCGAATATAGCCCCGTCCAGCCAGTTCTTGTAAGTGCCGTACAACGATTCCGGAGTAATGCGGTCAAGATCGGCTCTTTGTCCCAGGGGATGCAGCCGGTAAGGCTCTCCTGCGCACATCACTTCGATGCAGCGTTCAGCGGCATAGCGGATTTTGTCATTAACAATGGCTTCCAGCTTCTTACGAACCGTCTCCCGCTCGGTGTTCACATAGGCCGCCCGGAAATGGCCGTCTTCCAGCAAGGGACGGGTGATTACCTCTCCGAGAAAAGCAAAGGATTCAGCCAGCAGGCTGTCCTTGCTCTGCACGAAGGAATCGTTGATCGTGTCCATCCGAAACTGGACAATCTGATAATCGCCCCGCTTGTAGATGTCAAAGCCAAACCCGGCGCCGTACAATTCCTCCAGCCGCTCGCGGAACTGGATCGTTTCCGGGTAGGAAGCCGTTCCCCGGCGCAGCACAAAAGGCAAAGTGGCCGTCTCTGTCACCGTATTCTCGTCCAGCGGAACACCTGCATACAGCGATATGGCGAACGTCTTGAACGCCTTGGTCGGCAACACATGGATCCGTATGCCTGCCACGCTGCCATGTTGAAATCCGTTATTTGTCAAGTCCAAAACTCCTTTACGACGTGAATAGGTGCTTCTCCAATAAGTGTATGAAGTATTATCCATTCTAAACCATTCCAAAGTAAGGAAGCAACCGGAAGCCGGTTCCGGTTGCTTGTACTTGAAATATGCTCGGCTCACATTAGCCTACATGCAGAAGATATGCTCACCGATCGTCTTCACCTGCGGGCGGGTCCAAATCCATGCGGATGTGGCCGTTCGGGGATTGAAATAGTACAGGCAGCCGCCCGAAGGATCCCATCCGTTAAGTGCCTGCTGAACAGCCTTGCGGGCCTGCTCGTTCGGCTCCAGATAAATTTGTCCGTCTGCTACTGCGGTGAATGCCCCGGGCTGAAAAATAACACCTGAAGGGGTGTTCGGAAAGCTCGGCGATTTCACACGGTTCAGAATGACGGCCGCTACGGCAACCTGGCCTTCAAACGGCTCGCCGCGCGCTTCGCCGTATACGGCGTTCGCCATAATCTTCAGATCATTTTCGGATAAGCCCATGGTATTGCCGGAAGACAATTCGGCGTTGCCGGCATTGGTTTTCGCTGCCTGAGCATTCTTATTGCCGTTGTTGCCGGTATTCTTGCTCGCTGTTCCGGTACGCGGCTCCGTAGGTTTCCAGGCTTTGGTCGCGTTGTAAAGCTTCAGCTTTGTTTTGGCCCCGACGACACCGTCCACCTTCATGCCGAATCTCCATTGGAACCAGGTGACGGCATTTTTCGTCTTCGGTCCAAACTGGCTGTCGATCTTGCCGCCATAATACCCAAGATGCTTCAGTCTGCCCTGAAGCTCATAAACATCCTGCCCGGATGATCCAAGCTTAAGCGGTGTCGTTCCGAATGCGGGAAGGGCTGCTTCCGCAAAGTCGTCCGGATTCGATTCTTGTACCGCCGCAGCAAAAACACTGGAGGAGCCGGGCTTGTCGTTCAGGAGCAGGCCCGTGAACGGCGCGGCAGCCAGGGCAAGGGTAATCACCGCTAATATCCACTGCTTCTTTTTTGTCATAGGATGCGCTCTACCTTTCTTGTTAGTTCTGCATGAATGGCTAAAGTTATTATGAGGAGCGGCAGGGCATCCTATGCATAGCCGGAAACGGAAGACGGAGCAAATCCCGGAACGGAAGACGGAGCAAAGCCCGCTGCATATACAAAAAGCGCCCTCTCCCAATGGGAAAGAGCGCTGTATTCCATACTTATGACCCTTATGAGCTAATCCGGTTATTATGCTGGTATTGCTCCAGCGACATCAGCACTTCGCGCGGCTTACTGCCCTCATAGGGCCCAATAACACCGCGTGCCTCCATCGCATCAATTAAACGGGCAGCCCGGGTATAGCCTACCCGCATCCGCCGCTGCAAGAGTGAAACTGAAGCCTGCTTGGCTTCCAGCACAATCTGTACCGCCTGCTCATACAGCTCATCCTGCGGCTCCTGGTCCTCCGACGCCGCCTCATCATCAACTTCCGGAACGATGGATTCGTCGTACTCGGCTTCGCCCTGGCTGCTGACGTATCCAACCACTGCTTCAACCTCCTGATCACTCAGAAAAGCGCCTTGTACGCGGATCGGCTTCGATGCGCCCATCGGCAGGAACAGCATATCGCCGCGGCCGAGCAGCTTCTCAGCACCGGGGGAATCAAGAATCGTCCGCGAGTCGACGTTGGACGATACCCCGAACGCAATACGGGAAGGAATATTGGCCTTGATCAATCCGGTAATGACATCGACCGACGGCCGCTGGGTAGCGATAATCAGGTGAATTCCCGCTGCCCGCGCCATCTGTGCCAGCCGGCAGATCGCATCCTCGACATCGTTTGCAGCCACCATCATCAGATCGGCAAGCTCGTCCACGATGACGACGATGTACGGCAGTACAGCCGCCGGATTGTCTTTCTGCAGCAGATTATAGCCTTCCACATTACGTGTGCCCGATTTGGAGAACAGCTCATAGCGCTTCTCCATCTCAACCACAATCTTCTTGAGTGCCAGGCTGGCCCGTTTCGGGTCGGTTACGACCGGTGCCAGCAAATGAGGAATGCCGTTATACACATTCAGCTCCACCATCTTCGGGTCAACCATCAGGAATTTGACCTCATTGGGCTTGGCTTTATACAGAATACTGGTAATAATGCCGTTAATACATACCGATTTCCCTGAGCCCGTGGCGCCCGCTACAAGCAAATGGGGCATCTTGGCCAGATTGCCTATGATGGTCTGACCGGAAATATCCCGGCCAAAGGCGATGGACAGCTTCGCTTCGGCATCCTGAAACACCTGTGTCTCCATCACTTCGCGCATCGTAACCACAGAGACCTCCGGATTCGGAACCTCGATCCCGATCGCCGATTTACCGGGGATCGGCGCTTCCATCCGGATATCCTTGGCGGCAAGTGCAAGTGCGATGTCGTCAGTCAGATTGACGATCCGGCTGACCTTGACGCCGATGTCAGGCTGGATTTCATAGCGGGTCACGGCCGGACCGCGAACCACCTCTAGCACCTTCGCCCGGACGCCGAAGCTTTCCAGCGTCGCCTCTAGCTTGCGCGCAGTCTGCATGTAATCGTTCTGATCGCCGCCCTTGCCGCCGTTGTTCGGCTTCGTCAGGAGACGGAACGGCGGCAGCTTGTACGGTTTCGGGGGCGGCGGGAGCGGTGCAGGCGGAATCAGCACCTCACCGCTGTCCCCATCCGGCGGGAGGTCACTGAGACCGGCGGCTGCTAGCGGCTGATCCGACTCCTCCGGACCGGGAAGCTCATCCATAGGCAGCATCCCGGGGCCGTCAGCCGTCTTCACCGCACTGCCGCGTGCCGCCGGCGAGAATTCGCCCCACTCCTCCCGCTCTTCTTCAGACAGGCCTTCGGAACGGATATGCTCGAAGAAATCGCGGATAATCGGGGTTACCGGCTCCAGTTCCCCGTCCTCCGGATAACCCGGCTCCCGCTCCTCCCAGGCAGCGGTTCCGGATCTTTCCGTATTCTGCACCGTGACAGTCTGCATTGGCGGCGCTCCGGTGAGCACAATATCAGAGCCGTCATCATCCATACCGGCTTCGGCTGCCGGCATCTTGCTTTGACCTGCTCCGCTGAACCAGCCGCCAATGGTCTTCATGAACGCCGGGCGGCTGCGTTTCGCCAGTGGCTGGTCTTCTTCATAATAATCATCGTCATCGTCCGGCTCCGGTGGAGGAGGGGGCGATTTGCGCGGTTTGGACGCACGGGGGGCGACGGGCACTGCCGCCGGACGGTTGGCCACTTTAAGCCGGATACCGTCGAGGAGCTTCACTCCGCGCGTTCTTACCCAAGCAAACAGCTCCACATAGGACAGATTGGTAATGAGCATAAAGCTGATGGCCAGCATGACAATCATCAGCAGCTTGGCGCCGAGATTGCCGAACAGCCACAGCAAGGCCGCATATTCAAGCGCCCCCAGGTAACCGCCGCTGATATCCTTGCCGAGCATAAAGGCGCCGCCGTCGTCCGGGGCTGGCTTCAGAGAGCCCGACAAATCATTATGTATTTGCGCCAGTACATTGCCAGGATGCAGCATGTTAAGCGGGGCAAGCTTCTGCTGCATGGCAGAGATGGTGCTCATCAGGCACAGTGCAAGCACAAGCAGCAGTACACCGGATTGGCGGCTTGTCCATTTGGACGGCCACCTCCGGTGGATCATAACCAGCAAACCGTATACTATGCCGGCAACCGGCAGTACAAAGTAGAATCTTCCCAATAAATAACCCGCCATACTGGAGAGCGCGCGTCCGACGGCCGCTTCTCCCGATAGAGCAATGACGGATAGGGTAATCAGCATAATTCCGTATATCTCATATTTCAGAACGCTGCCCAGCAGCGCTTTCTTCTTTTTCTTCTTACGTTTCGCCACAGTTGGCCACCCCCGAGACAACATTATACCATATAATGGCGTGGCGTACCTATGTTCTCTTTTGTCGGATATTGCCTGCTGCAGAATACGGCATTCTTACCCCGCTATCAAATGATTAAGAACGCTTCATTAGCCGTCATACCGCACAATGGCACCCGGTGCAAAGGCCGGGTCCAGATACTTCTCCAAGGGGCATTGCAGCAGCCGGACAACCCGTGCTTGTCCGCCCTCCAGCGGCTCCACTTGCATCAGCACACCCTGAAAGCTGACTTCGCGGCACGGGGCGGGAGACTGGATCACGCCCGCCAGTACCTGTTCCATCGGCAATACCGTATACATTGTCATTGTGTCAGCCCTCCCTGCGGAGCAGCTAGACCGGCTGTAGGAGAGGCTCCCGCAGCAATCATGCGGTTTAGCTGCAGGAGCGCCGAGCCGATGCCGCCCACTTCGTCCATCAGCCCGTATTTCACTGCATCATACCCGCCTACGGCCGTTCCGATATCACGGTTAAGCTCTCCGGTCTTAAACATCAGGTCCTTAAACTGCTGCTCCGAGATCTTGGAATGTGAAGTGACGAACCGGACCATCCGCTCCTGCATGCGTTCCATATACTCAAAAGTCTGCGGCACCCCGATCACCAGCCCGTTCATCCGGATCGGATGGATCGTCATGGTCGCGCTCTCGGCAATGATGGAGTAGCTGGAGGCCACCGCAATCGGTACCCCGATGCTGTGTCCGCCGCCGATGACCACCGTCACTGTCGGCTTGGACAGCGAAGCGATCATCTCGGCGATGGCGAGGCCCGCTTCCACATCCCCCCCCACGGTATTGAGGATAATCAGCAGTCCCTTGATATTCTTATTCTGCTCTGCCGCCACGAGCTGCGGAATAATATGCTCGTATTTGGTTGTCTTGTTATGCGGCGGCAGCACGAAGTGCCCCTCAATCTGTCCGATAATTGTCATGCAAAAAATATCCGGCTCCCCGCTGGGTACCACCGTCTGGCCGAGCTCCTTCACAATTCCCACCGTTCCGGGCAGAACCGGCTCGTGTACCTCTGGCTTAACCTCGCCGGGAATATGCTCCTCATTATTTCCGCTATTGTCCAAACCATTGATGATTTCCATAACCACTGTCTTCCTTTCCGCCGCTTAGTATTGGCTCGGCTTGGCATACTATTTCTTAGTATGACATGCGGAAGGGCCCCGCTATTCAGACACCGTCACTGAACAAACAAAAAAGCCCCTCTCCTGCGGAAACCGTCCAATATTTCCGGGGAGAGGGGCCATGCTTATAGTTGTGTAAAGTCTGAAATTAATGACTCCGGTTGGATTTCCGGAATTAAACTTCCATTATGATCGGCAGAATCATCGGTCTGCGGCGGGTCTGCTCGAACAGGAAGCGGCCCAGGGAATCCTTGACGCTTGTCTTCAGCGAAGCCCACTCGTTAACCTTCTCACTCATCAGACGCTGCAGCGTGCTGGATACGATCCGGTTCGCTTCGTCCAGAAGCCCTTCAGATTCACGAACGTAGACGAATCCGCGCGAGATGATGTCCGGTCCGGAGACGATGGCGCCGTTCTGCTTGCTCAGCGTCACAACGACTACCAGAATACCGTCCTGGGACAACAGCTTACGGTCGCGCAGTACGATATTGCCGACATCGCCTACGCCGAGGCCGTCGATCAATACATTGCCGGAGGTTACCTTGCTGGCTCTACGGGCTGTACCGCCCTGGATCTCGATCACTTCACCGATCTCCGTGATGAAGATGTTCTCCGGCTCTACGCCGACCGATTCGGCCAGCAGTGCATGTCTGCGCTGCATCCGGAATTCACCGTGAATCGGCAAAAAGAACTTAGGCTTCATCAGGTTCAGCATTAGCTTCAGCTCTTCCTGGCTGCCGTGGCCGGAGACGTGTACGCCGGAGTTCGAACCGCTGTAGATGACATTGGCGCCGAGGCGGAACAATTCATCAATGGTGCGGCCGACATATTTCTCATTGCCCGGTACAGGCGTTGCAGCAATAATAACGGTATCGCCCGGCAGGATGTCCACCTTACGGTGACTGGAGCGAGCCATGCGGGTCAGAGCCGACATCGGTTCGCCCTGGCTGCCTGTGCAGAGCACAACGACACGGTTGCCGGCCATCCGGTTCATCTCTTCCGGCTCAATCAGCATACCGTCCGGTATATGAAGGTAGCCCAGTTCAGATGCGATCGAAACGACATTGACCATACTCCGTCCGATTACGGTAATCTTGCGGCCCGTAGATTCAGCGGCATTAACCACCTGCTGGATACGGTGCACGTTGGAGGCGAAGGTTGCCACAACCACACGCTGGTCCGCCTTGCGGAAGATATCTTCCAGCACTACGCCGACGTTCTTCTCCGAAGGCGTGAAGCCCGGCTTCTCGGCATTTGTGCTGTCCGACAGCAGAGCGAGTACACCCTTTTGACCGATTTCGGCCATGCGGTGCAGGTTGGCGTATTGACCGTTGACTGGGGTGTGGTCAAATTTGAAGTCGCCTGTATGGACGACATTGCCTTCCGGTGTCTCAATGCAAACGCCGACAGAATCAGGAATACTGTGATTGGTTCTGAAGAAAGTCGCTTTCAGCGTGCTGCCGAGTTCAACCACAGAATCCTCATGAATGAGAATTCGCTTCGTATCACCGAGCAGGTTCGCTTCCTTCAGCTTGTTCTCCACCAGCCCGAGCGTCAATCTCGTTCCGTATACCGGAACATTCAGGTTCTTCAGCACATAAGGCAGTCCACCGATGTGGTCCTCATGGCCGTGTGTCAATACAATACCTCTTACCTTGTCGCGGTTCTCCGTCAAATACGAGATATCAGGAATAACGATATCAATACCCAGCATATCCTCTTCAGGGAACTTTAATCCGGAATCCACGACTACAATGTCGTTCCCGTATTGAATCACATACATGTTCTTCCCGATCTCACCGACCCCGCCCAATGCGAAGATCATTAGTTTATCGTTGTTGTTGTTTTTTTTGGACAAATGAATCTAACCCTCCTATGATGTTGGACGTCATACGTTTTATTTTGTTAACTATTAGCTCATTATTTCAGCGGCGCTGAACACATTCCTCAAATTGCCGTAAATCTTCTGCGTGAACAGGAAGCTCGCGTTGATCCAGTAAGTTCTGTATATACAAAAACGCCCGAACCCGGGTAGTGAGTACCTTCTTGAAGACGTTATTCCGCCGTCAAACTTCACCGCCGCCGCTTTCCCAGCATGAGATTCTGCATGAGAGCAGACGAATGCTAGGACCTATCCTGTATACAATGTTAAAAAACATTGACGGAAGATTACCGCATATTTAATTTTAACCGCACCCAGTCACTTGTGAACATTATACATGATTTTTTTGGCAAAAGACAAGTCACTCTGCTCGTTAGCCTATTCTTTCCATAAAATCAGCTCGGCAGCTGCCTTGGATCATACAAAATCAGGCATACAAAAACCGGCTCCCTGTTCGGAAGCCGGCTTATTTGCATCAAGATTCAAGCAGTGCTTTGATAAAATCAGCTTCCTCCGCGGAAGGCGGTACAAGGGGCAGCCGGACGGACCCGACCTCCTGGCCCCGCAAGCCCAGCGCATACTTCACGGCCGAGGGATTCGGAAGCGGCTGCGGGCAATCGAAGAGGCCCTTGAATACCGGGAACAGCTGCCGGTGCAGCCGGCCGGCTTCGCCCACATTTCCGGAGATGAAGGCCGATATCATTTCCGTCATCTCTGCCCCGACGATATGACTGGCCACGCTGATAATGCCGTGGCCGCCTACGGCCAGTGCAGCAAGTCCTGCAGAATCGTCACCTGTATAGACATGGAAATCCTCCGGACATGCCGTGGCGATCTGGGTAATCTGGTCCACGGACAAGCATTCCTTGGTGGCCACGATGTTCCGGATTTCAGCCAGGCGCAGCGTGGTCGCAACGCTCATACTGACCCCTGTACGGCCAGGGACATTATACAGAATGCACGGAAGAGAGGTCTCCGCAGCTATTGCCGCAAAATGCCTGTAAAGGCCCTCCTGGTTCGGTTTATTGTAATACGGCACGACGAGCAGTACACCGTCGACGCCGATGTTCTCCGCTTCTTTCGTCAGATCAATGGAATGCCTGGTGCTGTTGGTGCCTGTTCCGGCAATGACCCGGCAGCGTCCCGCCGCCCGCTCCTTGACGAACGCAAACAGCTGCAGCTTCTCCCTGTCGCTGAGCGTCGGCGATTCGCCGGTTGTGCCGCAGACCACCAGTGCTTCCGATTTCTGCTCTTTAATCAGGTAATCCACCAGCCGGGAGGTTGCTTCCCAGTTGATTTCGCCCGCCCCGTCAAACGGGGTAACCATAGCCGTGATTAATCTTCCGAAGTCCACGTTCCATTCCTCCTACATTAGCGGTGTAGTTCGAACTTGTTGTGCAGGGCACGCACGGACTGAACCATGTCTTCCTTCTTCACAAGCACCCAGATCGTTGTATTGGAATCCGCTGATTGCAGAATTTGAATATTCTCGGAGCTGAGCGCTTCAACGATATGGGCCATGATGCCCGGAACCCCGTTGATGCCGCCACCGATTACGGATACCTTGGCACAGCCGGACAGGCTCCTCGGACGCAGACCGAGCTCCTGCAGCGCGGCGATGGCCCGCTCCGATTTGTCGTCATTGACAGTATACACCGCTTCTGTCGGCGTCACATTGATGAAATCGACGCTGATGCCGTTGCCGGCCATGCTCTTGAAGATTTGCAGCTGCACCCCGGTTCCGTTGCCTTCGGGGCATTCCACTGAAATCTGGGTGATGTTGCTGACGTAGGCGATGCCGGTCACATAGCGGTCCACGATGCCATGCGATACGTCGCTGAAGCCTTCCGGATGGGTAACCAGCGTGCCCTCTCCGTCGGAGAAGGTGGACCGTACACGAACCGGAATCTGCGCCTGCATGGCAATCTCTACAGCGCGGGGATGAATAACCTTCGCTCCCTGATAAGCCATATTGCAAATTTCCGTATAGCTGACATAAGTCAGCGGCTTGGCATCTTCAACGATCCGCGGATCGGCGGTCAGGATGCCGTCCACATCCGTGTAGATGTCTACAATGTCCGCACGCAGCGCAGCGCCCAGTGCAGTTGCCGACGTATCGCTTCCGCCCCGTCCAAGGGTCGTGAAATCTCCGGCTTCCGTCTGTCCCTGGAACCCGGTAACGATGACGACCTTGTTCTCACGCAATTCGCGCAAAATACGGTCGGTCCGTACATCCAATATCCGCGCATTGCCGAAGCTGTTGTCCGTGACGAAGCCCGCCTGCGCGCCGGTAAGCACGGTGGAGCGGATGCCCTCCTGCTCCAGCAGCCCGCACAGCGTTGTGGCGGAAATAATCTCGCCGCAGGCCATCAGGAGGTCCTTCTCGCGTTCCGGCAGCGCATTACCGTTCTGCACGGCCCATTCCAGCAGCGTGTCGGTTGCATACGGCTCGCCTTTGCGGCCCATGGCCGACACCACGACTACCAGGCTGTAGCCTCCGGCAAGCTCGCGTTTGACATGGCGGATGACATGCTCTCTGGCCACGGGTGTGGAGAGTGACGTACCGCCGAATTTTTGCACCAAAATACCCATGAATAATTCCTCCATAACTTCTCTAAGCCGAAGCGTCTGTTCATTCCCGAATGGCTGGTAAAATATTTCAGGCCGCCCCCTCGCAGGGACGGCGAAAATGAACGAACTATCGCAGCAGCTATGCTGATACAAATATGTCCTATGCTGAATGAAACCGTTCGATGATCATCGGCTGCAGTTGCTTGCCGGAAAGCGCCGCATAGCAGGTCTCGGGAATGAGATCCATACGCGCCACCAGCGAATTCGGCTTGCCCTCGGGATTATCCTGGCCAAACGGCACAAAATAAATATTCTTGGTCACGAGCAGCTTCGCAATATTGGCCGCATTCAGCCCCAGACCGTCATTGGTCGAAATCGCGAGTACGAGCGGACGTCCGTTGCGCATCTGCGACTTGGCCGCCATCAGCACCGGGCTGTCGGTCATGGCATTAGCCAGCTTGCTCGTGGTATTCCCCGTGCAGGGGGCGATTGTGAGCACATCCAGAAGCTTGGAAGGCCCGAGCGGTTCCGCTTCAACAATTGTAGAAATGATATCATTCCCTGTTATATCTTTCAACTGTTTTAACCAATTTTCCGACGTTCCAAAGCGGGTGTCTGTATTCAGCACTGAAGCTGACACAATCGGCACGACCTTGGCGCCGCCGTCCATAAAGCGCTGAATTTGCGGCATCACCTCGGCGAAGGTGCAGTGTGAGCCGGTGATTGCATAGCCTACCGTTTTTCCGTGCCAATCCATTGAATCAATCCCCCCTGATGATGATCTCTTCCGAGATCGACTGAACAAGCGCGTTGCCCATAATGATCCCGGCGCTTTTCGGAGCAACGATACCCGGCAAGCCCGGCGCCAGCATGGCCTTGATCCCGCGCTTCTCCGCATACCGGAAATCGACGCCCCCCGGTGCTGAAGCGAGATCGATAATTACGCAATGTCGGGGAATTCGTGTGAGCACCTGGGCGGTAATCACCATGCTCGGTATGGTGTTGAATATAAGGTCAACATCCCCCACCTGCTGCAGCAGCTCTCCGGTCATGAACGGCCGCCAGCGCATCTCCTCAGCCCGCGCAAAATGCTCCTGCTTCCGGACACCTACCTTAACGCTTGAACCTAACCCCTGCAGCGCCCGTGCCATCGTAAATCCGGTACGTCCCATTCCCAGCACTATTGAGGTTGAGCCGTGGATGGTGAAATCGGTATTTTGAATCGCCATGACCAGTGCACCTTCCGCCGTAGGGATTGAATTGAGAATCGCCACATCATCCCGATCCAGCAGTTCCACCAGCTTCAGCGAATATTTGGCGCACAGGTCGCGCAAATAGCTCTTGGCCAATCCCGTATATACCGCAGCATTCGGCGGCAGAGCCGCCACATGTTCTTCCTCCAGCTTCAGACGATCCTTCGCATATAGCGCGTTGATATTGCCCTCCTGATCGCAGCCCACAGTCGGCAGCACCAGCACATCCGCTCCAGCCAGGAGCTCTTCCGACAACGGCTCCAGAATGACCCCGGGAATTCGAGACTCCCACTTCTCGAACCCGGCTGCGCTTACCGTCGCATCCATTTCCACACATTTGCGGATTACTTCTATTTGCCTCGCGTCCCCGCCCAGGAACACGATCCTGATGCCAGTAAGCATAGGGATGACGCTCCTTTCTACATCGACAATCAACTATGAAGCATCTTATGCGGGCGGCTGCGGATGGGTGAAACGCTGAGTGGAAAAAGCCGCAGGGCCAAATCCGTCACAGATATAAATACAAAGTCATAATATAGTTTTCTTTATTATCAATAAGGACCACACTGACTCCCGCGCAAATGAAAGCCGATCTGGATTACTTAGTTACAACGTTGAGCGAAGTACACCCGAGGCTCATCGAGGGCTGGAGTTCTGATGAACAAGCGGTAATTAAGCAGGCATACAAGTACGCCGAAACGGAGCGGACGGCCCAGGAGTTTTATTTTGCTGCTAACGAGATTGTAATGCTCCTGCATGACGGGCATACCATGCTCGGCATTGCTCCCCTTGTCAATGCATGGCTGGATTTGCCGCTGTTCTGGTCCCGCGAGGGATTAATCATAACGGACAAGCGTGGACAACTGCGCGCAGGTGACATAGTCACGGCGATTGGCGGGCGGAGCATCGGTGAGCTGGAGCAGGCTCTCAAGGAACTGATACCGGCGGAGAATATGAATTGGGTGCGTTCAACGGGGGCAACTTATTTGCGGACGGTTACAGTACTGCGCCACCTGGATATGATCCGAGACGGACAAGTTGTCGTGGAAGCCTTGCGCGGCAAACAGAACGTCAGCGATGTGTACACCCTCAGTGCAAACTATGAAGAAGGATACAACCCCTATCCATCCGGAAGAGAGGCTTTTTCTTACTCGATTGAAGACGACCTGCCGCTGGCTGTGTTCCGTCTCAACGAGTGCACCTATAACGCCGCTTACCGGGAAATGGTCAAACAGTTTTTTTCAGAAGTGGCGGATAAGGGCATTAAGCATATTGCAGTGGATATCAGGAATAACGGAGGCGGCAATTCTGTCGTGATCGACGAGTTCCTTTCCTATTTAAAGGTGCGTGAATATACCGGCTTTGGAGCCTTGATCCGTTATTCACCGCAAGCCAAACAAGCCAACAACTTAGAACAAGATCAGGGATTTAAACAATTCGAGCGCGGTGTAATCCAAAATCCTGCACCTGCGGGACAGCCGTATGACGGCAAGCTGTACATTCTGACCTCCCCGCGGACATTCAGCTCCGCCAACTGGTTCGCCGTCATTGTACAGGACAACGGATTGGGCAGTGTGATTGGCGAGGCCACGGGTAACAGACCTACATCTTATGGAAATGTGATCCCTTTCTCCCTGCCTTCATCGGGCATTATGTTCCAGACCTCCTACTGTTCCTGGGAGCGTCCTGATCCGGAAAGGGACCCGGCCGAAAGCGTCTTCCCCGATATAGAAGCCTATACCACAGCACAGGACATATTGGACCGCAAGGATGCACAGATAAGCAAATTGCGTGAGGTGGTTCGCAGCGATCTTGCTGAGAGCGGACAATTCAGATAAGCCTCAGCACTATCAACTATCCAAAAAGGCTTGCAGCACTGCGCTTATTAAGCGCTGTCTGCAAGCCTGATTAAATACCTATTCCGGGAGTCTATCTCCCCGTATGTCCGAAGCCCCCGGCTCCGCGCTCGGTTTCCGAGAGCTCTGCTACTTCCGTCAGAGTGACGGAAGGAACGGCCTGGAACACCATCTGGGCAATTCGTTCACCGCGCACAATCGCAAACGGCTCTTGCCCCAGATTGATCAGCAGCACCTTGATCTCACCGCGGTAATCGGCGTCGATCGTTCCCGGCGTATTCAGACAGGTAATGCCGTGCTTCAGCGCGAGCCCGCTCCGTGGACGGATCTGCGCTTCCAGACCGTCCGGCATCGCCAGCGCAATCCCGCTAGGAATCAGAGCCCGCTCGCCAGGCGCGAGCACAACCTCTTCCGCTACAGCTGCGAACAAGTCATAGCCCGAGGCTTGCTCCGACATCTTGCGCGGCAGCGGTACATCTTCGTTACCTGGAAGTTTATGAATTTGCACGTAATAAGACAAGATCATCTCTCCTAACATTTGCTATCACTTTGTCCGTTGCTCCGACCATTGCTGCAGCCAGCGGCTGTGCAAACATATGGTCAAGCAGACGGTTAACGTCATCCATGGAGACCTGCTGAATTTTATCGATCATTTCGTCCAGCGAGTCATGTCTGCCCAGCATCAGCTCGTTCTTGCCAATCCGGTTCATCCGGCTGTTGGTGGATTCCAGACTGAGAATCAGGCTGCCCTTAAGCTGTTCCTTGCCTTTGTTCAGTTCGTCCTCGCTGAGACCTTTAAGAGCCAGGTCCTGCAGCATCTCCTTAATCAGCTCGGTGACCTCTTTGGTCTGCTTTGGTGCAGTACCCGCGTAGACCGTGAACAGGCCGCTGTCGGCCTGCGCGCTGTGGTACGAATAGACGGAATAGGCCAGACCGCGCTTTTCGCGGATTTCCTGGAACAGCCGGGAACTCATGCCCCCGCCGATGGCATTATTCAGCAGCACCATCGGATATTGCAGCGGTCCGCCGCTTTCCACACCCGGAAGCGAGATGCAAATATGGTTCTGTTCTGTTTTCTTGCGGTGATACACCAATTCGCCATGGAATTCCGGTGCTGTCAGCGTATCGGACGAGCCGTGGTTGTCAAACGAGCCGAAATGGCGCTCCAAGAGCTCCAGCAAGCCATCGTTGATGTTTCCAGCGACGCTGATAACCGTATTCTCCACAGTATAGCGCTGCTGCATAAAGGCGCGGAGATCATCCGGCGTCATCTCCAGCAGACGTTCCTTGAGTCCGAGAATGGTATAGGCCAGAGGATGATCGCCGTAAGCGGCCGCGCACATCAGATCATGCACTAAGTCGTCCGGAGTGTCCTCGCACATGGAGATCTCCTCCAGAATAACGTTCTTCTCCTTCGCCAATTCCTCGGCATCAAAGCGTGAACGGAAGAACATATCGGCCAGCGTGTCCACAGCAATCGGCAGATGTTCATCCAGTACTTTAGCATAATAGCAGGTATATTCCTTGGCGGTAAAAGCATTCACGTTGCCGCCGATGGCGTCAAACTGCTCGGCGATATCCTTGGCGCTGAAGCGGTCGGTTCCCTTAAAGAGCATATGTTCAATAAAATGGGAGATCCCGTTGTTAATCGGGGTTTCATTGCGTGAGCCGTTCTTGACCCAAATTCCAAACGAAACGGATCGTCCGGTGGGGATTCGCTCCGTCACCACACGCAGGCCGTTCGATAATACGATTTTTTCCAATTCTACGTCCTCCTGGCATAGCTCTTTTCTGATCTGCAATTGATGCGCATGCTACTTATCCTACCAGAAATAAACGGCTCACTCAACTTCGCTTGGCAGCACCCTATCCGCCGAGAGCGTCTGGCTGACGGTTCCCAGCAGCAGGCCCTTGGCTTTGATTCCCCGGATCATCCCTTTCAGCGCCTGTGAGGAAGAGTCGGTCGGATGCATCAGAATCAGTGTCCCCGGTCCGGCTTTGGCACTGATCTTCTGCACCAGCGAACCCGGTGAGGGATGGCGCCAATCCACCGTATCCAGCGTCCACAGCACGGTCTTCAGACCGAGCGAGGCGGCAATGTCAACCGTCTCCTGGTCAAAATCACCCGAAGGGGGCGCAAACCACTTGTTATTTACGTTCAGGCTCTCCTTCAGCAGCTTCTTCGTCTTCTCGATTTCTGCGGTGGCGCGGGCCCTGCTGAGCGTGCTCATATTGGGATGCGTATACGCATGATTCTCCAGCTCATGACCGCGTTTCTGGATCTCGAGGGCAAGCTCCCGATTCTTCTTCAGCCAACTGCCATCCAGAAAAAAAGTAGCCTTCACCTGCTCCTGATCCAGAATGTCCAGCATCGGAACCAGGTACTCGTTGCCCCAGGCCACATTAATCATTAGCGATACCATCGGCTTAGCCGGATTGCCCCGGTAAATCGGCTGCGCTCCCAAGTCATCCAGCGACACCTTTGGCTTGATCTGGCGGACCATCAGCTTGAGCGGGTCCCCCGGGCCTTTCAGCAGCGCATGGCGGTAGGTTGCTTCCACATCCACCTCCAGCCCGTTGTAGCCCGGTACGGCCTTCCAGACCCGATCCACCGCGGCGTCCACAGGCGCCGCATTCAGCTTGGCCGCCTGGCTCTCCACCAGCTTCCGCAGCTCGTTGTCTCCGGCCTGGAGCTCATTCCACACCGCAAGTTCCTCCTGCGGCTTGAGCGCCGCCAGCATTTCCTTTACCGGACCGTCGCTCGAGCCCAGGCCAATGATGATGGCCATGGCGGCCAGCACGATTGCCGCTTTTTCCGTCTTCATGACGTTGTTCCTCCCCGGAAGAAGCTACTCTTGCATCTTCCGCAGACGGCAGAAGACGCTTTGTCCCAGCCTATGAGATGATTCCGGAAAATATGCGGCATGGCCAACTCGCGGGGAACGCACAATGCATTCGCTGCATTAAAAAAAGAGCCAGCTCGCTAACGATGCTGTCTCTTCTTCTCATTTATCCTATAGCAGGCAGAACTTAAGCCTTTGCGCCGCTTTCTGCGGTGAGCACAGCTTTGCGGGACAGATTAACGCGGCCCTGCTGGTCAATTTCGGTAACCTTAACAGTAATGGTATCGCCAATGGCTACAACATCTTCTACTTTGGCTACGCGCTCCGTCGAGAGCTGAGAAATATGCACCAGTCCGTCTTTGCCCGGAATCAGTTCGACAAATGCGCCGAATTTCTCAATCCGTCTGACAGTACCGACATAAATCTCGCCGACCTGGATTTCCTTCACGATGCCTTCGATAATGCCGCGGGCTTTCTGGATCATAGCTTCATCGGAAGAAGCAATGAATACACGGCCGTCCTGCTCGATATCGATCTTCACGCCGGTTTCTTCAATGATCTTGTTGATGATCTTGCCGCCTGCGCCAATGACGTCGCGGATCTTGTCCGGATTAATGTTCATGATAATGATCTTAGGCGCGTACTGCGACAGGCTGGTTCTTGGAGCAGAAATAGCTTCCATCATCTTGCCGAGAATATGCATCCGGCCTTCCTTGGCCTGCTGCAGCGCTTCCTGCAGAATAGCGCGGTCGATGCCGGCAATCTTGATGTCCATCTGGATCGCCGTGACGCCTTCTGCCGTACCTGCAACCTTGAAGTCCATATCGCCCAGGTGATCTTCCATCCCTTGAATGTCGGTCAGGATCGATACATGATCGCCATCCTTGATCAGACCCATCGCCACACCGGCAACCGGAGCCTTGATCGGTACGCCTGCATCCATCATCGCCAGTGTGCTTGCGCAAATGCTGGCCTGGGAAGTCGAACCGTTGGATTCAATGACCTCGGATACGAGGCGGATGGTGTAAGGGAATTCCGTCTCACTTGGAATTACCTTGGACAATGCTCTTTCGCCCAGTGCGCCATGACCGATTTCGCGGCGGCCCGGTGCGCGGAGCGGACGGGCTTCCCCGACGCTGAACGGCGGGAAGTTGTAATGGTGCATGAAGCGCTTCGTCTCGGCCGGATCAATACCGTCGAGAATCTGCACATCGCCGAGCGCACCCAGAGTGCAGACGCTGAGCGCCTGGGTTTGTCCGCGGGTAAACAGACCGGAGCCGTGGGTACGCGGCAGCAGACTGGTATCGCAATCAATCGGACGGATCTCATCCAGCTTGCGTCCATCCGGACGAACCTTGTCATGGGTAATCAATCTTCTGACTTCTTCCTTGACGATATCATGCAGCACTTCCTTGACATCGGAGAGAAGTTCAGGGGTCTCTATGTATTTCTCCGCGAAATACGAAACCGTCTCGTTATTCACTTCGTCGATAGCATCCTGACGGGCATGCTTCTCGGCGATTCGGACTGCTTCTACAAGACGGGCTTGCGCGAAGTCGCGAACCTCCGCATTGACTTCGGCATTGACGGCGTGCAGCTTCACTGCCATCTTTTCTTTGCCGGCAATTTGTACCAGCTCTTCAATGGTAGCCACAATCTTGCGGATCTCTTCATGCCCGAACATGATTGCTTCCAGCATTACTTCTTCCGGCACTTCGTTGGCTTCCGCTTCAACCATCATAATGGCTTCTTTGGTTCCAGCCACTACGAGGTACAGATCGCTCGCTTCCTGCTGTGCCACGTTCGGGTTGATCACGAATTCACCGGCAATCCGGCCAACGGAGACTCCGCCGATCGGTCCGTCAAACGGAACATCAGAGATACTCAGCGCTGCCGAGGTACCAATCATTGCGGCGATGTCCGGTGCGCAATCCTGATCCACGCTCATGACGAGATTAAGCACTTGCACATCATTACGGAAGCCTTCCGGGAACAACGGACGAATCGGCCGGTCGGTCAGACGGCTGGACAGAATAGCCTTTTCACTCGGACGGCCTTCCCGTTTAATGAAGCCGCCTGGAATTTTGCCGACGGCATACAGTCTTTCTTCATAATTTACGGTCAGCGGAAAGAAATCGAGATCCTTCGGCTCGCTGGAGGCTGTAACCGTACACAATACCGCAGTATCCCCATAGCGGACCATAACTGCAGCGTTGGCCTGCTTGGCCAGACGGCCGGTTTCCAGCACGAGGCGTCTTCCGCCGAGCTGCATTTCCACACGTTTTTCCATAAAATCCCTCCTCAAGTGGTAATAGACCCCCCACTAATCACTTTACAGATCATCGCAAGCGGTCAAATGAAACAAAGAATACCTGTTTCCGGGGGAAGCCAGGCATCGTATGGTAGATATCATAAAAGAAGAAACGGCTTGTCCTGCAATATTGCACCAGCCGTTTGGTTTCTGTGGTTCTGCGAAAGCAAGCCACTGTTAAAGTTTTCCCTAAATTTTCAAAAAGCAACCCGGCTGTCCCGCTGTACCTCACAATTAAGGACATACGGTATACAACCAGGCTGCTTTAAGGGTCATCTTATGGAAAATTAACGACGCAATCCCAGTTTCTCGATCAGGGCGCTGTAACGACGCACATCTTTGTTCTTCAGATATGCCAGCAATTTACGACGTTGTCCAACCATCTTGAGCAGTCCGCGACGGGAATGGTGATCCTTCTTGTGCGTACGCAAGTGGTTTGTCAAGTTTACGATATTTTCCGTAAGGATAGCAACTTGCACCTCTGGGGATCCAGTGTCGGATTCATGAGTTTTGTGCTCGTCGATCAATTGGTGTTTACGTTCTTGAGTCAATGCCATCCTGTTCACCTCCTTCATTATAATCGCCTCTGGCCTCGTAGCCGTCGGTGAGAACGGGCAACCAAGCCAAGGTTATGATGCTGTCTTTCCAGCAACGTTAATCAGTATAGCATTTCTGCCTGCAAAAGTAAACGTCATGTTTATGAATGATATTCCAGCAGCTGTTTGGCAGTTTCCGCATCGTCCGCGATTTGCGCGATCAGTGCATCAATGGAGGTGAACTTGCGTTCCGGCCGGATAAAGGACACCAGCTCCACCATCAGCTCCTGGCCGTAGATATCTGCGGCAAAATCAAACAGATGCACCTCGAAGCTCGGTGCGGTAACACCCTCATGAAAGGTTGGCTTCACACCGACGTTCATGACGCCGTATAATACAGCCGCCTCATGATGCACTTTTACTGCATATACGCCTTTGGCAGGAATAACATAGCGGTCCTCAAGCTGCAGATTCGCCGTGGGAAAGCCGATCGTCCGCCCGCGCTTCTCCCCGTGCCCGACGGTTCCCCGCAGATGGTAGCAGCGGCCGAACCAGGCGTTGGCCCGCTCCAGATCTCCGGATTGCAGGCTTTTGCGGATGCCTGAGCTGCTGACCTTCTCACCTGTAAGCAGATAAGGAGGCGTTGTCTCCACCTTCATATGGCCGGAGCCAAGCTCACGAAGCATGTCGGCATCGCCTTCGCCTTTGTAACCGAAGCGATAGTCGAACCCGACCACGGCGGTTGTAATTTGCAGCGGCAGCAGCATGCCGGTGACAAAATCCTGCGGGCTGACCCGGGACAGCTGTTCATTAAATTCAATGATATATAATAGATCGACACCCATTGCGGCCAGCAGCTCCTGCTTGTCCCGCGGCGGAGTCAAATATCCGTCATAATCACCCTTGCCCATCACATCCTTCGGATGCGGATGAAACGTAATCACCGCTGCCGGTACACCTTCCCGGCGGGCAGAAGTAACAGCCGAAGCGATGACGCTGGCATGTCCGCGGTGCAGTCCGTCAAACTGTCCGAGTGCAGCCACCTGCGGCCGGGCCCACTGTGCCACAGTCTCCGGAGGCAATGGATAGCTTAAGTTGATCGTTCTCACGCTGCTTCTCACCTACAATTCACAAATAAAATTAACGGTTATGCCTGAGCGAACACTTTTACCGGAGCAATCGCCCCGCTGTCGTCCCGCTCATAAATCCCCAGAAATTCACCGGCGGGATCGTAAAGCCGGAAATGCCCCGCCGACTCGACTTCTGGAATGACCGCCTTGGCAGAGAGCCGTTGACCCTGCACCGCCGCTTTTTGCTTCTCTTCCGTTACGGTATGACGCGGCAGGTGGGCAATCGCCTCATCGGCGGCAATCAAATAGTTCTGCAGCGTACCGTCTGCCTGATACTCTGCAATCTGCTCAAGGGTCAGACAACGGCTGAGTGGAATGCCGCCGGACATCGTCCTCGTCAGACTTACCATAACCCCCGGGAGACTGAGCGCCCGCCCAATATCCACGCAGAGCGTACGGATATATGTACCCTTGGAGCACAACACCCGAAAGGTAATATCGGGATAATTGCCGTTCCAGACCATTTCGGTCATCTCAATCTCATAGATTTCCACTTCACGGCTTTTGCGTTCAACGGTCTTGCCTTCTCTGGCAAGTTCATAGAGCCGCTTGCCGTCAACCTTCACCGCTGAATACATGGGCGGAACCTGGGAGATGGTGCCTACGAACGTTTGCAGCACCGTCTGTACCTGGGCTTCTGTAACCTGCACCTCATCCACCGACTCGGTGATGGTGCCGGTCATATCCTCGGTATCACTGGACAATCCCAGCCGCAGTGTCGCCACATACTCCTTCGGCAGCTCCTGAATGTATTCCACCACCCGGGTAGCTCTGCCGAGACAGATCGGGAGCACTCCCGTCACCTGCGGGTCGAGCGTACCGGTATGTCCGATCCGCTTCATCCCCAGGATTCGCCGCGCCTTGGCTACAACATCATGCGAGGTGAAGCCGGCCGGCTTATGAACTGCGAGTACGCCTGTAAGCTCACTCATAAATGCCGCTTAACCTCCTCAAGCACAAGCGGAATCGCCTGTGCCAGCGGAGCGTCGATCCGGGCACCTGCCGCCCGCGTATGGCCGCCGCCGCCAAACACTTGAGCCAGAGCCGCTACATCCACCTTGCCGGCGGATCGCAGACTGGCTTTAACCGCCTGGCCGTTGATCTCTTTGAACAAGATCCCGACCTCAACGCCGCGGATATTGCGCGGATAATTGACGATTCCCTCCAGATCCTCATTGGCCGCGCCGCAATCCAGCATATCCTGCGGCGTCACGTACACCCAGGCGATCTGACCGTCCGGCGTCATCTCCAATGTATTTAACGCACGCTGCAGCACCTTTACCTGCGCAAGGGTCATTTCCTCAAGCAGCGTCTCCGCCAGCAGAGGACCATTGACTCCCAGCGCAAGAAGCTCAGACACAGCAGCCATAACTTTAGGGGAAGTGTTGGTATACCGGAATCCCCCGGTATCGGTTAGCAGGCCGGTATAGATGGCGGTAGCGATATCCAGATCCCACTCGACCTGAAAGGTCTTCAGCAGGTCGAACAGAATTTCCGCCGTCGCCGCCGCATCCGGCTTAATGAGCGACAGGGAACCATAACCGTTGTTGGTGGGATGATGGTCAATGTTCAGAATGAGGCAGTTCACCGCGAAGTAGCTTTTGGTTAATCCCACACGCTGGAAATCGGCGCAATCCACGCAGATGACATGACTGAAGGTACGGTTCAATCCGCCTTCTGTCATGTTGATGATATCATCAGCATGCCACAGATACTTCATCCGCTGCGGTATCGGGCCTTCATTCAGCATGGTGTATTTTTTGCCCAGACATGAGAGAAGCCAGCCCACCGCTAGGGTGGAGCTGACTGCATCTCCGTCCGGCTGAACATGCGACACTACAAGGTAATCGTCGTGTTCCAGCAGAAACTCACGGGTCTGCCGGAGACTTTGTTCATAGCTCTGCATTCGCCGTCTCCTTTATTTATCCTGGCTCTCTTCGCTTTTGCCGATCTCGCCAAGCAGCTTCTCGATATGACTGCCGTAGGCTACGGACTCGTCAAATTTGAAGATCAGCTCTGGCGTATGGCGCAGGCGGATCACCTTACCCAGCTCCGAGCGGAGATAGCCGTTCGCTTTCTCAATCGCCTTCAGCGAGCTTTGCTTCTGCTCCTCGTCACCAAATACGCTAAGGTATACCTTGGCCTGCGACAGATCGCTGGTCACGTCGACACCGGTGACTGTAACGAACCCGACACGCGGGTCCTTCAGTCCGCTTTGGATAAGCTGGCTGAGCTCCTTCTTGATTTGCTCGCCAACCCGTCCGGCTCTGATTTTAGACATATGCATTCACCTCTTTGCTTAGCGCTCAACCTTTTCCATGATGAACGCTTCGATGATGTCACCCACTTGGATGTCATTATAGCGTTCCAAAGTTATGCCGCATTCAAACCCTTGCGACACTTCTTTGGCATCGTCTTTGTAGCGCTTCAAGGTGTCAACCTTGCCTTCATGCACCACGATGCCGCCACGGATCAGGCGCAATTCAGCATTACGGGCAATTTTGCCGTCAGTTACCATACAGCCGGCAATGTTACCCACTTTACTGATCTTGAAGATATTACGTACTTCAGCATGGCCGATAATATTTTCTTTGAAGATCGGATCGAGCATACCCTTCATGGCACTCTCGATTTCCTCAATGACATTGTAAATGATGTTATGCAGACGCACATCCACCTTCTCTTGATCGGCGGTCGCTTTCGTCTGCGCATCCGGACGAACGTTGAAGCCGATCACAATGGCGTTGGATGCCGCAGCCAGGGTAATGTCGGATTCGGTAATCGCACCGGCGCCGCTGTGAATAATTTTTACCCGCACGCCTTCAACTTCAATCTTAGCAAGCGAGCCCTTGAGGGCTTCAACGGAACCTTGCACGTCAGCTTTGATAATGACGTTGAGGTCCTTGATTTCGCCTTCTTTGATATGCTTGAACAGATCATCGAGTGTTACACGCGTATTCGTGTTCAGCTCGGATTGACGATGCGAGATCGAACGGCGGTCAGCAATAGCGCGTGCCTTACGCTCATCCTCGAAGGCCATGAACGGATCGCCCGCTCCCGGCACTTCCGTGAGACCGGTAATTTCCACCGGTGTAGAAGGACCCGCTTCCTTGATCTTACGGCCCTTATCATTGACCATGGCACGGACGCGTCCGAAGCAGTTACCCGCAACAAAGGCGTCTCCGACTTTCAGCGTACCATTCTGCACAAGGATACGGGCAACCGGTCCACGGCTCTTATCGAGCTCGGCTTCAATGACCGTACCGCGCGCACGCTTATCAGGGTTCGCCTTGTATTCATTAACTTCGGCAACCAGCAGAATCATTTCCAGCAATTCTTCCAGATTAATGCGCTGCTTCGCGGACAGGTTGACGAAGATCGTATCGCCGCCCCACTCTTCCGGTACCAGCTCATAATTGGTCAGCTCTTGCTTCACGCGATCCGGATCGGCACCCGGCTTGTCGATCTTGTTAACAGCTACGATGATTGGCAATCCAGCGGCCTTGGCGTGGTTGATCGCCTCTACCGTCTGCGGCATTACGCCGTCATCGGCAGCCACAACGATGATCGTCATGTCGGTTACCTGCGCGCCGCGGGCACGCATTGCAGTAAACGCTTCGTGGCCCGGAGTATCCAGGAAGGTGATCTTCTTCTGGTTGATTTCAACCTGATAGGCACCGATATGCTGGGTAATCCCGCCGGCTTCTCCGCCGGTTACGTTAGTGGAGCGGATGGCATCCAAGAGCGTGGTTTTACCGTGGTCAACGTGACCCATGATGGTGACTACCGGAGGACGGGACTGCAGATCCTCTTCGGAATCATTCTCTTCAACGTTCTCGAAGGTGTCTTCGTCGACTGGAATCTTCACTTCCACTTCAACACCGAACTCGCCGGCAAGCAGCTGGATCGTTTCGATGTCCAGCTCCTGATTGATAGTGGCCATTACGCCCATCAGGATCAGCTTCTTGATTACTTCCGAAGCGTCTTTATGAAGCAGTTTGGCGGTTTCGCCGACTGTCATGTTGCCGCGTACGATAATCTTCTTCGGTGTATTGTCGATCTTTTCACGGCGTTCAGTCTGCTGCTGGTTTCTGCCGCGGTTATTCTTGTTGCCTGGCCGGCTGCGGTAATTGTTGCCTCCGCTCTTACCGTCCTCGAACCGTTTCTGGTTACCGTTTCCTGCTCTGCCGCCGGGAACATTCTTCTTCTGAGTTCTGTCGCCGCTGCGCGAGAAGTCCTGCGCCGGCTGGCCGCTGCGTGGTGCGCCGCCTTGCCCTTGCGGACGGCTGCCTTGCGAGCCTTGCGGTCTGTTGCCGCCGCCTTGCTGTCCACCCTGTGGACGGCTGCCCTGCGAACCGCCTTGCGGTCTGTTGCCGCCTTGCGAGCCCTGTGGGCGATTGCCGCCCCCTTGGCCGCCTTGGCCTCCCTGCGGACGGCTTCCTCCTTGCGAGCTACCTTGTGGACGATTTCCTCCTTGGGAGCTTCCTTGCGGTCTATTGCCGCCTTGCGAGCTACCCTGCGGACGGTTGCCGCCTTGTGAGCCCTGCGGACGGCTTCCTCCTTGCGAGCTTCCTTGCGGACGGGAATTCTGTCCATTTCCTGATGGTCGGCGGGAATCTTGTCCGCTCTGTGGCCTTTGTGACGTTGTCGATTGGTTGTTGTTATGGTTACTGTTCATACCTACCTGCTTTTCCGATTGTATTTTGTTGGCACCTTGCGGTTCTGCAGTTGCTTGGACTACTGCCGGACGGCTGCTGGCGCCGCCCTCCCGTTTGGCTGCCGCGTTCGATTTAATGTCCTTGAAGAATTGCTCCACTTTGGAAACAGAATCGTTCTCCATTACACTCATATGGTTATTCACAGGAACATTCAAACGCTTCAGAATAGTAATAATTTCTTTGCTGCTCATGTTCAGCGATTTCGCATATTCGTACACGCGCAGTTTATCTTTGTTATCTTCTTTAGTCAATAACTCCACCTCCGACTGTATCTCCGAACGCTTTGGAGACCATTTCCGCGAATCCTTTGTCCGTAACGGCCAGCACTACGCGCTGGTCTTTACCAATGCTTGCACCGAGCTCATCCCGGTCAGATGCGATGACTAGTGGAATATCGTATGTTCCGCATTTATCACGGAACTTTTTTTGGGTATTATCTGAAGCGTCACCCGCTAGAACGACCAGCTTCGCTTCCCGAGTACGCACTGCCTTCAGTACGCTCTCGTCGCCGGTGACAATCTTGCCTGCCCTCATGGCAAGCCCTAAATAAGATAGTGCCTTACTCATCTTCCTCACGATCCTTCGCCGCCAGAAATTCATCCTCCACGGAAGCAAAGTCTCTGATTAACTGGGCGTAAATCTCCGGACTGACCTGGCATTTCAAAGCGCGGTCAAACGCCCGGGTCTTCTGCGCCAGCTTGAAATATTCCAGTTTACCGCAGATATAGGCACCCCGTCCCGACTTTTTACCGGTCAGGTCAATCATGACTTCGCCTTCGGGAGTTCTGACCACACGGATCAGCTCTTTCTTCGGCATCATTTCTTGGCTGGCCACGCATTTGCGCAGCGGCACCTTTCTTTGCTTCACCATCATTAACGCCTCCCGTCAATAATTAATGCATTAATCGATGGAGACGGAATCCTGATGCATTTCATCATTAGAAGTTCTCGGTCTGCCGAATTCCTGCTCCGCCTGGGTTTCGCTCTTGATGTCGATTTTCCAGCCGGTCAGCTTGGCGGCAAGACGGGCATTCTGGCCCTTAATGCCAATGGCGAGCGACAACTGATAGTCAGGCACAATGACCCGGGCCATCTTTTCGGCTTCGAACACTTGTACTTCCAGCACCTTGGACGGGCTGAGCGCGTTCGCCACATATTCTTCTACCGATTCCGAGTAACGGACGATATCAATCTTCTCGCCGCGGAGCTCGGTTACGATGGTCTGTACCCGCGTTCCTCTCGGACCTACGCATGAGCCAACCGGATCTACCTCAGGGTTGCGCGAGAAGACAGCGATCTTCGAACGGAAGCCGGCTTCACGGGCCACCGAACGGATCTCTACCACCCCGTCAAAAATCTCCGGAACCTCCAGCTCGAACAGACGCTTAAGCAGCCCCGGATGGCTGCGGGACAGCAGGATTTGCGGTCCTTTGGTCGTATTCTCCACTTTGGTAATATACGCCTTAATCCGTTCAGCCTGTTTGAACTTCTCGCCGGGCATCAGCTCCGTGAGCGGCAGAACGGCTTCGATTTTGCCGAGATCCACATAGATGTTGCGGAGATCCTGGCGCTGAACAAGACCGGTTACGATGTCTTCTTCCTTATCGATAAAGGCGTTATAGATAAGTCCGCGTTCCGCTTCGCGGATACGCTGGGTCACCACCTGCTTGGCGGTCTGGGCGGCAATGCGCCCGAAATCGCGCGGGGTAACCTCAAGCTCGGCCACATCTTCCAGCTGGAAGTGCGGGTTGATCTCTCTGGCTGCCGTCAGCGAAATTTCGGTGCGGGAATCCAGCACCTCTTCGACGATCAGCTTGCGGGCGAACACCTTGATAACGCCGGTATTGCGGTTCATATCGACACGCACGTTCTGCGCCGCATTGAAATTGCGTTTATAGCTGGAGATCAGCGCAGCTTCGATGGCTTCAAACAGCACATCCTTGCTGATGCCCTTCTCCCTTTCCAGTTCATTCATAGCTTCAATAAAATCCATACTCATGAAATTCCGGTCCCCCTTTCAAGACATCAAAAAATAATGGCCAATCTCGCGCTGGCGACTTTGGCATACGGCACTACATGTTCTTTTTTGCCCGCGGAGATGAGCATTTCCTCATTCTCGAACGAAAGCAAACGGCCCTCGAATTCCTTGAGGCCGGAAATAGGCTCATAGGTCGTCACATATACATCCTTGCCCACCGCCTTGGCCACATCGGCGGCCTTCTTCAGCGGACGCTCCGCCCCGGGCGAGGAAACTTCAAGGAAATAGGCTTCCGGGATCGGATCGTTCTCGTCCAGCCGCGCGCTGAGAACTTCGCTGATGGCGCCGCAGTCATCGATATCAATGCCGCCTTCCTTGTCCACGAATATGCGCAGGAACCAGTTCGAGCCTTCCTTTACGTAATCCACGTCAACCAGTTCAAAACCATTCTCCTCGAGATAGGAGCCGAGCATTTGCTCTACCGTTTGTTTAATTTTGGATTTGGGTGTGCTCAAAAGAAAATTACCTCCACGAACTTGTCTTTTGCTATATACCAAAGATAAAGAGTGGGTTTCCCCACTCTTTACACAACGGACTTATCTCATTATTACCAAAAAAATTATACCATAGTGCTCCCGGACTGACAAGTGCCGGCCCTTGACGAAGGGGGCAGCTCCACTTTGTGGGGCGTTATCTCGGGGTCCCCGCAAAGTACCTGAGTAATCTTCGAAGAAATCTCTCCACTTCGTGGGACTAATTTGTTGGGCTAAAAAAGGGACAGCTGGTTGCTCTCCGGCAGGCCGCGGAAGCAGCCCATACCCGTCAGCAGCTCAATGATAGTCTTACTTGCCTTTGACTTCTGCTGGAAGTCCTCGATGGAGAGGAATTCTCCCGCGTCCTTCGCAGCGGCGATGTTGATCGCCGCATTCTCACCGATACCGGCCAGCGCCGAGAACGGCGGAATCAGGCTTGTTCCGTCCACGGTAAAGCGGGTAGCCTGCGAACGGTACAGATCAATGCTCTGGAACGTGAACCCGCGCGCAGTCATTTCAAGTGCCATTTCAAGAATCGGCAGCAGCGCTTTTTCCTTCGGCTGGGCCGCGAAGCCCTTGCCTTCTATTTCGACAATCTGGCGCAAAATGGCGTCATAGCCCTGGCAGCACAGCTCGATGTCGAAGTCCGCCGCGCGGACGGAGAAATATGTCGCATAGAACTCAATCGGATGGTAAAGCTTGAAATAAGCGGTGCGCACAGCAGATATAACATAAGCCGCCGCATGCGCCTTCGGGAACATGTACTGGATCTTCAGGCAGGAGTCAATGTACCATTGCGGCACCTTGCACTTCTTCATCTCCTCGATCCATTCAGCGCTGAGCCCTTTCCCCTTACGCACGCTCTCCGTAATTTTGAAGGCAAGGCCGGCATCCATACCCGCTTTATAGATCAGATACAGCATAATATCGTCACGGCAGCCGATAACCGTCTTGATGTTGCAGGTGTTATTCTTAATCAGCTCCTGCGCATTGCCGAGCCACACGCCTGTACCGTGCGAGAGACCGGAAATCTGCAGCAAGTCGGCAAAGCTTGACGGCTTCGATTCGATCAGCATCTGCCGGACGAATTTGGTACCCATTTCCGGAACCCCGTAAGTGGCAACCGGTGTACGGATACGATCCGGCGTGACGCCAAGCGCCTCGGTGGAGTTGAACATGCTCATGACCTTCGGATCGTTCATCGGAATGGTCGTCGGATCGACTCCCGTCAAATCCTGCAGCATCCGCATCATCGTCGGATCGTCGTGTCCCAGAATGTCGAGCTTGAGCAGATTCGCATCAAAGGCATGATAGTCAAAATGGGTGGTCTTCCACTCAGCGGTCACGTCGTCTGCCGGAAATTGCACTGGTGTGATATCTTCCACATCAATGTAGTCAGGAACGACGACAATCCCGCCGGGATGCTGGCCGGTACTGCGTTTGACGCCGGTACAGCCGGAGGCCAGACGGTTCAGCTCTGCACCCCGCCAATGCTTCTGATGATGCTCCTCATATTTTTTGGCAAAGCCGAAGGCTGTCTTCTCGGCTACCGTACCAATCGTTCCGGCCCGGTATACGTTCTCCTCACCGAACATCGTTTTGGTGAAATTGTGGGCTTGCGGCTGATATTCCCCGGAGAAGTTAAGGTCAATATCGGGGACCTTGTCCCCTTTGAAGCCCAGGAAGGTCTCAAACGGAATATCCTGCCCTTCCCCCTTCAGCTTGCCGCCGCAATCCGGGCAGTTCTTGTCCGGCAGGTCAAATCCGCTCGGCACGCTGCCGTCCAGGAACCATTCGCTGTGCTTGCATTCCGGATTTCTGCAGATGTAATGGGCGGGCAGCGGATTAACCTCGGAAATCCCCAGGAAGGTGGCAACCACAGAGGAGCCGACGGAACCACGGGAGCCGACCAGATAGCCGTCGCGGTTTGATTTTTTAACCAGACGCTCGGAAATCAGATAGTTCGCGGAGAAGCCGTACTTGATAATCGGTGCCAGCTCCTTCTCCAGCCGGGCTACCACGACCTCCGGCAATTCCTCGCCGTAGATCGATTTCGCCGTATCATAGCAGGTCTGGCGGATTTCCTCATCCGCGCCCTCCAGGTTCGGGGTGAACAGCTTGCTTGGGAACAGCTCATATTCCTCGAAGCGTTCGGCAAGCTCAACGGTATTGGTAACCACGACCTCCATCGCTTTTTCCGGACCCAGGAAAGCAAACTCTTCCAGCATCTCATCCGTTGTACGGAAATGGGCATCCGGCTTGCGCTGATCCTTCAGCGGACTGAAGCCAGTGATTCCATGTATCGTAATATCACGGAACATCTTGTCGCGTGGCTCCAGATAATGCACATTCCCCGTAGCGATGACGGGCTTGTTCATTCGGTCACCGATCTCACAAATCTTGCGCACCACATCCCGCAAATCCTCCGCCGTAGCTACGAAGCCCTTATCCACCAGATGCATGTACATGGTGAGCGGCTGAATCTCCAGCACATCGTAGAACTCGGCTACTTCTATGGCTTCCTCCACCGTTTTGTTGAGAACCGCCTCGAAGAATTCCCCCCGCTCGCAGCCCGAGATGACCAGCAGACCTTCACGGTGCTGCTCCAGCTTGGATTTCGGAATGCAGGGAACCCGCTTGAAATATTGCGTATGCGATAAAGAAATCAGCTTATATAAGTTCTTTTTGCCCACTTCATTAAGGGCGTAAACGCCGCAATGAAACGGACGGACATTGGACAGGTCGTTGCCTGCATAGTCATTCATCTGGTCCAGCCGGGTAATGCCCTTCAGCTTCTCAGCGTCGGCCAGGAGACCAATCAGTATGCCGCCCAGAGCCACGGTATCGTCTACCGCCCGGTGATGGCTTTCCAGCAGAACCTTATATTTGTCGGCCAGCGTGTTCAGCCGGTGGTTCTTCATGGCCGGGAACAACAGGCGCGCCAGCTCCAGGGTATCGAGCGCCGGGTTAGGCAATGTCGGCATGCCATGCTTCACGAGCATCGCCTGAATAAAGCCCATATCAAAATTGGCATTATGGGCCACCAGGATGCTGTCGCCCACAAACTCCACGAACTGCTTCAGCACCGGTCCAAGATCCGGGGCATCCTTGACCATCTCATCCGTAATATTGGTCAGCTGCTGAATATGATACGGTATTTTTTCATGCGGATTAACGAAGGTGGTGTAGCGGTCCAGCTCCTTGCCTTCCTGATACTTGACCGCCGCGAGCTCGGTAATGTTATTACGCGTAATGGACAAGCCGGTGGTCTCGATGTCGAAGACGACATAGGTGGCTGTCTTAAGGTCGATTGGCTGCGCATTCTCCACCACGCTAACAGAATCGTTGACAATATTGGCCTCGACCCCGTAGAGCATTTTGATCTTGTTCTTGTGCGCGGCATGGTTGGCCTCCGGGAAGCTCTGCACAACTCCATGGTCAGTCACAGCGATGGCCGGATGACCCCATTTGGCGGCTGTTTTGACATAGACATCGATCGGCGTCACCGCATCCATCGTGCTCATCGTCGTATGCAGATGGAATTCAACCCGCTTCTGTTTGGCGTTGTCCTTGCGTGCAGGAGGCGCGTTCACCTCCGTGAGGTCCGAAGGAATCATCACCAGCTCCGGAATTTGCATGAAACGGTCATATTCCACTCTGCCGCGTGCCTTGACCCATTTGCCGTTGGCCAGCTGCCCCATTATCTTCAGATCTTCCTTGGTCTTTGCGAACATCTTCATCTGCAGGGAGTCCGTAAAGTCTGTGATGCAGAAGGAAAAGAGAGTATTGCCGTTGCGCAGCTCCTTGCTCTCCAGCCCGAAGATCGCCCCCTGTACCGGGATTTTCTTCTCTTCATCCTGGATTTGCACGATCGGCACCGGCGGCTCCTTGATGTCATAACCAATCTGCAGTTTGATAACTTCGTTCGGGTCGATCTCCTCAGCAGGCTCCTCCGGCTCATTGCTGGCCATCATCATCAGTTCCACCAGCTCACGCTGCTCCTGCTGCAGCTTCTGCTGGAATTCCTCAATCGCTTCCGCTTTGCTGCTCTCATTCTCGGCGACAAACATCTTCACCTTAAGCGGCAATGCGAAGAACCGGTTATAGAACGACGTAATCGCTCCTTCTATCCCTTTCTTGCGGGCAAGCTCCAGCGCCATGGAATCATTCAGGCTGAGCTGCAGCGTATCGCCCTGCAATTCCTGTCCGGAGCGGGTCAGCCAGCCGTTGACCGAGGGAATCTCCCGCTGCACCCATTCCAGGAACAATCCCCAATATTCATACACGATATCTGCTTTGTTAATCTTCTCATCATATAGGAACAAGAAGCTGACTTTGGCAATGTGCTGCAGCTTCTCGCGTGTTCTCAAACAAAAGGTCCGGTACACCTGGGCCGGAACCAGACTTTCCTTGGCAATGACAATATGCCAGTCGCGGTTCTCACGGCTGATCTCGACTCGTTCAATCATGCCGTCCAAAAAATAGGGTTCGATGACCGCCGGCGGCATATCCGCCTGCTTCATCAACAGTTCAAATCGCTTTCTCTTCTCCAAGTTCTGTTCCATGCCTCCCCCGCCTAACATTACGCATAGATAAATCTATAAAAATATTAACATGATGACATCCGCAGCGCCATGAGAAAAAGCTTCCGGTGAGCTAAAAGCACCGGGGTATGACGGCCCGCCGGGCTTCGCTCGCCAGAAGCTAGCATTCAGTTGATCTGATATAACAGGCGGATTAATACGCCTTGGCAAATACTACTGTGTGCGCTGCAGGCTTGCCGCAGCAAATGCAGGTATCCTTGGTTACTGCCGGCTCAAACGGGATGTTGCGGCTGCCCGCACCCGTTTCTTCCTTGACCTTGGATTCACATTCTTCCGACCCGCACCAGCCGGCCAGCGCAAAGCCACGCTTCTCTTCCATCGAGCTTTTCATTTCTTCCAAAGTATCCACCGAGTAGAAATGATCTTCACGGAACTGCAGCGCCCGCTCGTACATTTCCTTGTGAACCTGCTCCAGCATAGCCTGGACTTCTTCCACCAGGTTCTCCTGCTGGATAATCTTCTTCTCGCCGGTAATGCGGGAGACCAGCACACATACGCCGTTCTCCATATCGCGAGGGCCAAGCTCAAGACGAACCGGCACACCGCGCATTTCGTACTCATTGAACTTCCAGCCAGGTGTCAGATCGGCACGGTCGTCTACACGTACGCGTACACCTGCATCCTTCAGCTGCTGGAACAGCTCGTCCGTCCGGGCAATGACCGCTTCGCGCGTCTTCGGCGGACCGATCGGGATCATAATAACCTGGGTCGGAGCCACCTTCGGCGGAAGTGCCAGCCCGCGGTCATCCCCATGCACCATAATTAGCGAACCGATCAGGCGTGTCGTGGAGCCCCAGGAGGTGGTGTGCACGTATTCCAGTACATTCTCACGGCTTAGGTACTGAATATCGAAAGCGACGGCAAATTTGGTGCCCAGATAATGCGAGGTCGCCGCCTGAACCGCCCGTCCGTCCTTCATCATGGCTTCAATGGAGTAGGTGTCAACCGCACCTGCAAAACGCTCGGACGGCGTTTTTTGCCCGGTGATGACCGGAATCGCAAGGTAGTTCTCTACAAAATCACGGTAATTCTCCAGCATGCGCATCGTCTCTTCGCGCGCTTCTTCTTCGTTCTCATGTGCGGTATGGCCTTCCTGCCAAAGGAACTCAGTAGTGCGGATGAACGGAAGTGTACGCTTCTCCCAGCGCACCACATTGGCCCACTGGTTAATCAGCACCGGCAGGTCGCGGTAAGACTGAATCCATTTGGAATACATATGGCCGAACATGGTCTCCGAAGTCGGACGAACCGCCAGCCGTTCCTCCAGCACGTCGCCCCCGGCTTCCGTAACCCACGGAAGCTCAGGATTAAAGCCTTCGACATGCTCCTTCTCCTTCTGGAAAAAGCTCTCCGGAATAAATACCGGGAAGTAGGCGTTGCGGTGGCCGGTTGCCTTCAGGCGGCGGTTCATTTCCTCCTGAATATGCTCCCAGATTTCATAGCCTTCCGGCTTGAATACGATACAGCCGCGAACAGGGGAGTAATCCATGAGGTCCCCTTTTTTGATTACATCAATATACCAGCGTGAGAAATCCTCGCTCTGCGGCGTAATTTCGGTCACGAACTGCTTCTCTTTAGCCATTGGCGAAATCCTCCATTGCCGCCCCATGAAATGAGGCAGCTGCTTCGTAATATATTCAGTACAACTTAACCGGATATGAGCCGCAGAATGTCGTTATAGGTCACGGCGATCATTACCAGGAACAGCAGGGCGAAGCCCACAAAATGCACCATACCCTCATGCCCCGGATCAACCGGCTTGCCGCGCAGGGCTTCGACTCCCAGGAATACTAGCCTGCTTCCATCGAGTGCGGGAATCGGCAGCAGATTAAAGATGCCCAGGTACAGGCTGAGAATCGCTGCCCAATACGTCAAATATTCAATCCCCTGCTGAGCGATCTGGCCGGTCATTTTGGCCGTGCCGACAGGACCGGAGATATCATCCATGTTAAAGTTGTTAATCAACTGTTTGAAACCGGTGAAGATCAGCTGAGTCGTATCGACCATTGCCGTCCCCGACAGCGTGATCGTCTCAACGAAACCAACCTTGCGGGTTGGAAGCTCCGTTGTGATACCCACCTTGCCGCCCTCTTCCCCTTCCATGCTGCGAGGAGTCATGGTAACGCTTAGGGTCTCATCGCCGCGTTTCAGCGTCCATTCCATTGGCTTCCCCTTGGAGACGGAAGTCATGGCGATCATTTTCTCATAATCGCCGCCGATAGTTTCACCATCAATTGAAACGACGATGTCACCGGACTTCAGACCGGCCTCCTCCGCAGGCATACCTGCGCTGACTCCGCCAATCTTCACAAAGGTCGGGTTCTCGATAGCGATGCCTGCCATCTGCAAATGGAGCGCAAACAACACGAAGGCCAGCAGGAAGTTCATGACCGGGCCGGCCACAATTGCCAGTGCGCGCTGCCCGACCGTTTTGCTGCCGAACTGGCGGTCTTTGGGGGCAATTTGCGTCTGCTGGCTGCCCTTGATCAGCATGGCCTGCGGATGAACGTCGTAGGTGACGATTTCTCCGTCTACATCAAGCTTGATCTTCAGATCGTTCTCAAGATCAGTATGCTGCGCTTCTCCGCGGATCACGTTCCGGCGGGTATCCAGCATATCGAGATATATGTTCTTGATCTTGTTGTCCTGGCCCAGCCGGACCGCAATCATCTGTCCCGGACCGATTTCAATAATTTCCGGATCTTCCCCGGCCATCCGGGCATATCCTCCGAATGGCAGCAGACGAAGTGTAAACTGGGTTTCATTGCGTTTATAGGAAAACAGTTTCGGACCGAAACCGATGGCAAATTCCCGTACCAGGATGCCGGCGCGCTTGGCGAAAAAATAATGTCCCCATTCATGCACCGTCACCAGAACAAAGAACATAAGCACCGTCAAAAAGACGACTCTTACCATTTCCATGCGTAACATTCCCCCTTTTGGTTAAGACCGAAGTATGTCCTCTTAATTTATCATTATTCCAAGGTCCTTCACAAGAGAATCACTTGTCCCGGTCTATTTTTACAGGGTGATGTCCACTTCCCGCCGGTGAGACAATTCCGCGATTACAGCCCCGCAGCAAGCGTACGGACAGCGGCATCGCATTCCTTGATCTGCTGCAGGTCCGGACTGGCCGTATTCTGATGGCGCTGCAGCACCTCATCAATGATCTCTTCAATGCGCAGGAAAGGGATTTCCCGGCGCAGAAACCGCGCCACGGCGATCTCGTTCGCGGCATTGAAGGCCGTTGGGGCCGTCCCCCCGGCTTTGCCGCTTTCAATGGCCATCCGCAGTGCCGGATAGCGTACCAGATCCATCTCCCGGAAGGTAAGGCGGCCTGTTTCTGCCAGGGACAAGCTCTTGGCCGGAGAAACCAGCCGCTGTGGATACGTCAGCGCATATTGAATTGGAACGCGCATATCCGGGCTGCCCAGCTGAGCGATAATGCTGCTGTCCTGGAATTCGACGAACGAATGGATAATGCTCTCCGGATGAAGCAGCACATGAATCTGCTCATAAGGCAAATCAAACAGCCAGCGGGCTTCAATGACCTCCAGCCCTTTATTCACCATGGTTGCCGAATCAATGGTGATTTTGGCGCCCATGCTCCAGTTGGGATGACGCAGCGCGTCTTCCACAGTCACATTGGACAGTTCAGCCCGGCTATAGTCGCGGAAAGATCCGCCGGAAGCGGTAATTGTAATTCCGGCAATGTCTCTGCGGTTCTCCCCGTTCAGACACTGGAAGATTGCCGAATGCTCGCTGTCGACCGGCAGCAGGCTGACACCCGTCCGGCGAACCGCTTCCATGACCAGGTGACCCGCCGTAACAAGCGTCTCCTTGTTGGCAAGGCCGATATTCCGTCCCGCTTCAATGGCAGCGAGCGTAGATTCAAGACCGACGCTGCCCACAAGCGCTGTAACAATCATTTCGGCTTCACCGCCGGCGGCGATTTCCACCAGTCCCTCTTCCCCATAGAACAGCTCTGTGCCGTCAGGCAGACTGGAGCGGATCTCATCAGCAAGCGCCTTGCTTCCTACGGAGACCCGGCGCGGCTTGAACCGCCGGCACTGCTCCAGGAGCAGTGCCGTATTGCTTCCGGCCGCAAGGCCGTCTATTGCAAAGTCCTCCGGGTGCATGGCTACAACGTCAAGTGTTTGTGTGCCGATTGACCCGGTGGAGCCGAGTATACTTATCTTTTTCACTGGATTATACCCTCTTCCCGCCCGTTAATAGTAAGGCATCAGCATTACGATATGTACGAAAGGAAATACGATGATCCAGCTGTCGCAGCGGTCCAGGATGCCCCCGTGACCTGGCAGCAGTGAGCCTGAATCTTTGATGCCGTACACCCGTTTGTAAGCAGACTGAACCAGATCGCCGAGTTGTCCGAGTACCGCGCAGGAAGCGCCAATAAGCAGCGCACGCCCTATGGTCAGAACATCCGGTGCGGCCAGTGCATAAATGACGGAGATGACGATTGCAATAAGCACTCCGCCCAAAGCGCCTTCGATGGTTTTGTTGGGGCTGATTGCCGGCCAGAGCTTATTCTTGCCAAAGCTGCGTCCGACAAAATAGGCGCCAGCGTCACTGCCCCAAATGCAGCTCAAGAGCAGAAAGGTCCACAGCAGGCCGTGGCCGTCCTCCGCACCGCGGGTCACTCCCATGTATGAAAAGCCCATCCCGATATATAGCATACCCGTAAAGAGAAGCGCGACTATTTTAATATCCCGCTTGTTTTTGGTAAACACCGTAACCAGCAGGAAGAGCAGCAGCAGCAGCCAGATTCCCTGCTCCCATGTGAACCAGGGCGAGGTTTCCAGCAGCCCCCAAGGAATCATAAAGCCAAGTACGCTGAGATACGCCAGGGCAGCAAGCGCTCCCGCTGCCGGTATTCCGGTCATTACGATAAATTCATAGGTTCCGATAAGTGCCATTGCCGCAAGCAAAAGCTGGTAAGGCCAGCCTCCCCATACGCACATGCCCAAAAACAACGCTCCGGCTAAAATACCGGTAATCAATCGCTGCTTCAATATTCAAACCCCCATCAGGCTACTTCAATCCGCCGTACCGGCGCGAACGGCGCTGATATTCCGCCACCGCCTGCAGTAGATGCGTCTTGTCGAACTCTGGCCAGTAGATATCCGTAAACCACAGCTCGCTGTAAGCGACCTGCCAAAGCATAAAGTTGCTGAGTCTCATTTCTCCGCTCGTCCGAATCAGCAGATCAGGATCGGGCAAGCCGCCGGATAACAGCCTGCTGTCGATAAGCTCCGAGGTAATCTCCTCCGGCGCCAGCACTCCGGCCCGGATGTCCTCACCCATACTGCGCATGCAATCCTCAATCTCTTTGCGAGAGCCGTAGTTCAAAGCGAAGTTGAGCACCAGTCCGGTGTTCTCCCGGGTCCGGGCCACCGCCTCCTCCATCGCCTTGCGGGTATGCTCGGGCAGAGCATCGGCATCGCCCATCACACGCACCTGGACATTTTTCTCAATCAGCTCATCCAGCTCAATGGCCAAAAACTCCACAGGAAGACGCATTAGAAAATCGACTTCATCCTTAGGACGTTTCCAGTTCTCGGTTGAAAAAGCATACATCGTCAGGAATTCCACGCCCAGATCATTCGCGGCGATCGTCGCCCGTTTGACTGCCTTCATGCCGTTCTGATGTCCGATAATCCGCGGCAATCCGCGGCTCTTCGCCCATCGTCCGTTGCCATCCATAATGATAGCCACATGCCGGGGAATATTGTCCGGTGAAATCTCGACTGGCTGCTGCCCGTCTTTACGGCCCAGCCACGCTTGAACCCGTTTGATCATTTCCGTTTCCTCCAAGCTCTTCTTAAGAAAGAGACAAACCCCACCATAAACGGAGGGGCCTCTTAGTCTCTTGAAATTCTTATACTTCCATAATCTCTTTTTCTTTGGCCAAGAGCACTTTATCGACTTCGGCTATGAACTTATCCGTTGATTTCTGGATATCCTCCTGATGACCGCGGGATTCATCTTCCGAGATGCCGTTCTTCTCCATCTTCTTGATGTCGTCGTTGGCATCGCGGCGGATATTGCGGATAGCTACCTTCGCTTCTTCGCCGAATTTCTTCGTCAGCTTCACCAGTTCGCTGCGGCGCTCTTCGGTCAGCGGAGGAATGCTCAGGCGGATAATGGTTCCGTCGTTGGCTGGCGTCAGCCCCAGATCGGATTTCATAATCGCCCGTTCAATATCGGATAGCGATGATCTGTCCCAAGGCTGGATCAGCAGTGTCCGGGAATCCGGGGTACTGATGTTGGCCAGCTGGTTCACAGGAGTCGGCGCTCCATAATACTCGACCTGAATCCGGTCCAAAAGTGCTGTGGACGCACGGCCCGCACGCAATGTCGCCAGATCGCGCTTCAGTGCTCCGATCGCTTTTTCCATACGTTCTTCGGCATTTTTCTTCACCGCTTGCGGCATTAATCTACACTCCCTTTAACAATCGTCCCGATTTTCTCACCGAGAACGACACGTTTGATATTGCCTTGCTCCGTAATAGCAAACACAATGAGCGGTATATTGTTATCCATGCAAAGGGAAGAAGCCGTAGAATCCATGACACCGAGGTTCTTGTTCAGCACATCCATGTAGGTCAGCTGTTCATACTTCTCGGCGGTGCTGTCCTTGAATGGGTCAGCAGAGTAAACGCCGTCCACTTTATTCTTGGCCATGAGGATCACTTCGGCTTCAATTTCGGCGGCTCTGAGCGCTGCCGTCGTATCCGTCGAGAAGAACGGGTTACCCGTTCCAGCGGCAAAAATAACGACGCGGCCTTTCTCCAGATGGCGGATTGCCCGCCGGCGGATGTAAGGCTCGGCGATCTGCTGCATGGAGATGGAGGTCTGAACCCGCGTAGGCACATCGATCTGTTCGAGTGCATCCTGCAGCGCCAATGAATTCATCACCGTGGCCAGCATACCCATGTAGTCCGCAGTAGCCCGGTCAATGCCGCTTGCGCTGCCGGCGATCCCGCGCCAGATGTTCCCGCCGCCGCACACAATGGCCACTTGAACTCCCAGCTCAACGACTTCCTTCACCTGCTCTGCAATCGAAATAATCGTATCGGCATCAATACCGTATCCATTTTGTCCTGCCAGCGATTCTCCGCTGACCTTAAGGACGACTCTCTTAAATACCGGCTGTTCCAAATGTATACCCTCACTTTCTTACAAAAGACGGAACACTGATTTGGACTGTGTTCCGCTCTTATGATGCTTGCCTTTATTCAATTCTGCTCCAGCTTCAAATCCGGCGGGAATATTATTGTTTAACTTGCGCCATTACTTCTTCTACAAAGTTGTCGACTTTCTTCTCCAGACCTTCGCCCAGCTCATAACGGACAAAACGGCGGATGGAGATGTTCTCTCCGATCGTGCTGATCTTTTCGTTCAGCAGTTGGGAAATCGTCTTGTCAGGGTCTTTCACGAAGGATTGCTCCAGCAAGCAATATTCTTCATAGAACTTCGAGATGCGGCCTTCGACCATCTTTTCAACGATCTTCTCAGGCTTGCCTTCGTTCAGTGCTTGCGCCTTAAGAATTTCCTTTTCCTTCTCTACTTCTTCTGCAGGCACTTCTTCGCGGCGTACATAGCGTGGGCTGGCTGCAGCGATTTGCATCGCAATGTCGCGTGCGAATTCTTTGAAGGAGTCAGTCTTGCCTACGAAGTCAGTTTCGCAGTTGATTTCGACCAGTACGCCGATACGTCCGCCGGCATGGATGTAAGATTCAACAACGCCTTCAGTAGCTACGCGGCCAGCTTTGTTAGCGGCTGCGGAGAGACCTTTTTCACGAAGCAGGTCAGCGGCTTTGGCGATGTCGCCGCCAGCTTCTTCCAGTGCCTTCTTACAATCCAGCATGCCTGCGCCTGTTCTTTCACGAAGTTCTTTTACGGATTTAGCATCTACTGCCATTGTTAATTCCCTCCAAATGGTTGTTGTATAGTCAGCCCTTTACAGGCCCATAATCCCAAAAAAAGGGCAGTGAGAGGTTATCCACCTGCCAACCACCCTTTTCATTTAAGTTCTTGTTAAAAGTCCGGAGACTACTTAAGCTGTAGTTGTGTCTTCACCCTGATGGGCTTCAACAACAGCGTCAGCCATTTTGCCAGTCAGCAATTTCACGGCGCGGATTGCGTCGTCATTGCCTGGAATTACGTAGTCGATTTCGTCCGGATCACAGTTGGTATCAACGATAGCTACAATTGGGATACCCAATTTGCGTGCTTCGGCAACAGCGATACGCTCTTTGCGAGGATCGATGATGAACAGCGCGCTTGGCAGGCCCTTCATGTTCTTGATACCGCCCAGGAATTTCTCAAGACGATCTTTCTCTTTGCGGAGAAGGATAACTTCTTTCTTAGGCAGAACCTGGAAAGTACCGTCTTCTTCCCACAGTTCCAGCTTCTTCAGGCGGTCAACGCGCTTCTGAATGGTCTGGAAGTTGGTCAGGGTACCGCCGAGCCAGCGTTGGTTGATGAAGAACATGCCGGAACGTTCGGCTTCTTCTTTCACAGAGTCTTGGGCTTGCTTCTTGGTTCCTACGAACAAGATTGTGCCGCCCTCGCCTGCTACGCTCTTAACAAAGTTGTAAGCTTCCTCAACTTTTTTAACCGTTTTCTGCAGGTCAATAATGTAAATTCCGTTTCTTTCAGTGAAGATATAACGATCCATTTTCGGATTCCAACGACGGGTCTGATGACCGAAGTGTACCCCAGCTTCAAGCAGCTGTTTCATGGAGATTACTGCCATCTTCACACACCTCCTAAGTTTGGTTTATTGTGTGTCTCCTCCGCCGGATATCATTTTTCTACAAGACTTTCTTCAGAAGAAAGCACCCCTTGTCGAAATCAACCGGCGTGTGTTTTAACACCGTCAATTACTATACCATAATCATACACGGGATGCAATGTTTCATAAAAAAAGTTTTGCCCGGTCCACGCATGGCGCATAGGGACAAAACTGAATTACTTTACGCTGATTAACTTGTCAATAATAGAGCCGTTGCTCTCTCCTCTAGTGAAGCTGTAGCTGCCGTATTGGATAATCCGGTTGATCTTACGGGCCAGCGCCGCATCCAGAAAAGCCTGTTTGTCCGCTATAACCCCGGCTGCGGCCAGAATATCCGCCGTTTCGGAGAGCGTCGCCCCTGTCGGAATGCGCACGCTGACCAACCCGGCAGCCGGTTCGGGGGTAGCCGGAGCTGCCGGTGCGCTTGCAGCGTCTGCTGAGCTTACCGGCTGCTGCGAGGACGAAGCCGCAGGCGCCGAAGGCTCGGCTGGCTGTGATGGAGCGCTGGCCTCTCCCGGTGCCGAAGGTCCCGGACTCGGAGACTCCGGTGCTGCTGAAGTCTCAGGCTGGTCTCCGGCTTGGCTATTCTGGGCAGGCTGCTCCCCTTCAGCGGCACCTTGTTCGGGGCTTGCTGCCGGCGCGGCCGGATCCTCAACTACCAGATTCAGCCGGGCGGCTTCGCGCACCAGTTGCTCTTTCGTCATGGGTGCCGCTCCGCCGGCGATCATCAGCTGCAGGAGCAGTGCGCCGATAATCAGCCCTGCGCCCAGCCCTAGCAGGAAGGATCGGTTCTTCATCATACCGATTCCTCCTGTTTGGCTAGCTGCAGGATGAGCTGTACCTCACCCCGCTGCAAACCGGCCATCTTGGCGATGGCATCAATCGATTTCCCTTCTTCATAAAGCTCAAACAGCCGCGGGTAACGCAGCTTGATCGAGCTGACCGGTTTCGGCTTGGCCTGCTCCTGCACGGCTTCGGAGCGTCCGGGCGCGGACAGGGCAGCCTCGGCACGCGCCTGTGCTACCGTCAATTCCTGCAGTCCCCGCTCGCTCGCATCAAGTCTGGACTCCAGCCGTTCCGTGTGGCTGCGCAGCTCGGATACTTGCTGCCGGAGCCCGCCGATTTCTTCCTGCATTGCCGCCTTGCTCTGCTGGCTCTGCTGCTTGAGGGCGGCGACCAGCTCTATCATCTTTTCATTCTCGCGTTCGAGATCCGACATGTAAAGCTCCAGTGCCGCTTCCGTATCCTTCAGGCTCTGCTGCCCTTCCGTCTTCTCCTTCTTCCGTGCCGGGATCATCAGGGCGTATCCAATCGCGGCCACGCCCACCAGCACTATATATACCCAAGGTTCCAAATGCTTTTATCTCCTTAACCATTAAATTTGCCCAGATCAGAGACTGAGATCGATCCGGTGTCCCTTGTAAGGATGTTCGGCCTCATGGACATCCTCCTCTCTCTCGGCTTTCGCCTCGGCCTGCTGGTGAGGCTGCCGGCTCCGTCCCTCCCTGCTGTGCAGCTTGGCATCTGCCGGCTCATCAATCTCTGCGCTGCGACGCGCCGATTGCTGTGCCTGCTTAATGCCCTCTGCGGAAATCTGCTGCTGTGTAATCAGCGGGCGCTGCTGTAAATCGTTCTGGACTTTTCCGGCATCGGTCGTCCGCGGCAAGGCAATTTGCAGTTCCACCGGTTTCATACTCATCGTATTGGGCCCTCTTCCTGATCCAAAGTATACTGCTTATAAATCAAGGAATGGCCGGCCGCTGTACGCTGCCCGCCAAAGTTAAATATAAGGCGTGAGCGTGATGTCGCCTTCATTATAGGTGAAGATAACCCGCTCCGTGGGATCTTTGACAAAACGTGTATATCTGCCAATGACGATTTTGGAGCCGCCATAGATCGTTCTTACCACTTCGACCCGGGCCCGGCCGTTATCCTCCAGCATGCGTTCAATCTCCAGTGTCCGCTCCTTAATCCGCTTCTCTTCGCGGAGATGGGACTGCTTCGTGGCGTTCAGCTTGACCCGCAGTGCCACTTTATCCGGAGATAGCTGTCCGCTGCCCGCCAGCTGATTAAGCAGATACAGCGCCTTGTTGGTCTTATCTTCGTTCTCCAGAAGCTGGCGGAGCTCCTGGCGCAGCTCGTTCATCTCATTGCGCAGCTCCGGTACGACCCCGACTTCAATGGCGGTTGCCGTAGACATTGTATTGCCGATTGTACGTGCCACGACCCGCTCCCCGGCCTGGACCGTTCCTCCGACAATCAACCCCTTGGTGCCGTTACAAATCACATCGCGTCCTGCACGGACACTCGAATGCATGATGCTCTGCGAGACGATCACATCTTCACCCGCGACCACGTTCCCGTCCTGGATAAAAGATACCTTCACATTCTTGCTCGCGTTTACCAGGCCCTTATTGTAGCCGATAATTCCTCCGGTCACTTCGATGGAGCCTCCGGCAACAAGCTCGGCCCCTTCTACACCCCCGACTACCCGGATATCTCCTGCGGACTTGACAGTGAAGCCGGTGAGGACATTCCCGCGGATGACGACCGTTCCGACAAAATCAATGTTGCCTGTGCTGTAATCCACATCACCGTTAACTTCATATACGGGGAACACATTAACTTTGCCTTTATCGGTTAGAGTAACCAGCCCGTCAATCGCGGCATACATCGAGGTTCCGTCCCCGTCTATCAGCACGTTCTTCCCCACCTTAAACCGCGCTTCCTTGCCCGCTTTGAACGGCAGAACTTCACCGGTGACCGTCTTGCCGCTTTTTCCCGGACGGGGAGGAATGGCTTGGGCAATCAGCTGGCCCTTCAGCACATTGTGCAGCCGGACCAAATCTTTATAGTCGACTTTGCCGTCCGCCATCTCCAGAGGTTTACGGTCCTCTTCCAAATCAACGGTATATTTGATCTGGCCGTCTACGCCATTCTCCGGAGCATCTCCGATGGCTATCGGAACTCTGCTGAAGAAATACTCCTCCGGATTGCTGCTGATCCGTCTCACTATATCATGCTGAATTCCGTAACGAATGTCCTGACCGGACAGAAAGCTCTCCAAATCTTCAACCGAACAGGAGAAATTCTCGTCTCTCTTTGAAAATTGCAGGTATGCAATTCCTTTGTCTTCCGAAAAGGTTATCGTTACGTATTGATTCAACGCATAATGACCGATCAATGTTGCTCCCCCTTGTCACCGTCCCCGGTTAATCGTTTTGCATGAGCAGATCGCGGTTCTTCTCCAGCGTCCCTCTCAGCCGCAAAATCGCTTTCGAATGAAGCTGCGAAATACGGGAAGGCGACAATGACATCACCTCGGCGATTTCGCTCAAAGATAAATCCTCATAATATAAAAGGGACACAACGGTCCGTTCTTTCACGGTTAATTTTTCAATGCCTTTGGTGAGGGTCTCCCGCAGATAAAATTCATTGACCTTCCGGTCAGGATTTTTTGCTTTGTCGTCCACCAGAATGGACATTCTTGTCTCGGATTCTTCTTCCCGGATCGGGTCCTCCAGCGAACAGAGCGACATCACCGCCACATCCTGAAGCATGGTTTGAAACTCCGTTTCCGATATATTCAGATGCTTGCTCATTTCCTCGTCGGTAACTGAGCGCAAATACTTCTGTTCCAGCTGTTGGTACGCGTCTTCAATCCGCTTGGCTTTCTCACGCACCGATCTCGGTACCCAGTCGCTCTGGCGAAGCGAATCCAGGATCGCTCCGCGTACACGCCAGGAGGCATAGGTCTGAAACTGCAGCCCGCGCTTATAGTCAAATTTTTCAATGGCATCAATCAGGCCCATCACGCCATTGCTGGCCAAATCTTCTTTGGAGACATTTTTGGGCAAACCGACAGCCAAACGGTTGGACACATAATCGACAATATGCAGATAACTCTCAATCAGCTTTTTTTTGGCTTCGGGATTGCCGTGCTCTTTCCACTGCTCCCAAAGCGCGTCGGTGTCCAATTGAGAAGATTTATGTTCGTTCAAGCGGCTTTCACCCTTCCCAAAGTGTAGTCGGCGGGCAAGAGACGGCGCCCCGTTCCCGCTTATTCTTCTTTCAGGTGACGAACGGCCTTGGCCAATTCTTCAGGATCTTTCATGGAGACCAGCTTCGGCGGCTGCAGCGGCTTGAAACCTTCAGCAGTACCGCCTTCTTCCACCGCCGGCTTCGGCTTCAGCAGATCTATCAGCTCCTGGTCTTCACCGGGTGTGCTGATGTCCAGCTGGTTGCCGAGTCCTGCTTCACTTTCACCATCCGCAGCGGCAGCGTCCGCTGCTTCGGGCGACTTCATGATAAATCCCAATACCCATCCTAGGAGGAATGCAAGCACAAACCAGATAACAAATCCGTAAAACCCTCGCAAGAGGCTGGTTCCGAGCAAATTATGTCCGGAATTCGCGAGAAAGGTAATCAGAAACCCGACCAGTCCGACAAAAGCGCTCAGCACAAATGTCTTCTTCATCGTCAGATTTCCCTTATGCCCTTTTGCACGCTCCGGATAAACAGCACTCCGGTATTGCAGGCAATTTCAATGGTGCGTCCGAAGTTGCCGCCTGTATCCTCCGCAATCAAAGGAATATGCAGCGCCTCCAGCGCAAGCTTGCAGGATTCCACATTCCGAGGCCCGATCCTCATGGTGTCATTCCCTCCGGCAAAAGCGAACATTTGCGAGCCGCCGGCCATTTTGGCAACAAGGCGGCTGCGCACCGCTCCAAGCGCAAGCAGGCGGTTCAGCAGTTCCGGTACAGCGGTATCGGCATACTTGGCGATATTAAGCTGCCCTTCACGGGCAATATCCGAAGAGGGCAGCATGACATGCGCCATGCCCGCCAGCTTCTTGACCGGATCGAACAAGGTCAATCCCACACAGGAGCCAAGTCCGGTAGTGCGGATCAGGCTGTCCTGGCTGCCCACATTGAGATCGGCCATGCCTACCTTAATAATGCTCTGTTCTTCAATCATTATCAAACGGAACTCCTAATGATTTGAAAATTTTCGGGAACGATTCGGGATCGGGAATCAGGAAAAACTGCCCTTCTATTTCATCATTGCCTTCCATAAACGTGGTGTCGATCAGGAGAGCATCATCGCCCATCTGCCCGAACTGCAGCAGGCCATAGGCAAGAATGGCTCCCGCCATGTCCATGGCCAGTGCCGGAACCGTCGGGAACATGGACAGCTGTGTGAAATCGGCCAGCGAGGAAAGATATGATCCCGCCAGGATGTTGCCGATCTCGTTCAATGCAGACATCTCCATTTCGCCGAGCATGCCCTCGCTAGATACCTCTATACCTGCAATCCGGTTCAGCAGGCTGACTGCGGCCTCGGGAGTAAGGATGAAGAACAGATTGCCCGGCGCTTCGCCCTCAACCCGGAGGAATACGGCATAGACCAATTCCTCCGCTCCGCCCACCTTTTCGGCGATTTCTTCAAAGTTCAGCAGTTGAACCTTAGGGACGGCCATATCGATCGGCTTGCCGACGAGCTGGGATAACGCGGTGGCTGCGTGACCCGCTCCGATATTGCCGACCTCCTTGAGCACATCCATTTTAAAATCCTTGAAATTCTTAAACAGCTCCATCCGTTATCCCTCAAGACTTTCGAGCTGCACAATTTCACTCTTGTTAAGCACTTCGGACAAGTTCAGCATGATCAGCAGACGATCTTCTCCGATTTTGGCCACCCCATCCAGATATTTCGCTTTGATGCCGCCGACAACCTCCGGTGGAGTATCGATGGAGTCGCGGTTCAGGTCAATCACGTCGTTGGCCGAATCCACAATGAAGCCGACTTCCATTTCGTTCACGTTAACGATAATAATGCGGGTCTGATCGGTATGCTCGGCTTCGGCGATGCCGAAGCGGCCGCGCAGGTCAATGACCGGAATGACGACACCCCGCAGATTGATGACTCCTTTAATGAAGGAATACGTCTTGGGAACCCGGGTAATCGGCATCATCCGTTCGATCGTCTGCACCTTGTCCACTTCAATCCCGTATTCTTCGGTGCCTAGCTTGAACACAATCACTTTAATATCTTCGGCCATGGAACGAAACCTCCCTGTTGAACTTTAATTTATTTAATAAATGCATTGGGGTCAATGATCAGCGCAACCTGGCCGTCGCCAAGAATGGTTGCTCCCGAAATCCCCTGAACCTCCGGCAAATATTTGCCCAGATTCTTGATGACGATTTCGTTCTGTCCGATGAAATCTTGTACGGCCAGAGCCACCAGGCGATCGCCCTTACGGACGACGACAATCTCAGTCTCATCCTCCGTGCTCTCATCGAAATCGGCTACGGCAAAGAATTTGCTTAGCGACAGGAGCGGGATGTGGCTGCCACGGAATTCAATCATCCGCGTGCCGTGCACCTGACGGATTTGCGCCTTCTTGATGATGCCTGTCTCAACAATGGAAGACAGCGGAATCGCATATTTCTCGGACCCCAGGCGGATCAGCATTGCAGCGATAATCGATAAGGTGAGCGGAAGCTGCACGGAGAAATTGGTGCCTTTGCCCAAGGTCGAGTACACCACGACATTGCCGCCAAGTGAAGCAATCTTGGACTTCACGACATCCAGGCCAACCCCGCGGCCGGATACGTCGGAAATGACTTCGGCTGTGCTGAAGCCCGGTGCGAATAACAGCTGAATCGCTTCGTCGTCGGAGTACCGCGCAGCTTCTTCCTGTGAGAGAATGCCTTTCTTCACGGCCGATTGCCGGATCTTCTGCGGGTTAATGCCGGCACCGTCGTCCTCGATCTCAATGAAGACATGGTTGCCGCTGTGGAACGCCCGCAGATGGACTGTTCCCGTCTCCGGTTTGCCGGAGGCAACGCGTTCCTGTCCGTTCTCCACACCGTGGTCAACGGCATTGCGGAGCAAATGGACAAGCGGGTCACCGATTTCATCGATGACGGTACGGTCGAGCTCTGTCTCCGCGCCTGTAATCACAAGGTCGATCTTCTTGTCGAGCGACTTGGCCAAATCGCGGACCATCCGCGGGAACCGGTTAAATACGGTATCCACCGGCACCATCCGCAGCTTCATAACGATGTTCTGCAGATCGCTGCTGACACGTCCCATATGCTCCACGGTCTCAGTCAGATCGCCGTTTTGCACCTCGGAGGCAAGCTGCTCCAGGCGTACCCGGTCAATCAGCAGCTCGCTGAACAGATTCATGAGCACATCCAGCCGTTCGATGTCCACGCGGATAGTCCGTGAAGGGGCGTTTGCTGCCGCTCTGGCAGGCGCCGGCTTGGCGGCATCTCCCTTGGCTTGCGGGGCCGGAGCTGCCGGAGCCTGAACCTCACCGGGCGCTTCCTTAACCGGAGCTTCAGCCGCTGCCGCTGCAGGAGCCTGACTCATCTGACGCAGCGTCTCGGAGTCAAGCATCACCGCTGTGGCCTTCTCAATCTCCGATACATTCATAATCATGGATTCCATTTCACTGGCTTCCTTGGCGGTTATGTAATAGAGGGAGAACCCGTGATCGAATTTCTCCTGTTCTATGTCCTGAACCGAAGGGAAGGATTTGACCACTTCTCCCGAACGCTCCAGGAGATCGAATACCATATAGGCACGGACAGCTTTGAGCTGACAATCCTTGCGGATCGCCACATCAATGTACAGTACCCGGTGGCCTTCCTGTATGGACTGTTCCAGGACAGAATACTGGAACTCATCCAGGGTCCCTGGTGAGCTGCTTGCCGCAGGTGCTGCAGCGGCAGTCACTTCGGCTGCCGCTCCGGCTGCTGAAGGAATCTCGCCGCGGACGATCGCCTGCAGCGATGCGACGATATGCGATACATCGGCTTTGCCTTCTCCGCCTGCAGTGATATCCTGAACCATAGCCTCCAGAGCATCCAGACTCTTGAACAGTGTGTCAAAGATGAAATCCTGCATCCGCAGCTTGTTGTTGCGCACCAGATCGAGCACATTCTCCATCTGGTGGGTCAGCGAAGCCAAATCCTCAAATCCCATTGTAGCAGCCATACCTTTCAAGGTATGCGCCGAGCGGAATATCACCTGTACAATGCCCAGATCCACAGGATTTGCTTCCAGTCCCATCATATTCTCGTTCAATGACTGCAGATGATCATTCGACTCATCAATAAACATGGATAAGTATTGATTCATGTCCACTAACGAGCACCTCCCCTTCGAGTTCGCTTTTCCTTTATTTAACGGCTTGCACCAGCCTTGGAGCAATTTCTTGCAACGGCAGGATATGTCTTACACACTGCAATTCCACCGCGGAGCGCGGCATTCCGTAGACTACGCAGGTCTCTTCGCTTTCAGCGAAGGTCGAGGTTACCCCGGAATCATAAAGTGATTTCATCATCCGCGCCCCGTCGCTGCCCATTCCGGTCATGATGACCGCATGCCGTTCCAGCTCATTCAGCGGCAGCAGCGATTCGAACAAGGTATCGACAGACGGACGGTGGCCGTTGCGCGCTTCTTCCTGGGAGAGCTGAATGGAATATTGGCCCCCGCCAGATGGCACTACCTTCAGATGATAGCCGCCGGGTGCAATGTAAGCTGCGCCAGGACGGAGCACCATACCATGCTCGGCCTCTGCCACTTCAAGCGGGCTGAAGGTGTTCAGCCGCTGTGCCAGCGACTTTGTGAAATTGGGCGGCATATGCTGCACAATGACAATCGGCGCCGGGAAATCGGCGGGAATGTGCTCCAGGAAGGCTTTGAGCGCCCGCGGACCACCCGTCGAGGTGCCGACAGCTACCAGCTTGCGCAGTCCTTTGCCGGCGCCCGGCTTCCGGTCGCCGGCTGCAACCGGCGGCTCGCTTCCGGCAGCCTGCACAGGCGCTGCAGCTGGCTGCAATGGCTTTCCGGCCGGACGCTCCGCACCGCTGCGGCCGACGGGCTTCTCCGCTGCCGCCCGGCGTGCAGCGGGTGCCGGCTGCGAAGCAGGCTTGGCCGCCTTGCTTCCGGGCTGCACCGGCGCAGCCGGCTTCCGCAAGGCTTCTGCAGCCGGCGGCTTCGGTGCCTGAGGCTTCAGCTTCGCCTCAGGCAGCCGGCCCGGAAGCTCCGGAGCCTTGGGCAGCGGCTCGGCCTTGGCCGGCGGAGGCGACTCCGGCTTCGGCGCCGGCATAGGGGCAGGTCCCTGCGCCAGTAACGCCTGCGCCCGCTCTTCCCGCTGGCGCCGGGCCAGCATGGCTTCGTTCATCTGCTCGCGCAGCGCTTCTCCGACGCTGCGGATATCCTGCGAATTGGAGATGGAAGGCTTGCGGATGAAGTCGAACGCGCCCCATTCCAGCGCCATAATCGTTTCTTTCATCCCCTGCTCGTTGATGCCCGACAGCATGATAACAGGGAGCGGCTGCTCCGCCATGATCATTTTGAGCGCCTCGAGACCGTTCATCTCCGGCATCTCCACATCCATCGTCACCAGATCCGGACGAAGCTCCTTGACTTTCATGATCGCTTCGCGGCCGTTGGCTGCCGTGGCCGTAACCCGGAAGGCAGGTTCTGTTTCAATCAAATCGGAAATGATCTTGCGCATGAATGCGGAATCATCAACTACCAAGACCTTATATGGTTCCATATCATTTCCACCTCTGTCCTCTTATTCAGAACAATCTACTGATTACGCTTCAACCACTTGCTGATAAATCCTCTGATGCCCTGCGGTTTCTCTGTCTCCACCGGTTTGGCGGACAGGTAGCTGAGGGCAAGCCGCTGTATATCCTTGGCTGCTGCACTGTTCGGAAAAGCCACTGAGAATGGAATCTGTTTCTTGACAGCCTGAACCACATGGGAATCACTGCTTATGAACCCGAGAAAGGGGATATCCAGCTCCAGGAAGCGGCTGGCCGCCATCCGGATTTTATCGCTGGTCAGCCGTGCCTCCCGCTCATCCCCCGCCTGGTTGACGATCAGCTTGAAGACCGTCTCCGGGTGGGTGTTATGAACGACCTTCATCAGCGCATAAGCATCGGTAATGGCTGTAGGCTCCGGTGTCGTCACCACCAGGCAATCATCGGCGGAAGCGATAAATTTCATCGTTTCCTTCGAAAGGCCGGCTCCGGTATCGAACAAAATATAATCCATCTTATCTGCAATCTGTGTCACCTGTGAGGTGAAGTATTCCAGATCACCCTCGGAGAGGCTGAACAGCTCTTCCATTCCCGACCCGCCGGCAATGAAAGGAAGATTCCCCGGTCCGGACTCGATAATCTGCCCGATTTCTGCTTCTCTCTTCAGCAGGTGGTAGAGGTTAAGCTTCGGGGAAACCCCCATTAATACATCGATGTTCGCCATGCCGATATCGGCATCGAACAGCAGCACATTCTTGCCCATAGCCTTAAGCGCCAGGGCGAAATTCAGCGTGAAGTTGGACTTTCCCACGCCCCCTTTGCCGCTGCAAACGGTGATTATCCGGGCTGTGGGTCCGTCACCGGGCGACCGCCTCGGCGTGTTTCCGGAAACGAGCTGCCGGAGCGATTGCGCCTGATCCATCAGAAGCCTCCTGTCCCCAGCAGCATCCCGGAGATCTGGTCCTTGGTGACCAGCAGCAAATCATCGGGGACGTTCTGGCCGTTGGTCATATAGGAAAGCTTCAGCGGGAAATCGTTCAGGACATTGAACAGCGGTCCATAGCTTCCCGTTTCGTCCAGCTTGGTAAAGATGACCTTATCCAGCTGGTAGCGGCCGAAATGCTCGGCAATCGTCTTCATGTCTCGGCTCTTCGAGGTCATGCTGAGCACCAGGTAGGTTTCGCTCTTCAGCTCCCTGGCCAGTAAGCTCTGCAGCTCGGCCACCAGCATCTCGTTGCGGTAATTCCGGCCCGCCGTGTCCATAAGCACTAAATCGCAGCTTTCGAGCCGGAACATCGCCCGCTGCAGATCACCAGGCGACTGCACCACTTCCAGCGGAATATTAAGAATAGCGGCGTAGGTCCGCAGCTGCTCCACCGCAGAAATGCGGTACGTGTCGGAGGTGATCAGGCCAACCTTGCGCCCGTGCTTGAAGAGCTGTTCGGCGGCCAGCTTGGCGATGGTCGTCGTCTTGCCGACTCCCGTCGGACCTGCAATGTAAACGATACGCGTATCCGGCTCAATCCCTCCGGCGATCCGGCCTTGCAGGAAATCGTCCACCAGCAGCTGGAGCCGCTCCCCGAATTGCTCGGGATTCCAGGTGCGTCCGTCGGCAATCCAGGCTTCATGAATGTTGTTGATCCATTCTTCCACCAGCACCAGATCGGTATCATGGTCCTGCAGCAGGGCTTTCAGTTCCTCCAATCTGGCTGGTAGCTCCACCCCGCTGGAAGAATAACGCGCGATGCGTTCCATCCACTGCTTCATATCGCGGATTTCGCGGATCAGGTCGCTTTCAGCCGCGGACACCCGTTCCAGGCCCGGCTCCGGGCTCCGCAGCTCTTCCCGGATCATCGCAGCGCTTAGCTCCGGCTTCCGCTGTACCGGCGGCACGGCTTCCTCCCGCTCTGCACCGGCAATTACTGCCGGAGGCTCAGGCTCCCGCTCCGTCAGCACTGCTACGGAGACTTTAGCCTCTGCGGCTTCCGAAGCTTCCGCAAGTGCCGCCGCGATCTCGGCGAAGGTCCGTTTCGGCATCTCCGGTTCCTTAGGCGGAGGGGCCGGCTGGTTCAGGTTCACTACAGCGGCTGCCTTCTGATAGGCCTGCGGTGCGGCGCTGCGCGGCACACTTGGCAGCGAAGGCGGAGCTATAGGCTGAGCCGAAGGCTTCTTGGCCTCTTCGACAGCCGCCACCACCTCGATTTTTTTCTTGGTGAACAGGCCCATGAAGCCGCCCACCTTAACTTCTTTGGTACTCAGGATTACGGCGTCGCTTCCAAGCTCGCTGCGGATGGAATGCATCGCGTCTGGCATCGTATCGACCACATAACGCTTCACTCTCATAAATTCACCACCCCAACGCTTTGAATTTCAATATTTGGCTCCAGCTCACTGTAGGACAATACGGGAATATCCTGCATCGTCCGCTCAATGACCTGGCGCAGATACATCCGGATCGTCGGAGACGTCAGCACAATCGGCTGTTGGCCGGACTGCAGCAGTCGGTTAATCTGCTCGGTCAGCCGCTGGTAGACTGTCTGGGTGGATACCGGATCCAGCGCAAGGTAGCTTCCTTGCTCCGTTTGCTGCACACTTTCGGATATCTTTTTCTCCAGGTTAGGCCCGACCGTAATTACCCGCAGTGTCTCGCCGGATTGCGAGAATTGCTGAGTAATTTGTCTGGACAGCGCCTGGCGCACATACTCGGTCAGAATGTCCGGATCCTTGGTGTAGGTGCCGTAATCCGCCAATGTCTCAAAGATCGTCACAAGGTCACGAATGGAGATCTTCTCGCGCAGCAGCTTCGCAAGCACCTTCTGAACATCCCCGATGGCCAGCACGGAAGGAATCAGTTCGTCAACAAGAACAGGGTAGCTCTCTCTGAGGTTGTCGACCAATTGCTTCGTTTCCTGGCGACCCAGCAGTTCATGCCCATGGCGTTTGATCAGCTCGGTCAGGTGTGTAGCCACCACGGAAGGCGGGTCTACAACCGTGTAACCGGACAATTCGGCACGTTCCTTCACCGTTTCGTCAATCCAAAGTGCCGGGAGACCGAAGGACGGCTCCACCGTCTCAATTCCGTGTATGGATTCATCGTCATAACCGGGACTCATGGCCAAATAGTGATTAAGTAATAATTCACCCCCGCCAACGACATTTCCTTTAATTTTGATGACATATTCGTTCGGTTTTAGTTGAATATTGTCGCGAATGCGGATGACGGGCACAACCAGTCCCATTTCGAGTGCACATTGCCGCCTGATCATAATGATGCGATCCAGCAGGTCACCGCCCTGCGCCGTGTCGGCGAGCGGGATCAGCCCATAGCCGAATTCGAACTCGATAGGATCGACCGTCAGCAGATTGATGACACTTTCCGGACTGCGTACCTCCTCGATCTGCTTCTCTTCGACAAGCTGCTCCTCTTCAAGCTGCTTTTTGTTCTCTTTTTCACCCATTTTGTAAGCGGCAAAAGCCATTAAGCCTGCCAGGGGCAACGTGGACAATACCGTAATCGGCGTGAAGAATCCGAGGAAAGCGATGGTTACAGCTACAATGTACAGCAGCTTGGGATAAGAAAGCAGCTGTCCGGTCAGATCCTCGGCCAAATTGCCTTCCGAAGCAGCCCGCGTAACAATCAGACCCGATGCCGTGGAGATCAGCAGCGCCGGAATCTGGCTCACCAGACCATCACCGATCGTCAATACGGAGTATTTGGCCAGCGCACCTTGAAAGGTATCTCCGTGAACCATCATCCCAATAATGAATCCCCCGATCAGGTTGATCAGGAGGATGATGATACTGGCGATGGCATCCCCTTTGACGAACTTACTCGCACCGTCCATGGCGCCGAAGAAATCCGCTTCGCGTTCGACGTTGCGGCGGCGCTCACGGGCCTGCTGCTCATTGATCATGCCGGCGTTGAGGTCGGCATCGATACTCATCTGCTTACCGGGCATCGCGTCCAGCGTAAAGCGGGCGCCGACTTCGGCTACCCGCTCCGAGCCCTTCGTAATAACGATAAACTGCACTACGACGAGAATCAGAAAGACGATGAAACCGATAGCGATCTGTCCCCCGGCAATCCAGCTGCCGAATGTCGCCACAACGGCACCGGCATGCCCTTCCCCAAGAATCAGCTTCGTCGTAGAAATGTTCAGCGCCAGTCGGAATAGCGTCGTGAGCAGCAGCAGCGATGGAAAGATCGAGAACTGCAGCGGGTCCCGCGTATTCATCGCTACCAGAATAATGGTCAAGGCGATCGAAATATTGACAATCAGCAGTACATCCAGAAGCCATTCCGGGATGGGCAGGATCATCATCAGGACAATGCCGATGACGCCTACAAGAACTGTTAGATCTTTAGTTTTCATTGTCCTCAACCTCCCCGGGGCTTATCTCCTCTTGCCTTTAAGCTTGTATACATATGCCAGAACCTCGGCCACGGCCTGGAACAGATCGGCGGGAACGCTGTCCCCGATTTCCGTCCGCCCAAACAGCGCTCTGGCCAGCGGCTTGTTCTCAATAGTCACGACACCATGCTCCTTGGCCAGCTCTTTGATGCGCAGTGCCACATAATCCTGACCCTTGGCGATAACCTGCGGCGCTTCCATCTGGGAACCGTCGTATTTCAGGGCTACCGCAAAGTGGGTCGGGTTTGTAATAATGACATCCGCTTTAGGAACTTCCTGCATCATCCGCTGCATAGCCATCCGGCGCTGGCGTTCCCTGATCTTGCCTTTAATGAGGGGGTCGCCCTCCATTTTCTTGTACTCGTCTTTAATGTCCTGCTTGGACATTCTCAGGTTTTTTTCATGGTCGTATTTCTGGTACATGTAATCCAGCGCCGCCATTATCATCAGGGCAACACCGATTTTGATTCCTAGGCTCAAGGTAAGATCTGCGGCGAACCGGAAAACTCCCTCGGCATTGAGATGGGAAAGCGAGGCGAATTTGTCTTTTTGCCCCCAGAGGGTGCTGTATACCAGGTAGGCAATAATCACCAGCTTGAAGATCGATTTGAGAAACTCCACAAACGAACGCATGGAGAAAATATTTTTGAAGCCTTTAATGGGATTCAATTTGCTGAATTTAGGAGTAAGTCCTTCGCCGATAGCCATGAAACCGACCTGAGCCACGTTTGCCACGATGGCAAGGATGAAGGTGATGGCCAGCAAGGGAGCCAGCAGCACCAGAATCTGCACACCATACTCGTTGAACATGGAGATTACATTCTCCGGTGTAACTTCCATGGTCATCCGGTTCTGAAATACATCCATGTATAGCGCCATAAAACGTTCCTTGATAAAACCGCCGAAGGCGGTAAAGGTGATGAGCGCCGCCAGCAGCACCACTGCGCCGGAGAGTTCGGGGCTTTTGGCCACCTGGCCCTTTTTACGGGCATCCTGCCGCTTTTTAGGCGTCGCCTTTTCTGTTTTGTCTCCGCCGAAATATTGGAGATCCAGCTTATAGCGGCTCACAACCGGCATTGCATTCTCTCCCTGTGATTGTCTAAGGGCTCTTCCCCATCACGCCGAGCAGATTCCGCATGGAATCAAACATGATGTCGAAGAGGTTTTGAAACAGCACTGCCATTCCAGGCATCAGCACCAGCAGCAGCGCCAGACCAATGATGATTTTGAGCGGTACGCCGATTACGAACACGTTATATTGCGGAGCCGTTCGGGCCAGGAATGCCAGTCCGACATCCGTCAGAAACAATGCCGTCACCAGCGGCGCTGACATTTGAAAGCTTAGCATGAACGACTGGGCGAAGGTGCGCACCAGGAAGTCTGACAGGCTGCCGTCCATCATCCGGGCCAGCAAATCGTTATCCAGCGGCGCCCAATTGTAGCTGTAAATGATACCGTCGAGCAAATAATGATGCCCGTTCATCACCAGAAACAGGACCGTGGCAATCATATATTTGAAATTGCCAAGCAGCGGAGACGACGTACCGGTCATCGGGTCGATAACGTTCGCAATCCCGAAGCCGATCTGGAGATCGATAAAAGATCCTGCCGTTTGAATCGCCATAAACATCAGATATCCGATAAAGCCGAGCAGCAAGCCGACCAGCACCTCTTTGAAGATCATCAGAACATAGGTAAGATCCTGAGGTACGATAAGGTCGGTTCCTCTTGAGCTGAATACAATCAGCGAAATAAAAAAGGACAAGCCGATTTTGAAGGTGGCCGGTATATTCAGCGAAGAAAAAACAGGAACGACAACAAAAAAAGCTGTAATTCGACAAAAAAACAACATAAAGACAGGTAAATTTTGCAGCAGGGTCTCCATTGTCATCATCTTAACCGATATACATATGGAGACTGCCCAAAATTTGACTGGTGAAGTCCACCAGCTTGGTTATAATCCACGGTCCGAAGAGCAGCAGAGCCAGCAGTACGGCAACGATCTTGGGGACAAACGCCAGCGTCTGCTCCTGAATCTGGGTCGTCGCCTGAAAAATACTGATAATAAGCCCGACCACCAGTCCAAGGATCAGCATGGGAGCGCTTGTCTCCAGCACCAGATATACGGCTTGGCCGGCCAGACCGATAATAAACTCCGTATTCATTTGCGGATGCCTCCCATGTGTCAGGTATTAAAGCTGGAGAGCAGTGACTGAACGACCAGGTACCAGCCGTCAACCAGCACGAACAGCATGATTTTGAACGGCAGCGAGATCATTACCGGCGGCAGCATCATCATCCCCATCGCCATCAGGGTACTGGATACCACCAGGTCGATGATCAGAAACGGAATAAAGATCATAAAGCCCATTGTAAAAGCCTTTTTCATCTCACCGATCGCAAAAGCCGGAACCATAACGGTAAGCGGAATATCGCTGTAAGTCGCAGGCTTCTCCGTAATGGAGTCACCGGCGTAATTCATGAACAGCAGCAGATCCTTCGCGCTGGTCTGCTTGAACATAAACTCCTTCAGCGGATCGGCAGCCTGGTTCAACGCTTCAGTCTGGGTCAGCTCTCCTCTGATATAGGGCTGCAGTGCAGTCTCGTTAATATCCGACAAGGTTGGGGACATGACAAATAGCGACAGAAACAGTGCCAGCCCGACCAGCACCTGGTTCGGCGGCATTTGCTGCGTCCCGAGCGAAGTGCGGACAAATCCAAGCACGATGACGATCCGTGTGAAGCTGGTCATCAGCACCAGAAAAGCCGGAGCCACACTGAGCACCGTTATCAGCAGGAGAATCGAAATCGAGCTGGTCGCTCCGCCTTCACCGCTCCCTCCCACATCAATGTTGATGTTCGGAATCGGATCGGCATGAACCGGATGGTGCTGCAGGAATATACTAAACATACCGAGCAATAAAAATGAAAGAATCAGCTTTTTGTTCATATCTACCTCGACTCATCCCTAGGTGCATCATCCCGGAGCAGCTCGTCCATCTTTTCTTTCCGCTCGGGTGCGAGCGCAAGCTTGGATTGCAAGGTCTCATAGAAAGAGGATGTATCACTAAGTTCTATTTCCTCGGAGGGCACCTCGCCCCGCAGTTTGGCCTTGAACTTGCCAATTAGCGGTGCAAGCACATTATTCTGGGTAGCCATTTCATCCTCGAACGCGGATACAATGAGCGCCACTTCCGCCGGATCAGTAATCTTGTCGAGCATGGTGACGTCTTCGCCTACCCCGATTACATACAGGCTGCCGCCGACTTCAATAATCTGGACCGACTTATTGGGTCCAAGGCCCATCGCGCCCAGCGTACGGATCGACCGCCCGCTCATGAGCAGCCGGTTGCGCCGGCCCAGAAAACGGATCAGGAACACTATAAGAATAACGATTACCGCAAGCACGGCAATGATCTTAAATAAGTTCAGCAGGGTATTGCCGGTTCCGAACGGTTCGGAGGCGTACATTAACATCCCGTTTCCCTATACACCCAGCGTTTTGTTAATGGCTTCAATTACACGGTCCGCCTGGAACGGCTTAACGATAAAGTCCTTGGCCCCTGCTTGAATTGCATCAATAACCATCGCCTGCTGACCCATCGCGGAACACATGATGACTTTGGCGCCTGCATCCACTTTCTTGATTTCCTTCAATGCGGCAATGCCGTCCATTTCAGGCATGGTGATATCCATTGTAATCAGGTCGGGACGCAATTCCTTGAACTTCTCAATGGCTTGTGCGCCGTCCTGGGCTTCTCCTACCACTTCAAATCCGTTCTTTGTCAAAATGTCACGGATCATCATTCTCATAAATGCTGCGTCGTCTACGATTAGAATTCGGTTAGCCATTTGTACAAAATCCTCCCTAAATATCCATTATTGTAGTTTTTGAAGTCGGTCCCACTGGCTGACGATATCTGTAACGCGAACACCGAAGTTCTCGTCGATTACTACGACTTCTCCCTTGGCAATAAGCTTGTTATTGACAAGAATGTCCACAGGCTCCCCTGCAAGCTTGTCCAGTTCGATAATCGAGCCTTGCGACATCTCCAGAATATCTTTAATCTGCTTCTGGGTCCTTCCTAATTCTACGGTCACTTTCAGTGGTATGTCCATCAGTAAATTTAAATTATTTTCATCAATGCTGCCAAAAGCGCCGCCGGACAAATTGGCGAATTGGACAGGCTGTACATTCACATTCCGGTTAACCGGCGGAGCCTGCGGCGGAGGCGTCTGGGCCATAGGCTGCTGCATATATGGCATCCCTTGCGGAGGCATGCCATATGGGGGCATCCCGTAGGCAGGCATTCCGGCCGGCGGGTAGTAATATCCGCCTTCCGGCATTCCCGGATACGGCGGCATCCCCTGCGGCGGGTATGGCGGCGGCACCGTCCCTTGCGGCGGCTGCTCCGGCTGTCCCTGCGGCGCTTGGGATACCGGCGGTGCCTGTGATGCCGGCGGAGCGGACGGTGCTGGCGGGGCTTCCACCGCAGCTGCAGCTTCCGGCTCTGCTGAGCCTACATCACCAAGCAGCATGGTTACCATGTCCTTGGCGAATTGCACCGGAAGCAGCTGCATGATGGTGGAATCAATCAAATCACCGATCTTCAGCCGGAACGATATCTGGATCAGCGTCTCATCATCAGGCAGATTCCCTACCCCTTCACCGCTCGACATATTCAGAATATCAATGCCCGGAGGCGAAATATTGACAAACCGGTTAAAGATGGTGGACATCGACGTCGCCGATGAGCCCATCATCTGATTCATCGCTTCCTGCACGGCGCTGATATGAATCTCGTTGAGCTCCTCGTCCTTCGGCGCGCCTTCGCCGCCCAGCATCAGGTCGGCAATGACCTGGGCATCCTTGATTTTGATGACCAGCGAGTTTATCCCCTGAAAGCCGTCCACGTACTGGACATGAACCGCGACATGCGGTTTGGGGAAAGCTTCTTCAAACTCGCCACGCGTAATTATGGACACTTGCGGTGTGGTAATGTCTACCTTTTTTCCGAGTAGCGTCGACAGCGCGGTGGCCGCACTGCCAAAGGTGATGTTGCCGATCTCCCCAAGCGCATCCTGCTCAAAAGGGGTCAGGAAATCATCAACTGTCTTCGCTGCAGGTTCCAGGCCGCCTTCCGCAGATTGTCTGAGAAGAGCATCGATTTCCTCCTGGGATAAATAATCTTTACTCGTCAATCTCTTCAACTCCTTCACTGACAATCTCGTCTATTTGCACCGCCACCCGGTCTTTTACCACTCCCGGGCTTCCGATGAATTTGAGCTTATCGCCTACTTTTACCGACAGTCCGGAGTCCACCGCCCGGTTCAGGGAAATGACATCACCGACGCTGAGGCCGAGGAATTCAGCAATGGACAGGCTGGATTCACCCAGTTCCGCCACGATCGACAGCTGTGCCCGATTGACACTGGCCTTGATCGCTTGCAGCTCGACTTCGTCGCGAACCTTCTTCTCCGAAACGAACCATTGATGCACTGACAGCCGCGACATAATCGGTTCAAGTACCACATGCGGGATACAGAGATTGATCATCCCTGTCGTGTCACCGATCTTGGTGCTGAGGGAGATTAGCGCAATTGTCTCGTTGGGCGACACAATCTGCATAAACTGCGGATTGGTCTCCAGCGCTTCCATTCGGGGCTGGATATCAAGAACAGTCTTCCAGGCTTCCTGCAGACTCTCGAAGCATCTGCTGAAAATCCGTTCCATAATGGTTGTTTCGATTTCGGTCAGTGCCGTAATCTTCGCCGGTGCCGAGCCAAAGCCCCCAAGCAGCCGGTCCAGCATCGCGTAGGCGATATTCGGATGCACCTCCATCACCATCCGTCCCTCCAGCGGTTCGGCCTCGAATATGTTGAGAATCGTCATTTTGGGGATGGAGCGGATAAATTCATCGTATGGGAGCTGCTCTACCTGCACGACATTGATCTGGACGAAGGTACGCAGCTGTGCCGAGAAGTAAGTTGTCAGGTAGCGGGCAAAGTTATCATGGATCCGTGTCAATGTACGGATATGGTCCTTGGAGAAGCGCACCGCCCGTTTGAAATCATAAGAACGGATCTTTTTCTGCGTATCTTCCTTTTTCAGCTCATCGGCATCCATCTCACCGGAAGAAAGTGCGGCTAGGAGAGCATCTATTTCGTTCTGCGATAGTACATCAACCATTTCAATCACCCCCCCATCATAGTGTCATCCGGCTTGAGATTACATGCTGGCCAGCACAAAGTTCGTAATCTCGATCTGGGTCAGCTTCCCTTCCGGAAGCGTTTTGTTGATCAGGTTGACGAGCTTGGCGCTGAGCTGGTCTTTGCCATTGGCCCCGTTCAATTCCTCGGGTTTGGTGTCGGCCAGCGTTTTAATAATGATCGGCTTGATCTTGATCTGCATAATTTTCTCGAAATCCGCTTTGGCTGTTGCGGTATCAAGCTGGAACGCAAAGTCTATTGAAACGATATACTCGGGATCGGCAAGATTAGTTTTGATTCCGGTCAATTCTGCGGTCAATTCGACTATTTCATCGGCGCTCAGGTGCTTGGCCTCTACATTCTGAACGGCAGCATTGACATCATTCGTATCCTTAGGGAAAAATTTGTCCCACAATAAACCTGCGGCAACTGCGATAAGCGTAATTCCCAGCAGCGCCGTAATGAGCCACGGCAGCATCTTCTTCATGATAGCTCCTCCATAGACTGGACTTTAATGGTGGCAGCATGCGTGCCAATGTCCCTGTTATAATCCCTGATCTTTACAATGACCTCATCGGCCTTTTCCAGCACAATCAATCTTTTCCCGGTTACAAGCGTTATGTAGGTATCCGGGCATTCTTCAACCATTTCTACCAGCAAAGCATTCAACCACATCTGTGTGCCGTTTAATCTCGTTACCGAAATCATATCTGACCCCCTAACAAAATTGGGGGAGGAGCACCTCCCCCGCCGCCGGTAACGAGCTTCCCACCCGCTTAGCGAGTGGGCGCGTTCGATTCAGCAAGCATATTATCTGGTACCTAAATCAGCGTTTGAGGTTTACCACTTCCTGCAGCACTTCATCGGAAGTAGTGATGATGCGGGAGTTCGCCTGGAATCCGCGCTGGGTTACGATCATTTCTGTAAATTCACCGGTCAGGTCCACATTGGACATTTCCAGCTGGCCCGCTACGATCGAACCGGTACCCACTTCTGCATTGCCTGCAGTTGTTGGCTCAAGAGCACCTTCAGCATTGGCATTCAGCGTCATCCGGTACAGATTGCCCCCGATTTTTTCCAAGCCCTGCGGATTGCTCACCTTGCCTACCCCGATTTGCACGCCCGGCTCGGTCGTTCCGTCAGCCATGGTCTGTACAATGGTGCCGTCATCGGCAATCGAGAATGCCGTGACATCGTCGCCAAGCTGAATGATTTCACCGCCGGCATCAGATACGTACAAGCCGTCGGAAGTTACCAGGTAGCGTTCCGCATCGACATGAAAGTCACCGGCACGGGTCAGAAAAGGCACCTCCTGATCGCCGTTCAGCTTGACCAGAAAGAATCCGTCGCCGTCGATACGCAGGTCGGTCGGATTGTTGGTAGTCATGGCGCTTCCGGCCAGATGCAGCGTGTCCACCGATCCGATGCTTACGCCAAGGCCGATCTGCTTGGCGTTCACCCCGCCCTGCTCTCCTCCCCCTGGTGCGGTAACTCCCGATACCGTCTGGCTCATAATATCCTTGAACATTACGCGTCCGGACTTAAAGCCGACCGTGTTGACGTTAGCGATATTGTTGCCGATTACGTCCAGCTTGGTCTGAAACCCGCGCATACCTGATACACCCGAATACATTGATTTTAACATTTCATGTCCTCCCGGATAATAAATTGGAATTCAGTTGACTCATCATCAAGAGTTCGGCCGCTTCAGTCGGTCGGCGGCCGCTCCGGCTCCCAGATAAGGACCAGCCGGCTTAAGAAATTATGACTGCACTGTCGATTTGCGTAAATACATTGTCCTTCATCGCATTCCCGTCCAGCGCGGTCACTACCGTGCGGTTGGGTACACTGACAATCAAGGCCATATCTTTCATGAGAATAAGTGATTCCTTACTGCCCTTGGCTGCGGCTTTGTCCACCGCCGACGAAATTTGATCCAGCTGCCGGTCACCCAGCTCAATGCCTCTCTGCTCCAGCCGTTTGGCTGCATGGTTGCTGAACTTCAGCATATTGTTCTGCAGTACCTGTTCGAACGAAGCTTCCGGAGCTGCCGTATTCATCGCCGCCGGCTTCCGCTGCATCACAGAAGGATGGATTGTAGAGGGGTACAGCTGACCAATAGTCATTCTGTCGCTCATGCGTTCGCCCCGCTCTCCCCGCTGCCTGTACCGGTGTTCGTTCCGCCGGCGTTCTCCCCCGAAGGAACAGCGTTCTGGATTAGTGTGATGTCCGTCAGAGCGATGCGTTCACTGCCGACCACGGCGTATTGAACCCCATCCTTAACGAGGATCGATTCCACCGTACCCGATTTTGGCAGCTTGGTAGTTGCGTCTGTCCAGCTGATGCTTTTGTCAATCAGGCCGGATACCGAGCCAAGCGACTGGTTCATCGCCGTAATTTGCGTCGAGATGTTCATCAGCTGCTCAACGGATGAGAACTGCGCCATCTGGGCGATAAATTCCTTATCTTCCATCGGCTGCATCGGGTCCTGATTCTGCAGCTGCGTGATCAGAATCTTGAGAAACTGATCCTTGCCCAGAACAGAACTGCCTGTTGTTTGCTTCGAAGCATCAGGTACAGCATAATTCCATTGTGTGTTATTGGACACCAGATTCGTTGTCGTCATTTCATTTCACCCCGCTTGTTGACTGTATTTATACCTTGGCTGAGAACCCGCTGCCGCCTTCGCGTTGATCCATACGGGTATTCGCCACCCAATCCTTCCACTCGCCGTTCAATTCGGCAGCCAGAAGCGCATCCGATTGTTCATCACCACGTTCTCTGGAACGTCTGTCCTGCTGGGCTCCGGAACCTGTGCCGCGTCCCTGCTGACCGGCAAACTGCGAGAACAGCGACGAGGAATTGCTCTGGGATACCTCCAGCTTCTCAACCTGCAGGCCTTGGGAGACCAAAGCGCTCCGCAGCTGATTCATCTGCTGCTCCAGCATATCCTTGGCGACGGTATGCTCGGTGACAAACTGTGCCACAATCGTTCCGGCCTGCATCGTAATCTTGACGTCCACCTGACCCAGGTTGTCCGGGAATAAGGTGATCGTCGCTTCGGCTACGCCGCCCTTTTGAACGATCTGCAGGTTGCCCTTGATAAAGGTGTCCATTTCTTCGGCGAACCGGTGAACCGGAACCCGCTGCAGCTCCGTCTTCTGCGGAGCAGTCATACCGTCACGCAGTGACAGCTGGCCGGCTGTAATAACATCTGACGGGTCTGCGCTTGCCTTTACCGTATCGGGAGCCATCTCTTCCACAGTCTCTGCATTCAGCGCAGGCACTGCCGATTTCATTACAGAAGCAGAAACCCGGTCTTCTCCGGAATCCCCTGCAGGCTGCTGTGCAGGCATTGTCAGGGCAGCGGCCTGCTTGCCTTCTACGGCAGGCTGAGCGCCCTTGTCCGGAACAAGGCGAACTCCAGGTTCAGCAGTCTTGGCGGTGTTCTTACCAGCCTGATTCTCAGGCATAGCCTGAATAGAACCTGCTTTCAGAGCTGTTGTCTTCTCCTTGGCTTCTGGAACCGCTACTTCCGCCAGCAGAGTCGAGAACTGGCCCAGCATAGCCATTCCTTTGACCGCAGCTTCTTCATTCCCTGCAGCTGATGCGTTCTGAATCATCGAGACCAGATTATGCAGCTCATCCTGCACCGCGAAGCGCAGCGTTTCGGGTTGACGGGCCAGCGGCGATAAGCCTTCTGCTCCTGCCGCACCTTCAGCCAGTGCTTCCGTTGGTCCGGAAGTGCTGTTGCCATTCAGCAGTGCAGCAACCTGCAGCAGCCAGCCCTGCAGTGCCGCCAGCAGTGCGGGATCCTTCTGGATGTCTTCATCAAGCTGCTCAAGCTCAGCTCCCAGCTTCTCCAGAAGCTTACCGGCTTCTGTGCCTTCTGCTTCTGCGGACTCTTTACCCGCTGGAGATGTTCCAGCAAGCAGGCCCTGCAGCAGCACAGCTACATTCCCGATGAGCGAACCCGCAGCTTCCTTCACGATATTACCTTCCATGCTCTGAACCAGTGTCAGCGCAAATGCAGGTGTTGTCGCCCCGGCCGTTGCCGAAGCCACAGCAGAATTTCCTGCACCTGTTGGCGCAGCAACCGGCGCTGTCATTCCTCCGCCTGTAAACGATGTAAATACCAAACTCATTCTTTTTCACCTCCCTTCAAGTGTTCCTCTTAGTTCTGCCCGGCTGATTATTTGCCGCCCATGAGACGGTTGACAATTTTCGCAGCCAAGGCGCCTTCATCGTCAGCGCTTGCCATCTCGCTTAGTATAGAAGAGCGTATGCTATCGTCGACAGTATTGAGGATAGTGATTACTTTGTCCGGACTAATACTGTACATTGAACTTAGCAAGGTGGCCGCATCAGCGGCAGGCATTGCACCGAATGTCTGAGCAAGCTGTTCTTTGTCCAGATTGGCGGATGTTCCCGTGGTGGCCGCCGTTTTCGCGGCCTGCTCCTGCTTCAGCCGGGACTGCAGGGCGGCTACGGCCATATCAGCCGAGCTTGCTGTTTCCTTCAGTCTTACTGTAACTTCGGCTGCGGCCTCCGGGTCCATTTTTTCAAGAATGGCCGTCTTGCTTGCATTGTTCATGGCACTGAAGATTTGCACCTGCTCCTCGGTGGTCAGATTCTCCAGAATCGGTGCCGCCTTGGACGCTTTCATGCCGGAATACAGCTTGGCGAGCTCCGTCACCCTGTCCTGATACGGATCGACCGCCTCTTCCGCCGCCACCGCTTCGGCAGCTTCAGCTTCCGCCTTCATATCGTCGATCTGCTTCTGCAGCGCCTCCACCCTGCTGTCCTGCGCCGACTTGGCCTCATTGGCCTGCTGCAATTGCGCCGCCTGTGACGCAAGCTGGGCTTTCAGCTCCTTGATCGTGCTCTCGGAGCTTTCCAGCTGCTTCTCGCTGTCGGTCTGATCGTTTTCCTCCGCAGCCGACTCAGCGGGCGTGTCAGCCACCGGGTCGGGAACGAATCGCTCCACAAACAGAATTTTGTCGGCAATTTTGAGCGCCTTCTCCCGAACATCCATATTAAATAGAGTCAACAGCACACCAAGCAGTACAAGTGTAAAAATTATCGGAATCATCAGGAACAAAAACCGCTCGAATTTGCTTGCCGACTCTTCGTTTTCGATCTCTAATTCATTGTTAGCCACTAGCGGAAACCTCCCGGGTTAGAGGGATTTCATCGCGAAGCGGACGGTTGCCATCTCATCCAGTTCGTTTTGTTCCCGTAAAATCATCTCTTGCTGGAATAAATTCAGGGCCTTGTCTCTCGCCTTCAGCCATACCTTCTCATCCAGCATTTTCGTGCTGAGCTGATCCTGCTTGATTTGCACCTCTGCATGGGCCCGGTTAATGTCGGTATGCTTGCGGGAAATGCAGAGATCCAGGTATTCCACATAATTTTGCATCTCGCGGATCTTGGCCATCGGCGTTTTATGCTCGGCGGCATTTTGCAATTCCAGTAACAGTGTGCTGCGTTGTTCCAGCAATTGATCCAGACTCTTCTCCTGGGCCTGCAGTTCTCCGAGCGCGCTTGAGAGCATCCACTCCGCCTGGGTCTTCTCGTTGCTCTTCAAATCCACCACTTTTTGAAAGTTGTAATGGAATCTCATTGCTTATCAACTCCTTGAGAACTGTGAAATTAATGCTTGCTGAACCTCACCCAGCGTGACCTTCTCATTGACTCTTTGCTTGGTGAACTCCCAGATTTTATCGATAAAATGGATGGATTCATCAATCTGTGCGTTCGAGCCCCGCTGATAGGCCCCGATATTGATCAAATCCTCCGAGTCCTTATACACCGCCATCAGGCGCTTAACATTCTCTGCTGCGGCAATCTGATCCTGCGGCGCAATATCCTTCATGACACGGCTGATGCTGGCCAAAACATCGATGGCGGGAAAATGACCTTTATTCGCAATCCCCCGGTTCAGCACAATATGCCCGTCTAGAATACCGCGGACCGCGTCGGCAATCGGCTCGTTCATATCGTCTCCATCGACGAGTACCGTGTAGAACGCCGTAATCGATCCTGTCGGACCTGTTCCCGCCCGCTCCAGCAGCTTCGGCAGGCTGGCAAATACGGAAGGGGTATAGCCTCTCATTGCCGGCGGCTCCCCGACGGCAAGGCCCACCTCACGCTGCGCCATTGCATACCGGGTAACCGAGTCCATCATCAGCATCACATTCAGGCCCCTGTCGCGAAAATACTCGGCGATGGTTGTCGCGATCAGCGCCCCCTTGATCCGGATCAGCGCCGGCTGGTCAGACGTTGCCACCACGACGACCGATCGCTGCAGGCCCTCCGGCCCGAGATCGCGTTCAATGAAGTCAAGCACTTCCCGGCCGCGTTCGCCAATCAGAGCAATCACGTTGACATCTGCCGAGGTGTTCCGGGCAATCATGCCCATCAGTGTACTCTTGCCAACCCCCGAACCGGCGAAGATGCCGACGCGCTGTCCCTTGCCGATAGTCAGCAGACCATCTATCGCCCGTACACCGATGCTGATCGGCTCATGTACTCGCGGGCGGTTGAGCGGATTCGAAGGAATATTAAAGGTTGAGCTGTGCGGCATCCGGGCCGGAATCAGCGAACCGTCCAGCGGCTGGCCGAGGCCGTCGAGTATCTTGCCCAGAAGCTCGGAGCCTACCTGTACGCTGAGCGGCTTGCCGGTGCCCACTACATCGCAGCCCGGACCGATCGACTGCAGTTCACCAAGCGGCATCAGCAGTACCTTGTTATCGCGGAAGCCTACCACTTCAGCCTGCAGAGGCTTGCTGCCTTTGGAGGGATAGATGTAGCAGACATCGCCGATACTGGCATCCGGCCCTTCCGATTCAACCATCAGCCCGATGACCTGGGTCACCTTACCGTTGACCCGCACCGGATCGAGATTGCGCAACTGCTCTTTATAGCGTCCGCTGTCCAGCATCGTCTTCCCCATTTCTCAATTCATCGTTGTCCAGCGCAACCCGGAGCAGCTCTTTCTTGATCTCGGCCAGCTGCGTATCAATCCGGGCATCTATACTTCCGAAGGAGGAGCGTATTACGCAGCCCTGATCTTTAACGGTAGAATCCGGCAAAATCTGTAGTTCAGCCTGTGAATCCACTGCCAGCGACAATTCTTCTCTCGCAGCATTCACAAATGCGAACTGGGCAGGGGAGACGCATAAGGATATCACTCCCTGCTCGCGTTTACGCGACAAATTCCTGCGAATGAGCTCCATCGTAAATTCCGGTTCTATGGTGAGCTGCTTGTCGACGATCTTCTCGGCGATCGAGCAGCTCAGCTCCACGAGAAACGGCTCCGCTTCCTGGATGATGACTTCTTTGGCCCGATAAGCCTCCTGCAGCACATTTTGCGCCTCTTCCATCATCTGTGCCAGCTTGCGGGCCATATCCTGCTCGGCTTGCGCAATGCCTTCCTGATATCCCTGCTGATACGCTTCCGCCTTGATTGCCTCGGTCAGATGCTCATCCTGTTCCCTGCGCTGCTGCCACCATTCCTCCGCCTCGGCCTTTGCCGCCTCCACAATCCGCTCGGCTTCCTCCGAGGCGCTCCGGACTTGCCCCTCGGCAAACTCCTGGGCATCCTTCAGCATCTGCTTCCGGGCCGCTTCCGCTTCCTCGCGGGCGGCGTCATGGACAGGGACTTCACTAACCGGTTCTTCCGATACCGGCTCATCTGTAAGTCCGGCATGGTGCCGGGCCTGTTCCAGCCGTTTAAGCACATCTATCGGAACATATTGGGAATGTTTGATCAGCCTAGACAATGATGTCATCTCCTCCGCCACGGGCGATGATTATTTCACCTGAGTCTTCCAGTCTGCGGATCGTGCCTACAATGCGGGTCTGCGCCTCTTCAACGTCACGCAGCCGCACAGGACCCATATACTCCATCTCTTCGCGGAAGGTATCCGCCATGCGCTTGGACATATTGCGGAAGATGACGTCCCGCACTTCTTCGCTGGCCACCTTGAGCGCAAGCTGGAGATCCGCATTTTCGATATGCCGGATAATATGCTGGATTGAACGGTTGTCCACGTTGACGATATCCTCGAACACGAACATCCGCTTCTTGATTTCTTCGGCAAGCTCCGGGTCCTGAATCTCCAGAGAATCGAGAATGGTGCGCTCCGTGCCCCGGTCGACCCCATTCAGGATCTGTACAATGGATTCGATACCCCCGGCATTCGTATAATCCTGGGTAACGGTAGCCGAGAGCTTCTGCTCCAGGACCCGTTCAATTTGTGTAACCACTTCCGGCGAAGTGCTGTCCATGATCGCAATTCTCCGGGCAACCTCTGCCTGCTTCTCTTGCGGAAGAGAGGACAGGATGGAGGCAGCCTGCTCGAATTGCAGATAAGACAGGACGAGCGCAATAGTCTGGACATTTTCGTTCTGGATAAAGTTCAGGATCTGATTCGGATCGGCCTTGCGGGCGAAGTCGAAAGGTCTGACCTGCAGCGTTGCCGTCAGCCGGTTGATGACCTCCATCGCCTTGGTCTGCCCGAGTGCCTTCTCCAGGATCTCCTTGGCGTAATTAATCCCGCCTTGCGAGATATATTCCTGGGCCAGGCAGATCTGATGGAACTCGGACATAATCATCTCTTTCTCCGCGCTGTCCACCTTGCGGACGTTGGCGATCTCCAGAGTGAGCTGTTCGATTTCTTCGTCCTTCAAATGCTTGAATATTTGCGCCGATACTTCTGGCCCTAGAGTTATAAGCAGGATCGCCGCTTTCTGGCGGCCGCTGAGTCCCGCTTGGCCGGCTTTTGCCATTAAGACACCTCTATTCGTCAGCTAACCAGGAACGCAGCAGATTTACGAATTCATCCGGCTTCTTCTTCGCCAGACTTTCAAGCTGCTTGCGGACCTGACTTTCATTCGTTACGCTCTCCATATTAATAGACGGAAACTCGGTAGGAACCTGCAGAGGAACTTCTTCTTCCACATCTTCCTCCGCGTTGTTTCTGCGTCTGCGGTAGATCAGATATCCGGCTCCCACTCCCACCAGGAGTGCCGCCCCGCCGATAGCCCAAATCATCCAGGTAGCCAGGCCGCCTGCGGCTGCTTCTGCCGTAGTTCCGCCAAACGGCTGCGATAAGACCGAAACTTTCTTGGCCAAATCAGCGTCTGTATAAGTAGTACCGGAACCGGCCAGAGATGCGCGGACAATATTCACCAGAATATTCTCGATGGCATCAGAAGTCGCCTGGTCCAAACTTTCTTGTCCTGTAGGTGGTTCAACCGCAACATTAATGGTTAAATCTTTAACAGTATATGGGCTTGCGATTACATCCTTGGTGATGCGGGTCACTTCATAGTTCCGGGTCTCCGAGGATTCTTCAGAAGTGGAAGTCCCCGTATCGGAACCGGCAGGATATCCGGAGACATCTTCAGAGCCTGTCCCTGCAACTCCGCCCGTGGTGTTTCCCTGACCCGAATAAGTGTTGCTGATAATCTGCGAACTGATTTCAATTCCTCGCATATTCTCGGTATCAACTGGTGCTACGATATTCTCCGTCCGGTTCTCCTTATCAAAATTCAATGTTGAGATTACCAGAACATCCACCTTGTCCGGACCGGTAAACGTGCTTAAGAATTGCTTTACATTTTTCTTGACTTCTTCCTCGAACTTCTTAGTGAGCGCGAAGTTTTCCTCCACCTGATTGGAGACACCCGCTTGTCCGCCCTTTGCCGTCGGCATCAATTCGACCTCATTGTTAGCGATCGTAATATTCTCGATGGGCAAATTTGGAACGGCAGTCTTCACTAGATTGAAGTATCCGTCGATATTATCCTGTGATGGCCTGAAGCCAGGGTCGAACGTCAAGACTACAGAAGCCGAAGCCTGTTCTTGCCCCTCTTGTGCAACGAATACCGTTTCTTTCGGCAGATTGATCAGCACCTTGGCAGCCTTGATGCCCTGCATACGTCCCATCAGCTGCTCAACCTCGCCGTTTAAGGCGTTGTTATACTTAACATTAAACTCGCTGTCCGTTGTTCCAATCATCGAAGAGGACTCATCGAATACTTTGTAGCCGATTGAACCTTCCTGTACGATCCCCTGCGAAGCGATATCAATCTTGATCCTAGTCGCATCCGTGCTCGGGACCGAAATACTTTGTCCATCCGGGCTCAGCCGGTAAGGGATTCCCGACGAATCCAGATAAGTCATGACTCCCGCAGCATCCGTACTGTCAAGATCCCGGAATGCCACTTCATACTCCGTTTTGGAAAGCTGCATGGTCATAACTACAATGATGATGATAATTATAAAAAGGGTCGAGAAGAAAAGAATCTTCTGCTTCCCGCTAAATCTGTTCCAATACTGGGTGAGCTTCTCCCGGTACTGGGCAAATCTTTCATTCACAGTGTCACCCCATCCGAAACTAAGCTTGGATTATTTAGATCTGAGTTCTCATAATTTCCTGATAGGCTTCGATTACCTTGTTCCGGACTTGTGTAGTCAACTGCAAGCTTAGCAGTGCCTGTTGGGAAGCAATCATGGTTTCGTCTATATTGACTTCTCCCAAAATAAATTTATTGTTCATATCTTTAGCATTTTGTTCCTGGCCGGCGACCTGATTCAGGGCATCCTGCAAATAAGCGCTGAAGCTTTGTGAAGAGTCGGATACGCTGGAAGTCTCAGCGGCTGCTGTCTTCATGGCTAGCGGTTGTATGGTCTGGGAGCCAATCATAAAATTCTGGATCAATGAATTCCCTCCTGTAATTTTGTTGCCTTATTGACGTTATTAAGCTCTGCCGATTTCCAGCGCTTTCGATACCATTGCTTTGGATGCGTTCAGCATCGTAACGTTAGCCTCGTAAGAACGCGAAGCCGAGAGCATATCCACCATTTCCTTCGTAATATCCACATTGGGCATATATACATAGCCTTCGGCATCCGCATCCGGATGGCTCGGATTATACACGGGTTTCAGCGGTGAAGGATCCTCTGTAATCGACTGCACCTTAACTCCTTCGCTCTGACCGTTCATTTTGGAATTCAGAACATTTGCGAAGCTGTTGCTGTCAGAAGTCTCAAGCACCACCAGTTTGCGGCGGTATGCTACTGCTTTGCCATCCACCACCGACGCTCTGGTCGTTTCGGCGTTGGCGATATTGGAGGAAATCACGTCCATTCTAAGCCGCTGGGCGGTCAATGCGGATGCGCTGATTCCAAAACTGCTGCCAAAATTCACCACTTACTACCTCCCTTCAATTACGGTTCGCATCATTGTGATCTGACTGTTGATCTGCTGGACATATGAATTATACCGGAGCTGATTCTCGGCGCTGAGCGCCATCTCGCGGTCCATATCCACGTTGTTGCCGTTGTTGTTCATGGAAGTGGTTGCGTCCATGGATACGGCAGGACCCGGCAGAGAAGTACCTGTTCCGAATTTGAAATGACGGGAATCCGTCACTTTCGCGTCCAGTGATGCCTGGATTCCGCTTTCTTGCTGTCTCAACAAGCTTTCAAAAGCTACATCCGAACGTTTGAAATTCGGTGTATCGGCATTTGCCACATTGTTGGCCAGCACGTTTTGTCGTATATTGGCGGCATCCAGACCGGCCTGCAATCTTTGAAAACTGACACTGTTCAGCAATCCCATGGAAACTCTCCTCTCCAATCCTTTTCGCAATGAAAAGAATTCCACATCTTCTTACGAATTCCTTCTTGATTCGACAAAAAAAGCTAAAATTCTTCCTATCCTTTCACCGTAAGTCGAAAGGTGTCGATGTCGAATGAAAATAGTGACGCTCATATACATTGATTCTCTTAGAATTTGTATATTATTACAATAAGAAATAAGCCCTATCTTTTCAGAAAAGACAGGGCTCACTACATAAAACGGCAAATTTATAGTTAATTCAATCCCATTTATCGCTAATATTCCACTACATTTAGCATTGCTTACACATATTTAAAGATTGACTGTTCTGTCACTATATCCAAATGCCTATTTTTCGTTAATATTGCTGCTTTGTCAGTTTAAAGAATATATTGACTTAAATCGCGGTCCTGTGCGATATCGGCCAGCTTCTCGCGGACATATTCCGGAGTAATGACCATTGTCTCCAGCGTGAGCTCCGGAGCCTCAAACGACAGATCCTCCAGCAGCTTCTCCAAAATGGTATGCAGGCGGCGCGCACCGATATTTTCGGTGTTCTGATTGACGGTCGCGGCAATCCGGGCAATCTCCTGAATCGCCTCCTGCTGGAACTCGATCTCCAGGTTCTCCGTTTTGAGCAGATTGATGTACTGCTTGGTCAATGCATTCTTGGGCTCGGTCAAGATGGACACAAAGTCCTCGAGGGTCAAACTGCTCAGTTCTACGCGAATCGGAAAGCGGCCCTGAAGCTCAGGAATCAGATCGGACGGCTTGGCGATATGGAAGGCCCCTGCAGCGATGAACAGCACGTAATCGGTCTTTACAGGGCCGTATTTGGTCATAACGGTCGAACCCTCAACTATCGGCAGAATATCGCGCTGCACGCCTTCTCGGGAAACATCGGGGCCGGAGCCTTTCCCCGCACTTGCGACCTTATCAATTTCATCGATAAAAATGATGCCCGACTGCTCGGCACGTGCCACGGATTCCTGGATGACATCATCCATATCAATCAGCTTAGCCGCTTCATCCTGAATCAGCACCTTGCGGGCCTCTTTGACCGCCAGCTTGCGTTTCTTGGTCCGCTTGGGCAGCAGGCTGCCGAACATCTCCTGCATGTTCATCCCCATCTGGTCATTGCCCTGGCCGGCAAACATATCGAACATATTCGGCGCAGTATCCTCCACATCGATTTCGATAACGTCTTCCTCCAGCTGTCCGGCCAGCAATTTGAACTTCACCCCGCGGCGGCGTTCACTGAGACTGCTGTCCTCTGCTTCTTCTTTCGTGTCATCGGAAGCGCCATTTCCGCCTCCGCCAAAAATCATTTCGAACGGATTGCGCTGGTTCTTGGCTTTGACATTGGACGGTACCAGCAAGGCTACAATACGCTCATTGGCCAATTCCTCAGCGCGGTCTTTGACCTTCTCCGTCCGCTCTAGCTTCACCATCCGAATGGCCGTTTCCACCAGATCACGAACCATGGACTCCACATCCCGCCCGACATAGCCCACCTCGGTAAACTTTGTCGCCTCCACTTTAACAAAAGGCGCATTAACCAGCTTGGCCAGGCGGCGGGCGATTTCCGTCTTGCCCACGCCGGTAGGTCCAATCATCAGAATGTTTTTGGGAACCACTTCATCCCGCAGCTCTTCGCTTAGCAGACTGCGCCGGTAACGGTTCCGTAAAGCGACGGCTACCGATTTTTTAGCTTGCTTTTGCCCGACGATGTATTTGTCCAGCTCGGTGACAATTTGGCGCGGCGTAAACGCTTGATTCGGCATCGTGACTTCCTCCTCTGGTTCTTGCGGGCCTATTCGGCCTGCAATTGTTCGGTAATGATGTTGGAATTGGTGTACACGCAAATTTCAGAGGCAATCTGCAGCGCTTCTCTGGCGATCTCCTGTGCAGACATACCGGGTGAATGGCGTTTGAGCGCCCGACCGGCCGCCAACGCGAAATTGCCCCCGGAACCGATCGCAAGCACATCATCATCCGGCTCGATAATTTCCCCGTTGCCCGAGATCAGCAGCATGCCTTCCCGGTTCACAACGATCATGAGCGCCTCCAGCTTCCGGAGGACGCGGTCCTGGCGCCAGTCCTTGGCCAGTTCGACTGCAGCGCGCTGCAGGTTGCCGTGATGCTCCTCAAGCTTCCCTTCAAACATCTCAAACAGCGTGATGGCATCGGCTACGGAGCCTGCAAACCCGGCGATGACCTGACCCCGGTAAAGCCGGCGCACCTTCTTGGCCGTGGTTTTCATAATCACGCTCTCGCCGAACGTCACCTGGCCGTCCCCGGCGATTGCCGCCTGGCCGTTATGTCTTACAGCACAGATTGTGGTTGCGTGAAAGCTGGGCAACATGATATGCAACCTCCTAAAAGTTTTGTGAGCGTTACATCCGTGAAACTATCTTCGAGCAAAACTGGCTTCGGAAGCATACGCTTATTTGTATGGGAATACTACCTTGAATGCTCTTCGTACAAACTGACTTCGTAAGCATACTCTAGTTTTGTGAGCGTTACATCCGTGAAACTATCTTCGAGCAAAACTGGCTTCGGAAGCATACGCTTATTTGTATGGGAATACTACCTTGAATGCTCTTCGTACAAACTGACTTCGTAAGCATACGCTAAGTTTTGTGAGCGTTACATCCTTGAACCTATCTTCGAGCAAAACTGGCTTCGAAGCGCGCCTCTTACTGCGATTCTGTCTCTGAAGCCACCGGTTCTGCCTCCGGCTCTGTATAAGGCAGCTTCTGCTCTTTGGCGAATGCCGCCAGGCTGTCAAGCGCGCGGTAAGCAAGCATTTCATTCTTCTCTTTCTTGCTGCGGATCTTCTTCTCCGGCTTCGGCAGCAGGCCGAAGTTGGCGTTCATCGGCTGGAAATGTGCCGGATCGGCCGATGTGATGTAGGCTGGCATACTGCCCAGCACGCTGTCGTCCGGGAAGATCAGGCATTCTTGGCCAAGCGCCGCCCGGGCCGCATTGATTCCGGCAATAAGTCCGGAGGCAGCCGATTCCACATAGCCCTCAACTCCGGTCATCTGGCCGGCAAAAAACAGCCGTTCCCGTCCCTTCATCTGATAGGTAGGATGGAGCAGCTTCGGAGAGTTAATGAATGTGTTGCGGTGCATGACGCCATAACGCACATATTCGGCATTCTCAAGTCCGGGGATCAGAGAGAAGACTCGTTTCTGCTCGCCCCATTTCAGATGCGTCTGGAAGCCGACCAGATTGTAGAGCGTACCTGCCGCGTTATCCTGACGTAATTGCACAACCGCGTAAGGCAGCTTGCCGGTGTGGGGATTAACCAGGCCCACAGGCTTCATGGGTCCGAACAGAGCGGTCTGCTTCCCGCGCTTCATCATGATTTCAATCGGCATACAGCCTTCGAAATAAATCTCCTTCTCAAAATCCTTGAGGGCTGCCGTTTCCGCGGAGATCAGCGCATCATAGAAGACATCGAATTCCGCTTCCGTCATCGGACAGTTAAGGTAGGCGGCTTCTCCCTTGTCGTAACGCGAAGCCAGATAGACCTTGTTCATGTCAATGCTGTCCTTCTCGACAATAGGTGCGGCAGCATCATAGAAGTAGAAATACTCTTCGCCCAGCAGTCCTTTGATTTCGGAAGATAACGCCGGTGAGGTCAAGGGACCGGTAGCGATGACAACAATCCCTTCCTCCGGTATATGCGTCAGTTCTTCATTTATGACTTCCACCAAAGGATGTTCGTGCAGCGTTCTGGTAATTTCGCCCGAGAAGCCGTCACGGTCAACGGCAAGCGCGCCGCCAGCCGGCACTGCATGGCGGTCGGCTGCGCCGAGCACCAATGAGTTCAGCCGGCGCATTTCTTCCTTAAGCACCCCTACCGCATTGCCAAGGCCATTGGCCCGCAGCGAATTGCTGCAGACCAGCTCGGCGAATTGATCGGTATGATGCGCCGGCGTCTTCACCGCCGGGCGCATCTCATATAAACGGACCGGCACTCCCTGCGAGGCAATTTGCCAAGCAGCTTCGCTGCCCGCAAGTCCTGCGCCGATCACTGTTACTTTTGCTGATTCTGTCACTTTCCGTTCCTCCTGTAGGACTTATTCTGCCAGTTCTTCGTTGTCTGCCACTTCCTCCGAATGATCACAGGCCGTACATTGCAGCTTCGCTCCCTGCTTGTTGCGCTTCTCGATCATCCAGGAGCCGCATACAGGACAAGGCTTGGCCGAAGGCCGGTCCCAGGAGACAAAATCGCAGCCCGGATACTGGTCGCAGCCATAGAATACGCGGCCCTTCTTACTGCGTCGCTCTACGACTTTGCCTTCATGGCATTTCGGGCATTCCACACCGATATCCTTCACGATCGGCTTGGTGTTCCGGCAATCCGGGAAACCGGAGCAGGCCAGAAATTTACCAAATCTGCCCAGCTTATAGACCATCGGCTTGCCGCATTTCTCGCAATTCTCGTCTGAAACCTCGTCTTCAATCTCGATTTCCTTCATTTCTTCCTCGGCAACCACCAGCCGCTTCTCGAAGGATTCATAGAATTCGGCAAGTACCTTCACCCAATCCTCTTCCCCTTCTTCGACATGGTCAAGGTCGCCTTCCATATGTGCCGTGAATTCCACATCCAGAATTTCCGGGAAGAATTGCTCCATTTGCTCGATAATGAGCTCGCCCAGCTCTGTCGGCATAAATTTCTTTTCTTCAATCGCCACATAGCCGCGCTTCTGAATCGTTTCCAGTGTCGGAGCATAGGTGCTTGGCCGGCCGATGCCGAGCTCCTCCAGTGTCTTCACCAGACGGGCTTCCGTATACCTTGGTGGCGGCTGGGTGAAATGCTGCTTAGGCTCGATTTCCTTATTGTCCAGGACATCTCCCTTCTGCAGCGGCGGCAGAAACTTCTCTTCATCGGTAGTCCCGTCGTCATTGCCTTCCACATACACCTTCATGAAACCAGGGAAGGATATCTTGGAGCCCACAGCCCGGAATACAGCTGTGCCTGCAGCAATATCGACCGACAGAGTATCCAGAACAGCCGAAGCCATCTGGCTGGAAACAAAACGCTCCCAAATCAGCTTATACAACCGGAACTGGTCGCGGCTCATGAATTCCTTGATCATTTCCGGCTCGCGCTGCGCCGAAGTAGGGCGAATCGCCTCATGGGCATCCTGGGCCCCGGCTGCTTTCTTGGAATAATTGCGCGGCGTCTCCGGCACGAATGGCGCACCGTATTTAGAGGTAATCAGCTCGCGGGCTTCATCCTGGGCCGTCACAGACAATCGGGTGGAGTCAGTACGCATATAAGTAATAAGGCCGACTGTCCCTTCCTTGCCCAGCTCCACCCCTTCATAGAGCTGCTGTGCCACGGACATGGTCTTGGCCGCCCGGAAGCCCAGCTTACGTGCCGCTTCCTGCTGGAGCGAGCTTGTCGTAAACGGTGCGGAAGGATGACGCTGGCGTTCCTTTTCTTTGACTTCACTGACAGTGAAGTCCGCATTTTGGATCGCTTTCAGCACTTCCTGAACATCGCTTTCCTGGCCCAGCTCCTTTTTCTCGCCGTTCAGCTTATGGAACTTGGCTTCAAAGACAGAATCGCGGATTCCAAGCTTCGCTGTAATGCTCCAGTATTCCGTTGGAACAAACGCGGAAATTTCGTTTTCCCGGTCCATAATAATCTTGACTGCTACTGACTGTACGCGTCCGGCAGAGAGTCCTTTTTTGACTTTCTTCCATAATAGTGGGCTGATCTTATAGCCCACCAGCCGGTCCAGGATACGCCGGGCCTGCTGTGCGTTCACCAGATCCATATTGATTTTGCGCGGCGTCTTGAATGCATCCTTGACGGCCTGCTTGGTGATCTCATTAAAGACCACCCGGCATTCCTGCGTATTGTCCAGCTCCAGCGCATGCGCCAGATGCCAGGCAATGGCTTCCCCTTCGCGGTCCGGGTCAGCCGCCAGATATACTTTTTTGACTTTTTTACTGGCGTCCTTAAGTTCCTTCAGAATCGAACCCTTGCCGCGGATTGTTATATATTTTGGGCTGAACTGGTTCTCGACTTCAACCCCTATTTGACTCTTCGGCAAATCTCTGATATGCCCCATTGATGCTTTTACAATATATTTACTGCCTAAATATTTGCCAATCGTCTTCGCTTTGGCCGGCGATTCGACAATAACCAATGCATCTGCCATAGGCTCTCCTCCTAAATCGTAAATAAGCTTGATACTCGATAGAATCCCGCAAAGTGCAGTCTAATTTCAGGGCGTCCATGGGCATGCGGGGCCCCTGAACGTTCATTGTCTTCAGAGTAATCCGGATTAAATCTTACCCGTAAAACACGCACTTAACTCGCCTTCTATATTAAATTACCTTATAGATTGCACCCGGTAATTGCGCTACCGCTTTTTGTATGATTAACGATAACAGAACTGAATGCAAATGTCCAAAATGCCATCCTGAGCGCCCCAGCAGCTCATCCAGGGTGAATGGCCCTTGCTGCAGTATATGGTATAGTTGTTGCTCATCGTTTGTCAATTTCTTTTCATCAAGTCCTGCCCGTTGCCCGGCTGCCGGACCGTGTCCGGATTCTCTGTCCACAGCAGTCAGCGGCAAAAGATGGGCATATTCTTCAAGGATATCGCCGGCGCAGGTTACCAGCTTCGCCCCCTGCTTAATCAGCTCCAGGGCACCTCTGCTCTTGGGCGAAGTCAGCGGTCCCGGCACAGCAAATACATCCCTGCCTGCTTCCAGGGCGGCATCTGCCGTGATGAGCGAACCGCTGCGGCTGTCCGCTTCCACCACTACCGTACCCAAGGCCAAGCCGGCGATAATCCGGTTCCGCTGCGGAAACAAGCCGGGATGGCTCGGTGTTCCTAAGGGATACTCGCTCAAGACCAGTCCTCTGCGGCTAATATCGCGTTCCAGCTCCCGGTTATCCGGAGGGTAAATTTTGTCAAATCCTGTCGCCATCACTGCGATTGTGCTGCCTTCTCCGCGCAATGCCGCTTCGTGGCAGACACTGTCAATCCCCCGTGCCAGTCCGCTGGCAACAGTCACTCCGCCGCGGCTTAGCTCCTCAGCCAGCATTTCACCGACTTTACGGCCATACGCTGTTGGTACACGGGTCCCGACCATGGCGACAACCGGTCTCCCGGTCAGTCCGATATCGCCTTTATAGTACAGCACCCAAGGCGGCTGGGCTGTTTCTTTCAGTTGCGCCGGGTAATTCCCGTCGAACACGGTGACCATCTCCAGACCTCTTTCTTCTATTAAAAGGCGGCGCTCTTTGATCCACTCCAGGATGTTCATCCCGGCCAGTCGCTGCGCAACTGCAACCGATAATCCAATACCGCGCCATTCCTCTTCCCGGCAGGAAAGCCCCTCCTCTGACAAATAACCTGAACGGCAGATTTTGTCGATACTTTTCCAGCCGATACCGGCAATCTCATGCAACCCAAACAGCAATTCGCGCTTATCCATATATACTCTACTCCCTCATTTGAACGGAAGGAATGCCTTCCTTATTTGGCACAAAAAAAAGCAACCTTTTATCCCCGCTGCGGAGAATAAAAGGTTGCTTACCTTTACAGCTATTATACACAGCAATGATGACAAGGTATAGCTTTAATGCGTAGTGAAGGCGTTCAATATGCCGCGCTCTTCCAGAACACTGACCAGCGTCGAGCCCATTTCGGCCGGAGTAGGCGCCACCTTGATACCGCAGGACTCCAGCACGGCAATTTTCTCGCTGGCCGTACCTTTGCCCCCGGAGATAATCGCACCGGCATGGCCCATACGCTTGCCTGGAGGCGCCGTCACGCCGCCGATAAATCCGACAACAGGCTTTGTCATGTTCTCTTTGATCCATAACGCAGCTTCTTCCTCGGCCGTTCCCCCGATTTCACCGATCATAATAACCGCTTTGGTTCCGGGATCTTCATTAAAGAGCTTCAGAATATCTATAAACTCCGAGCCCTTCACCGGATCGCCGCCGATGCCCACAGCCGTCGATTGCCCGATGCCGCGTTCGGTCAGCTGATGCACGGCTTCATAGGTCAAGGTTCCGCTGCGCGAAACGACGCCAACATAACCCGGGGTATGGATATATCCCGGCATAATCCCGATCTTGCACTCACCGGGCGTAATGACACCCGGACAGTTAGGTCCAATGAGTACGGTGGACTTACCTTCCATATAACGGGACACCTTGACCATATCCAGCACCGGAATGCCCTCGGTAATACAGATGACGAGATCAAGCTCGGCATCCACCGCCTCCATAATGGAATCCGCAGCAAATGCCGGTGGAACATAAATAACACTGGCCGTTGCTCCGGTAGCGGCTACTGCCTGCACTACGGTGTCGAATACCGGCAGGCTGACTTGGGTGCCGTTCTCCAGCGTAATGTCAGCATAGGTTCCACCTTTGCCAGGAGTCACCCCGCCAACCATTTGCGTACCGTATTCAAGTGCTCCCTTAGTATGGAATAGTCCGGTCGCTCCGGTAATGCCTTGCGTAATCACTTTCGTATGTTTATTGACAAGAATGCTCATGTTCTGGTCACATCCCCACTGATAGAGTAGTCGAATACGAATGCCTGGTCCGTAAAGTACCGGCAGCAAATTACACTAAAGCGACAATTTTGCGGGCACCGTCGGCCATGGAGTCGGCAGCAACAATATTCAGCCCTGAGCCGGCCAGAATTTCCTTGCCGAGCGCCACATTAGTGCCTTCCAGACGGACCACGAGCGGCTTGGTCAAGCCGAGCTGCCGCGCAGCTTCAACTACACCGCTGGCAATGACATCGCAGCGCATGATTCCGCCGAATATATTGACAAAGATCCCACTGACCTTGTCATCGGACAATATGATTTTGAAAGCTTCCGTAACCTTCTCTGTTGTGGCACCGCCGCCGACATCCAGGAAATTGGCCGGTTCGCCGCCATAATATTTAATAATATCCATTGTAGCCATGGCAAGACCGGCACCGTTGACCATACAGCCAATGTTGCCGTCCAGCGCGATATAACTGAGATCGAACTTGGAGGCTTCGATTTCCTTCTCATCCTCTTCATCCAGATCGCGCAATGCCTGAATATCCTTGTGACGGAACAAGGCGTTCGAATCGAAATTGAGCTTCGCATCCAGTGCCATTACGTTACCGTCGCCGGTCACAACAAGCGGATTGATCTCCGCAATAGAGCAATCCTTATCCACAAAAGCCAAATACAGCGCTTGCATGAACTTGACCGCTTTATTGACCAGCTCCGGCGGAATGGCGATGCTATAAGCTAATTTGCGGGCTTGAAAGGTCAGCAGCCCCACAGCCGGATCAATGACTTCCTTAAAAATCTTCTCCGGATGCGTAGCCGCCACTTCTTCAATTTCTGTACCGCCTTCCTCGGAGGCCATCATCACGACCCTTCCCGAAGCACGGTCTACCACCAGGCCAATGTAATATTCCTTGACAATCTGACAGCCTTCCTCAATCAGAAGGCGTTTGATTTCCTTGCCTTCAGGCCCCGTTTGATGCGTCACCAGCGTTTTGCCAAGCAGCTCCGCCGCGTATTCTCTTACTTCATCCAGCGACTTTGCAATCTTGACACCGCCCGCTTTCCCGCGGCCGCCTGCATGAATCTGCGCCTTTACAACCACAACCGGTGTGCTCAGAGATGACGCGGCTTCTACCGCTTCTTCCACTGTGTAAGCTACTTTGCCGTTCGGTACGGCAACGCCGTACTTCTTAAGTACTTCTTTTCCCTGATACTCGTGGATATTCATACCGGAAGCCTCCTAAATGTGGCGGCGGCCGGGGCAGGCTCCCCTAAGCCTTTCCGCTTTCCGTTTTGATTGTCCAAAGCCGGGTCCAGACCGGTGGATGATACAACACCCGGAATCAAGGTGAACACAGGCGCCGGTGCGAACACCCAGCGGCACTGCTCTCACCTGTGACATCTGCCATGTAATAGAGAGTCAATATCTATATTACGTATATGACAGAATGGGAAACCCAGAATATTGTAACATGATTTAAAAACGCTTTCCTCAAAAACTTTCATTATTTGTACACATTTTTTCGCTAAGTTTCATGCCGTAGCGCGAACGGTTTCATTGACATTCATTTTATCTTTTATTTGTTGGAATTGGCGTTGGCTTCATGTACCCGGCCCAGAAGGTCCTTGAACTCTCCCAGCAGACGGAAGAACTCTTCAGGGGACAGAGCCGTTCCTTCCGCCATCTTTGCAGGAATGCAGGCAGCCTCGCTGCGCAGCGCCCAGCCCTTCTCGGTGAGTGAGATCAGGACCTTGCGTTCATCCTGCTGCGAACGTTCGCGCAAAATCAGACCTGCCGCCTGCAGACGCTTGAGGAGCGGAGTAAGTGTGCCGGAGTCCAGGAACAGAGCCTCGCCCAACTCTTTGACGGTGCATTCCTGTCTTTCCCAAAGCACCATCATAACGAGATATTGGGAATAGGTCAGACCAATCTTGTCCAGATGGGGCTGGTAAAGCTTGGTGAACTCGCGGGAACAGGCGTATATCGTAAAACAAAGCTGATTGTCCAGCATCAGTTCCGGTGATGTAGTGGGCTTATGCATTTTATCTTCACCTGCCTCTCGGACATTATTTTATCACAATTCATGCTTAATATCATGTTAATAGCGAAAAATATATTGACTATTATTTTTATTTTGGTAAATTAAATTGTGTACAATGTATTTATAAAAAGAACGGAGCGATTATAATGATGACGATCCAGCAAAAAATGTATGAAACCACAGTAAAAGCGGTGGGCGGCCGCAACGGTTATGTAGAATCCGCTAATCCACAGCTTAACCTGACCATCAGCACCCCACGCGAAATGGGCGGTGCCGGCGGTGACGGCACTAACCCTGAGCAGTTGTTCGCAGCCGGCTATTCCGCCTGCTTCGACAGCGCTCTGAACATGGTTGCCCGGATGGGTAAAGTGAAGATCGAAGGCAGCGAAGTAACAGCAACCGTAAGCTTTGGCAAAGTGGAAGACGGAGGCTTTGGCATCGGCGTCAAGCTGGATGTTCTTGTGAAGGGCGTAGACCACGCCACCGCAGTCCAGCTGGCAGAGGCTGCTCACGGTGCCTGCCCTTACTCCCGAGCTACCCGCGGCAACATCCAGGTAGAAATCAACGTGCTGTAAGCATAACAACTGAAATCACTTAAGAATGCCGCCCGGAACCAGGGCGGCATTCTTATATTCTTATCACATGTTACTCCTACTATATATCACTCTAATCATACTTTGCTCTTTAGGCTCTACATTTGCTCATACTCGTATTCATACCCATACTCACTCCCATACTCGTATTCATACCATACTCACTCTCATTCTCATTTTCACTTTCTCACGTCGTGCATACTCCCACCTTACTCATCTCTGACTCATGCCATCTTCTGATATGCTTTATCATTTGCTTACTCTTCATGCTGAATCTGGCGGTCCAAATTGCGGTACTGTACCGCCTCGGCCAGATGGGCAGAGGAAATATTGGACGACCCGTCCAAATCTGCGATTGTGCGGGCCAGCTTGATAATCCGGTCATGGGCCCGCATGCTGAGTCCAAGACCGTCCAGTACGCCCTGCAGCATACAGGCGCTTTCCGGGCTGAGCGCCGCATATTTGCGGAGCGCTCTGCCGGTCAGCTCGCTGTTCCACGAGATCGGCAGCGCCCGGTAGCGCTGCGTCTGCAGCTCCTGTGCCTTCAGCACCTCAGCGCGCATCTCCGCTGTGGACCGGGATGGTCGCCCGCTGTCCCAATTACTGCTGCGCGGAACAACCACGTGCATATCCATCCGATCCATTAACGGCCCGGAGATCCGCGAACGATAATGAGCAATTCTTGCAGCACTGCACGTGCAGCGTTGCTGTGGACTTCCGCTGCCGAGAAAGCCGCAGCTGCACGGATTCATTGATCCTGCGAGTAAAAATTTGGCTGGATAGGTAAAGGTGGCCCGGGCGCGGCTGATAGTGACGACACCATCCTCCAGCGGCTGGCGCAGCACCTCAAGCACATTCCGGGAGAACTCCGGCAGCTCATCGAGGAACAGAATACCCCGGTGGGCTAAGCTGACTTCGCCCGGCTTGGGGATGCCGCCCCCGCCAATAAGTCCCGCCCCGGAGACCGTGTGGTGCGGTGAACGGAACGGACGGCTGCGCAGCAAGCCGCTGCGGGCGTCCTTCAGCTTGCCGGCAGCGCTGAAGATTTGTGTCACCTCCAGCGCCTCGCTGTCGCTTAGCGGCGGCAGGATGCCCGGCAGCCGCTTGATGAGCATCGTCTTTCCCGTCCCTGGCGGACCGACCAGGACGATATTATGCATGCCGGCGGCGGCAATCGTCAACGCCCGCTTCACATGGTCCTGACCCAGCACATCGCTGTAATCCTCCAGCAATAAATGCCCGGCAGCTTCAGTAGGATCATCGGCTGCTGCCGGCCTGTATAACAAGTGCTCCAGACTCAGCACTTCCACCGGTGCCCGGTCATGCATGGCCGATCCGGTACTTACGGTTACCGGAAAAGGCAGCGCGTCCGTACCGGCTGATCCTGTCCTTGACGTCAGGGTGTTCGCTGCATCGCCAGTTGTCTTTCTGTCTGCATCATGCTTCGCGGGCAGTATGAACTTCTCCCGAGCTACACCCTCCTGAGGAAGCTCATATAAATGGTTAGCCGCATAGACCGTCATTTCGCGGATAAGCGCAGCTTCAGGCGCATTGCCTTTCGGCACCAGCACCTTACGGAATCCGGCACGTCGTGCGGCTTCCACCATCGGAAGGACCCCGGTTACCGGCCGCAGGCTTCCATCCAGCGCCAGCTCTCCGATCAGCAGCATGTCCCGGGCTGCAGGCATGATAAGCTGCCCGCTGGTCGTCAGTATCCCGAGGGCTATTGCCAGATCAAAGGCCGAGCCCTCCTTCCGCAGGTCAGCGGGGGCGAGATTTATCGTCACCCGCTGCTGCGGATAACGGAAGCCGCAGTTCTTGACTGCCGCACGCACCCGTTCTACGGCTTCGCGGATAGCGGAATCCGGGAGACCGATTATATTCGTCTGCGGGAGTCCGTTGGCTAAATCCACCTCCACCCCGATCATGACCCCTTCTATTCCGTACAAGCAGGCACTATGCAATTTTCCATACATAAAAAAACACCTCTTCCTGAGAAATACGCCGGGCTATCCGGGCGCTCATTCAAGAAAAAGGTGCTTCCTTATTTCCGATTATTCTTTTATCCACAGTATACGCTCTTCGCCGGACCGGCGGCAAGCCGTCTTCAGCAGTCACCCTTAGGAGCCGTCTTCTTTAGCGGTCACCTGATCCCTGATTTGTCCAAATGCCAGCGGACGGTATTCCCAGTGTTCGACACAAACATTGAAATGCTGAAGGCCTTCGTATTTCTGTCCATGAATATGTCCGTGCACATTGACGTAAGGCATATGCCTGTTCATATACATCGGCTCATGGGAAAGAAAGAAGAAGTCTTTATAAATGAGGGGATACTCACTGACTTCGTCAAAGCCCGCCTCCAGCCACCAGGCACGCCCCCGCCCCCGGTCATGATTGCCCAGAATCAATATTTTGTAGCCATGCAGTGCGTTTACGATGCTGCGGGTCTCCTCCAGATTGCGGAACGAGAAATCACCCAGGTGAAACACGGTATCTTCAGCATTCACGACCGAATTCCAGACCGTCGTCATACTGCGGTCCATTTCCGCCACACCCGCAAACGGGCGGGATTCAAAATCTATGATATGACGATGGCCAAAATGGTGATCAGAGGTAAAGAATACGTTTGACATCACGATCCTCTTCTTTCCATGAGTCTTGTGTCTCTGCACAAGTGCGAATTTCAATACTCAAACCGTATTTCATGTGCTTTTATGCAAAAAAACGCATCATTTGTCCCAGTTCCGCTTGCCGTTGCGCTCATTACCGTCCATCTGAATCAGCTCTGCAAGCGGAGGTGTTTCTTCATGCTCAATCAGCCAGCTGCGCATCTCCTTGATCGCTTCGACCTGACCGTTTCCTTTATCCCGCCATGTCAGCAGTTCAATGACCCGGATTACCAGTGAAAGCAGACTGCTGTTGTTGCGCTGGTTTTGTTCAGCCCTTATTTTCTGGAACAGCGCTTCGCTTTCCCAATCAATTAATATCTCTTCGGCGATATTCGGCCGCATGACGGTAAAGCTCTTGCCGCAGTGACTGCAGCGGACGACAGACATCGGTTCTCCGCCCAAGTCTACATCGAGGCTATGCTCACAATGCTGGCAGGCAAAGGAGATGTGTATGTGAGATATTGGTTTACTCATAGCGGACAACCCCCTCCCGGTGGCATTCAAAGTTACAATTATGTATACCCATTTCCCTCAAGAAATGACCCAGGGATGGTGTCATAGTCGAATCATGACTTGATTTCCGCTAAAAGGCTTCACGGATATGATGCAGAGCCGCGATGCTCAAATCCTCATGAAGCAGGACTGTCACCACATCAAATGTAACCTGCCGGTCCGCGTGGCGCTGCTGATGCAAATAAATTGCTGCGGCTTGACGGACACGGCGGATTTTGCGCGCGTCCACCGATTCTTCAGGGGTACCCGGCAGCGGATTGCTGCCACGGCTGCGGACTTCCACTATTACAAGTCTCCCTGCAAGCTCGGCAACAATATCGAGCTCACCGCTGCGGCAGCGCCAGTTCCGTTCCAGAATGGCGTAGCCCCGTGAAGCCAGATAAAGGGCGGCGGCATCTTCGGCCGCGGTTCCTTTTTGCTTACGGCTGTACCGCTCGCGCCCCGGCTCCATCACATTGGCCTTTGCGCTGCAGAGCGGTCGCTCTGATACACATAGCTCAAGATCTCAGCCACAAGCTGATACAGCTCCGGGGGAATTTGCTGGTCGAGGTCCAGCTTGGACAGCACTTCCACAAGAGCCGCATCTTCCTGAACAGCCACTCCGTTCTCTTTGGCTTTCTGTAAAATGGCCTCCGCCACCGCACCCTGGCCCTTCGCTACCACAACCGGAGCCTCGGATTGGCCGGGGGTGTACTTCAGCGCCACTGCTTTTTTGCGGTGCAGCGCAGTTTCCTGATCAGTCTCTTTCATATCCGGTAATCGACTCCTTTATAGGCATCCGGCACAAAGTCAGCCAGCTTGCCCGGTGCAGCTGCACCGGAGGATGCAGTGACGCTGCGCTCAGGAAGCGGCTCTGTCCGTAAGCCAGACAACTGGTAGCCGATAGATTCAATCGCCCCCTGGATATCATCCCGCCGCGCTTCCAGCAATTCAAGCACCCAAGGGGTATCATTATGCAGCTTCAGGCTGACGATACGGTCTACCACCTGCACATCGACCAGCGTCTGGCCCAGCTGCCGCATGTCCAGATCGAACCAGAGCCGGCAGTTCGCCGGGTCGAGCTCGCCTTTGCGGCCGCGCCGCGACTGGATATGGACAGAAGCGGTCTCCTGCCCGTCCGCACCTCTCAGCGGCAGGAACATCGTGACCTGCGCGAACGGCGCCGTGCGGTCGGTATTGAGCAGCAGCTGCTGTCCCGTCAGCTGCTGCACGAGCTGCCCCGCGGCTTCCTTGACCGCGGGAGGCACATCCGCGGCGCCCAGCACCTGCAGCAGCACGCCTTTCAGCGTGTCTGCCGCCTCCGCCTGGGCGCCCGTCCCCTGCAGCGCCGCCTGCGGCAGCGCTGCTTCGCGCGTCCCCGCGGCCGCCGCTGCCGCCGCGGACCGCAGCTGCGCGGCCGGCTCGCCGCCGCCGCGCACGGCCTGCTGCTCGTGCTCCGCACCGAGCAGCTTCAGCACCCGCCCCACCCAAGGCTCCGCCTCCTGGGTGGGCGCGGTGCCCTGCGCCGCCGCAGCGGGCGCAGGGGGAGTAGCTTCGCCCGCTGCGCCGGCGGCGGGCGAAGCTTCGGCGAGCTGCGGCAACGTGCCGCGCAGCTCGGCCAGCACGCCCTGCAGGCGCTGCTGCAGGGCGGCCGGTCCCGCCGGCACCGGCTGCGCGGCCGGCGTGTCCGCAGGCGCCTGCCCGCCCGGCGCCGCTGCGCTGGTCAACCCCTGGCCCGCCGCAGGAGCGGGCTTGCCGGCTCCTGCCGTTCCGCCTTCTCCCGCAGCCGCTTGCGGCGTTCCTGCAGGCCCTGCCGCTCCTTGCTGTGTCCCGGCTGAGCCTTCTGCTCGCCCTGTCGCTCCTAGCTGCGTCCCGGCGGAGCCTTCCGCTCGCCCTGCCGCTCCTTGCTGCGTCCCGGCGGAGCCTTCCGCTCGCCCTGCTGCTCCCTGCTGGCTGCCGTCGAGTCCTTTACCTTGCGGCGCTACAGCTTCGCTTCTTCCTGCAGCAGGCTGCGGATTAGCCGCAGCTTCATCCGCACTTCCTGATGCAGCCTGCTGCAGGTTACCGGACAGTGTCTCTGCCTTTCCGGCAGCAGTCTGCTGCAACTCTCCAGGTGCAGCACTTCCACCGGCAAGCGTCGCCGGATTCGCGCCAGGCAGTCCGGCCTTGCCGGAACCGGCCTGCGGTAACCCCTCCGCTGCCTCCGTTTGCCCGACTGCTGCCTGTGCGGCGGGAGCCGCTTCTCCCGCAGAACCTGTGGCTGCAGGAGCTGCGGCGCCTGTCAATCCAGGCCGGACAGCGGAGACGTCCGGTCCGGCATCCGCTCCGTGCACGCCAGCTGCGGAAGCAGCCAGCGTCGACGGAGCCGATGCCGAAGCCTGCATTCCCGCTGTTCCGCCGCTCCCTGGCACTGAAGCGGAAGGAGTTGCTGCACCGCTCCCCTTCGCCGATTGTTCCGCCCAGAGCCGCAGCTCATTCTCCAGATTGGCCAGCAAATCATGCAGCTTTGGACCGAACACGGCTTGATGAATGCCTTTGATGCTTTCGGAAGTCACCGGAAGGCCGCGCTTCAGCGAGATTGCCGCCGACTCCAGCCATTCCCCGTCGGGAACGCCCTGCGGCTTCGTGCCCATAACCGCATCCAGCTTAGCGGCAGTCTCCTTGTCCAGCGGCAATCCTGCTGACAGTATGGCTTGGATGATTTCCCGCCCGGCCTTGGACTGGCTCAAGCCAAGCGACTCAAGGGCTTCGCCCATGCTCTGGGGCGACGCCAGGAGCGCCGTCTCGGCGGGTACCGGCTTCAGAACAGGCAGCCCGTTCTCTCCGGGCGGGGCGACCTGCAGCGCCAAGACTTGTCCCGGCGTCAGCGGTGTCTCCAGCTCTGCCCGTACCGGTGTGCCTTGAATCTGCACCACCGCTTCTCTGCCCGACTCCGAGACACTGAGCACCGTGCCGCGGACAACCTGGCCTTCCTTCAGCTCGGCGGTCTTCATCTCGCCGGGTCGGCTGTCGCCCAATAAACCGCGTACTAGCGATCCGATGTTCATTTGTCTCCCCTCCTTCCACAGCTAATTACTACTTATTATATCGGCTATCCGGGTCATTTTATGAAAGCCCTGATGCCCAGAGCTAGACCGGGTCCAGCTTAGAACAAGGTCATCTGGTCCGCCATAATCCGGCCGATAAAGCTGCGCCGGTGCATCGGAGTCGGTCCCAGTGACAACAGCTGTTCCCGGTGCAGCTTGGTGGCATAGCCTTTATGTATTTTGATCCCGTAATCCGGGTACAGCTCTTCCCATTCCCCTTCACATAGGCGGTCGCGTGTCACTTTGGCGACAATGGAAGCGGCAGCAATGGACTGGCTGTTCGCATCGCCTTTAATAATCGCACGCTGCGGCTGCGGCAGATCCACCTTCTCCGCATCAATCAGCATGTAATCCGGAACCTCTCCGAGCCCCTCCACCGCCAGCTTCATAGCCAGCCTCGAAGCCTGCTTGATATTGATTTCATCAATCATGGCGGCATCCACCTGGCCTACACTGACCGCCAGCGCCTGCTCCATAATCTGCGCAAACAGCGCCTCCCGCTTCTTGGCCGTCAGCTTCTTGGAGTCGTCCACCCCTTCAATGATGAGTCCTTCAGGCAGGATCACCGCTGCCGCCACCACATCGCCGAACAGACAGCCCCGGCCTACTTCATCCACACCGGCAATTCTGCGGTAGGATTGCTCCCAGATTTCTTTTTCATGAACCAGCATATCTATTGTACTCACCTATTATTCACCATCCATAACTTCATCGGTCTCTCTTTCTCCCAGCTTATCATAGGAAAGGATACCGGTCATCCCCGCCGTCCTGCAATTTCACGCAAAAAGCCACCCAATTCATGGATGGCTTGCTTAACCTTGTGTATAGTTATAGCTTGCTATGTGTTATGGCATTTCCAGCGTATAAGACCCCAGCTTGCCGGCACGGAGTTCGTGCAGCAGCGTACGTGAGGCTTTCTCCAGATCGACCCTGCCGCCGCTGATCAGACAGCCGCGTTTGCGGCCGACCGCCTCCAATACTGCAACAATATCGTCCGGATTATCCGTATCCGCCGCCGGAAGCTTCTCGATGCCGAAGCGCTCACTGAAGCGTTCGCTGTAATCCCGCAGTAAATATTTTACCGCAAAAAAGGCGATGTCCTCGACATTCAGAATCTCTTCCTTGATCGCACCCGTCACTGCCAGCCGATATCCGACTTCCTGGTCCTCGAACTTCGGCCAGAGAATGCCCGGTGTATCCAGCAGCTCCAGATTGCCACCGGTCTTGATCCATTGCTGGCCCTTCGTCACACCCGGACGGTCTCCGGTTGCGGCAATGTTTCTGCCGGCCATCTTATTGATCAGCGTTGATTTGCCGACATTGGGGATGCCGACAATCAGGGCCCGCATCGGACGCGGGTTCATACCCTTGGCGATCTGACGCTCCAGCTTCTCCTTCAGCAGCGTCTTCACCTGCTCAGGAATCTCCTTCACGCCTTTGCCGGTGGATGCATCGACCGGATGAGCCACAAAGCCCTGCTCCTTGAAATGAGCCAGCCACTTGCGCGTCGCTTCCGGATCGGCCAAATCCGCTTTGTTAAGTATAATCAGCTTCGGCTTGTCCCGCAAAATATCGTCGATCATCGGATTGCGGCTGGAAAGCGGCAGACGTGCGTCAATCAATTCGATTGCCACATCAATCAGCTTCAGTTTGTCCTCGATCTGCCGTCTGGCCTTCGTCATATGACCGGGAAACCATTGGATGGTCATAGCCGTCACCTCCTTCGACTGCTTACTTCATTTAGTGATTAACAATGGAAATATCCTTTACCGGCCAAAAGATCAGATCCGCCCGGCCGACAATATCATCCAGCGGTACATAGCCGATCATCCGGCTGTCTGTACTGTCCGAACGGTTGTCGCCCATCACGAATACGTGGCCTTCGGGTACCGTGCCGTCAGGGAATTCTTCATTAGGGAAATCCTTGTTGTTGTACAGGGCATTGTTCTGATGGGCGGCGTCAATGGCGCCCTGGATATAGGTCTCGTTGACGGGCTGGCCGTTGACTGTAACGACATCCCCTTCTACTTTCACCGTATCCCCGGCTACGCCGATCACCCGTTTGATGAAATCTCTGCCTTCGGACGGTACATGGAAGACAATGACCTCGCCGCGCTGCGGTGAACGGATATCATACAAAATTTCGTTGACAATAACCCGCTCTCCGGTATGGAAAGTAGGCTTCATGGAAGGCCCGTCCACTATAAACGGTTTAAAGAGCAGCCACCGGATCAGGATCACCAATACCAGCGCAATCACGATCGCTTTAATCCATTCCATCGCTTCATTCTTAGGCTTCTTGACGTTATCACCGTCCGGCTCCACAACGTCGTTCCGGCCTTGTTGAAAATCCTGCTGCATAGTTTCACCTTCCTCTCTTTATGCTATACAGTTAGCCCGGAAATGCTTATATTTTGAAAATAACCCCACAAAGTGGGGCCTTCTCATATGACATGCTTTGAAAATATAATATGCTAAAGAAAGCATCCTGCTGATGATTTCTCTGTATTCAAGAAAGAACGAAAGGGGCTTGCACCCAAGCCCCTCCCCTTTGCCGAAATTAACGGCGGATTTCTTTAATTCTGGCAGCTTTACCGCGCAGTTCACGCAGATAGTACAGCTTGGCACGACGAACTTTACCGCGGCGAGCCACTTCGATCTTCTCGATCTTAGGCGAGTTGATTGGGAAAGTTCTTTCCACACCAACGCCGTAAGAGATTTTGCGAACAGTGAAAGTTTCACTGATTCCGCCACCGCGACGTTTGATTACAACGCCTTCGAACAGCTGGATACGCTCACGAGTTCCTTCAATAACCTTTACATGCACCTTCAGTGTATCGCCAGGACGAAAACTTGGGATATCTTTACGAAGCTGCTCTTGTGTAATTGCTTGCAGGATATTCATTTAGGACTTCCTCCTTCCGTACGGGCGTTCATACATCTTCCAAAGAGCCTTGCTCTTCATCATTATCCGCAGAGGACCGCCGTATTCAACACAACAGAATTAATATTATCACAAGTGTCGGGTAAATTCAATATACTTATTTTATTTTTACAAAGGGAGCAAATCGCGTTTCTTCGCCTGGTCCTGGCAATTCTTGCATAGTCCGACGATAGTTCCATTGTCCTGTGCATAAAAGATAAGCTTCCCGTTCTTCTTCTTGCATGAAGAGCATACCTGCTCTGCAGCCTCCCGTTTGGCTTTACGGTGACTTTCCATGGATATTACATTGCCCGCCGTTCTCGTCTCCGGCTGCGCAGGCTTGCGCATACGTCCGCGATAGGCGGCATATCCCGCAGTAACGATCAACAGTATCACTACACCCACTGCATACTGCATATGCCTCATCCGCTCCCTTGACCAGCGTATTATCGGTATTCCTGCGCTTATTTTAGCATAAACAACAACTGAATTACAGCAGCCGCCCTCCCTGGACTATGGTCCAGTGCGGCAACCGGGCCGTGGTCCGTTTTCCATATAAATTCCAGGGGATATACTTGTATACACATACATAGAACTGAAAGAAACATACGGGAGGAACGGGAATCATGTACAATAAACATAAAGTGACAGCGCTTGCTGCAGTCTGCGTATTATCGGCCGTTATGCTGGCGGGATGCCGCGAGCTTCCGCATAAGGAAGCCGTCGATAATCAGTTTCAGGAGCGCCTGTCCGGATTCTTCGGCGAACTGCAACCGGAAGGCCTGTCACCAGAGATCAACGGAGATCTCGAAGAGGCAGGCGCAACCATGACGGATACTGCTCACGAGCTGGGAGATCAGCTTGGTGTCACTGGGGAGTAATAGCGGCAAAGCAGTAACTGTGGAATAGGGCCCGGCAAATAAATGGACACTCCGATCTCAGCTTTAACTAACGTTAAAATCATATATGTATCAAAAAAGTGGGCTCCCTTTTTCATAGGGCAGCCCACTTTTTCGTCCGCCAGAAATTTAGATCAGCGCAATGGCCAGCAGAGTGAACAGGCTCAGCGTCAAAATTTCACTGCCGTAGCCGTAATATCCGCCGTAATAGTTGCCGGGATAGAATGCTGAGGTCTTCACTTTCCCGTTACCCTTGGTCCGTAAATAGACATTGTTGTTATCCACATCGACAACTACACCCTCATACCGCTTGCCATCCTTGGTCAGAATGCGGACCCGTTTGTTTTTGCAGTGCAAACAGTTGTAATAGGCTTCCACCAGAGAACTCCTCCTCACCTCGTGTTGGTGTATTGTATGAATACCGGGATAAGCGGGCAACGGCTAAGGTACAGATTGGGGAGCTGTGAAAAGATTAACTTGTGAACAATATGTGACTTTTACAAGAACAAGGTTTATAATATGCATTATAAGAAGGAAACGCTTACGGTCTTGTCCATTAAGCTTCATATGATAAGAAGGAGGCAACAATCATGAGTGCAGTTGAACGAACCTTTATTAATGAAGGCATTCTGCGCGTCGCTATCTTTTTCATGCTGGCTTCGCTGACTTATTCGGTCCGCAATTACGTGTGGGCCATCGTGGTGCTGGGGATTTTTGCAGTATATGCGCTTGTTACCGGTGTAGTGATGATGAAGAAACATACACAGGAGACCAAGCAAGGATCTTAGAGCCCGCACAGTCTAATATGGGATACCAAACAAAGAACCGCTGCTTACGGAAGATCTTCCGTGTGCAGCGGTTCTTTGTTTGGATCGGAGTAGCGGGATTCGAACCCACGACCTCACCCACCCCAAGGGTGCGCGCTACCAGACTGCGCTATACCCCGACGAATATGTAAGATGTAACCAGAAATGGCGCTTCCATAATTATACGGCCAAAGGCGGTTTTTTGGCAAGGGGAATGCGCTTACTTTTTGGATAGCGGCTGCTTCTCCGATTCTCCTATTTATTTTGAAATATTCCTAAAATTTTATAGATTTCTCATTAGAGCTGTGTTATACTTTGGGCACAAGGAAAGGAGGTGCGTTCACATCAATAATGACATGCTGAACGTATCCCTTACCCGGACCAACCGCTAATTGACAGCATTGGTGGCGCGGGATACGGATCACGAGCTTCACAAGCGCCTCGGGTAGAAAGACCGTCTTCGGACGGTCTTTTTTATTGGCTATCCTTTATATATTATTGCCGAGCAGACGTATGATCTCGCCGTCTATTGCCTCTTCACTAATCTTCTGGAATCCGAGCGACGCATACAGCTGATCCGCAATCTGATTGTCCGGACGGTGTCCGACCATGATTCTTCGGCATTGTAATCTACTCATGGTTTCAAGCAGCCTTTGCATTGCCGCCTTGCCGTAACCCTTGCCTTGATGCTCATCATCAATCATCAGAGCCTGAATCCAGCAGTTACCATCCTCGTCCGGCTTCGCACAAAATACGATAAACCCCACCAGAATGTCGCCCGAATACACGGCCCGCAATTCAAACGCTTCAACAAATCTGGATTCTGCAATCCAGTACACGACAGGCGCAGGAAAAACAGCCAGCTGCTCCGGCTTAACCTTAAGCTGTGTACATTCATACCAGTTTTCAGCCGACACCGGCCTTAATGCTATGCTCATCCTTTCGTTCCTCCCAAATGTCTCATTTGCAGAGGAATCGTTCCTCTGCGGTTATCTGCCAAGCCAGCAAACTCCACCTGTGCGCTCAATATTTTTCATACAACATCACTCCTTTCGGGAATACCAGCTTTAACTACGATATTCGCCTGCGGCTTCCGCTTATCCTTCTCTTTTTCCAAAAACAAGAGGACAACGAATGCGGATTCGCTGTCCTCTTGTCCGGGCTATTCTGTTTGCCGATTGGCTATAGTACCTGCTGTCCAGGCTCTTGTCATAATTATTGGTTACGATTTGCGGTTCGTATAAAAATCAATAATATCGTTTACGGTACGGAGCGGCTCCGCTTCCTTGCGGACAGTGTCCGCGTTCTGCTTGAGTTCTTCATGCGTATTCGCAGTCACTTGCTTTCATTCCTTTCAGATTATAGCTTGGTGTGTTTAAGCTGCATTGCTTATCTCGGCGCCTCTATTTATTACCCAGCCCACAGGAAAGCAACGCACATTTGCTCGTATTTTTGTGAAGATTTTGTGCCTACCTCTATGTTATCGGTTATTTTGTTTAATTTTTAAATATTATTCGCCATTCATTCACTCCCTCGGAAGCAATCCTGAGCATAACGACAAAAAAAGCCTTCTCAACATAATCTACGTTAAAAAGACGCTCCAAATGCCTTATAAATTTGACGGATTAGTTCCACTCGCTACAAGGGATCGCTCCTGGGTTACTAAAGCCTCCATCCTATAAAAATGCAACAGAAAACCCGCGCTGGGCGCGGGCTCTTAAAGGGCTATGTTCTTGTCCACCATTTTTCGCCTAGTTAATCCTGCCGCTTCAAGCGGTCAATCGCCTGCCGGTCCTTCGCCGTCAGCTCCGCCGTATCCAGCAGATCCGGACGCCGCTCCAGCGTACGCTGGAGCGCCTGCTCCCGCCGCCACTGCTCGATATTGGCATGATGCCCGCTGAGCAGGATGTCCGGCACCTTCCAGCCGCGAAACTCCACAGGGCGCGTATAATGCGGGTATTCCAGCAGCCCGGTGCTGAAGGAATCCGTCACTGCAGAGGTTTCATTGCCGAGTGCCCCCGGCTGCAGCCGCACGACCGAGTCAATAACCGTCAGCGCTGGCAGTTCTCCCCCAGTCAGAACATAATCTCCGATGGACAGCTCATCGGTCACGAGATGCTCGCGAATCCGCTCGTCATAGCCTTCGTAATGGCCGCAGATGAAGATCAGATGCTGCTCCTGGGCCAGTTCTTCGGCAATGCGCTGATTGTAGGTCCGTCCCTGCGGACACATCAGGATGATTCGCGGCTTCACAGAAGCTGGCGATGCGTTGTCAGTTGCATGGTCCGGGGACACAAGGGGCTCCTGCAGCTGCATTTCCTCTGCCTCGCCAGGAGCGGCTTCCTGTCCCGCCAGCCCCAGCACATGCTCCACCGCAGCAAAGATCGGGTCCGGCTTCAGCACCATGCCTCCACCGCCGCCGTAAGGCGTGTCATCGACGCTGCCATGCTTGTTGCCCGAGAAATCGCGGAAATTCACCGCATTCAGACTAACAATCCCTTTATCGCGGGCTTTGCCGAGGATACTTGTGCCGAACACCCCTTCGCACATCTCCGGGAAGAGCGTCAGCACGTCGATCCGCATCATGGCAGCAGCCCTTCCATCAGACGGACCGTTACTTTTTGTTCAGCAATATCGACGTTCAGCACGACATCCTTGATGACCGGAATCAGAATCTCCGAGCCCTTGGAGGGCTTCACGACCCAGACATCATTGGCGCCGGGCTGCAGAATATCAGTGATTTGGCCCAGCGGCTGGTCTGGCTGGTCTTCCGTATATACCGTGCAGCCCACAATCTGATGGAAGTAATATTCGTCTTCGGACAGCTCAACCAGATCATCACCCGGCACCTTCAGCAGACTGCCTTTATATTTCTCGATCTGATTGATATCTGTGATTCCTTTGAGCTTAACGATAAAGGTTCCCTTATGCTCTCTGGCGGCTTCCACCTCTACCTCGACCTTGGTTCCGCCGTCCTGCGGCTCGATCAGCAGCTTGCTTCCGGCCGCAAAGCGCACTTCCGGAAAATCGGTGCGCGACACCACCTTGATCTCGCCGCGGATGCCATGCGTATTCACCAGCTTGCCTACGGTCAACTCTTGCGCCATAATGTCCTCTCCCTTCAATTGTCCCCATACAGGCTCGGGTAATTGCTCTTCTTATATATTTCAACAAAAAGGAGCCGGGATATACTATCCCTGGCCCCTTCCTGAACGCATCCATTAAGATAAAATATCTACGGTAACGCGCTTATCATTCTTGACTGCTGCCGATGTGACTACTGTACGGAGCGCTTTGGCGATCCGCCCCTGCTTGCCGATGACCTTACCGACATCATCTGGATGAACGGAGAGCTCATACACAATCAAGTGATCCTTCTCCACAGTCCGTACCGCCACATCCTCGGGATGATCCACTAAAGCCTTAGCAATAACGCCAACTAATTCTTCCATAGAGGACCCTCGCAATCAGTCATTATTTCTGTTGCTTCAGCTCATGGAACTTCTTCATCACGCCTGCTTTGGAAAGCAGATTGCGGACGGTATCGGATGCTTGCGCACCGGTTTGAAGCCATTTCAGAGCTTTTTCCTCATCGATCTTCACAACTGCTGGTTGCTCAATCGGGTTATAATAACCGATTTCCTCGATGAAACGTCCGTCACGAGGGGACCGGGAATCGGAAACCACTACGCGGTAGAAAGGCGCTTTATGCGCACCCATCTTTTTCAAACGAATACGTACTGCCACTTGATTCACCTCCTTATAAAAGTATTAGAAAACAGGAAAGCTTTATTAAAACCTTTTGCCATCCCACCCAAACCCTCCCTTCCTAAGGGAGGGCCCCAAGGGCTGCCGCCCTCTGGACACCCGCTAAGTGCAACTAGCGAAGGAGCTTGGGGAAGCGGGACCTTGCGACGAGTGGTGGTAAGAGCGCTTGCCGTCCCTTACGGGACCCGCTTAACTGCGGCGGTATATTGCTACTGCAATAACAAAAGCTAAAACCTAAGGTCAAAGGCTTGCTTGATCTTCTGATGTTGTACAATGTCAGATCTTAACGGAACGGGAACTTCATGCCCTTGCCGCCGAGATTCTTCAGCTGCTTCATGGCATTCTTCTTGCCGCCCTTGCCCATGCCGCCCATCATGCCGGAGAACTGCTTCATCACCTTGCGCATTTCATCGAACTGCTTGATGAGCCGGTTAACCTCGGCGACGGACGTTCCGCTGCCGGCGGCGATGCGCTTGCGGCGGTTATGGTTGATAATCTCGGGCTGGGCTTTCTCTGCTTTCGTCATTGAATGCACGATGGCTTCGACGCGGCCCATCTGCTTGTCATCCACCTTCAGGTCCTTCATGCCCTTGGCCTTGCCCATGCCAGGCAGCATATCAAGGATCTGGTCCAGCGGACCGAGCTTCTTCACCTGGTCCATCTGCTCCAGGAAATCGTCGAAGGTGAACTCGGCGTTGCGCATCTTGCGCTCCATTTCCTTGGCCTTATCGGCGTCGATGTTCGCCTGTGCCTTCTCGATCAGGGAGAGCATGTCGCCCATGCCGAGAATCCGCGATGCCATCCGCTCCGGATGGAACGGCTCCAGCGCGTCGATCTTCTCGCCCAGAGCGGCGAACTTGATCGGGCAGCCGGTGACAGCCTTGACGGACAGCGCGGCGCCGCCGCGGGTATCGCCGTCGAGCTTGGTCAGTACAACCCCGGTCAGCTCCAGCTGCTTATTGAAGCTGTCGGCCACGTTGACCGCATCCTGACCGGTCATGGCATCGACAACGAGCAGCACTTCGTCAGGGCTGACAGTGGTATGAATCTGCTTCAGCTCTTCCATCAGCTGCTCATCAATATGCAGCCGGCCGGCGGTATCGATAATTACATAATCCAGATTGTTGTCCTTCGCGTGCTGGACAGCCTGTCTGGCGATCTCAACCGGACTGGTCTGGTCTCCCAAGGAGAACACAGGCACTTTAATCTGTTCGCCGAGAATCTGCAGCTGCTTGATTGCCGCCGGGCGATAAATATCCGCCGCTACCAGCAGCGGGCGGTGGTTGCCCTTCTGCAGCAGCTTGGCCAGCTTGCCGGAAGTTGTTGTCTTACCGGCGCCCTGCAGACCGGCCATCATAATGACGGTCGGCGGCTTGTTCGCCTTGGCCAGCTTTGCCTGGCTGCCGCCCATCAGCTCGGTCATTTCCTTGTTGACTATATCAATGATGACCATGCCGGGAGTGAAGCTGTCCATCACTTCTTTGCCGATGGACTTCTCTTTCACCTTGGACACGAAGTCCTTGACGACTTTGAAGTTAACGTCGGCTTCCAGAAGCGCCAGCCGCACTTCGCGCATGGCTTCGTTGACATCATCTTCGGAGACCTTGCCCTTGCCGCGCAGCTTGCTGAACACATTCTGCAGCCGGCCGGTTAAGCCTTCAAATGCCATATCGGGTTCTCCCTTCCGTTACTCTAACCTCTGCAATGCATCCACAATTTCCGTAAAACGCTCATTGTATTCATCGGGCGACTTCCCGTTGCCGGGCAGTCCGCGGAGCTCTTCCAGGTATCGGCTGCGGCTCTCATGCTTGCTGAGCAATCCGAGCTTCTCCTCGTAATTCTCCAGTACCTGCTCCGCCCGTTTAATATGTTCGTAGACAGCCTGACGGCTGATTTCAAATTCCGCAGCGATCTCTCCCAGGGAGAAATCATCGTGGAAATAATATTTAAGGAAGGTTTGCTGCTTATCCGTTAACAGACGCTCATAGAAAGCGAACAGCAAATTAATCCGGTTGGTCTTCTCGAGCCGATCTTCCTGACTCATTAAGGGCACTCCCTTCGTCAAGGAAAAACACTTTACAGCCTCACAACGTCCCTTATCATACCTAAAACAAAGAAAGATGTCAAGCACTTTTACTTGTCATCTTTCTCTGTGGGATCAAATATAGTTGTAAGGCAGCTTCTCTGCCCCTAACGGATCGGCAGCAAGTAGATTAGCACCGCGAAAAAGTGGGTCACACTGCCTGCCAGAACGAACATATGCCAGACGGCATGATGGAACGGGAACCCCCGCCAGACATAGAAGATGGTACCAAGCGTATACAGGAGACCTCCTGCAACAAGCAGCGTCATCCCCCCGCTGGCCACGACGGCTGCAAGCGGGCTCCAGGCAATGACGATCAGCCAGCCCATGGCGATGTAGAAGATCGTCGACATGAACAGGAATCTTTTGACGAAGAAGGCCTTGAACAAGACCCCGAACAGGGCAATGCCCCAAATGATTCCGAACAGGCTCCAGCCGAGCGGTCCCCGGATCGCCACCAGCAGAAACGGCGTGTACGTACCGGCAATGAACAGATAGATCGAGGAATGATCGAAAAATTCAAATAAATCCTTCCATTTGCCTTCCTTGAGGCTGTGCACCAGCGTTGAATTCAAGTACAGCAGCAGCATGGTCGTTCCGTAAATCGAGAAACTGACCACATGCCATGCGGTCCCTTCCAGACTGGCATAAACAACGAGCAGGACCAGCGCGGCGATGCTCAGCACCGTACCGATTCCATGCGTAATGGCATTTGCGACCTCTTCGCGGCGGCTGTAAGTATGCGTGTTGGCCATAACAAAATCCTTCCATTTCGGTTTTCTTCTATTATATCCTGTTCTGCGTACCGGAATCCAGCCACCAGGCCGGGTTCAATTCTTACAACTTATATAACTCCTTGTATTTGCTCTCCAGATAATCGGCCAGATAATCCGGATTCAGCGGCTCGCCTGTAACCTGCTCAATGATCTGGGAAGGCGTCAGGCTGGCGCCGTGGCGGTATATCTTCCCGGTCAGCCACTCCTTGATCGGCAGCAGGTTGCCTTCGGCAATCAGGCTATCGAATTCGGGCAACTCCTTGCGCAGTGTGTTGACGATTTGCGCCGCATACATATTTCCCAGGGAGTAGGAGGCAAAATAACCGAAATCGCCGCCCGACCAGTGCACATCCTGCAGGACGCCGAGCGCATTCGTCGGAGGGGTGATGCCCAGATATTCCTGGTACTTAGCGTTCCATATCTTCGGCAGATCCTTGACTTCAAGGCCTTCATTAAAAATCTGCTTCTCAATCTCATAGCGCACGATAATGTGCAAATTGTAGGTCAGCTCATCCGCTTCAATACGGATAAAGGAATTGGCTACGCTGTTGATCGCCCGGTAGAAATCCTCCAGCTCCACGTTCGCCAGGTGATCGGGGAAATGCTGCTGCAAATCGCCGTAGTAGCGTTCCCAGAAGGAACGGCTGCGGCCGATAAAGTTCTCCCACAGGCGCGACTGCGATTCATGGATGCCCATCGAGGTCCCTTGCGCCAGCGACGTGCCTACGAACTCCTTGCTGATATTCTGCTCATACAGCGCGTGGCCGCCTTCATGCAGCGAGCTGAAGATCGAGCTGGTCACATTGTCGAGCAAATAGTTGGTCGTAATGCGCACATCACCCGGATTCAGCCCGATAGCGAACGGATGCACACTTTCATCCAGCCGTCCCGCTTCAAAGTCATAGCCCATCTGCTCCAGCAAAAAGAGGGCGAATTTCTCCTGCTGCTCCTTGGCATAAATTTCACTCAGGAAGCCGGTGTCCGGCTTATCCGGCGAAGCGTTGATCGCTTCCACCAGCGGTACGAGGCGGCTGCGCAGACGTCCGAACAGCTCGTCCACCTTATCCGTGGTTAAATCGGGCTCGTACATGTCCAGCAGCGTATCGTACCGGCTGTCCTTCACGCCCCAATAGTCGATAAATTTCTGCTTCAGCTCCACGATCTTGGTCAGATACGGCTCAAAGGAAGCAAAATCATCGTTATTTTTGGCCTCTTCCCAGATCGTCTGCGCCGTCGCCGAGAGTACGGAGTACTCCTCGAACAGTTCAGGCGGAATCTGGTTGCTGCGCTCATATTCCTTGCGGGAGTCGGCAACCAGCTTATTCTCCGCGGCAGACAGCTGATTCATCACCGCCGGCCGGCTGAAGAATTCTACAAATTCGCCCATTTGCGGCGAGGTCTGCAGCTTGAAGGCTTCGGTACTCAATGTACCGATGGTAGCGGAGCGCATTTCCACTCCTTTGCGCGGCGCGCCGGTCCGCAGATCCCAGTGCATGAGTGAGGCCGCTTCGCTAAAGGCCTGAATTTTGCCCAGCAGTGCCTTGAAATTCTCCCATTGTTCCCGGACTGATTGTTCCATGGGGGTTCACCCGCTTTCTATGTTTTAGCTGCTCCTCTTGATGATACTTTTTTGAATGCGTATAATCAACTTCAGAGCGTACATCTCTAATTTGAAGTATTAAAGCTTTTAACACATTTTGATTGGGAGGAAGCATGGTCATGAGTCAAATAACCAACATTCTGGAGTTTAACAAGCAATTTGTCGAGAAAAAAGAATACGAAGCCTATATGACCAGCCGCTTTCCCGATAAAAAAATGCTGATCATCACCTGTATGGACACACGGCTTGTGGAGCTGCTTCCCAAGGCGATGAACTTCAAGAACGGCGATGTCAAAATCATCAAGAACGCCGGCGCGGTCATTTCCCAGCCGTTCGGAAGCGTAATGCGCAGCGTGATGGTCGCTCTATATGAGCTGGATGCCGATGAAGTGATTGTCGTGGGCCACTACGAATGCGGGATGGCCTCGCTCAACGCGGACCGGATGATTAATTCGATCAAGGAGCGCGGCGTTTCCGAGGAAGTGCTGAGCACTTTGGAGAATTCGGGAATCAAATTGACAAAGTGGCTGCGCGGGTTTGACAATGTTCAGGACGGGGTAATTCAGACTGTGGAGCTAATCAAGCGCCATCCCTTACTCCCCCCCAAGGTACCTGTGCACGGCATGATCATCGATCCGTCTACCGGAGCGCTTGAGCTGGTCGTTGACGGGTACAGCGGAGCATAAGGCAACTCTCTGAACTCTTTGTTTGGCGGAGATCCTCTGGATCTCCGTCCTTTTTATTTGCGCTGTCTAATGCAATTTACTTCATGCCTTATTGCATGCACTGAATATTGAAGTGCTTATGCTTATATGCTTCACAGGCTTAATAAGCGACATTAAAAATATTTTTTCAAAAAAATACGAAAGTTTTTATTTAAATTTGAAACCTACCGGAACCCTGCTACGTATTACCCTGCATACCATAATTCTAGGAGGGTATCTATACTCAATGAAATTGAAACGCGTAATGATGATTGTAATGGCTTTCACCCTGTTTTTTGCCGTAACAACACCGGATTTTGCGGATGCGAAACGCGGCGGCTTTAAATCCGGCACCCGGAGCTTCACCACGACTCCGAAGAAATCTACGACAGACAGCGTGAAACCAAACGATAGCAGCAGAGGCACTACATCCACCGGTGCAGCGGCCACTACCGCGAACCGCGGATTTTTCAGCGGCGGCGGCTTGATGAAGGGCCTGATGATCGGCGGAATCGCCGGCATGCTCTTCGGCGGTATGTTCGCCGGCATGGGTGCCTTCGGCAACATTATTGGTCTGGCCATTAACCTGCTTGCCATTTATCTTGTCTTCATGCTCGTGATGTCCTTCATCCGCAGCCGCCAGCAGCGGCGCAAGTTCCAGGAAAGGGATGACCGTTACTGATGTCAACAACCGTTCTGAGCATGGACGAAATTATTAACGCCGTCTGCCTGCATATGGCAGAGCGCAAAGGCGTGCGTGTCCAGGAGGTTCAGGTTGAGCTAAGCTGGGATGAAGATACCGGCTATACAGCCGAGGTCTGGATTCAAGGACGCAGCCAATATTTAGTGGAATCCAACCTGAACGAAGCGATCCTCCGTTATCTGCACAGCGAATACGGCATCCGCGCTTACCGTGAGAATGTACGGCTGGAGCTGGATGAGGAGATTACGGCAGTGGTTACCACATAAACCGGCACAATATATGCTTGACGTGAAGAAGGGACAGCCTGGCGGCTGTCCCTTCTTTGTGCGTTGTCGTATTTTTTATAGGAAACGGGCAAGTATGCTGGCGCTAGTTCACTACTACATAATAGAATCCGAGGATGAAGATGCACATAGTGGAACCGATGGACAACCAGGTGAAAAATTTGTTCCAGTTACAGTTCTTCATTGGTCTTGTACACCACCAAAATGGTACTCCGCTGATGCTCGGAGCCGTCGCGCGCAGCTTTGACAACCGAACCGTAGCAAACATTGACCACCTGCTCCTCACGCAGCCCCTTCAGAAATTCATTGGCTGTATTGACGGCATACGAATTATCCGCATCCACAAACTCTTTGACTTGAATCATGTTCTTCTCCTTTGGCACAAGCCTTCACAAATAGTAAGGCACCCCGCAGTCAATCGCGAAATGCCCAAATTTCAATCTATCTTAACACCCGGTGTAAGCAGGGTCAATAGCTTTTTTCATAAAATTTCACATTCTTCCATTGACCAGTGTTTAATTAAGCTAAGGGTCTCAAAATTGCAAAAAGACATGCACAAAAGAACGGACTCTCCACGTTCCTCGCTCATGTCTCTGGTTACTACTAATCATTTTCATGATTATCTTAATGCTAAATTCAGCGTCAACTATGCTAGTGAAGGCACCGGCTACAGCAGGGAGATGGCCAGCAGTTCATACAGAACCAGCGGCAGGATGGCATTACCGCTCACCGGTCCGGGGTATGGATAAGGCGGATACGGGTACGGCTTGTAGTAAGGATTGTAAAATCCGCGTACCGGGTCCGTATTGACGGTAATGAGCAGGTACAAATTTTTACCGTCCATTCCTGCCAGAACGCCTTCATGGGCGATGCCGTCATGGGTCTCGACCTTCACTTTGTGATTCAGATAAGGCTTGCAGGTGTGGTGCAACGTATTGCGTACGCCATGATAATGCTGGGCAACCGCGGGATCAGCCTGATAGATCACCGGGCCCCGCACCTCAGGAGTATATATCGACATGTCGCAGACCTCCGTTAGAATTCGATTTTGCTCCATTCTATGCGGATGCCTATAGGAAGGTGCAGCTGCCTATACCGTTGTCTGCTCTGCAATGGTAGGATAGCGCTTCGATATTAAGTAGCGAGAAACCATCTACGCCTTAAAAAGCCACGCCGATTCCGCCTTCTCCTGCATATGTACCCATAACCGGTCCCATACTGGAGAACACAACCTCTTTAAACGGATGCTTCGCCAGAATGCGTTCTTTGATCTCCAGCGCCAGCTTTTCGCAGTTACTGTGGACAATAGCGATGACTGCTTTTTCATAATCATGCTGCTTCTCGTCAAGCTTCGCCAGCAACTGATTGAGCGCTTTCGGCAAACCGCGCGTCTTCTCCACCACCTCAACCCGGCCCTCTTCGCTGATCTTGAGCAGCAGCTTGATGTTCAGCACGGAAGCAACCGCCCCGGACAACCGGTTAAGACGTCCGCCCTTGATGACATTTTCCAATGTATCGAGCGTGAAGTACGCCACCACTTCCTCAATCTGCGCCAGCACTCTTGACTTCAGCTCTGCCAGGCCTGCGCCCTCGCTGGCCCATTTCGCCGCCAATGCAATTATCAGAGACAGGCCGCCTGAAAAAGTACGGGAATCAATAACTTCAAGATTCCCCGTAAAACCTTCATCTTCATAGATTTCCTTGGCAATCACTGCCGCCTGATAGGTGCTGCTGATGTTGGACGACATGCAGATCACCAGAATATCGGTCCCCGGCTCTACCTGCTTGAATGTATTTACAAACTCCTGCGGACTGGGGCTTGCTGTCGTGGGCAGCTCTTTCGCCTCGCGCATCCGGGAATAAAAATCTATCGTTTCCGTCTCTGGCGGCATCAGGTCATGTCCGAAATGGACGGGAAGTTTCACAATGCCGATATCATATTGGTCAATGTAAGCCTGTGGTATGTCGGACCCGCTGTCCGTAATAATCTTGATGGTCATCAGGATGCTCTCCTTTCAATTCTATCCCATTATAGCCACCCTCCAGGGACTCAGATAGTATAATATATAACTTGCCAAAATTGCGATTCTGTGCATGGTGGCATATATGGTCATGAGCCCCAGATATTATGCAGTTTGCGTTTGCAATATAGACATATTTCACGCTCAGCAGCGTTTCTGAAACAGCCGCTACCTTCTTTATTCCCCATCCTGCACAATAAGAAACGGTTTATCCATCCCTATCAGGACATCGCCCGATCAAACCTTTACTCTTCAGCAAAAAAAGCAAACCGGTTCAGGCATGAATATAATCATACCCCGGCTTGCTTTATCTCCTGTTAACTTTCTCTCAAAGTTAAATGATATTTCCTCATAACCGCCTTCGGATAACATATTTATGAGTCGCCACACTGCGGGGCAATCTTCGCAATTCTGCTCAAGTCATCGGCGAAAGGGAAAGCTCCACCCCACCATTCTTCTCTCCAGGGAACTGCTCGGTTTGGTGCTGGGAACCGTGAACGATATCGCCACTCTGCGCCAGCAGCCAGGCCACAGGTGCCGCTACACCAAATACTCCGCTTCTTCATCCCGCGACGGGGCTTCGCCGCGCATCTCTTTGAGCAGCTTCTTCATCATGACGGAAGCCTTCACCTTGACCGGCAGGCAATGCGATACCTCCAGCGTATACGCACCTAAGCGGACTGCTGCGCGAAGCTCCTCCATCGTCTCGCAAGTAACCTCAAGCTTGTTCAGGACACTTCCGTATTGCAGGCACTGATGGCTGTCGCTGCCGGCAATCACCGGAAGACCCAGTCCGGCGGCAAAAGGGGTGATGAGTGCGCGGTAAGCCTCCTCTCCCTGCACATAAATATCCTTGGCGTTAAAGTCCACCGCATCCAGCCGTACCAGCAGCTCCGGGCTGAGATGATGCAGAGGGGTGGAGCGCCGGAACGGATGGGCCCCGATCTTCCACAGGCCGCGGCTGTCGGCCAGGTCCAGCAGTTGACGGAAGGGAATGAAATGTCCTTCACGGGTATACGGCTCCAGCGCGGCGCGGACCTCCAGAATCTCCTCCTTCCGTCCGATCAGGAGGATATGCCCGGTCTCGGCGATGTCGACCTCCATGCCGGGGAAGATTTTCAGGCCGTCAGCATCATAGTAATGTCCGTTGTAGGGATACATTTCATCCAGTGCAGCGTACATGCCGAAGAAATTCAGGGTATTGAAATGCTCGGTCAGCGCGAGTGCATCCAGTCCGTTCTCCTTGGCTTCGTACACCATTTGCCGGAAATACTCCGGGTCAAAGACAGATTTTTTGGACAGCTTGCCATGTGTATGCAAATCGATAATCATCGCGATTTCTCTCCTTTGTAGGTGTAGTGACGGATAATCCGGGCACAGTGAAGAATGCCTGTTTGGGCGGCTTAATAGATCAATTCAGGAAAAGCGGTACCCAGGGTAAACAGTGCGATCAAATACAGCGCCGTAACTCCCGCGAACATCCAGTCGCGCGGCTTTAGGGAGAGGTAGGACAGCTTCAGCTTCTTAACCTGCGGATTATTGACGGCGTAGTTGTAGCCCCGGGTCTCCAGCGCTTCGACGGTAGTGCGCGAGCGTTTGGCCGTATTCAGCATCAGAGGATAGAAGACCAGCACGATGATCCGCAAATAGTAGGCGGCAGTGCGCCAATAGAGCATACCGTTCTTCTGCGGGCGCAGACCGCGCAGCCGGAACGACAGCAGAATCTGGTGGAACTCCTCCAGCAGCGTCGGCAGAATGCGGTAGCCATAGGACAAGCTGAAGGCAAAAGCGTCGGGAACTCCCAGCGCAGAGAGGCCGTCACTGAGCCGTTCGGGGTCCAGACTGGAGAACACGGTAATGCTGGCCAGCGAGATGACCGACAGCTTCAGCGTCAGGGTAAGCATCGGCAGCACTGACTCGCCCCCGCCGCCGAAGAACAGCGACAGCAGGAACATCCAGCCAACCTGGGTGATGAGGCCCAGGCAGAGGATGAAGATGATGAATGTACTGGCCCGTGCCAGGACAGTGCAGACCGCCATCAGGATAAACATTCCGAGCAGAATTGTCCGGTTGTGCATGAACCACGGGACAATGGCGAAGAACAAATACCAGATCAGCAGCGTACGCGGGTCCAGCCGGCCCAGAACAGTACTGCTGCTGTTGTACGCATTCCCGAGCAGCTCCAGCTTGATGCGCTCGACAGAGATCTTGTCGAGTGCCCGTTTAACGGCTTCCACTTAGCGCCACCCCTTCCTCTTTATGCTCAAGTTTCACATCTTCTTGCCAGCTGACCTGCGAAGTAAATTCCTCCAGACTGCCGCAGATCTGCGGCAGCCCCAGGCTGCGGCTCAGCTTCATCAGCTGTGTCTCCGTCAGCCCCGCGCGCCGCAGAAGCAGCGCGTCGGCGAAGACCTCCTCCTTGCTGCCGTCGGCAATGATCCGCCCCTCATGCATAACGATGACCCGGGTCGCCCACTCCGCCACCAGCGCCATGTCGTGTGTCGCGATGACCACCGTCTCCACGTGGCTGCGGAGCGTGTGCAGCACCCCGATCATTTCCTGCTTCGTGGAAATGTCCAGATTGGCGGTCGGCTCATCGAGCAGCATGACCGCCGGGGCCATCGCGGCGCCGATAGCCAGCGAGACGCGGCGCTGCTGGCCGCCGCTGAGCAGCCGCGCATCCCGCTCGGCCAGCTCCTCCAGCCGGAAGGCGGCGAGCATCCGCTCCACCGTCTCAGCTCTATCCTCCCTGTGCCTCGCCTTCAGATAATAAGACACCTCGCCGCGGACAGAATCGTCGATGAACATGTCCTCCGGGTTCTGGAACACATAAGCGGCTGTTCCTGCCAGGCGTTCAGGCGGCTGCCCGTTCACCGTAATTCCCTTAACGGTAACGGTTCCGGCTGTCGGCTGGGCAATCCCGGCGATCAGCTTCATCAGCGAGGATTTGCCGGCACCATTATTGCCGACGAGCGCAACGCGTTCGCCGGCGTTCAGCGTCAGGGAAACCTCGCTGAGTACAGGCTGCAGCGTCTTGTGAATGGTCCGGTAAGCCAGACCGGCCTTATCCATATGCACCACGGGCTCCTGCTCGCCAGCCGCAGCGGCGGCAGTACTATGATTCGGGTTCCTCAGCACCCTACGCTCTGCAGCTTGTTCTCCTGCACCCTTTGAGCCGTGTCCTACAGCTTGCTCTCCTGCACCCTTTACGCCGTGCTCTGCCACATGCCCTCCCTGATGATCTTCCCGAAGTCCTGTCTCATGTTCTTCCCTACGTTCAGTCCTAAGCTCTGTTAGATGCACTCCTGCACGCTCTATCCTTTGCGCCGTTTCCGTTGCACCGCGCCGTGCAAAGCTGCCTTCCGCTTCCTCACAGCTCAGCGGATACAGCGTGCCCGCCGGAGCGCCGGGGCGGAGCATCCAGGCCGCCCGGGTCACATCGGGCGGATAGATGCCGAGCGGCAGCAGCTCGGCAACGGCCGACAGCGCTTCGTGCACCGGGCGCTGCCAGCGCAGCCGCCCGCCGTCCATCAGCACGACGCTGCGGCAGTATTCGGCAATGAACTCCGTATGATGTTCAATGACCACAATGGTCTTGCCCAGCCGCTCGTTCAGGCTGCGCAGAATATCGTAGATGTGCCGGGCATGCTGCGGGTCGAGCTGGGAGATCGGCTCATCGATGACCAGAATGTCCGGGTCCATCGCCAGCGCCCCGGCCAGGGCGAGCAGATGCTTTTGCCCCCCGCTGAGCTGCCAGATGAAATCATGGCGCTTGCCGGTCAGGCCTGTCAGCTCCAGCGCACGCTCGCCGCGCTGCCTGTAATCGGCCAGGCCGTAATTCAGCGGCGTGAAGCAGGCGTCGTCCAGCACGGTCGGCCGGACCAGCTGGTTCTCGAAATCCTGGTACACGTAGCCGATATGTCGCGACAATTGGCTGACCGTTTTGCCCTCCGTTGATTTGCCGTGCAGGATGACCTCCCCGGCGAATTCGCCGGTATAATAATGCGGAATCAGTCCATTGAAGGTCTTGCAGAGCGTTGATTTCCCGGAGCCGTTGCCGCCGATCACCGCCACGAAATCGCCCTCCGTAAGCGACAGCGATACGTCCTGCAGTACGGGCGTCTCCGCCCCCGGATACGTAAACGACACACCGCGCAGCTCTAAGATGTTGTTAGCCATCGAGCTGCCCCGCTTCCTGCCGCCTGCGGGCGCTGCGGCGCAGGATCAGGATAATCGCGGCGGCCACGAGTGCCGCAGCCGCAATGCTGATCCAGATCAGGCTGCCTTCATTCGACTCTGCGCCCGGCAGCTCGAATTCACCGAAGCTCCAGCCGGATTCGGACATCAGCTCCGCGCCGAGCGCTACGGCGGCGAGCAGGGTGCCTACGATGACCAGCTTTGGCGACAGCCAGGCGCCTGTCGCATACTGCATATTGCGCTCGCGCGGCTTCATGCCGAGGAGCGGCTCGATTTTGCCATACAGGCGGGGTACCAGATAGAGCGTCGGCAGCAGCGCGAACAGAATGCCCGAGAACAGCACATCATTCAGAAAGCTGACGCCTTCGATGAGCACGACACTTTCCGCCAGACCCTGCACCGCTTCCAGCTCCTCAACGCCCACCCAGACCTTCACTATGTCGATAACCGAGCTAAAGAACTGATGGATGGCCACACCGGTGATGGCCGCAATGCCGACCTGGCGGCGGTTCTTCGGATCGGACACCATGCGGCCCGCCGTATACATGGCCAGTGAGAAGGTAATGAATTTCTCCAGCTCGCCAAGACCTCCGAACTGTCCCAGCATCAGCTCGCCGAAGATAATCTCTCCAACCGCAGCCCCCACGGCGGCATACAGCGGATGAAACAGCATGCACAGCGTCAGCGGGATGAAGGCGAAATACTCGACCGACAGCTCGATCGGCCCCAGCTGCACACTCGGAATCAGCTCCGTGAACATGTTGGACAATCCATACAGCGACATGGACAGCACAAAAATCATCATCTTTTGCGATTGGGTCAGCGTGTAACGCGTTTTTAACGTACTCATTAACGAATCGGCCCCCTCCAGGAATTTACTCTCAGTATAGAGAGCGCATGTCAGCACAGCTTTTCCCGATTGTTAAGGGAGGGTAATATTTTTTTCAGTATTTTTAACGCTGTAAAAATATTTACATCACACTCTCGGGCTATAGTAGGGGCATCACCAACCACGCAGGAGGAACATCTGATGTATAAAGACTGGAACACCCGCCCCTTCTCCCCGAACCAGCGCATTCTCGCCGACTTCATTCCGAAGAACGAGCAGCGTATCCTTTATATGACCGAGCAGGAAATTGCCGATGAGCTGGGGCTCAGCATCGCTTCTGTCTCCCGGTTCTGGAAAGCAGCCGGTTATAAGCACGCCAAGGATTTCAAGAGCAAGCTGCGCTTCCGCTTTGAATCGACCCCTTCAGAAAAGATGCGCGACGCTATGCAGCGGACCGGCGGCAACTCCCTCCCGCGCAAGCTGCTGGAAATCACCTCGCACCATCTGGAGGAGACCGGCAGATATTTACATGAAGCGGTGCTTCAGGAAGCCATAGGCGCCTTGGCCGGTGCAAGGCATATTTACATCTACAGTCCCGGTCCCTGCGCAGGCTTGGCCGAGCTGATGGCATACCGGATGGCGCGTTATGGGCTTGTCCTCAAAAAGATGGCCCCGAGCGGCCATGAGCTGCTGGAGACGCTGATGCATGCCGGAGCCAAGGATGTCATCGTCGTATTCGGGTTCGTGCAGCTCCTGCCGGAAACGGAGGTCATTCTGGATTACGCCAAGGAAGCGGGCTACCGGATTATCCTGATTACCGACCGGCTGGTCTTCCCCCGTTCCCAGGATGCCGATATCGTGCTGTATGCGGGGCGCGGCGAAGTGTGGGAGTTCCATTCCATGGTCGGTCCGACCTACATCGTCGAGAATCTGATACTCGGCGTCGGGCTGCTGCACAAGGACCGCAGCCTGCGCAAGCTGGATAAGCTCCAGCAGCTCCGGGCCAGGTATGGCGGGAAGCTGCCGCGGAGCTGAGTGTACGGGATGGCGGGAGACTGCCAAGGGCTGAGACTTTGGGTTTAGCGGGACACTACCCTTGCCCTGAGAGTACGGGATGGCGGGATACTATCATGTAGCTGAGAGACATGGGATATACAGTAAGCTGGGCGAAGAGGCCTTAGCCCAGGATTTTCACCAAGCCATGTCGAAGTTAATCACTGGCATAGGGAGTTAATGACAGGAGGCTTTTACAATGATGGATACCAAGCCGGATTATATCCGCTGGATCAGGGGGAAGGTCGGTCATGAGCCGATTATTCTGAACTTCGCCGGCGGCATCATCTGCAATGAACAGGACGAAGTCCTGCTGCAGCGGCGCGGTGACACCAACACCTGGGGCTTTCCAGGCGGTGCGCTGGAGCTGGGCGAATCCGCCGATGAAGCGGCGGTCCGTGAAATACTGGAGGAGACGGGCCTTACGGTGCGAACTGAGCGGCTTATCGGAGTATACACGAAGTACTTCAACCGGTATCCGAACGGGGATGCTGCACAGACGATAGCATTCTTCTTTGAATGCAACGTTACCGGAGGCGAGTTGACTGTGGATGGCGGCGAGACGCTGGAGCTGAAATTTTTTCCGAAAAACAGTCTGCCTCCGCTGTTCGTGAAGCAGCATCAGGATGCATATGAGGATTGGCTGGGCGGAAGATATGGTGCATACCGGTGACGCATGGCGACATCCGTTTCATGAGGCAGCACGACAACCAAAGGTAACCACAGGACGTTCGCGGGAATGGATGATGACCGTTAGCCGCTGGACGTTCGCAGCATTCTGATGGTAGCCGAGTGACGCTGAACGTTCGCAGTAACAGTGGTAGCCGGGAGACGCTAACGTTCGCAGCAACAATGGTAGCCGAGTGACGCTGAACGTTCGCAGCAACAATGGTAGTCGGGTGACGTTAACGTTCGCAGCAACAATGGTAGCCGAGTGACGCTGAACGTTCGCAGCAACAATGGTAGTCGGGTGACGTTAACGTTCGCAGCAATAGGTGTTGTACGTGCGACACTGATCATTCGCAGCAACAGATGGACGAGTTTACTTGCATTTTGTACAACTAAACGGCCGCCATTTGGCTATTTATAAGGAATAGCTGCACTCCATACAACTAAAACAAGGAGTTTGTCGGCAAAATGCGTTATCCCGGACATTTAGTTGTAGAAAGTGCAACTATATCGTTTCACCAGCCTAAATTGGATGAAATAGTTGTACAAAATACACTTATGTACGCGGGAGCTGCGAGTGGCATGTGAGCTGCGGGAGCTGCGAGTGGCATGTGAGCTGCGGGAGCTGCGAGTGGCATGTGAGCTGCGGGAGCTGCGAGTGGCATGTGAGCTGCGGGAGCTGCGAGTGGCATGTGAGCTGCGGGAGCTGCGAGTGGCATGTGAGCTGCGGGAGCTGCGAGTGGCATGTGAGCTGCGGGAGCTGCGAGTGGCATGTGAGCTGCGGGAGCGACGGGAGCCGTTGAAATCATTGGCCTGGCGCACCCACACGAAACCGTCCCGGTGAAGAGCTCTTCACCGGGACGGTTTGGCATGACACTGTGCGGGTTCCACTCGCTGCCTGGTTGGATTTAGCCTCTGCTACTCCAGGCGTAAATAATCAAAATCGGCAAAACCGCCCGTTGACTTGGTCGCATAGTTGAACAAGGCAAACCGGTAGCCCATAAAGTGAGGCATCGTATAGGACATCTGAAGCGTGTTGCCTGCCACGATCCAGTTGCTGCCGTCGAGGCTGTAATAGAAATAGGCCTTATCCGTCTGGTTGGTAAAATCACAAACCGCCTTCAAATATACCCTGTTTTGGGTAAGCGCCACATTGGCCACTTCAACCATAGCACCGGAGCTGGCGTTAACCATCACAATAGACTTGGAACTCCCGGTCACCTTCACACCGACAAACCCGTATTTCGCCTGAAAGGCGGCCAGTCCGGCATAATCTCCGTCCTTCATCCCGCCGGTTTCCAGAGCCGTGACCGCTGTACTTTTGGGTCCGAACGTTCTTTGCGTCAGCGTGTTCCGGGCATCCAGAATAGATGTGCTCACCTTGCCGGTGGTCAATCTCATGAAGCCGGGACGCTGGGTCAGCGACCATTTCGTCCGGTCAGGATTGTGGTTCCACTGCCATACCTTAGCGAGCGCAGCTCCCGATGAGGCAGCTGAGGCAAACGAAACGTCGTCGACATAGAAGTTCATCAGGTCATTGACGGGATCCGGCGACTGGTTATAAGGGGTTTCAATAAAAAGAAATGTCCGGGTAAGGTCCGCACCTGCAGGAAGCGTATAGGTTCCCTGAATAGTGCCCCACTGCCCTTTGCTCAGGGTGGCTGACCCCAGTATTGTTATGCCGGTGTAGCTGGGACCATTCTGGATAGCATAGTTGAATGGCTTGGTGGCCGGCCCGGTAGTGTATTTAACCTTTGCAGAGAACGTATAGGTTGTTCCCGCACTCACTTTTCCGGTAATATCCTGCCTTGGACCCGCGCCTGTCTGCTGCCTGCCGCTGGCCAATAAGCTCGCGGAGCCGCCGGAATGCTCGGTTGTGTTGGCCGTCACAGTAACCGTATTGTTGCTGGTCCACGGGCTGATGCCGTTCTCTTCGAATCCGCCGTTTACAATCAGCTCTGCGGAGGATTGGGCCGCCGAAAACTCGTCGGAGGCATACACCTTTTTGACGGGATAGCCTTCGGCAGGTACATTCATCGACAGCGGCACTTTACCGTTAACACCGAATACCGGCCAGTTGTTAGACCAGGTGACGGGGACAAGATACGGCATTCGCCCGACCGCTCCACTGTCCTTAAAAAGCATGGCATACCAGGAGCCGGAGGCCGTATCCACAATGCCTCCCTGTGCAATGCCTGAATCGCTTAATGACACCTGCCCCGTATAGGTTCCCGTCAGGCTGCCGGAACGGTAGGTCAGTTGGGTGCGTCCGCTCCCCGAAGGCCAGCAGATCAGAAAGACGTAATAATAGCCGTTGATCTTCTGGATATGTGCCCCTTCGGCCTTGACGATGAAGCTGGACCCGGCAACTTTGCTGGAATTAGGGATGATAACCTGGTTCAATCCCCCTTGCTTGATCGCCTTGGCGTCAGCTGTAAGCTCAATCAGGCTGATATTATCACTGCCGTACACCAGGAATACCCGGCCGTTATCGAACAGCAGCGAGGCGTCATGATAGTAGCTTCCGAGCACAGAGGATGTCCATGGACCGCTCTCGATGTTGCTGGTCTGATAAATATAGGTTTTGCCGGTTGAATTGGACCCGAAGGACACATAGTAGATTCCGCCGCTGTATCTGAGACTGCTGGCCCAGGAACCCTTGCCGTATTCATTCTGTCCGTTATTCAGATTCTGCGCGTCACCGTTCGCATAGGTATCGTATACATAGTTCACAATCTCCCAATTGACGAGATCATAGGATTTCATGATCGGAACTCCGGGGTTCATGTGCATGGTGGTGCTGGTCATATAGTACGCATCGCCTACCCTGATCACATCATTGTCAGGAGCATCGGCATAGATGAACGGATTGGTAAATGACGAAGCGGAAGCTGTGCCGGAATTCGGTACTACGATCATCAACAAGGACACAGCCATCAGAAGAATACCCAACTTCTTTAACGGACTCTTGCCAAACCGTAGTCGTCTCATAAGCTCCACTCTATATAATCCACGTAAGCGTCCCAGGTTCCGTTATCTGTGGTCACAATCAGCTTGACATCCTGGGCTCCGGTGCCATGGACCACATTGGTCAATTGCTGGACCGTAGGTGTAGTTCCGGTGAAATAAACGGAACCTACTGTCGTACCTCCGATTTGCACATCCACCCTGGCCGTAGAAGCATTGCTGGATGCCCCGCGGATCGAGAGCGTATGGGTGTCATAGGCGAAGTACTGTGAGAATGAACCGGCATCATTGTTCCCGTAGAGGGCAACTCCATTGAAAGGAGAAGTAATCTTACCGGCGTAAGTCCCGCTGAGGGTCATATCTTCAGCTTCCACCCGGTTTCCTGTGCCGGCTGCATTTGCTGCAAACTGCCAGTAATCGAAATTGAACAGCTGGCCGCTGCCTGATCCGGTGAATACCAGGAACAGCCTGTGAACTCCCGTCGCGTTGCTGACAGCAGTCTCAACTTCCTTCCAGGCTTGTGTTCCCCCTGTAGAAGGGACAGTAAGCGTTCCTGCGAGCGTACCCGTAGCGCTGTCCAGCCGGATTTCGATTTTGCCGCCGGTGCTCGAAGCTACGTTCGCTTTAAAAGTCTTGGCTCCGCCGGTGCCAAAGTCAACATTCCCTACAGCAACCCAGTCACCATTGTGAATATTCGTCACATTCATATTGCTTACCGGTCCGCCAGTTGCCTGTGTTGCCTCAGTTCCGATGCCGGCATTCCAACCGATCGTTTCAGCTTCAACTCGGGTATACGGATTCAGATTGGCAATCTGGGCGATGCCGTCCATATTACCCTGAACTTCCTGGATCGTGCCGTCGGCATTATGGACAAGCTTATTGATGTGCGGCGAACGGTAGCCCTTGCCATCTCCAAGCTGCGCCTTGCTGACGGTCTGAGCATGATACACCACATACCACTGATTGTTAAAGTTAAAGACGGCATGATGATTGTTACCGCCGACCCCAAAGAAGGTATACGGATTCTTCAGGAAATGGCCGACATACGTAAAAGGGCCTGTAGGACTGTTACTTACCATATAGCCGATCTCGCCTGCCGGATAAGCTGCCGGATGAGTGCCGGAGAAATTAATGCAGTAGGAATAATAATATTTGCCGTTATACTTGTGAATTCCCGAATCCTCAAACATATAAGGCGCGTCAATGGTCGTCGCACTTCCGACAATACTGGTCATATCGGAGCCCAGCTTCAGAACTCTGGCTGTCCGGGGATTGGCGATGGATGCGGGATCCGAGGTATTCGGTATCCCTCCCCCGCAGTACAGATATCCGTTTCCATCATCGTCCACCAATACGGCCGGGTCAAAAAGCCAGGTAACGCCGGACATGCCGGCTGTGCTGTTCGTAACCAGCGCTTTGCCGAGCGGATCTGTCCATGGACCTACCGGAGAGTTAGCCGTTAACACGCCGATCCCGGAGGCACCGTTTGCAAAGTACAGAAAGAATTTGTCAACGCCATTGATTTTTTTCACCGCCACGGAAGGGGCCCAGGAGAGTGATGCCCATTTGGCAATACCTTGACCATTATTGGCATTGTTGGCTCCGGCAACCGGAACGGCCGTATGATCCGTCCAGTTCACCATATCCGCCGAAGAGATGACATTGATTTTATTCAAAGCGCTGAAATCATTGTCCTTAACCGAGCCATCGCTGTTATAAACATACGCATCGCTGGACATGTACACATAGACTCTGCCATTATACGTCAGTGCGAAGGGATCGGCACCCAGCTTATGGTCCATGAGCGGATTGGATTTCCCCGGCTGCTTGGCCGTTGCACTATTGGCAGCGAACACAGACATGATGGGCATACAACCCATTATTACGATAAACGTTAATAGAATAGCTGCGATCTTTTTCATCAAAATACCTCCCGATCATAATTGTAATCGTTTACATAATAGAGGGGCAAAAATAGTTGCCTTAACCTTTCCTCCCTTCTTTTTTGTATTAATTTATATTATTTCTAATATTTGTTACTCGAAAACATCATATTATAATTACATTATTGGAACAATGTAGTTTCATATTTGAAAAGTTTGATTTTTTGCGCAATTGTTAGATTTCTCAATAAAAGAAAGCAGGCATCTTATTTCCGCCTGCTTCCCTTCAGTATTTGCGGTTCTCCACTTCCATGGCGGCGAGCTCCTGGGTAAAAATGTCCTCGGGCGGCACGATTCTCTTCGGCAGTGTACGTCCCGACATGATTTCTTTAGCAGCCTGCATCAGCAGCGGACCAAGCAGCGGGTTACACTCCACCACTGCATTGATATTGCCCGCGATCATCTGCTCGAACGCCCGCCTTGTGCCGTCTACGGAAATAATAATGATATCGCTGCCGGGCGTAAGCCCTGCCTCTTCAATGGCTTCCACCGCACCAATCGCCATATCGTCATTGTGGGCATACAGTACCTGAGGCCATTCTTCCTCCGGCTGCTGCAGGAACTCCCGCATAACCTCCCGCCCTCCGCGCTTGGTGAAGCCTGCAGGCCTCGATTGCGTAATGCGGAAATTCTGCTTGTCCTCAATCATCTTGCGGAAACCCCGCCCCCGGTCTATCGACGGCGTTGAGCCTTCTGTGCCCTGCAATTCAGCGATGGTAATCACACCGGAATCATGACGCATTTTATCAATCATATATTTCGCCGCCTTCACCCCCTCCTCATAAAAGTCGGAGCCGATGAACGTGACGTAGAGCGAGCTGTCCTTCACATTCACCGAACGGTCCAGAATAATAACCGGAATCCCGGCCAGCTTGATCTCCTGCAGAATCGCTTCCCAGCCTGTCTGCACGACAGGTGCAATCGCAATAATATCGACTTCGCTTTCGATAAACGAACGGATCGCATCAAACTGCTTCTGCTGGTCCTGCTCGGCGTTCTTCAGGATCAGGGAAATGCCCGCCTCAGCGGCGGCTTCCTGGATCGAAGCGGTATTGGCTTCCCGCCAGGTGCTCTCCGAACCAAGCTGCGAGAAGCCCAGCACGATCCGTTCGGCCGCCGCAGGCCCGTCTTCGGGAAGCAGCTGTCCGGTTAACGCGGGAGCCGCAGTACGCAGCGGGACCTGCCTATCCCCGGTATTCGCGGATGAGCAGCCGCTTAACAGCAACAGCATCAGGACCAGCGCCCATTTCCCCATTCTCATCGGCATCCCTCCCAGAATTGTTAGCGATTACAATTATATAGAAAAAGCATCAGGAAACAAATGGTTATTGTCTCCCGATGCAGGCTTTTCTTATGATGATTTCCGGGCAGGGCCTCCCGAGCTAAGCACCCGCTGCAGGAGGATGAACACAAACAGCAGCAGACCGATGACGATCTTGGTCCACCAGGAGCTAAGTGTCCCCTCGAAGCTGATGATGGTCTGGATCACCCCTTGAATCAGCACACCAAAGAAGGTGCCGAGCACATACCCCACGCCTCCGGTCAACAGCGTGCCGCCAATGACAACAGCCGCAATCGTATCCAGCTCAAAGCCGACCGCATGCAGCCCGTATCCCGACAGCATATAGAAGGTAAAGACCACCCCGGCCAGCGACGAGCAGAATCCGCTTAACGTGTAAACCAGCACCTTGGTCCGCGCGACGGGAAGTCCCATCAGCAGAGCAGATTGCTCATTGCCTCCAAGCGCATATACATTGCGCCCGAAACGGGTATAGTGGGCGGTATAAATAGCCGCAGCGACCACGATCAGGGCAATAACGGCGCTAATGGAAAGGAAACTGCCACCCGGCAGCGGAATTTTGGTCTGGGCGACGGCCGTGTAGAACGGATGATCAATGGTTATCGTATCGATGCTGATTACATAGCATAGTCCCCGCGCCAGGAACATCCCCGCCAGCGTAACAATGAATGGCTGTATTTTAAAATAATGAATAATCGCGCCCATGGCACTCCCGAACGCAGCACCCATCAGAAGCACCAGCGGAATGACGACCAGCGGCGGCCAGCCCAGCTGCTGCACCAGACTGGCAGAGATCATCGTCGACAAGGCAATGACCGATCCGACAGAGAGGTCAATCCCCCCCGACAGGATAACAAAAGACATGCCGACAGCGGTCACCAGCAGAAAGGCGTTATCGACCAGCAGGTTCATCAGTACCTGAAGGGAGAAGAATCCGGTATATCTGAAGGAACCGGCTGCGAACATAACCAGAAACAGCAGAATGGTAACAACAATCGGGATGTATTTGCGGTTAAGAGACATGACGGGTGATCTCCTTTTCTGCGGGGTAATGGCGCGTCTTCCAGCGGGCGGCAAAAGCGGCACGGAACGCATCCGACTGGATCAGACAGACGGCCAGAACCACAAAGGCTTTGACGACCAGGGTTATTTCCGGCGGTACACCGATCATATATATGGTTGTGGTCAGCGTTTGGATGATCAGCGCCCCGATGACGGTGCCTGTGAGATAGTACCTTCCGCCATTGAGGGACGTCCCCCCGATGACAACCGCCAGAATAGCGTCCAGCTCATACCACAGGCCGGCGTTATTGCCGTCTGCACTGGAGACATTGGAGCTGAGCAGCAGTCCGGCAATGCCTGCGCATAAGCCGCAGAAGATATACACCGCCAGTATAACCCATTTCGCCCGGACACCGGCCATCAGGCTTGCAGTAGGATTACAGCCGACGGATTCGATAAACAGGCCCAGCGCCGTTCTTCGGGTAAGCAGGGCAATGAGCAGGACGAGGATCACGACAAATATGGAGAACGGCAGGGTAGCAAGTGATCCGGAGCCGATATATGCATATTTTGCGCTGGTTACCGTAATAATCTGGCCGCCGGTAACCAGTTGGGCAATCCCGCGCCCTGCAACCATCAGTATCAGTGTAGCGATAATGGGCTGAATACCGGCTACAGAGACCAGCAGACCGTTCCATAACCCCAGGATGAGCGATAATCCGACAGCAAGCAGCACGGAGATCAATATAAGCGCCAAGGAATTCTGATCCGGGCCTTTGCTGATGCTCAGGCAGGCAACAGCGCCGGATATAGCAACAATGGACCCGACAGACAGGTCAATGCCCTTGGTGGCGACGACCAGTGTCATCCCGATCGCCACCAGGATAAGCGGCGAGCCGAAGTTAAGGATATCAATCAGGCTGCCGTATAAATGCCCGTCATGCATGGTGATGGTGAAGAAATCCGGAGAATAACACAGATTAAATAGCAATAATGCGGCCAGCACGCACAACGGCCAGAATAAATGATGTTTCACTAATCTTCCCATGATTGGTCAGCCTCCTGCAATCGACTGCATAATGTGCTGCTGGCTCATATCCTTGCCGGTAATTTCCTTTACCTTCCGGCGGTCCCGCAGGACGGCGATCCGGTCGCTGACGCGCAGCACCTCTTCCAGTTCGGACGAGATGAACAGGAATGACATCCCCTGGCGGGAAAGCGAGAGCACCAGCTTTTGAATCTCCGCCTTTGCCCCGATATCAATTCCACGGGTAGGCTCATCGAGGATCAGCAGCTGCGGCTCCGTGAGTAGCCAGCGGGCCAGCAGCACTTTCTGCTGGTTTCCGCCGCTTAAATTCTTGATCAGATGATCGGGATTTGGGGGATTGATGTTCAGCATGCGGATATATTCTCCGGCAATCTCCTCCTGCCGCTTCCGGGAAATGGCCTTAAAGACTCCGTATTTAGCCTGAAGTACAAGAATAATATTCTCTCTTACCGTCAGATCACCGATAATCCCCTCCGTCTTGCGGTTCTCGGAGCAGAAGGCGATCCGTCTTCTGATGGCTTCACGGGGAGAACGAACCGTGCCTGCGGATTCCGGCAGCGTCAATCTTCCCGAGTCCGGTTTGTCCGCACCGAAGAACAGCCGCGCCGTCTCCGTCCGCCCTGAGCCGAGCAGGCCCGCCAGGCCGACCACCTCCCCCTGGCGAATCGCCAGGTCAAACGGCTCGATCCCGCCTTTGCGGCCCAAGCCTTCGGCTCTAATCAGTTCACCGCCCAGCGGATTCTGATCCGCTTCCGCCAAGCTTGGCAGCTCCTCCAGCAAATGGAGCTCCTTCCCGATCATTTTCATGACCAGCTCCAGCCGGGTTAACTCCTTAGCCATATACTCGCCGACAAACTCACCGCCCCGCAAGATGGTCACCCGGTCGGAGATTTCATACATCTGATCCAGGAAATGCGTGACAAACAATATGGACAAGCCGCCTTGCTTGAGCTTCCTCATGATCCGGAACAGCTGCTCCACTTCCTTCTGATCCAGGCTTGAGGTCGGTTCGTCCAATATGAGCACCTTCGCTGAAATATTTAAAGCCCGGGCGATCGCAACTAACTGCTGGACTGCTACTGAATACGTATGCAGAGGCAGGGTTACATCAATCTGCAAATTCATCCGCTCCCGGAGCAGTTCATCTGCACGCCGGTTCATTTCTTTCCACACAATCCGGCCAAATCTGCGCGGCTCTCTTCCAATGAATATATTCTCCGCAACGGTCAAATTGGGACACAGATTCACCTCCTGATACACGGTACTGATTCCGGCAGCCTGCGATTCCAGGGGACTGTGCAGCGTAGTGGCTATGCCTTCCATTTCCACACGGCCTTCATCAATCGAATAAACGCCGGTCAGCACTTTGATCAGTGTTGATTTGCCGGCGCCATTCTCCCCCATAAGGGCATGAACCTCACCCGGAAACAGGCGCAGATTCACATCACTGAGCGCCTTGACGCCCGGAAACCGCTTATGAATCTTCGTCATTTGCAATATGGGCTTCTGCGTGCTCATCTTCTTACGTCCACTCCTCTTTCTAGCGGGATAGAACCCACTCCGGCAGGCGCTTTGCCCGCGGAGTGGGAATGAACTAATCCTGTAATTAATACTGGCGGTTAGGCAGCGCTTCCTTGGCCTGCTCGGAGGTGAACGTCGACTCTTCGGTCACGATCCGGGCCTCCACCTGCTTACCGTCCACCACGTCCTGCACCACCTGCATCAGCTGCGGTCCGAGCAATGGATTGCACTCCACAATGAAGTTGATCTTCCCTTCACTGGCCGCCTGCATTCCGTCCTTGACGGCATCGACAGAGATAATCCGGATATCCTCGCCCGGCTTGAGCCCTGCGGCTTCAATGGCCTGAATAGCGCCCAGCGCCATATCATCATTGTGGGCATACAGGACGTCAATGTCCTTGTTCGCCTTCAGGAATGCCTGCATGACCTCCTTACCTTTGGCCCGGGTGAAATCGCCGGACTGTGATGCAATAATTTTTAAATGCGGATTGGCGGCAATCACTTCGGCAAATCCCGACATCCGGTCATTGGCCGGTGCCGAGCCTGTAGTCCCCTGCAGCTCAACGATTTTAACGTCCTCTGCGGCATCTTTATACTGTTCGGTCAGCCACTGACCTGCCTTGCGGCCTTCTTCCACGAAGTCCGAGCCGAGGAATGTAACATAGAGTGAGGTATCCTTGGAATCCACGGCGCGGTCGGTCAGAACTACCGGAATCCCTGCATCCTTGGCTTCCTTCAGTACCGTATCCCACCCGGATTCCACTACCGGCGAGAAGGCAATGACGTCAACCTTTTGCTGGATAAAAGAACGAAGGGCTTTGATTTGATTCTCCTGTTTCTGCTGTGCATCCGAGAATTTCAGTGTGATTCCTGCTTCCTTGGCTGAATCCTGAATCGACTTGGTGTTTGCGCTCCGCCAGCCGCTCTCTGCGCCGACCTGCGAGAAGCCGAGTGTAATGTCCTTAGCCTCTGTCTTGGTTCCGCCATTCCCCGATGCCTCTGCAGCAGCGTTGCTGGTTTCTTTAGCCGCTGTATTCCCGCCGCCATTGTTCCCACACGCTCCAAGCATCACCATAGATAAAGTAAGCGCAAGCACAGCTCCCATTTTCCCGATTTTCTTCATCCTTATTTTCCTCCCCCTTAGCTGTCACCATGTGCTGGTGTTGCGCTCATTATAGAACGCTTTCAAAATGCCGTTATACGGGGAGCCTTTGGCGTTTGTTTTCTATTCTTTCGTTTTTTCTGCCTGCATCCTGTTTGTGTGCACTTTTTTATTTTTAGTGTGTAGATTTTGTTTGCGCTTTCTTTTTTTCTTTCCGGCACACCGGGTTTGTTATAAACTAACTACGAAGGGAAACAGGTTTGTTTAAGAAAGGGTACTTTGATGATGCGGATCAAACGCTGGATCACCTCCAGTCTGAGGGCTAAACTGCTGGCTTTGTTCATTGTGCTATCCACCATACCGCTGATCACCGTCGGCCTCATTTCCTACCAGAAGTCCTACCATTCGATCTCCAGCCATAGCAAAGCTTCGAGTATGCTGCAGGCTGACATGCTGGGAATGAATATTGATAACCTCTTCAAAGATACTGAACGGCTCCTGGAGCTGAGCAATAATCCTCAGGTCATCCATTTCCTGATTACACAGTCGGAAACCTATCAGGAGGCCAAAGACATCCTGCGGACATTCAGCCTATACCGGGATACCTACAAATATGAGGACGTTCTCAACATCAGCCTGATTAACCTGTACGGCAAAGGCATCAGCGAACGCCGGGGGATCTTTCAGTCCAACATGAACCCGCTCCGCAATCCCCACTTCCAGACACTGGCCCAGAATCCCGAGTCCATCCTGAGGATTCCGCCATCCTCGTTCTCCACCTACGACAGGGTCGATGGCTTCACCTACGGGAACCAGGGAATCATCTCGATCATGACGGCGGTCAAGCAGCAGATCACCCATGAAGTCATCGGATTTGTGATTGTTGACCTGAAGGACTCGTTCATTAAGGAGTTCTGCGACAAAGTAACGATTGGAAGGACGGGCTTCTTCTATCTGCTCGACCAGCAGGGAAATCCGATTTATGTGCCTCCTGTCGGTAACTCGGATTCGGCACTCGTTCACAGCATCAGGATACCTGACCCGAACCTCAGGCAAAGCGACAGCTTTGTGCTGCAGACCGCCGGACCGCCCCGCTTCATCGTCCATACCGCCTCCCTCGCAACGGGCTGGACGATCATTGGCATGGCTCCCCTGCAGGAGATCGTGGCCGAGGCCAACCGGATCAGGCAGCTCATTATCGTCAGTGTGGTACTGAGCATTATTTTTGCGATCACGCTGAACTATCTGCTTACCATGCGGCTGACCCGGCCCATTCAGCAGCTGCAGCACAAAATGCGGCTGACCGCAAGCGGCTATCTGGAAGCCAAGGTAAAGCCTGATGGTAATGACGAAATCGCCGACCTGGGGCAAAGCTACAATATTATGGTGGAGCAGATCAAAGTGCTGCTGGAGAGAAGTATCCTCGAACAGCAGCAATTGCAGAAAGCAGAGCTGCGGACGCTTCAGGCGCAGATCAATCCGCATTTTTTATACAACACCCTGGATTCGATTATCTGGATGGCCGAGGCTGGAAAAAGCGACGGCGTCATCCGGTTAGTGAAAGCGCTATCCGACTTTTTTCGGCTCAGTCTCAATAAAGGCCGCGACTGGGTACAGATCCGCACGGAGCTGGCACATGCGCAAAGCTACCTGATTATCCAGCAGATGCGCTACCGTGACATTCTGGAATACAGGATCGAGGTTGCCGAGGAGCTGCAGGACTATCCCGTTCTGAACATGACGCTGCAGCCCTTGGTCGAGAATGCCCTCTATCATGGAATTAAGAATAAAAGAGGCAAAGGCATGATCACGGTGTCCGGGTATCCGGAGGATCACTTCGTTGTGCTAATCGTCTCCGATAACGGGATAGGCATTCCCGGGGAGCGGCTTGCGCTGCTCAGGGAACAAATACAGCTTCCTATTCAGTCGGAGGATGCCGACACCGCCCGGAGCGGCTTCGGACTCCAGAACGTCCATCAGCGGCTGCAGCTCTATTTCGGCAAGGAATACGGCATCCGGCTCGACAGCACCGAAGGCATGGGTACACAAATCTCGGTATACATTCCCAAGAACAGGGGGCTCTGATATGAAAAAGGTTATGCTTGTCGATGATGAGATTCTGATCCGTGAAAGCATCCGGGAATGTGTAGATTGGGAGAAAGAGGGCTTCATCTATTGCGGCGACGCCCCCGACGGAGAATTGGCTCTTCCCATCATCAGCGAACAGCTGCCCGACATTCTCATTACCGACATCAAAATGCCATTCATCAACGGACTGGAGCTTAGCTCGGTCGTCCGCCAGAAATTCCCGAAGATTAAGATCATTATCCTCAGCGGGCATGATGATTTCCAATATGCCCAGACCGCCCTGCGGCTCGGAGTCGAGGATTACTGCTTGAAGCCGTTCAGCGCTTCCGATCTGCTGCAGCTGCTTCATCAGGTCAGCCGTAGAATGGATGAAGAGCAGCGGCTCAAACAAAAGTCTGCCTATACTCCGGAGAAGCTGTTCGCAGATCTGTGCGGCGGCCTGATCAGCCCTGCTGCTGCCATCGAATCAGCGGAACAGCTGGGTCTGCCTCTGGCAGCGGCCTATTATGCGGTTGCCATCCTTGCATGGAGCCCTTCCTCGAAGGAAGAGCACGCTGAGCTTCAGCCGCAAATCCCGGCAGATCTGATGTCCGGTCTCCTGGAGGAGATTCCAGGCAGCTTGACCTTTAAGCGCAGCCGAAATGAAATCGTGCTGATCTGTAAAGGTAACGATCCGGAGCAAATCAGCAGCGAGTTGGAAGCGATTACAGATGAATTAAAGCAGAAGCTGCAAGCGGCTTATGAATGCGAGCTGACCGTCGGTTTAGGCGCTGCACAAGAGCGCCTTCAGGGAATCCATCTATCCTATCTGGAAGCCGAGAATGACCGGATGTTCAAGCAAATGTCCAGACAGAATGCAGCGGCGCTTCTGGATGCTTCCTTTGATCCCTCTACAGATTGTGTGCCGCTAGACCGGGGCCGGCTTGTTCAATTTCTGAAGCTTGGAGATGCAAGGCAAGCCACGGAGTTCCTGCTGCAGTTCGCTCCCGGTCTTGGGGCCCTGAACTGGAAATCCATATATGCCTATTACCTGTTGAATGATATCACTCTGGAGTTGGTCCAGACCGCTAAATCCTCTTTTCGTACTGCCGCTAACCCTGCAGACTTAGTTAAAGAGCTGCAGCAGCAGATACGGAATATTGCCAGTACAGACGAATGCCTGGTCTATTTGAACCGCCTGTTTGAACGGCTGTGGGAATGGAGGTCCGAGGGTTCCGATAAATACCGGGAGCTGATTAACAAGGTCAGGCATTATATCCGGGAGCATTATGACAATGAACAGCTGTCCCTTAGCGGGATTTCCAGGCAGGTCGGCGTCAGCTCCAGCCATCTGAGCAAGATTTTCAGCCAGGAGACCGGGCAGACCATCACTGAATTCCTGACCGCTACGCGGATCGGAAAGGCCAAGGAGCTCCTCAAGACAACAGGACACAAAACGTTTGAGATTGCGTTCAGCGTAGGCTACAACGACCAGCACTATTTCTCCAATTTGTTCAAAAAAGTAACGGGTATGACTCCAATGGAATACCGGAAGCACGGTGCATCAGAGGATGAGCTTCACTTCACCCGCAAAGGGGCGGGAGATTGGTGAAACGGCTCTGCTTCAGGCACGGCCTGGTCCTGCCGGTTCTTCTGGCGGCGGGTATTCTGCTCAGCGGTTGCTTTCATTCTGGCGGCGTCATCGACCCGCCCTCCCAAGCTTCCGGGGAATCCCGGACAAGTCAAAACACAGGCCGGCAATTGACCTTCGGCATTATCTATCCCATGGTAAATGCCACCTACGAAATGGTTACGGAGAAAGCCGAGGCAGCGGCAGAAGATAATAACATTCAGCTGCTGGTGCAGGCGCCCGATGAAGCGAATCTGGAGCAGCAAATCCGTTTCATGGAGCTGATGATCAAACGGGGAGTTGACGGAATTGCGATTGCCCCGGTAGACCCCAAAGCCCTCGTCAGCGTGATCAACAAAGCTGTATCCCACGGTATTCCTGTGGTTTGTTTTGAGTCCGACTCGCCGGACAGCAACAGGGATGCTTACATCGGCGCCGATAACCGGAAGACCGGAACTGTAATCGGTCAGACCGTTGACCGTCTGCTGGGCGGAAAAGGAATGATTCTGGTCGGGTCCGGTATGCCGCATATGCTTGGTTACGGGGAGCGTCTGAAAGGGCTGCAGGACTATTTGGCTAAGCATACGGAGATTGATGTCCTTGAAATCCGTCATAATGATGGCAATGAGGACTACAGTGCGTTGCAGCTGGAGCAAATGATCACGGATCATCCCCATTTCAGCGCCTTGGTCAACCTGGATTTTGTCTCCAGTTCAAGCTCTGTGCTGGTCTGGAAAGCCAAGGGCCTTACGAGATATAACATCGCTCTTGGCTTCACTCCCTCCCTGACACAGGCGCTGGACAACGGCCAGATCACCCGGATCATCTCGCAAAACGAACAGAACTGGGGAGCCGATATCATAAATACTCTTCTGTTAAGGTCCAGCGGCATTGAATCACCTGAACGGATTGATACCAACATTACCATAATCGGTGAGTCGCCCTTACCCACCGATCGTGATCATCACGGTTAAGTGTCCAAATTGGAAAATCCTCCTTGCCAACTATATCGGCTGCCGTTATAATAAATATATCGGCAACCGATATAACGGAAGACGAGTATGGAGGTGTAGCATGTCTGCAGATAAAGGGTCTTTGGCGCTGACCGAAGCGGTGTATTATATCCTGCTGTCCCTTCACGAGCCTATGCACGGCTATGGAATTATGCAGAATGTCGAGCAGTTGAGCGGCGGACGGGTGATTCTGGCGGCGGGAACCTTGTACGGGGCGATCAGCACGCTGGTGGAACGGGGCTGGATTACGGCGCTGCCCGGAGAGAGCAGCTCGCGGAAGAAGGAATATGAGATCACGGCAAGCGGACGCAGCGCAGCACGTGCGGAGCTGGAACGGCTTAAAGAGCTAGTGGACAATGGCAGCAGAATAATGGGAGGTCGTCAGCCATGAGATACAGCTGTTACAAGTTCTTTACGATCGGACAGCATGAGAAAGAAGAACACTGGCTGAACGCAATGGCCGCCAAGGGGATGATGCTGGCGCAGGTTGGGGGAATTAAATATTGGTTCGAGGAAGACACGCCCGGTAAATATATTTACCGTCTGGAAATGCTGAATCATCCTCCTGACCATCCGGAGAGTGTGGCCTACATCAAATTCCTGGAGGAAACCGGCATTGAAGTGATAGGCTCATACATTAGATGGGTGTACTACCGCAGACCGGCAGAGGACGGCGCATTCGAGATCTATTCCGATGTCGACTCCAAAATCAGACACTTCAAGCGCATCACCGCATTCGCCAATGTGCTGACCATTATACTGGGCATCGTCGCTATTATTATAGTGTCCGCCGGATACCAAGTAACGGGTTCCAACGGCGGAGGACGGCAGGGGACCGGTCTTGCAGACTCTACTTTAACCATTCTTTTGGTCGAGGGAGGACTATGTACACTCTTTGCCCTCATCATCCAAAGCTTCGTCCTTCCTGTCCGTAAATCGCTCCGCCGGTTGAAGAAGGAACAGACGTATAGGGAATAGTCTCCGGCTAACCCGTTGTCTTCGCAAAAAAAGGCCTATAGAGGGGAAATCATACTGAGCAATTTAATGGAGCGGGTTAAGAATCGCGAGAACCTGATGATCCTCCCAGCTTCCATTAATGTGGACATTCTTTCGGGCTATGCCTTCTCTGTGGAAGCCGCTTTTCTCTAGCACCCGGATGGAAGCGATGTTATGCGTCATTACCCCAGCTTCAATTCGGTGTATATTCAATTGATGAAAGCCATAGTCTACGGTAAGCCGAACGGCTTCTGTCGTATAGCCTTTACCATTATGCTTCTGAGCCAGGTCATAACCGATAATCGCGCTTTGAAGGGGGCCCCGCATCACATGAAAGAGACTGATCGTCCCTATTAACCTTTGGTCACTGTTCGTAAAGATCCCAAAATCGTATGCCTGGTCATTTTGCCTCGCTTCAGCCTGCTTCTGTATACGCTGGTGCTGTCCTTCCAATGTATAAAATTCAGGGGTGCGCGTAGGCGAATAGCGTTCAAAAAGGTCGCGGTTCTCAAGCTGCAGCTGCAGCAGTGCCGGCGCATCATCGGCTGTAAGAGCCCTGATATGTATGTTGTCGCTTCTCAAGAGTAAGCCCCTCCTTATGTGTATTGATTGTGCTCCACCGTTAATCCGGCAGAAAATAATATAAATGATAACAGATATAGCAGTCAAACTAAAAAATTAAAGAATAATAAGATATCCTGATAATAATTAACCCTGTCCGAAGGGAATAGTCCCGGGCTCTACGCAAAATCTTCGAGGCACATCCTACCTTTTACTTATTAACAAAAAGGAGCCCAGCATAAATGCTGTGCTCCTTGCCGTGCTGCTCTTTTTCACTAATTAAAAACATATTCCCCTTCACCGATCTGCAGGGTCTTCCCCTTCAGCTCAGCCGAATCCGTCTCAAAAACCACTTGCTTGAACTGGTTCTCATCGCCCTGCACGAAATCAAAGGACTGCTCGCCGATCTGAAGCGAATAGCTGCTGCCCTCTGACTCTGCAAGAGACAATCCGAACAGCTCTCCCCAATGCTTGGCGGCGGCTGCCGGATCGGAGACGCGGAATACCGCGCTCACCATATCCGTGTTCCCGGCTGGATGAGGCTGAATGACTCCTGACTCGGTCAGGCGCTGCAGCCGCTCCAGGTCGGTCCCGCTCCACTGGATAATGAACGGATAGACGAGGCCCTGAAAATCTCCGTCAATCGTCATCATCCGCCACTCGATTAACCGGCCTTCATTGTCCAGCCGCTTGCCGTCGATGATCGGCGACAGGGCCAGGCCCGCCGCCTTAAGGGAAGCTTCCACGGCTTCGATATCATCGGTGCGCAGCACGACCCGGCTTAAGACCTCATGCTCCGGCAGAACGTTAACCGCATCTCTCACCACGACATTGTGCTCGGTGGCCTTGGCCAGCTCCAGGTTCTCAATGCCCAGAAACTCGATATATGTTAACCCGAAGTAGCTTAAGGAATTATAGGTCCCCCAGCTCGTATGCGAGCCGCCCCGGAAAGCGATCAAGCCATGCTCACGGAACTGTTCCACCGGCTGATCCAGAACATTGACATAGTGCACTAAATGATCCCATTTTAGCTCCGCCACTATTTCTTCACTCCCAGCTCAGTCGTCCGCTTCACCGCTGCAAGCACACTTCTCTGCAGTCCGGCTGCGAAGTCACTGTTGTTCAGCTCATACAAGCCGTGCATGCCGACGCCGCCGGGGGAATTGTTGATATCCAGCAGCTGGCGCGGGTGCAGGCCGGTCTGCTGCAGCATTTTGACCGCTCCCATCATGTTCTCCAGCGCTACCTGCCACGCCTGTTCACGCGGCAGTCCGGCAAGAACGCCGGCATCCGTAAAGGATTCAATGAAATAATAGATATAGTTCGGTCCAGCCACACCGAAGCCGGTGAAGATATCAATGTAGGACTCTTCGAGGTACTGCACTTTGCCGAAGCCGAGCAGGAAGCTCTCCACTTGCTCCCGCGCTGCGTTTGCGTTCAGGGTTACACCGCTGTACCCGTAGCCCGTGTCGGTCAAGGTGTTCGGAATGACCCGGATAATGGCCCGTTCCGCTCCAAAATAACCGCCTAGTTGAGCAATGGTTACCCCAGCCACAATGGATACGATAGCGGCATCCGCCGAGGCGAATTGCTGCACGGTTTGTCCCAGCTGAGCCAGATCGTCCTGAGGACGCACGGCAATGACAATCAGGTCTGCTGCAGAAAGCCCCTGCTCCTGCGAGCTTCCCGTATCAACGCCGTATTTCGCATTTAACAGCTGCAGGCGTCCTTCGTTAATATCCATTACACTGACCTGGTCAGCCGACAAGGTACCATTGGCAAGACAGGCGCGGATCATTGCTTCCGCCATCTGTCCTCCGCCGATGAAATGAATTCGTTGCTTCGTCACTTATGCCCACTTCCTTACCTTAGTTGTTGTCCCATGCTTCCGGCAGAATGAAGCCGTCATATTTCTCCTGGCTTGTGATGTATTCTTCGAACTCCGGCGACTCATACGCTGCCTTCAAATCCTTGGCCCACTGGGTATTCTCGTCCTTCTTGTTCACCGACACGATGATTCTGTGCTGCATTGGCGTATTCTCGATCTTGAGGGCATCGGTAATCTTCCAGTCCGGCGAGTTGGCAATGTAGTTACCATTCACCACGCCGTAGTCCACATCCTGCAGGGAAACGAGAATTTGTGCAGGGTCCAGCACCTTGATGTCAATATCAAATTTGTCCGACTCCATGCTGTTGATGTTGAAGTCCGCTACGCCTGCGCCTTCCTTGATCTTGATCCAGCCCAGCTCTTCAAGAATGCGGAGTGCACGTTCCTGGTTAACGGGGTCATTCGGAACAGCCACGGTAGTGCCGTCTTTGACATCATCCAGCGTTGTATGATTGACGGAATACAGGCCTTGCGGAGCGCCCGGCACGTAAGCAATTCCGGTCATATCGGCATTGATTTCTTCATTGATGGCCTCCATATAGGCTGTACTCTGGAAAATACTTGCGTCAATGGAGCCTTCCTTCATGGCAGGGTTGACCTGCATATTTTGCGAGAAGGTCTTAATATCCACTTTGTAGCCCTTCTCCTCCAGGATCGGCTGAATGGACTGGCGGAATTGCTCCTCATAGGTGCCGACACCGAAACCAACGGTAATTTCCTTCTTGTCCCCCGAGCTTGCGGACTCTTTATTGCCGCAGGCGGTCAGCACCGCCAGAACTCCAATGAGCATAACCAGCATTAACTTTTTCATTTGTACACCTCTCCTATTCCAATACTGTGTTTTTAAATTGTTCTAACGCCTCATCGGTGACACTTAACGGGATCGCGCAGTTTGGCGAGAGAATAAACGGTTTGCCTTGCATCAGCTTCAAAGCGTCTGCCGCCTGCTGCCGGATCTGTGCGATGTCATTCACCGCAAACAATCCATGATCCACTCCGCCCACCTTGGTGGATTTGAGCTCGGCTTCCAGCCCCGGATTGCCTTCGGCGACCGTATCCCAGCTAATGCCGTCGATCCGGTAATCATTGAATTTCTCCGGCTGGGCATGAGCCCCGCAGGTATGAAGGATGTTCTTGCCATAGCTGGCGGCCTCCAGAACAATCGAATCATAAGGTCTGGACAGCTCATCGAACATAGCTTCATTAAATAGCCCTGGATGGGCTGTACCTGTCACCGCATAGAACAAGCCGTCGGAACCTGCTTGCTTCAGCTCCTGTACATAATCTGCCAAGGTCAGCGCAATCGCATGCAGCGCATGGTGGGCAGCCGCCCGGTGCTCCTTGAAGAGCGATTCCAGCGTAACCGGCTGCTCGATGCCGAACACCGTCTTGGTTACATAAGCGGAACGGCCCACGATGAACAGCAGCACCGTAAGCGGCGAGAATACCGTCTGGATCAGCGGTGTGTCCGGCAGTCCTTGCCGGATACGTCTGACGGCGTCCAGGTGCTCGGCCAGGGATGGCGTTTCGGCAGCTTTTTTCACCTCAAGATCCCACAGATTCTCCGCCTTCGGAATGACTGTCGTCTTCTGTCTCGGAAACACGGTCTGGTAATCGGCAAAATCATACTGATTGCCCCAGGCTTCGGCCAGGTAAGTGGCTCTCGGGTTGATTTTGACCCAGTCCCAATCATATTGGTTCGTAAAAGAAATCGTCGTGTCCGCCAGATCCCCGGCCGTTTGCTCCTTGTCAATAAAATGGCGCCAGCCGCTGACAATCGGACGATCCGCCAGTTCACCGGAAAGAATCGCTTGGAATCGGTCTTGCTTGGTCCATGCACTCATCTGTCTGCTTCCCCCTCCTGAATTTGCTCTATCTAATAGCGGCGAATTTTTCTCGCCAAGGTGTTGCCCAAGGATTGAATGCCCTGTACCAGAACGACCAGAATTAACACTGTGGCTATGACGACTACCGTGTCAAAGCGCTGGTAGCCATACACGATGGCCAAGTCACCGACACCGCCGCCGCCGACCGTTCCGGCCATGGCCGTAGCGCCGATCAAGCCGACCGTTGCCGTAGTCAACGACAGAATCAGTGAACCTACTGCCTCCGGCAGTAAGAAGTAGCGGATGACCTGAAACGGAGTGGCACCCATCGACTCGGCAGCTTCCATAATTCCGGGGTTTACTTCCAGCAGCGAGTTCTCCACTAACCGTCCGATGTAAGGTGCGATATAGATGATCAGCGGTACGATCGCTGCGCTGGTCCCAATCGAGGTTCCCACAATAAATCTCGTAAACGGAACAATGGCTACCAAAAGAATAATAAACGGTAGCGACCGGACAATGTTAATGACCGGATTAAGGATCGCGTAGACGGCCCGGTTCTCCAGCACACCGCCTGGGCGGGTAACGACAAGCAGGATGCCGAAGGGAATGCCGATCAGTGAACCTACAAACAGCGAAATCCCTACCATTTGTATGGTCTCAATAATCGCCTGCATAAATTGCTCACCGGTTACTGTGGTCGAAAACATTGTCATCCACCTCCTCAATTCCAATCTCATGCTGCTCCAGGAACTCTAATGCCTTGCCGATTTCTGCGGCTTCGCCGCTGAATTGCAGAATCATGGTTACCAGCGTCTTCTCCTGAATTTCAGTCGTGTTGGCAAACAATATATTGAACTTAATGTCATAGGCGCGGACCATCTCATAGAGAACGGGCTCCGTCGTGCTTTCCCCGAGAAAATGAAGCTTGACGAGCCGCCGTCCATGCTCGGCTTTGATGGATTGCTGTACGCTGGCGGTCAGCTCATTGTGAATAACGGTCTTCACAAAATTCTGCGTCGTCTGATGCCGCGGATGGCCGAATACCTCCAGCACGCTGCCCTGCTCGATGATCTTCCCTTCCTCCATTACGGCCACCTTGTTGCAGATTTCCTGGATGACAGACATCTCATGCGTAATAATCAGCACCGTAATGTTGTATTCCGCATTGATCCGCTTCAGCAGCTGCAGGATCGACTGGGTGGTCTGCGGGTCCAGCGCGGAAGTCGCTTCGTCGCACAGCAGCAGGGAAGGATTCGTAGCCAGCGCCCGGGCAATGCCGACCCGCTGCTTCTGCCCGCCCGACAATTCACTCGGATAGCTGCCGGCCTTATCGCTTAAGCCCACAAACTCCAGCAGTTCCGTTACCCGCTGGCGGATTTCCTCCTTGCTCTTCTTGAGCAGCACGAGGGGGATCGCTACGTTATCGAACACCTTCTTAGATTCCAGCAGGTTAAAATGCTGAAAAATCATCCCGATATTCTTCTTGGCTTCCCGCAATTCATTGGCGCTATATTCGCCTAAATCGAAGCCGTCAACGAACACCTGGCCTTCGGTCGGTCTTTCCAGATAATTGGCCAGACGGATCAGTGTACTCTTCCCGGCGCCGCTGTACCCGATGACCCCGAAGATATCGCCTTTCTCTACCTTCAGGCTGACTCCCTTCAGGGCTTCAATCGTGATGCCTTTCCGTGTGAATGTCTTATACACATTCTTTATCTCAAGCATGTTCATCCCCTCATTCTTATGGTGAAGTTAGGATTTTTTGTTGGTTTTACAAAATCACGCTTTCGCTTGCAGCTTCTCCAGCGCCCGTTCGGCTAAAGAAGCAAAGTAACGGGCTGCGGGTTCAATAGCCGCCTCGTCGACATCGAACTGCGGGTGATGCAGCGGATACGCCGGCCCTGCTCCGATATTGACAAAAGCGCCGGGAATCTGCTGCAGGTAGAACGAGAAATCCTCCCCGCCCATTTGCGGCGGAATATCCCGCACCTCGTAGCCTGTCTCTGCGGCAACCTCTTTCGTAAAATCAGCCCACTCTGCGTGGTTGATTGTGGCCGCCGGGCCCGGATACCAGTGCAGCTCCGCCTCCGCTCCGGCTGCTGCGGCGATTCCCTCGATAATCCGGGTCATTCGCTCAGGAATGCTACGCCGGATCTCTTCATTGTAAGTCCGTACCGTACCTTCCAGTTCAACCTTCTCCGGCAGCACATTCCAGGTGAAGCCCCCGTTGATGCGGGTAACGCTGAGCACCACCGGCTCCAGTGCCGTACTCTGCCGGCTGACGACGGTTTGCAGCATCGTAATGATCTGTGCCGCGGTCACGATAGCGTCTACCCCATTCTCGGGAGTAGCCGCATGGGCGCCGACGCCTTTTACCGTAATTTCAAACCGGTCTACGCCTGCTGTCAAAGCTCCGGAACGCGTTCCAAATGTCCCTGTAGGCAGCTCCGGTGAATTATGCAGTCCGAAAATGGCAGCTACATCCTTAAGGCCTCCCGAAGCCAAGACGCTTTCCGCACCGTGTCCCGTCTCTTCGGCCGGCTGGAACAATACGCGAACCTTGCCAGGCAATTCGCTTTCGCGTTCCTTCAGCAAGAGCGCCGCCCCCAGAATAACAGCGGTATGAAAGTCATGGCCGCAGGCATGCATTTTACCGGAAATCTCGGAGGCAAACGGCAATCCCGTCTGCTCTTCAATCGGCAGGGCATCAATATCGCAGCGGATCGCTACAACAGGTCCTTCAGCATGTCCAATCTCCGCGATCAGTCCGGTTGCTAAAGGGAGGTCGAGTATACGTATTTCAGCTTCGGTCAACCATTCCCGCAGCTTCGCCGTCGTCCGGAACTCTTCATAGCTCAGCTCCGGCTCCCGGTGAAGGTTTCTGCGTACATCGATTAATTGATTGGCTAAGTCCGTCTCCAGTTTCGGTGCCATGGCCAGACACTTCCCTTCTATATGTCTTCCATTCATTATGTCTTCAATTTATTATGAATCGGCAGGTTCCATTTCCTTGATCTGCTCCAGGGCCGTAGCCAGACTGCTAAGGATATGATCCCGCATGGCCTTCTCTGCACCGTCTTCATTCTTGTCGATAATCATCTGCAAAATGAAATTATGCTCTTCATCCGCCTGTGTGTTCCAATCCCCGTGCAAGGAGACGTACCGGCAGTAGCGGAGCGAATGATCTCTTAACTGGTTCAATACCTTCTCGAAGGTCTGAAGTCCGCTTATTTCCGACAAGTAATCATGGAATTCAAAGCCGTAGGTCACAAAATTCTGATTCTCCCCATGCTGGAAGGAATGCTTAATCTGATCCATCATCCGGGTGAGCTTCTGGATATCCTGCTCCGTCGCGTTCCTCGCGGCGCTTCTGGCAACGTATCCTTCAAGCATGCTGCGGATTTGAAAAATCTCTTCCACCTCTCTGGCAGTTACCGAAGCAACCCTGAGCCTTCCGTTCGGCTGCCGGACCAGAAAATCCTCATTCTCCAGCCGCTGAATCGCTTCCCGCAGCGGAGTACGGCTAACCCCAAGCAGCGCCGACAGCTTCTCTTCATTGACCGGCTGATTCGGCTCTAATTCACTGTCTATAATCTTTTGCTTTAATTCGTAGTAAGTATTATCCTTGGACAATCTCCGTGACCGGTTCATCATTCCTCTACTTCCCCTCATCGCATGGTGGCGTGTCGGCGATATATTTGTATAATTGTATACAATTATGAATATACGTTGGCGAATCTATGTAACTACAACCAAGTCCTAGCATTTCGTTTCTGAAAATCTCAGTTTCCCTAGCTTTTTTTCATATAATAATCCCATAATCCCACCTAGTCAAGTATGATTTATGGGAGAATGACAAAAGTCTGCAAATTTCGCAGACCTTATTGCTATTCTACGCGGGGAAGAGCTTGCTGTGAGGAGGCAGAGAATGGAACTGGCCTGCAATTTGGGGCTATATAAGGCTTTATGGAATGACAAAAGGAGCAGCAGCTTGTAGGCTGTGCTCCTCTATCCGACTCTTATGGTTCTCTAGGCGCCAATATTCCACTCTATCGGGCTCTATGCGGCTAATGCGCCTATTTTCTTGTACGCGATCCTATATTTTACCCAATAACATCATTTGCTCCTACATGTTCCCACACGCTCTCTTATCCTGCTCCTTGTCTCCACTAGTTCCGTTAGACTCCTCTGTCCGCATAACCGCTTAACCGTAGCTGGATTAGTTGGAAATTCGCCACCTAATTCCACACGAATGGAGATAATCTCCAATCTAATTGGAAAATCGCCACTTAATATGGACGAAAAATGAAGATTACGCCCATATCGTCCAAATTAAGTGGCGATAATCGAATTAGATCGCTAAAATCCGTCAAAACGGCAAAATTAGTGTGCGAAAATCGAACTAGTGCTTTGACCGCATCCACTTGTAGCTATGCACCGTCTATGTTGCGATAAGAACTGGAGATGCCTGCGCATATCATCCTTAGATTTGAATTGGTCATTGCACTAGTTTGAACGGTACGTTTGAACTTTATATGTGTGACTTGGCAGCGAGTAAGGAGCATGTGTAGATTTCTGGCCGGCTTTGCCTGTCTTTGTCCGGCTTTACCTGGCATAGTAACAACACTTCATGTTCTAATTATTTGCGGCATGCTCTTGCTATAGAGCATACCGCAATCCCTGCTCACTTCCGCCACCTTCGCATACCCCTCAGTCCCGCACCAGCAGCTCCTTCAGCGCTTCCGGATTCGTCAGCGGCTGGCGGCAGGCGAAGTTGCGGCATTCGTACACCGTGGCCTGCCCGTCCACCGCCGGCTTGTCGGCCAGATGCGGCAACAGCTTCTGCACCCCGCCGTCCTCGGCATCCGTCCAGTTGACGATCAGCGCCGCATCAGGCTGGTACGCCCGCTGCACCTGGGAGAGCATGCCGTGCAGCACGGCATCGCCGCGCTTGCCACTCAGCACCCACTCGCGGCCGCCGGAGACCAGCGCCAGATGCGCCTGCAAATACATGGAGTAGCCCGGCGGATACTCCGCCGCCGCGGCTGCCAGCATTTGCGCCGTCCGCTCGGCAATGGCCTTCAGCTCCGCATCCTGCGTAATGACCGACAGCTTCCACAGCTGTCTAGCCGCTACAGAGTTGCCGGACGGGATAGCTCCGTCATACAGCTCCTTGGAGCGGATCGGCAGCTCTTCCCCGTCATGGCCGGTGAAGAAGAAGCCGCCGCCTTCCTTGTCGGCGAACAGCGCAAGCAACCCATCCTTGAGCGCAATGGCCCGCTCCAGATGCACGGCTTGACCCGTCGCTTCATACAGCTCGGTCAATCCCCAGAGCAGGAAGGCATAGTCGTCGACATATGCCGGAATGGCGGCCTCGCCGTCACGGTAGCGGGCCAGCAGCCGCCCGTCTTCCCGCCGCAGGGTCGTCCAGATGAAGTCCGCCGCAGCGGCTGCGGCTTGGGCGTACTCAGGCTTTTGCAGCGCTTTGGCACCCTTCGCCAGCGCCGCGATCATCAGGCCGTTCCAGGAGGTAAGCACCTTATCATCCTTGGCCGGATGAATCCGCTGCTCCCGGTACGCGAACAGCTTCTCGCGCCACTCGTCGGTGCGCGTCTTCAGGCCAAGCGGGTTCAGCTCCTTCAGCTCCGCCTGCTCCTCCGGCAATCCGCGCAGCAGGTTCGGGATGTTTGCTCCCTCGAAATTGCCCTCCGGCGTAATGCCGTAGACATTACAATAAGAGTGCATGTCTTCCAGGCCCAGCGCTTCCTCAATCTCGTCTCGCGTGAAGACATAGAACTTCCCTTCGATGCCTTCCGAGTCGGCATCCTCCGCCGAGTAGAATGCGCCTTCCGGCGAGGTCATATCGCGCTTCACGTACGTAAAGATTTGCTCCGCAATGTCGGCGTAGAGCGCTTTTCCGGTAAGCTGATACGCTTCCAGATAAGCGATGGCCAGCAGCGCGTTATCGTACAGCATCTTCTCGAAATGCGGCACCAGCCATTCACGGTCCGTCGAATACCGGGAGAACCCGAAGCCGATATGGTCGTACATCCCGCCCCGGTACATCGACTCCAGCGTCTTCTCCACCATCCGCAGCGCCTCCGGCTGCTTGTAGGCCTGACTGTACGCCAGCAGGAACGAAAGATTATGCGGCGTCGGGAACTTCGGCGCCTGGCCGAAGCCGCCGTATTCCTCGTCGAACTGCCGCTGGTACAGCTTGTACGCCTCATGGAGCAGCTCTTCGCCGGGAATTCCGCTGCCGTCGCCGCCTGCATTCGCCACATTCTTACGTTCAAACGCCTGCAGCTCCTGCATCAGCTCATTCCCGTACTGGATCAGTGCTTCACCGTCCTGCTCCCATTTACTGCGGATCTGCTCCAGCACCTCCATCAGCCCGATCCGCCCGAACATTTTCCGCTTCGGAAAATACGTCCCCGCATAAAACGGCTTCTTCTCCGGCGTCAGCAACACCGTCAGCGGCCACCCGCCGCTTCCGGTCAGCGCCTGGCACACCGACATATAGAGCGCATCAATATCCGGTCGCTCCTCGCGGTCGACCTTGATCGCTACATAATGATTGTTAAGCAGCTGCGCCACTTCTTCGTCCTCGAAGGATTCGCGTTCCATTACGTGGCACCAATGGCAAGTGCTATATCCAACTGACAGAAAGATCGGCTTGTTCTCCGCCTGCGCCTTAGCAAAAGCCTCCTCCCCCCAAGGATACCAATCCACTGGGTTGTGGGCGTGCTGTAGCAGGTAAGGTGATTTTTCGTTGGCTAATCTATTGGGTACTTTGTGGGTTGTCATGGGGCATCCCCTCATTTCGGCTGATTTGGGTAAAGTATTGTCTAGGGTTAGTTTAACCAATTTGGAATTTTTCGAAAAACAAAGAAACCTCACAGAATGTAGTGAGGCCTCGGTTCAGAATTTATTTACTTTCAATATGTAGAAAATGCTTATTCTTCACAATGCTTCGCATTGGAATCAAGCCACTCTATAATGTAATCGAATCTTTCTTCTGTCAATCCATGTCCCCCTTGATACCTCTTGTGATGCAGATGATGTAAAGCTTCCAGTTCTGAATAGGCTGGGCTGGCTTTTTCAACGATAGTTGGGGCATCTCTTGAGTATTTATCCTCATCCGCAGACACAATAAGCAGCCGTCTTGGTGCAATACAAGATACTAAATCATAGATATCGTATTTGCTGTGGAAGTGTGGAATTACGCTCGCCATTTCAATCCCCACATTGTGTAGCATGCGGTTCTCATAAGTACAAGCACTGCCGCTTGCACAGCTATAACCGATTCGTTCATCTAACGCAGAAAGAAATAAAACCGTATTGCCACCATATGAATGTCCAAGTGTGCCAATTCTTTGATTGTCAACATAAGTCAGATTCGAAAGTAACGTTATCCAATTCATAGCATCATTCAGCACTTTTTTCATCAGATAATCGCCATTCAGTATACGATAGCACATTTCATTATAATGCTGCCAAAAGTCACCGCTATCCGGAAGAGGTTCTATTCCATGTGCATGTTTACGTCTGTCCTCAAAGCATATGGAGTCAGGAGCCAACACAACAAATCCCTTTCTCGCCAGTTCAGGGCCAAAAGCCTGTAAAGGATTCCCGGCTAAACCGCAAACCTCGCTCTTTCCTAAATGATGCTCCCTGTTGTGCTGGTGATGGATGAGAATAGCTGGATTGTTATCAAGGATTTCCGGCAGCAAAAGAAAAGCAGTGACCTGGTCTCCGGAAGAATTATACTCGATTAAGTGTCTTGTATATCCATCTTCCTTGGTGGAATCCAGTATTCTATGCTCAATAGGAGTTGTGGTACTAGGAGATAGAATTCCAATTGCTTCTGCTATCTCATTTCTTAAATTCGCTATGCTACTCACCCCGCTTAATATAATTCGCAGTTATTGCTTATAAAATAAATATAATTGCGATCATCAGATATGAATATCGGGTATTCTTGTTTAACAATATGTATACAGTGCCATAAAGAATAGACATGAAGAAAGCATAAACACCCGTTAGACTGCCTTGGAGCAAAATATGTATGAGTCCCCAGGTGAGCGCTAGAAAAATTCCTCCGTACGGCAAACTCCCTCTTTTTAAAAGCGTTTCACCAAATTTTTGCCCAAAAGCAATCGTCAGCAGAATCAAGGCCGCTTCGAACAAGTAATAGATATTTTGAACAACGGATTCAATAATGCCCTTGTATTCTTGAACCGGCTTAAATCCACCCCATACAATAGTGGTAACTGCAATAGCTGCAACGGAAGTCACAACCGCAAGTAACCATCCCTTGGAGTCCGGCGCTTCGTTTAACTTCATAATATCAAAGGCGTACTTTTTCCTTGAAAGCCTTATTAAAAATAGTGCCATACTCCCCCACAAAATGCATGTAAGCACCCAATGTATACAATGATGGATGAGCGTATACTCAGAGCTTCCAACACCGAGTATCGAAGGCAAAAGCATGGACAGTACAACCTCAAAGCCGAATCCTGCAAAAGCATACAAGCCTAATGCCAGATAATCGCTTGCTCCAATTTTCTTTTGTTCCATAGGCTAAACCCTCCTTCTAACATAAATTTCCTTCTCTTTGTATTTTACTCCGAGATAACTGATAAAAGTATTTTTCTTAATTGATTAACACGACGAATAGAAATTCTCAGAGTTAAGGATTCAACTGTGACCTATATATGGTAAATGAATAGCAATGGTCAAGAAAATTCTACCAATTTCGGAACTGTGATGGTATACTAAATTCACGTCAGAGTCGCTCACAGCGATCTTCATGAATCTCTTGACAAGATTAAAGCATAATTTCTGTTTCATCGGACATACTTATCAATTATCCGTTTGGAAATTGGAGGTGTGAGCTAATGAATCGAGAGCAATCCGAGGAGGAAAAGAATATGCAGACAGCTATTAAAAAATTAGATACGTCTAAATACTCCGCATTAACCAAAAGTAAAAAAGAAATACTTAAAAAACACATGGGAAGTGCAACATCAAAAATTGATATGAATAAGGTCAAGGATTGGTGGAAATATGAATCTAATTAATTTCAACAATCATTTTAAGGGATTCGAAAACGAAGAAAGTATTTTAATTGATACTGGCGTACTTTATGCCTATTATAATGAGTATGATGCATACTATGATACAATCAGAGATCTCTTTGACACTTACGTGTTCGGAAACGAAGACGTTCTTTTTTTGTTTGTAAATCCAACTATCGTTAATGAGATCTCGAATCTCGCCCAAAATCCTCTAGATCAATTTTTAAAGGCTTTTCCTACTGAAGCCAGCAAGTTCAATCAGTCTGACAAAATTGCTACAAGAGATACGATAATGAGGGGAATTTATGACTTAATTCAACAAGGAGTTCTTAATATCTTAGATGGGGATAAAGACAGCGTATTAAAGCAAATTGAAATTACTAACAATCTTGGAGCTGCGGATGCAGTCAATGCATCCCTTGCTCATTTGTATGGAATTAGTTTTTTAACGGTTGACCATAAATTAGTAAACAATATTAATACTATTCAAGGTCAACTCAGCAATATTAGAAATATATATTATACTACCGGAAGACATAGAGCCTACCAGTAACAATGACAATACATAATATCTCGACCAAGTCACTTCTACGAAGTGACTTTTTATTTTTCATTAATCTAAACTGAGATATTCAAGGATACCATTCCACAGAGTTATGGCGTGTTGTACCACTCACATGTCATACGATAACAAATAAACCTTATGATCTTCCGCACTCAGAATTCCAATGAGCACATTATTATAGCTGAAATCAAATACATCCGTTCCCGTGATCAAAGCGTTGGTTTGATTGTTTCGAATGGTGTAATATCCCTTGTTTGCGGCAAGAGGTACGAGACTCGCTGTTTCTTCATCAGTAATACCCCCGATTTTCTGTGAGAGTGTAGCCACGTAATCTGAAGGTAGCGGAAGCTCAAACCAATTCGTTAATGCTTCCTTTCCTATGGAATCCTTCATTGACTCAGCAGGGATCTGATATACATACAGCCGGTACCCGTCTCCCATGGCCCCATATGATTTTTGGCTGAACAATACTTTAGTGTCTTTCGGTAATTGCAAACCAAACTCGTCGTGAAAATAATCGAGCTCTTTACTATTCTTTGGGTAGCCGACATATAGAGCCACCATTATAATCAGCGAGAGGACTACTGCAAGAGTAATCCACTTTTTATTTCTCATTCAAATCCCTCAATTCAGTCTCTATGTATACTGTATATTTGACCAGCCATTACTGTACAAGAGAACGATTCACCTACTATACTTGACGAACCGGAACCATTATTACAATGGGTTACGGTGCAACCGTCTACTAAGGAGGATACTATGGCCAACATTCAACAAATAATCGCGAGAAAAAATCTCCGGCTGCAAATATTAGCGGAACTCTACGACCTTTATTTCTCCGGAGGTCCCGAAGCTTTTTCAAGTGGAAGACGCGAAGGCTTGGTAGGAACAAAAGCTCAAATATTCACAGACAACGAACGCCATAAGGCTGTTCATTATTTGCTGGGCAAGAAGCTGATTGACGTGTCATCAGTAGGTGAGGATTTGCTCGCCATTCATATTACAGCGGACGGTATTGATTATTATGAATCGACGTACTTTGTATACGAATCCTCAAGTCAAAACCAAGATTCATTGTCTTAAAAGGAAGTAAATAGCTATTACCAGAGCTATAATTCCCAATGTCTTAGAATTCTTCAACTCAATAAAAAACTCAACCCGATTATTATGTATAACAGCTTCTTTTGTGTAAATATATCCACTACCCATGCACTTTTCGCATTTAATTTCAAATCTGCCTTTTCGGGTACCGCTGCAATGAGAGCAACGACCTACATAGCCAGATACTGTACCGCTTTCATTGCAGCTTTTACACGCAATAAACCCTTGCCCGGCACACTCCCTACAGCCGAATATTTCACCGCGATCCCAATACCTTCCGGTTCCACTACAATTTCTGCATCTAGACTTTTTTGTTCCCTTACAATTATTACAGGTTTTTGTATAGGCACCATAAGATTTCCCTCTACAATGAGGACAGTTTACAGTTATTTTCTTCCCAATACCATTACAGTGGTAACATTTCTCAGGTTTCTTTTTACGGAAAATTCCAAACAATCTTTTCCTCTCCTTCTAACTAGACAATCTATTAATGATTCGTAAAACAGCCATTTCTAAAAACAATCCTCTATTTAGGTGTTGCTCACTTATTATAATCTCAAAATCATAGTTTATATTTTCATAAAGTGCACCACTCATTATTTACAATAATTTCTTCCCAATCAATTATACTCCTTCCAACAATAATGTTCTCGCCTATAAAAAAGAAAACGGCGCAGCAGCCTGCTAACAGGCCCGCCGTCTTCTTAAAGATCTTAGGATTATTGCATGCCCTGCATAATCGCATTAATAATGCCTTGCTGCGTCACGGTGTTGTTCGAGCGGTTGAACAGAGCGAAGCCATGCTGGCCGTTGTGGCCATTGTCCCAATAGATCGGCACGGCTTTGTATTTCTTGGATGCTGCCGTAACCGCTTTTGCATACGCTGCCCGATACACGTTGTTCGTGGAATCATAGGCTGTTTTGTCGATGGAACCGAACTCACCGATCACTACAGGGTAGCCTTGGGTGACGAACTTATTATACATCGCCTGCAGCTGCGAATTCAGGTAATCCTCTTGTCCCCAGGACGACCGCTTGGATGGGTTCGTGGCCGAAGCCCCCCACTGCGTAATCGTGCCTGATTCCTCACCCGCGAAATCCCAAGGGGAATAGTAGTGCGCGGAGATCATGATTCTTTTCTCAGAGCTGGGGATGGTTGAAGACCGGTAGGTATCCGTCGGCAGAACGAAACCGTAATTGCCGGTAGTGTAGTCAATATTTGTATTCCAGCCCGGAATCAGCAGCCATCTGGCACTATTGTTGCCGCTGGTCTGTCTGACCGTATCCACGAAGATTTGGTTATACGCATTAAGGTTGGCGTAGTAAGCCGAATTCGGATTGCCGTAAGTACCGTCGAACACCTCGTTCATTGATTCAAAAATAAGCCGTTCATCATAACCCACAAACTTGTTGGCAATTTGCTCCCATACCTTCTTGTACTTCTCTTTGATGACCGTCTGATTGCTGCTGTTCACCAGCAGCCAGCCGCCTTGAACGGTATTGTACCCGTCCCCGTGAACGTTAATGACCACATACAGGCCTTCGTTGTAGGCATAGTCTACTACCGTCTTCACACGATCCAGCCATGCTGAATTAATCGTATAAGAGGGAGCGCTTCCAATAAGATTCAAGTAGGAGACGGGGATACGAATGGTTTTGAAGCCTGCTGCCTTCACCTTCTTGATCAGCTCTGCAGTGATAACGGGATTGCCCCAAGCCGTCTCGCTCGGTGTACCATTGATGGATGCCTCCAGCTGATTGCCTAAATTCCAACCGGAGCCCATTTCGCCGACAATTTGCGTAGCCGTAAGGGATCTGAAATCCGATGTAATCGGTGTCGCCGCAGATGCCCGGGCACCCCAACCAGTCAAGGCTACCGAAGCCAGCAGCACAAGCGCCAGACTGTAAACTCCGTATTTTTTCAATTTAGCCAGCATGTCAAAACCTCCGTTAATATTGTGATTGCACAGAAAGAAAACGGTTACAAAAAATCAAAATATATGTTGTATGAAGAGCCGAATGCCCTCCTTTCCGCATGTTCTAATCCACAAAAGGAATTATCCGTTTGTTACCATCAGAATAACATATTTATGGAAAATATAGTATAAGATAGTTTGAGAATCTGATGACAATTAGGAGAAGCATACCCTGTTAATTCTGAGCAGATCACTGTTAGTGAAATGCAATTTAACACTTCACACTTCCCTACTCGTTAGTGGCCATTGGTCTCCGGCCTCTTATGCCCAGCAGGATGATAGCAACATAGATTAGGATGGCAATCGAATCTATCAACGTATCCGCAAGTGCCGAAGCATCATAATATGCCGTAACGCCGAGAATGACCATCAGACGGATAAGCAGAAGTGTCACAATCGTCCATGCAGCAGACCGGGGCTTCGATTGCTCCCTTTGAAATGACAGGATCATGAATATAATACCGAAGACCAGATTCTCTCCGGTGATAATGTGCCAGACATATCTGAATATGATCTGTATGTCCAGGTGTATATCAGTTACAGCAAGCACCGGCAGTACAACGGATTTCCCGTTCCAAGCGTGCGTTACGGCAAACAATATCGCAAGCACGCCAGCCATCAGGTAATAATAATTGTTAATTTTGATGTCCATCACAATCCTCCTTAATAATTTCAGGCTCATGCTGATGAAGATCCCGGTAAATCTCCCGAACGAGTCCGGCCAGCCGCTGGTCACTTTCCGGATTAAAGTCTCTTAGCGTTTCAGCGGCTACGCCGAGCAACTGGCTGACCTTTTCAAGATGGGCAATTTTCCTGCGCGTTTCTGCTTGTTTGGCATCAAGAAATTCAGCGACCTCCTGTAGATAAGCGGGGTCTACACTCTGCATTCTGTGAAACTGAAACCTCCCTTTGATTTCTTCGAGCGAAAAATCCGCGTACTGCATGATTTGGACATTCATCAATTCGACGAGATCAGCCTTCGAGTACCTGCGGTACGCATTATGTTCCCGGGACGGCGATACGATTCCAATACGGTCATAGTACCGAAGCGTATCCTTCGGAATACCAAGCAGCTGTGAAGCCTCTTTGATCGAGTATTGTTTTTCCATGCATTTACAATAACATTGGAGTAAAGTCCAATGTCAATGGGTTATTAATTTTTTCCCGCGATATAAAAAGCTCCTGCCAAACTATTGGCAGAAGCTTCATTCACTCCACAGGAGTGTGCTATTTCACATGTCTTATGAATATATCTTATCTTCTCTATTCAGAATTCCAATGACCACATTATTATAGCTGAAATCATATACATCAGTTCCTGTAATTATGTTTTTCATAATCTCAGAATGGGGCTTATAAATATGTAACTTAAAGCCACCTCCCATTGCCCCGTATGACCTTTGAATATAACTTAGGTATCCTTTGGTAAAGTCATCCCGAATTTATCATGCAAATAAATCTGCTCTTTATATAGAGCCACCAATAAAAAAGTGATAGCGTGAACTTACAGGGAAAAGTATATAATGATAGAAAGTATAAAGGGGGTAACAATGTTGGAATTTCTTTTAATTTTTTTAATCTGTCCAGTAATCGTTGTGGTCACTTCAATAGTTGGTTTTATTTTGATTAAAAAATGGTTCGTAATGCCGTTATTAACCCTTATTGTTTTCACAGCACTAACTTTTACCGTCTTTAATAAGTCCTTTTTCATTTGGGTGGTTATTTTCACAATATTATCTGTCAGCGTAAGTTTTATTACGAAGTCAATAAAAGGTGGAAATTAACAAAGCAAGCCAATGGAGACGTATTGAACGTGATAGTTCCCCTTCTTAACACGTTGTTTTTGTCGCTCATTGACCGTTTCATGGTAAGCCCCTTTAAGTTGGCGAATTTTTTGTGGATTGTGGCTGTACCTAGCAAAGCAGACGGGTGAATATCTCCACCTATCAACATGTCAATCTCTTCAGCTTATGGGCGACCTCGTTCGGTTTGATGATTAATAGAGAAATATTCTCTAATGAAAAAACCAGAGCGCAGCGCATTCCCGCTCCTGTTCTAAAAAAGTTATTATGTTTATCCATCATAGGCTTCCCACATAATAATAATACTATGCAAATAATACATGTGGCGCTGAGCAGAGATACTGTCCATAAATTCACCTTCTATCTATTAAAACTTATTGGATTTCAAAATAAATTCCACCTTGAAGCTGACTCCTCCTTCTCCCCCGCCCCCATTACCTCGATCATTATCCTCACCCCCAGCCGGAAACCTTCCGTATACGCGGCAGCAGAATACATGGAGGTCGTCTGGCCCATTAAATCAAGTAGCTGTTCAAGCTCATCATATTCATGCGGCGGTAGCCTCTTGTGATAGTTCTCAATTAAAGATGAAATTTTGCGATTAAGCTCCTGGTATTCGGAATGTTTCGGATGTATATTCTCGTTAGGTCTAAGATTTCCATAAAATATGTCTTCCAAAACTCTGCTCATGATTCCCCTCCTAACATGGCGATGCTCAGTTCTACAAACAGCCCCAAGCTGTAGCATACCTTATCCAACTGCAGAAGGTGTTCTTTTAGCGAAAAGATCACTAGTATATAGATCTCTACCCGAGGTAAACTTGTCACAGGTGATGACATGTACTCAAGAATCCGCAATCTGCGCGAAGACAAAGACCTGACACAGCAGCAAATGGCTGAATTATTACATATCAGTCAGACTACCTATTCCCGTTATGAGAATGGGAACTTAGATGTGCCGAGCGCTGTGCTAATCACTCTGGCTGATTTCCACCATGTGAGCATCGACTACCTTCTGGGTCAGACGGACACCCCCAAGCGCTATCCCGGCACAAAAGGATAACACCCTCACAACAAAAACAAGCTCTAGTGGCTACCCCACAGAGCTTGTTCTATATCCAGGCCAGCTTATATAGTTGTCTGGTCTTATTTTCCCCAAACAGCTCTCTCAGGCTTACTTTTGAATCTTTTGTAAAAGCATATCTTTATGTTCCTCTGAAAGTTGCAGCAAGGTGAAGCTTCCGTCTTTGATAAGGGAATTAATCAAATTCACCTCTTGTCTTGCGAGGTTATATAGAAATTGGTCAATGGTGCCATGAAGCAAGGCTTCATCGAGTTCTTCCGAATCCTTCTGGATGACTTCTCCTGATGGCAACACAACAATGTCTAAGTACAAATCGTCCATCCAAGGCACGTTATCCTCACTCACACCATTCATAGAACAGATATCAATATACCACTGCACAATCTGCCCTCTCTCGTCAAACATGGTAGTCACTGAATGCTGCTTACCCAAAGGGAATTGTTGAAGCCATATGTACCCGTCATTTACAAGGCAAATATTTTGGTCAAAGTATTTTACGTACAATGGCTCTTTCACTTTGGCTATCTTCAGAAGTGATACGTAGCCTTTAAAAAGATCCGTTTCTAGGTATGACTGGGCATATTCTCTTTCCAGTACACGATTCCAGTCTGAACGGTCTCCATATTTCCTCTTCAAGTGCACATCTCCCTTTGCCTATGAGATTGGCCTGCCTATGTAATCAAGCACCTGCCGCATAGGGCGGGTGCTTATTCATGCTTATGACTTGCGCACTGGCCTGATGTATTTCCAGAACCGCTCCGGATTATGATAGAAATAAATGATTCTGCCGGGGGAAGCATCAAAGCAGTAACCGGTACCGGCAAAATCAAAAGCCGCCATGGTCTGCTCCATCTTGTCCTCCACACTGCGATTCTCCTGCTCATAATCGAATGGCCCGTGCTCGAAAACGATATACTCGGCTTCGGGAACATCTATCATAAGCATTTGAGGTGGCACTTCGCCTTGATACTCAGAAGGAAGTCGTGCACCATAACACTCTGTGCGCGGAATCCCCCAATCGCAGAGTCTGCCGTCCGGGTCATTAATGTACGCCATGATCTGACCGCTGCCGGCGTTCGATTCGTTTCCGCCATCATCATCCAATTTGCCAGTGATGCTGTCGAGTAAGCCACAGATGGTTTCGCAGTCCTGCCCGGGAATAAGGCTTTGTTTTTGCCAGAAATCCCAATATCCGTTACTCTCATAGTTCTTAATGTGCAGAAATTTGTGTGCGGGAATGGTTACAAAATAAACTTTAACATCCTCTGTAGATTTTATCATACCAATCTCCCCGAATCCGAAGAAGTAGCGGTCGAACGGATTGATTTTGGTACGAAGGACGATGGGCAGCGGATTCTTCCGGTATTCACTTGGCGTCACGCCATAGGTTCCCTTGAAAGCTCTGGTGAACGCCTCATGGGATGAGAACCCATAATCAAAGGCAATATTCAGCATGCTTTTTTCACTATCCCGAACCTCTTTCAGTGCAAAGGCTAATCTCCGGTGCCGCAGATAATTCCTGAATTGCATACCCGATATTTCCTTGAATTTTCGCGTAGTATGGAATTCGGAATACCCTAACTTGCGGGATAGAACCCGCAGCGTTATTGCTTCCCCGTTGCGATGCTTGATACACTCGTCAATTTCATCTACGATGATTTGGATTTGCTTGTGCCACTCGTACATTCGTCCGTTCACCCCGTTTCAACCACTCTATAATCAATATAGAGGAATGGAAATTTTCTGGCTTGATTTTACTTGCGGAAACGAGAGGATATAGTATCCCCATTACTTTCACTACGATAATAAATCCCCAGAATCTCCTCGATATAATCCATAACCTCTGTAGTCATTCCATATATAACGGTATCTTGTCCTTCTTGAGGGGTGATGTAGCTCCAGAATTTGTCCGCCAGTTCCTCATTGCCTTTAAACAGCTGTAGTTCATACTGTACAATACGGGCCGCCAGCTGCTGCGAAGCTGCAGAATCGGGCGGTTCTTGCCGCTGCTGCTCAATGTCACGCAGAAGGTCTGCCCACTCCATCACCAGTGGATTGTCAAAATCATTGATCGGCAGCTCCGCCCGCTCGTCTGCGTTGAAATAACGTTCCAGCCTGCCGGTATCCGGTGCCGGAAACTGCTCCAGCTTACGGATGAAGCCCATCAGCTCCGCAGTATTTACTTGCCCTGTTGCCCTGATGGCGTATTGTGCCGAGCGGAGCAGATGCTCTACCGTTTGCAGGTTTTTTTGCTGCTGTCGGACGATGGCTACTTGCTGCTCCAAGGACCGCTCCCAGACTTCAGCGGGGCTTCCGGCTTCGCCGCCGGACTGGCTAATCATTTCAGCGATTTCACTTAAGGTGAAGCGCATCTTCTTAAGAACCGTAATCTGCTGCAGCCGGATGATGCTGCTGTCTGCATATAGACGATAGCCGCTCTCTCCCCGTGAGGGGTGCAGAAGCCCGAGCTTCTCATAATAATGCAGTGTACGGACAGAGACTCCGGTCTGCTTGGCCAACTGGCCCACTGTGTACATTTAATCCGCCTCTTTTCCTCTCCGGCCTAGAAGCAACCTTGTTCCGAGCAGGAGCACAATCAGTACACCCGCCGAACCCAGTACAGTCATACCAAATAAAATAAACAGCCCGCCTGTTCCCGCCTCCTGCTCCGTATAAGTCAGAGCCGCATAGCCGCGTGGAAGCACCACAAATCGGGAGAGGGTCAGATAGGCTAAATGAAAGCCTACAGAAGCCCATAACGATCCGGTCAAACTGCGCCATAGCTGCAGGGTCAGACCGAAGCCGAGCAGAAGTATGACATAGTCTGCCGTAAACGTATTACCGGCGGGCATCCCCGTTAACTTCTGCAAGAACAGTACAGTCAACGGTACGAGCACAAACAGAATCATTTGCCCGAAATAAGCGAGCACAGCAGGCAGCCTTAGCCGTAAGCCGCTGTAAACCAGTCCCCTAAGCGTGAGCTCCTCCGGCAACGCTTCATACAGCAGGGCTATGAACAGATTCATTAGCACTGCCGAGATCAGCTCCGGTGTCCAATGCCAACCTGTAATTGTTATCCAATCCTTAGAGGCGGCAATCAAGAATCCTGCACCGGTCATAGCCAGTGGCAGCCCGAAACCGCACAACAAGTGGACCAAGCTTCCCGTCGATACCGGCAATAAGTTCAGCCTGACACCAAAGCGGAGCTGAGTCAAGTAAACCACCGGTACAATTGTCGAGCCTGTAACCAGGGCCTGGAGGATACGCACGGATTCTTCCGTTCCGCCCGCTGTCCGTACCCACTGTCCGATAGCCGAAGCCGCAAATAACCCCAATGTCATGCTCAGCCAGCCCAGAATAGCGATAGCGCCCCTGTGCGAACGCCCTGCTGACTGATTTCTTGCCAATGGAATCACAATACATCCCTCCCTGCTCAGTATAAAGCCTCCCCTATACGTCAGGGTCAAGATGGATTTACTCTTGTTCTATACTTGGCTATGCTTACTTATAAAGGAGGTTCATTCCATGACAAACACCCCCGGAAAGAAAAGAACCGACAAGGCTACACGGATCATCCAGGCCACCCCGCAACAAATTTACAAGGCCCTCGTGGACCCTGCAGCTCTGGCTGTGTGGCTTCCACCCAAGGGAATGAAAGGCGAGATGCTGGAGTTCGACGCCCGGGTTGGAGGATTTTATCGGATGGCTCTGACCTATCTGGAAATGGACGCTTCAACGCAGGGTAAGACCACGGAGGATACGGATGTTGTCGAGGGCAAATTCCTGGAATTCTCCCCGGATCAACGGGTGGTACAGCTGATTGAATTCGAGTCTGATGACCCTGCATATGCGGGAGAGATGACGATGACCTGGTCGTTAGCAGCCGTTGCGGAGGGCACTGCTGTTACCATCTTGTGTGAGAATGTGCCTGAAGGGATCCGGAAGGAAGATCATGACGAAGGCTTGAGGTCGAGTCTGGAGAATCTCTCGGACTATATCGGAAGCGTCTAGTTCAATAAATTGAAGGCAGTCCAGGATGCATGTTTCCACCTCAGGACTGCCTTTTAACAACTTTTCCAAAAAAGACTCTACCTACCACACAGACAACCCTGTTCTGGCATCATTATCGTCGGTAACGTACTCAACCTTGTTATAGCCTTGAGAGATCGCATTGTCATATAAGGCTTTCAGCTTCGCTTGATCCTTACAATAGATTGTAACGTACTCACTGTCGGCTAATAAAAGCACAAGCAGGCAGTCACTGTCCATGTACTCCTCGTAAGTCCGCACATCGACGACTTCTTTATCCTTCGGAAAAGCTTTGAGATCGACAAAGAAAGCATAATAATCGTTATTCCCGATAATCTCCTTCAGCTCAGCCCCATCCATCCCAAAGACCTGCTCCGGGAAAAGGGAATGGTCCTCGTTATCCTTACGTTCCACGTAATAGGCTTCCTCTCCACCGTTGTACCAATGGTATGCAGCCACATCCACCGGCTTCAGCATGTCCGCCAGAAAATGGCCATCCTGATGGGGAAGCTTAAACGTTATACCCCGCTTCATGGTTCGCCTTCTTTCCTGATTGTCTTTATCCTTTCAGAAATATCTGCCTCAGTGGCTCGGCAGAACAGCCTACGCAACAGCCACCATCAGACTGGTAATCAGGATCAGCGCAGCTACCGGCGCCCAGATTCTCCGCTCCCATACGCTTCGCGTAATCAGATTCAAGAACGTAGAGAGCGCACCAAATCCGACCACAACCCAGATCGCCCAATCCGCAGTTCCGCGCCACCCAGGCAGAAGCATCTCTGCTTTACTCAACACAATAAGCGCAAGCAGCGCTAATATTGCGATCTGCACCAGACATGCCCACCGCAGCGGCGCCGGAAATTTCCCGGGGTACTTCCCGCCCATGGCACAGGCTCCCCACGGAGCGCCGAGTGCCAAGGCGGCTTGAAACATAATGGTTAGCAGGATCAAGACGGTGAATACGAGGGCTGGTATGGATACAGTCATGAACTTATCCCCTTTCCGTTTGGGCGGCTACTGATGATAGAAATACACAAGATACCCCATCAGGAAGATCACGAAGTCGGAGTAGCTGTGGCAGACCACAGCGGCCAGAATGCTTCGGGTACGCAAATAGGTGACGGCATAGAAGATACCCAGCACAAAGGCTGTGATCAGTTGAATGACATTATACCGCAGGGACAAGGGAGACCACCCGATATGGATGTGCCCAAGCATGAAATAAACTGCCGACAACAGGATAATCGTATGTATCGCTTTTGAATCCAGTGAAGGGCGCTTATTGAATCCATACATCAACAAGAATTGAATGACGAATATCCGGAAGAACGGCTCTTCGCCTAAGCCCGGCAATGTGCCATACACCGCGATGTCCTTAACAGCATAAACAGCATCCCGGCCGGCATATTGCCCTATGATGGCGTCTGGACCGAGGGTGAAATAAATGAGCATTAAGCATGCCGCCACAATGAATGGGAACAGCACCACAAAATATCGGATGTATTTCCTGCTAAGCTGCACATTCCACGTGTTAAACCCGGCTTCTCGTAACCCTTGGTGCAGGATGAACCGGATGAGCAGGCAGGTAACCGCGATTTGCAAGAGATACCAGGAAATGGTCCGAATAAAATCCCCATTGGCATTTAAGGACCCGGATTGATTCAGCACCCATGTCATGGGGCCGCTCAGATCATAGGTAAGGAAGTTATACAAACTCTGCAAAGCAAAGATCATAACGAGCAGGATAACGTTAATAAGAATGAATTTTCCTGCTTTGGCAATCGTCACAGTGCACCTCTTATCTTTTTTAAATAAGCATAGCACTCTCTGCACTTATAATGCGTTTGACCAGATCTGTTTACCCGAGCGGTGTACATTCTTTCCACCCGCTTGGATCGGGTATAATATATACTAATGAACGTTCCAAGCGGGTGGGAGGACAGGCCGTGAATAAACAAGACCAGGTCATGACGGAATTCAGGGACTTATTCAACAAGATGCGCTGGCTGAATAAAATCAAGATGGAAGATATTCTTAAGGATTATAAGCCTTCTGAAGTCCATTGCATCGAATATATCGGAAGGAATGCGGACTCCAACGTGACGAAGCTTGCCGAGTCCTTTTATATGACCAAGGGTGCCATCAGTAAATTAACGAAGAAGCTGATCGAGAAGGGGCTAATTGAAAGCTATCAGAAGCCGGACAACAGGAAGGAAATTTATTTCAAGCTTACGGAGCAAGGAATTGCCGTATATGACATCCATGATGAACTTCACAAAGAATTTCAGGAACGGGATAAAGCCGTCTTTGAGCAGGTGACCGAGGAGCAATATGACAGTATGCTTAGCTTCATAGCTAAGTACAGCAGGCACCTGGATGCAGAAATAAAGAAGCAGGGCTTAGAGATTGACCCAGTAGAATAAGTTTAACAAGGAACATGAAACCGCGTGCAGTCCGGCTCTTATGAGAGCGGGCTGCTTTTTTATTGCGTATGTTTTGGCTATCATACAATGGTCCATTACAGGTTATATTTTGGCCCTCGCAATTACTGTTCCCGTATCGGGATGGCTCATGAACCAATTTAACGGCAAGAAAATATTTATCGGCGCGGTTATTGCTTTCGGAGCTATCTCGATAGCTGCAGGAATGAGCCGGGATGTGTCCACCTTCATCGTCTTCCGTCTACTCCAAGGATTTAGCGCAGGGATCATCACTACACTTATGTTTACCCTTTTAGTGAAGACTGCCGGACAAGAAAACATCGGAAGAGTTATGGCCATTGTCAGTACACCGATGATTTTCGGCCCTATCTTAGGTCCTGTAATCGGAGGCTTTATCGTTCAAGGCGCATCATGGCATTGGATTTTCTATATTAACGTGTTCATCGTCCTGATTACTGTGCCGCTTATGATGAGAAGCATTCCCGATTTCGAACCGTTCAACAAAGACAGCAAGCTCGATCTATTCGGGATTGTCAATTTGTCCTTAATGAGTGCTGCACTGATTTACGGAATTACAAAAGCAGCGGACTACGCGTCCTTCAACAACAGGAATACCATTATTTGGACAGGTACTGGCCTTGCTTTAGCTGCAATCTACTTTGTATATAATGCCATCCGAAGTAACCAGACCGTACTTCCGCTCAATTTGTTTGCACACAAGAACTATCTGGCATCGAGCAGCGGTTTATTTTTAGCCAATGCCGCTATTCTGGGCCCTATGCTCATCCTCCCGTTGTTCTTCCAGAGCATCCTTCATTTCACGGCCATTCAGGCGGCGCTGGCTTTAATCCCTCAGGGCATAGGAATGCTTGTTACCCGTCCTTTGCTTGGAAGATGGATTGATAAGTTTGGCGTAAAAAATGTGGTTATGGCCAGTCTTGCCCTTTCGTTAATAGGTACGATTCCGCTGATTTTTATCACCGGTCAAACCAGCATGCTTTGGATTTCCGTGGTTCTGTTCATCCGTGGTACCAGTGTCGGAGGCATCAGCATTCCGTTGACGAGTGGCGCTTACTCCGGTCTGGACAGCAAGCAGCTTCCCGAAGCCGGGGTTGGTATTACTATTGTCGAGAACCTTGGTTCAAGCTTTGGTTCGGCTGTTATCGCAACCGTTGTCGCCGCCTACATCCATGGTTTGCAGCCTACGGCGGCTCTTAATTTGAAGGGTTACCATGCCGGATTCCTGGTTTCCGCCGTTGTCCTTGCGCTAATCTTCGTCCCCAGTCTGTTCCTCACGCATAAAAAGACTGCTAATAGCGGTCCTGCGGTGGATACAAGCAGCCTTTAGCTTCAACGGGAAGCAGATGAATTCTGAATTCGTCAGGGGTTATTTATCAATTCCATCCCCAACCTCCGTCATCTGCTTCAGCACCTGCTCCACCTCCGCCAGATTCTCCACAAGGTCATCCCGCTGTCTGCCGAGCTCTGCCACCTGACAATCAATCATGTGAACTCTATGCAGTAACAGCTCACGGGCATAGGCCAACAACCCAGTGGCACCACAGCCCGACTGCTCCTTGTGTTGAAACAGCCTTTGAATGTCCTTTACCGCCAAGCCCCACTGTTTAAGCTGAACGATGGCCTGGAAGTCCCGCACTTCCTGATCTCCAAAACAATAGCGTTTCTCCTTAAATTCCGGCTTGAGCAAATGAAGCTCCATGTAGTAGCGCACGGTATCCGCCGTTGTCTCCATTTCCCTGACAAACTCACCAATCCGCACCGTCATCCCCCCTTGCCATGGGGTTAACCCCATATGATTAACTCGTATTATAGCTCACCGCAAGGAGGATTAAGATGACGAATTTCTACATCATTACGGGGAGGAAAAAGATGGCCCTTCTCTTCATCGTTCTGTATGCACTGCTAATGGCCGCCGCTGCAATCATCAAGTACCCAAGCCTCGGTCTGACACTTACTGCCGCCAACGTACTCAGCTCAGTGGCTCTGCTCTGCACTCCGCTTCATCCGCTCTTTCTGCCCATTGGACTCGTAGGATTATTGGGCTGTGCGCTGCGGAACGGTTATATGCTCCAAGGTCACATCCAGCCGCTGCATGTGCTGGTCCGCTGCGGAATTTCACTTGCTTTATATTTCGTGTATACCTGGAAAAGGTAGCAGAACAAGCGCCGGAATCCGCGGTATTCCCGTGGCCCGGCGCTTGCTTTATGGTGAGCGATTTAGACAGTAATGTATCATTCTTGTTCAATGATAATATCCCTGCATCGTACAATGAATTCAGCCATCTCCTTACCGTCCAAAAGCACATGCGCCTCATACCCGTCATCAGTACGATAGAGCTCATTATAAAGCCAAAATTTCCCCTCAATGCCTTCATCCTGCTTGATGATATCCGGTGCTACAAACGTAATCTTATTCAATTGGGTGAAGCCTCCCTGAGTGTCGAGGCGGATTACAAGATCATCACCGGAGAGCATTTCTGTCACTGTACAATCATGAAAATGGAAATGGTTGCGAAGCTCCTCGGGCAGCGGTTCTGCCTGCTGTGCCTGACGGTATTCCTGTGAGATCTGATCCGTCTTTCTTACATTCTCGCTGCTCACCACTTTCAACTGGCGCAGCATATCCTTCGTGCAGTAGCCCAGCGTAAATACCCGCAAATCTGCAATCTGCTGCAAAATCTCGCCCGGCAGCCGCTCAGCATGTATTTCCAGTCCCCATTCCTGCCTCTGCTGAAACTCTTGTTTACAGGCGACTTCATCAAAAGCAGGCCGGGCATCATATTGGGCAATCAGGTGATGTATCCGCGCTTTCTCTTCTTCCGGCATCCGGTATATCAGTTTATCCTCATCGGCAATCTCTTCACCGCTGAAATATTGGTCCACCCGCATCATCTCAGCCCCATCATGCGCCAGCAGGTAACGGGGGTCCACATCGTACATTTCGCGTCGTTCCTTTAGAAATGCTTTCTCTTTCCGCTTATACAGCCGCCTGTACAGCGCTTCGTCGTGGACGCCCGCTCCGCGATGCGCCCGCAAGCCGAATTCCAGGCTCCTCTGCTGGCAAAGCTCGTACCACTCTTTTGTCAGATATCTCACGCACTGCTTCCCCCTAGCCATGTGGATAGTCATCTATGTAATTTCAACAACTCCATTATATCTTCTTCGGTCAATAAGTCGTCACGATCCGGTTGCCCTACGGCCTCAATGAATTCCAGCTTCAGCGTTCGCTTGGTTAGCCACTCCATTCCTTCTCCCATGGTTGATGCCGGATGCAGTTCGATGTCCAGAGAGGGGTCTACGGTCTCCGCTATAATATACAGCAAGCCTTCTTTGTCTCCATTATGTTTAATAGTCCCGTCTTCATTAATAGATACGACTGCAGGTTTATGCGAGAAGATTCGTGCTAAATTCCGGTGTACCGTAATGGTACTTCCACTGCGCAGTTCGTTCAGGTGAGCCGGACTTCCATGATACCAAAAGTCCACTAGGCCGTTCTCCTTTCCGTATGGTACTTGATAGATTTCAAATCTCATTTATACGCGCCAGGCAAATGAAAATAAATAGATAGCAATACTAATAAGCGCAATAATGATGATAGATAACCCTGCATACCCTAACCAACTCTTAGGTGTCCATTGGAATTTCAATAAATAGATAGAGCCCATGATTAAGGCAACAGAAGGTATCCCAAACATAGTTAAGATTACGGTACTAATCACGTCCATTATAAACCCATATTCAAAGAATCGGTTGGCCAGCAGGAAGAAAAACAAAAACGATAGGCCATTTACAGCCATTGCGGATATTAATAGCGTTTTAAATGCCTTATACATCTTCAACCACCTCTCCACTTTTGGCAAAATAGAGCTCCGGCATGCTTCTCATTTAGATAGAGCATTATTCATTAGAGGCCGTCCATTTACGAAATAGGGTTAACATCTCTTCCAGATTACCAGGCCCCCTGCTGCCGAAAAAAAGCTATCCTCCACTGTACAATGAACCCAGTCATCGTCGCTTCACTCAAGTGTAATTGCATCAAAATGTTTGTCTTGAAGCTCTGTCTCCGCTAAATTAATCTTGATGCGCCAGCCGGGGTTGTCCAAAGTCGTGATGCTGACCAATGGTTATGCCTGTTCCCATCTAACTTCCGTGCATAACTTCTGTAGCTTTTCGTTCTGATGTTCATTAACCAAATTGAACCATTGCACCCACATGCCATGGGGGGGAAATGTGGAATCACACAGTCGCCAGCTGCTGCTTAATCCACTTGAGGAGCAGCTTAGGCGGCAAACAACACAATACGTCTGACCATTTCTAATCGTACGCGAAAAACCGAGTACAATATGCTGCTGGGACGGTAAATGGGCCCAATGAACACGAAAAACCGAGTACAATATGCTACTGTGACGACAAACGGGCCCAATGAACACGAAAAACCGAGTACAATATGCTACTGTGACGACAAATGGGCCCAATGGACACGAAAAACCGAGTACAATATGCTACTGTGACGACAAACGGGCCCAATGGACACGAAAAACCGAGTACAATTCACAAGGCATGTACCAAGCCTGCCCTTATGACGAGACACTTGAAGCTCCTCAAACTCCAGAACTTCCACTCTGCATCCCCACCATTTTGTATTGTTCTTTTGTACAATATATATCCCCGCCCAGGTCAATAAAAAAGACGCCATAAGCGTCTTTGCGAACTTTATAGCGTCTTTGCGAACTTTATATGGTGTTATCTATCTTTTGCTGCATCCCCGTCGCAGCTGCTTCGCGGATAGCGTCCAGCAACCGGTGCAGCCGCACAGCCTGATTGAAATCAGGCACCTCCGCCGCACTGCCCTCTAATCTCTCGGCAAAGAGGGTGTAAAGGTGGGCAACATTATGCCACGGACCTGGAGGCGTAGGCTGCGTCTTCAAATCATAGTCCGCCGGTGTACCCAGGAATTCCGTATCTCCGGTGGGCCGGACGAGCTGCAGCTTCAGCCGGTCCATCTGAAACATCAGCTGGTCCTGCGGCGTAATTACCAGCTCCCCCTCGCTGCCGATGATCCGCAATGTAAACCCGGGTGCCCCCGCGTTGACGAACTGGGCGGATACCAGCGCACCCTGCGCCAATCTGCCGGAGATCAGCACATGATCCGGCGCATTCGCGGTCACCGCCGCTCCGGTCTCCAGTACCTGGACCTCCGGATACTGGGTATCCAGCGTACCGGCAACCTCTGCAAACGGGGATACCATAAACTCAATCGCATCCAGCACATGTGCCGCGCCAATGGTCAGCTGATCGGCTCCATTGCCTGCATCCAGCAAATAGACGTGCGCCAGATCCACTACGCCGTTCGCTGTTGGAAATACCGGTAAGGTAATTATCGCATTCACTGCCATTACACGGCCGATCGTACCTTCTTGAACCAAGTTCCGGACATAGCAGACGGTTGGATTAGCCCGTGCCTGGAGTCCGGCTATATGCTGAACCCCCTGTTGTTCTGCGAGTGCAAGCAGCGCTTCCGCCTCGGACGTGGTCCGGGCAAGCGGCCATTCACTGTAGACATGCTTGCCGGCACCCAAAGCTGACCGGATCAGCCGGTCATGCGCCGGCACTTTTACAGAGACCACCACTACGTCAATATCGTCCTGTTCAGCCATTTCCTCAGCACTCGCGTAGTAAGAGCGGATACCGTGAAGCTCGGCCGCCGCCCGTGCGCTTTCCAGACGCGAGCCAGTTACCGCTCTTACCTCATAATTATCCTTAGCGGCAAGAGCCGGGATGTGGGCCTGTCCGCCCCAGCCCCCTGCGCCGATGATTCCAACTCCCCATTTGCTCATCTTATTGCTCCTCCCTAATTGGCATAGCACTGACACGAATCAATATAAACGATATAATCAGAGCACAAAAGTACGCACTTTATAGTGCTATAGTTACCAAATGGTTACGATGAAGGAGAGAAAGGACGATCACCATGGACCAATATCATAATCCCACCGAAGCTACACTGGAGCGGATCGGCGGCAAATGGAAGACCGCTATCCTCTGTCTGCTGGGCGAGCAAGGTCCGCAGCCCAACGGGGAAATGCTGCGCATCCTGTCACCGGTCACACAGAAAATGCTCACTCAACAGTTAAAAGAGCTCGAAGCAGACGGGCTTATTCTGCGTACCGTGTTCCCGGAAGTACCGCCAAAAGTCGTCTACGAATTGACGGACAGCGGAAAATCCCTGCAGATTGTGCTTGATCCGCTTTGTGCCTGGGGCAAACGGTTGGCAGATGCCGCGAAGCAGGCGGAACAAGAACCCGGTAATTAACGAGCTAGCGGTTAAAATGGCAGATTGGCACTATTTTTAAATAAAGAATTGGACCTGTCCGCCTGAAGACTTTCCATTTATAATGGGCGTTATTCTGTTCACCTGTTATAGAAGGAGTGACTCATCATGTTCAAGGGCTTATCCGCCTTCCCGCTTACCCCAATGGACGAAGTGTCCGGCATTCATGAAGCATCGTTCATCCGTCTAATCGAGCGTTTGGCTGCCGCCCGGGTAGACTCTATAGGCGCTTTGGGTTCAACAGGGAGCTACGCTTATCTCACCCGCGAAGAACGTAAACGGGTCACACAACTAGCAGTAGAGCATGCCGCAGATATTCCGGTGATCGTGAGCATTGGCGCCCTGCGTACCCGCGACGTTCTGCATTTAGCGGAGGATGCCCAGCAGGCGGGGGCCAGCGCAGTCTTGCTCGCTCCGCTCTCGTATCAGCCGTTAACGGAGGCGGAAGTGTTCACGTTATATGAAACGGTCACCCGAACGTTGTCCATCCCCTTATGCGTCTACGATAATCCCGCCACCACTCATTTCCGCTTCAGTGACGAGCTGCTGGGACGGATTGCTCAGCTTCCTAACGTTCAATCGGTCAAAATCCCGCCGCTGCCGCCCAGCCAAGCGGAGGCCAAGAGCCGGGTGGACCTTCTCCGCGTTCTGCTGCCTGAACACGTGACGCTCGGGATCAGCGGTGATGCTGCTGCTGCACTGGGATTAGCCTCGGGCTGCCAAGCCTGGTATTCGGCACTGGCCGGATTGTTTCCGGAGGTTTGTCTGGATATCACACGGGCTGCGCAGAACGGGAACCACAATGAAGCTCTCCGCTTATCCCAAGCCTTGGCTCCCCTGTGGTCTCTCTTCACCCAACATGGCAGTCTCCGGGTAGTTGCGGCAGCTGCCGAGTGGAAGGGGCTCATTCCAGGGTCTGCTTTGCCGCTGCCTATACAACCGTTAAGCGGGGCTGCGGCGAAGCAGCTGTACGCCTATCTGGATGAAGCGCAGTTTGCGAAGCAGTAACTGTATACTGGCAGGAAGCACAAAGAGGCTGTCTCAACAAGAGACGGCCTCTTTACATACGTGTTCAGCGTGCTTACAGCAATGATAACGTTACTGCCACGGCATTATCAATAAATGTGCGCTCCGGCCGCGCCTTCATCATCACGGTAATCCCCACTAACGACACAACCAAGCTTTGTGCCAGCTTCTTGGCGCTTATGTCTTGCTGTAACTCACCTGTATGAATCCCCCGTTCAATGGTTTCCTGAAACAGGACTGCGAGATAGGTCTGATGTTCCCGCGTAATAATTTCGAATTTCTCGTCCCGGGGCGCCAGTTCAACCATCGTATTTATACAAAAGCATCCCGGCGTCCCTGCTCCAGCATACTCTTCCTCAACTAAATCGCTGAAGAATCCACGGAACGCCTCCCGTACGGAGGGTTTACTTTGCAGTTTGGTCCGTATTGTGGCGGCATGCCACTGGGTGTACTTTCGCAAGGCAGTTTCAAACAGCTGTTGTTTATCGCCAAAGGCCAAATATAGACTGGGTCGTTGAATGGACATCGCCATAGTCAAATCGGTTAATGAAGTAGCTTCAAACCCTTTTTCCCAAAAAACCTGCATCGCCGCATCCAGCGCTTTCTCCTTATCAAACTCCCGGACCCGAACCATTATGTATCCTCCTCATAATATACCAACTAGTATATAATAAATTATATTTACTGTATCTAAAATTGTCAAACTCCTTCCTGAGTATCTTGACTTTATTGAAATAAGGAGTTATTTTAGGCATACCCTTATTGTACCGTATAGTATATTATACTCTTAAGTACATATTGGAATATGCTAAGAATGGAGCTCAATAAATAATGGCCGGTACCGAAATATCAGTAAGAGAAAAGCAATCTGCCGCTCAGCAGCCTGTCTTCATTTCAAACAAGCTGGCTTTATGGTTTGCCATAGCCTGCGGGCTTTCTGTTGCCAATGTTTATTACGCCCAGCCGCTTCTGGACGTCATCGCCGGCGAATTCGGAATTGCCCGGTCATCCGTTGGCATCGTCATTACAGTCACACAGGCCTGCTATGCGTTAGGCTTATTGCTGCTTGTGCCTCTGGGAGATCTCGTCAACAGGCGCTGGCTGATTCCAGGGCAAATGTTATTGTCCGTACTGGCGCTGACTATCATAGCTTTCGCTCCGGGTACCGGTATTCTGTTTGCGGGGATGGCAGTTGCAGGATTGTTGGCCGTGGTCACGCAAACGCTGGTTGCATACGCAGCGACGATGGCTGCACCTTCGGAACGGGGACGAATCGTAGGCAGGGTAACAAGTGGTGTCGTGATTGGCATTCTGCTCGCAAGATCCGCTGCTGGAGTGTTAACAGATTTAGCAGGCTGGCGTTCTGTCTATCTTTTTTCAGCGCTGTGCCTGCTTGTCGTTGCGCTTATCCTGCTCAGGCTTTTGCCGAATGAACAGCCAAAAGGTTCTCTTACATACTTTCAGCTTCTTCGTTCTGTGATCTTATTGTTTAAAGAAGAACGGGTGCTGCGTATCCGCTCATTGCTTTGTTTGTTTATTTTTAGCGCGTTCAGCATCCTGTGGACCTCGCTTGTCTTACCGCTCAGCCTGCCTCCGCTGTCCCTTTCACATTCCGCGATTGGAGCGTTTGGGCTGGCCGGAGCTGCCGGAGCGCTAGGTGCAACTCGTGCCGGGCGGCTGGCTGACCGAGGCCGGGGACAACTCACAACCGGAGTAGCACTGGCCCTGCTGCTAATGTCATGGTTGCCGATCAGCTATACCGGGCACTCCCTGACAGCTCTTGTTGTCGGCATTCTCCTTCTGGATCTGGCCGTGCAGGCTGTACATGTAACGAATCAGAGCATGATTTTTAATGTGCGTCCCGAAGCAAGGAGCCGGCTTACAGCTGCTTATATGATTTTTTACTCTATCGGCAGTGCCATTGGTTCAATTTCGGCGACGAGCATATACGCATATGCCGGCTGGAGCGGGGTATGCTGGCTTGGAGCCGGTGTGAGTATGATAGCCCTGCTATTCTGGGCCATAACCAGACGTCTAACCTAAGGATAAGCAGTTTGGCCGCAGCAACAAGAACCGTTTCCGGCCGGGAACGGTTCTTCACAAGCTATTGTTTTCTGTAGCCAAGCTTTTAGCTAATCTTCACAAACACGACCAGCAATAATACATTTAATAGTAAAGCCGGTATCGAGAATCTTCTTCTTGCTACAACCCCAATCATACTAATCAGCACCGCAAACCCGATCAAGCCATAGATCAGGATCATTAGAGCATTCACATTTAGCTGCAGCACCTGTGAACCCAGTTCATTGAAGAATCCCCCGGTATCGTATATGTCCTTATTTTGGCTAAGGGAATAGATCAACAGGCCTGCAATACCTGCTGAGGAGACTAATATAGGGAGAGCGGTTAATGTTCTTATGCGCTTGTGTGTTCTTCCGGAAGTGATTGCATACAAGCCATAACCTGCAAAAACACAGATCAGGATTACCCAATGAACGGTATAAAGTCCCAGCCCCTCTTCCCGGTCGCCCGTCCCTCCCCCATCCGGTCCCATAGCAAACAGCAGTAGATGATTAAAGATAAGTACGAAATTTAACGCCCCGTATTTAAGTGCACTCACACCTATACCCTCATAACGGTTCAACGGTGCTCCTCCTCTCGGTCTGCTCTGCACGGCTCACCGCCAGCTTCAGTCCCACTACTACAAACCATGCCGAGAACAGTACCTGTGAAACCATGATGAGCGGCTTCCCTGCCACCCAAGGAAAAGAACCGATCAGGTCACCTGCTGCTGCCAAAAACCCTAAATAAGCTACCGATCTGCCCAGCGTACTCCGCCTGATAACCAGACTTAACACTACTGTAGATATACACATAATGATGGCTGCCGCGTGCATGCCTCCATAATAGAGGCTGAGCACCAGCCTGTGGATATCCGCAGAGAGCTCAAGTCCGAAGACCGGGTATATCGTCCGTCCCAGGAAGATATCCAGCATAATATAAACGGGAATCGTGACGGCGAGGAGCCCGCAGCCCAGCCAGGTTTTGACGGGATCGACCTTCACCAGCACACGAAACAGAGCGACAATGGACGGGATCAGCAGCAGCGCAGCAAAGATCAGCACTTCATCCGCCATCGCGAGATTGAACTTCCATTCCTGAATCCAGGCGAGCAGTTCTACATCTGTCCCCGGGGGATCAGGTAAGGGTAACAGCAGCAGATTGTGGACCCCAAAAAGCACCCCCGCAAGTATAAAAGTAATTCCGCCGAACCTGATCACGCCGATTTTTTGCTTCAAGAGGTATCAGCTCTTTTCCGGATAAATAACTTACAGTTTCAGTCGCTCTTTAATCTTCGTCACCGTTTCCAGCGCTGTGCTTCCGGTTGTATCGATCTTGTATGTATCCATATCCGCATACAGCTTCAGCCTGCCGCAGCTCGCGGTGATTTGTTCAGGGGGCCGGTTATCCTGAAGCATCCGCTCCCGCAAAGCTTCCTCCGAGCAGGTCAGTGTAATGAGGGCCTTATCGAATTCATAATCCTGAAGTCCGGCCAGTATGCTGTGGATGATCTCTTCCCGGTGCAGCACCCAGTTGAACACAATATATTGAAATCCGGAATTGCTTAAATAACTGCGCAGCAAAAAGGTAATGTTAGTCTCCACCATCCGGATGTTCTCAGCCGAGAACTCCCACGGATGCATCATCCAGCACCAGTCCCCGTCCAGCCAGACCGCTTGATTGAGGGATTGGTACAGCTCTTTGCTGACCGTGGTTTTGCCGACGCCCGGCGGGCCGTTAATGATTATTAATTGCTTCATCAGCTTGCCCCTTTCTTCCTCATACTTCTCGCTTCTCATCCACCCCCCGCTATGTTGTGGAAGCTACTATCATGTATAACTGGAATAATATTACGCTTTGATAGTACATAGTTTATATTATTTTTGAGGGCAGGAGAAGCTAATCTATCTTGGGGAACGGGAGCGGCGTATAAATGGGATACAATAAAAGAGCCTCAGACGCTGACAGTAACGCCATTGTCTTGTCAGGGGCAAACAAGAGTCTGAATGGTGCTGAAATTATACGAAATGTTTCATTCCATGTGCCTTACAACAGTATTTATGCCATTGTCGGTCCGAACTGTGCCGGCAAAACCACATTGCTGCGCTTAATAACGGGTCTGCTTACCCTGGATGCAGGCAGGATTCATTTCACCGGAGATGCGCGTGAGGTGTCTGTGCTCCTTGAGCATGATTATTTATTCGAGGCCAAGACCGGGAGGGAGAACCTGCGGGATTTCGCCAGTTACCTTGAGATAGATCAGGCGCAAGTCCCGGCAGTTACACTGAAGTACGCCGGATTACTGCAGCTGGACACCGCACTAAACCAAAAGGTCGCCACCTACTCCAAGGGAATGAGGCGGAAGCTGTCGCTGCTCATTACTTTACTTAAAGATACGCCGATCCTGATGCTGGACGAATTAACCTCCGGCGTTGATCCCGAAGCGAGAAGAGCCATGCGCGGCATGCTGGAGCTTCTTAAGGAGGAAGGAAAGACGGTGATCATTACCTCGCATGATCTGGCGGAAGTACAGAAAATCAGCGACTGGTCCACCATTCTGATTAACGGAGCGGTCGCGGAGACGATTAACCTTAAGGATTTTACCGGAGATTTAGAAGCAAGATTCTTCGAGGTATTGGAGGGCTCAAGGTAATGGGTATTCACTCCATCCACAAACTGAATTGCAGAGATGTCCTAAGGAACCCCTCCTATCTGTCCCTGGTTGCCATTACGCTGCTCGTTCCATTGAACTCCATTATTCAAATTGCCCACAACAATACCGGCTCTGCCGGATATGTTGCTGTTTACATTGTTCTGATTCTGAACCTCGCTGTCTTCTTCTTTCTGAATATGTTAACCGTCAGCCTGATTGTCATTGCGGAGAAAACCTCGGGCCGCTGCGAGTACTATCTCGCCAACAAGCTTGAGCTTGCCAGGCTGACCCGAACTTTCAGCACCTCTGCCTATCTGCTGTGTATGGGTCCGGTCCTAGTCTTTAATCTTCTGGCAATTGGTTATGCGATTTGTGCAAATCAGAAGGTCCTGTTAGAGCTATATTTGAGTATCCCGTTTCTGTGGTTTGCGGCGGCATTTATCATATTCACGTATGCTGCAACGAATATGCTGACTGAATTGTCCATGCTGTCCAAATCACCCGAACGGATCCGCACCTATTTGTCCGTCAGTGCGGTTGTGTTTACTTTCACGGCTACACTTCCCGGTGCTTTCTCCCGTAAGCTGGGCTTCACTCCCGGGGGGAGCTCTATTGTCTGGATTATTGGGGCAACCTTGCTGGTGCTGGCTTGGGTATGCGCCCTGTTACGCTATTCATGGAAGAGTAAGTTAACCAATGAGGTTGTGGTTTTGTCTTATAAACAATAGGCGCTTGCTGCGGTATGGTGCTCAGGTTGAGCGCCAAACTTTTTTTATAATATTTACGTCATTCCTGCTCTTACCCAAGACAAACCCGAGAAACTTGAATGTCATTCATTTCAAGGTATGGTGATACTGATGATAAGGATAGGAACAAATAAACGTAAGTTTGTAATACTATTCAGTGCCGTATCATTAATATTTTTATCCTCGTTCTTGATATTACTAAACTACACCAACTTATTTTTGGATAACAAATCTTGGGGGAATTTCGAGTGGAAGGATCAGGAGCAGACTCTAATGTATCACGAGAAGAAATACATTAGTGTTGACTCTTACAGGGCTCGACAATTAGGGGAAAAGTTAGGGGCAATAGTTCAAGGCCGCACGTCTGTAATGACGTTCTATGCCTTGTCCGGAATAGAGCCTGAGCAGTATATCTGCAAGAGAATTGAGGGAATTAATATTAATTTTATTTATAAAGAGGTAGGTGTACCCGATCTAACTTTATCGGATTTTGATCCAAATGCAGTAGAATTCAACAATAACGGCAAGATAATTACTGACAGGATCATATTAGACAAAGTTATTAGAATTTTAGAAGGTAATAAATCACTCAACACTTTGGAGCAGGATTGGTTACTAGAAAAAGCAGGACAACTCAATATCGACAATGTAAGCTTATACTCCAATAAATATCCAAATTTTATATTTTTCAAGTGATTTGTGTAATTATAATACAAACTGTAGAACAGACGGAACGTGTTCATTATCATTTGTATTAATTCAACAAAGAGGTTGCTAAGTGAGCAGTCACTTGACAACCTCTTTGCCTTAAATACAAAAAGAGCAACCTTGTAATGAAAAACGCTTCATGTCAATAAAAGGCGCCACATAACAACGTGCATCAATCTTAATTTGCTCCCTGCAATTTCGAGCCTTCAGATGATTAGAATACCTTCGTTGTCCACTCTTCGCAGTTCCATACTTCCGTCACAACTTCACGGTAGAATTCCGGTTCGTGGGAGATCAGCAGAATGCTGCCCTTGTACGCCTTCAGCGCACGAGCCAGCTCTTCCTTCGCATCAACGTCCAAGTGATTCGTAGGTTCGTCGAGTACAAGCAGATTGGTCTCGCGGTTGATCAGCTTGCAGAGACGGACCTTGGCCTTCTCGCCGCCGCTCAGGACCGCAATCTTGCTCTCAATATGCTTTGTCGTCAGACCGCATTTGGCCAGTGCCGCGCGGATTTCGAATTGGCTGTACGACGGGAACTCGTTCCAGATCTCTTCGATGCAGGTGTTGTAGTTCGCTTCCTTCATCTCTTGCTCGAAGTAACCGATTTCCAGCAGGTCACCGAGTCTGACGTCGCCGGAGATCGCCGGGATCTGGCCCAGAATACTGCGCAGCAGCGTCGTCTTCCCGATGCCGTTCGCGCCGACCAGAGCAATCTTCTGCCCGCGCTCCATACGGAGGTTCAGCGGACGCGACAACGGAGAATCATAGCCAATGACAAGATCCTTGGTCTCGAAAATCAGCTTGCCGGAGGTGCGTGCATCCTTGAAGTTGAACTGCGGCTTCGGCTTCTCCTTGGCGAGCTCGATCACATCCATCTTATCCAGCTTCTTCTGGCGGGACATCGCCATATTACGTGTAGCTACACTGGCCTTGTTCCGTGCAACAAAATCCTTCAGATCAGCGATTTCCTGCTGCTGGCGCTTGTAGGCGGATTCCAGCTGCTGCTTCTTCGCCTCATATACCTGCTGGAAGTAGTCATAATCGCCAACATAGCGGGTCAGCGCCTGATTCTCCATATGGTAGATCAGGTTAATGACGCTGTTCAGGAACGGAATGTCATGCGAGATCAGAATAAATGCATTCTCGTATTCCTGTAAATAGCGCTTCAGCCAGACGATATGCTGCTCGTCCAGATAGTTCGTAGGCTCGTCAAGGAGCAGAATGTCCGGCTTCTCCAGCAAGAGCTTGGCCAGCAGCACCTTGGTCCGCTGCCCGCCGCTGAGATCATGGACATCCTTATCCAGACCGATATCCGTCAGGCCCAGTCCGCGGGCGGTTTCGTCGATTTTGGCATCGATCATATAGAAATCCTGACTGGTCAGTGTATCCTGAATCGTGCCGACATCCTCCAGCAGCTGCTCCAGCTCCTCGGGAGTCACGTCTCCCATCCGTCCGTACATGTCGTTCATTTCCTGTTCCATATCGAACAGATACTGGAACGCGCCGCGCAGCACATCACGGATCGATTGGCCCTGGGTCAGCGCCGCATGCTGGTCCAGATAACCGGTACGTACGCGCTTCGACCACTCCACCTTGCCTTCGTCCGGCTGCAGCTTGCCTGTGATGATGTTCATGAAAGTAGATTTACCTTCGCCGTTCGCGCCGATCAGGCCGATATGCTCGCCCTTCAGCAGGCGGAAGGATACATCCGTAAATATCGCACGGTCGCCAAAACCGTGGCTCAAACGTTCAACATTTAGTATACTCATGGATTTAACAACTTCTCCTTTATTCATTATCCTTGTCATATTATAAAGGTTAATGCTTCACAACTCCACAAGTTTCAGAAAGTAATACAGAAGAAGTGACATAAGCTAAAATTTTGACCAGGACAAATTTAAAACTCCACGTGTGGCGCCCCCGGTCAGCTCTTCCTGTTGCACTTCTCAACTCTAACTGGATTCTGTCATCACCTGGCGCTTCTCCATTTTGTTATTTTGACGAACTATCTGCTCCAGTCATCACAAACTCTACGATTAAGTAGCACTAACCAATAACATTTAAAAAGCAAATCTGAGAACTTTAAGATACTGTCCTGCTATCGTTAGGTGTGGCATAGTTTGTGCGGTGTGGTCGATTTTTCAACTACATTTGGCGCGTTTACCTTCGGTGGTGCACATTGTAGTCGGTTTATCGACTACATTGGGCATTTTTACCTTCGCTGGTGCACATTGTGGTCAGTTTTTCGACTACATTTGGCATTTTTGCCTTCGCTGGTGCACATTGTGGTCAGTTTTTCGACTACATTTGGCATTTTTGCCTTCGCTGGTGCACATTGTGGTCGGTTTTTCGACTACATGTAGGAATGATCGGCCGCAGACAATGGTGATGGTGAATCCTATCGCTATCGCCTGGCAGAATGAGCTGAAGGTATGTGGGACAAGAAGTTCCTGCGTCCGTGAAATTTCACTATGTTCCCGATGCAATGCGGGTACGATGCTTTAATTGGTGAAGTGTAAGGTTGAACGGCGTAATCTCCAACCCTTTCTCGCGAGTTAGATATTGCCTAGCTACAGTTGGGATGCAGTTAAGGTGCCCACCGCTCTATGGTGGAGCAAAGCCATAGCTAGCACCCCACAGCAAACAACAAGCCATCCCCTGCTTCCGGCGGGAATGGCTTGTCTGTTCAGGCTTAAATCGCCAGGCGCAATCACTCGCCTGTCTCCAGCTTACAGTGCTGCGATCCGCTCCCGGATGCGCGGGAACAGCCCGAAGGCATTCTCGTAGAATACCTTCTCATGATGCTGCTCAGGGACGAGCCGGCGGACGAACTCGGCGTACAGGTCGATCGGCGCAAGCGGCCAGTCGGTGCCGAACAGCATTTTCTCATAGTGGTCGGAGTATACCAGCGCCCGGCGGAAATGGTCCATGAACAGCGGCTCATTCATGAACCGTTCGAAATGCGGCCGGTCGCCGACCACAAGGCCGGAGAGATCAGCGTACACATTCGGATTCTTGGCCACCACTTCGGCCGCATCCATCACCCACGGATCGCCCAGATGGCAAATCATGAAGTTCACGCCGCGCTGCTGATATGCCAGCTCATCCACGGTCAGCGGATGCGAATACTTCAGCAAGCCGTTCATGGAATACGTATCGCCTGTATGAATGACTACCGGCACGCCGTATTTGGCGGCCAGCTCATACACGGGCCCGTAAATCGCATCGTACACGAAATGGTGATAATACCCGGCATACAGCTTGATGCCCGCCACCTCCGGCGCCTGCAGCCGTGCTTCAATCCGGTCCAGCTCAGCCGTGGCCCCAATTCCTGAGAGCTGGTTCGGATTGATGCCGACGCATTCCATGAGAAACGGCGGAACGGTCTCTTCAAGGTCGAGTCCCATCGGATTGGGGGAAGCAGAGTCGGGGAAAGCCCCCTTCGTCTGCTCCGTCACCCCCATACCGATTCCGAGGACTACATCATTCCGGGCAAATTCGACCTGAAGGCCGGCTGCACTGTAATCAACCTTGGACAGCTCTGCAGCAGTCTTGTGGAAGCTGTCGATGTCTGACAGATGAATGTGAATATCAATGATCGGCATGGCCGGGCTCCTTATCGTCGTTAGTATTGTCAGTCTTATGTTCGAAGCTTAGCTTCAAGAGGCTCTGTACATCCTCCGAATTCAGCCGGTTCTCTCCCAGGATCAGGAAGGACGGCTGCGTCCAGACGGTTTCTCCGTCCCGTATGGAAAGCCGGTGATCGATGCTGTGCTCGAATATTTGGTTGTTCACATATACGGAAGCGTGCTGGTTCGGATAGCTGTTCACCATATGCAGCATATCCTTCCGCGATACCGCTCCGGTCCGCAGGATACTTACAGGCTCAAATTCCGCCTCAACCGTTCCAAGAACATAGCTGCCTTCCTTCGGAAGCTCCATCCAGCCTTCGGAGAAGACCGGCGATGGACGGAAGTAACTGTCCGAGAGCAGCGAATAATGAGGCAGCGTCTTCCCGCTGCCATTGCTCACCGAATGCAGCACACAGAGCACCGGAACGCCGGGCAGCATGAGATAGTGCTGGTGAACGGTAATCCCTTTGTTCGCTTCATTATTCTCGACCGCGAGCGTAATCTGCAGACCTTCCCAGACATTGCCGAGGGCATCCGGCTTCTTCACCCAGGCTGCGCTTCTTGGCTCCTGCTGCCGGCTGAAGCCGCCCAGTCCGGGAATGCCCGCGCCGAGTCCGCCAAGCCAGGGATTCCACCAGGATCGCGGAGCCGGCTCCGGATAGGAGCTGTCCAGCCATTCTTCCCCTTGATGCTTCAGGGAATATAGCGCCGCTCCGAATTCCGGTGCAGCCGCAATGGATAGCACTCCGTTGCTAACCGTGTAGACGGTGCCCGCAGGACCTTCTTCCATCCGATATTCGACGGCGGATGCAGATTGCGGGAACCACAGCCCAGTGCGTTCCTGAATCCGGTCCTCTCCTCTATAGACAGCCCGGACCTTCCCGCCGGAACCTGCGGCGTCTGCCAGGTCCGCAGCTTCGGCTGGAAGCTTAAATCCCGCCGTGTGCGTATCCTGCTCCCGGGTCAGCTCAAGCTCAGCAGCCAGCTGCTCCGGGCCGCCGCCCTTTTGCACATACAGCTCGACTCTTCCCGCAAGCGAAGGCACCTTCCGATCCTTCAGCTCTGCAACCAATCCCCCAGGCGCGAACAGATTGCCGCCCCCCAACATTAATTCCAGGTGATCGTCCAGCACCGGAATGACCTTCTCCTGCCGTTGCCGGGCGAAGGCGCGGAAATCAGGCCATGCTCGGAAGGTGTTCAGTGCAAACACCACGGGCGTGGTCCGCACAGTTTCTCCGGCAGGAATCACCCCGAGCGGATGCTCCAGCCCAAACGTGTATTCCGGCCGCCGCAGCTGCAGTGAAGCGTCCCAGCAAATTCCGCAGGTATGGTTCTCTTCCTTCGTGAACAGCCAGTTCTCCGTCAGCTGGCTGCTGTCCCAGAATTCCGGATGGCCGGCATAGGCATCCTCCATGTCCACGAAACGGTCCTGGTAGGGCAGGATCAGCCTTTTGCCGAAGAAGCCGAAGTTCATCATCGTATACACTTGCCCGTGCGTAGCCGCAGCGCCGGTATTGCAAACTTCATTATGGAACCTGACAATTCCATTTGCAGAGAGCGCAACCACGGACTTGAGTGTAAGTCCCGGGAATTCTTCTGATTCATAGAGGGCTGTAAGCAGCTGGTCCTCTCCTTCGGTATAGATCCGCACTTCCTTGGCCCGCTTCTTGGAGAATTCTTCGGCGAACGGCTTGCCCAGCCGCGGAAACGCCCACCAGAAGCTATGGCCGGAGCCGGGATATTCGATCCACATCCCGTTATCGAGCTTGCTCATATGCAGCGAGTAAGCGCCATTAACGGCGACCCATTGGTCACCGTGTTCCCCGCCGAAGCGGCCGAGCATGCCTTTCATCAGCACCGACAGCTTGCTGGTGAACGTGAACGGCTTCTGACCGGAAGGAACGGCTGTCACCGTAACCTCTCTGGAGTAGAGGCCGAAGGTCCGCAGTGTGTAGGGAACAGGAAGAGACATTTTGCCCTGAGCCGGAAGCGTAAAGCTTACGGACCGGCTTCCCCACTGCACGAACTCTTCCTCCGGCAGTTCAAAGGTAAATTCCGCATCCCATGCGAAATTATTCTCCACATTCAGGTACAGTTCCGCCGGAATACCCGGATACTGCTCCCTTACCGGCAGTTCCATCGTCATCTTAAGCGGGAATTTCGGAGCCACCCCGATCCGGAACTGCGCCTGCCTGCCGCCAATAAGCCAATTACTCTTGACCACCGGATGGGTCTTCTTCTCATTCGGCTCCTCGGTTACCGGATCAAGTTCAAACGAACCCTCCACAAGCAGTGATTCTCCGGGTGCCAGCGTATAAGCAACCGACAGCTCAAACCGGATATTCTTGTCGTTCTCCCCCTGGATCGCAATCGGCAGCTCTGCCGCAGAGCGGTTCTTGATGCGATAGCGCACCTCATAGTTGGAGCCGAACACCAGATCATGTTCGTCAATCTCTGTGGAGATTTCAAAATCCGGCGTATCGAGCGCAGTCAGTCCGCGGCCGCTCTTCTCGAACTCCGCCCGTACAGCCAAATCTCCCTTGCGCCAAGTGTAGTCGAGGAAATCAAAGCCCCGCTCCCGGCGGCCATCCGGCTGGATGGGCACCTCGCGTGTGCTGTCGGCATACCAGTCCAGCTCCGTGAAATAAGGAGCCAGCGCTTCCGTCTGCAGCACGGTAGGAATAAAGTTCATCAGATGAACATAGCTGTCATTCTTTTCCCAGAAGAATCCGCACTTCTTATACATGGGCACCGCCTTGGTATTGCCTGCCCAGGTGAACAGGTCAAGCCGCGGCCAGCCTGCTTCAACGGTAGTGCGGACGGCATGCAGAATCAGGTTGCGGCCTACCTTGTGGCCGTGGTAATCGGGCCGGACATTCAAGAGCGGGACATATAGCGCGCCTTCATCCTGGCGGTAATGGGCAAAGCTGCAAAAGCCGACCACATCTTGCCCGGCGACGGCGAGAAACACATGCAGATTGGAGGTGGTCTCCATCTCCCGGCGTACGCTGTCTTCCGTTCGTTGTCCGGTACCGCCGCCCCAGCTCTCGCTGCTGCGGTTCCACATCTCTGCGACCGCCCCGGCGTAGGATGGATCGTATTCTACTATGCGGATCAGATCCACAGTGGTATTGGCTGTCATAAATTCATCTCCTTCATCACAAAAAATCACGGGTACGATATCTTTAACGGCGAGACATTAGCCCTATAAGTTAATATTATACAATTAATTGGAAGACAGCCGCGAGGGAACAAACGCTTATAAATTAAAAATGACCAAAGCCCTGCCCGCTCTGCATATAGAAACAGCGGCAGCCTTGAACCAAACAATGGTCCTGGACTTCCGCTGTTACACCGGTCTGTGTCCTCCGGCCGATTAGGAGAATATCCGGTGCTTCCGGTGCTTCCGGTGCTTCCGGTGCTTCCGGCGCTTCCGGCGCTTCCGGTACCCGGAACGCCGAGTATTCCCCGGTCTAGTTCAACACGCCGGATTTACCCGCCGGTGCCCCGCCCAGGCCGGCCTTCTGTTCCGCCTCCGGCCCCGGCACTCTCATAAGCAGAACAAGGCCGATTACGAACAGGATGATTAGACTGAAGACGCCGATACTGGTATTGCCGGTGAGCTGCGCCGTTAATCCGACCAGCAGCGGCCCCAGAATCGAAGCGAATTTGTCAAAGATGTTATAGAACCCGAAGAACCGGTTCGCATTCTCCTTGGGTACGAGCCGCGCGAAATAAGCCCGGCTCAGCGCCTGTATGCCGCCCTGCGAAGTGGCGACCAGCATGGCCAGCACCCAGAAGTCGAATGTAGACTTCATGAAGTAGGCGTAGATACAGACGACGATATACACGCTGATCCCGACGTACAGCATGGTTTTGCCTGAGAACCGGTCAGCCAAACGTCCGTACAGAATGGCAAACGGGGCGGCGACAACCTGGGTGACGAACAGAATAATGAGCAGGTCCGTCGAGCCGATCCCCAAATCCGTTCCATAGGCGGTGGACATCGTGATGATTGTTCCGACGCCGTCGATGTAGAAGAAGTATGCCAGCAGGAACAGGAAGATCGTGCGGTGCCGCCGGATTTGCTTCAGCGTGTCGATAAGGCTCCTGAAGCTGTTCGCCACAATCCGCGGCTCGCGCTTCATATAATGCGTTTGGCGCACATTGTACAGCATCGGCAGAGTGAAGATCCCCCACCAGACGGCCGTGATGAAGAAGGCAATCCGGCTCGCCGCCGTGACGGAGATCGGCAGCACCTCCTGCTGCGCCAGCAGAATAACCGCGATACTGATCATAAACGGAATCGTGCTTCCGATATATCCGATAGCAAAGCCGCGGGCGGACACCTTATTCATCCGCGAATCGTCGGTGACATCCACGAGAAAGGCGTCGTAGAACACATTCGAGCCCGCCGACCCGATGGCGATGAGCATATAACCGGCGAGCAGCAGCTGCCAATTATCATGCGGAATAAACGTAAGCAGCGCAGTAGCGGTAACGCCAAGCAGGCTGAAGAAGGCGAAGAAGCTTTTTTTGAACCCTTGATAATCGGCTATTGTGCCCAGAATCGGACCCAGCATAGCGAGAATAAAGGTTGAAACCGCCACGGCATAACCGAGATAGGCCGTAGAATCTGCAGCGTTCACCCCTGCTCCTTCAGCCGCCGCCTTATAAAAGAGCGGAAACACTGCCGTCGAAATGACGATAGAATAGGCCGAATGGCCCCAGTCGTACATCATCCAGCTTTTTTCTTCTTTCGAATAGGTACTGCGCATCAGCTAGTCCTCCTGTATGAATTCTTACTTTTACCGTAGATCCATACAGGTAGTATAAGACCTGAAGTAGCGGACACTTCGCGATGTTTGTAAAAAATGTCCGGCATGCGGAAATCTAAGGAGTGATCAGTGCACGTCACGGCTTGTCTTTTTCAACTCGTCGATAATTATGTCCAGCCGGAGGATCACTTCCTCATCTTTCTTCAGCTGTTTTTTAAGCGCACCTTCGATAGCCAATGGACCAACAATTATGAATACTAAGAGAAATAAAATCAGAACCAGAACCGCCCTCCACCCTCCTAATGTAATTAATTGGATTATAATTCATACCAAAAATTATTTAAACTGTTCTTCCACTACACCCCCTTCCAGTTTACTGGTAAATTGAATAATAAAGCCGTGTTGCGGCTATTCAGACGTTAGTATTGAGGAGGAATACCTGTGAATGAAAGCATAGTGAAGCAATTGAACCGGAAGAACGAACAATTCATCAACATGGTCATCGAGCGGGCAAAACGCGATTTCCCGGAGGATATTGCCATCATCGGGCTGACCGGCTCGTTCGCAACGGGTGATTATCATGAGAAAAGCGATCTGGATCTGATTATCATCAACAATACAGACAACGGCTGGAACATCTCCGCCGGCTTTATCCTGGAGGATGTCGGTTACGATATTTACTGTACGCCGTGGGATTCGCGCATTGAAGCACAGGCAAGACTCGAAAGCCCGATGGTATCCAGTCTGACGAATATGAAGATTCTGTACAGTGCCAAGCCGGAGGATTTGGAGCGGCTCAAGGCCTACCAGCAGCAGGCCCTGAATGAACTGTCCAAGCCTGTGGGCGCCGCCTCACTGGAAAGAGCCCTGCCCTTCATCAACAACGCTAAACAATTCTATGCGGATGCCATGCTGGCGGATGAACTCGGCGCGGTTCGCTATGCGGCGGGAAAGCTTTCTTTTGAAGTAATGAACGCTATAAACTGCCTGAACAACAGCTGCTTTCAGCACGGCTACAAGCGGTATCTCGAAGAGCTGCGGCCGCTGACATTTGTACCGGAGGAATTTGAAAAGACTTATATGGACATCGTAAACGCCCAGTCGGCCGATGCGATCAGAAGCGCTGCTCTGGTATTATTGAAAGGTGCCGTCACCCTTTATACGCAAATGGATACTGAACTGGTAGAGCATCCAATCCCCACCTATGACAATCTGAAGGGCACTTATGAAGAGCTGTGGAGCAATGTGCGCAATAAAGTCATCAATAGCACACGGATCAAGGACAAATCCTATGCCTTCCTCACCGCCGTCAGCGGGCAGGAGTTTCTGGATGAGATGCAGCTATACAAGGGAACCCCGCGATTCGATGTCATGCAGCATTTTGCCGCCGATGATCTGGACACCTTCCGGGACCGCTTTATGGAGATCATGGAGAGATATCTGGAAGAGTATAAGAAGGTCGGGCGTGAGGCGGTACGTTACGATTCTTTTGAAGAATTATATGAAGCTTACATGGGATAATTAGTGCACACACGCTTAACGGTCCCAAACTTGCATAAACGCACGTTTATCCAGGGAATCTATGAACCGATTTTCATAATATAATTAGGTCTCCCGGAGAGGTGCTATTTGCAGGAATCAGGGGTAATCTTATGTAGTTGATTCTGGAAGCCGGATTGTAATAAAATGAATAAATTAAATAGAGAAAAATATAGAAAAGGATGCGCATACCAAATGGGGTTGAAGGATGTACGGACTCTCGGTAAGAGAGGAGCCGCAATACTGTTTTTTTCTGTCATTATGCTGGTGAAAAGTTATTTTGCCTGGTACTACCTGTTTGAAGACGGACCCACCTGGAGCACGTGGCTGAAGGAGATTCCTTTTGTGCTCATTATCTTCTGTCTGATCGAGTGGTTCGCTCCGAAACGGAAGATTCATATTTACATGCTGGTCAATCTATTAATTACCATTCTGTTCTTCTCCTTGATTATCTATCACAACCATTTCGGCATTATTGCCACGTCGCAGGTCATTGGTCAGGCGAAGCAGGTCGGCGCTGTGAAAAAGAGTATATTCGCCGTCGTACATCCGCAGTATCTGCTGCTGTTTGTGGATATTGTTGTAATGAGCCTCATTATGTTCAGCCGCAAGAAGGCGCTTGGCTGGAAGAAAGCGATGTCCCGCCCAAGCAACCGCAGAGTGGTCGCCGCCCTCTTTTGTATCTCACTGGCCATCTGCATGATGAATATTTTTCCGAACAAGGCCAGTATGAACGAGACCGTCCAGGCCGAGCAAATGGGCATTCTGAACTACGAAGCCTACGCCCTGCTAGCGGACGACGAGGAAGAGCCTGTCGAATTCTCCGAGATTACGCAGACGCTCATCAATGACACCAAGGGCATACAGCCGCAGGTTAGTCCGGTCCTGTTCGGCAGCGCCAAAGGCAAGAATCTGGTGATTATCCAGTTGGAATCCTTTCAGAACTTCCTGCTTCATCTGTCGATCGACGGCAAGGAAATTACGCCCAATCTGAACAAGCTGGCGGACAGCAGCATGTACTTCCCGCGCTTCTTCCAGCAGGTCGGCCAAGGCAATACTTCCGATGCGGAGTTTATTGTTAACACATCCTTCTATGTTCCGCCGGATGGCCCGGCCACCGATATTTACGCCGGCAAAGAGCTGCCGAGCTTACCGAAGCTGCTGGAAGCCGAGGGCTATGATACCGCCACCTTCCACACGAACGAAGTGGACTTCTGGAACCGCGGGGAGCTGTATAAGGCGGTAGGTTTTAACCAATTTTACGACAAAGCCTACTATGGCGAAGACGACACCATCTTCTATGGCGCTTCCGACGAAGTGCTGTACCGGAAGACGGCGGGCGAGCTGGCCCGGATGGATGCGGCAAGCAACCCTTTCTACTCTCACGTTATCTCCATGTCGGCACATAACCCGTTCACCATTCCGGAGAATAAGTACCAGATGACGCTGCCGGAGCGATATGAAGGTACCTTCGTAGGGAATTACATCCGTGCCCAGAATTATGCCGATTACGCCCTGGGGCAATTTATTGCCGAACTCAAGGAGAACGGCGTATGGGACAACAGCCTGGTCGTGCTGTACGGCGATCATCGCGGACTGCCGATCTTCTCGCTGAAGGATGACGATAAGGTGCTGCTGGAGGAAATTCTGGGGCATGAATACACGGAGCGCGATCTGATCAACATTCCGCTGATCATCGCTTCGGCAGGTGCCCAGACCCCGAGTGTGCAGAATTCACTGGGCGGTCAGGTCGACATTCTGCCGACAGTTGCCAATCTGCTGGGTGTTTCGCTGGATAACCATATCCACTTTGGCCAGGATTTATTGAACCAGACTTCGTACAACCTGCTGCCTCAGCGTTACTATCTGCCGACCGGCTCCTTCGTCAACAACGAAGAGCTGTTCCTGTCCGGCAGCGGCTTCGAGGACGGCCAGCATTACACCCTGTCCGGCGACGGTGAGGGGCCGCTGCAATCCACCGAAGATGAATTCAACCGGGCGCTGGAGCTGCTCCGCCTCTCCGACAGCTATGTCACGCAATTGCCGGACCGGGAAATGCCGGAAGAGTAAGCTGCAATCACCTGAGACGAAAGTCATATCAACAAGCCAGTCCAGACCTCTCGAGGAGGCGGACTGGCTTGTTTTATTTCTACTGCGGTTGATAATCTGAATAACAGTTCAAACAGCTCTTCTATGTCATCTCCAAGCAACAGATGACCCTAATAAAAATAACATTTTGATAATTTAATTATATAATTAGCATTGCAATCCACCCTATTTTTCATAAATACAAAGGATTTGATCAATTTTCATGCCATTTTATGTACTTATCGCTAAATTGTATAAAATAGTTATACTTATTCGCCCTAACTAAATGCTAATATAATAACGATAATTGAAAGCGCGAACATATATGTTTCTCCTGATCTTCCCGGTATAAGGAGGTGGATGCAAGCAATTTCCGGAGGACAGGGGTTTACATAAAACTAATCAAGATGGGGTGGTATTTGGTGAAATTGCGCAAGTGGTCGATGGTATTGGCAGTATTCTTCCTGGCGTTCTCGGCAGTTGGATGGGTTCCGGACAGGGCACAAGCGGCAAGCGGTTTTTATGTAAGCGGAACCAAGCTGATGGATGCTACGGGAAAAGCATTCGTGATGCGCGGTGTGAACCACGCTCACACCTGGTATAAGGATCAGCTGGCTACAGCCATTCCTGCCATCGCCAAGACTGGAGCCAATACGGTCCGGATTGTGCTCGCGAACGGCAAGAAATGGTCCCTGGATGATGTGAATGCCGTCAAGAATATTATCAGCCTCTGCGAGCAGAACAAATTAATCGCCGTCCTGGAAGTGCATGACGCCACAGGCAGCGACAGTCTCTCCGATCTGGACGCTGCTGTGAATTACTGGATCAGTATTAAGAGCGCACTGATCGGCAAAGAAGACCGTGTCATCATCAATATCGCCAACGAATGGTATGGCACCTGGGACGGGGCAACCTGGGCCAGCGGTTATAAGCAGGCTATACCGAAGCTGCGGAATGCCGGGCTCACGCATACACTGATGGTGGATTCGGCAGGCTGGGGACAGTATCCCGCTTCCGTCATCAATTATGGCCCGGAGGTGCTGAATGCCGACACGCTCAAGAACACGATGTTCTCGATTCATATGTACGAATATGCCGGCGGGAATGCCGCTACTGTCAAAGCCAATATCGACGGCGTACTGAACAAGAACCTGGCGCTGGTCATCGGTGAATTCGGCGGGCAGCACACAAACGGCGACGTGGACGAAGCCACCATTATGAGTTATTCCAGGGAGAAGGCCGTCGGCTGGCTGGCCTGGTCCTGGAAGGGCAACAGCAGCGATCTGGCTTATCTCGATATGGCCAATGATTGGGCAGGCAGCTCACTGACCACCTTCGGTAACGCCGTCGTGAACGGCAGCAATGGCATCAAAGCGACTTCTGTATTATCCGGCGTCTTTGGCGGGGGTGGCTCGAATCCGGGTAACGGTTCGGGTGGTACGGCAACGACGCTGTACGATTTCGAAGCGGGTACGCAAAGCTGGTCAGGAAGCGGCATTTCCGGCGGACCCTGGACCACTGGCGAATGGAAATCCACAGGTGCAGCCGCTTTGAAAGCGGATATCCAGCTATCTGCCAACTCTGCTCATAGCCTGTTCTTAACAGCCAACCATAATCTATCCGGCAAAAGCACGCTGAAAGCAGCGGTAAAGCATGCGAGCTGGGGCAGCTTCGGAAGCGGACTTTCAGCCAAGCTGTACGTGAAGACCGGCTCCGGATGGACCTGGTATGACAGCGGGGCAACTCCGATTGGCGCCTCGGGCGGCACCACATTGACGCTGTCCCTGGGCGCGATCCAAAGTCTCTCCGATGTCAAGGAGATCGGGGTGGAGTTCCGGGGCTCCGCCGGCAGCAGCGGGCAATCCGCTATTTATGTGGACAGCATAACCGTACAATAGTCACTTCATCAGCCGCCGTACGATGTACTGCCCCCGAGAAATGCCAGAGGAGCCGGGACTTCCGGCTCCTCTGGCTCTGTTCGGGACACGCTGGCAAGGAGCTTGACCAAGCGGAGAGGACAGAACGACCCGCGTTAAAGCGGCAGCGTTCGTCTTTGTCTCATCTGGAGAGCACAGCGATTGGTACGACGGTCCATTCACGCAGCATCCACCCAAGCGCTCACGTTGATCCTACTCCAATAAAAGAGCCGTCCCAAGCAGCCATTTCATGGCTTTTTGGGACAGCCCCATCTAAAAGAACGATGTGATGAGTTCGTTTACAGCTCACTCAGGAACTGGAAAATCCGGTCCGGCAGACCCGGCAGCCCTTCATGCCCGAAGTCGGGATACACCTCGGTTTGAACCGGCGATTCAATCTTGTTGACGGCAGCAAATTGGGTAGACGGCGGACAGATACTGTCCATCAGCCCGACTCCATACAGCACTTCGGCGCGAATTCGCGGCGCCAGATGCTGGATGTCGACATACCCCAGCTTCGTAAACACTTCTTTCTCCCGCTTATGCTGCGGATCAAACTTCCGGAAATACTCCCGCAGCTCTCCGTATGCATCCTTGGCCAGATCCATTTCCCACACACGCTTGTAGTCACTCAGGAACGGGTACACCGTTGCCGCCCGTTTGATTCGCGGCTCCAGCGCCGCGCAGGCAATCGTCAGCGCACCGCCCTGGGACCAGCCCGTCGCACCGACGCGGTTCTCGTCCACCTCTTCAAAGCCCATGACGATTGCAGCCAATTGTGCGGTATCCAGGAATACATGGCGCATGAGCAGATTGTCCGCCGCATCGTCCAGGCCACGGATGAAATGCCCCTGGAACGTATTGCCTTTATGGCCGCCGCTGTCCTCAGACAAACCTCCTTGTCCGCGCACATCCAGCGCAGCATAGGAGAACCCGAGGGCGGCAAATTGAAGTTTGTCCTGCCAATCCCCTGAATCCCCGCTGTAGCCGTGGAATTGCAGCACCGCCGGATGAGGGGCAGCCGTCCCCTTCGGACGGATATACTTGGCATGCACCCGTGCCCCCCGCACCCCGGTAAAATATAAATCAAAGCATTCCGCATACGGCGCCTGAAATTCGGACGGAATCAGCTCCACCTGCGGGTCGGTTGCTCTCATCTCCTCCAGCGCGGCTTCCCAGTAAGCATCGTAATCCGCCGGCCGCGGATTACGGCCCTGATAGGCTTTCAGTTCGTGTAACGGCATGTCCAGCATCGGCATCTTCGCAATCACTCCATAATATGTATTTGCCGTCTGCTCGCACAGACGGCCTCAGCATACCTACCATATCAGGAATCGGGACCAGAGACAACGCATATTCCAGCGGGACTCAGCGCATGATCTGACATCTCCTATGATTTGCTATGCCTTCTACTGTCCTCGACAGGCCAGGATTACAGCCCGATGTGTCCCGTTGCCGACCGGGTTGCCTTCATAATCCCCATAGACCGTCACTCCGGTGAAGCCGGCATCGCTCAGCCAGCCTTCCACCTGGGCAAGCGTCGGAATATGCTTGCTCCAGGAGCGCTCCGCTACATATCGCTCACCGCTGCTGAACAGCAGCTCGGTGCGACTCTTTCCGGACGCGACCTGTGAACCGGAATCGTATACCGAATCCAGTGCGGTTATCCGTCCGTAGGTGCCGAGACTGCCTGTACCCTCGAATTGGACCCGCTCGCCCTTGCGGGTAAAGGCGCTGACAGGATCGGCGAACAGATTAAAGTCGAGTAAGAGCATCCCGCCCGGCACCAGGCAGGCTGCCGCTTTCTGCAGGAAGAGCCGCTGCGCCTCCTGGTAATCCAGCTCCGTCTCAATGTTAATCATGATGTTGCCGGCCAGAATAACGGCCTCATACCCGCTTCCCCAATCCGCCAGAACGGCGTCAGCGTGATAACTGTTTAGATTGTCCAAGGTCTCTGCACGGATGGAGAGCCGCTCAAGCATCGCCTGATCTCCATCAAATCCCGTTACCCTATGCCCCGCTTCGGCCAGCGGAATGGCAATCCGTCCCCCGCCGCAGCACACTTCAAGCACCTTCAGCGGGCGCTCGCCCAGCGCCTTGACGATAAACGCTACATCATCGGTCTGAATCTCTTTCTGCTCGTAAATTTCGGCATACCAACGCTTAATATAGTAATTCTGATCATAATCTTGCTTCAACTTGTTCCCTCCAGTTAGATCGGGAGGTTTACGCCAGGTGCCTCCCTGTGTTGAATTTAGCAGCAGCACTAATAATAATAGTTTGGGTCTGCATCATCGTTATCACCCTTCCATTGAGTTTCAAATAGTATATCTCACGTTACTCTACCGGCACGTTGCCAATCGTCACAGCCTTGGTATATTTGGCGGTGCTGTTCAGCCGCAAGCGCATGCTGGCGGCGCCGGAGACGCCTGGATTCAGCTTGACTGTCAGGACCCGGGAAGCTACGCCGCTCGCATTGGCCGTTAAGGCAAAGCTTGAACTGTAGCCATAAGAAGCGGGCCACGAACCGTCGCTGTTACGTACCTTGGCCACCTGGGTGCCCGATGAGGTGTAAACGCCCAGGCTGTAACCGGAGGTGGTCTGGCCCGCCGTCAAGCCGGTAACAACAACCTCCACGGTGAATTCGTATTGATTAGGCAGCGTGGCCTGGTGAATGAAGGTGAACGGCCCCGGAGCTGTAACAGCACCATAAGAGCCGGTCTTGAAGGTGGACGGCTCATACCACTTGTACCCGCTCGCCGGTGCAGCCCAGGGTTCCGGCTGCGGTTCGGCGGAGCTGGCCGGCGTTTCCCAGCTGTAGAGCGGGGTCGCCGTATCCAGTGTCAGACCGGAAACGGCGGATAGCGAGGTATAGCTCTCCGGGGTTGCCAGCCAATGGACCAGATTCAGCAGCAGTGTGGCATCGTCCGCCTCTTCATAGCCGTCGTATGTCGTTTTGGTGCCACCGGTTTCTTCCCGCTTGTACTTCGGTGTGGCATCCTCAACGGGGGAGGAATCGCCGATGAAGCCGGCCTTTCCGGCGCCTACCTTGGCAATAGCCACATAAGGGCCTTCCGCTACTCCGCCGCCGTTATATACGCCCTGGTCCACGGCGTTGGCCCAGGCAGCCGTCGTCGCCGGCAAATAGACAATTCCCTTCGCCTTCGCCGGGTTCGTAATCGCCAGAGTCGAACCGGCATGCATAGCGACGGACGATACGCCGCTGGTAATGTTAAAGGCCTGCGCCGGGGTGACGATAGTATTGGCCGTAACATCCCCGATGGCATTGTAACGGAAGCGCACGCCGAAATTCGCCGCAAGCCAATCGGAGCTGGCCACACCGGACAATGCACCGGAACCGGCTTCCTCACTGCTCATCCCCAGCGCCGGATTCGCCCAGGCTCCCCGGCGGTAGCCGTTGAAGACCTCCGAAGCGTCCCAGCGGTTCTTATTCCGGTCGGCATTGTAATGGTCGCTGATGAAGAAGAGACTGCCGCCGGACTGGACATAGCTCAGCAGCGCAGACTGCTCCGAGGTCTTGTACGGAATGTTCGCTTCCGGAAGGATGAAGACGTCATACCCGCTCAAGTCTGCCAACGTTATCGGGGTGCTCTTGCGCAGCTCTTTTACATAATAGCCGATGGAAGCCAGTCCGTTCGCGAAATCCGAGAAAGCGCCGTCGATGACCCAATCCGCCGCCCCGGCGGTTTGCGCATGGGTGTTGTCGAACAGAATCTTTTTGCCGTTCGGGACAGACGGTGTTATGCTGGGCGCCGGGTCGGCCGGCCCCTCCGCACTGACCTGCGCCGGCGGTAATCCAACTGAGGTGATCAGCATTGCCGCAATCCCCAAGCTCCACCAGATTGTACGTAACGGGCGTGAGCGATGAGCCATGTTCATTCCTCCACTCTTTCTATGAATTGGTCAGCTAAGCTGAGCAAAGAATAACATAGAAACATTTGGAAGAATATAGATTTTTACTATTTTTTACTATGCTCTAATCATTTTTATGCATGCTTTACAATCCAGAGGGGCGAAATGCCGAATATTTTACTCAACAAGCTAGGAAATGGCGCTGCCGCCAATGATTCCCCGGATATACTCTGCCAGCTCATCCGCCGTCTTCCGGTGGGCCCGGACACCCGGATGACTCCGCGCTCCTGCCGTATCTGCGGTCATATTGGGAAGCTGGAACACCGTAACCTTCTTGTCCCCAGACTCTCTGATGTAAGCGTCGACAGCCCGGTAGATCGCCGGCATCATGGGAAGTCCCAGCATGCCGTAAGCCCAGATGATCTGCGCGCGGCTGTTATATTGCCGAAGCTGATGCAGGAACCGCACCGCAGCAGCTTCGAACGCCGCCAAATCTGCCGGATGGAACGAACCGTCTTCATTCAGCCGCTGTTTGTGCGTCTCCCCGGTGATTTCATCCTTCCACGCCGGTGAATAGAAAGCCCCTCCGTCATTGGTCCCCAGATTGACCACTACCACATCAGGCTGCCAGGCGTCAAAATCATTCTCTTCATGTGCCCCAAGCGCCTTATGCTTCTCGCCGGTAAGCAGACCGCATACCTTTCCGTAGCCCTCCGGAATGTTGCCGTGCGGGTTGTTGTCCCAGCTAGTCAGCACCCCCCAGCCGCTCTGCGAGATGACCCGGTAATCGGCATTCAGGGCTTCCGCTGTCATCGCGGTGTAGTTATGTATGGCGCTGAACCACATCGGAATCCAATCCTCTTCCACGGAAGCGCCGATGGCTCCCTCCCCTGAGGTAATGCTGTCACCGATAAATTCGATTTTGCAGGGCTTATCCGTAACCGGGAGGAATTCTCCATCTGACTTCACGGCATGAATTTGCAGCGAGCATACGGGATCGGCGCTCATCGGCTGCACATCTTTTACAATGCGTATATTCTTCGGCACGTCAGGATTCATCCCGCGGAATACGCAGATCCAGTACCGTCCGGCAGGCAGCATTTGTCTGCTTACAGGTACAGCGTTAACCAGAACGCTGATCCACGGCTCGTAGAGATCATAGTCCGCCTCTATTTCGATCCACAGCTCGCTTCCGGTCACATTCATCTCCAGCGCACTGCCGGTCCAGAACAATGTCAGGGGACTGCGGCTGGCCGTCGTTCTGCCGTGAACCTTCAAATTCGTAAGTCCGGATAATGCATGCGTTTTCAATTGTAGATTTCTCTCCACATTATTTCCTCCTCATCAACCTTATGACTCCTCTATTATACCAGTGAGCAGGCCGGTAAAAGAGAGCATTTCCCTCTGCTATTCCACCTGTGCTCATTCCATGGCATGGAAGTATTCACGAAACGATCATATTTATATAGAATTTATTTACATTTTTGGCGAATCTATCTTCACAAACCAAAACAATGATAGTAGAATAGCAAATTAATAGAGCTATTATACATTATTATCCAATTCCTTGAAGGGAGTGATGCTTTCCGCAGCCCTCAGAGTGCAAGTAAACCGTTGTCCTGTCGCCCAGCCGCCACCAAAGATTGCTCCCCAGGCTCAGTCAGAGTTAATGCCTACAAGAATTTTTTATGTTTAATCCCAACTATTTCGATCGGAGGAATATTATTTATGAAAAAGAAAGTAGCTTCTCTTCTTGCAGGCATTTTGGCCTTTGGATCATTCGCATCCATCGGAACTGCGGCCGAAACCGAGGATCTGAACGCTCCCGCTGAGCTGTTCACCGAATCCGCTCCTATCTCTATTACGGGCCAATCCTGGAAAACACCGGCAGGCGTCAGTTCGGACGAGACGGTCTGGACTTATCTGGAGAGTGTGAAAGGGAACCTTAAGGTCAGCGCCCAGGACAATGTCCGCAGCCAATTCAAAATCAAAGAGCAGAAGACCAATCAGGCTACCGGCACCAAGCATTACCGGCTGGCCCAGACCATCGGCGGTATCCCGGTCTACGGCGCTGACCAGACCCTCCATGTAGACAAGAACGGCAACGTTACCTCCCTGCTGGGCAGCGTTGTACAAGATGTATACCAGAACATTCCGCAGACCTTCGCCAAGATCAGCCTGCTGACCGGCGCAGATGCGATCGCCGCCGCCGCTGCGGATGCCACCCTGGAATACGGCGCACTTGGCGAGCCGCAGGTGGCACCAAGCGCGGATCTGTATTATTTTGTACAGGATGATATCCCTAAGCTGGCCTACAAAACGGAAGTAAACGTTCTGGAACCTCTTCCGCTGCGTATCCGCTACTTCATCTCCGCCGAGGATGGCAGCGTCCTGTTCAAATACAACATCCTGCAGGATGTAACGGCTACGGGTCCCGGGGTGTTCGGCGACACCAAGACCTTCCAGACCCGGTTATCCGGCTCCACCTACCAGCTCTATGACAGCACCCGTGGCAAAGGTATCGTCACTTATACAGCCAAGAACAAGACCTCTTTACCGGGCACACTGCTGACCAGCACCAATAATACCTGGACCGATGGCGCCGCAGTGGATGCCCATACGTATGCAGAGCGGGTGTATGACTATTACCTGAGCAAGTTCGGGCGCAACAGCCTGGACGGCAACGGGCTGCAGATCAAATCGACGGTTCATTACTATACCAAGTATAATAATGCCTTCTGGAACGGTACCCAGATCGTCTTCGGCGACGGAGACGGCGTAACCTTCGCACCGCTCTCGGGCGATCTTGATGTAGTCGGCCATGAGCTGACCCACGGGGTTACAGAATATACCGCCAATCTCGAATACTACGGCGAGCCGGGAGCACTTAACGAATCCTTCTCCGACATTATCGGTAATTCGATTGAAGCCGACAGCTGGCTGGTCGGGGATGACATTTACACACCGGGCGTAGCGGGAGACGCACTGCGTTCGCTGTCCAATCCGACGCTGTACGGCCAGCCTGACAAGTATGCCAACCGTTACACCGGCTCCAGCGACAACGGCGGCGTGCATACCAACAGCGGTATCAACAACAAGGCATTCTATCTGGTAGTCCAGGGCGGCACTTTTAACGGCCAGACGATTACCGGCATCGGCCGCGACGCTGCGGTACAAATCTATTACAATGCACTCGTTAACTACCTCACCACTTCATCCAATTTCTCGGCGGCACGGACGGCGCTGATCCAGTCGGCAACCGAGCTGTACGGTGCCGGATCGGCCCAGGTCACTGCAATCACCAAGGCTTATACCGCAGTGGGCGTGAATTAAGCTACTGTTCCTTGGGAACCGGAAGTACTTAAGCCATACAAAGACGCGTTCCCCGTTGCTGGGGAACGCGTCTTGATGTGAAGAGCACGATTTATATAATGAAACGTTATTCCGTATACCCGAAGCCCAGAATCGTAAAGCATTTCTCCTCTTCGCCGGGCGCCATGCGGATCTCAATCCGGTGCTCCCTCCGCTCCTTATGCTGAAAGAGAATGAGCGGATTGCAGTGGGTCCAGTTGTTCTCGTGGGGATCCGCAGTTCTAAACAAAACACCGTCCACGTAGATGTCCGCCCGTCCGAAGGCTGTGCTTCCGGAATCTTTGTAGACCAGAACCAGATTTCGCGCGGAAATCGTCAGCTTGAAGCTGTCACGGCCGGAGACGGGGGTATGCATCCAGTTATACGGAAATTGCGGCGTGCCGTCCGGATGATCGTCCATTTCCACCATCTGCAGCTCCGCATCGGTTTCCGTGAATCCTCCCGAATCTATCACGGCGCAGCTGCCGGTATCTCTACGGTCGATCAGGCGGATACCGGCGTAATCATTGCCGATTACCGGCTCCTGGTCCAGACGGATATCCTGCTCATCCAGCGGCCATTTGGCGGCTTCGGTGAACAGGTGGACCAGGCAATCAGCCATCACCCGGTGACCGTCCGTAGTGGGATGATAGCTGTCGTAGAAGAACTGTCTTTTGGAAATGAGATTGCCTTCCTGCTTCGATAACCGGAACTGCGGTGTTACCGCATCCTTGATGCTCACCATGGGCAGCTGGTAATGATACCCGACGGGAGACAGCCGCTCCTGCAGGTTCCAGTCGTTCACAAACACACTGAACAGCAGAATCACGGCAGGCTGGTGGGCTGCGGACAGGATTTTGAGACACAGGCTTTCATAGCAGTTGCCCTTCGTTTCATCGCCTGCATCGTTCACTGCGAACTCCACCACCACAATATCCGGCGTAATCGCTCCATCCCGCGTAATGTCCCGTTCATAGCGGATCACCCCAAGCTCCGATGGCGTTCCGCCTACACCGGCTTTCACGAACCGTATATGATCCCGGCCCTCAGGATCGAACATCTCCTTCAGCCGCGAATAGGATTGGTAAGCATAGCAGCCCGTATGAATCGGCTTGGCTCCCGCCCCTTGGGTAATTGAGCCGCCGATATAGGCGATCGTCATCTCTTCGCCGCGGTCCGCCTTGTCCAGCGCCAGCTTTAGGCGGCGGTTGTTACCCGCATGCAGCAGGGATTTCGCAATCATCGCCTGATATTCCGGCGAGCCGAACGGCACAGGCGGCTCCTTCTCCAGAACAGGCACCTCGTAGCCGTCGTTCAAGTAGAAGATCACGCTGGCTGTCCCTAACTGACCCGCCTGCTCAAACTCGAAGCCCAGCTTCCCCGGAACATCATCGTCCTCCGACCAGCGGATATCCGCCAGTCTGATGATAACCTCTGTGCCATCCCCTGGACAGGAGATGCCGAGACGGGTGCCTGTTTCGTAAATCTGCGTCTTGCCCCAGTTATGCAGCACAAAGGTGACCGCTGTGTCCGCTCTGACGCTTATCCCGATGCTGTGCACCAGCTCCCGCAGGCCCGCGCAGCTACCGAGCAGTTGCAAAATTCCTTCATCTCCGACAGCGCCGGTATATCTCGCTTTGTCCGCCAGCCGACCGTTATCTAGATAGACCTCCTGCGACGGGCTCCCCTCGCCGCGTGAGGTGGCTTCAATATCCGCTTCATAGAGCAGATAGAAGCCGCTGCGCCGCTCTTCAGGGTCTGTAGGGGCAGCCGGACCCGCTGCTGACTCCTGTGCTGACTCCTGATCTGACTCCAGCATTGTACCTTTGACGTTCTCTTCCATCTGAGACAACCTTCTTCCGAAATGTATTCGCTTACAAGTATACCGGTTCGCCGGAATGACCGGCATCCTCTATATTCTAGCAGACAATACCCGGGCCGCATCAGGTGCACAGTAAAGTAATTACCCCAATAATTACGGAAAACGGCAACAAGCCAAGAGCCGCTTGGCGGCGGCTCTTGGCTTGTGGGGACTCTGTTATTTCTTTATAACCACAACTCTATATCTCATTACGTCCGCCGCATGTAAGCCCGCACCGTAATCGGCGCAAATATCGCCACGATGACGGCGGCACCGATCAAGGAGATCACCAGGTCGCTTCCTGCTGTTCCATGGTTGACCAAATCCCGGACGGCGGTCACCAGATGCGAGATCGGATTGATCTTGGCGAACCACTGCAGCCAGCCCGGCAGTGTATCCACCGGCACATAAGCATTGGAGAGGAAGGTGAGCGGGAACAGGACAATCATCGAGATCCCTTGGACACTGGAAGCGGTGCGGGCGATGACGCCGAAGAAAGCGAAGATCCAGCTGATCGCCCAGGCGCAGCCGATGACGAGCAGGCCGGCCAGGACAACATAGCCGAGACCGCCTTCGGGGCGAAGACCCATCGCATAGCCCATGGCGAAGGTAAGCGTCGTGGCAATCGTATAGCGGACCGTATCGGCCAGCAGCGCTCCCGCCAGCGGGGCAATCCGCGCAATGGGCAGCGATTTGAACCGGTCGAATACGCCCTTCTCCATATCCTCACGGAGCTGGACGCCGGTGACAATGGAAGTGGTAATGACCGTCTGCACAAGAATGCCGGGAATGATCAGCGGGAGATAGCTCTGCACATCGCCCGATATGGCCCCGCCGAAGATATATGTGAACATTAGTGTAAAGACAATGGGCTGAAAGATGACGTCAAACAGCTGTTCCGGCGTGCGTTTCATTTTTAAAAGCCCGCGGTAAGCCATCGTCAGTGAATTGCGCACAGTTTGGCCGAAGCCTGAGCGGTTCTTGAGCCGGCGCTCGGTACCGGGTGTAATCATTGTACTCATACGTATTGTCCCTCCAGTGTGCTTGCTGCACCGGCATCCGGTGCCTGATTATGTTCCACGCCATGGCCGGTAATCGTCAGGAACACCTCGTCAAGCGTCGGCTTCTGCACGCTCATCTCGGCCAGGGAGATGCCCGCTTCGCGCAGGGCGATCAGCAGATCGGCCACCTGATCGGCATCCCCCATCGGGGCAGTGATCTTCGCGGCTTCCGCCGAGATGCCTGCCGGTGCCCGGAGCACGGCTTCCACCGTCCGGCGGGCCTGTTCCAGCTGCTGCGGATGCTTCACCCGCAAGTGCAGCGATGAGGTGCCGACGGAGGCCTTCAGCTCGTCGACGGTCCCTTCGGCCACGACCTTGCCGCGGTCAATGACGGCGACGCGGTCGGCGAGCTGGTCGGCTTCTTCGAGATACTGCGTCGTCAGAAGCACGGTAGATCCCGTACTCACCAGACGCCGGATCGTATCCCACATTTGATTACGCGTGCGCGGATCAAGTCCCGTTGTCGGTTCGTCGAGGAAGATCAGCGGCGGCTGGGCAATCAGGCTTGCGGCCAGATCCAGCCGCCGGCGCATCCCGCCGGAGAAAGCCTTGAGCGGCCGCTTCGCTGCCTCGGCCAATCCGAATTCCTCCAGCAGCTCCGCCGCTTTGCGCCGCGCATCGGCGCGTCCGAGCCCGAGCAGCCGGGAGAAAATGACGAGATTCTCCGTCGCACTGAGCGATTCATCCACCGAGGCGTACTGCCCGGTCACGCCGATCAGCTGACGGACAACATGCGGCTCCTTGGCAATGTTATGTCCGAAGATCGTTGCTGTACCCTGATCCGGCTGAAGCAGCGTTGCCAGCATGCGGATCGTCGTCGTCTTACCCGCTCCGTTCGGGCCGAGCACCCCATAGATTTTACCCGTGCCCACTTGCAGGTCCACCCCGTCGACCGCCTTGTTGTCCCCGAACACTTTTACCAGCCCGCGGGCTTCGATAGCCCATTCCCCTTTCGGCCGTGACGCCGATAATGGTTGCTTCATTCTCTATTCCTCCTACACAAACTGTTTATATCCCGAATAGTAACGGCCATTTTTAAACTGAATATAAATTCAGCAGATCTGTACAGGATCTACAGGAGAAAATGTATCTATATAAGTTGAAATTAAGATTAGCTGGATAAGGTCGAAAAGTGACTTCAGTAAATTTATGGAATTCTGTCCGCTGCCCTCTCCCGATCACCGGATGAATACCGCTAAATGCTATACAATCCGCTGGGGGCCAGATTTGTATAATTATGATGAACGATAAGCAGCCCCCTGTTCGCAGACTGTAGTTGGAAAATCGCTACTTAATTCAACCTATATGGAGCATAATCATAGACCTATATAAGTTGAACAAAAGATTAAAACCGCACGCATAATCGATCAATGACCTCATGGGAAGAGCGGTTTAGTCGCCGGATAAATTTACGGACGTG
>NZ_VWRQ01000039.1 GCF_008635795.1 Paenibacillus tepidiphilus | reverse complement strand
CGCCATGCGCAAGCATCCTAGCTACAAGGGCGGCTTGGCCCCTCCCTTGGTTGGACTTTCACCAACTAGATAATGCGTGCCTCTGGGCACGCTAAACACCAAAAAACCGCCGCCTCCCGGTCACTCCGGAAGACGGCGGTCATAACTGTGAGTGTATGTTTCTCACTCTCTTACCATTCACTGCTTGTACACCGCGCTTACTTGGGCATTTCCACCCAGGTTGCTCTGGTATATCCAACTCTGAAGCCGGCCCGCTCCATATTGTTCTGGCTGGCGGAGGCATAGGCGCATTGTGCAACCACAAGCTCACAATTATTTAAGGCGGCTTCGTGCATGCGTCTGTGCAGAAAAGCTGTTTGCAAACCGCGTCTGCGGAACTCAGGCAGCGTAGCGGCGAAGGTGCAGGAAGCCACTCCCTGATTCATATACATTGAGGCTGCACCGGCCGGTATGCCATCGACATAGCCCAGGAAGATCCGCCAGCCCGGACGTCTGAACAGCACCTCATTATTGGCGGCCACATGGGCAGCTCCGTTCTCCCCTAGTCCTGTTCCCAGACAGTGCAGTCTGCCGTACAGCGCAAACTCATCGGCTTCAATCTCACGGACCGTTATATCCGGAGAGGTGACCGGGGCATCGGTGCGGGGTATACCGTACATCGTCGTGTGGAACGCATTCTGGTAAAAGCCCTTCTCCGCCAGTGTCCGCAGCAGCTCCTCGCTGCAGGCGGAGGGCACAATCTCCAATTGGCAGCGCCGCCCCCGCTCCCGGTAGAATAAGGTGATCTCGTCCAGATGAACGATATCTTCCGGGGTCAGCCCCTTCACTGTGTTAAATCCACCCCACGGCATCGTCCGGGCATAAAAAGCAGCTGCCTGCCCGAACACCTGCACCTCAATCCCTTCGGGATTGCCTTCGCGTTCCCGGATTGCTTCCATCCTGGAGAGCATGTAGTCCGTCTCGGACTGCACCAGCCGCCGGGCCAATTCATGGGTTACTGCCGGAAATTGCACAGGTCATCTCACTCCTTAAGTTGCCCGGATACCGTTAACGGCTTCCTTCTTCAGGCTCTGCAGCTTCTTGGCAAAAGACCGCGGCGTCAGCCGGTGATAAGCAATCAGCTCGCCGTTATACACCACACTAAATATCCCGTAGGGCGTCGGCGACAGCTCCAGCACCGCCTCGCGGCTGGCCAGCAGCACCACCTCCGCCGGAATATCAAGAGCATCTGCCGCTTCCAGCACATTGGCGCAGGCCACTTCAATGTAAGGGCACTGCTCGCTGCGCAGTATGGTCAAGCCCTCACCCAGACGTTCCAGCCGGGCGCTCCAATCCCGGGGGAAATACGGCGACGGCGCATCCTCCAGCTTGTACGCATACAGCTCAAAGCCGTACGCGGCTTCGTCCACGGGAATAAAGCCATGCTTGCGGAAAATCTCCGGGCCGGGCGCCCACGACGTATCCGCATTGGTAACCACGGCCACTCCATGCTTGCCTAGACGCCTCGCCTCTTCCACACAGCGCGCAATCAGGGCAGATCCGATGCCTTGCCCTGTCAGCCCTGTCCACAGGCAGTGAATGACAAGGTAACCGTCGGCGTATAGCGCACGCCAGGCTTGTTCGCCCGGGGTATACTCGATAAATCCGGCCGGCTTGCCGTCCTCTTTAACAAGAAGATACTGCAGACCTGCAGCCATAGCTTCCACTGTCCAGGCCGTCTTCTTGATAAATCCGGGGGATTTCGGTTTGCTCCGCAGGCAGTAGATGCCCCCGGTATTCAGACTGTGTTCATTATAATAATGCCATTCAAGCGCCACCCGGCACTCCTCCTTCCCCCCTGTTTGACCCGGCAACCGGGGTTACTCATACAAATTCCCGTTTGCCAGATCAGCCAGCCTGTCTACATCCTGTACAGAGAGCCGCCCGTTCTTCCGCTCAATAATGCCTTGTTCAATCATGGACCGTACGACCCGGTTCAAGTGGCGGTAGCTGGTCCCCAGCAATTCGGCGGTCTCCGTGAGGCTGGAGGTGCGGATTTCCTCCACCCGCTGGCTGCCGACGCTGTCCGCGAACAGGGACATCAGGTAGCTGGCAAAGCGGTTCTCCACCGGATACAGCTGGTTCATCGCAGAGGTCTGGCTCAAGGTGTACAGCTTGTGGCTCAGTTCTCCGACCATGAAGCGCAGCAGAGCTGTGTTCGCTTCCATCTCCTTCAGCAGGAGCTTGCGGCCCGCGATCAGGAGCAGGCTTTCGCCGACCGAATCCACTTCATTTTTGACCGGATATTGTTTCAGCAGCTCCACATCCCCGATGATGTACATCGGCCGCGCAAAACGTACGAGCATCGACTTGCCGTTACGCTGCAGCGTGTGGATCTTGAGCTTGCCCGAGACCAGAATGAACATATGTTCCAGCCGTTCGCCGACGGTACAGATCGCTTCGCCGTCGCTGTAGCGCCGCAGCTCCATTTGGGCAATGACAGCGCTGCTGAACATGGTGTGCAGGCCGTTCTTGGCCGCGAGCTCCTGTACTGCTGCCGCGTCGATAATTGAATGCAACGCCAAATTCCTCCCCGCTATTCATACGTCAATCCCGCTCAAGGACATCAATCGCCATCACTGGCCTCCTGTCTGCTCGGATTAACTGTAGCACAGCCTGCGGGTATAAATCCAAACCAATTTCAGTTCAGACGTTTATGGGTTAAAATAACGCTCTAGCGCTTGCATTCCGCGTTGTTGTGCGAAGTTATGGGAGACCCAGGACCGCTCCTGCTGCATTTCATCCCACCACCTGTCGCGCAAGGGCTGCTCCAGAATTCCGTCCTCGCGTCGGCTGAACTCCACCAGAGCCGGGACCGCATCCCAGGACAGCCGGGACAAGTAGTCTGCATCCACGATGCCGCTGGCTTCATAGCGCTTGATGTTCTGGGCAGCTATAATTTTGTCCATGCCAACATAATTCATCAGCACGTAGGAGAACAGGCCCAGCACAATATAACATTTGGCCAGCGGGAAATCGGCTTTGGCGATCCGTACTGCGGTCAGCAGCATCGCCAGGCCGAGAAAGATCATAAATGCATGCACCAGAAAACGGATATAGGTGTAGCCGTAAGCTTCCTCGTATAGGAGGAGCCGGGAAAACGCAGAGTACAGCATGACGAGCGAGCAGAGAACCAGAACATACAGCAGAATGCCCATGGACCGCCGCAGAGCATTCCGGGCCGTGCCGAGAGCAGGCAGCGACAGAAGCAGGATGACAAAATTAATCCCCGTAACGAGAATCAGCTCCAGAAAGCCGCTCCGCGCATAATCCGCGTAGGTACTGCCCTCCGGGAGCAAGCCGTCCCAGGCTCCGAACAAATAGGAGAATTGCACGCTCACAAACAAGAGGTAGACGGTATTCACTGACGCCAGCACCGTCACCATAACTACCGGGTCGATGCCCAGACTAAACGGCTCTGTTGCCGGCTGCCCCTCCGTGTCTTTGGAACCGCTGCTCCGCTCATCCGGCTTTGGCTGCGCGAAGCCAAGCACGAATCCGAACAGACCCGCGCCCAGCAGCAGCACCCATAACGCCCGGAACACGCCTTCCCCGAATGAGATATGCTCCAGCAGCTTCGGCAAGCGGGCCAGCATTTCGCTGAAGACTCCGTCTGCCGTAGACAGCAGCGAGACAACAATGATCAGCAGCGGAGCGGAAATACCCAGTCCGATCAGCACCTTGACCAGCACCTGCCTGCGCTCGTCGTCCCTGTTGCCGCCGTTTCTCTTCCGGATCAGTGAGACCAGTGTCTCCATGTGCCGGAAGGTCTGCGGCACCAGATGTTCCACTGCCGCGCCGATCAGCTTCGGGCTGCTCCAATCAGGCTTCCGGTAGCTCAGCGAATACGTCATATGTAAAAGAATCAGCACCGGCAGCACCAGCAGGTTCAGCACCCTGAACAGCGGATTGGCGAACAGCGCATACGTCATCGCCAGCAGTACGACAGCTCCCAGACCCGCATAGCTGAACACGTTCAGCTCACGGATGGCGTCTTTGGCATAATACATCATGAACACATACAGCAGACCGACAAACACAGGAACTGAGATTCCGGGTGCCATCCCGTAGAACAGATACTGGTGAACCGCCGCCAGCAGCAGTGCCGCTGCCAGCATAGCGATCCCATGCTGCGGTCTGGCCGTAATCGGCTCTTCCATTTCCAGATTCCTCCACTCTTTTACTTGGTTATCCTGATTGTAGCTGATAAAATAAGAAGAAAAAGAGAAAGTTCCGCGAGCTTATTTCCTATTTTAGAGGGGAGCCTTGACCATGAAGCTGCACACCCAATTTCTGAAGCTGCACTCGCAGCATGGCACAGCGGAGGGGGAATGCGCCGTAACGCTGGATGAACTCGCCGTCACACTCGGCTGCACCCACCGCAATGCCCTGCATATCATCGGCAAAATGTCCGGGCTGGGCTGGATCTCCTGGACCCCAAGCCGCGGCCGCGGGCGCCGCTCCCGGCTTGCATTTCTCGCCGCCGCCGAGGATATTGCGCTGCAGTCGATGCGGGAGGCGATCAGCGGCAAGGAGCTCGGCGGCGCACTGGACGGCATCCGCAGCCATGCGCGGGCTTCCTCCATGCAGGATACGCTGCAGGGCTGGCTGCTGGCCTATTTCGGCCATCATACGGAGATCCGCAGCGACAAACGCATTGATACGCTGCGGCTGCCGGTCACGCAGCGCCTGCTTTCCTTCGATCCGCTGTATATGAACCTGCTGGCCGAATCGTTTGTGGCCAGCCATATCTTCGACGGGCTGGCCGCGCGGGGCACCGACGGCGGCACGGTGCAGCCGGGCCTCGCCCACACCTGGGACACAGACAGCACACGCACCGAGTGGACCTTTCACCTGCGTAAAGAGGTGCTCTTCCATCACGGCAAGGTGCTTACCGCCGAGGATGTCGTCTATTCCTTCGGGCGGATGATGAACTCCTCGCAGCGGATGCTGTACAGCTACATAGTCAAGGATATCCGCGAGGTCAAGGCGCTGAACCCTCTGACGGTGCGCATTCTGCTGAAACGGCCGAACGAGCTGTTCCTGCCGTTTCTCTGCACCAGCCGGGCAGCGGTGGTACCCCGCGATTCGGATAACGCTGCTGAGGGCAGCTTCGGCCGCAAGCCGGTGGGAACCGGGCCGTTCAAGCTGGTCGAAGCCCAGGAGGAACGATGGGTGCTGGAGGCGTTTCCGTATTATTTTCAGGGACGGGCCCATCTGGACCAGGTCGAAATTGTGCATGTGCCTTGGGGCACGGCCGGCGCCTCCGGCGAGCCGGGCTCCGCCTTCCATATCATCCCGAATCCCTCAGCGGCCGATTCCGCCACCTGGGGCCGGATTCATTCCCCTTCTTCGGTGCGCAAATTCGTGACCTGCAACACAAAGAAACAGGGACCGCTCAGCGATCCCCGGGTGCGGGCGGATATATTAGCCTGTCTGAGTGAAGAAGCCGCAGGCGTTGGAGATTTGTCAAAGGGGCAGGAAGCGGCGGACATGCCTGCCAGCACGGGAAGCGCTGCTGCGATCCTGCAAATCGCGACGATTCCGCCGTATGCCGCCGACGCCGAAGGGGTCGCTGCCCGGTTAAGCCGGCATGGCCATACCTGCAAGGTGCTTACCGTCTCACCCGAAGCGTTCAAAGGCCCGGTTCGGCTCGAATCCGATCTGATCGTGTTCTCGCTGCTCCGCGATCAGGACGAGCAGCTGCGGCTGTTCGATCTGTATCTGACACTGGCCGAGCATATGGAGCCCCGGGTCCGGGCAGACATCGAAGGACGGCTGCAGCTGATTGCGCGTGAGCCGGATGCCGGCGTCCGCTCCGCAGGCTTCCGTGGAATTGAAGAGCTGCTGATTCAGGACAGCCAGCTGCATATCCTGTACGAGAAGCCCAGTGAAACGGCTTACCTGCCCACCGTACGCGGCGTCTCCTTCAACAGCCAGGGCTGGGTTGACCTGCGCCGCTTGTGGTTCCCGCCCGAGCTGTCTTAGCGCTGTTGGTCCTGGTCCATCAATCCCTTGCCGATTACATTGGTGGAAGGCGGCTGCTTGCCGGCTTCTCTGGCCCAAACCGACAGCTGGCCGATATGATGAATCTCGTGGGCGATCATATGCCGCATGATCTCGCCCCAGTAATCGGTGACTTCCGCTCCGTCGCTTGCACGGATATCTCTGAATACATTGCGCTCCATGCCCTCATGCCAGCCGAGCACAAAGTCCTCAACCTCCGGACGGAAGCGGGCATCCAGCTCTTTTACCTTAGACAGACTGCTGTACTCGGCAAAATCCTCCTGAAAATCTGGCTTCCCCAGCATCGCCATCGTCCAGCTCCACTCCACATCCGCGATATGAAACAGCGTCTTCAGGATGCTCCCGACTCCGCCGGTCCGCGGCTTCAGCAGCTCCTCCTCAGACACGCCTTCACACCACTGGTACCACTGCTCACGCACCATCCAGTTATATCGAAATAAAGTCTGCATCGTTACCCTCCAATTCATTATTATTGCTCCAAGTGTAACATATGTGCGGTATAACCCTTTGGTAAAAGATGATTTAAACGCAAAATAACCCCGCAATGCGGGGCTTATCATGGAGCTGATCCAGGTTCTTTGGGGTGACTACAATATACATTCTGAATAACAAAAATCTGGATAACAAAAAATGCCGCTGACTGCATCAGCGGCATTAACATTTATATGTTATATACGATATAAAAAAACATAGTGTTCCTCAACGCTTACTATAAAGATATAGTAGCATGGAAATGTCAAGAATGCAAGCATTTTTGCGGGAAACCGAGATAATATTTGGCAACTCCCCCCGTTCTGCCCGCACAAGGAACCAGGACGGCCGGAATCCGGTTCGATTTCCCGTAAACCTCCGTGATATGCTCTTCTGCACGAAGGAGGAGATCATCATGCAGATTGAACTGCGGGACATCCGCAAGAGCTTCAAGGTCTACAAACGCCCCGAGGGCAAATGGGGGCTGCTGCGGGGCGCCCTGATGCGGAATGTAGAGGTCGTGGAGGCGCTCAGCGGAATCAGCTTCGGCATCGCCGAAGGCGAGCTGGTCGGGTACATCGGCCCGAACGGCGCCGGGAAGTCAACCTCTGTCAAAATCATGAGCGGCATTCTCACCCCGGACGGCGGCGAATGCCGCATTATGGGCAGAGTGCCGTGGAAAGAACGCACCGCGCATGTATCGCGCATCGGCGTGGTGTTCGGACAGCGCTCACAGCTGTGGTGGGATGTTCCGGTTGAAGATTCTTTTGACGTATTAAGGGATATCTACGGCATAGCACCCGGCGATTACAGGACCCGTCTGGCCGAGCTGACGGCAACCCTCGATGTGGGAGCACTCTTAAGAACGCCGGTCCGGCAGCTGTCGCTCGGACAGCGGATGCGCTGTGAGCTGGTGGCCGCGCTGCTGCACCGGCCGCAGATTCTGTTCCTCGACGAGCCGACGATCGGACTGGACGCTGTCTCGAAGCTCGCGCTGCGCAGCTTCCTGAAAGAGGAGAACCGCAAGCACGGTGTCACGATGCTGCTGACCACCCATGATATGGACGATATTGAAGCGCTGTGTGAACGGGTGATGGTTATCGGCCACGGACAGCTGCTCTATGATGGCCAGCTGGCAGGATTGCAGACGAAATATGCGCCCGAGGTGACCCTGAAGGTCAATACCGACGCTATGATTGCCGCAATGTACAATGATCTGGCGCTAACCTGACGGGCGGGATTAGTGCTCACGAGCATTCCTTATTATTCGGGAGGTGTGAAATGAATATGAAGCAAACCGGCAGGGCCAGCCGCTCCCTGCTGCGCATCAGCATGGCCGAAGGGCTGCAGTACCGGGCATCTGCTATTTCCGGGGTGTTCGTCAGCGTGTTCTGGGGGATACTCGAATGCGTGCTGTTTACGGTCTTTTTTACATACGGCGACAACGCCTGGAACAACAACGGCCTCAGTCTGAAGCAGACGATCTCATACGTGTGGCTGGGACAGGCGCTGTTCCTCTTTCAGCGGATGAGCATCGACGGGGAACTGATGGACAAGATCAACAACGGAAATGTCGGCATCGACCTTTGCCGCCCGCTCGATTTATACACTCACTGGTTTGTCAAAAGCTCCGCCGGCAAGCTGGGGACCTCCTGGATCCGGTCTGCCGCCACGGTGCTGGCCGGTCTGCTGATGCCCGCGGGATACGCGCTCGGCGCCCCCTCTTCCCTGCAAGGCTTCCTTAGCTTCCTGCTGTCGGTAGCCATGGCATTCATCCTCTGCTCGGCGTTCGCCATGCTGGTGACGGCTATCCGTCTCAATGTCACCTGGGGCGACGGTCCGACGTATATGCTGCTTCTTCTCAGCGGCATTTTGTCCGGGACCTATTTGCCGCTGCGGCTATGGCCGGATGAGCTGCAAACCTTTCTCTACCTTCAGCCCTTCGGCGGCTTTGCCGATATCCCGATCCAGCTTTATGTCGGCAGTATGGCCCCGGCAGCCGCTTTGCCGGGAATGGGGCTGCAGCTCCTGTGGAGTCTGGTCTTTGTGCTGGGCGGCCGCTGGATTATGAACCGTAAACTGCAAACCATCATCGTTCAAGGAGGCTGACCTGTCCATGATTTCGGAAGCCAAGATATACGGTAAATACCTGCGGATGCATCTGCTCTCCGGCATGGAATACAAGGGCTGGTGGCTCATGCTGATCCAGGTGTTCGTTGTAGTCGTCACCGATCCCATCTCTACGGTGCTGCTGTTCTCCCGCTTCGGCAACATCGGAGAGTGGACCGTGGCGCATATTATTCTGGTCTATGCGCTGGCGGTGGCCTCCTTCGGGCTGGCGGAGTCCCTGTGCCGCGGCTTTGATTATTTCCCCTGGCAGCTGCTGCGCACCGGTGAATTCGACAGGCTGCTGCTGCGCCCGCGTTCGCTGTTCGTCCAGGTGGCCGCTTCGCGGTTCCATCTGCACCGGCTGGTCCGTCCGGCGACAGGAATCGGCGCAGTATTATGGGCGCTTCGCGAACTGGAGGTGCCGTTGACACCGCTGAATGCGCTGATCCTGGGGCTGGCACTGGCAGGCGGCTGCATTATGTATTGCGGAGTATTCGTACTGACTTCAGGGGTGGCTTTCTTTACGGTGAAGGGGCTCGACTGGATCTATCTCTTCACCAATGCCAGCTACCAGGTTACCCGTGTACCGGAGCCTTATATGCCCAGAGCGCTGAAATCCATGTTCAGCTTCGTGCTGCCAATGCTGTTCATCAGCTTCTATCCGGCGGCTACGGTCTGCGGCTGGGGGTACCCGGCGTGGCTCGGTTACCTTGCGCTGCCTGCAGGCGCGGCGTTCCTCGGCTTCTCCCTAATCATCTGGCGGATCGGCGTCCGCCACTATAAAAGCACAGGCAGCTGACTCCATGGACGGAGCACGCTGCCTGATATACCCGAACGTTATTTTTACAAGAATCAATCTCAATGCGAAACCAGATGCTTGCGGTACCCCTCCACCTTCTCTTCCCGGAAGCCGAGCGCTTCGTAGAAGATATGCGCTTCCTTCCGTTTATCCCCGGATACCAGAATGATATAGGAGCAGTCTCTCTCGTGCGCCAGCGCCTCCAGCCGGTTCATCAGCTGCTTGCCCAGCCCCTGGCGGCGGGCCCGGGAGGAGACCACTACATTCTCGACCACCATGAACGAACGGCAATCGCCGACCAGGTCCTGGCAGATAATGCCCATTATCGAACCAAGCAGCTCGCCTTCGATATAGGCGCCCAGCAGGATATACCGCTCGTCCTGTTCAATGCGCCGGAAGGTATCCGCCAGCTTGCCCGGATGGCCCGGCTGCCCCATCAGTTCCTCGTAGAGCAGGTTCAATTGCTCCAATTCTTGCGCTTCAACTGCTTTGATCACGGCCATGTTCACTGACGCCTCACATTCTGCTGAATTCTTAATCACTCTTAATCAAACTGTCCACTGTACAGCCCCCGTATACGCCATATAGATAAACTTAGCTTCAACAGGGACGGCTCAGCGGCCCATTATTTACTCTCCGAAGCCGCCCGAATCGACTGTCTCCACGCCGGTTCCGTAATCTTTCTCCGTAATCTGGACGTTAACCCGTCCTTCGCCGCGGTCCCCGACCAGCTTGATCCGGCTCAGGCCCGGTTTCAGCGTCAGCTCCTCCTTCCCTCCGCCGCTGCCCTCAGCTACCACGGTGTTTTGACCCTCAGGGGACACCAGTACGATTTTACATTTGCCCCGTGAAAGCAATTGCTCATAACTGATAGTCAGAGTGCTGTCCGCCGGTGCATCAACCACCCACAGGGTATCGGCTCCGCTGAACTTTTTAAATTTCAAATCCGCTTCCATGGCCAACACCCCACCAATGCGTTCCACATACGAGAAACTGTCTCCGCTTTGTGCAATCGCCGCATCATCGCCGTAGATGTCCGTCTTGGCATCGCCCTGTGCACAACCTGCCAGCAGCAGTACTGCCAAAGAAATCCCGGCTGCAGCCTTCCATCCCATCACAAACTCATCTCCCCTGCCGGATTGGCGTCCTAAAGCTTCTTCCGTACTATTTCTTAAGCTGCAGCTCGAACTGTTCCTGCTTTCCGTCCCATTCCACAGTTACGCTAATGCTCGCATCCTCACGCAAAATCGAAAGATTCTTGCCCTCTATCTTCATGAGGTCCGCATCTGGTGGCCCATCCAGAGTTTGCGTCATGCTGCTTCCCGTCGTTTTGAAGCCGTACTTGAACTGTTGGATGGCCTCCAGATCGGCGGGGCTTCCTTTATATTGGAGTTCAAAGGTGTAGCTCTGACTCCGCTCGTAATACATATCCTTCCCGTTCCGCTTGACAGGCTTCTCTGAAGCCTTCTGGATATACTCGGCGGACCAGCTCTCACTTCCCCCTGTATAGGTATAGTTATAATCCAGTGTATCGCTGCTGCACGCAGTGATTAGAAGCAGTGTTAATCCGGTCAGTATAAACATCCTCAGAAAATGTCTCACGCCACAGGCCCTCCATCTCCTGACTAATTGTCATGGTGCAACCATTCAAGAACGGCTTCCACACGCGCTTCGACCGGCAGATCGCCTTCCAGCCGCAGAACCGGGCAATTCAGCTCTGCCATCCATGCTTCGTGCAGCTTGCGGCTGCGAGCCACTTGTACTCCTCCGTTCATTCGGATATATCCGGCGGAATCCGGCGGGCCACTCCCGTCGCAATCGCCGCTTTGATAACCGCCAGCCGGACCTCCTCTACCACCTTTTCGTTAAAAATACTCGGGATGATATACTGCTCGCCCAGCTCATCCTTCTGAACGACTGCGGCGATGGCCTGAGCGGCAGCCAGCTTCATCTCCAGATTGACCGTCCGGGCCCGGCAATCCAGCGCCCCGCGGAAGATTCCGGGGAAGCAGAGCACGTTGTTGATCTGATTCGGATAATCACTCCGTCCCGTCGCCAGCACACGGACACATGGCTCAGCCAGCTCCGGATCAATCTCCGGAATCGGGTTCGCCATCGCAAAGACGATCCGGTCCGGGGCCATCGTTTCCAGAAGGGCAAGGTCCAGAATGTTGCCGCCGGATACGCCGATAAATACGTCCGCTCCATGGATCGCTTCCGCCAGTCCACCCGTTAGCCCTTCGGGATTGGTCGCTTCCGCCAGATCAGTCCACTCCCTGTTTGTGTAAGTTTGTCCACGGCTTAGGAGGCCTTCCCGGTCCACGCCATAGAGCCTGCGGGCGCCGGCCGCCAGCAGCAGCCGGCAAATCGACACGCCGGCCGCACCGATGCCCACCACTACGATCCGGCAGTCGGATATCCGTTTGTCCACCACCTTCAGTGCGTTCAGCAGCCCGGCCAGGGCGACTACCGCCGTTCCATGCTGGTCGTCATGAAAGACCGGGATATCCAGCTCCGCAGAGAGCCTCCGCTCGATCTCGAAGCAGCGCGGCGAGCTGATATCCTCCAGATTAATGCCGCCAAAACCAGGAGCAACCGCTTTCACAATGCCGATAATCTGCTCGGTATCCTTGGTATTCAGACAAAGCGGGAAGGCATCGACATCCGCCAGCTGCTTGAACAGCATGGCCTTGCCTTCCATGACCGGCAGCGCGGCTTCCGGACCGATATCGCCGAGACCCAGCACAGCGGTACCGTCGGTGACGACCGCCACTGTATTTCGCTTGATCGTCAGCGAGTTGGCTTTGCCGGGGTCCGCCGCAATCGCCATACATACACGGGCTACACCGGGCGTGTAGACGAGCGAGAGATCTTCCCGATTCTTGATCGGCATCTTTGGTGTAATCTCGATTTTACCGCCCAGATGGGCCAGAAAGGTCCGGTCCGAGACATTGATTACCTTGATGCCCGGCATGCCCGACAACACAGCGGTCAGCGCTTCATTGCCCGCATCCTGTACATTGACCGTTATGTCGCGTACCGTCGTTTCTTTGCCCGCGCGGATGACATCAATCGCCACCATATCGCCGCCGGCTGCGGCGAGTCTGGCCGCCACCTCACCGAACGACGCTTCCCGGGTGCGGATTTCCAGCCGGATAATCATTGTAGTCGCAATGGACATAGCTCTGCCTCCTTCAATTTCCAGCTCTATGTCCACTATACTACAAGTTCACATAATATACATAAGTATGGAAACAGAGGGATATTGCAGGAGCCTTAGTTACCGGTTAACAGCGGTCATTTCACCGGCCGATGATATGCCGCCTAAAGTCTGATCGCCGTCCTTAGTCAAGGCCACGCCCCAGATAAATTCAAACGTTACGATGGAGAGATAGTTCGATTTTCGCACACTAATCTTGCTGTTTTTACGGATTTCAGCCATATAGTTTGATTTTCGCCACTTAATTTGAGTGATATTGGTGTGGTAGTGGATTTACAAGCATATTAAGTGGCGATTATCCAACTAGGCTTGCGATCATGCTCCAAACAGGTGAAATTAAGTTGCGATTTTCCAACTAAAGCAGCTACCCCGGGATTCTACCGCCCACGAATTATGTAACAAAATCCAGGAATCTGATGGCCGACTGCGGCTGGAGGTCCAAAACCTCGCCGGAAGCTCAAAGTTAGTACATAACCAGCAAATTATCATGCTAGTTCGCCGCTGTAATCGTTGTTGTAATTTACCGGGATACTATTGTTCTAGGGTCTACACTATTCTATGTTATGCACCGTTCTATGTTATGCGCTGTTCTATTTCATGAACTATTCTATGTTATACACTGTTCTATGCTTCTATGGTCTGTACTGGCTCTAAGGTCCACACTCTTCTATGGTCTCTATTGTCCTAATGGTCTGCACTGGCCCGCGCTCCTCAAAAGCAGATACTGCTCTAAGGCCGGTACTGCTCTTTCAGGAGCACAACTTTGCCGCCGACCGAAATGAAGTAAAAGAGACGCTCTTCCGGCCCTTCGGCAAGGAATTCGTCATAGGTAATCAGCTTATGTACTGTCCCGTCAAGCACTGCGATCTGTACATTCCGTCCCAGTGTGGCGGGAATATGCTCTTCACTGGCGTTGCGGACATAGAAGTTACCAGGCAGCACTTGCCCGTCTGCTTCGGCAGCGGCTGCCGCCTCTTGTCCGGTAAGCCACTCCACCATGTCAAGCTCCAGGGCAGCCTCCCCGCCGTCAGCTTTCAGCTCCTTGATCAGCGCCAGCAGCCGGGTAACCTGCGGCAACGCCATTACGCTCTCCTGCAGCTCCAGCAGCTCTTGCTCTCCGCTCTGTCCGCTCTCCGATTTCAGCTCCAGCAGCGTCAATCGTTGAATCAGCCTCTCGGTGCTCTCCTGCACCGAGGTTTCTCCCTGAATCTCTGACTGCATCCACGAGCTCAGGAAGTTCATACTAATCCGTAAATTCCGGTTGTCCAAAAATAAAGACACATTCAATATAACTGAGGCTACCAGCAGTGAAACAATGAACGCTCTCCGTTTATTGCGCTCAGACATTGGATTTCACCTGCTTTCTTCATATCACGCTCTTCTTCCATCCATAATTTAACATGAATGAAGCCCGGTGCCTATGCCATTAAATACTTAACAGCTTCAGCACCGCCGCATGGCAGGAGTCCCGGAAAGCGGTATGGTCTTCATCGGAGCCGGTCATCAGCCATTGAATCAGACAGCCGTCAATCAAGGCGCGGATCAGCGGGGCCGTCGTCTCCGGCGACAGCTCGCGGACGAAGATGCCCTCCTGCTGTCCAAGCGTCAGCACCTCGGCGCTGATGGCGGCACAGCTGTCATAGAATCGCCGGTTAATGTCCTTGTAGGCTTCGATCCGGCTGGCTCTGGCCAGAAAATCGAGATACACCCGATAGAACGAACGGTTCTTGGACGGGCCGGCAAATGCCGAGTCGATATAAGCGGCGAGCTTGCCGGCGGCCGTTGTCTGCTCCCGGACCGCAGCGGTTTCCCGGGCCGAGATTTTTCCGGTGAGCCATTCCAGCAGTTCGACGAGCACGGCCTCCTTGCTCGCAAAATAATAATGCACAACGCCTTTGCTGACTCCGGCATGGTCGGCAATCGTCTGCAGGGTAACGGCATCGTATCCCGCTGCAGCCAACGCCTGAAAGGCGGCATGCAGGATCTGCTTGCGCTTCTCTTCGGATTTCTTGTAACGTACCATAAAGCCTCCCGCACATGGATAGAAATGGTTGTACTATATATCATAGCATCAAAAAAGTTGACCGGTCAGAATAAATATTATATAACGGTCTTACATTAGAGGATTTCCAAACCAGGTTCTCAAAGAACAGGAGAGATAGAACGATGTCTGAAACCTTTCAAGCCCTTGTCGTTGACAAAGGCGAAGCTTTCTCGGTAGCGGTTAAGCCGCTGACCCTTGATGAACTGCCCGCCGGCGAAGTACTGATTAGAGTAGCCTACTCCAGTGTGAACTATAAAGACGGTCTGGCTGGTATTCCAAACGGCAACATTGTCCGCCAGTATCCATTTATTCCGGGTATCGACCTGTCCGGTGTTGTGGTCTCTTCCGGGGACAGCCGCTTTGAGCCCGGCCAGAACGTCATTGCAACCAGCTACGGTATCGGCGTCTCCCATTTCGGCGGCTTCAGCGAATATGCCCGCATTCCGGCTGAATGGGTACTGCCGCTTCCGGAAGGGCTCAGCTTGCGGGAAGCGATGATCTTCGGCACCGCCGGCCTGACCGCTGCCTTGTCGGTTCAGGCGCTGGAAGAACACGGCGCCGCGCCGGATAAAGGCAAGGTGCTGGTCACCGGTGCTACCGGAGGCGTAGGCGGCGCCGCTGTGGCGATGCTGGCCAAGATAGGCTATACAGTAACGGCCAGTACCGGCCGGACGGAGGAAGCCGCCTATCTGCAGGCTTTGGGCGCAGCCGAAGTGATCTCCCGCGAGGATGTAGGCGCTTCTGCTGCCAAGCCGCTGGACAAGCAGCTGTGGCAAGGCGCTGTAGACTCGGTGGGCGGGGGCCCGCTGGCCGCCGTGCTCAGCAAGGTCGCGTACGGCGGAGCCGTAGCCGCCAGCGGCCTGACAGCCGGAACAGCTGTCGCCACAACTGTTCTGCCGTTCATTCTGCGCGGTGTCGCGCTGCTTGGCATCGACTCTGTGGCCTGCCCTATGGAGAAACGCCGGCGCACCTGGGAGCGGATGGCCGGTGACCTGAAGCCGGAAGCGCTTGAGCTGCTTGTGGACCGCGAGCTTAGCCTCACCGAGCTGCCTCAAGCGCTCGAAGATATCCTGAAGTCGAATACCCGGGGCCGGGTGCTCGTGCGGATGGCTTAATTCCGGCGCCCTGGCGGCAACGGAGCGATAAGGTTCAACTTGCATATCAATAGACAAAGCGTCCGGTCAAGGTGTTCCCCTTGTCCGGACGCTTTGCTGTTCTCCGCCGAAGCTTCAGCCAGGAAGCCTCGAAATGGGTCATATGCTATTCCGTAATCACCTGGTTCGGAAAGAAGGGATACGGCTGGACATACGGCTGCTGGCGGTACTGTGTACCATAAGGCTGAGCGTATTGTCCCGGTGCCGCATAGGGCGAATACCCGAATGGCTGCGGAGCCATATTGGCCTGGGGAGACACATGCGCCGGCATATTGGCCTGGGGGGACACATGCGCCGGCATATTGATATTCTCCGCGTTCTCGGCAGTTCCCTTGACTCCCTTGACGCAGTCCTTGGGCGGTCCGATGAAGGTCCGCGGCTGGACCGGAGCGAAGGTCTCCTTCACCTTCGCTTCATCCATGCAATACGTATGAGCCCACACGCTGGCCGGCGTCTTGAGCAGAATATCCGAACCCAGAATGACCTCGGGCGTCGGTGCATCGAAGATGGCCAGCAGATGCGTCCCGTCTACCGTAGCCACCTCATAATGCCACCAGCCCTGCGGCACATTCGCCACCATGCCGGGGGTAATCGGAAAATTCAGCAGCTGGTTCGTAAACGGATTGATCAGCGACACGACTGCCGCACCGGAAATACAATAGACCAATTCGGCGGCATTCTGATGATAATGGGGCTCCACTACATTCGATTTGCTGAGAAAAATATCAAGCAGCGAAGTGTTCTCCAGCGTATTAAGCTGCTTGATGCCCAGAACATTGATGAAGTTGTACGCATCCTTGCGGAATAAGGTACTGCTGTTCAAATCAAAGCTGAACTGTGTCGTGGGTAAAGTATAATCCATGGTTGAAGTCACCGTGCGATCCTTCCCTTCTGCTGACCGGATTTTGTTCGTTCTGCCCATAGCGTATGCATCCGCCCAGGCCCAGGTGACAGCATCCGGGAATTCAGCCGGGGTTAAAGCCGTCGGCTTTCTTAAGCAGCAGCCCGGCTCAGCCTTCTTTCCCGGCAACGACCGTACAGTTTCTCCCCTTGCGCTTGGCGGTATACAAGGCTTGATCAGCTTTGTCCAACAGCTCTGCAAGCGTTCCGCCGTGCAGCGGGAAATGGGCGATGCCCAGGGAAGAGGTGATCCGCTGCTCCAGCGGTCCTTTGCTCTGCTCCAGCCTGCTGCGGATGCGCTCGGCAACCGCAAAAGCATTGCTGGTCCGGGGCAGCAGCACGACAAATTCCTCTCCGCCGAAGCGGGCGCATACATCTCCGGGGCGGATAGCATTCGCAATGACATCGCCCACCCAGCGCAACACCTCATCTCCTGCCAGATGGCCATGCGTATCGTTGACGACCTTGAACTTGTCCACATCCAGTACAATCAGCGAAAAAGGAACCCCGGCTTCAATCCATTGCCCGGCACTCCATTCCATGCCCCGGCGGTTGGCGATCCCTGTTAACTGATCGGTCATCGCATCATGGGTCAGCTGGTCCGTCTGCTTCTGAATATCCTTCCAGGCAATGTCCACCGCCTTGGTCAGCAGATCTGCCTCCCGGTTCCAGTGCGGCTTCATCTCCGGAAGCTCCACATGCTCCTTGCCAAAGCGTCCTACGAGATTGGCCAGCGCTACAAACGGGTGCGCCAGCCTGTGCGCGAGAACGATTACACAAAGGAGCATCAGCGCAAACGGAAGCACCATTAATCCGACGATTTTGCGCAAATGACCGCTTAGCTGCTCCTGAATGACGCTTTCCGGCGATACTACCGCAACCCCCCATCCGCTGGAAGGGACACCCGAATAACCGGCCAGCATCTCTTCGCCGTTAATGTTCAGCGCCGCCATCCGTCCGCTTCCCCCGTTCATCAGCCTTTGCACGAGCGGACTCGCCGAGACATCCGTGTTAATCCGCGTTTTATCGGGGTGAAAGATCAGATGGCCATCCGAGCCGACAATGAAGAAATAGGAGCCGGAGTCATCGATCTTGTTGTTCCCGTAAATCATGTTCAGAATGTTATAGTCCTGAAGATAGATCGAACCGCCCAATTGGCCAAGATACAGCCCGTTCTTATCGAAGAGCGGTTCACTCATAAACAGCAGGCTTCTGCCAGTGGTTGAAGAAATATACGGCCGGGAAATATAGGATTTCTTCAGCTGCAGCGCCTCCAGAGCGGGCGGCGATACAATGTGGTGTCCGTTAATGCCCAGCGATTCCGGCGAGCTGCCGAGCACAACGCTATCCGGTCCAACCAGAATAAGGGAATTGAAATAATTGCTGCTGTTGCGCATCAGCTCCAGATAGTCGGCAATCTCCGTCCGCTGTGCCGGACTCATTCCCGAAAGGACCTTGGCGCTGTATAGCAGGCTGCTGCGCATCGAGCGGAAGAGGGAATCGGCAGTCAGGCTCATACGCTCAGCGTTGGCGAAATTGAGATTCAGTGTAGTATTAATCAAGGATCTTTTTTTGGAATGATAGGAAGCTGCCAGTACAATGCTTGTAGTCATTACCGCTACAAGCGTCACAAGGCTGATTAGCAATGTGGTAAGACTGAGCTTCCTGTCGGATGATTTTGCCGGTTGAACGGATACGGCCATGCTGCACCTCCTTGCCTGCCATCCAATACATCTGCTGACTTTCATTATATACAACGCAGGTGGATTACGGCGCAGCCGCTCTCATCCAATTATTTCTGCATATGTCTACACCTTATTTATCGGTTAACTGAGCGGTATTCTTTCGGGTACTTGTGACCTATGTTATAGCTTTTCACAAAAAAAGCAGCCGGGATCACCTCCCGGCCGCTTAAACTCTTAACGCCAACCTTTACGTTCCAATAATCCGGCGATATGCGCCATATGATGCCGGTTATGCCACACATACCGGGCAAGTGCTGTATCCAGTGTCATGCTACCCAGACCTTGGCTGACGATCATCCGGGAATAATCCGTCTCATCCACCGTTTCCAGCAGACGGGCGAAGCGCCGGTGCAGGCTGTCCAGCAGTACAAGCGAAGTCTCCGCAGGCTCTTCCGTATAATCGCTCCGCTCCGCCCAAAGGTCCTCCCGGTAAGTCGGCATTTCCGGCGCCGATTCGGTCAGGCCGCGCTTAAAGCGCAGGTAGGCGTACATACCGGAATCAGCCAAGTGGTGCACGACTATTCTGACCGACCAGCCGCCTTCCCGGTAAGGCGTGTCGAGCTGCTCCCCGGACAGCGGCTGCACCAGCGCCCGCAGTGCTCCGCCAAGCCCCCGGATCTCCTCAATGTACGCTTGCCGCTGCTCCGTAATTAGCCTGCCCGGCGGAGAGAATCTGCCGATTGGGTAGCGCAGCTGTTCTGACGGTTCCGGTTCTCCGTTCATCCCGCCTGCCTCCCTTCCGTCAGCCAGCCATGCAGCTCCTCCAGCGTGGCAATCGTTAATTCCGGCTTGACCTCATGCGACCATTCGGCACCGCTGCGGTTAATCCAGCAGGTGCGGATGCCGGCCCTGGCCGCTCCAAGCACATCTCCGGATGAATCGCCAATGTGCAGAACTTCGTCCGGACGGACGCCGTAATGCTGAAGGACCGCATGAAACATCAGGTTGCGGCTGTCATTCTTGTAGGACTGGTATTGCTCGGAGGTAAATAGGGTCAGCGGGTAACTCCGGTAGAACTCCGGCAGCATGCGGAGATCGGTATCACTGACGATGCACACCTGATACTCGGCGCACACCCGCTGGAGGAATGCCTCGGTATCGGGATACAGCGCTGCAAGGCGATGTTCGGCAAACAGATGCTCCACCGCCTTCGCCGGTTCATAGGCAATGGAATGACGGGCGAACACCTCTTCATAGCTGTGCTGAAAAAGCTCCTGCGAGAGCCTGAACCCTCCGCTCAGACGAAGCGCCTCCACACCCGCCAAAAAATGCGCCAGCACCTTGCCGCCGTAGTCCTTGGCCCGTTCAACACTGTATTCCTCCTGCAAAATAGGCTTCCATACCTGTGCGTTCCTGCCTTGTATATCGACCAAGGTCTGGAACATATCCAGGCTGATTACTTTGATAGCGCCCATATTTACAATCCCTCCGCAAGCTTACTTATTGAAACAATCCATTATCTATATAAGTTCTTCTGCAGCCTAACGGTTAAAACGGGCGGCAACAAATACCGCCGGCGAGTTCCAGTAGATCGTCACCTCATTGGTGGAATAGCTGTCTTCATGGTCGGCGAAGCAGGCGGCCGCCGGCCGGCCCTGCAGATGCTGCGCCACGTATTCATCATGGAGCCCGCGGTCGGGTCCGCCGGCAACCAGTCCGGGCACCGGCTCCGCCACCCCGTCGCCGACGGAGGGCCGGTGATGCGGATGCATGACAGGCCGGTCGCCGAAGCCGGTCACATAGCTGATATCCAGCACATTCCGGCCCAGCAGGTAGTGCAGATGATCCAGCGCGCAGGCCGCGTAGCGCTCATCGCCGCTGAGATGCTCAGCCGCCAGCAGCGTCATCGCCCGGTTCAGCACGACCATGTTGCTGCCCCAGATATAATCTTCCTCCCGCAGTGAGATGCGGTAGCCATCCTCGCCGCTCTGCATAAGCAGCCGGTCGGCTTCAGCCAGCAGCCCTGCCTTCAGTGAGGCAAAGGTATCCGCGTCTGCGCGCACTTCGCCGTTCAGCAGGTAAGCCAGGCTGCCGTACCCGCCCATATCGCCCCAGCCAAGCTCATACTTGGGGAACGGCAGCTTCACGAGTCCAAGAACCGCTTGATGGTACTTGTCTTCCCCTGTTGTACGCAGCAGTTCGGCTGCCGCCCAATACCGTTCATCGCGCACCTCGCCGTCGGGGTATTCGCCGGTGGAAATTTCCGGCGGATTGGTAAAGCCGCCCGCCTCGGGATGGCCTTCCAGCCAGCTCCAAGCTTGCACAGCCGCTTCCAGGCACCTTCCGGCATAGACCGGATCGAACGGTCGGTAGATCCGGGCGGCGAGTGCCATTACACCGGCGAAATTGCCGGTGGCCGTGGCAGAAACCGGAGAGAAGTACAGCTCAGCCGTGTCATCCTCCGGCATCACATCAAGCCCCGGAAAGCTGAGGGTTGTCAGCTTGTGATATACGCCGCCGGTACCGGCTTCCTGCATTTTGAACAGCCAGTCCAGCTCCACCTTGCATTCCAGCAGCACATCCGGCATGCCGGTGCCGCTCTCGGGAATCGGGATCGGTGCGGCAAATGCCGAAGGATACAGCTCATAGGCCAGCAGCAGATCAGCCACGGCCTTTGCGCCAGGTCCGGAATATTTGCCGTAATCGCCCGCATCATGCCACCCTCCGCAGCTGTCCAGCTTCAGCTCCGGCTGCCCGTAGACGGTTCCCGTGCCGGTATGGCACGCTTTGTGCGCCCAGGGTCCGGCGTAGGCTTCGCTCAATTCAACGCCGCAGCGGTAGAAATAAAAGGCTTTCAATAATCCCTGCTGCAAATTATGATAGGGCTTGTCCGTGATGCAGAATACGGCCGACACCGCTCCGTCCTCGCTCTCTATACGGTAGCTTCCCGGCGCAGTCACGGCAGAGAAATCTCCGGTATGTACGCTGGCCCCGCTGGGCAGGTCCTGCTTGGGGGAATCCGTACGTCCGGTGAAGACAACCGCTCCACTTTCCTCCTCAACTACCCTGAACTCCCGCCCTTCTCCGCGGAACACAGCAAGCTTCTCGGCATCTGTGATGTATCCCAGCTGATTCAAGGCAATGGTACGGGAAACGCTCTGGTTCATTGTATGCCTCTCTCCCTTAACATCAATAATATAAAGAAGCGGGGGTCATCATTATTCCCCCAGCAGTCTCATGAATTGAGCCGGCAGGTTCAATTGCCGGTTATCGCCGATCATACGCCGCAGTTCCTCCTGCAGATCGTTCTCGCTTTGGGCGTCCTTGATCTCCTGAATCTCCCGGTTCAGGCGCTCCATTTGCACATCCAGCTCGTAAGCCTTGTCCGCGGCATTTTTGAGTTCGCGGGTTAGATGCTCGGGAACCGTTTTGCTGGATTTGCTGTAGTTGTAGAAGATTTTATGCTCCAGGCTGGCCCAGAAATCCATAGCAATCGTGCGGATCTGTACCTCTACGCACACATGCTCCTGGCAGTCGGACAGGAATACCGGCACCTCTACCAGCAGATGCAGGCTCTGATAGCCGTTAGGTTTGGGATGCTTGATGTAATCTTTAATACCAAGCACCTTCAGATCATCCTGATTCGCCAGCATATCGCTGACCCGGTAAATATCCGATATGAATGAGCAGGTAATCCGGAGCCCGGCAATATCCTTGATGCTGGCTCTTACCGCATCGAGGGAGAACTCCTTGTTTTTGCGCAGCATTTTATTCATAATGCTCTCGGGCGATTTCAACCGCGATTTGGTATGCTCGATCGGGCTGTAATCATGCAGGCTCTGGAACTCTTCCTTGAGGATTTCAATCTTGGTCTCCATCTCTTCCAGGGCAAATTTGTAGATCATCATAAACCGGGTCAAATCATATCTCAACTGCTTCAGTTGTTCCAGCTGTATTTCGGTACTCATTGTAATTTCTCCTCATGTTTGCTTCTTCAGGGGCTGCTGCCGTCATACAGCCCGGCTGAATCATTAATAATCTCTCATTCATCATAAGCCAATCTACCGGTGCATTTCAAATAAAAAGGCCGTATGGACCTCAGGTCCACACAGCCTCTTCCTGCCATATTACTCGCGGGGAACGCTCCCCCTTACACAAATACCTCATCCATGAACAAGCTGCGCTCGCGTGACAAATCCCGGAACATATCATTCACCTTGACCAGCGGCTTGAACAAGTCAAGCGGGTTGTTCATTACGATGGTACCGGTCTCGCCGTTGCTGAGCTGTACCTGCTTGCCTACAAAACCGGGCAGCAAATGTCCGGTGAGCGCCTGGACCACGTTTCCGTTCAGCTGTCCGAAGCCCATCTCATGGATTTGGCGCAATACCGTCCCCAGACCCTGCTTGTAATGGCCCTGCCGCGAGGTGCTGAGCCCCAGATAAACATTGGCCACAGTCACGATTTCGGTATAGGGATGAATCTGCCCGGGATCCAGTCTGCCCGGATAACCCGAGCCGTCGGCATATTTATGATGCTGCAGAGCAACCAGTGCCGTTGTCTCGTCCAGCCCGGAGCTGCGGATGATGTCATAGCCGAAATGGGTATGCAGTTTGAGCTCCTCCGCTTCAAGCGAAGTCAAAGGGCCGGGATGGTTGAGAATGGAGAGCGGAATCTGACTCTTGCCGATATCATGCAGCAAGCCCGCACAGCTGATGCGATAGCGCTCTTCCTTGGAGTAGCCTAGCCAGGAAGCCAAATAATAAGACAGCAATCCGGTCTGCAGGGAATGCTCATAGGTATCGAGGTCCTCCCGGTCCAGCAGCAGCAGCAGGGAGACGACATCCTTTTGCCGGTCAAGCACCTCCAGGAAAGGCTTCAGCGTATCCTCGACCATCGACTTGGTGAAGGTGCCTTGGGCCAGTGCTTCCAGAAAAATCGACTCATATCCGAGAAGAATTTGGTCAAATTCCTCATGCAGCCCATGATCTTGAAGACTGCCGGCCCCTCCGGACTCTACGCTGCGCAGCTCAATATCTACATAATCAATCCGGTGTCTCAGCAGAAAGGCGATATCTTCAACCCGAATGGCCGTTCCTTTGGAGAGGACGTGCAGACCCTGGGTATTGAAGGTGTCATAGAGCAGGCAGTCGCCGGGTTTGAGGTCTGTCACATGTACTTTCAACTAGCGGCACTCCTTTAACGTGCAGGATGAATAGCTTATACTTACTTGATCATAGTCAATCCCCCGCGGGGCTACAATACGGAGAAAGTCGCATTCACCTGCCTGCTCTAGTGCCAAGGGACCACTGTCTTTAGTCTCTTTTAGAAGAGGGCATTTACATCAAAAAGCACTTTGCCGATCAGCTGGTCCTCCGCCACAAAGGGCGTACTCCACAAATGGGAATCAAAGCTGACATTCCGGTTGTCCCCGAGAAAAAAATAATGACCCTCCGGAACCGTAACCTCGTCAAAGGTATAAGCCATCGGCTCTTTGATATACGGCTCTTCCACCTTAGCCCCGTTGCGGTATAGGGCTCCGTCCTTAATCTCGACTGTATCGCCCGGCAGGCCGATCAGCCGTTTGACGTATTTGTTCCCTTCTGCGTCGTCAGGCGGATAGAATACTACCATATCCCCATGCCGGAGGGTAGTAAGCGAGAGCAGCTTATTTACCACCAGCCTGTCATTGACCTGGATGGTCGGCACCATGGACTCTGTAGGCACCCGCATCGCCTCTGCCACATAGGACCGGATAAACATGGCCAGAATCACGCCAATCACAATGCTGGGCACCCACTGCTTCAAAAATTTCATTGTACAGCCACCTCACTTTATGTACTGTTACAGCCCAAATCGTTGCAAAATCGCTGCCATCTCGCCTTCGGCGTCAAGATTTGCCGCTGCCGGCAAATGGACGATCAGCACCCCGCTGAATATCCGTTCCCAGCGTCCCTGCTGCCCTGCAACCCTGCGGATGAAGTCTTTAATCTCCCGGGATTCCGCCGCCTCCTGGCTCAGAAGCCAGGCATATTTGCGGTAGCGGGATTTGTGCACGGTCTCTATGTAATGCAGAATTCCCTGCTTCTCCTTCACCCGGATGATATCCCCCAGTGAAAGGCCGGGGTGAAACAATGGAGTCTCCTCAATCCGGTATTCATTCCGGGCAACAGGAGTCACGTCGAGTATTTCGATCTCGCGCCCATGCTCATCAAAGCAAAACTGCAAGCCCATGATCTCCGGCATTTTCAATCACCTCCAACTACAATTAATGCATGTATGTATTCCGTTCCTGTTTACTGTCCTGACCGCAATCCATTGGCGATAATGCGCTCCAGCAGCTTCCATGGAAGCAGCGTTTTGCCGATGATCAGCAGCCGGGTCCCTTTACCTACGGGATAGCGCAGCTTCGGCGAGCGCATACGGACAATCCTTCCGATCAATTCCGCCACGGCGCGGGGATGGGGGGCGTTCATTGCTGTACGGCGGGAATAGCGCAGCACGTCGTCCAGCTCCCGGGCATAGGGAGAAGCTTCCCGGACCTGCAGACCGTCAATGCCCTTATCCCAGATAGGCGTCCGGAAGGAGCCGGGCTCGACCAGCACGACGCGGATACCGAAGCCGGCCAGCTCCTGGCGCAGACTCTCGCTGAAGCCCTCGACGGCAAACTTCGAAGCCGCATAAGGCCCATAGCCGGGAAATCCCGTCAAACCGCTCACACTGCTGACATTGATGATTATTCCTGACCGGCGTACCCGCATACCGGGAATGGCCGCCTTCGAGACCGCAATTACGCCGAAAAAGTTGGTCTCCATCTGCCGCCGCCAGTCTTCCATGCTCACTTCTTCCGTAAACCCGCCTACCGCAAAGCCGGCGTTGTTCACCAGAACATCGATGCCGCCCCAGGCCGCTTCTGCTTCTGCCACAGTCCGGTTCACGGCTGCTTCATCCGTCACATCCATGGTTACCGGATGAATTCTCTCCCGGATATCCGCGTGCTCCGCCAGCTTCAGCAGCTCACCGCTGCGGCTTATATCCCGCATGGCAGCAATGACATGATAGCCTTGACCCGCCAGCTCCAGGGCGGTAAGCAGGCCAAAACCGCTGGAGGTGCCGGTAATCAGCGCGACGGGCTCACGCGCAGGTTGAAAGTCGGATTTCAAAGAGTATCCTCCCGCTCTTCTAATGTTATCTATGATTTCTTCCATTCATCTCAATCATTGTAACATAGAATGAGGATGGGATTACAAAGTCCGGCCGAGGATGGCGAACATACATTCTTTTTGAGTCTTGACTTCCCATTCATTTCAAGTTAAAGTTGGGATAAATATACGCGGAGCGGGAGAAGCACCTCGCAGGATGGGCCAGTGGCCCCTCTTGGAGGTGCTTTTTTGATGCCTGCTATATTAAGTGACAAGGAGCTGATGAATACATGATTTCACTGAATCCGCTTGAAGCGCCTGCCCGGCAGCGCAGCAAATCCGGCAGACGTATTTGCTACAGCCTGCTGTCAGGTCTGCTGGTGGTGCTGCTGCTGCTTGCCGGGCATCCCGGTCTGGCCGCCGCCGACTGGGATGCCTCACTGAAAGAGATTGAGCAGCTGCATGCAGGTTATACGGCGCTGCAGGAGACGCTCAAGACAGAGAATGCCCAGACGGCCGCACTGCGCAAGCAGAATAATGCAGCGCGCACTGCCGTGAACGCAGCAGTTAAGGCTGTGGATTCCGCGCTGCTCGGACGCTTGAAGAGCGAAGCCGCCGCGCTTCAGAAGCGGCATGCTCCGCTGCTGGAGCAGTATACCGCGCTCGGCAAAGAGGCTGCTGCTGCGCGCAAGGCGGAGAAGCAGCAGCAGGCGGTGCTGCTGGAGCTCAGGCGCAATAAGCTGAAAGCTTCAGTAGCATCGGCCAAGGCCGAGATCAAGGCGAAGAGCGCCGAGCTGGCACAGGCCAAGGCTGCGGCTGCCGCCAAGGTGAAGCCAGTCAAGGAGGCGCTGGCCCCCATTGCCGGGCTGAAGAAGCAGATTACGGCAGAGAGCAAGCCGCTGAGCGCTGCCACAGCCGGGCGCAAGGCCGCAGACAAAGCCTACAGGACCGCAGTCGATGCCGGTGATGCCGTTGCCGCAGCCGATGCAATGAAGCAGTCGTATGCGAAGATGCAGGAGCAGCTCGCCATCGGGCGGCAGCTATACGCCTGGGAGCGGCAGATTACCGGCGCGCTGCGTGCGGCGGAGGCCAGGCTGCCGCGCTGAAGGCGGCGGCTTCAGATCAGCCGCACGATCTCGCTGATGAGATAAGCCGCAGGATACAGGGCAAGCTGGCCGAGCAGAGTGCCTAGGAAGCGTGAGCCCATCAGCAGCATGTAGATCTTGCCAAGCTGGTCACGGTAGAGCTCGCTTTCTGTAGCTTTATGGGTGATAATCCCCAGCTGCGGGTCGATGAACACGGTCAGCAGGATGGTGGCCAGGCCGTTGATCAGGCCGGAGGCCTGGGAAGCGGCCGTGCTGAGCTCGGGCACCAGCTTGGCCGCATACAGCGACGACAGCACACCGACCGTATAGAAGGCGGTCACGAAGATGTTCATCACGATGAAGCGCTTCGGAATCCCCAGATACCGGAAGCCTGGCAGATGGAACCGGGGCCGCTTTATGTATTTGCGGGTATTCTTCAACTGCCCGACCGTAACGCTGGACAGCAGCTTCGGAATAGAACCTTCCAGCTCCAGCTTGGAGATGACCCTCCCGGACAAGCCGACGAAGGTCGGGAACACCGCGATGGCAATCAAGGTGCCCAGCGAAGAAGCCAGCATGATGATCCGCAAGTAATTATCCAAGGGGAATTCGCTGTGGTGCTTGGCATAGTCTACAAATTTGGCGGTCAAGGGAGCCTGAACCATATTGGCCGTTCGCGAGACAAGCACAATGATGCCGGTAAGCGAGAGCGCGATGGCGATTTTGTTCAGGCGTACACCGGCAAACCGCACTGCATAAGATAACGTTTCCGATGTATTGATGATCATGGTCAGCAGACAGACCACAATCAGGCTGTTCATCATTGTCAACTTGCGTTCATCTCCTAACTATCCGGGCTCTGTTTGAGCAGGCGCCAGACTACGGCATCCAGCGCACAGGCGAGCAGCAGGCCGGCGGCATACCGCAGCAGGTCAATCCACAGAAATCCCTGGCCGAGCATCAGCCCGCCAAGAGCTGTGGACCGCAATCCGGCAATCCAGGCCGCCTGGTACAGCTGGCTGAATTCGATAAGATAAGAGAATCCGAATCCAAGCATAAGCGCCAGCCGGCGTTTCTGCCGTGTGAACAGTATGCGGAATACGAAATAGATCATCGCTGCCCAGAGCGCATCGCCGAAATGGCTTGCAACAAACGGCGGCAGATGGCTGCCGAAGCCCCTTGCGGCAAGTCCGGACAGCATGACAAGCAGCACCGCGAGGCCGTAGCCGAGCTTTGCCCTCATTCCCTTCACCTCCGTTCGCAGCAGCGTTTAATGATCAGAGAAGAGCAGCAGAACGGATTGTTGCCGGATGACTGCCGGCTATTCGAACACCGTGCTTCCGCTATCAGACCGGAAGATACTCTGCGGATAAGGAATGGACAGCTCCGGCAGCCCGTCTTCTGCGAAGAACCGGAATTCATCCGCTTCCCCGTCGAGACTGCGGGGCGTTCCATTGACGATGCTGCAGGAGAAGACGATGATGGAATAGGCGACCTTGTCGCCGTTCTCATAGACATATATGTATTTCTCACCGCCGAACACACCGAGAATATGCTGCGGAGTAACCATCAGCCCCGCTTCCTCGAATACTTCGCGGCGGACTGCCCGGGAAGGAGTCTCTCCCGGCTCCAGCGCACCGGCGGGCAGGCCCCAGGAACCTCCGCCTTTGCGGAGCAGCAGAATCTTGCCCTCGTCATTGCGGATTACTGCGGCTACAGACGGCACCATCAGCAGTTCTGTACCTACTTTTCCGCGCAAGCCTTGGTAGTAGTCGGATATAGGCATGTTCATCCCCTTTCAAGAGTGCAGCAGTATTCCTCTCATGATACCCACCTGCACAGGGTCTTGGCAACTTCTTCCACACTACTTGACTATATTGGACGTCGCCGCCATAAATACCTTGTCGTTGACGCAAAAAAAAGACATGCTGCGCATTGCACGGCATGTCCGCACGGAGAGGCTGTCTCCGTTCAACTTTCACCAAGATCCCAGATCTTAATAACGCGCCGCCGCACCCGGAAGGTCCAGAGCAGGTCGGCTGCAAGCCATAATGCAAACCAAGGTGCGACCGGCTGCCAAAGCGGCATAATCCGGCTGTAGAGCTGCTCAGCCAGAGGATGCAGCCCGTACAGACAGGCAATGGACAGCACCCACCAATAAAGCGAGAACTTCAGGCAGATATGCCCCCCACGCTGATAAGGCAGCTGCGAATAATCCCACCACTGCTTGCGGAAGACCGCCTTGAGCAGCCAGCCACTTGCGTATTCAACCCCGGTGGGAATAAGCAGTGCCAGCACCAGTATAAGCGGCAACGGCGCATGGAGCTCATACGCCAGCACCAGCATTAGCGGTGCGAAGCCGTACATAGGCTTGTAAGGCCCCTTGAGAAACCCTTCTTTACGGAAGGTACCCACTGTGAAGCGGTTATATGTGCCCTCCAGGCACCACCCGAGCACAGAATAGAACATGAAATAGAAGAAATATTCGCCCGCCGTCATAACGGCAGAGCCGCCGGTTGAAATTGTCTGTGTCAGCATCCTGTATCCGCTCCTGCAGCTAGTATTTACCAAAGCTAAGCTATCGCGGAATAGTATGCCAACGCTTGAATTCAATTATGCATCAGCAGGAGCAAATCTCCTGCCCTTTCATTCTTTTGTATCTGAAGATTTGTCTATCCGGCCTGTGGAGGCGCTGTCATCCTGCCGTTTTTGTACCTCCGGTTTCAGCTCACTGCGTACACCGATGTCCGACAGATACTTTTTCTCCTGTATACCGCTGTAGCCGTCCGAGTTCTTGGGCCTGTATCTGCTGCCGTTATTCCGACTGCGCATATCCGTTCCTCCCCGCAAGCTGATAATTTGCCTGATCCATGAAACAAGCTGCAGGTGCCTCTGGATGCTGAACTCATGATGAGGTTGTACTTGAATCCAGTATACCTGATTTGGGAGAAGCTTCAATACACGGATAACCCGGAACACGGAACCCGGTCCTGAAGCACGCGGATTAAATAAATCAGGACCACCCGTCCAACGGGTGGTTTGCTCTAGGGGTATAACCCCTTGTTGCCAAACTGCGCCTAAAGACGCTAGCCTGACCATACAATTG
>NZ_VWRQ01000038.1 GCF_008635795.1 Paenibacillus tepidiphilus | reverse complement strand
CGGTTAAATTTTTGGAATGGGTCATGAGCCTAGAAGACCGTTCCGAATTCTTCTGGCCGAGGAAAAAAGCGAAATAAAGAGCATGTCTACGGCAAAAGTCAATTTTATACGGAGGACTCCGGAATTAGGGGGTCGCACCGATGTGGTCGGTTTTTCATACACAGTTGGTCCGATTACCCACGCGTTGGCCCAATGTGGTCGCTTTTTCATACACAATTGATCCGACGACCCAGGTGTTGGCCAAATGTAGTCGGTTTTTCATACACAATTGGTGCGATGACCCTCGCGGTAGCCAAATGTGGTCGCTTTTTCATACACAGTTGGTCCAATTACCCAGGTGTTGGCCAAATGTGGTCGGTTTTTCATACACAATTGGTGCGATGACCCTCGCGGTAGCCAAATGTGGTCGCTTTTTCATACACAATTGGTGCGATGACCCAGGTGTTGGCCAAATGTGGTCGGTTTTTCATACACAATTGGTGCGATGACCCAGGTGGTGGCCAAATGTGGTCGGTTTTTCATACACAATCTCCACAGCCCCTAGCGAAGGGAAGGGACAGCATTCAGAGGATGCGGAGCGCCTTGTTGGCACTGCTCAATTATCCAGCAGCAGTCTGTAACTGGTTAATCAGTTCAAGATTGCCGCTGGTTCTTGATAGGAGCCAGTTCATGCCAATAGGAGACTGTTAGCTGGCTTGTCCATCCCCGGCTGCTGCTTCCCCCGCCTGCCAGCCCTTGCAGACATCAATCCACGCCTTGGCTCCGGAAGTCCCGGCATATTGCGCCAATTCTGCACAGGTGAGCTCAATCGCCGAATTGGTGCTGCCGCAGGCGGGAAACAGTGTGGCAAAACGCTGCATCGACACATCCAGGTAGACTTCCAGCTGCCGGGCCAGGCCGAACGGGCAGACGCCGCCGATTTCATGGCCGGTCTGCTCCAGCACCTCCTCCGGCGTCAGCATCCGCGCTTTGAAGCCGAATGCCTCCCGGAATTTCTTATTGTCGATCTTCGCATCGCCCGCGGCGACAACCAGGATGGCGTCTTCTTCTGCGCCGCGGAAGGACAGGGTTTTGGCAATCCTTGCCGGGATGACGCCAATGGTGGCTGCCGCCATGTCGACGGTTGCGCTGGAGGTGGCGAACTCTTGCACATCCTGCTCCCTGCCAAGGGCGCGGAAATGGTCTTTGACTTTGCTGATGGACATATGGAACACTCCTTTTCCTGGACCGATAGACTTTCATTATGCTTACATTTTTTTCATTGTAAGCTGTTTTGGCCCTGAGAGCAAAGCCGTCAGGCTTTAATCCGGATTCGTCTGACACCCGGCTCGTCTAACATCCAAGCACGATCCGCGCCGGCCGCATTTAATAGGGAAAGAACAGGTCGGAGGAGATGGCTGAATGTTGCTGACTGAGCTTAAGGGGAGTTACGATTGTATCGTTAGTCTGGGCAGCTCCTGTGAGCCTGCGGCCCATATGCGCCGCAGGGGACTCAGGACTTTTTCATCGCCGCTGGATTGGGTAGTGTCCCTGTCCCTCACCGATGTTATCCGGCTGCTCGGCAACCGGTTTGCCGGATATATGGAGCTTTACAATATGGGAGTTATTGAAGGGTATGCCACCTTTGTGGACAATGAGTCCGTGACGCCGCTGCGTTCGTATTTTGTGAAGGACCATTATTACAACGTCATTTCTGTACATGACTTCCCGGTGCGGGAAGATGGGGCTTGGTCAGCCGATTATCCGGCGTTCAAGGAGAAAATAATGATGCGCAGCCAGCGGCTTATTCAGCAGATGGCCTCCAGCAGACATGCGCTGTTCATCCGGTGGGGAGGCACTTATGAAGAGGCACTGCATTTGCAGACAGTGCTGGGCACCTTGACGGGCGGAGGATTTCATATTCTGGTCGTCAACGGAGTCGACGGGCTGGAGTCCGTGGTCGACAACGGCTGGAATCTGCCCCGCATCTGTTCACTCGGCATCCCGAACCGGGCGGGGGACAATGATACTTGGGATTTTCTTCTCGAAGGAATATCTCTCGGCTAATTCGTTCAAGCAACCTCCGGATATCGCAAAAAGGCTTCTTCATCCGAAGAAGCCTCCAGATTGTCGAGAAACCCAGGTCATTTAAAGACCTTGGGTTTCTTTTGTGTGTTCAATATCGAGTTGCGAACGGAAAAACGAGGGGTTATCCTCGTTTTTCCCGGCGATCCAGGTGGATCGCCATCTTCTTCATGTTCTGAACGGCTGCCGTCATCAGCGCTTGTTCCCTGACATTGGGCAGCCCTCGCAACCGGCAATAGCGAAACCCATGGAGCTCTTTAGCATCCGCGAAGCTTCGCTCAATCGTTTCTTTTCGTTTACGGTACAACTGCTTGCCCGACTTGCTGAGCCGGTTATTCCGGACCCATTCTTTGCTATCCTCCCAGACATGCCGGGTTACCACTTTCCGGTGGTTTTTGGACTGCGTACACTCGTTTAAGAACGGACAACTTTTACATTGCTCAGGATCGGACGCATACTGCTGGTAGCCTTTGCGGTCCGTCGTTCGGTACTTCAGAGCTTGCCCGGCCGGACAGACGTACAGTTCTTGTTCTGCGTCAAAAGTAAACTTCCATTTTGGAAACAGTCCTTGTTTGGAATGGAATCTCCGGTGAGCAATAACGGCAAAAATCTTTCGGCTTTGCAGACCACGGCAAATCGGTGTTGTTAAATATCCTGAATCTAGAGCAATGGCTTCCACTTGAAATCCAAAACGTTCCTGCTGCCGGTCCAGACGCGACAAATACGGCACGGAATCATGGACATTTCCGGGCGTGACATAAACATCTGTAATGAGATTGTATTTCATATCTACGGTCCGGTGGTCCAGATAAAAAAAGCCTTCCGGTTTACCGTCGCGAATCATGTACCCGCTATCGGGATCGGTCTTGCTCACTTTAATTTCCTTTTCTTCGTTCACTTCCTCTCTAGGTTTTAGGGCTTTTTTCCATGGTTCTTCCGGTCTGTCTCTACGGCGACGTTGAGCTCATCTACATAATCCTTCGTATTTTGCAGCACCTGTTGTTTGGTATATTGGTGTTTATTTGCATTTGCCTTGACGTGAGTGGAGTCCGAGACAAGAACTCGTCCACCCACCATTCGGTGCGAAATCGCCTGGAGAACAATTTCGTCGAAAATATCCTGAAAAATGTTCGTGTCCTTAAATCGAGTACGCCGGTTCCAGCTAAGGGTGGAGTGGTCTGGAACCTTGTCGGTTAATCCGAGCCCAAGAAACCAGCGGTAAGCTAAATTCGTTTGAACTTCACGTTCTAGCTGACGTTCGGAACGAATGCCGTAGAAATACCCTATGAAAATCATCTTGAACAGTACGATTGGATCAATCGCTGGTCGTCCGTTATCCGAGCAGTATAGCGGTTTAACCTTCTCATCGATAAACGAAAAATCAATATATTTATCCACCTTGCGAAGCAAGTGGTCTTGAGGAACCAAATCTTCAATAGAAACAAATTCGTAAGCTTGTTGTTTTTCTCGATTGGAACGCAGCATCTTTACCACCATCCGTCCTATAAATAGTTACCTATATTATACAACATTAACGCGGTGTCGTGTGAAATCAAAATCACGTAAAGAAGGCTGTCGAGACTTTCTCGACAGCCTGAAGGCTTCTTCATCCGAAGAAGCCTCCTTGGCGTATGCAGCCGGCAGCATCCGGTAATCATATCCATGGCGGGTCAGGACGGGTCCGGCTTACCACGGACCGGGTGGTCGGGAGCGTCGGCGGTATTGCGGGTAATCTTGTGCAGCAGCTCTACCAGCGTTTCGGTCTCCGCTTCGGTCAGGTTGGCGGTCAGCTTGCGGTTAAACTCATCCAGAATCGAATGGAACACCGGAGCGAACTCCAATGCCTTGGCCGTCGGATACAGCAGGGAAGAGCGCCGGTCGTTCGGGTCGGGCCTGCGCTCGATAAAGCCGAGCTGCTCCAGATGCTTGACGGAACGGGCGGTCGTCGCCTTGTCGAATTTCATTTCATCGGTCATCCGGTCCTGGGTGATGCCGGGACGGTTAAGAATCAGCTTGAGGAAGCTATGCTGTCCGCCGCTGCCGAGACCATAGGGCGTCAGTTCCTTGGAGAGCTGCTTCTGGTTCTGACGCTGAAGGTAGGCAATCAGCTTCCCGATCGGTTCATTTGACATGGTGCAGCACCTTCTTTGTGGCTTGCTTGGCTTCTCGTGAAAGCCTAAATCAAAGTCTACAATAAAGTAGTTGCGCATGCAACTAAATTGCTGTACACTGAAACAACCAGTTGGTTGCGCACGCAACTATATTTTTGGAAAATCAAGCAAGAGGGTGTAAGGCATGAGTTCAATCGGCACGACCTATCAGGAGGACGCCGCGATTCAGAAGAAGCGCTGGATCATCCTGATCGTCTTAAATCTGTTTACCTTTATGTCCACACTGGACGGCAGCATTGTCAACATTGCGCTGCCGGTGCTGGTGAAAGAGCTGAATCTCCCGGTTGCCCAGGTCGAATGGGTCACAACCGGTTATTTGATGGCCATATGCTCCGTGATCCTGTTCTTTGGCAAGCTGGGCGATATCGCCGGCAAGATCCGTATTTTCAAAATCGGCACCGTCATCTTCATCATCGGCTCGCTGCTATGCGGGCTCAGCGGCAATTTGCCGTTTCTGATCGTGTCGCGGGTAATTCAGGCAGTCGGCGCCTCCATGACGATGGCCAACAGCCAGGGCATTGTGACCGATATTTTTCCGGCGAATGAACGCGGCAAGGCGCTTGGCCTTATCGGCACCTTTGTATCCCTCGGCAGTATTGCCGGACCCAGTCTCGGCGGGATTATCGTATCGACGCTCGGGTGGGAATATATTTTCTGGGTCAACGTTCCGATCGGGCTGATTGCCATCGTGCTCGGCTGGAAGGTGCTGCCGAAGGATCTGATCCGTGTAAAATCCAAGATTGACGCACCCGGCAGCATGCTGTTCGCTGTCTTTATTGTGACGTTGTTTGCCGGTCTGCTTCTGGGCCAGCAGCTCGGTTACGGCGACGGCCGGATTGTAGCGGCTCTGGTCGCTGCGGCTGTGGCTTTCATCGCCTTTATCATGCTTGAACTGAAGCGGCCCCAGCCGCTGCTGCAGCTGAGCTTGTTCAAGAATCCGCTTTTCTCGCTGAGCATCCTGTGCGCGTTTCTCGTATTTGTGGCAAATTTCTGCTTTAACATTATCGCTCCATTTTACGCACAGAACATGCTGAACCTGTCGCCGTTCTACGCCGGGTTCCTGCTGATGCTGTTCCCGATCGCCATGGTCGTCGTGGCCCCGCTGAGCGGTGCGCTGTCCGACCGGATCGGCTCGGAATCGTTGACCTTTGCCGGGCTGATTGTGATGGTCATCGCACAGTTTGGTCTCGCCCGGCTGCATGAAGGCAGCTCTGTGGTACTGGTCGGCCTGTGGATCGCCATGCTCGGCATCGGCAGCGGACTGTTCCAGTCGCCGAACAATTCGCTGATTCTGTCCAAGGTGCCGCGAACCCAGCTCGGCTCGGCGGGCAGCGTCAATTCGCTGGTCCGCAATGTCGGGATGGTGGTCGGTATTACCGTTGCCACCACGATATTGTTCAATGTGATGAGCAGCGAGGCAGGCTACCGGGTCAACGACCTCGTTCCCGGCCGTCCGGATATTTTCCTCTCCGGAATGCATGTGGTCTTCATGACCTCTTCGGCCATTTGCCTGGTGTCGGCGGTCCTGACCGGCTGGCGGCTGGTGACGGCGCGCCGGGGCAAGCGGGCAGAGGCCTGATCGGAGCCTGCATTGCCAGAGCTGCTGCAGCATAAGAACATTGTTCACGAAATGCATCTGTCGAACCGGATGAACCGCTGCATCATGCCGGCACAAGTCAGGCTCCGGACTGACAGGCTCCCGAAATATTTTTTTGCAAAGCTGTCACAGATCGCCCTCCTGATTTGTCTACAGAGTGTAGAACGAATAAGGAGGAGATGGACATGAGTTTACGGTTCAATTACAGAGAGGTTAACGCACCGGCGTTCCGCGCGATGATGGCGCTGGAGCAGCATTCGGCAGGAAGAACGAAAGACAAGCTGCTTGCGGAGCTGATCAAGATCCGGGTATCCCAGCTGAACGGCTGTGCCTTTTGCCTCGACATGCATGCCAGGGATTTGCTGAAGCTGGGCGATTACCACGATAAGCTGGTGCTGGTCAGCGTGTGGCGTGAAGCGCCGATCTTTACGGCCGAGGAGCGGGCTGTGCTCGAACTGGCGGAGGCAGTGACCTTCATCAGCCAGGACGGTGTGCCGCAGGCAGTATATGAGCAGGTGCGCGAGTTCTTCAGTGAAGAGGAGGTTGTCGATCTGCTGATGAGCATCATTACGATCAACGGCTGGAACCGGATCGCCATCTCCACAGGGATGTACCCGGGAGTCGCGCTGTAACAGGCCGATATAGAGAAGGAAGGGAGCGGACGGCGGTGGTTAACGAACTTCATGGCAGTAGGGCCGGGTCGCAAGCGGCGGCGGACCGGGTTCAGCCGGACCTGGCAGAGCTGTATGTGACTTACAAAAGCTATGCCTTTGCGATTGCTTACCGGATGCTGGGCACAGTGGCGGATGCAGAGGATATTGTGCAGGACTGCTTCGCCGAACTGCAGCAGCAAGAACGGGATGGCATCGTGAACATGAAGGCCTACTTGGCCAGGAGCGTAACCAACCGCTGTCTCAATCTGCTTCAGTCCGCGCACAGCAGACGGGAGACGTATATCGGCGAATGGCTGCCCGAGCCGATGAGCGGCCATGCCGACGGGCCGGAGGAGGCTGCCGAGCGCCGGGAGCTGCTGAGCTTCGCCTTTCTCGTGCTGCTGGAGAAGCTGTCGCCAGTGGAGCGGGCCGTCTTTGTGCTGCGGGAGGCGTTCCAATATGAGTATGCGGAAATCGCCGGCATGGTGGGCAAGTCGGAGAGCAACTGCCGGCAGATCTTCAGCCGCGTGAAGCGGACGCTGCAGCGTGAGCCCGGTCAGGCGCAGCCGCAAGCGCGCGCAGCGCAGCGTACCGGTCTCCTGCAGCGCTTCACCGCCGCCTTCGCCGCCTATGATGTCAGCGGCATGCTGGAGCTGCTCGCCGAGCAGCCTGTATTGGTCTCCGACGGCGGCGGCCGCGAGGTGCACACCATTCTGCGGCCGATGGCCGGCAAGCGGGGTGTGCTTGCACTGCTGACTTCGCGCCGGGTGCTCAGCCGGATGCGGGAATGGGAGGCCTCCATCGAGCCGGTCAACGGCGAAGAGCAGCTGGTCTTCCGGCAAAACGGCACCGTGAAGGGTGTGCTGTGCATCTTCGCCGGACGAGGCGGAGAGACCATCGACAAGCTGTACCTGATCCTTGGACCGGAGAAGCTGGGATACATTGCAGATGTAATGCAGGATTCCCATACTTAATGCATCACAAGGCCGCCCCCATGGCTGCGTATCAGCAGACTGGGGGCGGCCTTGTGTTAGCTGGAGCGCTCAGTATCAGCAAATTACTGCAAGGATATCTTGCAAAATTCTACTGCAAAGATATGTAGAAGTCCGGAAGCAGGAATTATCTATAATAGTAGTCTGCGCTAACCGGCAACTCTATAAGCCAGTATCGTTACGGACTCAGAGCCGCTATTTGGTGCCCTTTAGTTCTTGAAGCTGTGAATCGGCGCCGGAATCCGGCCGCCGCGGTTCACGAAGCCGGCGCAGTCGAAGCCGTTGACCGCCATCACCGGCGCGTAGCCGAGCAGGCCGCCGAATTCGACCATTTCGCCGACTTCCTTGCCGATGACCGGGATGACGCGCACAGCGGTCGTCTTGTTGTTGACCATGCCGATGGCCGCTTCGTCGGCGATGATGCCGGAGATCGTCTCCTTGCTGGTGCTGCCCGGAATGGCGATCATGTCGAGCCCGACAGAGCAGACGCAGGTCATCGCTTCCAGCTTCTCCAGCGTCAGCGCGCCGCGCTGCACCGCCTGGATCATGCCGTGGTCCTCGCTGACCGGAATGAATGCGCCGCTGAGACCGCCGACATAAGAAGACGCCATAACGCCGCCCTTCTTGACGTTGTCGTTCAGTATCGCCAGCGCCGCCGTGGTGCCGGGAGCTCCGGCTTCCTCCAGGCCCATCACCTGGAAGATTTCGGCGATGGAGTCGCCGATCAGCGGCGTCGGGGCGAGCGACAGGTCGATGATGCCGAACGGCACATTCAGCCGCTTGGAGGCTTCCTGGGCGACGAGCTGGCCGACGCGCGTCACCTTGAAAGCGGTACGCTTGATCGTCTCGCACAGGGTCTCGAAGTCCTGACCCTTCACTTCCTCCAGCGCCCGCTTGATGACGCCCGGCCCGCTGACACCGACGTTGATAACACATTCGCGCTCGCCGACGCCGTGGAATGCCCCTGCCATGAAGGGGTTGTCCTCCACGGCATTGCAGAAGACCACCAGCTTGGCGCAGCCGATGGAATCGCGGTCTTTGGTGCGCTCGGCGGTCTGCAGGATAATGTCGCCCATCAGCTTCACGGCGTCCATATTGATTCCGCTGCGCGAGGAGCCGACATTGACCGAGGAGCAGACCCGCTCCGTTACGGCGAGTGCTTCAGGGATGCTGTCGATCAGAATCCGGTCGCCGGTGGTGCAGCCCTTCTGCACCAGCGCCGAGAAGCCGCCGATAAAGTTCACGCCGACCTCCTTGGCCGCCCGGTCGAGCGCTTCGGCGACCGATACATAGCTGTCGGTGCGCGTTGAGCCGGCGGCGATGGAGATCGGCGTTACGGAAATCCGCTTGTTGACGATCGGCACGCCGAACTGACGCTCCAGGTCCTCCCCGGTCTTGACGAGCTTCTCGGCGGAGCGGGTGATTTTGTCATATACGTTCTGGTTAAATACCTTCAGATCCGTATGCGCACAGTCCATCAGGCTGATGCCCATCGTAATGGTACGCACGTCCAGGTTCATTTCCCGGATCATTTTATTCGTTTCCTGCACTTCCACAAGTGAAATCATAATCTATTTCTCCTCAAAGGTTGATTGTGACGCTTAGATCCGGTGCATAATATTGAAGATGTCCTCGTGCTGAAGCTTGATTTCAACGCCAATGTCTTCGCCGACCTGCTGCAGATCCTCTACAATCTCCTCGAACGATTTGGACGGCGCGGAGATATCGACGATCATCATCATGTTGAAGTAATCCTGCACAATCGTCTGCGAGATATCGAGAATGTTCAGGTTATGCTCCGCGAGATACGTGCAGACCTTGGCGATAATCCCCACTTTGTCTTTTCCCAGTACAGTAATAATCCCCTTCAATTGAAAAAGCCTCCTATACTATCTATTCTTTGCCCATCCGCCGCATTAACGGAATGAACCATTTCAACTATTATTGCAAATGATGTTGCAAGCTTCAACCAAAGGTTTTTTGTCGGAATGATAAGCGGATTTGCGCTATGCTGCCGATTTCTTTAAAATACTGTTGACAGCATTATCATGTTATGATTTAGGGATGGACTGATATAGACGTTGATTTATTGAAGGAGAACCTATGACAACGAAGAAATACAAAGCACTGGTTGAGCAGCGGACCAGACAAACACTGGCGACATGGGCCAGGCAGCCGTCGGTGGAGGAAAAGGAAATCTACCGTTTCTTGCATAATTTAAAGGGCACTGCAGGCACCGTTGGACTGGAGCAGGTAGAAGAGCTTGCGGGCAGGGCATTGCCTTATTTTACCGATGACAGTCACCGGCCCTGGACGGAAGCGGAGTGGGGCGGATATTTGTACCCGCTGCTGGAATGGTTCAACGACTCCGCCGCCGAAGCGCCTGTTGTCCCTCCCCTGACGCGGGTGCCGGGAGGCAGGCCGCAATATGAAGTGCTCATTATAGAAGATGATGTGGAGCTGGTCGCGTTCTTGCGGGAATCGCTGGAGAAGGAGAACTATTATGTCAGCATTGCCCTGTCCGCGGAACGGGGACTCAAGCTGTTCTATGAGAACAAGCCCGATATGCTGCTCCTGGACATTATGCTGCCGGATAAGAGCGGCATTGATGTGTTACAGCAGATTGTCGAGAAGTCCAAGAAGGAGCATATTCCGATCCTGATCATCAGCGGCGAGCATTCCAAGGAGCTCCAGATGCATGCCTATTCGCTGGGCGTAATGGATTATATGCGCAAGCCGGTGGACATTGAGCTGCTGCTCGTGCTGATCCGCAACCGCTTTGAGCTGAAGCGGGAATGGCAGGAAGCGATTGTCATTGATGAGCTGACCGGTGCGTTTAACCGTAAGTATTTCAATCAGACGCTGAAGCGGCTGTTCTCCGACTTCCAGCGGACAGGCCGCAGATTTACGCTCGCGCTGTTTGATCTTGACTTCTTCAAGCAGATCAATGATACCTACGGGCATCTGGTCGGCGATGAGGTGCTGCAGCGGTTTGCCGAGACGGTCAAGCAATCAATCCGGGTGGAGGATACCTTCTGCCGGTACGGCGGGGAAGAGTTCGCCTTGTTTATGCCCCATACCGATGCGCATGCTGCCGTGCAGGTCATTGAACGGATTCAGGGCAGGTTTGCGGAGAGCGGCTTCCGGGCCAAGAATGAGGCGTTCGCGGTAACTTTTTCCTGCGGGCTGGCTGAAGTAAATGAATCGCTCCCCGATGCCGATAAACTTATTGAAGAAGCCGACCAGGCTCTCTATGTAAGCAAGAACAGAGGCAGAAACCGGACGACGGTGTATGATGAAAGGCTGCCCGGGGCGAAGGAAGCCCAGCCGCTGCATGTCATTGTTGTCGACGACGATGCGCTTATCCGTGAGGTCGTCACCCGCGGCTTTGCCGGCTGGCAGCCGGCCGGCGGCAAAGTGGCCACGGTAAGCAGCTATCCGGACGGTTCCCGGTTTCTGGAGGCGGACTGGTATACACCGGGAGAGAAATATGTCATTCTCCTCGATGGAATCATGCCGGAGATGGACGGGCTGGTGGTACTTGAAAAGCTTCGTGCGGGCTACAAGACCGCGGATATTCTGGTCATCATGCTGACAGGTCGCCTTGACCAGCGCGATATTATCCACGCGCTGCAGCTCGGTGCCGATGATTACGTAATCAAGCCCTTTAACATGCCTGAGCTGCTTATACGGATCGAGCGTCTGGTGTCGCGGGTCCTGTATTAGAGCCAAGGCTTAAGCAAGGCGGAAGATGAAAGGTGAGAATGAAGTGCAAAAGATTCTTGTAGTGGATGATGAAGACATCCTTCGAATGCTGATTGAAGATACGCTGGAAGAGTTGGAGGATGTGCAGATTCATACGGCCGAGCATGGCAAGGAGGCGCTGGAGAAGCTGGCGGCGGACCGCTTTGATCTGGTGATTCTCGACTATATGATGCCGGAAATGACGGGGGTTGAGGTGCTGGGGCAACTGGATGAGGCGCTTAAAGCTGCCACCCCCATTATGATGCTGACCGCAAAGGCGCAGGATACGGACCGCATCCGGGCGCAGGAGGCAGGGGCAAGGTATTTTATGCCTAAGCCCTTCAGCCCGATGGAGCTGCTGCAGATCGTGGAGGACATACTCCGTGAACAGAACTAAATTCGCCAACCTAAGTATACGCAGCAAATATTTCCGGATCATATCAGCCATGTTTGTGGTGGTCGTGCTGACTGCGGCAGGTCTGCTCTTGTATATCAACTCGGAGCAGCATAAGCTTAGCCGGGAGCGGGAATTGCTTCAGAACAAGGCGCAGACGATCAACGAGCTGGCTGTTACGCTGAACGATGTTTTTTTTCGGGCCAGAGGCTACACGGCGCTGAAGAATGAGAATGAGCTGGAGCTGGCATACGAGGCGCTCGCGAAGCTGGGAACCGTACTGGGCGACTACTCCCGGCTGAAGCTGTCGCCGGAGGAAGCACAGTTCCGGAGCGATCTGCAATCCTTCAGCATTCAATACGGGAACGAGACGCTTCCGCAGGCGGTCGCCTTCGTGCAGAAGGATGATTACGAGGGCGTCCGGGCTCTGTCCAAGGCGGGGAATACCGAGAAGGTAAACAATTTCCTTGCCTACACCAAGGATTACAAGGTCCGTGCAGACCAATTGCTCAGCGATATGGTGCGGCAGGCTATCCGGCAGTCCAATATGTTCACTTTCGCGGCGTTTACGCTATCCGCGCTGCTGCTGGTGCTGTTCACCCTCATCATCTGGCGTATTCTGCGAACGCTGGTTAATCCGATTATCAAGCTGGAGGCGGCGGCTCACTCGCTTGCGGCCGGTGAGGCGGTGCTGCTCGGCGAGCTGCATACCCAGGATGAGATCGGGCGGCTATACGGCGCGTTCCTCAACATGGCCCGGAGTATCCAGGACAAAGAGGAAGAGCTGACCATGCAGAACGAGGAACTCCACGCCCAGCAGGACGAGCTGCATGACCAGCAGTTCCGGCTCGAACGTTCTTTAAGCGAGATCGAAAGCATGATGGTGGCGCTGAATCAATCCTCTGCAGTAGCGATTCTCTCGCCCAAAGGCATCTTCACCTATGTCAATGAGAATCTGGCCCAGTATACGGGGTATAAAGCGGAGGAGATCGTCGGGCATCCGTACCGGTTGTTTGAGCTTCGGAATCTTGCTTCTGTACAAATGGAGGAAATGCGGCGCAAGCTGGGCACGGGAATGGTGTGGAGCGAAGAGCTGCTGATGGATGCGAAGGACGGTACACCGCTCTGGCTGCATACGACAGTCATGCCTTATTTAAATGACGAGGGCGCAATTTACCAGTATATTCTGATCGCAAGCAATATCACCTCCGTGAAAAAAGTACAGCAGGAGCTGGCCGCCACGCTGACCCGCACGGAAGAGACCAAAATTATGCTGGAGCGCAGCAACCAGCTTAACCATGATATTACGTACACGCTCGACAAACAGGAATTTGCCGGGAGGTTCATTGATTTCATGAACGGCCAATTCGCCTTCGACTCGAGCCTGTTCCTGCTGGCCGAGGGCGGGATCGTTGCCGCGAAGGGCATTCCGCCAGAAATAGTGGAGCGCTATTTGCATGAAGAAGGCAACATGCTGTACCGGATGCAGACAGAGAAGTCCTATATCACAGAACGTCCTGCCACCTCCTTGGAGCAGGGGATTTCTCCGGTCCAGCTGACGGCTTACGATTATTACACCTCTGTAGTGAATGCGGAGGATGAAATTCTGGCTATTTTCTGCGGTACACGGGTGGGAGCCTCCTTCAGCGCGGAAGAGACCAACGAGATCCAGGGGCTCATGAACCGGGTTGCGCTGGCGATTGACCGGCTGTATATGGTGGAAGAGATCGAGCATGCCCGCAAATTGAATCTGGATATCATCAACAATGTGGCCGAAGGCATTCAATTTATCGAGCTGGACGGCACTATGGGGCAGATGAACAAGGCGCTCAGCCAGATGTTCCAGTACGCCGGGTGGAAGGAAGGCAACCGTCTGCCGCTTGCCGTCTGGCTGGAGCATTTGCTTGGACAGGTCAAGGAAAGCGGGGAGCTGCGGAATTTCTACACGCAGGCGATATCTGCCGCATTCCCGGATTCCGGGAGCATGAAATACTCGCTGGACCGTGACTCCCTTAAGCATATGGATGTCTATGCCATCCCGGTCTTCCGCAGGGAAGAACGGTTCGGTACGCTGTTCGTTCACCGCGATATTACCCGTGAGTATGAGCTCGACCAGATGAAGTCGGAGCTGGTCAGTACGGTCAGCCATGAGCTTCGGACCCCGCTGTCCAGTGTGCTCGGCTTCACCGAGCTGCTGCTGAACCGGACGATGAAGCCGGAGAAGCAGCAGAAATATTTACAGACCATCCACAGAGAAGCGCAGCGTCTGACGGATCTGATCAACGATTTCCTCGATTTGCAGCGGATGGAATCGGGCACCCAGCAGTATAGTCCGGAGAAGCTGAATCTCAGTGAGCTGGTGCTAGGTGTCATCGAGCAGTACAAGCTCGGCAGCACCCATCATATCCTGTATGAGGATGAAGCGGAATATTCCGGGGTTGAAGCAGACCGGAACAAGCTGATCCAGGTTCTGACGAATCTGCTCAGCAACGCGATCAAGTTCTCGCCCGGCCGCGGCGAAATCAAGGTGAAGCTGCGCAATGAACCAGGCGTGATCACCGTGGAAATCCAGGACAACGGACTGGGAATCCCGCCGGATCAGATCGGGCAGCTGTTCCAGAAGTTCCGCCGGGTGGACAACAGCGCCGCCAAACGGATCGGCGGCACCGGACTGGGCCTGGCCATCTGCAAAGAGATCATTGAGAAGCAGAACGGCACCATCGGCATGGAATCTGCCGAGGGCGAAGGAACCACCGTCTGGTTCCGGCTTCCGGTGCTGCAGCCGGAACCGGCCGGGCAGGAGGAAGAGCTTCTGAAATGGAGCTCCGAGAAGGAGGAGAAGCCGAGTGTGATGATCGTCGAAGACGATTACTCCCTCTCGCTGCTGCTCTCGGAAGAGCTTAAAGGCAAAGGCTTCAGGGTGATGCACCATTATCATCCGCAGCAGGCGTTCGAGCAGGCGCTGAAGACACCTTTTGTGGCAATTATCGTCGATCTGATGCTCGGCGAGGAGCTGGACGGCTGGGACCTGATCCGGATGTTTAAGCACGACGAACGGACGGCAGATGTGCCGATTGTCATCTCCTCGGCGCTCGACCAGGCCGGTCAGGCTCTGCTGGAGAATGTCCGCACGTATCTGACGAAGCCGTATCCTCCGGGCGAGCTGTCGGCGACGCTGCAGGAGATCCTGAACACATCGTTGTCCAGTGGAGAGGTGCTGTTCCCGAAAGACCCGGCTGGACAGCCAGGCATAGACCGGACTCATAATTTTCCTTAAGGTATAAATAGGCAAGATACATTTAGCAGAGCAGTGAATCTTCTGTAAGCGGAGGTTCGCTGCTCTGTTTTTTATCCCCGGTAATTACCGGATAACCCTTGCCTTACAGTGGACTCTAAGGCTTATAGTAGTACTGGACTTGCGATTATTCTATTGAACAGGGAGGAATCGCCATGAAGTACACTTATTTGGGCAAATCGGGACTCAAGGTAAGCCGGCTGTGTCTGGGCACCATGAATTTCGGACCGGAGACGGAAGAGAAGGAAGCGTTCAGGATCATGGACGCGGCGCTGGATGCCGGGATCAACTTCTTCGACACGGCGAACGTCTACGGCGGAGAAGAGCACAGGGGCCATACGGAGGAAATTATCGGCCGCTGGTTCAAGCAGGGCGGAGGACGGCGCGAGAAGACCGTCCTGGCCACCAAGGTATACAGCGATATGTATGACGAGCTCGACGGACCCAATTCATCGCGCGGGTTATCCGCGTATAAAATCCGGCGGCATGCCGAGGGCTCGCTGCGCCGGCTGCAGACCGATCACATTGAGCTGTACCAGATGCACCACGTTGACCGTAAGGTCTCCTGGGACGAGCTGTGGGGAGCATTTGAGAATCTGGTCGCCCAGGGCAAGGTGGATTATATCGGCTCCAGCAACTTTGCCGGATGGCATATTGCGCAGGCCCAGGCCGAGGCCAAAGCCCGGCATTTCCTCGGGTTGGTCTCCGAGCAGCATCTATATAACCTGCTGGAGCGGACGCCCGAGCTGGAAGTGCTGCCGGCGGCAGAGGGGCATGGCCTTGGGGTCATTCCCTGGAGTCCGCTCGCCGGGGGACTGCTTGGCCGCAACGCCTTGGCGAAGACCGGAGTCCGCAGCGCCCGCTCGGCGAAGCTGGAGCGGCACCGGGAGCAGCTGCAGCAATTCTCCGCGCTCTGCCGGGAGCTGGGTGAGCATGAGGACCAGGTTGCCCTGGCCTGGCTGCTGGCGAATCCGGCCGTTACCGCGCCGATCATCGGGCCGCGCACGCTGGAGCAGTTCGAAGACGCGCTGCGTGTAACAGAGATTGAGCTGGATGAAGCAGCCCTGACGAAGCTTGGCGAAATCTTCCCGGGTCCGGGCCGGCCGGCTCCGGAAGCCTACGCGTGGTAACCGGGCGGCAAGCCTGACCGGCGCAGATGCAAGCATACCGTAAAGCCCGAAGCGGACAGGCTGCCCCCAGCCTGTCCGCTTTGGCGTTGCCGGCATATTAGTGAGATACGGAGGAAATGACGGCTAACTCGCCTTCCTCGGTGATCTCGGCGTAAGCGACAGCTTTGGGTCCGGCATATCCCTGCTTGTGCAGCTCTGCTGTCAGCCATTCTTCGTTTCTGGACAGCTTCCGCAAGGTGCTGTCCTGTACGATGCCGTCCTCGATGATACTCATCGGCAGGGTCAACTCCTGCTCCGGCAAATCCAGATCACCGCGCGTAACGGATTCATACTGCGATTTCTTCAGAACGCTGAGTGAACCGTTGGTTTCATAGATGGCGTACGCCACCTCGCTGACGGAGAAGGTGTCCTTCGCCCGGAGCATCGTCCGCAGCTGATCGAAATCGAGATTATTCTTGCGCAGCTTGTTCAGGTCAATTTGACCGTCGCGGATCAGAATCTCCGGTTCGCCCTCCAGGGGTTTGCGCAGCTTGGGCATCTTCAGGGTGAGCTTCTCGAAGAGGATGGACAGTATAGTCCAGATAGCCAGGGTGAAGATCAGCATCAGGATGGAATGCTTCTCTTCGTAAATCGTTTCCCCGACCAGATCGCCCAGAATGACCGCCGAGATAAAATCGAAGGGAGTCAGCGCGGTGATTTCTTTTTTGCCGAGCAGCCTGGTCATGGCCCATAAACCGGTAAATCCGGCGATCAGCTTGATAAAGATCAGCCCGTAATCCATGCCGTAATCCCTCCTGTCCGTAATATACAATCTATCAGTGTTTAACCATCACAAGTGCGGAATGTAACAGCTGGAAAAATTTCCTGCGGGTGTTCCCGGGATGTAAGCGGAACCGGTCTATGTTAAGCTGGTGGTTAAGGATCAAGCGGCTGAATGTTAATATCGCCGGACCATAGGAGGCTGTACATGCTGTTTTATATCATTAGCGTTATCGTATTAGTGGCCGATCAGGCGGCGAAATGGATAGTGCGCACCCATATGGAGCTGGGAGAAATCATCCCGGGCTTCGGACCCTACCTGCATTTTAACTATTATGAGAATGCGGGAACGGCTTTCGGCTTGTTTCAGGGCTCTGGCCGGTATTTTGCCGCAGTTGCAGCCCTGTTCGTGGCGGCGGTGCTGCTGTACCGGAGAAAAGGGAAGCTGCGGGGACCGCTGCTAGAGGCAGCGAGCGGGTTTATGGTCGGCGGCGCCGTCGGCAACGGAATTGACCGTGCGCTTTACGGACAGGTAACCGATTATCTGGTGTTCGGCCAGAGCGGCGGCATTCTTAACCTGGCGGACCTCGCGATCAACCTGGGCTGGCTGCTGGGGCTGGTCTACCTGGTCCGGGCCGAAATCAGCGAAAGGCGGCTCAGAAGAAACCGGCTGTAAGCCGGAAGTCCGTTTGACCTATCATTTTATCTAATAGAACGTATCAGGAATGATAATGCAGCCGCTTAAATCGGAGTAATTTAGTGCGATTTAAGCGGTTTTTTCGTTGTTATACACTTTAAATTACCAATTGAGGAATATAATAGTTCATTTTCGACTCGTTGCCCGATTCCGGGAATTGTGTTAGCCTGTGTCTATGATGCTTGAGAGGAACTAGATTGTTATGCTAAGGAGAGGTCGATATTGGTGCAATTACATGTTACAAACAGTCCTTTCAGCGAGAGCCAGGTTGAGCTTCTGAACCGTCTTGTGCCGACGCTTACCGAGACGCAGCGCATTTGGCTGGGCGGTTATCTGGCCGCACTCGGCGTGAATGCGGGAGCTGCCGTTTCCGCCGCAGAGCCGTCCGTACCGGCGGAGCAAGCCGCCATACCGGCTGCAGCGCCTGCAGCCTCCCGTGAGGTAACGATCCTGTTCGGCTCCCAGACCGGCAACTGCCAGCGGCTGGCCACCAGCTTGTCCGGCAAGCTGAAAGAGCAGGGCTTCTCGGTGAATCTGTCGGCGATGAACAGCTTCAAGCCGAATACCCTGAAGAAGACAGAGAACCTGCTGCTGCTTGTGAGCACCCACGGCGAAGGGGAACCGCCGGACAATGCCCGCTCCTTCTATGAATTCCTGTACAGCAAGCGCGCGCCGCAGCTCGAAGGGCTGCATTATTCCGTTCTGGGACTGGGCGATACCTCCTATGAATTCTTCTGCCAGACCGGCAAGGATTTCGATCAGCGTCTGGAGGAGCTTGGCGGCGCGCGGCTGAGTCCGAGAATAGATTGCGACCTGGACTATGATGACCCGGCCGCCGAATGGATTACACAGGTGATCAGTGCACTCAATGCGCGGCTGAACGCGCCGAATATTGCCGCAGCGGCCGTTCAGGCAGCGGAGCATGCCGATGCTCCGGCTTCCCCGTTCTCGCGCAATCAGCCGTACTATGCCGAGGTTCTGGAGAATTTGAATCTGAACGGCCGCGGCTCGGACCGTGAGACCCGCCATATCGAGCTGTCGCTGGAGGGCTCGGGGCTCTCGTTCGAACCGGGCGACTCGCTTGGCGTCTATCCCGAGAACCACCCGCAGCTTGTAGAAGACCTGATCACCGCCATGGGCTGGGATGCCCAGCAGACGGTGCCGCTGAACAAGAAGGGCGACAAGGGAACCTTGCGTGAAGCGCTGCTCCGCCACTACGAGATCACCGTTCTGACCAAGCCGCTTCTGGAGCAGGCCGCGAAGCTGACCTCCGCACCGGGGCTGCAGGAGCTGCTGCTCCCTGAGCGGCAGCAGGCACTGAAGGATTACATTCAGGGCCGCGATTTATTGGATCTCGCGGTGGATTTTGCACCGTGGGAGGTGCCTGCGGCTGAATTCGTGACGATTCTGCGCAAGCTGCCGGCCCGTCTCTATTCGATTTCTAGCAGCTGGAGTGCCAATCCGGATGAGGTGCACTTTACGGTCCGTGCGGTCCGGTATGAAGCGCACGGCCGCCAGCGTTACGGCGTATGCTCGGTGCATTGCGCCGAGCGGGCGGAGCCGGGGGCCAAGCTGCCGGTCTTTATCCAGAGCAACCCGAACTTCAAGCTTCCCGCCAATCCGGATGCGCCGGTTATTATGATCGGCCCCGGAACCGGCGTGGCCCCGTTCCGTTCGTTCCTGGAGGAGCGGGAGGTACAGGGCGCTGCGGGCAAGACCTGGCTGTTCTACGGCGACCGTCGTTTCGTGACGGATTTCCTCTACCAGACCGACTGGCAGCGCATGCTGAAGGACGGCGTGCTGAGCAGGCTGGATGTAGCCTTCTCCCGCGACACCGCGGAGAAAGTGTATGTGCAGCACAGGCTTCTGGAGCACAGCCGCGAGCTGTATGCCTGGCTGCAGGAAGGCGCCCATATCTATGTATGCGGCGACGAGAAGCATATGGCGCATGATGTGCACACCGCGCTTCTGACGGTTATTGAGGAAGAAGGCGGCATGAGCGCAGAAGCGGCGGCCGCTTATCTGGATACCCTCCAGCAGGAGCAGCGATACCAGCGTGATGTATATTAATAGAACTATTATGAATAGAACCCGACGAATAACTGGAAAGCACAGCGGATGATTGTGGAAGGAGAGTGCGGCTATGGCAAATCATGACCCGGCGGTGAAGCCGATCGGCGGCCCGCCAAGCGATGTAGAGCATATTAAGATTGAGAGCAATTATTTGCGGGGAGCGCTCGAGGAGACGCTGCGTAATCCCATTACCGGAGGGCTGCCGGAGGATGACAACCGGCTGCTGAAATTCCACGGCAGCTACATGCAGGATGACCGGGATTTACGGCTGGAGCGCGAGCGTTCGAAGCTGGAGCCCGCCTATCAGTTCATGCTGCGCGTGGTGGCCCCGGGCGGCGTGGCGAGCGCCGCGCAGTGGCTGGTGCTCGATGAGCTGGCCCACAAATACGGCAACGGAACGCTGCGCCTGACGACGCGGCAGGCGTTCCAGATGCACGGCGTGCTGAAATGGAATCTGAAGCAGACCATCAAGACGATCAACGATACCTTGATGACAACGCTGGCCGCCTGCGGAGACGTGAACCGCAATGTGATGAGCAGCCCGAATCCTTACCAGTCCGAGCTGCATGCCGAGGTCAATGAATGGGCGCGGCGGCTGAGCGATCACCTCGCTCCCCGTACTCCGGCGTACCATGAGATCTGGCTGGACGGCGAGAAGGTCGTGGACAGCCTGGAGGGCGTGGAGATTGAGCCGATTTACGGACCGGTCTATCTGCCCCGGAAGTTCAAGATCGGTCTGGCTGTGCCTCCGTCCAACGATGTGGATGTCTTCTCCCAGGACCTTGGCTTGATTGCGGTTGTGCAAGACGGCAAGCTGGCCGGCTTCAATGTTGCAGTCGGCGGCGGCATGGGCATGACCCATGGCGACGTCAACACCTATCCGCAGCTTGGACGCGTGATCGGCTTCTGCCGGCCGGAGCAGGTGATAGATGTGGCGGAGAAGACCGTCACCATCCAGCGCGATTACGGCAACCGTTCGGTCCGCAAGAATGCCCGCTTCAAATATACCATCGACCGTCACGGCATCGAATGGTTCCAGAGAGAGCTGCACGACAGACTGGGCTGGCAGCTGGAAGAGGCCCGCACCTATCAATTCGACCACAGCGGGGACCGCTACGGCTGGGTGAAGGGCTATGACGGCAAGTGGAATCTGACCCTTTACATCCAGAGCGGCCGGATTCATGACACGGAAGATTATCTGCTGATGACGGGGCTCCGGGAGATCGCCAAGATTCATACCGGTGAATTCCGGCTGACCCCGAACCAGAACGTCATCATTGCCGGTGTAACCAGTGCCAAGAAACGCAAAATCGCCGAGCTTGCGGCGCGTTACGGCCTGACCGATGGGGCCATGCATACCGCACTGCGGCGCAGCGCACTTTCCTGTGTGGCACTGCCGACCTGCGGGCTGGCGATGGCGGAAGCCGAGCGCTATCTGCCGCAGCTGCTGGATAAGCTGGAGCCGGTCATCCAGGAGGCGGGCCTCAGCGAGAAGGAGATCGTGATCCGCATGACAGGCTGTCCTAACGGATGCGCCAGACCGGCGCTCGGGGAGATTGCCTTCATCGGCAAAGCTCCGGGACGCTATAATCTCTATATGGGAGCCGGCTTCAGCGGAGACAGACTGAACAAGCTGTACAAGGAGAATATCGACGAGCGCGAGATTCTGGAGACGCTCACGCCGATCATTCAACAGTATGCCAAGGAACGCCTGGGCGGAGAGCATTTCGGAGATTTTGTCATCCGCAGCGGGTATGTCAAGGCTACAACCTCAGGCCTGAATTTCCATAAATAATATGTAATGTACAATGGCAAGCCGGCCGGTGCGGGATCAGCAGATTCCGCACCGGCCGGCTTGCCTTTTCGCGGGCTGCAGCTGCTTGGAGCAGGAGGGCGCCGCGTACACCTACCTCTGCCGAGCGTTTCGCCAGAGGTATTTGTCCTGTGAATTTGTATGGTTGTACTATAGCGGCAGGCTGCTATGGACATATAATATCCTATCACAAATGAAAGGGATGATAGCTTTGCCTACCTTTGACAGCGTCCTGGTAACCGGCAGTCAGACTATACAGCAAGACCTGCAAGTGAACGGAAATACGACGGTCGGCACGCATCTCAATGTCACCGGAAGCGAGACGATTGCCGGAGATCTGCAAGTGAACGGCAACCAGACGGTAGCCAACCATCTGGGAACAGGCGGCGATCTTGATGCTGAAGGCAGCGTATGGGCCAATTTCCGCGTAGGCGCAAACAATCTGCCCGCTCTGCCCGCAGGGGGCTTCAGCATCCAGCAGGTCAGATTCTACGCCGGCGGCTCCCCTTCGCAGCCCGGTCTGTTGCTGAAGGGTACCGACGGACTCAACTATGTGCTGTTTGTTGACGTAAGCTTCGGGACGCCCAGTCTGGCAATTGTACCTGCGTAAGGGGCTAAGGTTCAGCGGATGAGGGCCTGCTCATATCCTGCCAGCTTCAGCGCCGCCCTGACTTCCTCCAGATAGGCGAATCCGTTACGTTCATCCGGCTCCAGAAAAGCGCCCTCCGCCCATTCATTCCAGGCGTTGATGAACAGAAATTCGCTCTGGTACAGCGTTTTGGCCCGCTCCATCTGCCTGGATAAATAATGGCCGAATTTACGCGGGGAAGCCCCGATGCAGCTTTGGCCCCGTGTGCCGAGGCGCGGCGTGTTATCCCAGTTCACATAGGCTCCCGGAAAGATCTTCTCGCCGCTTCTGCGGTGGATGCGACTGAGGATGGACAGCCAGAGCTGATCGTAATCGAAGACGAGATGCTCCTGTCCATCCAGGTTCATCCGCTGCCAGAGCCGCCGGGAATCGCCGTGGGCGAAGGTGTAATGCGGCTCGAATTCCACACTGGCGTCAAAGCCCGGCTGCTCGGGAACCTCGAAGCCGCCCAGCGTGCGGACAAAATATACCCCGTCAAGGCCGTTCTCTTCGGCAAGCCTGTTCCATTGACGGCACATGTCCTTCCAGCGGGGAATGTTCCCTGGACGGTAAATAATAAAGACCGGCTTGCCGTCGATCCGGATGTAACGTTCATCCTTGAACAGCGGAAGCAGCTCGTAGAAATGGTGCTCCCAATCGCCTTCATCGCCATATTCCTGCTTGATCAACAGCTCATGCTCCCCGCCGTCCCATTTTCGGGTCCAGGATTCATTGGCCCAGGAGAGGCAAAAGGGCATGGAAGGCTCGCCCGACCGGTGGATTTCCCTGACCGGCTTATCCAGCAGCCGTTTGCCTTTGAACCAATAGTGATAATAGCAGAATCCGTAGATGCCATGGGCTTTGGCCCATTCGGCCTGCCGGATCCGGGCCGAGGCATCCGTCAGATCGTAATAATACTGCTGCATCGGTTCTTTCGGCTGCAGATGGCCGGGATACAGGGGGACGGCTTTACGGGTATTGGTCCACTCCGTGAAGCCTTCACCCCACCAGTCGTCATTTTCGGGAATGCGGTGAAATTGCGGCAATACATAAGCGATCAGCTTCAAGACGCTTTCTACCTCCACTTCAGAGCGTCAGCGGTGAAACACGGTATACAGCAGCTTCAGCGCCATCTGCAGACAGGAATAATCATAGGTGCTTCTCCATAAGGCACGGCTGGCTACGGCGCGCTTGCGCTCCGGATCGGTGGAGTAGACATGCAGCTTCTCCAGAAGCTCCTGTGCCGTATGGAAGGGGATTACATCTTCTCCGGGATGCATATACTCGTATATATTGGGATGGGCTTCGGCAAGCTGGAATGCCCCGCAGGCAGCGATATCATACAGTACCGAAGCGGGCTGGCCCCAGTGGATAATAATGCCGGCACCATTGTAATACTTCTGCAGGTCGGTCTCCGGAGGCAGCACGGTTAGCTCCGGATAAGCCTCCCAGCCCGTGCCGGACACCATCCCTTCCCTGAAGCCGAAGACATGGCGGATGGTATCAACATAATCCCTGCCATGCGGACGGTTATCACCGAGCAGCAGAATTTCACTGCGGAATTCTTCTTCTACAGCCATGGGATAGAAACGGGTGCGGTCGGCGGCAAAAGGGAGACAGCTTACCTGCCGGCAGCCCGGATGGCGGTAGAAGGGGATATACTGGACATTTTGCGTAAAAACATAAGGAAACATGGCCGCCAGCCGCAGAGCGGACTCATCGGTAGACTCGCCGTCGGACATCCAGATCGCCCTGACGGCGTTACCGCAGCGGACCCGCTCCAGATCGCTGTCGGTGAAATCTCCCGCACTGCCGATCAGCAGGAGCAGGTCGGGCTGGAACTGCTCCAGCGCTGCCGCGAAGCCGGGATAAGCCTTGAGGGAGATGACCTCATGGACCAGGTGCCGCAGCTGCTCGGCAATCATCTGCTCGACAGGCCATAACTCCTCGCTCTGCAGAGGTGCCACAAGAAGCACACGCTTGGTCTTGTAGTCTACCGCTCCGGCACCTTGTGCCATCGGCTGTGACTGGACTTGAAGCGCAGCAGAAGAAGGCAAAGGCTCTGCCGGGAGGGTCACAGCGGCTGGAGCAGGCTGTGGCGGCAGCTCCTGCGGCAGCTCTTGCGGCAATGCCCCGTCTATACCGGGGAGCCTATGCTGTGGCACGGGCGGCTCTGCGGGCGCGGCTGGCGGCCCGTTCTGCTGGAGCAGGGAGATTCCGGGTAAAGGTTCAGCCTGGACGACAGGCAACGGAAAGGGGACGGCTGACGGTAACCGCGGCAAGGATTGCCGCGGTGTATCCGCAGGCCTGGAGGACGGCTGAGCAGCGCTCCGGAACTCAGGCGGAATGACATTCATGGTTTTCAGGGCATGAGCCACCGTTCTGGCAATGAGCTTTTCCGTTTTGGGATGCAGCCGGACCGTTTGCACGGCGGCAGCCTTGCGCTTGTGCTTTTTGATCTTCAAATGCTGGACTCCCTCCTTACCTCCGTGCACGCTTCTATTGTATGAGCGGGAGTAAAAAATGCTACTTCGGCGGAGAAAGATTTGGATTTCCGGCGGTTTTCTTACATAATATATAAGAGCATCATCAACATCACCAGAAGCCATTATTTTAGGTAATGTGTTCTGTACAGAAGAGGCGAAGAACATGATTATTATGAAGACTGTGGAAGAAATCGCAAAAATGCGGGAAGCGGGAAAAATTCTCGCCGCATGTCACCAGGAGATTGCCAAAATGATCAAGCCGGGTATCACCACCTGGGAAATTGACCAATTTGCCGAAAAATTCATGCTGGCCCATGGTGCCACACCGGAGCAAAAAGGCTATCACGGCTACCCTTACGCGACCTGTGCGTCTGTGAATGACGTGATCTGCCACGGCTTTCCTAAAGAAGAAGCGCTGAAAGACGGCGATATTGTAACCATCGATATGGTAGTCAACCTGAACGGCTGGCTGGCCGATTCGGCCTGGTCCTATGCCGTCGGCAATGTCAGCGAGCAGGCGGCTTATTTGCTGGACACGACGAAGGAGTCGATGTTCAAGGGAATTGAGCAGGCGGTGGCAGGCAACCGGATCGGCGATGTCGCCCATGCCATCCAGAAATTTGCCGAAGGCAGAGGCTTCTCGGTCGTGCGCGACTTCATTGGCCACGGCATCGGCAGCGAAATGCATGAAGCGCCCGAGGTTCCGCATTACGGACCGGCGGGGAAAGGACCGCGCATCAAAGAAGGCATGGTATTCACCATCGAGCCGATGCTCAATACCGGAAGCTACCGGACGAAGGTTGATGCCGACGGCTGGACCGCCCGGACAATCGACGGGGGGCTGTCCGCACAATATGAGCATACCATCGCCATTACTCCGCAAGGTCCTGTCATTTTGACGGAGCTGTAGTCACAGATTTCACATTCACGAACCCGGACACTGCTGGTTATGCAGCAGTGTCCGGGTTTATTTTTGTATTTATGCCGAATGTGTCGGAATTCACGGAAGTTTGCGGAAGAAACTCATATAATAATATGACTTTAGGCTTAAAGGAATAGAGGAACGTCTTATGGCAACTGACATTCAGTGCAAGAATCAGCAGCACCAGCCGACGCCTGCGCAGTGCATGGAGCATTACGGCTGCATTTATGACAATAACCATTTGATTACCCTGCTCATTGACCCGGAGAACGGGGGGATTGTGGACGCGAACAAAGCGGCTTGCGATTATTACGGCTATAATCTGCGCTTGTTCCGCAAGCTGGATATCACCGATTTAAGCTCGGGCGGAGAAGAGGGACTGCAGCAATTCCGGTCGGGTGCCTTTCCGGGGGGAGAATATACCGGCAAGCGTGTATTTACGGACAGGCATAAGCTTTCCGGCGGACAGATCATCGATGTGGAGATGCATACCGGGATGATTACGATGCTGGGGAAGAACTGCGTCTACACCGTCATTCATGATGTGAGCGAACGGGTCCGTTCAGAGCAGAGACTGAAGGAGAGCGAGGAGAGATACCGCAATCTGGTGGACCTGTGCCCGGAGGCGATCCTGGTGTACAGCGCCGGTGTCATCCTTTTCGCCAACCGTCAGGCGGGCAAAATGTTCGGCTGCCCGGAGAAGACATTGCATGGCAAGAGCATCGACGATTTTTTCAGCGAAGAGCCGCTCACCCGTTCCGAATCAATGAAATTGAAAAAGACGGGTTCCATGAAGGAGAACTTCCGGCTGAAGCAGCGCTATATCCGGCATGATGGTACCGTATTTGATCTGGAAATCTCGGGCGTTCCGATCACCTATGAGGGGGAAACTGCGCTGCAGCTGGTGTTCCGGGATATCACCGAGAGCAGGAAGGAGATGGAGCGGGCGATCATTATGCAGGAGCACCGTCATGCGGCCCCTTTTCCGCTGAAGCAGCGTGCCGAGCTGTCCAGAATGTACATCCCGGCCAAATCTCTGAGCGGGGACTTCTATCTGTTCCATAAGCTGGATGAGCAGCGTGTGGTTGGCATCATCGGCGATGTTGCGGGCAAGGGAATCAGCGCGGCTCTGAGCATATCCGCCTTGCGCGTCCTCTTCCTGGACAGCCTGCAGCATACCGCGGAGCCCGTACGCATCCTGCAGGATTTGAACCTGAAGGCTGTGCAGCATCTCGGTGAAGATTACATCGCCGCCTGCTGCTTTGTCCTGGATTTCGGGAAGGGGAGATTAACGGCTGCAGGTGCCGGCATCAATGAATTTATCGTGGTACCCGCCGGAGCGGACAGCCGGACTGTCACGGTCAAGGGGGCACCGCTGGGGATGTTCGCCGGCAGCGAGTTCGAACAGGCAATCGTCCCTTTTCTGCCGGGCGACCGGTTCTGCTTCTACAGCGACGGAATGGAGCTGCTCTTCGAAGAGCATGAGCTTGGCCGGACCCTGGAGGAGCTGGAGGAACGGATAGCCGGCTTAACCTTGCAGGATGATTGCACTTGGCTGAGTCTGAAGATCAAATAAGGCAGGGAGAGGATTATGAGAACCTTACATAAGGAAGTGAAGCTTTACGGGACAGCACATATTCAGGGGATGATCGACGGAATAATCGCCGAGCTTGCGTTGCATGAGCATGATTTCGATCTCCGCCTGATCCTCGTTGAAGCGGTCACCAATGCCCATACACACGGCAATGAAGGCGACTCCGCCAAGCCGGTTCTGGTCCGTTACGGGCTGGAAGGCGGCCGGCTGGAGCTTCAGGTGGAGGATTGCGGACAGAGCCGCGAGCTGGTGATTCCGGGTGAAATTGCCGACGATGAGCTGCTCAATGAACGGGGGCGGGGATTATTTCTGATCGGCTGCCTTGCCGACCGCGTCGAGATGATCCGCAATATTATGTACATCAGCAAAAATGTAAGTGTCAGCCAAACCGTCTAGCCGCCGGGCTGACAGGACGAATTGTGATCGTGAAGGGGAGAACGCGTTGAAGTTAAGTTTAAAGGTGAAAATGAGCATGCTGTTGTTTCTGATTATAACGGTACCGCTGGCGGGCTCCGGCTTCGTCTCCTACCAGCTGGCTGCGGACAGCCTGCAGGCCACAATTGAGGAAGAGCTGCGGACAACGACCGGACGGGCTGCGGATGCCGTCGATGCCAAGCTTGAAGCGGTGGACCATTATCTGCAAATTGCCGGCAATAACTCCGTTTTGGCCGAATATGCCGCTAATCCTGCGCTAGAGGTCTCTGCAGCCGCTGCGTACCACTATATTTCGGGCATGCAAAAGGATAATGCAGATTCTCTGGAATCGCTCATCATTGCCGGTGTAGACGGGAAGGCGCTCCTTACCGGCAGCTCGCGGGACCCGGAGCTGGATTTGCAGGACCGTGTGTATTTTCAGCAGGCGCTGCAAGGTAAAGATGCAATAAGCGAAGTTATTGAATCCAGGGATACGGGCACGCAAATTATTGCCATTGCCCATCCTTTGAAGATCGGCGAGCGGATTACCGGGGTGCTAATCGGTACAATTCCATATCATGTCATCTCCGCACCTGCTGCCCAGGTAAAGGTAGGAGACAGCGGGTACAGCTATATTGTCGACCGCTCCGGCCTGATTGTCTACCATCCCGACAGCGCCAAGATTCTTAAGGAGAGCCTGGACAATAATCCGAACCGGGAACTGAACGCTTTGGTGCAGCAGATGAAGCAGGGCGAAACAGCGCACGGCTTCTACTCCTATGAAGGCACCTATAAATTCGTGTCCTTTGAACCCGCAGGCAACTGGGTGGTTGCGACAACCGCGAATTATAACGACTATATGAAGCCGGCTATCGAGATCCGCAATACCACGCTGCTGACCGTCGCCGTGTTCATTGTTGTGGCGCTTGCGGCAGGCTATTTCTTTACGACACGCAATATAATCAAGCCGGTCCGCAAGCTGCAGCAGGCGATGTCGCTGGCCGGAAGCGGCGATCTCACCGTGCATACGGATATCCGCTCCCGGGATGAATTACAGGCGCTGAGCGACTCCTTCAATGCGATGATTGACAAGCAGGAGGCCATCATCGAGAAGGTCAGAAGCGGATCGGGCCAACTGGCCTCCATGTCGCAGGAAATCCTGGCAGCTTCGGAAGAGATCAATGCTTCGGTGGAGGAGATCAGCTCCAGCACCCAGGAAATCGCTGCAGGCGCGGAGAATAACAACCACTCTGTCGTCAATGCCTCCCAGGTGCTGGTACAGCTCTCCAGTCTGGTGCAGCTGGCCCAGAGCAAGGCTGCGGCGACTTCGCACAATGCCGAGGTTACGAATTCGGCGGCACAGGAAGGCCGGGCCAAGGTCATGAACACGGTTGAAGCCATGGATATGATCAGCAGCAGCACCCAAGCGACCGAAGAGCAGCTCGCGGCGGTAAGTGAGCTGTCCGGCAAGGTATCAGCTATTATCGGCACGATCAACGCCATCGCCGGACAGACGAACCTGCTGGCGCTGAATGCGGCTATTGAGGCCGCCCGTGCGGGTGAGCATGGCCAAGGCTTCAGTGTTGTGGCCGGAGAGGTGCGCAAGCTCTCGGATGAGACCAACCGCCAGGCCAACGAAATCGCAGTGCTGGTACGGGACATGATCGACCGTATCGCCCAGGCTGTCGATTCCATGCGCGGTGCATCCGAGGCGGTCGGGGGCGGCGTACGGATTGTCGGGGAGACGGACCGCGCCTTCCTGCACATCATTGATGCCGTGGAATTGATCCGGGGCAATGTGCGCGAGATTCTGGATATTACCCGCGATGAGGTGGCAACCTCCGACCAGATTATCAAGCTGATTGATTCCATGGGCACCATCTCCGAAATGGCCGCTGCCAATACGGAGAATGTCTCCAGTGCCACCGAAGAGCAGGCGGCGACCATCAGCAATTTCGTTACTTCCGCCGAAGAAGTCAGCACAATGGCCAACGATCTCGAGCTGCTGGTCGAGCAATTTAAAATTAGAGGTGAACATAATGACTGAGCTGCGAATAACAATACCGGAGATGTTCTCCGTAGATGAAGCCGGTCTGTTCAGAGACCAGGTCCGGACATTGATCGAGCAGGGCGAGGTGAACCTGCTGCTTGACTTTGCCGGCTGTAAATTTGTTGACAGCACCGGATTAGGCGTTATCGTCAGCTCCTACAAGAAGTGCGCCGAGAACGGCGGAACGATCCGGCTGACTTCCCTGCATCCGAATGTGCTTAAAGTGTTCGAATTAACCCGGCTGACGAATGTATTTGAAATTGTCTAGTGTTTGAAATGGTCTATATTGATTGACTTGATTTATACCGCTGAAAAGTAGAGCAAATAAGAAATGCCGGGCAGGATAGTGGCTGGATATCCAAGCTCTCGCGTAGTCAGGGCCAAGCTCAGGCCAATCTCAATCGTTCACTGCATTTAGTTCGATTTTTGCACACTATTTCAGCCTGTATTACGGATTTCGGTAGCGTCAAGAAGTTTGTGTAAAAGAGTAAAAGTATTCTTCTGGGACATCGGTGAGATGGTTCTCTTGGTGGGGGAGGCCTCCCCCACCAAGA
>NZ_VWRQ01000037.1 GCF_008635795.1 Paenibacillus tepidiphilus | reverse complement strand
TCGCCATGCGCAAGCATCCTAGCTACAAGGGCGGCTTGGCCCCTCCCTTGGTTGGACTTTCACCAACTAGATAATGCGTGCCTCTGGGCACGCTAGCAGCAAATAAAAACGGTACGCGCCTTCGGGCGTCGTACCGTTTCATTGCAATTATATGCGGGCATCCCATCTGCCACAGAATGGATCTACGGGGCTGACGCCCTTGAACTCCGAGTTTCCGGTCAGTTTATCTACAAGCTCCTGAAGCACAATTTCCGAGGTGCCGTAGGTATTGATAAAGGTCTTGACCCTTGGAACATCAAGCAAGTGATACGGATTCTCCAGGGAGATGAACACCGTCGGGATTTCGGCCTGGAATACCGGCACATCCGCACCCATCGGCTGAGCCCATTCGATCCGCACCGTGGTTTGATTGCTCTTCGTAGCGAGTGTAGCTACATAGAGGATGACATCATATTGGTCGACGTAATCCTGATATGCCTTCAGCAGTCCTTCCATCCCTTTGCTGGGATTAAACTGCTCGACCTCAAACCCCTTCTGCTCCAACCGTTGTTTAAATGCCGTAATGGAGGTATCAGCTGCTGCCGCGAAATAGCTTTGCCCGGACTGGAGCGGATACAAAAGCACCCGTCGGTGCTTCGCGGGGGACAAAGGAAGCACGCCCGCCTCTTCCTTGACAAGCGTAATGCTGCGCGCCGTAATTTCCTGTGCCCAGGCTTTGTGCTCTTCTGCAGCAAGCACCTGCTTGGCCGTTTCCAGGTCAGGGATCAGTGTGCCGTCCTTCTGCTTGCGGTGCAGGCCAAGCGAAGCCTTCAGCGCTAAAATTTTGCGCAGCGCATCCTCCAGGCGTTCGGGTGCAACGGTACCGTCCTCGATCCCCTGCTTCATGTAGGCCAGATCTTCTTCCATATTCCGAGTGAAGAGAAACATGTCACAGCCCGCAGCAATGGCCTGGGGAACGGCCTTGGAGCGGTGCATCGGAATGACCATTCCCGCCATGGAAGAGGCGTCGGTGACTACAAGACCGTTGAAGCCAAGCTTCTCCTTCAGCAGCCGCGTAGTCAGGTCATAGGACAGCGAAGCCGGAAGCAGCTCCTCATCCGTGATGGCCGGATTGAAGTGTCTCGAATAGGCGGGCTGCATAATATGTCCGATCATTACTGTCAGTGCACCTTCTTCAATCGCATGCTCATAGGCCTTTCCATAAGTCTGATCCCATTCTGCAGTGGACAATCCGTTGATAGAGATGGCCAGATGCTGATCCAGCTCGTCTACCCCATCACCGGGAAAATGCTTGACCGATGCAGCGACGCCATGCTCCTGCATCCCTTTAGCATAAGCTGCGCCCATCCGGCGTACCCGCTCCGGATCGGAACCGAATGTGCGGGTATTGGTAATCGGATTGCGAAAATTATAGTCGATATCAATAATTGGAGCGAACCCCCAGTTCGCACCTACCGCTGCACCTTCACGTCCGCACACCGCTCCCGCTTTATAAGCCAGGCTATCGTCATCCGTAGCGGCAATCTGCATGTGTGACCCGACACGGGTGCCTTCGACTGCAATACCGTTGCCGCCCGCTTCCAAATTGGCGGAAATCAGCATGGGAATCTTAGCATTCTCCTGGAGAATGCGGATCGTATCCACAGCCTCGGCAGTGGGCATCGGACGGCACATAACCCCTCCGGCCTTGACATCCCGGGCCAGGCTTCGGAGTTGTTCTTCTTCGCTTGTATAAGCAATCAGACAAAACAGCTGCCCCACTTTCTCATCGAGCGTCATGCCTGCCAGTGTTTGGTTAACCCACTCAATATCCTCATCCTGTAAATAAAACGGTTTAGCCTTTAAATCCGTCATCTCGCTTATTCCCTCTCTTCATTGAATAATCTTCTGGACAGACACGCCTTCCAGACTCGGGGCGGCAACCGTTAATCCTGAAAGCCCTGCAGCCGCTCCTACTCCTACCGTTTTCATACCGGCCGCATGGGCGGCCGCAATTCCGGCTTCAGCATCTTCCACGACTACACAGTCCTCAGGGGAAATTCCCAAGCGTTCCGCAGCCTGAAGAAACACCTCCGGATCAGGCTTGCTATTCCTGATATCGTTTCCATCAACAACCACATCAAAGACATTGTCGAGCCCGATCTTGTTCAGAATGACAGGCGTATTCTTGCTGGAGGAACCGATGGCGGTCAAGATATGTCGCTCTTGCAGTGCTGTAATTAAATTCATTACACCGGGAAGGATGTCAGTTTCGCTCAAGCGGTTCAGCAGCTCCCGGTAGATCACATTTTTTCGCTCGGCCAGCCCCTGCTTCTGTTCTGCTGTATACCTTGTTGAAGCCTGTTCCAGAATAAGCTCGAGGCTCTCCATCCGGCTCACGCCGCGGAGCCTTTCATTGGCTTCCCGGTCAAACGGGATGCCTTCGGCATCGCTGATTTGCTTCCAGGCCTGGTAGTGATATTCGTCCGTGGAGACAATAACCCCATCCAGATCAAATATGACGGCTTTAATCATGCCCTGTTTATTCTCCTTCCTCTTAAGTAAATTGAACTTGCTATGTGCAACGATACTGAAAAAATCAAAGGCAAAATAGTATTTATCGGATTGAAATCATACATTCCGGATGTCCATCACAAAAAAACAGCGGCAATTCATCCTGTGGGTTCAGGAGAATTGCCGCTGTTCGTTTGATATGAATTACGAAGTGAAGTGTATGTTGCTTATCCCTTCACCGAGCCCACCGTCAGTCCGCCGACAAAATACTTCTGCAGGAACGAGAAAGCGATCAGCAGCGGAAGCGCGCACAGCATGCAGGCCGCGAACAAGACGTTCCACTGGGTCGGATTCTGCTGGTCGCCCATGAAGCCCAGCATAGCCAAGGGGAGTGGCGAATCGGCCGCTTTGGAGATGAACGTCATATTAAAGAAGTAATCATTCCAGATCCAGATTCCCTGGGTAATAATGACCGAGACGGTTACCGGAATGAGCAGTGGGAACACCACCGTCCAGAACCGGCGCAGCAGCCCTGCCCCGTCAATATGCGCCGCCTCTTCGACCTCGACCGGCACGCCGCTGCGGATAAAGCCGGTGTACAGGAACGTGGAGAATGGCAGACTGCAGGTTACGAACATCAGAATCGGCGTGTATTTCGTACTGGGAATCCCCATGTTGTTAATCATTTGCACAATAGGTATCAAAACCATCTGCCCCGGTACAACCAGCCCTGCCAGGAAGAACAGATAGAGAAACTGGCTCCATTTGCTCTGAATCCGCGCCATAGGATACGAAGCCATTGCGGCGAGAATGACGACAAGCACAACGGAAATGCCGGTCAGCACGACGCTGTTCATAAAGGCAGAGCCAAAATGCATCCGTTCAAAGGCATCCCGGTAACTGGAGAACGAAAGTTCGTTGAACAAATTCAGAGGGTTTGTGTTGTTGTCCGGCGACCGGAGGGACGTGGACAGGACAATGACCAGCGGGATCAGATTCAGCACCATAATGGCGATAACCACGAATTGTACAAGCCCTGATTTAAGCCATCGGGCAGCTTTACCGGACTTACGGGTATGACGGGCCGGCTCCTGCTCCAGCATCTTGCCGGTGAATGCTCCGCTGCTCATGCCGACACCTCCTTCCGGTTCATCAGAAGCACGGCCACAGCCGTGATGACGATGATGATGAGGAATGAAATGATCCCCAACGCCGAGGCTTTGCCGAACATCTGCTCCGTGAACGCCATTTTGTATATAGAGTAAATCAGGGTGTTAGTCGAAGTTCCCGGTCCGCCATTAGTCATAATAAACGGAAAGTCGAAGGCCTTTAACCCGTTGATTAAGCTTAGCGTTGTATTAATGGTGATGGATGTGGCGAGCAGCGGCAGCTTTACATATCGCAGCAGCTTGAAGGGGCCGCATCCGTCAATTCGTCCGGCTTCCAGCAGATCGTTCGGAACCGTCTGCAGACCGGCCAGGAAGATAATCATCGTCGTACCGACATTCTTCCAGATTTCCACAAAGATAATCGAGTACAGCGCCGTGGAATAGCTGCCAAGAAAATTCAGATTATCGCTTGGGATTCCCAGCTTGGTCAGAAAGGCCGCAATCATCCCGCTGTCCGGCATGTATACATAACTCCAGATGAAGCCGACGACAATCGCACTGAACAGCGTGGGGATATAGGATATGGAGCGGTAAAAGCCTTTGCCCCGGATATTCATATTCAGCAGCAGCGCCAGGCCAAGCCCGATCAGGTTACCGGCGACGACGCTGACAACGGTATAAATCAGCGTGTTGCGGATGGAATTGCCCAGCGTGCCTCCCTGGAACAGATCCCTGAAGTTATCAAAGCCAATATAGTTGAAGGTCTGTGCATAACCGTTAAAGTCGGTCACACTGTATTGAAACAGCTTGCCAATCGGAAAGATCCAGAACAGCAAGTAAAAGACCAGCGCCGGCAGCGCGAACAAGTACAACGTTTTCTTCATCACAGTTGAATTCATCTGATGTTCCACCCTTCCTGTAAAACTGATGTCCGCCCAGCCCGGACCGGTCAAAGGCCCGGACTGGCGAACATTTTATCTGTTTATTGCTTCCACAATTCTTTGAACTTGGCGTCCATGGCTGCGGTAACCTGCTCCGGTGTCGTCTTGCGGCCGCCGATAATTTCGGCGAACTTCGCTTCCATCTCCTCGGCAACTCCCGTCGGCCACATCTGGTTCGGGAAGTAGACCGACTTGCCTTCGTTCAAGTAGGAATCATTGACTTCTTTGAACAGCTCATGGTTCAGCGGCACACCTTCATAGACGCTGATCGAGCTGTTGGACTCCGTCCAGGCCTTGAACAGATCGGACTGTCCGTCGAACAGGTAATTCATCACTTGCTTGGCGATATCCAGGTTCTCCGATTTGGCATTCAGCGCGAATCCGGCGGCGGTGGCGGCGGAGACATAAGTAGGCTGTCCCGGTTCATTGGCCGGCAGTGAGAAGAAGCCGCGGGTAAATTCGGCCGCACCTTTGGCCGTCATCGTCGCGTAGTCCCATGTACCGTCAAAGATCATCGCCGCTTTGCCATCGACGAATTGCTGTGCTGCCTGGGCGCTGCCGAGGCCCAGCGAATTCTTGATGACGAAGCCTTTGTCATACAGCTCTTTCATCTTGGAAATCGTATCCACCCATTTCGGATCGGTCAATGACTTCTCCCCGGCCTGCAGCTTGGTATCAAAGTCCATTTCATCCGGATAGACCTCATTCGCAGCGATCTGATACATGCCGAATTGGAGGAACCAAGGGTCTTTATCGGCCAGGGAGATCGGCGTAATGCCTGCATCCTTCAGCTTCTGGCATGCTTCGAGGAACGCCGGCCAATCCTGCGGCATTTCGGTAATGCCCGCCTGTGTGAACAATTCCTTGTTGTAATACACTCCAAGGTAATCCAGCCCGCCGGCGATGCCGTAAGGCTTGCCCTCATAAGACATATCATCCTTCGCTCCCTGGCTGATCTTGTCCCAGAAGGTCAGATCGGACAAGTCGGCGGCGTAGCCAGCCTTGGCCATATCAAGTACCCCAAGCGATGCATTGCGGGGGAATACCCAGAAAATATCCGGTCCCTTGCCGGAAGCCAGCTTCGTCCGGATGGAAGTGAAGTATTGTTCATCCGGGAGCTTGGAGGTTTCCAGCGTCACATTAGGGAACTTCTCCTGCACCAGCTTCGGCATAATGTCGAGCGCAAAATCCTGTCCGTCCGGCGCCTTGGTGCCGGAGACCATCATGGTCAGCGTCACTTTCTTGCCGCTGTCCGGAGTGCTGCTTGTAGGAGCTGAAGCGCTTGCATTTTCGCCGCCGCTGTTCGCTCCATTGTTTACATCATTGTTCGCCCCGTTGTTCGAGCCGCAGCCGGCCAGCACAGCAAGCAGCATTGCGAGTACCAGCGTTCCTGTCCGTTTCTTGGTCCGTGTCTTCACTTGTATAACCTCCCTGTTTTCCTGTAGCTTCTACATCCTGGCAGCAGCCATTTCTGCTGCTGTATTGTTATTTTAATATTGTAAGCGGTATAATTACTTTTGCATTCAGGGTGCACTATTTTTAGATTACGGGGAAGGAGGCGGCAAGCATGGCTTTTTTCAATCTCAAAACCAAGCTTTTTCTCGTGCTTGTCCTTGTATCCGTCATTCCCATCGTAATTGTAACCTATAATTCATACCGCAGTTATACGGAGCTGGTCAACCAGCAAACCTCGCTCGTCGCTTCGAATACGGTTCATAATACAGTCCAGGGCATAGAGGATATTTTCAGCAACATTGAACGGATCTCACTTACACTCCAGCAGCAGTCCTCAAGTGCAACTGCGTACAGTACGGTCAGCGACGAGCTTAAGAAGCTGGCGAAAACCAGTGATTCCTATGATATCTTCATTATCCAGAACAAGCTTAAGCTGATATTTGAGAATCTTCTCCTTAGCTATGACTACGTCAACGGCATTTACCTGTTCTCGCCTGACGGCAAGAACATCAGCTACGGGGCAGAGCTGCAGGTGGATTATGTTCCCTCCGCCGATGATTGGTATCACAAGACGATCGCGAACAAGGGCCAGCTTTATATTGGAGAGCCAGGCATCAAGCCATACATTATCCATTCTGAGCCATCTGTCGTTTTCTCCCGTGCACTATACGATATGAACACCCAACAGTTCCTCGGTGTCTTCATGCTGGATTGCACTCTTGATATCTTTAAGGGCCTCAGCAGCGATGCGGTCCCGAATCTGAGCTACTTCGTCCTGGCCAACGACAACGGCAACATCATTTATGACAGTACCGGCACTAGCGCGGGAGCCCGTCTGCCGCAAGAGCTGATTACGCGAACCGAAGCCATGTCGGGCAACGAGACCGAATTTTATAACAAGGATACCCTAACGGTCATTCAGCGGCTGCCGGTTTACCACTGGACCGTCATCGCCAATATTTCACTTACTGAGCTGTACGAGAACTATGGTATCTCACGCAAGCTGATCATCTATATTTCCCTGACCTGCGCCGTTATCTTCATTCTGCTGTCCGTACTCCTGTCCAATTGGATTACCAAGCCGATTACGCGTCTGGCCGTCATTATGCGCAAGAACAAAGCCCACAAATTTATCACTACCGACATCAAGCCCAAACGGATGGATGAAATCAGCTTCCTCTACACCGAGTACAACAAAATGATGCAGGACATCGATAATTTCATCCGGGAAAGCTATCAGAATAAAATCTTGACGATGGATTCGCAGATGAAGGCGCTGGAAGCGCAGATTAACTCGCATTTCCTCTACAACACGCTGGAATCGATCAACAGCATTGCCGAAATCGAGGAAGTCGAGAGCATCGCCATTATGACCAAGGCACTCGGCGACATGTTCCGCTACAGCATCAAAACCGACAGTGAGCTGGTCTCTGCCCGGGAAGAGCTGCAGCATGTCGATAACTATATGGCGATCCAGCAGATCCGTTACGGCAGCAAAATCCGCTTCGTCAAAGAGATCGGCGCAGATGTAGAGGATGTCAAAATCCTGAAGCTGATCCTCCAGCCTCTGGTGGAAAATGCGATTTACCACGGCCTTGAGAATCAGAAAGGCGGCGGCACCGTCTGGTTGAATGGCAGGCTTGTACCCGAAGAGGGCTGTGTCATCTTCGAAATTCGCGACGACGGCATTGGCATCTCAGAAGAGCGGCTGGCCGAGATCCGGACACTGCTGCTGCAGCCGCCGGAATTTATGGGCATCGGACACCGCAGCAAGCAAAGCATCGGCATTAAGAATGTGCACTCCCGCATCGCCCTCTATTACGGAGGAGATTTCGGCCTGAGCATCACCAGCGAACCTGCCGTGGGTACTGCCATCACGCTAACACTCCCGGCTAAATAAACGAACAACAAGGAGGCAATAGTGCCATGTACTCATTCATCATTGTTGACGATGAACCGCTGATCCGGCAGGGATTGCTCAAGAAAATAACAGCAGTGGACGAGCGGCTTGACTTCCTCGGGGAAGCCGACAACGGCGAGGATGCCCTGGAGATGATAGGCGCGTTGGACCCGCAGATCATCTTCACGGATATGCGAATGCCGGTCATGGATGGAAAGTCGCTGTTAAGACGGCTGCAAAGCGACTATCCGGACAAAAAAATCATTGTCATCAGCGGACACTCCGATTTCGAATATATGCAGGAAGCCATCTCTGCTCGGGCTGTTCACTATTTGCTGAAACCGTTCAACAGAGAGGAAATCCGGGCAGCGATTGCCAAGGCGGTCACTACACTGGAGAGTGAACAATCGGCCAAAGCTGCGGCGCAGCATATCACCTGGGAAGCAGAGCAGCTCAGTGTGCTGGGGGATCTGCAGGCGCTGCTCCATTACATTATCGGTAATTACCCTACTGACAAACCGCCGTTGTTTCGCTCTGCTCCAGTCCGGGAGATAACAGCCAACTGCCGGATGGTGCTGCTGGCCCTGTACAACCCCGATGAATTTCTGGTTCAGGAGCCCATGATTGCCAAGTCCCACCTGCTGTTCCTGCCGCACCCGCAAAGCCGGAAGCTGGCTTTCACCCTGCGGCTGTGCGATGCCGGGCTCAGCCTGGCAGACACGCTGGAAGTGGCCGGGCAAGATGCCCGGAGTTACATCGCCGAAGCAGGTCCGCAGATTTGTATCGGCATGAGCAGCGTCAAGTCGGTCTTGACGGAGCTGCCCCAGGCGCGCGAAGAAGCGACAGCAGCCTTGAACTGCCGCGCCGTCGCCGATCAGGGGCAGCTGTATGAATACCGTCCGGGCTCCTATCCGGCGACGGGCGACATGTGGGGAGGTCAGCGTGACCTGCTGTTCTTCATCGAGTCGGGGAATTCCGGCAAAGTCAGTGAGCTGGTGCAGAATTATTTCGACTTCTACCGGGGCCAGCCCGCCGCTAATGTCCAGCAGCTCAAAGAGAACTGCCGGCTCATTATTGCTGAAGTCAAAGCCCTTCTCTCGGCATACTTCCTTGTAGAGAATGGACAGCAGCCTTCTTCCAGTCTAGAAGCCGTGCTGAATATCTCATTTGATGCCGAGGAGATTCGCACTTATTTTGATACAGTGCTCACCTCGGCCGCCGAGCTGCTGAAAGAACAATCTGTCTACACCTCGCCGAGCATCATCGACAATGTAAAGCTGTATATCGACAAGAATATCGGCTCTTCCATCTCACTGGAGCATCTGTCCAATCTGTTCTTTATCAGCCCCAGCTACCTGAGCCATCTGTTCAAGGAGAAGACTGGCGATAATCTGATCGATTATGTCAACAGACTGCGTATGGAGCGAGCGAAGAGGCTGCTGCGGGAAGGCGATGAGAAGATTTATAAGATTGCCAAGACTCTCGGCTATGACAATGCCAAATACTTCTTCCGCCTGTTCAAGAAGCTGACCGGATATACACCGGAGGAGTACAGGAAGCTGGACAAGGTGTAGCCTGATATGGGCTAGAATCTTGGGTGTAAAATGATAAAGACCGCATGGGCTCATTTCCAATGAGCTCCATGCGGTCTTAACTTTATGTCTGTCCTTTCACTTTTTCTTTCACATATGAAACCACCAGCAGCAACAATGGAATCCCCACCAAATTCACCGGCAGCACATAACGGATCCATACATCCTTCAGCAGCAGTCCGGCCGGGGGATTCAAAGTGATCACCACCATCGTGAGGATGAACGAGACGGCGGCCAGGACCCAAAGAACCCTTTTCCAGCTGCCGGCTCTTCCGATCCACTGGGCCACGCCGTAGCTGGCGGCGAACATATAGATGGACAGCTTGACGAAGATGCAGACCAGCCAGACGGCCATGACAAAAATGTCCATGTTCTGAATAAATTCCATCAGGTAGACCAGCTTGACCATCTCGAAAAAGGGGAATTGCAGCCGCCCGCCTACCGCCGGGCCGAAGGTCATCATTACCCACAGCACGCCGAGCAGCAGGGTGAACGAGGACAACGCGACTCCCAGCAGCAGCGCCTTGCGTGTTCCGGCTCCGGGACGCTCCACGAACGGGAACAGCATCATCAGCAGGGTGACTTCGCCGAGCAGCGAAAGCGGGGCCAGCGAACCTTCCATAATCGGTCCTAGACCGGAATCCGCATAAACGGGGAGCAGCAGACTCCAGTTCAGATTATTCACGGTTAAACCGAAGGTGAGCGCAAGAATGATCATCAGAATCGGCCCCCAGAGCTCACTGACTCTGCCAATCGCCTCAATCCCCCCGTGGTGCACAGTGTATAACACCACTGCAAGCATTGTTCCAATAACGACCCAGGCAGGGGTCTTATATAGTACACTTAGCCGGATGAACAAATACTCGTCCCGCAGGATCAGGCTCATGACCCAGACCCATTGCAGCAGAAACGGAATGACAATGAGCTTGCCGGCCCATTTTCCCAGAATGGACACACTGAACTCGATTAGCGTCTGCCGGGGATAACGGGAGCTGAGCTTCGCCGCTGAATAGGTGATGAGCAGCGCCATAAATCCGGCTATAATATACGAAATCCAGGCATCCTGCTTGGCGCTCAGAATCGTCGGCGTCATCGAGATCAGCAGGTTGATCCCGATCTCCAGCATCATAAAGATCCAGAACAGCTGCCGGTTGCTGATGTTCATTTACTTCTCACCACCGTCTCTGGTGGGCAGCAGGGATTTTGACGTAGTCCCTGTTCCTGTGATATCAAGCTTCACTGCGATGTCCAGTTCGATTTCGGGAAAGAGCGTCTCCCAATCGGCGGCAAGCTTCTTCCAGCGGTAGGGATGGCGGTGGTGAAGGGTTTCTCCCAGCTCCAGAATGTCGCATTTGAAATCCTTCTGCACTTTTGCAACCACCCGCTCCACTTGCTGCTCTACATATTGGTTCATCCGGGTCTCCACCTTCTGTACATTTGCCGGTTTGGACAGATCCAGCGGTGAGTTGTTCTCTTCGATATATCCTTTGCCCTCCAGCGTGATCCGAAACCTGGGCAGATCCCCTTGAAACATAGGTGTGATTTGTCTATGGAAAGAGTCCACATTGACACTTACAGTCTGGCCTTTGGTTGCTCCCGATACCGCATCGGCCGCATTCCCGCCGGATGGGTCGGCATCCGCAGCATTGACCAGCGCAGTAAAATTCCTGAAGGCCAGCTTATCCGCAAGCCACAGTCTCACCCAGTACTCATCATAGTTGAGGTACCCGGCCAGCCTCAGCCCGCTGTTAAATATAGCCGCCCCATATAAACCGAGCGTCGTCTGCGGCGGGCTGTCATTTTTACTCTTTTTGTCTGTCTTCACTTCCGGCGACAAGATCGTGATCGCAGGCATTATTCCGCACCCGGTCCCGTTGGTCATAATATAGAAGTCCAGCAGGGAGCGGCTGATCGGCGCCCCGCTTTTCTCCTGAATTTTCTGCATTGCGATGGCCGGATTGGTCTCCAGCTGGTAAGCAAGACTCATTACCTCCTGGGCCGTCCCGCCCTTGACGACAAACATATTCGCCCGCGGGCGGACCATCGGGCTTCGGCTGTACTCGTCCATAATCGAGAACACTCCATGCTCTGCCAGCTTCTCCCCGATAAAGATATTCCGCCGGTGTCCGGGAAAAAGCACCCGTGACAGCTTTCTCTGCATATTCTGCTCGGCATCCCGGTTATTCCGGCCGTAGGCGCTTTCTGTCATGAAGCTGGAACGGCCGCCCTGCTCTCCACCCTGCTGCCCTCCCGATTCGGAAGCAAGCGGAAGCACCAGGTTGGCGGTTGCAAGGTATTTTCCTTTCTCCACCAGATCCATGCCCCAGCCCAGTACAATCGCCTGATCGTTCAGCTCCTGACGGTCCCAGCATCCAGTCAGGGTCAGCGATAAGACGAGGAATATGAATGTCATTCTCCTGAACATGCGCCAACGTTCCTTTCCTGCCCGTTCTTTATTTGCTGCGTTTGGGGAACCGTTCCGTCTTGCCCTTGGCCAGCCAAGGCATCAGCCTGCGCATTTTGTATTTGGGCGCACGCACAAGCACGTCGCCCAGATTGCCAGGTGACATTGGCGCATAAGGCGCCATATAAGGCACGCCGAAGGGCTTCAAGGTGACCATATGCACCGATAGCAGGATCAGGAATAACACAATTCCATAAAAGCCGAGAACTCCGGCTACGATCAAAAGCGGAAAACGGAGCATCCGGTAGGCTGTTCCCAGGTTATACAGCGGGAAGGCAAAGGATGCGATTCCCGTCAGGGAGACGATAATGACCATCGGTGTGGAGATGATGCCCGCAGCCACAACCGCCTGTCCGATGACGAGCGCTCCGGCAATGCTGACCGCAGGTCCCACCTGCTGGGGCAGCCGGATTCCGGCCTCGCGCAGCCCTTCAAAGATAAACTCCATAATTAGCGCCTCGATCACGGCCGGCAGCGGAACGCCTTCTCTGGCAGAAGCAATGCTGACCACCAGCGGCGTCGGGATCACCTGCAAATGATAAGTGGTCAAGGCCACATAGAGCGAGGGCAGCAAAAGTGAAATATGCACAAAGGTATACCGGATCCAGCGCACAAAGGTCGCGTACATAAATCTGTCAGTATAATCATCTACCGCCTGCAGGCCGGACCAATAGGTCATCGGAACAATCAGTACAAACGGTGTATTGCTTGTAATAATAATGACCTTGCCTTCAAGCAGACTGGAGACTGCTACGTCTGGCCGCTCGGTATTCTGAATTTGCGGAAAAGGTGAGAAGGTATTGTCCTCAATATACTCCTCGATATTGCTGGAATGAATGATCCCGTCGAGCTTGATTTTTTGCAGACGGGCCTTTACCTCATCGACCAGACTATCCTTGGCGATACCTTCCATGTAGCCGATAACGATATCCGTTTCGGTCAAGCTGCCCAGTGTCATACTCTCCAGCTTCAAGCTGGAGGAACGGATACGCCGCCGCAGCAGGGAGGTATTGGTCGACAGCGATTCCATGAACGCATCCCGCGGACCGCGGACGACCTTCTCCGAGGTAGCCTCCTCAATCGAACGCTGCTCCATTTTGACCAGATCAGCCAGCAGCGCAAAGGCGTTGCCCTCCGTGAAGACTGCCGTTTCACCGCGCAGAACCGCTTTAATGACCTCCTGTGTTTCTGCCACGGGCCGGATTTTCAGCGTCGGAATAAAGCTCTCTCTAAGCTCCTCTTCGTCACCTTCAGCCTTGGGCAAGCTTCGGCTGAAATGCTTCAGCAGCGGCCGCAGCACAAATTCATCTACAGCCTGGACATCGCACATCCCGTCTACATAAATCAGCACCGCCCGGTCCATTCCGCCGACGCTGCACTTGCGGAACATAATATCTGAACAGTTCAGGAACTCGCGCTGCATCCGCTCGACATTCAGCGCAAGCTGCGGGTGAAGTCTTTCTGTTTTCTGATGCTCTTGCTTACTGGCTGTCGATTGCTGTGTCATGCGGCACCTCCTTCTGTTGGTATTTGCCGTAGCTGGGCAATTTATGCATTCGATAGGCTTATTGGCTTCCGAACACTAGTGCTGAAAGGCCAACAGACAAATTTGCCGGCTTTCGCAACGATTGCGCATGGAGCCATGGGGTTAATGCTTAAGAATCAACTTTTATGGTCCGGCTAATTCAGGATGTAATTCTTGCCGTTATAGATTTATAACTAACCAGTCAGGGCACCCGCAGGTCCATAATGATTCTCCTGGGAACTTACCAATGATATTTAGGGGAGGTATTGCTTAAGATGCTGGCTGACGATTACCGGTCATTGATCGGAAAACGTTTACTGAATAACATTTATGACACCACCGGTGTTTTATTGATCGCCAAAGAGACCCTCCTGCTGGAGAGCCACATTATGAAGCTGGCTAACTTCAAAATCCGTACAGACGAGGTCCAGGCTGTCGATATCGACAGCTCCGAAGCTCCCGACCTTGCTCCGCAGCCGCTCCATCCCCGTGTAAAGCAGGCCGAGAAATACCTGAACGACATTAACAGCTTCGTGCAGCATAGCGGAATTGTCCCCATCGCAGAAGTCGAAGACAAAGTGCTGCCTTACATAGAAGAAACCGCAAAAAGATACAATTTGTTTCAGGTGTTCTCCGCACTGAAGGATAAAGGCGATTACCGGCATCAGCACTGCATCGGCGTTGCCGTTGTCGCGACATCGCTAGGCCAGCGGCTCGGGTTGAGCAAGCATGAGCAGACCCTGCTGACGACAGCAGCCACGCTCTATGATATCGGCATGGTGAAGCTCCCCTCCTCCATCCTCAGTAAGAGCGGGCGTCTGGATTCCCAGGAATATGCGATCATGAAGCAGCATACCCATTTCGGATATGAGCTCCTGCAGCAATCAGAGGCAGATCCCCGGGTGGCACTGGTAGCCCTCCAGCATCATGAACGGGAGGACGGCAGCGGATATCCGCACGGCTTAAAGGGAGACCAGATCGATAAATTAAGCAAAATCGTCGCATTGGCCGATGTATACGTAGCCCTGATTTCTGAACGTCCTTACCGGTCCGCCGTTCCTTCTTTTGAAGTTATTGAGGAAATCCATAAGCAGATTATCCTGAACCGGTTCGACTCCGTCATCGGGCTGACCCTGCTCGACATGCTGCTCTCCAGACAGATCGGCTGCGAGGTGCTTTTGTCCAATCAGCGAAAAGGAAAGATCCTGCTGACCAACGTCAATTACCCCTCCCGGCCGCTCGTTGTACTGGATGATCAGGAGTTTATTGATCTTCAGAAAATACATAACGTTCATATAGAACAGATCATGGGATGAAGCGGATTTACAGGGCGGCCTTGCCCTGGCTTTGATTCATGAACATGATGGTGGAACTGCCTTGTTGGCGCTTAGTTTCAGGTTCGTCAATGACTTGGTGACGGGGTTCCCGGAGTCGCATGACCGGTTAAGCGAGGCGATGCGGCAGCGGGAACAGCAGGTATTGTCATTCTATGAGGAAGGCATCCGCCGGGAAATCTTCAACCCGGTCAACGGCAGAATACTGATTATGCAGGACTAGCTCTTGAGAGAAATGTTCCCGGTCAAATACTTGATGACGAATCAATTAACAGTGCAGCAATAAAACATACCGACTTCCGGTTGCCCCCGGTCCGACAAATTCCGGGTGACTGCCGATATTTGCTGTAGCATTCCCCGGCAGCCGGCTCTATTTTAGTTATGATGAAAGAAAGCAGACCCTGTTCGCACACCGCAGTTGGAAAATCGCCACTTAATTGTAGCTTTATTGTGTTTATCAGCAGTCTAGTTAGATAACAGTTACTTAATAGGGGCGAAAAAGCATGATCTCACCCATAACGTCCAAATTATGTGGCGATAATCGAATTAGATTTCTAAAATCCATAAAACAGGCAAAATTAGTGTGCAAAAATCCAACTATTGGTAAGTGATCTAAGCAGCAAAGCAGAATAAGCCAGGCAACGATTCCTCTTCATTGGAGGTTCGCTGCCCGGTGTTTTTCGTTTACTGCGGCTTATTTGATACGGTTGGGGCCCTTCACTTCATTCAAGACAGATTTATGATCGATAAACACATCCATGCGGTTAATTCCCCGTAGCCATGAACTGAAGTATACTATTATGGACACCAAGAAGAGAGGGCTGAGATGTAATGAGAAAATTTTTATCGGGGGTATTGTTGGTCACCGCTATGATCTTCAGCTTGCCCGGGCTGGCATCGATGGAGCCGTCCTTGGAAGTAAGCTTTCAGGACGATCAGCTGGAGCAGGCCATCCGGCAAACCCTGCACAAGAGTGATCATGAACCTGTCACCCAGAGTGATATGAAATCATTAACGGTTGTGAAGCTTTCAGACCGGGGAATTAAAAGTCTGCAGGGCTTGGAATATGCTTCGAATATTACGGAGCTTGATGTGTCCGGCAATGAGATTGAAGATATTGGACCGCTTAAACCACTGGCTAACATGAAGTTTCTTGACATTGGAGACAATCAGATATCGGATCTTCGCGGACTTGAAGGGATGACCCGTCTGATATCTCTTGAGGCGAAAGCTAATCAGATCAAAGACCTTGCTCCATTAAAAAAGCTGACGAGCCTAAGCAGCTTGGATCTCCGATACAATCTGGTTTACGATCTTGAGCCTTTGAGATCCCTCAAGTACCTCTCCTACCTGGACCTCAATGATAATCGGGTATGGAATCTGGAGCCCATCAGCAAATTCAAGTTCGAGAGCTATTATGACACAGGAGCACTGATATACACGCTGCAACTGGACTACAACTATTTGGATTTGAGGAGTACCAGCAAGAACTATCAGCTTCTCAGAACGCTTAACGGGGAAGGAAGTCACCTTACTCAACTGAAGGTCCAGCGGTTAGTGGTCGGCAGCACCACTGCCTATGTCTGGGATAGTGCCATCAAACTGAGCGACGCACCGTTTATTTCATCGAGCCGTACCTATGTGCCAGTCCGGTTTGTGTCCAAGTGGCTGGGTTCGGAGGTAAGCTGGAACCAGAGCAGCAAAGAGGTAACGATCCGCAAAGGAAGCACGACGATCCGCTTTAAAGTGAACGAGAAGAACGCCAATGTTAATGGAGAAACGGTTGCCATCGATGCACCGGTGTTATTGAAGAAGAACACTACCTTTGTCCCGGTGCGTTTTGTATCCGATGTTTTGGGATCCTCCGTAGAATACATGACCAATCCTAGAACCGTACTCATATTCGAAAATAAATAGCAGCCCGCTTAAGCTGGCGGGGAATATTAGCTCAACCAAAACAGCGACAGTACAGGACTTTTTTCTCGTCCTATGCTGTCGCTGTTTCCATTTTAAGGAGAGTAGTCTGCTCCTTTTATTGCTCGCACCGTCGTTATCTCATCCGCTGCCCCAGGAAGTGGTGAACGGGATCATCCATTCAACGCTATCTCAAAACTCCCTGTAGAAATCGTCGCGGATTTCCGAGAACACCAGATAGCACTGCTTGCCGTCCAGCAGTCTGGCCGGCACTCTCCAAACCTCTCCGTAATAATAGCTGTCTGCAATCAGTTCTCCGTCAGCGTAAATCTGGGCGGCATCGCCGTAGTAATCAATGTTCACAAAGCCTTGCGAGCCTGTAACCGTGAGCTGTTTCCAGGTCAGCTTGCGCTCGCCGCCGATATGTAGCTCCTCCGCATACTCAGGTTCGAACGGCGGCTGCTCTAACTCTTGGAACGTGACGGCCGGCTCGTTGAACGGCTGCTGAACGGATTGCGCTTCAAACTTCCCGCCAGCCCAAATCCAATAGGCGAAGTCTCCCTCCTCCACGGCACAAATCCGGTCCTCCCGCTTGTACAGATCGCAAGCATCGCCTACATAGAATTCTCCATCCAGCCGGCGCACACGCTTCGCCTGTTCCCAAGTCAGCGTGACAATGGTGACACCGTCTGCCTGGAAGGCCGATTCCAGTCCCGCTTCCGGCTTAATCACGGTGCCATCCTCCCACTGATATTCTGCAGCTATACCGGGGATCTGTGCGAAGAAATACGTATCTCCCTGTCTGCACAGCGGCTGGGCCGTTGCGTATTTCAGCACTTTCCCAGGCAGCTTCATCCGGAACGGCATAAAGAAGCTGACATCCCCGCATACATCAATTGGCGGGAAGGTAACGGTTCCCGTATCAATAACAGCCCCCCGGATATCCTCCAGTCTGGTGAGTCTCTGATAATGGTTGACAAAGACATATCCGCTGTTACCGTCTGTGCGCATCACAACCCGGAGAGAATTCGTATCCTCGCGTTTCACGGCATGCTCGGCCTCTACCCGGGCCATTGGAGCCAGGCTCTGCCCGAAATCCTCTACAAACAGATGCAGCGTATTCAGCAGCCTGTACTGCTCCCGCACCTCGCCGTACTCCGACAAGGCGGTCTGAAAATCATAAGACAGAATCGGATAATCGTTCGGATAACCCGTGGCCTTCGACTCCTGGAACGTGGACAGCTTGCCGATCTGATTCGTGCCGCCATGGTACATATAGTAGCCGATCAGGTTATTGCCGTCGCCGAGCTTCACCAGGGAGATGGCGTAAATATCCATACCGCTGATGATAGGCCTGCGGTGATGGGTTACCTGCAGTCCGCCGCCCAGCTCGCAGGTGGCGAACGGATAGCGCTCGTACGGCAGCTTCCAGTCCCCGTCTTCATCGGTACTCTGCGGAAGAAGGTCTGCCCCTATTCCCGTATCGTTGCGCATGCCGGTAAAGAAATAATGGGGAGACGGCGGAAGCGGATTCCGGTGATCCTCCCAGGGCGCTTCACAGTATCCGCCAAATACGGGAACCACTTCATCGACAGGGATCTTGGCGCCGGTGACGGCATTCCACCCCGTTACGGTGTAGATGGGGGCAATCATTCCGCAGGCGATAGCCAGCTCCTTCAGGGCGGCCAGATGCTCGGCATCATTCGTCAGCTCATTCTCCAGCTGGACGGCAACGATATTGCCTCCGTCCTTATAGAAGAGTCCCTGTACCTGCACGGAGATCTGCTCGTACAGAATGCGGACTTTTTCCAGGTAATCCGGATTATTCTCGCGCAGCTTGTACGGCTTACCCAGCAGCCAGTCCGGGTACCCCCCGTTCCGGCATTCACCATGCGCCCACGGGCCAATCCGCAGCACGACCTCCAGCCCGGCCCTTGCACATTCGAGAATGAAAGCGCGCAGATCATTGTCGCCGGTAAAATCGAATACCCCTTCGATTTCCTCGTGGTAAATCCAGAATACATACGTAGATACAAGCGTGATACCGCCTGCTTTCATTTTACAAAGCTCTTCATACCAATACGCTCTGTCATAGCGCGAATAATGGAATTCACCCGTCACCGGAATCCAGGGCTCGCCGCCCCGTGTCATATATAAACTCGTTACATCGATTCTTTCACCCGCCGGATTCTCTCCTCCGAGATTCAAATGATGGGTCAGCATATCGGGCTGCTTATAGTCCTTAAACTTGTACATATGCAGTCTTCCTCTCCGGTTTCGATAATTCATTCCCCAGTGTACCATTCCTTCCTCCACTGCGGGTATCCCCAATGTAACGCAAGCCGGAGGACATGCCAATTGATGATATTCGGCTAAGCATGGATTATGTTCTTGCTTTCCGTCAGCGGTAATAACGGTCGCGGTACTCCTGCGGAGTGCAGCCTTCATTCTTCTTGAACTGATACGTGAAATAAGCGGGAGTCTGGAAGCCGACGCGCTCTGACACTTCGTACACCTTGATCATCGGGTCCTGGAGCAGCTCCTTCGCCCTCTTCATCCGCAGGCCTTTGACGAAATCGGAGATGGTCTGCCCGGTTTCCTTCTTAAACAGTACACTTAAATGTCCGGGGCTGAGATGGAACCGGTCGGCCAGCTGCTTCACCGTCTGGCTATCCGGCATTTGCTCTTCGATATGAGAGGCGATGCGGTTGATCAGATGATGCTGCTGAAGGGTGCGTTCCTTGCGTGCCAGCATATAGGCCGATTGGATGTATTCCAGCTCAATATGCTTCAGGTCGGATACGGTTTGGCTTTCCATTAAGCGGTGCAGCGCGCGGTTACTGAGAAAGGACACCGCCTCCACATCATTCCACAGCTTGCGGGTCAGCTCGCTGTGCAGACTGATGCTGAAGGACTGAATGTATTGGAACGAATGGGCTTTAGCTTCCATTTGTTCAAACGCTTGGCCTACCTCCACGCTCAGCCGCTCCGGTTCATCGGCATCCGCAAGCGCCAGCAGATCAGGCAGCAGGTTCTCCCGCTCCCTTAGCTCCTCGTACGCCTTGCGCTCCATCCGTCCGACATGCACCAGCTGTCCCTGTCCGCCCTGGCGGGCATTCGTAAGGGTGAACTTCAGCTCGCGGTACAGCCTGCCGACTTCACTCCAGGCCAGCCCCTCCCGGCTGATGCCTACTGTAACTGTTACCTGATACGTATGGCTCATATACTCCTGGACGAACCTCATTTGTTTGTCGAGCTGCATGCGCTCATCCGGGGTCGGATTCGCGAGCACTGCCGCCACGCCGCCCGGCTTCAGTGCAGCAGCCAGGACAAAGCCGAATTGCTGCAGCGATACCGAGCAGGCTTGCAGCAGCGCCGCATTCAGCATCAGCCTGCTTGTAACATCGCCAGTCGGCAAGGTATCACCGTCAAATAATGCCGCAACCAGGAGCACGCCATGCGTTAAGGAGGGAAGCTCCAGCAAATGGCGCCAGGAAGCCAGCGTATCCTCCCCTGTCAGTTCATCCTCCAGCAGCTCATAGAGAAAGGATTCCTTCAGCAGTTCCCGGCTATCCGACACTATCGTATGCAGCTGCTGTGTTTGTTCATGAATCTGCCTGATGTTGTCCAGCGTCTGCCGAAAGGCGGCCAGCTTCCGTTCAATCTCGCTCAGCTTCAGCGGCTTGAGCACATATCCGTGCGCTCCGACTTCTATGGCATCCTGGGCGAATTCGAACTCATTGTAGCCGCTGATGATCAGGATCCGCAGCTCCGGCTGCAGCGCCTTGGCACCGGCGGCAAGCTCAATGCCGCCCATTCCCGGCATCGTAATATCAGTAATCAGCACATCAATCTGGTGGTCCTGAAACAGGGGCAGCGCCGCTTCGCCGGATTCCGCGGTAAGCGGAACGGCATAGCCAAGCCTGGTCCAGGGGATATGCCGGATCAATCCCTGTATATGCGACGGTTCATCGTCCACGATCAGCGCTTGGAGCATTCTTCATCCCTCCCTGTAGAGCTCCGGCTTATCCGTGCAGGCGGGCAGCTCGATGGTAACGCATGCTCCCTGTCCGGGCTCACTGTCGATCCGCAGCCTGCCGGCATCGCCGAAGTATAATGTCAGTCGCTCCTGGATATTCATCAGTCCGTAGCCGTTGCCTTTCCCGGCCTTCTCGCCTTTACGGATCAGCGCCAGCGTATCCGCATCAATGCCCGTACCGTTGTCCTTCACCGCAAACCGGATCATCCCGCCGGCCCGCCGGACAGAGATGGAAATACACGCCTCGGGGACTGTATAAATGCGCCCGTGAATATATACATTCTCCACAATCGGCTGCAAAATCATCTTGATCGCGTACAGCTCCATTACCGGCTCCTCCAGCTCCCACACCACCCGGACGCGCTCCGGATAACGCATCTGCTGGATGTCCAGATACGCCCGCACATGCTCGATTTCACTGCGGATCAGCGTCACATTCGATTTGTTGTCCAGCGCCAGCCGGTAGAAGGTCGTCAGCGCTTCAATCGCCTCCACCTGCACGGCATCGCCCTGGTCCAGCGCCCGCCATTGCAGCAGACTAAGCGAATTATAAATAAAATGCGGGTTGATCTGCGCCTGCAGCGCCTGGAACGACGATTCCTTCTCCTTTAATTTGGCGCTGCTGAGCATATCGACCAGGCTGCCGAGCCGCCCGGCCATCTCGCTGAACATCTCCTCCAGATCGCCGACCTCATCGCGGCTGCGGCTCTTCACCATGACGTTGAAGTCGCCTTCGGCGACATCGCTCATCCGGTTGCCCAGCTTGCGGATACGCAGCACGACATTCTTAAGCACAATCATGACCAGAAACATCGAGAGAAACAGGAAGAACACGGTGATCGCGACAATGCTGTACACGGTGGTCGCGGACTGCTGCTCCATCTTGCGCATCTGTACCAGTGCAGCGATTTTCCAGCCGCCGCTGAGCTGCCGGACGGCAAAATATTCGCCGTCGCCCGTGACGCTATCCCCGTTAGCATTCCCGATATTCAGCCTGGACAGGATCGTTGCGGCGACAGGCTGCCCAATCACGGAGCGGTCGGAGGCGGCGACCACATGGTCATGCTCGTCAAGGAGAAACAGGCTCCCCTCTCCGCTGAACGGATGGTCCATCAGCTCGCCGAACACGCTGCCGTAATCCAGCAGCATGTACACTGCGCCGAATACGTCTCCGCCAGTATTCATGATTTTGCGCGACACGATCAGCTTGGCCTGCTCGCCGGTGACATCGGTCCATTGCAGTGCGAACGGCGAGGCCAGTACGTTAGTGTACCAGGTCTCTTCGTCACCTCCGGGCAGCGTCCGGTTTCCCGGCTTCCACAGCAGGCCGCCATCCTCAACCAGTGTGGGGTTGTGATGATAAATGCGGAAATTCTCGATCCCGGTCAAATACCGGCTCATGACCTGGAACGACCGGTCCACGTAGTTCACCGAAGCAAGCTGTTCTTCCCAGCTCTCATAGGTACGGGACAACCGCGAGATCAGCTCTCCATCCGTCCCTGTCCGGTTGACAAGCAGATCGTAGCTCTGCTTCCGGAAATCAATACTCTGTGCCGTTTGCCGGACGGCTTCATTGATGGTCAGCATATAGTTCGAGCGGACATTCTGCATCGCCAGATACCCTGCACCGATGCCCAGAATCACCGTAGGGATAAAGACGACCAGTCCGTAAAAGGCAACAATTTTCCGGCGGAGGTTCATCGTCCGGGTCATGCGAAGGATCTGTCTTTCCAGCCAGCGCCGCATGTGCAGCCTCCCAACTTCTTCCTGATAATCACATGGTAGGAAACCGGAAAGGGAGCCGCCCCGCTGTCACGGGACTGCTCCGCTTAATGTGTTGAGAACAGTGTACAGGGTACCGGCCGGACCGGACAAGCTCCGTTAGTCCCGCTTATGGAGTCATCGCCCCGTACAGCTCGTTCCACTCCTGCTTCAGCTCACTCCAGTGCCCGCGTTTTTCGAGTGCGGCGGTGAAGTCCGTCCAGACCTTTTCGAATTTCTCCTCACTGCCGGCCATCAGCAGCTTGGCGCGGTATTCTTTATAGACTGCATCCAGCTCGGGTGCATACTTCTCCCAGACGCCGCCGGACTTGGCCTTGACCATATCGTAATCCTCCGCCACCCGGACCCCGCCCATCTTGCCGATCGCCTGCGAGAATTCACCGGTCTTGCCTCCGCCGGCATGGATATTCTCCGACGTCCACCACGCATACCATTTATTGCTGTAATTCGAAGTCATGTACAGCTCAGGCGTCACCTGTGCCTTCTTGGCGGCATCGCCGGAGTTGCGCAGCTCCTTGTACTCGGGATCAATGAAGGTCCACTTGCCGTAAGGCTGATCAACCCAGTCCCAATACTTCCCGGCCGGGCCTTCATTGACGACCATATTCTGCTCCGGATTCGGGGACAGCGTGTAATCATAGAATTTCAGGATGGCGTCCAGATTTTTCGTGTTTTTGCTGATGTAAGTGTCATGCGCCGGATACGGATTAATTAATCCTGTCGTGCCGGGCCGGGTGACGCCATCGACCTTCGGGAACGGAATCGGCTTATAGAACCAGCCTGCGGCAGTCGGTCCGTCCAGCACCTCCCATAAGGTCTGGTTGAAGTTCCAGAAGCTGCCGACGTTCATGGCATAGCGGCCGCTTTTATTCTTCTCGACATACCGCTCGCCCTTATCGGTGAGCGCTTCGGGGTCGATCAGCTTCTTAAGATAAAGGCTGTTCATCCACTTATAGGCCGCCTTGAAGCCCGGATCGTCATACATGAAGACATAGCTGTTGCCGTCTTTCTTGACCGGGGTTACGCCGCCGGCGGAAGCAACAGTGACACCGAAGGTTGCCAGTACGGTATTCTCATCGTTCTTGTCGGTCAGAATGCCGAGCGGCAGCAGCGGCTTACCAGCATCATCCTTGAGCCCGGAAGCCTTCTCCAGGTAGGCTTCAACGCCCGCCAGTGTGGTGAGGTCAGCTTCCGTCATTCCCACCTTCTCCAGAACATCAGTACGGATGAACCAGGCATTGGAGGACCAGCCCGGCCACGGATCATTGGGGTCCAGGTCGAAGTAGGAAGGAATAGACCAGATATGGCCGTCCTCATCCTTCATCTGATCGAGGTACACCTGCGGAATCGCCGCCAGGCTAGGATATTGCTCCGGCATGTCGAAATACTGCTCCAGCGGCATAATCAGATTGGAGCGCTTCATCGCGTCGTCGACGACCTGGCTGCGCTGGAAGATTGCCGCATCCTCAAAGCCACCGGTGTTCAGCTTGAGATTGAGCGCCGTTGCCGCATCCCCCTGTGTCGCTTCGATCTTCACATCGACACCCGGTTCTTCGGTCCGCCAGTATTCCTGTACCAGGCTGTCATTGTTGACCGTCGCTGTCCAGCCGAGCCACAGCTTGAAGCTGCCCGACCCTTTCGTCTCGGCAGGTGTATTGGTGCCGGCCGTTTGGGCTGCGGTGTTGCCTGATCCGGCATTGTCCGGAGCCGCATTGCCGCCGTTACCGTTACCATTGCTGCCGCTATTGCCGTTGCCGCCGCAGCCTGCCATGAGGCCCAGCACCGCCGCCAGTGTCAGTGCAACCGCGCTTCTCATTCCTTTTTGTCTGATATTCATGGATGTCATCCCCTTCTTATGAAATCAATTGGTATATGAACAATTGCTAATACCCTCAAAAGGTACCCGGGTTCAGCCTTTAACCGAACCGATCAGGACGCCTTTGACAAAATACTTCTGCAGGAACGGATACACCGCCAGGATCGGCAGCGCGCTGATCATTACCGTAGCCATCTTCACGGACATCAGTGTAATATTGCTCATCGAGCTGCGTGCAAGCGCTTCCTGATTCTGGTTCGAGCTAAGCACCGCCGAGAGATCCTGCGCGGTCAGCAGCTGCTGCAGAAAGGTCTGGACCGGAATAAGGTTCTGGTCGCTCACATAGAACGCGCCGGAGAACCAGTCATTCCAGTGCCCCACCGCCGTGAACAGGCCCAGCGCAGCCAGCATCGGCTTGGAGAGCGGCACGATAATCTGGAGCAGGATCCGGAACGGGCCGGCCCCGTCCAGCTCCGCGGATTCATTGAGCGCCTCCGGAATACCCTGAATGAACTTCTGCATCACGAACATGTTCCATACGGAGAACAGGCCGGGGATCACATAGACCCAGAAGGTATTCGTCAGCCCAAGCTTGAACAGCTGGATGTAAAAGGGGATGAGCCCCCCGTTAAACAGCATCGTGATCAGGATATAGGTCAGAATGCCGCTGCGGAGCGGCAGCTGCTTGTAGGACAAGCCGTAAGCCGCCATCAGCGTAACCGCAAGCCCGCCGAACGTGCCGATTAGCGTCCGCCCAATCGTAATCAGATAAGCGTGGCGGATAACCTCATTGCCGAGCACAATTTCATAGTTGAGCCAGGTGAACTGGCGCGGCCAGAGGTACACCCCGCCTTTTGCCGCATCCGCCCCGGTATTCAGCGAGATCGCCAGCATATAGAGAAAAGGATAGAGCACGCTCACACACAGCAGGGTCAGCAGGAGCACGATAATGCCCTGTCCTACCCTTTCCAGCGTAGCCGATTTCATGGCTTACCACAGCCCCTCTCCGTTGATTTTCTTGGACATCGTATTCGTCGACAGGACCAGGATCAGGCTGATCACCGAAGATACAAGACCCACTGCCGTCGCCATGCCAAAATACCCCTGCTGCAGCCCGTTGCGCAGCACATACGTATCGAGAACATCGGCAACCTCCTGATTCGCCGGATTCATCATCGGGTAGATTTGATCCATCCCGACCTGGATCAGGCTCGGAATGCTCAGAATCAGGACGATGGAGATCGTCGGCAGAATACCCGGCAGCGTAATATGGCGGATCTGCGCCAGCTTTCCGGCGCCTTCGACCTTGGCCGCCTCATACAGCTGCGGGTCAATGGTTGTGATCGCCGCCAGGTACAGAATCGTGTTCCAACCGGCCTCCTTCCACAGACCGCTGGAGACAATCATGGGACGGAACCATTCGTTCGTGCCCAGGAAGAAAACCGGTTCTCCACCCACCTTCACGATCAGGTCATTCACCAGCCCCCCGTCCAGTGTCAGGAAGGATTGCAGAATATAGGCCACTACGATCCAGGAGAAAAAATGCGGCAGGTAGCTGACCGACTGCACAAACCGTTTGAAGCCCGCATGCTTCAGCTCATTGATCATCAGCGCCAGCATAATCGGCAGCGGAAAGCCGAACAGGAATTTCAGCACGGAGATGTACAGCGTGTTCTTCACGACCTTCCAGAACTGCTCGTCATGGATAAACGCGAAATTATCCCAGCCGATCCAGTGGCTGCTCCAGATTGAGGAGCCGATCGCAAAGTCCTTGAAGGCAATTTGTATTCCCGCCATCGGGATATAGTTGAACAGAAACAGCAGCACGACCGCCGGTAAAATCATGACATACTGCCAGCGGTACTTCAGCACCCTTGCGAGCATACGATCCCTCCTTAGCTATGCTCTCATTCTAATGGCGGGCGGATGGAGGGGGTATGCTACAATGGTTAGATTTTGATCGATTTGTTTCGATATTTTTTGTAACCGCTTTCAATATATCCTGTATAGATGCGCCAAAAGAAGCACCTGAGGGCTGCCAGGTGCTTCTTTGCTCAGTACTTTTATAATGGGTGGATGAAACGAATATCGGAAATTCAGTGCGGCTAACATGGATTATGAGAGCTTTGAGATAATGTCCTACTTTGTTAGTCGCAAAAAGTAATACATTTTTAATCTTTAAGCTCATCCCACTTCACGGGTAGGTTATGAGTATGACTTGAGCTCGTGGTCGGTTTTTCGTACGCACTTGGGCAAATTCCCCCTCGCGCAGTCCAGTGTAGTCGATTTTTCGCCTACACCTGGCCCGTTTACCCTCACGCCAGTCCATTGTAGTCGCTTTTTCGCCTACATTTGGCACGTTTACCCTCACAACAGCCCATTGTGGTCGCTTTTTCGCCTACATTTAGCCTTTTTCCCCTCACACCAGTCCATTGTGGTCGCTTTTTCGCCTACATTCTCCACAGGCCTATTCCCCCTCACTCCAGCACATTGCGATTGTAGTCGCTTTTTCGCCTACATTTGGCCCGTTTACCCTCGCGGTAGTCCATTGTAGTCGCTTTTTAGCCTACATTAGGCCTTTTTCCCCTCACACCAGTCCATTATGGAGACCTTCTTAAGATCTGGCTTATACCAGATATTAGTTATGTGTGATAAGCCGGGAATCCCGGACCAGAACTTCATAAACCGTCCATGCTCTTGTACATTCCGCTTCAGTGAGCACGACCTTGACTGCCCGCGCCCGCTGCGGCTGAAAGTTAATTACCGTATCCGGACTTGCCACATTACCGCAACCTTCAGCAATGCTTGCCCCAAAGTTAACACCGTCATCCGATACGAACACAGCATAATGCGCCGGGACTTCTTGCTCCTTGTGATAGAGAGTTATACTGTCGAATGACTGAACGGCATGCATATCAATCAGGAGATAATCCCCGTTCATCTGCTGCGCCACTCCCCAACTGGTGGTTCTGTCCGGCATCAGCACATGATGGGCATTCAGATTGCCCTTGGAGGCTCTGACCTTCCACCCGGTCCGGTCGAGTCTTCCGTCATCCTGCAGAAACTTGAATTTGTCGATGTTCAGCAGATTGTCCTCTGTGTGACCGTAAAATTTCAGGATGACATGGTGGGTCCCCGTCGTCCTTCTGATCGGGCAGCTCGTCAGTACCCAGGCCTGCCCGCCTCCCGTATACGGTACCGGACAGACCCCGATGATATCCCCGCCGACACTGTCCAGCACAATCTCGATTCTGGAGTCTTCCTGCGCGCTGGACACCTTGGCCAGGAATAGCCGGGAGCCTACCTCCCCGAACTCGACATTGTCAAATTTAATATAATCGAAATTATGGCAGTCCGTTACGAACCAGGTACGGCCTACCGGGGTCACCATCGTAACGCCGGCCGCCTCCGAAGCGCCTTCCGCTTCCATATAATCATAGGCGTTCAGCTGAACCCGGGTACCGGCGCTGTCTGCTCCGGCCGCGGGCTTGGCCGGGAGCGCCGGCTTCATGTATCCGGCATCTCCTTCAGCGACGACGGTAATCCCCCCGCCGCCGATAGTGCCGCTCCACTCGACCCGCAGCTTGCTGCCGTAGCCTTCGCCGGTCCGCCTGCATTTGACCGGCTCGCCGTTAACCGTTACGGCGACCTGCGCTCCGTAATGGTCCGTTAAATAAATGGCACTGACCGTCATCTCATGCTCACAGGTTACAGTAATCCGCCTGTTCTGCCACGCTGATCCGTATTCCGTGCAGCTGATGGTCCCGTACCCTTCGGGCGTGGCGAACATCGCCCGGTTCATACGGTGCTCCATCTCTTCCAGCAGGATGGGCTCGATCCAGATCTCGCCGGTAGCCCGGTTACGGTGCCAGCCCACGAGGTTATAGTAGTTCCTCCATAGACCGGGCATGCTGATGTACTGCTTGTCGCCGGAGATTTGTGTGGCGGGATAGACAGGCTGATCCACGGCCGGCAATATATCCAACGGATGGTTAAAAACATGGTTTCGGTCAAGGTACTGCCGGTTGTACGCATCCTTCTGCAGCGCCTCCCACTGCGCTTCTCTTCCCGTATTCAACAGCAGCCCGCCGTAATGCGTCAGCAGATAGGGCGTCCACTCTTTGTAGGTGCCTCCCAGATGCCCCAGCCCCCAGTAATAAGGGTGGTAATACCGGTCCAGGCTATCCAGGACAACGTCGGTCTCCTCGGCCGTCCAGATTTGCCCCAGCTTCAGAAACAGCGATATCCATTGACCGGCAAAATAAGCCTCGCAGCCTCTTCCCGCCGGGAACTCTCCCTGCAGATAACGCGCCCTGAAGGAGGCAACCACCGAATCGTACGCGGCTTGGAAGACCGCGGCTGTCTCCGCTTCTTCCCTGTCCGGTGCGAGCAGGATCATGATTTTATAGGCCACAGCGGACAGACTGGCATTGTAAGGATTAGGATCACCGCCCGCATCATAGGAATTTTCGGAGTCCTCGAACGTAAAGGGATGTTCGGCGCTTCCATAGCGTTCCGCCTGCTCCAGTATCCTGTGCCCCGCTTTCCGGAGATACGGCCAGAAGTACGCCATCTCCCTGATGTCACCAGTCGCCACAAACGTCTCATACACGGAAATGATAAACCCGGCGTTCAGGTCCACCCATTTATCGATGTTCCGGTAGTCCGCATGCTCCCTGTCATCCCAGCCGACCAAAGCCGATTTATCCTTGTCACCGCTGTTAAAATCGTGGTGGATTTGCCCGTTGCTCTTCTGCGTTCTGGCCCAATACCGGAGCTCCCTCCAGGCAAAATCGGGGATCAGCTGGTTGATGATCTGCCGCGCATGCCACATCTGGTCCATCGTACCGAAGCAGGTCCATTCTCCCTCGGCAAAAGCCACCCGGCCGTCCCGTTTATACATGGAATTGTTCGAAAGATTGGCCAGTGTGTTCAAGGTCTGGTTGATCAGCCAGGCGGGCAGATTGGAGCCTCTCATCCCAGCCACGAGCTTGCGAGCGTTCTCCTTCAAGCTGTCAAAATGGGTCATGCCCAGTCTGGCAATACTGGCGGAATCGGGATAACATCCCAGACAGTAGGCCCGCTCGGGGTCCGTGTTATCATACCAGGCCAAGACGAACCGGATGGTTTGGGTGGCGTGGCCCTGGAGCGTGATTTTTACGGCTGCTTTATTGACGGTTCCTGCAGCGGGTTCCTCGCATAGCCCGGATCGGAAGAAATCATCCCCGCCGCCGGACGTGATCACCGCTTCCGGATCACCGCTCCGGGCGATAACAGACCATCTGTCTGAGGTCAACCCACTTCCCGGGATACAGGCTGCCGAACCCGAGGCGATATCCAGTTGAAAAGCGCACGCGGCGGTAACTGCGGTTTCCGCCAGGTTTTGCAGGGTCAGCTCATAGAACGCGTAGGGCATGCTCATTAAGCTGAGTTCATCGCTGCCGAACGGCACGAACGGCGCAAAGGCCGTTAACCGTACCTCAATATCGTTGACGTTATCAAAGTGTACCGAATGCACGGGCCAGATCGCGTCATCCTCATACCTGCCGTCAGCGAAACGCGCCTTCAGTGTCTCCACCGCTTGTATGCGGCCCTGCCTCTCCGTGAACAGCTGGAGCTTCGTCGCCCCCATCGCGGTATAGTCATTCTGGTCGGCTGGCGGCTGTGTCACGCAGCTGAACGTCCCCTGGTGGGCACAGAATTTAACCGCTCCCGCGCCGAAGCCGCCTAGCGGAGCGCCCGTGGTTCCGTCAACCGGCGACGTATAGTATTCTAGCCTGCGTTGATCCATACTTTCATTTGAGCTTGTATCATCGCATTGTTTCGTATCCTTGTGTTGTATCGTATCCTCACATTGATTCGTATCCTCGCATTGATTCCTATCTTCGTCTCGATCCCTGTCTTCGTGTAGATTTATACCTTTGAATGGGTCCCTATCCATACCTTCCACATCCTGTCCGGATTGATATGGGTCCCATTATAGACCGGCGTGAAGCAGCGGGATAGTAATCCGTTGCCGGCATACGGACAATAATTGCTTATTTTGAATATTACTCTGCAATTTTTCCGCCAACACCAGCGTCATCCAGACAATAAATGCTATAATTATCCGGAGTGTATAACCGTCTTACCGGCATATCACCGAGAAGGAGATTTAGTATGAAGGCCTACTATGAGCACCGGAAATACCCCGAGGACCTGCCTGTGAGAATGTATAAGCACGAGGAGAATTCTTTCTTCTTCCATGCGCATTGGCATTCCGATATTGAGCTGGTCTGGGTGCAGGAGGGGGTGATCCGGATGGGCATCAACCGCGAAATCGTAACCCTGGAGGCAGGAGGCCTTGCGGTCTGCTGCAGCGGAGATATCCACTTCTATGACAGCACCGGCATGCAATCGACGGTGTTTATCCTGGTGTTCCGGCCCAGCGTGATCGGCCATCACGGGAACTGGCCCGATAACATCCGTTTCCGTTCTTCCTTTATTACGCCGGACTTTCTCACTCAGCAGGGCTGTGACTTGGCCATCTTGACCAGAATGCAGGGAATTATGGAGGAGATTTACGGGGAGATGACACGCTGCGAGCCTTACTACCAGATGTTCGTCAGGAGCAAGGTTATGGAGCTTTGCGGCATTTGTCAGCGCAGCCTGCCTGGTATTCCCATCGACCCCGTACGGGAAAATAAAAGGATCTCCCGCCTCAAGATGATGCAGGACATCCTTCATTTTCTGGAGATTTCCTATTCCCAGCCGTTGACGCTGGAAGAAACTGCGCGCCGCTTCAATCTGAGCACCTTTCATTTTTGCCGGCTGTTTCAGAGCCTTACCGGTACGCATTTCAACCAGTATCTGAATACGATCCGGGTCCGTGCCGCAGAAGAACAGCTCCGCTCCACCGATAATACAGTCACCCATATCGCGCTGGAATGCGGGTATGCCAATGTGCGCACCTTCAACCGGGCCTTCAAAGCCATCAAGGGTGTCACACCTTCAAGTCTGCGGAAATGAGATAAGAGGCCTCTAGAACAACACGATGCCGCCCACCGCCGACAAAAGGATTACCGCAAACGGATGCAGCTTGTATTTCATAACCGCAACGAGACTGGCAGCGCAAATCAACACCATTCCCAGAGTGGACCAACTAAGGAGCGTCCCCTTCTCCCCGCCGACACCGAAGTGAATCGCCGCATAGACGATCAGCCCCGTAATCACGGGGCGCAGTCCATAGAAGGCGGAGCGGACCCAGCGGTTGCCGTGCATGCGGAGAAAGAAGGCGGTAAACACAATAACGATCAGCAGCGAGGGCAGAATTATGCCTATTGTAGATATAATCCCGCCCAGGATACCCATTTGCGAGTAACCGATCAGCGTCGCCGTATTCGTGGCAATCGAGCCCGGGGCCATCCCGGCCAAGGCGACCAGCTCCTGAAACCGGCCGGGTGTAAACCAGTCCTTCGCGGTAATTTCACGCTGGATCAGCGTAATTACGGCGTAGCCCCCGCCGAAGGAGATGCTTCCGACCTTCAAGAACAGCAGAAATAATTCCCATAACATGTGACCAACACCTTCAGATGTAATATTCGAGATAATCGGATTCCGTATTCTGGGGATCGGCTTCCTTCTCTGTCCTGACCGCACGACCGAGGGCCTGTTTCACGGCAATAATGACAATACCGGCAATGGGGCCGCCAAGAATCAGGTATAACGGGTGGAGCGGGGTTAAGAGCAGCAGCAGAACGCAGCTCCCGGCAAGGAGCAGGGTGGATTTGTCCAGCAGGGAAGCCCTGCCTATTTTGAACGCGGCTACAATGATTAAGGCAACCACAGCGGCGTGAACGCCTTTTAGGGCTGCAGCCACCTTGGGCACGTCCTGATACATCAGGCCCAGAATGCTCAGAATAATTACAATGGAAAAGGTAGGCAGCGTTATAGCCAACACGGCTGTAACAGCCCCGGCAATCCCGGCCATTTTATAGCCCACATAAGCGGCTGAGTTTACAGCTACCCCCCCGGGTGCAGAACCGGCCACCGAGATCATATCTCCTGTCTCTTCCGGCTTCAGCCATGCCTTCTTATCGACAATTTCCCGTTCAATCGCGGCAATCATCGCATATCCGCCCCCGAAGGTTGAGGGTCCCAGCTTGAAAAACACCATAAACAGCTGTGCAATCATCTTCATGTAATCCTGTTGTCTTGCTTTCATGCTTAACCTCCGTACCCTGTCACGGCTTCTATCTAAACATATCTTATCTTAGTATAGCATGTTAATTTCATTTTGGAATAAAGTATATGTTAATATGAGAATAATGTGCTGTTTTTATTGATTTCCGGGCTGTAAACGCGCTAATATGCATCTATGCATCAAATCTTATTTTCGTTATGAAATAAACAACATTATTCCGATAACCTTAACTGGATAAACCATCTCCCATCAGCTATACTCAAGGTATCCCGACTTATCTACTTGGAAATGGAGTAGAATTTCAATGCCCAATCCTTCTAATCATTCACTTAAAAAGCATGTATACGAACGGATCGCCCACTCCGGAACGGCTTCCAAAGCCGATTTGCTGGAGTATTTCCCGATCACAAGCAGCAGCATGACCCGTGTTCTTGAAGAGCTGCTGGAGCAGCAGCTGATCCTTGTGTCGGGTCTGGGTACATCAACCGGAGGGCGCAAGCCCATTCTTTTTCAAACCAACCCGCACTACCGCTATGTTCTGGGACTGGAAATCTCCCGTCTCCGTTCATCGCTGGGTCTGTTCGATTTGCATCTTAACCCGCTCTCTGCCGTCCGCTGGGAGATGGATCAGAGCCTTACGCCTGAGCGCCTTGTAGAGCTCGTAGGAAATGCGGTTCAAGAGATGCTGCACAATCAGCAAATCACAGCGGGCCAGATTCTGGGGTTAGGCGTTGGCGCAGTAGGACCCTTGGATGCACAAGCAGGGATTATTCTGCAGCACGAATTATTTCCGTCCGATGCCTGGAGCAATGTGCCTATTTGCAGAATGCTGGAACAGCGGCTGCAGCTTCCGGTAAAGCTCGACAGCGGCGCCAACACAGCCTTACTGGCGGAGCATTGGGCGCTTCGGGATGACGCCTGCAAGAATGTGCTGTATGTGCACGCAGGAGTGAATATACGTTCATCCATTATGTCCGGAGGGCAGCTCGTGCGCGGAACTGCGAATACGGAAGGTGCCATTGGCCAAATCATTATTCAGAGCGGCGGACGAAGACTGGGCTTTAAGGGCAATTACGGCGCTTTGGAAGCGTATGTATCACTGCCTTCCCTTGAGGAACGTGTGCAATCCCAGCTCCGGATGGGGCGGGAAAGCTCGCTGTCGGCGCTTCCGCCTGAGCATGTTCACTTCCCTGCTCTTGTTGAAGCTCTGGCGCAGCAGGACGCGCTGGTGAGAGAGATCTTCCTGGAGACCGCTTCTTATCTTGGAATCGGACTGGCCAATATCATCAACACTGTTCACCCGGAATATATCATTGTAGACGGAGCACTTGTGAATGCCGACCCTATTGTCTATCAGACAGCGGTCCAGATCGCCCGGAAGAATATTTATCAATATCCTGACTACAACCCTGTCTTCTCCCCGGGTATTCTTGGAGAAGAAAGCCCGATGACGGGAGCGGCGCTGCAAATTCTGCGGAGTTGGGAGATATAAGAATCGGTTAGGAATGGCGGATTTAGGGTTCGAGGACTAATAAACTGTGGACTAAGGAAATGCAGGCTCTGCTTTAACCCTCAGCGGTTGGTGCAGAGTTTTTGTTTTACCGGTAAATACGGGTTCCGGTTCTCTGGCCGCTACAATTGCCGCTATGCACCAGCTAATTAGATTTCCGCCACTTATTTTGCGCGAAACGCGCCATTTCCCAACTCTAGTTGGATTTCCGCCATCTATTTCAGGGAAAAATTCGCTCTAGCCATCATTTTCGTAATGATTAAGTGGCGATAATCGAACTAGACTACCGCTAACGAGCACAAACGGACAATTTAAGTGGTGAAAATCCACTAGCGTTGCATAAAAGCTAACATTAGCCGAATGGTATAAACTAACTGTCCATAAATGAAAAAAAACCCTATTGTAAGAAGGTAGGCACGTT
>NZ_VWRQ01000036.1 GCF_008635795.1 Paenibacillus tepidiphilus | reverse complement strand
AGACAAGACCTCTTGTGCAGCCTTTTCTCTCTGTGCGGACATTTTTCCCATTAAGCTCATCCTCCTCCATGTATTAAGTCTACATTTTCGTGGGGGAGGACTCCAACTTAATTAGGGGGCTGTGGAGGTATGTGCACGGTGCAATAGGTCGGCAGCGTTTAAGTGTAAATCGTACAACTAAATCGCTCTGGAACGCACATTTTCAACAGATAGATGTATTCTGTACATCTATTATAGGGCAACCAGCCAATATCCTGGCAAATGAGCGGATATAGTTGTACAAAGTGCAATTAAGATCCATTTTGCAGGAAAAAGCTTAATAATAGTTGTACATTCTGCAATTATCTCTATAATCCGGCTGCTAATGCGGCCACTCTGACCGTAGCCGGCACTACCGGTATCGAAAAATTAGCCCCACCACCGTCAGCACGACGGCCAGCGACAATGTATTGGTAATCAAAAAAGCAAATCCGATCCCTCCGGCAGCCAGATTGATCGCGTAAGCTTCCATCAGGCCGATGCCGAGCAGCATCAGCAGGTAGGCGTTCAGACTAAGATCGGCTACGGAACGGGTCTTGATGATCTTAGCGATCTGCGGAATCCAGCCCAAGGAGAGAATCAGGCCGCCGGTCAGCTGCAGCAGGGAAAATAACATATGTACACCTCGCACTTTCAGTGGATTCGGGCCTATCGGCTGCCCTCTAACGGTATATTCGCCGCAGAGAAATAAGGTGCGTATGTACTCAGCCGGGTGCGGTGTGAAGAGTAAATTAGTTAGTTTACGGGAAGTAACATCTGCGTTGTGGAGAGTAACGTTCTAGGCGGAGAGTAACATCTGCGTTGTGGAGAGTATTGTTCTACACGGAAAGTAACATTTATGGTGTAGAGAGTATCGTTCTATGCGGAGAGTAACATTGCGGGTGGGAAGTATCGTTCTAGGCGCAGAGTAACATTGTGGTGTAGAGAGTAAATTGAAGAACAAAAGTAAACGGTGCAGGTGCAGGAAGCAGGCGCCCCTCTTCCCAGCTTACAGTATTGTAAGTTGACTGTAAGTTTCAGAAATAGCAGCTGCCGGTTACTGTTTGTATAATGAAGACAATCCAGCTTAAGGGAGAAGGAGCGAGAAGACTTGCCCATCGTCGACGTCCACAATTTATCCAAAATATATGAGGGCAAGGTGTCAACCCATGCGCTGAACCATATCCGTTTTGCGGTGGAGCCGGGAGAATTCGTCGGCATTATGGGTCCCTCGGGCAGCGGCAAAACCACGCTGCTCAACCTGATCGCAGGGAGCGATGAGCCGACCTCCGGCGAGATCGTGATTGCCGGCCGGGACCCGAACACACTCTCCCGCAATGACAAAGCATTGTTCCGCCGCAAGGAGCTGGGATTTGTCTTTCAGCATTTCAACCTGCTCGACACGCTTACCGTGGAGGAGAACATCGTCCTGCCGCTGACGCTGGCCGGTGCACCGGTGGCCGAGATGGAGCGGCGGCTGCATGAAGTAGCAGCAAGGCTGGAGATTACCCCGCTGCTGCCGAAGCGGACGTACGAAATCTCCGGCGGTCAAATGCAGCGGGTGGCGATTGCCCGCGCGCTGATCCACCGGCCTGCGCTGATTCTGGCGGATGAACCGACAGGGAACCTTGATTCCAGGGCGGCAGACGAAATTATGCAGCTGCTCGCCGGAGTCAACGCCGAGGAACGGGCTACGATTCTGATGGTGACGCATGATGCGAACAGCGCCAGCTTCTGCAACCGGGTGATCTTTATCAAAGACGGGCGGTTCTACAACGAAATGTACCGCGGCGCCAGCCGTGCAGCCTTCTTCCAGAACATTATCGACATGCTGTCGCTGATGGGGGGAGCCGGCCATGACGTTTCGGCAGTTCGCTTATAGGAACGTAATCCGGAATAAGCGCAAATACGCTGCATATTTCGTCAGCAGCGCGTTTTCGGTAATGATCTTCTTCCTGTGTGCGCTCTTTATTTACCATCCTGCCATTTCCGGGGAAATGATTCTCGGTACGGCGGCGAACACGATGCTGGCAGCGGAAGGCATTATCTTTGTGTTCTGCTCATTATTTGTGCTGGTGTCGGTCGGCAGCTTCCTGCAGTCACGGCGGACCGAATTCGGCATTCTGCTGATGCACGGCATGACGAAGCGCCAGCTCAACACGATGGTGTTCCTGGAAAATATGATCATCGGCAGCACCGCCATTGTCACCGGCACCCTGCTCGGACTTCTGCTCGGCAAGCTGTTTCTGATGATCGGCTCCGGCTTTCTGGGCATCGAGCCGCTGAAGTTCTATCTCTCCTGGCATGCGCCGGTGCTGACCGTCTGCAGCTTCGCACTGCTGTTCATGCTGATTTCGCTGTCCACCTTCGCCTTCATTGGCAATGAGTCGCGGGGGCTGTTCCAGGGCGGACGGCGGGGCGAAGAGGAGCCGAAGGTGTCGGGTCCGCTTGCGCTGGCGTCGGCGGTGCTGCTGCTTGCGGGCTATACGCTGGCTGCGACAACAAGCGCAGCTACCGTGGAGCGCATGATGGCTCCCGTTGTGTGTATTACCGTACTCGGCACGTACCTCTTCTACACACAGCTCGGCCCATACCTGGTCAGCCTGGTGCGCAAGGTGCGGCGCCTGTACTGGCGCCGCACGAATATCATTACCTTCTCGGGGCTGTCTTACCGCTGGAAGGACAACGGACGGATGTTCTTTATGGTCACCATCGTGACGGCGGTGTCCTTTACTTCCGTCGGAGTGTTCGCTTCCATCCACACGTTGTCCCGGGAGCTGCAGCTGGATTATCCGGCGGCTGTCGGATATGTTGCCAAAGGCGGCCATGGCAGCTATGCTGCCCAGACGGATTTGGCCGGGATTGCCATGGAGCTGGACCGGCTGCAGGAGCCTTATGCCACACTGACGATTCCGATCAAGGTGGCAGAGGTGGCTTCGCAGACCGGGCCGGACCGGACAGAACGGCTTCCGCTCATGGCCTACAGCGATTACCTGCAGGCACTTAAGCATGCCGGGTTCACCCCGCAGGAGCCGCCGCTTGAAGAGGGCGAGGGCCTGGTCATGATCGGCTCGCAGCGTGACCGCAGCCTGACCGCCGACCGGGTGCGGGCTGTATATACACTGACGCAGGGCATCGTCATTGAGGAGACCGGCTATACGGGACATGTGCCCATCGCCGAATACCTGCTGCCGGAGCTGGACGGCAGGGACGGGGGAGACTTCAGCGGCATCGTGGTCAGCGACAGCTTGTTCGCGGCGGTTACCCCGGTGCAAAGCGACTGGTACACAGGATTTTATATGGAGAATTTCGAACGGACCGTGGGCATTGCTTCGGAATTGACGGAGAAGGGCAAGGTTGCCTACGAGAAGGACTCGCCGTATGCGGTGGTCGTCAGCGGCACATTGTTTGAAATCCAGCGCACACTGTACAGCACGATGCTGTTTGCTTCACTGCTGGTGGGCACGGTCTTTTTTATCGCGGCTGGCAGCTTCCTGTATTTCCGGCTGTATATGGACATGGACCATGACCGCCTCCAGTATTCCACCCTGTCCAAAATGGGTCTGACCGAAACGGAACTGAACCGCACGGTAACGGTGCAGCTTGCCCTGTTGTTCTTCGTGCCGGTGGGACTGGCGGTGCTGCACAGTGTGTTCGCCTTTATTGCCTTGCAGAGATTGTTCTACTTGTCCATCGTCCTCGAGACGGGAGCGGTGCTGGTCGGTTATCTGGCAGCCCAGGGACTGTATTTCTTCATGATCCGCAGCCGTTATTTGCGAAACCTGAAGAAAAATCTTATCTGACGCGGAGGTCAGGACAATGAAAACATGGATTACAGACATAATGGAGCAGTTCGGCTACTTCGGCATCTTCCTGATGCTGGCGCTGGAAAATATTTTTCCGCCGATCCCTTCGGAGATCATCCTGCCGTTCGGCGGGTTCATGACAACGACCAGCGGACTGACGATTCCCGGGGTGCTTGTGGCTTCGACGCTCGGGTCTCTGCTGGGAGCGGTGATTCTGTACTGGATCGGACGGCTGCTGGATGTGGAACGGCTCGAGCGCATTGTCGACCGCTGGGGCGGTATCATCCGCATCAAAAAGAGCGACATCCGCAAAGCGGATGCCTGGTTTGACAAATACGGCTACTGGACCGTACTGTTCTGCCGCATGGTGCCGCTTGTACGCAGCCTGATCTCGATCCCGGCGGGGATGTCGGGGATGAAGTTCGGCGTGTTCATGATTTTTACAACGATCGGCACGCTGGGCTGGAATACACTGCTGGTCATGCTGGGCGCCGCGCTCGGCGAGAACTGGGAGGACATCGGCGGCTACATCGAAACGTACTCTAATTTCGTATATGCGCTGCTGGCAGTGGGCATGGTGGTGCTCGGGGTACTCTTTTTCCGCAAACGGAAGCGGGGCGGCAAGACCGCAGGCAATGTGGACTGAATATGACTGGAGCGGCCGGCTGAATAGGGCTGCCCGGTGAGAAGTCCTTGTCTCAACAGATGCAGATAATGCCCGGCTGACAACGGGCTATCCAATATAACTCCACGGAGTGGAGGCTAATAAGGGGGAGAACCATGGAGCTGCTGACTATTATTAAAGCTATCATACTAGGAATTGTGGAAGGTTTGACGGAATTTGCTCCGGTATCCTCCACGGGACACATGATTATTGTCGATGACATGTGGCTGAAATCGCAGGAATTTCTCGGTAAATATACGGCCAATACGTTCAAAATCGTCATCCAGCTCGGTTCGATCCTCGCGGTTGTCGTCGTCTTCCGTAACAGGTTCATTGACCTGCTCGGCCTGAAGCGCTTCAGCCGCAAGGAGCTGGCGGCGGTGCCGGATGGCCAGCCGCAGGTAGAGACCACCGGCCGTCTCAAGCTGGCACAGGTCATTGTGGGCCTGATTCCGGCGGGCATTATGGGCGTGCTGCTGGAGGATTATATCGATGAGCATCTGTTCTCCACCTCTACGGTGCTGATCGGACTGGTCATCGGGGCCATCTTCATGATTATAGCCGACCGTTTCGCACCCAAGCAGGTCAAGGTGGAAACTGTTGACCAGATTACATACCGGCAGGCGCTGTCGGTCGGGCTGGTGCAATGTCTGTCGCTGTGGCCAGGCTTCTCGCGCTCCGGCTCGACGATCTCCGGCGGCGTGCTGCTGGGCATGAGCCACCGCGCGGCTGCGGACTTCACGTTCATTATGGCGGTGCCGATTATGGCCGGGGCGAGCGCAATTTCGCTGGTCAAGAACTGGGAGTATTTCACGATAGATGCGCTGCCGTTCTTTATCGCCGGCTTTATCAGCGCGTTCGTGTTCGCTCTGGTGTCCATCCGCTTCTTCCTGAAGCTGATCAACAAGATCAAGCTGGTGCCGTTCGCGATCTACCGGATTGTGCTGGCCGCTGTGGTATATCTGGTCTGGTTCTAATCTGACTCGGTTACTGCTTAAATTGCTGCCGGGCTTACCGGGATACTCTATTGATTGCATTAGCAAAGCCGCGCCTTCCGCGATCCGGAAGGCGCGGCTTTTCGCTGTGGCGGATAACCGGAGTGCGGGGAGATTATAGCTTTTGCTTATAAGCAGCTGCAAGCAGCAGCGGGACCGTGTCCGTCCAGGCGGAATCCCGCTCCTCATGCCCGGGGCGATCTAAGGCGGCTCTGCTGCAGCGCATCGTACCCAAGCCTACCAGGTCTGGCCAGTCATATCCCGGCTCGGCTATAGCTAACGGGTATAACCGGAATGCCCTTCCAGCTATTGCCGCAAGGCGGGAGATTCAGTATGATGGCATCAGCTCGACAGGAGACGTACAGGAGACGCCGGAAATCAGCAAGCAGCAATTGCGGGGAAGAGGTTGAGTGTGACAGTAGAGGTACATAAGACCGGATGTAAATGTGCCTGCCGCATGGCACCCGGTTAGCTGGAAACAAGGGACAGCAAGGATCGGATTAAGCTTTCTTTACAATGCGTATAACAACGATAATTATATGAAATGGAGTGGATGGATAATGACAGCAAGTCTGATTACCAGCAATCTGGGGTACCCGCGGATCGGCCGGAGCCGGGAATGGAAGAAGGTGCTGGAAGCCTTCTGGAGCGGCAAAATAGAGGAAGCCGTTTTCCGGGAGGAGATGGAGAAGCTGCAGCTGCAGCATTTGCGGGTTCAGCAGCAGGCCGGCATTCAGCTGATTCCCGTTGGCGACTTCACCTTCTACGATCATGTGCTGGACACAGCCGCCATGTTCGGCCTGGTACCGCCAAGGTTCCGGTATGAAGGCGGTGCGGTTCCGCTGGAACTGTATTTCGCCATGGCGCGCGGCAACAGCGAGGCGCCGGCTTGTGCGATGACCAAGTGGTTCAATACCAATTACCACTATATTGTTCCGGAGATCGGCGGCTTGCAGCCGCAGCTTGTCGAGAACAAGCCGCTGGCGGCTTACCGCTTCGCCAAGGAACGGGCGGGCATTGCCGGCAAGCCGGTCATTGTCGGCCCCTATACCTTCGTGAAGCTGTCCAGGGGCTATGCGGCAGAAGAGACCGGTGAAGCCGTTGCAAGCTTTATCCCGGTGTATATCCAACTGCTGCAGGAGCTGGAGCAGGAGGGTGTGGAATGGGTGCAGATGGATGAGCCGGCAATCGTTACGGGCCTGAGCGCAGCGGAGATCGGCTTGCTGGAGCAGATCTACGGTGAGCTTGCCGCTGCCGTGCCGGGGCTGAAGCTGCTGCTGCAGACCTATTTCGCGGCGGCGGAGCCGCTTGAAGCGCTGCTGCGCCTGCCGGTCCAGGGCCTGGGCCTGGACTTCGTCCATGACCGCGGCGCGAACCTCGCGGCTGTGCGCCGCCTGGGCTGGCCGGCGGACAAATGGCTCGCCGCCGGCATCGTGGACGGCCGCGGCATCTGGCGCGCCGATCTGGATGCCAAGCTCGCGCTCGTGGCCGAGCTCGGCGGGCATGTCCCGGCGGACCGGCTGCTGCTTCAGCCGTCCGCCAGTCTCCTGCACGTGCCGGTCACCGTGCAGGGGGAAGAGAGCCTGCCTGCGGCGGTGCGGCAGGCGCTGGCGTTCGCGGACGAGAAGCTGGGCGAGCTCCAGCTGATCGCCGCGGCCGCGGAAGGGCGGCAGGCGGAGCATGCCGCCGCCCTGGAGGAGAGCCGCCGCGCGCTGGCGGCTCTGCGGGCCCTGCCGGAGCGCGGCAGGGCGGATGTGGCCGGGCGGCTCGCGGCCTTGCCGCCCGGGCGCCTCTCCCGCGCTTTGCCGTACGCGGAGCGTGCGGAGCTGCAGCGGGAGAGATGGCGGCTGCCGCTGCTGCCGACGACTACGATCGGCAGCTTCCCGCAGACCGCCGAGGTGCGCCAGGCCCGCCTGAAATGGCGCAAGGGCGTCTGGAGCAAGGAGCGCTACGACGCTTACATCCGTGGCTGCATGGACGACGCGGTTGCCCTTCAGGAGCGGCTCGGGCTGGACGTGCTGGTGCACGGCGAATTTGAGCGCACCGATATGGTGGAGTTCTTCGCCGAGAAGCTGGACGGCTTCCTGTTCACGGCAGGCGGCTGGGTGCAGTCTTACGGCTCGCGCTGCGTGAAGCCGCCGGTCATCTACGCCGACGTGGCATGGGGACAGCCGATGACCGTGGAGGAGAGCCGGTACGCGCAGTCGCTGACACCGCTCCCTGTCAAAGGCATGCTGACCGGCCCGGTCACCATTCTGAACTGGTCGTTTGTGCGCGAGGATATCAGCCGGGAGGAAGTGGCTACACAGATTGCACTGGCGCTAAGGGAGGAAGTCGGGGCGCTGGAGCAGGCCGGGATCGGAATGATCCAGGTGGATGAGCCGGCCATCCGGGAGGGTCTGCCGCTCAAAGCAGAGGAGCATGGGGCCTATCTGGATTGGGCTGTCCGTGCCTTCCGCATCGCCACCACAGGCGTGAAGGATGAGACGCAGATCCATACCCATATGTGCTACAGCGATTTCAACGAAATGATCCATAGCATTGCCGAGATGGATGCCGACGTCATTTCCATTGAGACCTCCCGCAGCCACGGGGAGCTGATCTCTGCTTTCGAGGACAATGCCTATGACAAGGGCATCGGGCTTGGCGTGTACGATATTCACAGCCCCCGGGTGCCGGTGACGGAAGAGATGGTACGGAATATCGAACGGGCGCTGCAGGTGCTCGATCCGGCGCAGTTCTGGATCAATCCGGACTGCGGGCTGAAGACGCGCGGGTGGGAGGAGACGGAAGCGGCGCTGAGTCATATGGTGGAGGCGGCCCGGCTTGTCCGCGCAGGCATTGCTTTAGCGGAAAGCACAGTCAGCTAAAGGTCAGCACCCGATTGGGGATGTTCCGCATCATAGCGGGGCTACGGAGAGAGGCAAATCGGAATCCGGTAACGGGGCCAATACCTAATCATAGGAAATCCGGCTGAGTGGAACGGAAAGCTAGGGTTGCTAATAGAGGCTGGGAACACTGAAACCGCAAAAACCTTAAAACCGGGGTTATCCACCCGGATTTAAGGTTTTTAATCCGTTTTTTTGTCCAAACACTTGATAATAATTCTCAATGCTGATAAAATGAACACAGTAAAAGAAGGAACCGTGGAGGGTTCCTTCGCGAAGAGATTATTTCCTTTTGAATGTCTTGCAATCCGTTTCTTCAGGTTCTGTAGGCTGCTTGGCGGCATGGTAAGCAACGAAGATGGATTCGGCTTTGCATCTGTTCTCTTCTTCCCAGTAAGTACAGGAATTCACTGCGCACAGTACGTCTTTTGCCATGAGGGTTCACCTCCCCTTACTCGGAAATGACAATCTGTTCAGACAAACACATGATTCTGTCCGGCAAGGTGGAGCTTGCCCGGTCAGACCTTACCCTTTTCCAATTGGAATAGGGTTTTTGTTGTTGGTCTATGCAGATGCCAATATTCTAACAAATTGCAGATATTTTCGCAAACAGGCCCCGTTTGTGACGATCCGGATAATTCCGGCAACAAATAATGCAATTCCCGCCCTTCGGCCGCAACTTTCCAGCATCTGACACGTCTGGAACAGTAACGCGGAGAAGCATAGAGACGATAAGCCTCTGCGTCCGGCAAGCTGTACGGTGCAGGAAACGAAGTTTACTACACTTGTGGAGGTCATGGAAATGAGAAAACGGGGTCTGCATTATTTGTTGTGTCTGATTTGTTTGGTTGTGCTTCTGGCGGGCTGCGGTTCGGCAAGCAACAGTAATTATGCGGCGGATAACGCCGCAGTAGAGAGCTCGCTGCAAAGCGGTGCGGATACCGCCGACGGCGGTGCACCGGAAGCGCCGGCTGCAGCTGTAACTGAAAGTGAGGCGCTGGCGAATACGGCATCCGCCGATCAAATGGCCGATGGAAACGCAGCGGTCGGAGGCGGGGGCGCCTCTATCCAGGCGCTGAATGCAGAGAAGACGGCTGAAACGGCTGCGGGCATTACAAGCAGCGATGTCGCCGCCGGACTGAACAAGAAATTAATCTACAAGGCCAATCTGGTGATGGAGGTTGAAGATTATAACGCTGCGCAAACCGAAGTGCGGAATATGGTTACTTTGGCAGGCGGGTACATCATCGGATTTAACGAGAGTGTGACGGATTCGGAGCGCGGCGGCACATTTGTCCTGAAGGTTCCGGCCTCCGGATTCTCGCCGTTCCTGGACAATCTGGAGAAGATCAAGAATGAGAATCTTCAGCGCAGCATTCAGGGGCAGGATGTCTCCGAGGAATACGTCGATCTGGAGTCGAGTCTCAAGGCCAAGCAGCTGATGGAGACCCGCTATCTGGAGTTTATGGAGAAAGCGACGAAATCCGCCGATCTGGTTGCCTTTGCGAACCAGCTTGGAGCCATTCAGGAAGAGATTGAACAGATCAAGGGCAGAATGCGTTACATCGACCAGAACGTCTCCTTCTCGACGGTGGAGCTGCGGCTGTACCAGACAGAGGCATTAGTTATCGATGCGGCCAAAGAAGAGCAGGGCCCGCTGCTCACCCGCGCATCCGATGCTCTGAAGGGCAGCGTGAATGCGTTGTCTGTTACGTTTCAGTGGCTGTTCGTAGTTCTGGCCGGTGCCCTGCCGGTGCTGATTGTTATCGCTGTCATTGTCGCCGTTATTCTGTTTATCCGCAAAAAAACCAACCGGCGGGAATCCGAGCTTCTGGAGCGAATCCGGCAAGTCGGCCGGCCTAACCGGCAGGCTGAGCTTCCTTCCGGTGAACCGGCCGGGGCGGAGGGCGAGGCCGGACCCGGAGATGAACATGTAAAGCCATAATTTTGTTATACGGGAACCTTGGGGGAGGAACAGGTATGAAAGTGCAGGTGAAAGCCGGATTTCCCGGTCCGGAGGAATATGCTCAGCTGTATCAATCCACAGGCTGGGACCCTGAGGGCCGCTGGGATGCGGAATGTCTGCAGCAAGCGCTGCGCGGCAGCTGGCATGTAGCGGTTATATACCGGGACGGGAAGCTGGCCGCCTCTGGCCGGATCGTCTCGGACGGAGTGATTCAATGCTTAATCTGTGATGTAATTGTGCTGCCGGAATACCGGAATCAAGGACTGGGCACCGCAATGATGGAGCACTTGCTGCAGCACTGCCGGCATAGCGGCATCCGCTGGGTGCAGCTGTCCGCAGCCGCCGGCAAAGCCGGCTTCTATGAACAGTTCGGGTTTGTCCGGCGGCCGGAGGGTGCGCCCGGCATGAGTCTTTATTTATCATGACTAAAGCCTCCGGGACGGCCATAATGGCGGTCCCGGAGGCTTTTTAGTGTAGATACCGTGAACAAGATTTATTCGGCCGGACGGTTCTGGAACAGCACGTGGTATTCGCCGTAGCCTTCCTTGTCCAGCTCCGCTTCCGGCACAAACCGCAGCGCGGCCGAGTTGATGCAGTAGCGCAGGCCATTCGGTCCTGGACCGTCGGTAAATACATGGCCAAGGTGGGAGTCGGCAGACTGGCTGCGCACTTCCGTGCGGATCATCATGTGGCTGAGGTCAGTCTTCTCTTTGACGGAGTAGTCGCGGATCGGACGCGTGAAGCTGGGCCAGCCGCAGCCGGAGTCATATTTGTCCAGCGAGCTGAACAGCGGTTCACCGGAAACGATATCCACATAAATGCCGTCGCCGTGGTGATCCCAGAATTCGTTCCGGAACGGCGATTCGGTCGCATTGTTCTGGGTGACCTCATATTGCAGCGGAGTCAGACGTTCCTTGAGACTGGCCTTATCTTCATTGTGCCGCCAATGCTTCTCAATAAATGCCTCGCGTCCCGAACCCTTGCGGTACCGTTTGTAATGGCCCGGATTCTTGCGGTGGTAGCCTTGATGGTACTCCTCTGCCGGATAAAAGATCTTGGCCGGGAGGATCGGCGTCACAATCGGGCCGGAGAACCGTCCGCTGGCCGCAACTTCGGCTTTGGATGCCTCGGCAGCCTGCCGCTGCTCTTCGGTGTGATAGAAGATCGCCGTTTCATAAGAAGAGCCCCGGTCATGGAACTGCCCGCCGGCATCGGTCGGATCAATCTGCTGCCAGAACAGCTCCAGCAGCTTGCTGTAAGGGAACACGGACGGATCATAAGTAATCTGAACCGCCTCGACGTGGCCGGTGGTTTCCGAACAGACCTCTTCGTAGGTGGGGTTGACGGTATGACCGCCGGTATACCCGGAGACGACGGAGATAATGCCCGGCAATTCCTCGAACGGCGATACCATACACCAGAAGCAGCCTCCGGCAAAGGTGGCCTGCTCAGTCTTGCCTTGTATATGTTGAGACTGGATAGCACTCACTTGTTATCCCTCCAATTCGTAATATGCAATTAAATAGATCACAATCTAACACTAATTATAAAGGAAATTTTGCTCGGTTGCCATAAATCACTTCTTCCCGAACCTCCTGGAACGTATAGACCATCCGGCAACAATCAGAATGGCGGCATACGCCAGAACGGCAATAACCGCGTGCTGCGGTCTGCGGAAGAGCTCACCGCCAAGAAAGGCGTACAGCGCGATCCCCGGGATCTTGCCCAGGCCCGAGGCGGCGAGATAGCTCCAGAACGGCAATCCGGCAGCGCCGGCATAGATGTTCACCGCAGCCTGCGGGATCACCGGAGCAAGGCGCGCCAATACCACTGCTGCGAACGGCTGGCGCTCTATTGCAGCGGTGAACCTGTCCAGTGCGGGAACGGAAGCCAGGTAGGCTCTGGCTTTGCCGCGGACGATATATTTGACCCCGCCGTACATCAGCGCTGCGGCAAGGGTAGTGGCGGTCCAGCTGATCAGCGCGCCTCCCAGACTGCCGAAGCTGTAACCGAAGAGGCCAATTACCAGCTTGTAGGGCACTACCGGGAATAAAGCGAGCAGCGTGGCGGCGCCAAGCGACAGGAGAATATTATGATCCTCCCGCAGCCAGGCCAGGATATCATATCTGTAGATAAACGCGAGGATTACAGCCGAAACATAGACTGCGGCGGTGAGCCATTTTCTCATCATAGGATGCCCTTTCTTCCGTTTGTTCATCTCATCATACTGAAAAAAATGCAAATGTTGAAGCAAAGATCATTTGTACCGGAACGATCACCCTGTATAATACATCTATAATAAGTATAAGGGGGAGATATCCATGAGTCATTCCGGTGTCATCCGGGTCGGATTGATCGGCCTCGGGGACATTGCCCGCAAAGTATATCTGCCCTTGCTCTCCCGTCATGACCAGGTGGAGGTTGCCGGCGTACTCAGCCAGTCTCCGGCCACTGTGCAAAGAGCGATCACTTCCTACCGGTTTCCCAAAGGGACGACCGATCTTCATGAGTTGTTGTCCTGGGGGCTGGATGCGGTATTCGTGCACAGTCCGACGGACACGCATTATGAAATCGTGACGAGGTGCCTGGAGGCCGGAGTTTCAGTATATGTTGACAAGCCGCTGTCCTATCATCTGGAGGAGTCGCGGCGGATGGCGGAGCTGGCGGAGGACAAGGGGCTGCTGCTGGGCGTCGGCTTTAACCGCCGCTATGCCCCGATGTATGCGGCAGCCAAGGCGTGGCTTGAGAAGAGCGGCGGCATTAGCCATTGCCTCGCCGTGAAGCACCGGACCAAGCTGCAGAACTGCAGCAGCCGTGAGACGGTGTATGACGATCTGATACACATGCTGGACCTGCTGCTTTGGCTGGGCGGCAGCGATTATGAGCTGTTGCAGGCCAGCCTGAAGGCGGATGATGAAGGACGGATGCTGCGTTCTTCGGGCATGCTTGGCTGGAACGGCGGAGTGAGCGCCATGTTCAGTATGGTCCGCGATGCCGGAGGCGACCTGGAGAAGCTGGAGCTGCACGGAAATGGCCGTTCGGTCGAGGTAACGGATATGGAACGGGCGGTCTTATACGAGAAGGGGGCACTGCCGCGCACCCAGGGCTTTGGCAGCTGGGATACCATTCTGGAGCGCAGGGGCTTTAGCGGAGCGGTTAATCATTTTCTGAACAACATTAATACACCGGAGCAATGCGGCATATCCGCTTCCGCAGTCCTGCCCAGCCATGAGCTGGCAGCGAAGCTTGCCGATTGACAGAACACGCGAGAAAGGAGCCTTGCATGGACGATTACCGTAAGGCGATGGAGCAGCAAATTATTGAGAGCTACAAACAGGAAGAAGAGATGATGATCCTTGTCTTTGCCCAGTGGTGCGTGAACAATGATCTGGACCCGCAGGCGCTGTATTTGCAGGCATACCCGGACCAGGAGAGTAATGCGGCGCTCGGCAGAGCGCTGGCACTGACCGTGTCCAAGGAGGAAGCGGGCGACATTACCAATGATACGGTGCTGGGCGTATTGTCCCTCTTCGGCAACGACGATTTGGCTTATGTAGTTACCGAGGCCATCGCGGCGAAAGCCGACAATCGTGGATCAAGGGATTGACAGCGGGGATATAATAGGTATGGCTGATGAACTTTTTTTGTAATACGATGTTCATTCTGCTTTAAATATGTTAAAATTATATATACTAACTAATTGTAAGTTTTACAAGCGAGAGGTGAGAACAATGGAAGAACATCAACTGGCGATGTGCCCAAGATTCGAAACAGCCTTCTCATTCTTAGGCAAGCGTTGGAATGGATTGATTATCCAGACATTGATGAGCGGACCGAAGCGCTTCAAGGATATTTCCGGCCTGATTCCGTCGATGAGCGACAAGATGCTGTCCGAACGGATGAAGGATCTGGAATGTGAAGGCATTCTGGTCAGACATGTGTACCCGGAAACCCCGGTGCGTATTGAATATGAATTAACAACTAAAGGCCGGGCTTTGGAGCCGGTTATGCAGCAGATTCAGTCCTGGGCCGAGCAGTGGGTCGAATAGACCGGGTGCAGCAGCTCTTAAGAAATGCCTCTTTTCCCTCTGCGGGATAGAGGCTTTTTTAAATCTAAATTACAACATTGTTGCACATTGCCTGTAAGGTTGTAATATAATAGAACAAATTTTATAGTTTGCAGAACTATGTACTACTGGACGGATTAGCATTCTTGGATAATTGTAATTATGGACACGCCATGCGGCATATCGGAAGGAATATATTCCAGCAGGAGGCGAGGAAGATGACAACCACTTTGTTTTCCCGGGAAATAACCTATGGAAAAGAAGCTGTTGCGGAATTGGAATGCGCTGCCGTCAAGGTACAGTACCTGTACGACAGGACACTGGCCATGCTGCACGAGCATCTTCCCGATTCGTTATGGGAGACCTGGATCGGCGTGCCTTATGACAATATTTCTTCTTTATATAAAGGCGACAATTCCGGCGGAACGGTGTTTCAGAAATGGATTCAGAGCCCGGCGGGCTGGAAATGCATCGGCTGCGAGCGGCACTGTCTGGAGGCGGAGCCAGCGGCGGGAGAGGGTAACGGGCAGCGCCGGTATGTCTATCATAACGGCTTCCGCCAGAGCATGGTGCTGCAGGCGGTAATATGGTCGCTGTATGAGAATACGCGGCTGTTCGGTCCGTATCTGGGGGAAGAAGCTTTTTTGAATGATGAAGAGCTGGAGCTGATTTCCAACTACTTTGTGCCGACCTACCTTTCCGAGCTTCGTCTGACCGAAAGCGGCAGGCTCAGCAAAGAATACCGGGAACAGAACATCCGGGTCTATCAGGAATGGATTTCCGCTCCCGATCTGGTGCTTCACTGGAACGGAGGTTTGACGGAAGGCCGCTGGATGACGGGTGTCTATCTGGATGAGTCGCGCTTCGCCGGGCTGGGTCCTTATTTGAAGGATGCTCAGGGTAAACGGACTTATATGAGGGCGATGGTGCAGTGAGTGAACATTGCGCAAATATGTAAACACCTCTGATGCAGGGGTGTTTTTTTGTCTGCGGCCGGTGTGTCTGTTCATCAACCCTCCACACCTCTAGTGCGTAGAATCACTACCCCGCTTTCCGGTTCGCGTTAAGGTGTATAAGTAAGCAATAACTTATATCACACACGTGAGGGAGGGGCCATCAAATGGCAGCCAATCAATTACAGGATAAAGCACCGCTTCAATTTACCGGGGAAGACTTCGTTCGGGATATCGTTCTGCAATTTCCGAAAGCGGCGGATTATTTCAAGGGACAGAAGATTGACTTCTGCTGCGGGGGCGCTAAGCCGCTGGCTGAAGCTGCTGTAGAGAAAGGGCTTGACACAGCAGCTCTGCTCGGCGATCTGCATCAGCTGGTTCAGAATCATCCTGTGCTGGAACAGGACACCGCCTGGAATGACGCACCTTCGGGCGAGCTGATCGAATATATCGTGAATAAGCATCACCGCTATTTGCAGGAGGAACTGCCGCTGATTGCGCAGAATGTAACCAAGGTATTCCGGGTGCATGGCGAAGATTCTCCGCATCTGGCTGAGATGTACCGCCTCTTCCATCTGCTCCGCGAGGATCTGCTGAAGCATACTGCCCAGGAAGAAGAGAGCGAATTCCCGGCAATGCTGGCCTATGAAGAGAACAAGAGCGAAGAGGCGCTTGCCGAGCTGCGCGGAATGCTGCATACGCTTGAAGAAGAGCATGACAGTGCAGGGGCAATTCTTCGTGAACTGCGGGAGATTACGAATGATTACACACCGCCGGAGCATGCCTGCACCACTTACCGTCTGACCTATGCACGGCTGGAAGAGCTGGAGGGCATGACTTTCGAGCATGTGCATCTGGAGAACAATATTTTGTTCCTGCGCTATCAATAAGCGAGCAAGAGCTGTAATTAGCCAAGTCCCTTCGGGGACTTTTTTCCTCTCTCTATTTCACCGGATTTCATTTGAGAAGCGCGCCCGTTTGCGTTATCCTTAAAGGGACTGTGTACAGAAGAGACAATAGCCCAACCAGGGAGCAGCGCCTGCGCCTTATGGGCGAGGGAGGAAGATGCTCGGAATGACCGCAAAGGTTGTGGCCTTTAGACGCATATGGATCGGACTTATTATCATATTGGTGCTGGGCGGTTGTTCGGGAGAGAATGCCGGCTCCGGAGACAAAGCTGCGGCCCATGGCTCAGGCGGACCAGCCTTTTCGGTGCTAGTGGGTGACCGTGATCTTTCCGGCAATGCAGCTAGGCAGGTCTCGGAGGCCTATCTGGATGGTAATACCCTGCTTGAGCTGTTCAGCAACAGTAAGGTGGTCACCTTTTACAGCGGACGTGAGGGGATCGTAGATGTGAACCGGGTGTATCTGTCGGCTCCGTTAGGATGGGAGCTGCAGGTGAACGGCAAGGTCATAACCGATATGACCGCACCGGTAAAGCGGGAGGACACTGTTGTATTTGCGGCCAGGCCGGCCCCGGGCAAGCAGATGCCGCAATTCGTAGTACTTACCTTGAACGGCGGCAGTGAGCAGCCGGAGCTGAGTCATTCAGTTGTTCTTCCCTACGAAGAAGATATGACGGTGCGCAGCCTGTTAAAGAACAACGGAATGGTAGAGCTTGCCGAAGATAATAAAACCTTGGTCAAGGTTATGGGCTACACCCCGCTCAGCAGTGAGGTATGGAAGCTGGAGGTCAACGACAAGGGGCTGCGGGACAACGGCATCGACATGATGCTTAAGCCACAGGATGAATTGGAGATTGTGCTGGCCTTGCGTTAGAACGCGCAGATAAAGTCGGAGTTACAGCTGGCTGTCAAGGGAAGCGGCTAAATCCGGCTTTTTTGTGCTGCAACGTAACAGAGAAATATGTGAAAACATTCACAATTAATGTGATTGTAATCACAATTGCGATTTAAATTTAAAATGTATACTTTATTTACGAACTGATATTTGTATGGAAGATCGAAGTCTTAAGGAGGTTCATCCAAGTGAGTGTGGAGAGAGAAAAGCTAGTATTAATCGGCAACGGCATGGCGGGCGTGGGCACCCTTGAGCAAATTCTGAAGCTGGGCGGCGCATATGATATTACCGTAATCGGCAGCGAACCGCATCCGAACTACAACCGGATTATGTTGTCCTATGTCCTCGAAGGCAGCAAGACCATTGAGGATATCATTCTGAATGACCTTGGGTGGTACGAGAGCAACCATATTATCCTGCATACAGGCACGACCGCCGTACGTATCGACGAGGCTGCGCAGCAGGTTATCACAGACAGCGGAATAAATATTCCTTATGACAAAATCATTATAGCAACCGGCTCCAACTCCTTCATTCTGCCGATTCCCGGCAATACCAAGGAAGGCGTAGTAGGCTTCCGCGACATTGCGGATTGCGACGCCATGCTGGCGGCAGCCAAGCAATACCGCACGGCTGCGGTTATCGGCGGGGGACTTCTGGGTCTGGAAGCAGCCAAGGGACTGGTTGGACTCGGCATGGACGTTACCGTTGTGCATCTGCTCGAAGACCTGATGGAGCGGCAGCTTGATCATACGGCTTCCTCGATGCTGAAGGCTGAACTGGAGCGCCAGGGCGTGAAGTTCGCCATGGGCAAGCAGACGGTGGAATTAATCGGCGAAGAGCGTGTCAGTGGTCTGCGTTTCAGCGATGATACTGTGCTTCCGGCTGATTTTGTGGTAATGGCGGTAGGCATCAAGCCGAATGTGCAGCTGGCCAAGGACAGTGGAATCACTGTGAACCGGGGGATTGTAGTCGATGACTTCATGCAGACTTCGATGAAGAACGTGTATTCTGTAGGTGAATGTACAGAACACCGCGGCGTCTGCTACGGACTTGTAGCCCCGCTGTTCGAGCAGGGCATGGTTCTGGCCAAGCATCTCTGCGGTGCGGCTACACAGCCGTATGAAGGCTCGGTTGTAGCCACGAAGCTGAAGATCTCCGGCGTGGACGTCTTCTCTGCAGGTGAATTTACCGAGACGGCAGAGCACACCGTGATCTCCTCCAAGGATGAATGGAAACGGACATATAAGAAAATTTTGCTGAAGGACAATATCATTGTCGGTGCCGTACTGTTCGGCGATATTACGGAATCGGCCGCCCTGCAGAAGCTGGTGAAGCAAGGTGCGGAGATGACCGACGAGATTTATGCGGAAGTCATGGGCGGAGGCGGCTGCTGCGGAGGCGGCGGTGCCAAGAAGAGTGCTTCCGTGGCTACAATGGCCGACGAAGAAATCGTGTGCGGCTGCAACGGTGTAACGAAGAAGGCAATTGTCGATGCCGTAACCGAGAATGGTTTTACGACAGTGGACGAAATCAAGGCCTGCACCGGGGCTACCCGCTCCTGCGGCGGCTGTAAGCCTGTGGTTGAACAGATTCTGCAATATGTGCTGGGCGACAGCTTCCAGCAGAGCGCGAAGGCCGGCATCTGCGGCTGCACCACGCTCAGCCGTGATGAGATTGTAGCCGAAATTCAGGCCAAGGGTCTCAGAACGACCAAAGAGGTGATGCATGTGCTGGACTGGAAGCAGCCCGAAGGCTGTTCCAAATGCCGTCCGGCGGTGAACTACTACCTGGGCATGCTGTATCCGGATACGCATGAGGACGAGAAGGAATCGCGGTTTGTCAACGAACGGATGAGCGCGAACATCCAGAAGGACGGCACCTTTACCGTAGTGCCCCGCATGTATGGCGGCGTGACCACACCGGAGGATCTGAAGCGGATCGCCGATGTATCGCTGAAATATGATGTCAAAGTAGTCAAAGTGACCGGCGGCCAGCGCCTGGATCTGATCGGCGTGAAGAAAGAGGACGTGCCGAAGGTATGGGCCGAGCTGGATATGCCATCCGGCTATGCTTACGCCAAATCACTGCGCACCGTAAAGACTTGCGTCGGCTCCCAGTTCTGCCGTTTCGGAACCCAGGATTCGATGGGAATGGGCGCACTGCTGGAACGCAAATACGAGCGGCTGGACTTCCCGGCCAAGTTCAAAATGGCTGTCAACGGCTGCCCGCGTAACTGTGCGGAATCCTGCACAAAGGACATCGGCATCGTCGGCAACGACGGCGGCTGGGAAGTGTTCATCGGCGGCAATGGCGGGATCAAGCCGCGGATTGCAGATTCTTTCTGCAAGGTGAAGACCGATGAAGAGCTGGTAGAGGTCTGCTCCGCCGTCATGCAGTACTACCGGGAAACCGGCAATTATCTGGAAAGAACCTCGGAATGGGTAGAACGTCTCGGATTGGAGCAAATCAAATCCGCCATTCTGGACAATGAGGACAACCGGAAGGAACTGGCGGCACGCATCGACTTTGCATTGGCCCAGGTATCCGATCCGTGGCAGAAGATGCTGAAGGACGACAAGACCCGTACAGCTCTGTATGAGCGGACGACGGTTTAAACCGGCGGAAGGAGAGATGAAGATGGAATTCGTAAAAGAGGTGTATGTAATCGGGCAGGTACAGGACTTTCTCCCGCAAATCGGCCGTGTGGTGGTTGCCGGTAACGTGGAGCTGGCTGTCTTCCGGACATCGGACGGCAATATCTATGCTGTGGAGAACCGCAATCCCCATCCGAAGGGCGGCCCGCTCGCCGAAGGGATTGTATCCGGCAAGTATCTGTACGATCCGCTCTACGACTGGAAGATCGACCTGACGACGGGGGAAGTGCAGGCACCCGATCAGGGGCGTGTTGCGGCTTATGAGGTTACGCTGGACGGGGAGAAGGTATACGTAAGCCTGACCGGCTCCGCCGTACGCAGCTAATCCTATATAACAAGAAGCTTATATTTTATTTGAGGAATGGCGGGATAAGGGTATGTTTACACAAAATGTGGAGAACATCGTAGAAGCTGCAGTCCAGAAGCGTGACAAAATGAATGAAAGCCTGCCGAGGTACTTTCTGTCGGCCATACTGGCCGGTGCCTATGTCGGTATTGGAATTATTCTGATCTTTACTCTGGGTGCGCCGCTGGCTGCGGCGAAATCCCCCTTCCAGCCTCTGGTGATGGGCGCGTCCTTCGGGATCGCCCTGACCCTGGTCGTATTCGCTGGCTCCGAGCTGTTCACGGGCAACAATATGTTCTTTACGGCCAGTACGCTGGCAGGCAGAACAAGCATCAAGGACACAGCCAAGAATTGGGTCCTTGTCTTCCTTGGCAATGTGGCGGGGGCGGTCATTCTGGCCCTGCTGATTCAGGGGACCGGGCTGTTCAAAGCTGCTCCTGCCGAGCACCTGATCTTTACAGCAGCGGCCAAAAAGATGAGCCTGCCGTATTCCGAGCTGTTCTTCCGCGGCATACTCTGTAACTGGCTGGTCTGCCTGGCGCTGTGGATGTCCGCACGCTCCAAGAGCGAGCCTGCCAAGCTGGTGCTGATCTGGTGGTGTCTGTTCGCCTTTATTGCCAGCGGTTATGAGCACAGTGTGGCCAACATGACTCTGCTCAGCGTCGCCGTCATTCTGCCGAACCACCCGGAGACCGTAACATTCGCCGGCTGGCTGCACAATATGATTCCGGTAACCTTGGGGAATATCGTCGGCGGCGGTGTATTTGTCGGCATGGCGTATTGGCTGATCTCCCCGGTTCGCGCGCGGAAATAAAGCTGTTCAAGTGTGCGAATGTATGTGAAAAATATAACATGAAGTGTAATGATATAGGTGAATACTGCAGCGATCCTCCGGATTTGAGGGTCGCTGTTTTGCATTTTTAATGCTCTCACGCTACTATAAAAAGAGCCGTTGAGTCGGTATAAGAGATACACAAATAGAGTGGAGGGGGAATGGGAATGGGAATGGATAGCTTTACCCATTTCGGGGTTTATGGAATAGCCGTGAACGGCGCCAAGCTGCTGGTCATCCGCAAGGGTAAGGGAGCCTACACCGGAAGATTTGATTTGCCTGGAGGCAGGCTGGAGTCGAACGAATCACTGGCGGAAGGACTGGTGCGCGAATTTGAGGAGGAGACCGGGTTTTTGGTGAATGTGAAGGAGAATCTCGGAACCTATGATTTTTTCGTGCGTTATGCCGAGAAGCACTTCACCCATATACATCATATCGCGGCCCTGTATACAGTCGAGGTTAAGGACCAGCTGCAGACCTCCGGGATTATGGAATTTGCCGGTCAGGATTCCCTTGGGGCGGAGTGGGTGGATGCTGCCGTACTGACGTCGGAGACAGCGTCGCCCTTAGCGCTGCTGGCGGCGAGATATGTTACCGGCGGCGAGCTGTCTGTACAGGCCGAATATTGGCCGGATTGGGAAGTCAAAGCCTGATTCCGGGCAGAAAAAAAGACGTCCGCAAGACGTCTTTGACCACTCTATTATTCATATCAAAAATTTCGGGCCATATATGTTTCAGTGAGGTGAATAGAGGGTATTATAACAAAGGAATTAGATGCGGCAAATTTCGTTAGGACATAATTCGCAGTGGCAGATGTCCTGCAGCATGCCCAGGTCCTTGATGACAATCATGCCGTTCTCGTATTCCACAGCGTCCTTCTTGCGCAAATCGCTCAGCATGCGGTTAACGCTCTCACGCGTTGCGCCGATCATGTTGGAGAGATCGGTATGCGTAATTTTTTTGTTGATCAGAATGCTGTCTCCGTTCTTCTCACCGTACGTATTGCCGAGACGGATTAATGTAGAGCAAAGCGCGCCCGGCTTGCCGTACATCATCAGATCGCGGAATTTGGTCTGGGTGAGGCGGTGGTGAATGCCCATCCACTTCATGAAGTCGATGGCAAAATCGCAATGCTGACAGATCAGAATCTCCAGATCCTTCTGTTCAATGACACCGACTTCGCTTTCCTCGATGACTTCGGCGGTGAAGCTGTGCTTCGTGCTGAAGAACGGGTCTGCCTGGCCTACCATATCACCAGCCTGATACATATAAAGAATCAGTTCCTTGCCTTCATCCGTTGATTTGGTCAGCTTTACACGGCCACGCTTGATATAGAACAGTTTATCCGAATAATCGCCTTCCCAGAAGAGGTGCGAGCCCTCAGGGACGATGCGTTCCTTCATAGTAACGAGGAGTCGGTTAAAGTTCTGCTCAGAGAAACAATTCGTGTTGCCGTGGGCTTCGATAACATTGTAGTGTTCCTTTATCATAATCGATATCCCCTTTATTCCCTCAGTTTTTCAGTAAATTTTAAATTAATTATACCTTGAAATTCCTCATTATGGTTAAAAATTTTCGCGAAAAAGTGTCGAATTTTCAACATTGTGATAATTTTCACTTCTTCGGCTGATTATTGATCTGATTTTACCCTGAACCGGGGAGAAAATCCACCTCTAAATCATTAAGAGCAGTTTTCGCTTCATTATAAGGGCCGCATTTCTCTTTGGCATGCACAGGTACTTCAAAATTCAGCTTTCGTCGATCATACCTTATTCTGCCTGACTTCTTGTGCTACATAAAAATGCACATTGTGTATAACCCGGCATAGCTTGGCCTTATTTAAACAGGCAGCCCAATGCTGCTGCGGAGGGACAGGAATGCGGAGCCGTATATTCTGGCGGATGTTCCGCACTGGGCGTTTAAGATATGAGGGGATTGCAGCATCTGTAAGCGCTTGATAGACTAATGATCATGGTGCAGGGAGTGCCTGGATTTATTATTCTATTATGGATGGGAAGTTATGACGATGAAAATGGACTGGATCGAACTATGGCCGGCGGGGGTGCCGGGCGTGCTGGGCACCGGGGATGAGCATTGTCCGGCGATTGAGCCGTATCTGCTGCCGGGAGAACGGAATGCTGCAGTCATTGTATGTCCGGGGGGCGGTTATGGAATGCGGGCCGACCATGAAGGCGGACCAGTGGCTGAATGGTTGAACTCGCTTGGTATTTCTGCGTTCGTCCTGCGATACCGTGTGGCGCCTTACCAGTACCCGAGCGCACTGCGTGACGCCCAGAGGGCATTGCAGACGGTGCGTATGCGGGCGGACGAATACGGTATTGATCCTGGACGGCTCGGAATTCTCGGCTTCTCCGCAGGCGGTCATCTGGCTTCAGCGACCTCTGTGCTGTACGGTACGGGTGAAGAGGAATCATCGGACCCGGTGGAGCGCGAGTCGAGCCGGCCGGATTTCTCTATTCTGTGCTATCCGGTGATCTCCATGGACCCGGAGGTAACGCATCAGGGTTCCAAGACGAATCTGCTCGGTGAGGAGCCGCCGGAGGATCTCGTACACCTGCTCAGCAGCGAGCTGCAGGTAACTGCCGACACACCGCCTGCCTTCCTGTGGCATACCGCAGATGATGCCAGTGTTCCGGTGGAGAACAGCCTGCGGATGGCTGCTGCGCTTGCGCGTCATGGAGTACCGTTCGACCTCCATGTCTATACGCACGGCAGACACGGGCTGGGGCTGGCAGACGAGGAGCCGCATACACGGAACTGGACCGTTGCCTGTGCTTCCTGGCTGAAGCTGAACGGTTATGCAATCAATGAATAGTTTCCAGTCTTAAGGGGCTTACTTATTGAATTCTTCTATATAAAGGAATTGTTGCAGCAGTCATGTAGTGGCTGCTTGAGACAGTTCCTTTTTTGTTTTACGGTGTTTTTCATTTCTCTGGAGCCTCGAATAATCTCAAATCTAAATCTTTAAACCTAATAGAGGGATTAATAAATTTATATAACCGGCTTTATAAATTTATATTTTCAGTCTGGAGCAGGAGGCAAAAAGGAAGAATCTCTATCAGATAGTTATCCATTAATGGTCATTTGATCCGTAACAGATTTAAGATGAGGAAGCAGCACGAATTCAATAAATTAAATAATAACATAACAAATAAGGGCTAATAACCAGAATGTGGTTAATAAAAACACCAGAACCTCATTTTTTTACAGGAATGCTGTCAAGACCATGTCACAGGATTGTCGCAATAAAGCGTTTTAATTACCTATAAATGTAAAAATAGGAGCTATATGTTTGAATGAAAGCGCTTTGAAAATAAATCAAAAAAAACTTTATACTTTGTGAAAGATTTCACTTTAAAAGCCGGAGAGGTTGTGTTAAGATAAACGTGTAGAGATAAACAACCTAAAAATTGACAGGAGGACGAGGGAGATGGCAGTTAAGAACGAAGTCGCCGCCCAAGTGAAACAAACCACCGCTGAAGAGTATATTCAGATTTTGGTGGATAAAGCAAAGAAAGCCCAGGAAGCCTACATGGCACTGGACCAAGAGCAAGTTAACACGATCGTTCATGCAATGGCCCTGGCCGGACTCGACAAACACATGTATCTGGCAAAATTGGCTGTTGAAGAAACAGGCCGCGGAGTCTACGAGGATAAGATCACGAAGAACATCTTTGCTACGGAATACATCTGGCACAACATCAAGTATGACAAGACAGTAGGCGTCATCGAAGACAACCCTTATGACAACTTCCAGAAAATTGCCGAGCCGGTCGGAATCGTTATGGGCATCACACCGGTAACCAACCCAACATCCACCACGATGTTTAAAGCACTGATCGCCGCTAAGACACGTAATCCTATTATATTCGGTTTCCACCCGTCAGCGCAAGAGTGCAGCGCCGCAGCCGCCAAAATTCTTCACGATGCCGCCGTTAAAGCAGGCGCTCCTGAGAACTGTATCCAATGGATCGAGCTGCCGACGATGGACAAAACCAACGCACTGATGAACAACCCGGACGTTGCGCTGATCCTGGCAACAGGCGGCGGAGCGATGGTCAAGGCAGCTTACAGCTGCGGCAAGCCGGCTCTCGGCGTAGGCCCAGGCAACGTGCCAGCCTTCATCGAGAAGAGTGCGGACATTGACCAGGCCGTTACTGATATTATCCTGTCGAAGACTTTTGACAACGGCATGATCTGCGCTTCCGAACAAGCGGTTATTATTGAAGAAGCGATCTTCGACCAAGTGAAGAAGAAAATGATCGCCAACGGCTGCTACTTCGTCAACAAAGAAGAAGCCGCCAAGCTGACAAACGGCGCTATGAACGTTGAGAAATGTGCGGTTAACCCGGCGATTGTCGGCCAGTCCGCAGTGAAGATCGCCGAAATGTGCGGTATTCAGGTACCAGCCGGAACGAAGATCCTGGTAGCAGAAATCGAAGGCGTAGGCACTAAATATCCGCTGTCCGCCGAGAAGCTGAGCCCGGTACTGGCTTGCTACAAAGTGAAGAACGCCGACCAAGGTATCGAACGTGCGGCTGAAATCGTTGAATTTGGCGGCATGGGCCATAGCTCGGCTATCCACTCGAACAATGAAGAAGTAATCATGAAATTCTCGAACCGTCTGCAGACCGGACGTATTCTGGTGAACTCGCCTTCGACGCACGGCGCCATCGGCGACATCTACAACACCAACATCCCTTCGCTCACGCTGGGCTGCGGCTCGTACGGACGCAACTCCGTATCGCAGAACGTAACTGCCATCAATCTGATCAATGTGAAAAGGGTGAACCGTCGTACCGTGAATATGCAATGGTTTAAAGTACCGGACAAAATTTATTTCGAAAAAGGCTCCACTCAGTATCTGGCCAAAATGCCTGACATCACACGCGTAGCGATTATTACGGACCCTATGATGGTTAAACTGGGTTATGTGGAAAGAGTCGAGCACTATCTGCGTCAACGCCAGACCCCTGTTGCGATCGAAGTGTTCTCGGAAGTTGAACCGGATCCATCGACAACTACAGTAGAAAAAGGCACAGCAATGATGAACAGATTCCAGCCGGACTGCATTATCGCACTCGGTGGCGGTTCCCCTATGGATGCTGCCAAGGGCATGTGGCTGTTCTACGAACATCCGGATGCTGACTTCAACAACCTGAAGCAGAAATTTATGGATATCCGCAAACGCGTATACAAATATCCTACCCTGGGCAAGAAAGCGAAATTCGTAGCTATCCCTACAACTTCGGGTACAGGTTCGGAAGTAACCTCCTTTGCGGTTATCACAGACAAAACTGCAGGAGCAAACACCAAATATCCGCTGGCTGATTATGAATTGACTCCAGACGTGGCTATCGTCGATCCTGAATTTGTATATAGCTTGCCAAGAACTGCCGTAGCCGATACAGGTATGGACGTATTGACTCATGCGATTGAAGCCTATGTGTCGGTAATGGCCAGTGACTACTCCGATGGTCTGGCAATCAAAGCTATCCAGCTCGTATTCCAGTACCTGGAGAAGTCGGCTCTGACCGGCGACAAGCTGGCCCGCGAGAAGATGCACAATGCTTCAACGCTGGCAGGTATGGCATTTGCCAACGCCTTCCTGGGCATCAACCACAGCTTGGCGCACAAATGGGGCGGCCAATACCATACGGCTCACGGACGTACCAACGCTATCCTGATGCCGCATGTTATCCGCTACAACGCCAAGAAACCGACCAAATTTGCTTCGTTCCCTAAATACTCGCACTTTGTAGCTGACGAGCGCTACGCTGAAATCGCCCGTATTCTGGGCTTGCCAGCCCGTACTACGGAAGAAGGCGTAACAAGCCTGATCAATGCAATCCGCGAGATGAACAAGAAGCTCGGTATCGAAGAGTCGTTCCAACAACTGGGCTTCGATCCTAAGGATTTCGAATCCCGCGTAGATTACCTGGCCGACCGTGCATTCGAAGACCAATGCACCACCGCCAATCCGAAGCTGCCGCTGGTTTCTGAACTGGCTGACGTATACCGCAACGCATTCTACGGACGTTTTGACAACTAATAAACGGTTATTTGCCTGAGGATTGGTTAAAAGGTTAATATGGAAGTGGATGGAAGTGACAAATATCACCGGAAAAGTGATATTTGTCACAGTCCATTTTCAGAAAATAAACTAAAATGTTTGTATAAACAACATTGATTCCTGGGATACAGAAGTGATTGTGAAATTTAGAACAACTTCATCTCTCATGGGATCAAGAGACACGGGATAACCTTCAAACCCGCGATCTCCACAAAAATAGATGGAGGGATTAAGCATGTCGGTGATTGAAAGAGAAGTACAAGAAGTGAAGTCCGGTTGGAGAAGTTTTAACAAGGGCAAATGGTCCAAGAAAGTCGACGTTAACGAGTTTATCTCCAAGAACATTGCGCCTTATGAAGGAAACGAAGATTTCCTCGTAGGACCTACCAGCAACACTACTGAACTGTGGAAGATTATCTCCCAGCTGAGCAAGGAAGAAAGAGACAGAGGCGGCGTATGGGATGTATCCCTGGATACAGTCTCGACGATCACTTCCCACAACCCAGGCTACATCGACAAGGACAAGGAACAAATTGTAGGGGTACAGACTGACGCTCCTTTCAGACGTTCCATTCAACCGTTCGGCGGTATCAAGATGATGATCGACGCCACCAGAGCTTATGGCTTCGAGCTTCCGCAGAATATTGTTGATATGTTTACGAATATCCGCAAAACGCATAATCAAGGCGTATTTGATGCATATACACCAGAAATGAGAGCTGTACGTAAATCCGGCGTTATTACTGGCCTTCCTGATGCTTACGGCCGCGGCCGCATCATCGGCGACTACCGCCGCATTGCTCTGTACGGTATCGACTTCCTGATTAAAGACAAGAAGCAACAACTGGCTGAGCTTGAAGTGGATTCCATGACTGAAGATGTAATCCGTCTGCGCGAAGAGCTGTCGGAGCAAATGCGCGCTCTGGGCGAACTGAAGGAAATGGCTGCCGCTCACGGTATGGATATCTCCAAACCGGCGAACAACTTTAAGGAAGCAACACAATGGGTATACTTCGGTTACCTGGCGGCTGTTAAAGAACAGAACGGTGCGGCAATGTCCCTTGGACGCGTATCCTCCTTCCTTGATATCTATGCACAACGCGATTTTGAAGAAGGCACTCTTACAGAAGAGCAAGCTCAAGAAATTGTTGACCATTTCGTAATGAAACTGCGTATCGTGAAATTCCTGCGTACGCCTGACTATAACGAATTGTTCTCCGGTGACCCTACCTGGGTAACAGAATCCATCGGTGGTATGGCTGAAGACGGAACAACCCGCGTTACCAAGAACAGCTTCCGTTTCCTGCATACCCTGTACAACCTGGGACCGGCTCCGGAACCAAACCTGACTGTACTCTGGTCCGAAAGACTGCCAGAAGGCTTCAAGAAATATTGCGCCAAGGTATCCATCGAAACGAGCGCCATTCAATATGAGAACGATGATGTAATGCGTCCATATTGGGGCGATGATTATGCAATTGCCTGCTGTGTATCTCCAATGCGCATTGGCAAGCAAATGCAGTTCTTCGGTGCCCGTGCCAACCTGGCCAAAGCTCTGCTCTATGCCATTAATGGCGGTGTAGACGAGAAGTCCGGCGCTCAGGTAGGTCCTGAATACCCGGCGATTACTTCCGAATATCTGGATTACAACGAAGTGATGAAACGCTTCAAACCGATGATGGAATGGCTGGCTAAGACTTATGTCAACACCCTGAACATCATTCATTATATGCATGACAAATATTCCTACGAACGCATTGAAATGGCGCTGCATGACCGCGACATTCTGCGTACAATGGCTTGCGGCATCGCCGGTCTGTCCGTAGCTGCCGACTCCCTGAGCGCTATCAAATACGCGAAGGTTAAGCCGATCCGCAACGAACAAGGTATTGCAGTTGATTTCGAAACCGTAGGCGAATTCCCTTGCTACGGCAACAACGACGACGCTGTTGACAGCATCGCGGTTGAACTGGTCGAAACCTTCATGTCGATGATCCGCAAACACAAAACTTACCGTGATGCTATGCCGACCCAATCGGTACTGACCATCACTTCGAACGTAGTGTACGGCAAGAAGACAGGTACTACACCTGACGGACGTAAGAAGGGCGAACCATTCGCACCTGGCGCGAACCCAATGCATGGACGCGACAAGAAAGGCGCATTGGCTTCCCTGAACTCTGTAGCCAAGCTGCCTTACTCCGATGCTCAAGACGGGATTTCCAACACGTTCTCTATCGTGCCTAAGGCTCTGGGTAAAGACGAAGAAACACGCAAGTCCAACCTGGTGTTCATGATGGACGGATACTTCCACAACAACGCTCAGCACTTGAACGTTAACGTATTTAACCGTGAGCAGCTGATCGACGCTATGGATCATCCGGAGAACTACCCGCAGCTGACTGTCCGCGTATCCGGCTATGCTGTTAACTTCATCAAGCTGACCCGTGAGCAACAGCTGGATGTTATCAACCGTACGTTCCACAGCTCCATGTAATATACACTTAAGCTATAAGCTTGGGTCTTGGTATACAGTGCAATAGCTGTGAGAGGTTGCCGCCCTTGTTATCAGGGGCGGTAAAATCTTGCTCGAAATTCATTAAAATTTTAAGCACTTCCTTCGAAAGGATGTCATCATATGGCTAATGGACATATACATTCCTTAGAAACCTTCGGTACCGTCGACGGTCCCGGTATCCGCTTCGTGCTCTTTATGCAAGGCTGCCTGCTGAAATGCCAGTATTGCCATAACCCGGATACCTGGGGGCTTAACGAAGGCAAGGAAATGAGTCTTGAACAGGTACTGGCTGAAATTGAGCCTTATATCAATTACTACCGCACCTCCGGTGGCGGGTTGACGGTATCCGGCGGCGAACCTACGCTGCAGGCGCATTTTGTCAAACAGCTGTTTACGGAAGTGAAGAAACGCTGGAACCTGCATACGACACTGGATACGAACGGCTATAACGACGGCTCGAAGATCAGTGATCTGCTTGATGTTACCGATTTGGTACTCCTGGATCTGAAACATATCGACGATGAAGCGCATATCAAGCTGACCGGCAAATCCAATGATCGCACCTTGAAGCTGGCCCGCTGGCTGTCCGACAATAACCGTAAAATGTGGATCCGTCACGTCTATGTTCCGGGTATTCATAACAAGGAAGAGGATCTGCTTAATCTGGGCCGGTTCATTGGTACCTTGAACGGCGTGGAGAAATTCGAAATCCTTCCGTACCATCAGATGGGCATTTATAAGTGGGAAATGCTTGGCCGTCCCTATGAGCTGGAAGGCGTGCCTTCTCCCGATGACGAAGAAGTGCAGCGCGCTTACCGGCTGATCGAAGAGGGCCGCAAGCAGACCGCTTTGGTATAATAGCATGCAATGCAGCAGTGGATAAGCCGTTTCCGGGTATCGTTACTCGGGAGCGGCTTTTTGTTTTGAATACCGTATTACCCTGCAGCAGTGGCTTATCTTACTTTCAGTACAGGGATGAAATGCTATAATGACTCAAGGCCCAACGAACACATTGAGAATATTTATTCCCTGCCGGGCGAAATTTCCGATGCCATTCACCGGTTCGAAATTGAAGTCGCCGGAAGGAAGGATGAATTGTATACCTCTGAACACCGTAAGACTACAGCTGACGAGCGCAAGGTATATGCGGATAAACTGCGAACCTATTTTAACTTTGACGAGTATTCGAGTATTAATGTATCAGTTTTCTGACACAGCCTATAGATTTCAGGCACTGAAAATTATTATGTGTAAGAAAATATAACTTTATGCGTTATTAAATATACATTGAATTCGCTTTCATTAGAGGTTTTTATCCCTCCTGTAGATAAATATGAACCTTACGGGAAGCAGGGCCCTTTTCTATAATTAAACATGTAAAGGAAAACTTAAATAGGGAGGGTCATCCGTTATGAAAAAGAGCTTGGTCTTGTTCGTGTCACTCATCGCTGTTACCTCGGGCCTATTGGCCGGATGCGGAGACAACAACAATAACGAAGGGAACAATGCTACTGCAGCAACGAATGCGCCTAACAACACAAATGAAACAAATGCTCCGGCAACAGAAGAGCCGGCCAGCGCCGAGCCGTTCGAAATGACGATCCGGCATACGCAGGTGGGCGCTGATAAACAGAAGCGTCTGGCTATTCTGCAGGATGTGGTCAATAAGGTGCAGGAGGAAGTGCCGGGCTTGACCTTCAAGCTGGACGGGGTCGACTCCGATGTGAACCGTAAAGAGAAGCTGCGGGGTGAGATGGCGGCCGGCAATCCGCCGGAAGTCTTCGACCTGTTCGGCAGTCCGGACTCCAAAATTTATGCCAAAGAGGGCAAATTGCTCGATCTGACTCCGATTCTTGAAGAATTGGGTATCAAGGATAAGTTCTCGAACCTCGATCCGTTCACTTATGAAGGCAAAATCTACGGACTGCCAATCGGCGGTTCCGGAGAAGGCTTCTTCTATAATAAAGAATACTATGCAAGCAAGGGCTGGAGTGCACCTGCAACATTTGCCGATCTTGAGAAGCAACTGGCTGATATCAAGGCCGACGGCAAGGTGCCGCTGGCCGGTGCCTCCAAGGCAGGCTGGGTACCGCTGATGCTGGCGAACCATCTGTGGTCGCGATATGCCGGACCGGACGTTACTGCAAAGTTCGCTACAGGCGAAGCCAAGTGGAGCGATCCGAATGTGGTCAAGGGCTTCGCGAAATACAAGGAATGGGTCGACAACGGTTACTTCAAGAAAGGCGAACTGGGCTTTGAGTATGCCGAGTATACGACCCAGTTTACGAGCGGCGAAGCTATTCTGATGTATGACGGCACCTGGAAATCATCCGTCTTCAAGGAAGGGCAATCCGGAGAAGGGCTGATCGGCAAGGTGGGCTTCTTCAACATTCCGCCGGTGGACGGCGGCGTAGGCGATCAGACGGCGCTCATGCGCGATGTGAACAACGGTTACGGCTTCTCGGCCACGGCTGGGGAAGACGAGCGCCAGCTGGCAGCGGTCAAATCGTTCATTAAGAATATGTACAATGAGGAAATGCAATTGCGCGGACTGGTTGAGGACGGGGTGCTTCCGGCGATGAAGCTGGACCAGTCGGTACTGGATGCGAATATCACGGATGATCTGATGAAGGAAATTGTCGCTGTGCTGAACAACTCCGCTTCTTCGTTCCCGGCGTTTGACTCGCTGGTTCAGGCCGATGTGACCACCGAGATCAGTAATATCCAGATTCAGAAGCTGATCGGCGGTCAGACCACACCGGAGAAGATGGGCGAGGCACTGCAGAAAATTCAAGAGGAAGCCAATGCAGCGGTAGAATAAACGGCGCTGATCCGAATGTACCCTGGTGCCCTTGGCTCCAGGGTACTTCCATCTATGTACAGATTTTCGGGATCACCGCAAAGTACCTGAATCGGCTCTAATACAAGGCTTCACTTTGAGGAGTCATATTACTGCAGGCAGATGTCTAGCCATCGGAGGTAAGCGATGAATAAAGCACTCAGAAATCCCCTAGTCTTTATCCTGTTTGTCATTCCGGCACTTGTATTGTTCCTGATGTTCTTCATCTATCCGATATTCAGTTCATTGTACTACAGCTTAACCAGTTGGAACGGCGTATCCGAGACGGTGAAGTATACCGGCTTCGATAATTATACCAAAGCGCTGGGTGATGAACGTTTCTGGGTATCGGTGAAGAACAACGGCTGGTTTATTTTGTTCTCTATCTTTATCCAGGTCCCGCTGATTGTGTTCTTCTCCTTGCTGATTGCCAATGTTAAGAAGCTGAAAGGACTGTACAAGACGGCGGTATTTATGCCATCCATTATGTCCACAGCCGTTATCGGTATTCTGTGGGGCTTCATTTATGAGCCGAATATCGGGCTCTTCAATAACATACTCGGTCTATTCGGCATTGAGCCGGTATACTGGCTGTCCGATGAACGGTTCGCGATGCTGTCCATCCTGATCACGAATGCCTGGCAGTGGACCGGCTTCTACATTGTAATGGTGCTGGCGGCTATCCTGGCGATACCAAGCGAACTGGAGGAGGCCGCAGCCATCGACGGCGCCACCGGCTTCCAGCGGGCCACGCGCATTACCCTGCCGCTCATTGTACCGATTATCTCCGTCGTGATTATGCTGTCCATCGCCGGGGCGATGAAGGCGGCTGACATCGTCATTGTCATGACCAAGGGCGGACCGGCAGGCTCCACCGAAGTCATGGCGACCTATATGATCAAATATGCGATTACCAACTTTAAATATGGATACGGCAATACCATTGCGGTTCTGATCTTTGTATTCACGCTGGTGGTTACCGTCCTGTATCAACTGCTGTTTGCCCGGCGGAGCGAAAGGATTGAGTACTAATGATACGGACCGTGAAGAAAGGTCTGCCCCATGTCGTCCTGCTGGGTTATTTGTGCGTCATTCTCTTTCCGTTCCTGTTCGTGCTGTTCTCCTCGGTGAAGAAGGATAACAACTCGATCGCGCTGAATCCGTTCGGCATCCCGCAGGAGCTGGTCTGGAATAACTATGTGGAAGCATGGGTCAATGCGAAGATTAGCACATACTTTTTCAACAGCTTATATATTTCCATTCTTGCTTCCGTAGTGTCGATCCTGATTGCTTCGATGTTCGCCTTCGCGGTTACACGGATGCGGCACGGCAAATGGAATACCATCCTGTTCTCGCTCATGTTGCTTGGCATGCTTATCCCGAATAATGCGCTGATGCTGCCGATTTACATCATTGTAAGCAAGCTGCATATCCTTGATACGCATCTGGCCTTGATCATTCCTTACATTGCCAATGCAATCCCATTTACGGCCATTATTCTGGCGGCATTCATGCGCTCACTGCCCTCGGAAATTGAGGAGGCGGCCGTCATGGACGGCTTGAAGGCCCCGGGTATCTTTGCTAAGATTATTGTACCTCTGACGGTTCCCGCCATGGTCACGGTATTCATAGTGAATTTCCTGGGAAATTGGAATGAATTCCTGCTGGCCAATTATTTTCTGAAGGATGACGAACTGCGTACGCTCCCGGTGGGAATGGTCCAATTCCGCGATCAATATCAGATGAACTACGCACAAATGTCCGCAGGGATTGTCTACAGTGTACTCCCGGTCGTGGTGATTTACGCCATTCTGCAGGAGAAGATTATTGAAGGCGTCACGGCGGGCAGCGTAAAAGGATAATCCAAGTCCAGTCAGGAGCATGGGCCGATGAATCTGCGCTATAAACTGTTTACGGCTTTTCTGGGCCTGATCATTATCCCCTTGTTTATTCTCGGCATGATTATGTTCTTCGTGACTTATAATTCCATTGAAAAGAAATACAGCCAGCAGTCCGAGTATTCTCTCAAAGCGATCAGCTACAGCATCTCGGGTGTCTTCAAGGATATGGACAACGTAACCGACAACGGTATAGCCACCTCGGTGTTTCATATGGCGCTCAGCGCGGATGACCCGAGCAAGCAGGATTTGACCGATGCCGAACAGCTCAGTCTCAACAACAGCCAGCGCAACTTCCGCAGCCTGCTCTACAACCATCCGTCGATCAGCTATGCTTTTCTGTATAATTTCGGCGGAAAAGGCAATTCGGAGATCGTCTCGATTTTCAATAAAGAGGATTTTCGGCCGCTTCCGTATAACACCTTCAAGAGCAGCGAGCTGTATCAGGAGGTTATGGAGCTAAACGGGGTCCCGAGATGGGTTGCCCCGCATGAGTATCCCGAGCTGACCGGCACAGAGCCGGTATTCACGCAGATTCGGCTGATTAAAGAGCTGAGTTATTTTCAGAACATCGGGATTCTTGTGGTGCAGGTGAAGAATTGGGAGTTCGAATCCATCTTCCGCAATCTCAAGATCGGCGGCAGCGATCAGAAGGTCTCCTTCATGCTGGTCAACGATAACGGTATGATTCTGTTCGATCCTGACCAGAAGCTGGACGGACAGAATTTCTATGATTTCACACCCAGGAATATTGCTTTTGGAGAAGGCTTTCAGAGCCACAGAACCCAGTTCAACGGACAGAAGAGCATACTCTCCGTCTACCATCTCAAGGATTATCCGTGGAGTCTGGTCTCCGTCACGTCCTGGGATTCGCTGTCCCGCGAGGTCACCGTATTCGCCCGCTGGTTCGTCATTGTCATTCTTTTGTGTCTGCTGGCGGCGGTAATCTTTAACCTGTTCTTCATGAACCGGATTGCCGGGAGCATTGCTGTTATCGTCCGCTTCATGCGGCGGGTGGAGGACGGCGACCTCACCTCACGGGTGGAAGAGAAGGGGAACGATGAGCTGACGATGCTGGCCCGGGGCGTAAATGATCTGATGGACAAAATCAATAGCCTCTTTAGCCGTGTTCACCTGGAGCAGCGCCGCAAGAATCAGGCGGAAATGCGCGTGCTGCAGGCGCAGATCAAGCCGCACTTCCTGTTCAACACGCTGGAGTCGATTAATGTGCTGGCGGTTCAGAACGAAGGCCGCAAGGTCAGCGAAATGGTCTACCGGCTGGCCGGGATTCTGCGTATTAGCATCCAGGACCGCGACGAGATTACGCTGGAAGAAGAAATCACCCATCTTCGAAACTACCTGGATATTCAGAAGTTTCGCTTCGAGGATGTGTTCGACTATGAAATCGAGGTACCGGAGGAGCTGCTGGGCTGCGGGATGCTGAAGCTGACGCTGCAGCCGCTGGTGGAGAACAGTATCCAGCACGGCTTCGAGGGCATTGACTATACCGGCCGGATCAAGGTCAGCGTATGGGAGGAGCGCGGCAATCTGCTGCTGCGCGTGGAGGACAACGGCCTTGGCATGAACCCGGCGCAGCTGTCCATGTTCCAGTACATGGCCGGTGAAGCAGCGGAGCCTGCCCTGGAAGCCGGCCAGCAGCCGCTGCATCAGGAGCGGCGCGGACTCGGACTGCGCAGCGTCGCCGACCGTATCCGCATCGAATACGGCGAGCGCTATGGGATCTTTATCTGTTCCGCTCCCGGTATGGGAACGGTCATTCAGTGCGTCATACCTAAATACGGGCAGGGGGAAGATCATCATGCTAAAGGTATTATTGGTTGACGATGAGGCACCGATTCTGAACAATCTGAATAAGGTGCTTCCCTGGCGGGACATGGGCATGGAAGTATACGGCCTGGCCCGCAGCGGCATGGAGGCGCTGAAGCTTGCGGAGGAAGAGGCGCCGGACCTGGTGCTCTGCGATATCCGCATGCCGGTGATGGACGGCCTGACGTTCATCGGCAAGCTACGGGAAATGGGGCTCGAGAGCGAGGTGCTGCTGCTGAGCGGGTATCAGGAATTCGATTACGCGCGCGAGGCGATCACGCTCGGGGTGAAGGAATACATCTGCAAGCCGATTCATTATGAAGAGCTGGGAAACAAGATCCGCGATATCGGGGCGCGCATCCGCAGCAAGCAGTACAAGGATAAGCTGTATAACAGCATCCCGCTGTTCCAGGAGGTGCCGCCCGCCGAGGATTCGCTGAAGAAGACACCGGAGCAGCTGATGAATCAGGCAGCACAATACATCTCCGAGCGGTTAAGTCATGACCTTGGAATTGAAGAAGTGGCGGGCCAAATCGGCATCAGCAGCAGCTATTTCTGCCTGCTGTTCAAGAACCGCTTCGCCATGACCTTCGTGGAGTATGTAACCCAGCAGCGGATTGAGGCAGCCAAGTTCCTGCTATCCAGCAGCGGCAAGAGCATCACGGCCATCAGCGCGGGCGTCGGCTATCAGGAGCGGCGCTATTTCACGAAGGTATTCCAGAAGCAGACGGGAATGACGCCGAAGGAGTACCGCGACAAGCACTGCGGCGGGGAGACGGCTCCCGGCGAGTGAAGCGCCGGGGATAGGAACATAGTAAGACGGGGTCCGCAACAGGGAGCCCCGTCCTTTTTTGCGCGAGTGAAGATGAGGGTGGAGCAATTATGTGCTATCGGTTATACAAGATTACTATAGATAGATTATATTAACCGGTATAAGATAGAGTTGCCCAAAGCAATAAAATGCACTTGGCTGCAATGCGAGCTATCAAGGCGCCGCACGGCTGAAGGTCAAAACGGTAGAAGAGATGCGGAGTGACCGCGAGGCCGCGAACCGCAACGCCGGAGAATCCGATAAAGGCAAAGACCGGGAGAAGGCGCTGTAAGCGCGAATTGGTTTTATACAGCGGCAGCCTGAGCATGTAACATGTTCATCGGCTGCCGTTTTTTTAATGCAAATTGTATAGTTGGATTTCGGCACATTAATTTAGCCGTTTTTACGGAATTAAAACATCTATATAAGTTGAATTAAATTATCAGACAAGAAATATTTGGGTAAATAATTCAGACCGAAACCAAAAGAGGTGAGGTCAATGAAAACCCGAATATCAGAAATCGAATCTCTAATTGAAGCGATGAGAAAGACCAAAAATAAACGATTATATGAACGGTATCAAGCCGTTTGCCTTCATTTAG
>NZ_VWRQ01000035.1 GCF_008635795.1 Paenibacillus tepidiphilus | reverse complement strand
TCCCTACTGCTGCCTCCCGTAGGAGTCTGGGCCGTGTCTCAGTCCCAGTGTGGCCGTTCACCCTCTCAGGTCGGCTACGCATCGTCGCCTTGGTGGGCCGTTACCCCACCAACTAGCTAATGCGCCGCAGGCCCATCCCTTAGTGACAGATTGCTCCGCCTTTCATTCTCCCGCCATGCAGCAGAAGAAATTATCCGGTATTAGCTACCGTTTCCGGTAGTTATCCCAGTCCAAGGGGCAGGTTGCCTACGTGTTACTCACCCGTCCGCCGCTAAGCTAATCAGGAGCAAGCTCCCTCATAACTCCGCTCGACTTGCATGTATTAGGCACGCCGCCAGCGTTCGTCCTGAGCCAGGATCAAACTCTCCAATAAGGTATTGAAAGAGCGATAGCTCATTTTGAAACTGACGAGAATAAATTCTCATTTTGGAATCACCGAGGTGATTTCCGATACTCACTCGTTGTTCAGTTTTCAAAGATCAATGTCTCTTTTTCTTCATCGCCGCTTGTCAGCAGCGACCTTTATAATTTACCACACATGGCTCGTTTCAGTCAAGCGTTTTTTTAATTTCTTTTTCGCTTATCTGCCGGCAAGTTATCCAGAGGATATCTTGTCCGAAGGGCCGAGATATAATGTATCACAGAACAATAAGCTTCGTCAACCTTTAAAACAAAGATATTTTCAATCCAATCAGCATGATCACTCCCGGAAGCCCCAGAACCGTTACTGTACCGATAGTCGCCGGATTAAGCGGGAGGTAAATATCCGTGAGCAATCCTGAAAAATTCACAATATAGATCCCTAAGGCAGCAAGGATTAAATGGGTTCCGAACACCGTAAGCCAGGCAAAACCCAATTTTTTTCTGAGAACAACAAACAGAAGAAGCAATCCTGACACAATCAATATAATAAGCGCTGCCGTTCTTTCCACGATCCCCCATCCTCTCTGTTCCTACATTTGACTGCGGTTTAAACCAAGAGTCTTAGCATGCTTTAGATGGATCTGATACTTGCGCTCCGCCGCCTCCAGTATATAGATGGCATAGTCAATCTGATCCTGGCCCCTCGCTTCATCAAACATTAGATAAGCCCTTTCCCATTCTGCCTGTGCTTTACGGACATCGAGGTATGCATTCCAGTTCTCTTCCAGCGCAGCTTCATTGATACGAACCTTGCCGCTTCCCGGACGTTTCCATCTCCACCAACCCATCGTCCCTTCCCCCCTCTTATCTGCAATGAAGCGGGCTTATCCCGCTTACTCATTCATATAGAGATCGGGACAAACTTAGAACAGGTTCATCAACGTAAATTGTTCGCAAAAAAAAGAAGCCCCAAGGGGCTTCCTTCCGGTGAACACCGCTGCATTAGAATAGCTCTCGCCGGCCTTCCAGCGCTTTGGACAGAGTCACCTCATCCGCGTATTCCAAATCGCCGCCTACGGGGAGACCGTGGGCAATTCTGGTGATCCGGATATCAAAGGGCTTCACCAGCCGGGAGATATACATCGCAGTAGCTTCACCTTCAATATTCGGATTAGTCGCCATAATCAGCTCCTTCACACGCTCATCGCTAAGCCGGGTCAATAGCTCCTTTAGCCGGATATCATCCGGTCCGAGTCCTTCCATCGGAGAAATCGCCCCTTGGAGTACGTGGTAATACCCATCGAACTCTTTGGTGCGCTCTATGGCAACAAGGTCTTTGGAGTCCTGCACCACGCAGATCACTGAGGCGTCGCGAGTCTTATCCTGACAAATACGGCAGGGATCGGTGTCGGTAATGTTACAGCAGACCGAGCAATAATGAAGATTGCGTTTCACGCTGACCAGCGCCTTGGCAAAATCAATGACTTCATCCTCTTTCATGTGCAGCACATGAAAAGCGAGCCGTGCAGCGGTCTTCGGACCCACTCCCGGCAAACGCGTAAAAGCTTCGATCAGCTTGGCTAACGGTTCTGGATATTGCAAATGATGGATCTCCTTTAAACTTAGGGTGGAATCCGGCTTAGAACAGGCCTGGAATCTTCATGCCACCGGTGAATTTGCCCATGTCATTGTTGGCCAATTCTTCGGCTTTGGTCAATGCGTCGTTCACTGCAGTCATCACAAGATCCTGCAGCATTTCTACATCATCCGGATCGACTGCTTCTGGTTTGATCTGGATGGAAAGCACTTTCTTGTGGCCATTGACCTCAACGGTAACAACGCCGCCTCCGGAAGTGCCTTCAATGGTCTTGCTGCCCAGCTCTTCTTGTGCCTTGAGCATTTGCTCCTGCATCTTCTTAACCTGTTTCATCATTTGATTCATATTGTTCATAGGTCGTCTCTCCTTTGGAATGCGCTTTCCGGCGCTAATGAGTTAAGTTTAATCTTTTATGACAACAAGGTCTTCACCAAAAAGCTGGATCGCCTCGTCAATCCATGGTTCGGCCTGGGATTCCGGACTCTCATGCTCATGTTCAAGTCGCAGCTCCTCGGTTCCGGGCTTGGCCGCCGACTTCTGGGCAGCTTCGTTCCAGTCACGCATCATCATTGTAACCAGGCGGTAGGGCTTACCCAGACGAGCAGCAAAAACCTGCTCAATGACCTGCCTGTTCGTCGGTTTCTCCGTCGTTTCGCGGTGAATCGTATTCTTGAAGGCAACCAGTACCGCATCTTCCATTACGGACACAGGCTCTCCGTCCACGAACCAGGCGTGCACCGTGACCTTCTCATCCTTCACGCCCTGCAATACAACGCCCCACTGCTTAAATACAGCGGTAGAATCAGCGCTGTCCTTCGCCGCAATAAACTTCTCCAGGTGCGAAGGCAGCTTGGAGGCAGAGGATACACGGGGTGCCGGACTGGCCGCAACCGCTGGCCTCTGACCGGAAGCTTGCTCGCGCCCGCCGGATATACCGCCGGATTGAAGGGCTTGTTCCAGCTTCTTCTCCATGGCAGCCAGCTGCCGCTTGAGCTGCTCCAGTTCACCGGAGGCGGCTCCGGTCTCACCGCCCGCTGACTCCCTCATCCCGGCTGCAGAGGGGGAGACAGATGGCTGGACGCCATCCTGCCGCAAGCTGCAAAGCTTCATCAGCGCCACCTCAAATAAGGTTTGCGGATGGGTTGCATACTTCATCTCGCCAAGATAGCGGTTCAATGTATCGATGATCTGAAACAGCCGTTCCCGGGAGAATCCGGCGGCCATATCACGGAAATCAGCCGGATTCAGCACACGATCCGTCAAATGGTCGGCGCCCGGCACCATCTTGATCATCAGCAAATCGCGGAAATAATACAGCAAATTCTCCAGGCATTTATCCGCACTCTTACCTTCGAGCATCAACTGCTCCACCAGCTCAAGAAGCAGACCCATATCGCCTTCCAGAATAGCTGCAGCCAGCTTGGCAAACTGCTCCGAGGGAATTCCTCCGGTCATGCCGAGAACCTGCTGATAGGTTACATTGCCATCTGTAAAAGAAGATATCTGGTCCAGTATGCTCAAGGCATCGCGCATCCCGCCGTCCGAAAGACGCGCAATATACTGCAGAGCCTCCGTATCAGCCGAGATGTCTTCCTTCCGGCAGATCTCCTCCAGGCGCTTGGTCTGCTCCTCCAGGGAGACCCGGCGAAAGTCAAAGCGCTGGCAGCGGGATATAATCGTCGCCGGCAATTTATGCGGTTCAGTCGTCGCCAGGATGAACATAACATGCGGCGGCGGCTCTTCCAGCGTCTTCAGAAGCGCATTGAACGCTTCCGTTGTCAGCATATGCACTTCGTCGATAATATACACTTTACGGCGCACTTCGGTTGGCGCATATTTGACCTTGTCCCGCAGGTCGCGTATTTCTTCGACACCCCGGTTAGAGGCGGCATCAATTTCCTGCACATCCATAATATTGCCCGCCGTAATCCGCAGACAGGAGGGACATTCGTTGCAAGGCTCAGGTCCCGGGCCCCGCTCGCAGTTGACCGCTTTGGCGAGCACTTTGGCGGCGCTCGTCTTGCCGGTCCCCCGTGGTCCGCTGAACAGGTAGGCATGCGAAACCCGCTGTTCCCGAATCGCATTCTGCAGCGTTTGGATAATGTGCTGTTGTCCTACCATGTCTTGAAACGACTGCGGCCGCCAGGCACGGTACAGCGCAATATGTTCCACTATGCATTACCCTCTCTCGTGCTGCCGCTTTCCGGCATTTTATAGCTACTTTATTATACTATATTCCCCAGAATATGACCAAAAACAAAAAGCATCTTCGCTTACGCAAAGATGCTGTCATTTATCGATATCATAAACCGTGCACCTGTTATTGATGACCGCGATCCAAGCGGCAATCCTGCACGACTGCTCGGGCTAGGCCACCCTCCGGCACAAAAGCAAACTTGCTTATGGCTGCTTCCTTCCGGACCTGACCAGGTTCACAAGCGCTCATTGCGGAGGACCCAACCGTCAACACAGCGCACAGGGACCAGACCTCACATCGACAGCACCTCTAACAGGAATTCAACCTCGCTACAGCGGATTGCGAGTTACAGGGCACCGCTACCTCCCCGTCTAGCACGGCGAAGTTAAGTATAGCCCAAGCTACAGCAAAAAGCAACCCGCACCCATTGGCGTAGCACTGTCTAGTTATTGAAGAAACCCGGTGTATAGCGGTTTTGTAGAGTCCACTTTATAAAAATTAACATATTTCCCACCAAACAAGGAAGCAAAAGAAACCCCCGGCTGCGAGGGCCGGGGGTTAGTCCAATCTTTAAGCCCATGGAGGGCTGTATGATTAGATACCGTATTTCTTCTTGAATTTATCAACGCGACCGCCGGCATCCACAAATTTCTGCTTGCCTGTGAAGAACGGATGGCAGTTGGAGCAAATTTCGACGCGCAGTTCTTGCTTAACAGAACCGGATTCGAACGTATTGCCGCATGCGCAGGTCACTTTGCCAATATGATACTTTGGTTGAATAGCTTCTTGCATTATATTCACCTCTCATGCCCTAAGCCTCATGCGGACTCAGAGTTATTAAAACGCACAATAGTTATCTTAGCACGAATGAAAACACTCTGCAAGATATTTGCATTTCAGATTTCAGGGCTGCTGTACCGGCCGCTGTTTGGGACGGGCTTGACCTGGAGGCGGAACGTGGGTGTAGGACCCAATCACCACATCCGGCAGCTCCGAGCGGAAGATCTCAAGCATCGTCTTCATGCCAAGGATTTCCCCTTGAGCTGGTGGAATAAGCTCCAGGTAGCTCTCCGGGTCAATATTCAGATTACGCATCTGAATAAGCTTCAGGTCAGAGCGCCGGACAAATTCCACCATCGCTTCAATCTCTTCCTCACGGTCGGTTACGCCGGGGAAGATCAAGTAGTTAATGGAAGTATACACCCCTTGGGATGCGGCATATTTCAAGGATTTCTCCACATTGGCTAAAGTGTAGCCGCGTGGCTTGTAATATGCATTGTAGTGACCGTCCAGCGCGCTGATTGTACTGACACGCATCAAATCGAGGCCAGCATCCACAATGCCCCGGATATGATCGCTCAGTCCGGCATTGGTATTGATGTTAATATAGCCCATATCCGTGATGGAGCGCACTTCACGAATGGCTTCAATGATCAGCTTGGCTTGTGTAGAAGGCTCACCTTCACAGCCTTGCCCGAAACTGATGATTGACTGTGGTGTCTTCAAATGCTCCAGCATCACTTGGGAGATCTCGCTTACGGTCGGACGGAAGTTCATCCGGGTCTGCGGTGAGACAAAGCCGCTGTCATCCGGCTGCTCGGAAATACAGCCGAAGCACCCGGCATTGCAGGAATACGAGACCGGAACCGCGCCTTCCCAGCGGTTAAGGAAGGTATTGGACGAGGTCAGGCATTCATAACCGAGCGCACAGTTGGACAAATGACTGTAGAGACGGTTCTCCGGAAATTTGTCCGTATATTTGCCCACTGCCGCTTTCACATCTTCCCGGTCGCAATGGAGCGGATTCCACTGCTCGGGGTCATCGGTTGGATCGGCAGCTACATAGAATTTCCCATCCTTCCAAACCACAGCTGAATAGCCAAAGAGCGGAAGCTTATACGACTTGTCTGTCTTGACATAACCGGGTAGACAGAGCCGGGTGAAGCCCTGCGGCAGCAGCGCGCCTACAGCCTGCGAGCCTTCCGGCAACGGCAGCATCTCGCCGGTTGCGGGATTCATGCCTACGGCCAGCGTGTTCGGCAGTCCGACCAGGGTTGCTCCTTCCGGCAGCGGAATCAGCTCTTCCTCCAGTATCTCCACGATCATATCCCCGCTGCGGGCTAGCCCGTACAGCTCAGGATGATCATATACGTTTCCTTGCCCGTCGGCATATACCAAATACATGTCTATCTCCTCTTGTTAGGTTTCTCAGGTTGTAGGTACTGTCGGTGTCTTAGGGCGCGTTGTTCGGCGCGCGCCTGCTCCGCTGTTCGAAGTTCCGCCACTGCTCGCGGTGCCGCTTGCCGAGGCGTTCTCTCTGCCTCCGGCCACATCGAAGGAAGCCAGGAATTCGGCGTTGGTCTTGCTGTCGCGCAGCTTTTTGAGGAAGCCTTCTACGAAATCATAGGATTCGTTCATATTCTTGCGGATTGCCCAGATGGTATCGAGCTCTTCTTTGGTTAACAGCACCTCTTCGCGGCGTGTGCCGGAACGGCGGATGTCGATAGCCGGGAAAATACGGCGCTCAGCCAGCTTGCGGTCCAGATGCAGCTCCATATTGCCTGTGCCTTTAAATTCTTCATAAATAATGTCATCCATACGTGAACCCGTATCAATCAGCGCCGTCGCCAGGATCGTCAGGCTGCCGCCTTCCTCCACATTACGCGCAGAGCCGAAGAAGCGCTTTGGCCGATGGAACGCCGCCGGATCAATACCGCCACTGAGTGTCCGGCCAGAAGGCGGAACGACAAGGTTATAGGCCCGCGCAAGACGGGTGATGCTGTCCAGCAGAATGACTACGTCCTTCTTATGTTCAACCAAACGGAGAGCGCGCTGCAAAACAAGCTCGGCTACCTTGATATGATTCTCCGGAAGCTCATCAAAGGTAGAAGCGACCACCTCGCCCTTTACGGAACGCTGCATATCGGTTACTTCCTCCGGACGTTCATCAATCAGCAATACGAACAGTTCGATCTCGGGATTGTTGGCGGAAATACTGTTGGCGATTTCTTTCAGGAGGAGCGTTTTCCCTGCTTTGGGAGGTGCTACAATCAAGCCGCGCTGCCCCAAACCTACAGGAGCAAGCAAATCCATGATACGGGTAGACAGATGAGTAGGGGATGTTTCAAGCTGCAGCTTATCTTGCGGATAAAGAGGTGTCAGTGCCGGGAAATGCAAGCGCTCGGCTGCACTGGCCGGATTCTCGCCATTGACGGCATTGACTTGCAGCAGTCCGAAGTAACGTTCGTTCTCTTTGGGTGTACGACATTTTCCGGATACCAGGTCACCGCTTCGAAGATCAAACTTGCGGATTTGCGATGCTGAAATATATATATCTTCCGGACTCGGCAAGTAGTTGATCGGTCTCAGGAATCCATAGCCCTCAGGCAGAATTTCCAGTACACCTTCCATAAACATGAGGCCGCTCTGCTCTGCCTGCGCCCGCAGGATCGCGAAGATCAGCTCCCGCTTCTTAAGTTGACCGTAGTAGGGAATCTGGTATTTCTTGGCCAGCTTATACAAGTCGGTCAGCTTCATTTCTTCCAGATCGGAAATTTGAAGATCCATGTAATAACCACCTATTCAATTTTATATATAAGTCTAGTAAATGCTCATTAGGATAGGATTACCCAATTTGGAAGGAGATATGCAGTAATCAAGAACATAAATCTCCTTCCGCCTGTGGAATTCACCCGATCCTATTCATTCTCGCGCCAGACCTCAGCCCCCATTTGACGCAGATTACCTACCAGGTTGTCATAGCCGCGGTCGATAAATTCAACTCCGGTGACTTCGGTAATCCCGTCCTCCACGGTGAGGCCGGCAATAACCAAAGCCGCACCGGCACGCAGATCGGCAGCCTTAACCTTGGCTGCATTCAATTTGCTGCCTTCAATAATCGCTGACCGGCCTTCCACCCGAATCTTCGCTCCCATGCGCACAAGCTCAGGCACATGCTTAAAACGGTTGCTGTAGACGGAGTCGGTCAACACACTGACACCCTCAGCCTGCGTCAGCATGCTCGTCATCGGTGACTGCAGATCAGTGGCGAATCCTGGATAGACAAGCGCCTTAACATCAACATGGTCATATCTAGACCTGCCGATGACACGGATGCTTTCGTCCAATTCCTTGATCTCCACACCCATTTCCAGCAGCTTGGCCGTTACTGCCTCCAGATGCTTCGGTATTACGTTATCTATAAGCACATTGCCGCGCGTAGCCGCTGCGGCGATCATGTATGTTCCAGCTTGAATCCGGTCGGGAATAATGGAATGCCGGCAGCCGTGCATTTCGCTGACACCCTCGATCCGGATGGTTTCAGTTCCGGCACCCTTAATTACGGCGCCCATCGAGTTTAGTAAGGTAGCTACATCTATAATCTCAGGCTCTTTGGCCGCATTTTCGATAATGGTAGAGCCTTTGGCCCGTGAAGCCGCCAGCATGATGTTAATTGTGGCTCCTACGCTGGCTACATCCAAATAAATCTTGGCGCCGCGCAGTTCCTTTGCATAGAGATGGATAGATCCATGATCATTCGTTACTGTTGCACCCAGCGCCTCAAAACCTTTGATATGCTGGTCGATCGGACGCGGCTCAAAATTGCAGCCGCCCGGCAAGCCAATGGTCGCTTCTTTAAACCGTCCTAAAAGCGCTCCCATCATATAGTAAGAGGCCCGCAGTTTCTTGACGGGTCCATTCGGCATAGGAATGGAGACAATACGGGAGGGATTGATTCTCATCTGGCTGCCTGACCAGGAGACAGTTGCGCCAAGCTCTTCCAGAATTCCGGCGTAAACAGCTACATCGCTAAGGGACGGCAAATTATCCAGAACAACTTCCGATTCGGCCAAAATCGCCGCAGGAATAAGCGCGATCGCGCTATTCTTGGCACCGCTGATCGTTACAACGCCCTCAAGCGGACGTCCGCCGCCAATCATTAATTTTTCCATAGATTTATCTGTTTCCCCCTACGTGTATTGCGCTTACCCTGGCAATACTTGCTGTGGCTAATTTGGTGAATAAAATGGAAAGACACCGGCTAAGCGGTGTGCTTTCCATATCAGAATATTCGGGTGGACAGCCTGAAATAACCTGTCCTTATCCTCTGATGCTTCAAAAGCCAAATTTGGCTTATCTAAAAACAGAAAACAGACTACAAACAGCTTACGCCTTGTTGTTGGAGCCGAATTCGCGGATTTTGCCGATAACTGTTTCTTTGATCGCTGCGCGTCCTGGTTGGATGAAGGTACGTGGATCGTAAGCATCCGGCTTGGCGGCCAGAACTTCACGAACAACCTTCGCAAATGCGATTTGGTTCTCGGTGTTCACGTTGATCTTGGAAGTACCCAGGGAAATCGACTTCTGGATGTCATGCAATGGAATGCCTGTACCACCATGAAGCACGAGCGGCAGATTAACTGCATCGCGGATCTCTTCCATTTCCTTGAATCCAAGGTTTGGTTCACCGAGGTATGGTCCATGTACGGAACCCAGAGCAGGAGCCAGAGTGTCAATACCGGTTTCCTTCACGATGCGTACGCATTCGTCAAGGTTAGCGTATTGGATGCCGCCGATAACGTCATCTTCCTGTCCGCCTACAGTACCTACTTCAGCTTCAACGGAAACGCCTTTGGCATGTGCATAATCGACAACTTTCTTGGTCATTTCAATGTTCTCGTCGATTGGATGGTGGGAACCGTCGATCATAACGGAAGTAAATCCGGCGTCGATGGCTTCTTTACATTTGTCAAAGCTGGAGCCATGGTCCAGGTGAATGGCAACAGGAACAGTAATCTTCATGTCATGGATAAGGCCTTCAACCATCTTCACAACAGTGTAGAATCCGCCCATGTGACGAGCTGCGCCTTCGGATACACCCAGGATAACCGGGGATTTCTCTTCTTCTGCTGCACCGAGAATCGCTTGTGTCCACTCGAGGTTGTTGATGTTGAACTGCCCTACGGCATATTTTCCTTCAAGGGCTTTGTTTAACATGTCAGTCATAGATACTAATGGCATGGTTTCAATCCTCCTAAATTTTAGGTTGCTTTTATGAAGCCGACATCGCATACAGGCCTATTATAGCACATCCTGTGTTAAATACTAAATAGGACACGCAAAAAAACGTCCCGGTGGGACGATATCCATCCAGCCCGCTTAGAGGCACACCGGTCCCTATTATTTTGTCCATAAGCACCGCCATCCAAACAATGGAAGCTGGGGCGCCTGGCTTCATTCCTGCAGGATTAAAACGCTAGCTGCATTGGTCCACAGAATTGTTATGCAAGTGCATATTTACGGCCACCCGCATTTCATCGATATCAAACGGCTTGGTAAAATGCATAAGCGCGCCCAGCTTGGTCGCTTCCTTGATCATATCAAGCTCGCCGTAAGCCGTCATCATAATGACTTTGATCGCCGGGTTAATCTCTTTCAAATGCTTCAGAATCTCCAGCCCGTCCATTCCCGGAATTTTCATATCGAGCAGAACCAAATCTGGGGATTCACTGCGGACGATATCCAGTGCCGTTTTTCCGTTAGCCGCCTGATATGTGGCGTACCCTTCGCTGTTAAAGACTTCCATGAGAAGAATTCGGATCCCGTTCTGATCGTCGACAATTAACACTTTCTTTTTTTCCATATCATACCCTCCCAGATATAAGGCAGATTGTCTTTACCGCGTCCTTGCACAGCTAACGGCCCCCAACCAAAATATCTACACGAAACCTATTATTCGTGCTTTCCAGTCAAATTCCTGCTAATTGGTTAAAATGCGTACATCAATTCCAGTTAATGTATGAGTTTTCCCAGATATTCTATGAAAAAAAAGAAAGGATTTGCCGTCGACAGGAAGGTCGGAGAGGATCGCCTTTCTAAAAGAGCCCCGTCCGGGGCTCCTTTAGTCCACATGCTGTGGCAGCGATGATCAGATGTTTACAGCTGTTCGGAATGCTTGAGGGAAGCTTTGACAAATTCACGGAAGAGCGGCTGCGGACGGTTCGGACGGGAAGTGAACTCCGGATGGAACTGTACCGACAGGAACCAAGGATGTCCCGGGAGCTCGACAATTTCCACCAGACGACCGTCCGGCGATGTTCCGGAGATGACCAGACCGGCCTTCTCGATCTCATCACGGTATGCATTGTTAAATTCGTAACGGTGACGGTGGCGTTCATATACCAATTCGTCGTCGTAGCACGACATGGCCAGCGAGTCCGGCAACAGCTTGCACGGATAAAGGCCCAGACGCATGGTGCCTCCCATATCTTCGATATCCTTCTGTTCAGGCAGAAGATCGATCAGCGGATGCGGAGTAGCCGGATCGATCTCCGAGCTGTTCGCGCCGGTAAGGCCCAGTACGGAACGGCCGTACTCGATAACCGATACCTGCATGCCCAGGCAGATACCGAAGAATGGCACCTTCTGTTCACGGGCATAGCGGATAGCCGAGATTTTGCCTTCGATACCACGGTCGCCGAAGCCACCGGGAACGAGGATCCCGCCAACACCGCCAAGCAATTCGCCCACATTCTCGTCGGTAACCAGCTCAGCGTCCACCCAACGGATCTTGACTTCGCTGTCCGCAGCAAACCCGGCATGTGAAAGGGACTCCACTACACTCAGGTAGGCATCGTGCAGGGCCACATATTTACCGACCATCGCAATCTCAACGGTCTTCTCCAGGTTCTGGATCCGTCCCAGCATGCTCTCCCACTCACGCATATCCGGCGCAGGCGTAGTCAGCTTGAGATGGTTAACGACAATCTCGTCCAACCCTTCATCGCGCAGATTGAGCGGAACCTCGTACAGTGTGGAAGCGTCGCGGCATTCAACCACTGCATTCGCATCAATGTCGCAGAATAATGCAAGCTTGGCCTTCATATCTTCGGTTAAAGGATACTCTGTACGGCACACGATCACATTCGGCTGAATCCCGATGCTCCGCAGCTCCTTGACGCTGTGCTGCGTCGGCTTCGTCTTCACTTCACCCGCTGCTTTGATGTAAGGAATCAGGGTAACGTGGATGTACATTACATTCTCACGGCCGATGTCGCTCTTGATCTGACGAATCGCTTCCATAAATGGCAAGCTCTCGATATCGCCTACAGTTCCCCCGATTTCGGTAATGACCACATCGGAGCCGGTCTCGCGGCCTGCACGGAATACACGTTCCTTGATTTCATTCGTAATATGCGGGATGACCTGTACCGTTCCGCCCAGATATTCGCCGCGGCGCTCTTTGCTGATAACGGAGGAATAGATCTTGCCTGTTGTAACATTGCTGTTCTTGGACAGGTTGATATCAATAAACCGCTCATAATGGCCCAGGTCCAGATCCGTTTCCGCCCCATCGTCGGTTACAAACACTTCGCCATGCTGATAAGGACTCATGGTTCCAGGGTCTACATTAATGTAAGGATCAAATTTCTGAATCGTTACCTTAAGCCCTCTGTTCTTGAGCAATCTGCCCAGCGAAGCGGCGGTGATGCCTTTGCCAAGGGAAGACACAACGCCACCCGTTACAAAAATATACTTTGTCACTGTAAAACCCTCCTAAATAAAGTCCAGAAATTCAGGCGACGCTTTTGTTTATCGTAACCCTTTTTTCCATCGTCAACACGGGGAACTTCAAAGTTGCTTCCGCCACCAAAAAAATAAAAGCGTCCTCCCGCAAATTTATGGAAAACCGCGTTTCTTGGCACCCAAAAAAAACAAAAAAGTGACACCCGTAGAGCCGGGGCACTTTTTGAATTCGAAACAATATTAACTTTCATGATAAGCCCATGCAATAGTTTACTCGACTGCACTAACGCATGTCAAGGGACGTTTTTGAGCTTATCGCGATATTCTAATATTCGTCGTTCTCGTCCTCTTCGCTATCCGCGTCAGAGTTCTCGTCTTCCTCTTCTTCCTCTTCTTCTTCGTCGAGGTCTTCGTCATCCAGCACTACTTCATCGTCAACGTCCTCTTCGCTGTCATCGTCGGAGTAAAGGTCGTCGCGGTCTTCGTCGATGGCGTCGAAATCCTCTTCGTCGGAAGCGTAGCTGTCGTCGTCTTCGGTGAAGTCGTCGTCTTCCAGATCGTCGTCTTCGTCGTTGATGATACGTGGACGCTTGGAGTTACCGACAGGATCATCAGAACGTTCCAGCGGATACCAGCGCTTCAAGCCCCACAGGTTGGTGCCGACGCAGGCAAAACGCCCGTCAATATTGATCTCGGTATATAACTGGGCAATTGTATCATTGGTTTCTTCTTCTGTCATACCGCGCAGCTTGGCCACTTCGACCATCAGGTCACGGTAATAAAAAGGTGTATTGGCCGCTTTAAGAACCAGGAAGGCCAGATCGACCATCGGCATTTCTCTAATCTTCTCAGGGTCCAGCTTCAAATTGAGTGGCGTACTCACTAAAGGACACTTCCTCTCACGCATTGATCACATTACCGTTAATCTCTATTTCATAATATCCATTAACAAACCTAAGTAAAACCTATTTAGAAGCAAATTGCAAGCGAAATGCAGGCCAAATCCGGAGAAGTCATGCAATCGTAAAATAACCCTGCACCGGGAGCTTATCCGACCTATGAGTGCGGTTACGAGAAAAAGGCGGAGGGAAGCCCTCCGCACATGACTGTATCCACGCCAAGGAATGGCTCCTTACGGGATGTTGCAATAGAGAACCTGCGCCCTCTTCTTTATTTTATGTACGGCGCAGTTTTTTGACACGAAGGGCAGCCTATTTCCTTAAAAAAGGGCAAGTTCCCATTCAGACATATGCCTCTCTTCATACAATATGTCAGCACGGCACCGAGGAGGGGACGGCGTAACCTATGGATTACTACGGATTTTGGCAGATGCTGCTTGAAGAGATGTCGGCTGCCCCCCATCATGCTGAGCGGCGCATCGTCACCTTTAATGATGCCCGCCACTATGCCGGCGCGCTGTCCCAGTTGAAGCTGCTGAAGGCCAAGCGGGCGGGGGTGGGGCGGATTCAGGTGGCTCCGCTGATACGGGCCTTTTTTGTGCCTGGACCCGGCGCCGAGAAGCTGATGGTCAAATATGCAGGCGCAGTATGTATAGAAGAGGACCTGCGCATTCAGGTTCATGCGCTTGCCGGAGAGAAGAGCGAAACCGCCGCTATGCCCTGGGGCGTCAAAGCTATTCATGCCCCGCAGGCCTGGTCCAAGTCAACGGGTGTACATGTGAAGATCGGTGTTATCGATACAGGAGCAGATTACAGGCACCCCGACCTCAAGCATTCGCTCGCTGCGGGCGTCAACCTGCTGCACCGCGGCATGCTGCCGCTCGACGACAACGGGCACGGCACGCATATTGCCGGCACGCTTGCGGCGGCGGGCGGCAACCGCGGCATGATGGGAGTGGCGCCCCGCTCGCTGATCTATCCGGTCAAAGCCTTCGACCATAACGGCTCGGCCTATGTCTCGGACATTGTGCTGGGTATCGACTGGTGCGTACAGAACAAGATCGATATTATCAATATGAGCTTCGGCATGAAGACGCGGAGCAAGGCGCTCCATGATGTGGTGATCAAGGCCTACCGGGCCGGCATCGCCATCATCGCCTCCTCCGGCAATGACGGCAAGCGGGGCGGGGATTATCCGGCCCGCTATCCCGAGGCCATTGCCGTCGGCGCTCTGGACCGAAGGCACCGCGTCGCGGCCTTCAGCAACCGCGGACCGTACATCGATGTGTACGGTCCTGGTGAAAGCGTGCCCTCCTGCTGGCTGAAGGAGGGCTACAAAGAGATGAGCGGCACCTCCATGGCGACCTCGCATGTCACGGGAGCCGCCGCACTGCTGCTCGCCCTGCGCCCCGGCGTATCGCCGCGGGAGCTGAAGCTGCTCCTGCGCCGCACGGCCATGCCGCTGCGGCTGCGCAAGGGCCAGCGCCGCTCGTCCCTCGGCGGCGGCGCAGCCGATGCCCTGCGCCTGCTGCGCGCAGGCGTGCGGGCCAGGCGGCGCGTGGCCAAGGCCTAGCGCCGCGCGGCCAAGGCGCAGCAAAGCCCCGTCCTCCCGGGCAAGCGGGAGGGCGGGGCTTTGGCTTGTGCGCCTAGCGTTACATGCGCTCCGGCGCGGTAACGCCGACCAGGCGCAGCACGTTGGCAATCGCCGTGCGCGTGGCGCCCAGGAGCGCGAGACGGGCCAGCGTCTGGGCGCTGTCCTCGGTGATGACGCGCTCGGCTTTGTAGTAGCTGTGGAACAGGGAAGCCAGATCGTAAACGTACCGGATCAGACGGTGCGGAGCATAGCTGTCCGCAGCGATAGCGATCTCGGCCGGCAGTTCGCCGATCTTGCGCAGCAGCTCGTATTCGTGGGAAGCCGTCAGCTTGGAGAAGTCGAGTCCTGACAGCTCCGGCAGCACGATGCCCTGCTCTTCCGCCTGACGGAAGATGCTGCAAATCCGCGCATGCGCGTACTGCACATAGTAGACCGGATTCTCGTTGGAGGTCGAAATCGCCAGATCCATGTCAAAGTCCAGATGCGAGTCCATGCTGCGCATCGTGAAGAAATAGCGGATGGCGTCGAGGCCCACCTCTTCCATCAGGTCCTCCATCGTTACCGCTTTACCGGTCCGCTTGGACATCTTGACCTTCTCGCCGTTCTGGAACAGGCTGACCATCTGGGCGATCAGTACCACCAGCTTGTCTGGATCGTTGCCAAGTGCGGACATGGCTGCCTTCATACGCGGGATATAACCGTGGTGATCGGCGCCCCAAATATTGATCATGGTATCATAGCCGCGGAGATATTTATCGTTGTGATAAGCAATGTCCGGCGTCAGGTAGGTGTAGGTGCCGTCATTCTTGATCAGCACGCGGTCCTTGTCGTCGCCGTATTTGGTTGTGTTCAGCCAGGTTGCCCCGTCCTTCTCATATACCTCGCCCCGCTCGCGCAGCTCATCGAGTGCACGCAGGACCTGTCCGTTCTCGTACAGCGAGGTTTCGCTGAACCAGATATCGAAGTTGACGCGGAAGCGGCTGAGATCGCGTTTGATCTTGTCCAGCTCTTTGGTCAGGCCGTAACTGCGCAGGAAGGCTGCGCGGTCACCCGGCGCCATCTCAAGGAGAGCCTCGCCTTGCTCGGCTACCAGCTCCTTGGCGAAGCCCTTGATGTCTTCGCCGTGATAGCCGTCTTCCGGCATTTCGGCTTCCTGGCCCAGCTCCTGGAGATAACGGGCTTCAATCGATCTGGTCAGATTGACCACCTGGTTGCCCGCATCGTTGATGTAATACTCGCGCGTCACTTCATAGCCGGCGAAATCCAGCAGATTGCAGAGCGCATCGCCGACGGCGGCGCCGCGGGCATGGCCCAGATGCAGGCTGCCGGTCGGATTGGCGCTGACGAACTCCATCTCCACTCTCTTGCCTGCTCCCACGTCAATGCGGCCGTAATTGTCGCCTTGCTCGGCAGCAAGCGCAATCACCGGGTAGAGGTAGCTCTTGGAGAGCGTGAAGTTGATAAAGCCCGGTCCGGCAATTTCCGCCTTCTCGATAGAAGCGCCTTCCGTGCTCAGATGCTCGATGATCGCCTCGGCAATCTGGCGGGGGTTGCGTTTGGCAAGCTTGGTCAGCTGCATGGCGGCGTTCGTGGCCAGATCACCGTGTGATTTATCCTTGGGAACCTCCAGCGTTATAGCGGGCAGGTCCTCTCTCGCCACCAGGCCGGCGGCGACCACCGCTTGGGCGATTGCTTCTTTGACCCGTTCATGGGCCAGCTGAAGCGGATTTAATGATTGTGTCATGATTGTGCTTCCTCCTGTATTTGCATACTGATCGCGAATTCCCCTGATAATGCTTCATATACATAAAGCTCATAGTCCCAGGAGACCGTCAGTGAACGGCCGCTGCGGACAATATCGAGCCTGCGGGTGTCCGTTGAAAGATTGAACTGGGTGTAGGGTGAACGGTAGAATCCCGGCTGGCGGGTTCCCGGCGTGAAAGACTGCTCGGACTCCACTCCGCCGTGGCGGATCAGCTTTAATCCGTTCGCAGATACTTTCAGCGTCGTGCGGACGGATACCTGCTCTCCTTGCGGTCCCTGCTGGATTTCCTCATAACGGATATACAGCACCTCACCCTTGGCAACGGCTTCTCCCTCTGCCTTAAGAATACTGCGCTCCCCATTCTGCGTACTCTCCAGAGTAATGGCGACTTTATATTTATCCGGCTGTATTTCAGGCATCTCGTGTTCCTCGCTTGTTCATCGCTTGTGTGTCTTGCAGTAATTGATGACCCTTCCCTAAGGGGCTCTGCTGGCGCACAGCTCCTGCCAGAAGGCTCATCCGCTTTCCCATTGTACACTATATCCAGTTCACACGGGCAATTCAATGCTGAATTTGGAGCCCCAGAAAGTTACCCTGTGATCAGTCATTGTCAGATCGGAAGCAGGGGCAGCTTATCCTGGGTGCGCAGCCGAGTGACCATATCCAGCCATTCCTGCGGCTTATTCTCCAGCACCGCGTAATAGCGGGTCAGGAAATCAGCCACAAGCTGCGCTTCAAGCTGCGTTTGCTCGTCATCCTGCGGCATGAAGCAGAGGTCCAGCCCGGCAACGGCTTCGCCGTCGCCCTGCCAGGACGGATGCACATAAGGAAACCCGATCCGCTTATAACCGAGGTGAGACAGTACTTCCCTGCGTACGAACGGGTCCATCGGCTTAATGCCGCCGAATTCATGCCCCTTAACACGGTAAGGATCATATATTTCTGCGAACATCCCGTACAGCGCTCCGCTTCCTTTGCCGCTGGCCAGCTGCTGCAGATCCTTCAGCCGGCTCTGGGCGAGGAAGCGGCCGATGCCCAGGCCTTCCCTGCCGATGATCGTGAAATCGGTCATCGCCACGTTCCAGTCGGAATAGTAACGGTATTCCGTCGTACCCACGACTACCCCATCCTGAACAGCGGCGAACACCCGGATGTCCGGGTCTTCCAGCGGCTCCTTCCAGAGGCCGTATTCCAGCACTTCCTCCGCCGGGAACACCTCAGATAGCAGCTGATGCACTTGAATGAACAACGGGTCCTCAATACTGTTGATGCGCACATATTCCATAAGATGATCTCCTCCGGGTTTCAGTTAGTATGGGCAAACGGATTGCGCCACTCCATGAGCGCCGCATAATTACACGATTCTTCATCATCAAGATAATCCGGGATTACACCGACCGGCGTACGCCCGCAGCGCAGCAGGAAGGTGATGACGGGATCGGCCAGCGTTCCGGCCACTGCCGCCTGCAAATAGGCTTCCGCGCTCATCTCCGCCGTCTGCAGGTGATATCCCGGCATGCGCCCGGCGCCCAGCAGCCGCTCCAGCTTCTGCTGGACAACCACGTGATACAGGGACTGGACCAGCTCCTTGCCCAGCCCCAGCTTGCGGTACTTGGGACGGACACACAGATCCGCTATATAGAGGGCGTTGCCGTCCGGTTTATGGGTGGTCAGGTAGCCGTCTGCCGTCACTTCCGACCAGGAGTGCTGCGAATCCGCGGTGCCCGGCTCATAATGAATCTTCAGAGCAGTCACCGAGCCGGCCAGCTCTCCGTTGACCTCCACAGCTAACGCGCCTTCGTGAAAAAGCGTTACATGATTCAGCAGCTGCTCCCGGTTCCATAACGATTCGGCCGGATAAGGAGGCGGAAATGCTTCAGCCTGGATGACGATCAGTTCGGCAAAATCTTCTTCATTATACTGGCGGATCACTGCAGGTACAGGAGTCTTGCCGTCAAACGCGTAAAAGGATTTGTAATACATTCGGCGCCTCCCCTAAGACCAGTCCGTATACAGGTCTGTTCTCCGGTCGCGCCAGGTGGTTACCGAGCCCTTGTCGCGCACGCGGTACAACAGCTCCAGATCCAAATCAGCTGTGATGATCATGTCCGAATTAATCTCGCCCTCGGCCAGCAGCCCCTGCGGCGGGAAAGGGATGTCGTTCGGAGTAATCACCGCGGCCTGACCAAAGTTAGCACGCATCAGGTCCACTGTCGGCAAGGAGCCCACCGTGCCCGTCAGTACCACATAAACCTGGTTCTCGATTGTCCGGGCGTGGCTCGTGTATCTGACCCGGTGAAAGCCGTGGCGGTCATCCGTGCAGGACGGGCAGAAGATGACATCTGCCCCCTTGGCCCGGGCCATCCGCACAATCTCCGGAAATTCAATATCATAGCAGGTCAGCATGGCGATGGTGCCTTTATCTGTCTCAAACACTTCAAGACCCTCGCCCGCTCCCATATTCCAGCCTTCGACCTCTGCTGGCGTAATATGAAGCTTGGCCTGTTCGGCAATCCGGCCATCCGGATAAAAGAGATGCGCCACATTGTAGAGCTTGCCGTTTCTGCGCAGCACATGGGTGCCTCCGATAATATGCATGCCGTATGTGCGGGCGAATCCGGAGAACAGCCCGCGGTAACGTTCCGTAAACTGCGGCAGATCCTCAATGGTCAAGGCATGACCCTGCCCGTCTCCGATGGACATCAGCTGTGTGGTCAGAAATTCGGGAAACAGCACAAAATCGGCGCTGTATTCATCGGCCGTCCGGATATAATGCTCGCATTGGGCGGCAAACTCCTCGAAGGAAGCTATGGTATGTAAATGATACTGCACAGCAGATACACGAATCGTCATGGAAGTACTCCTCCTAGCGGTTTTTCCTTGCGGACTTTAAAGTAACTAAAATTTTACCATACCGGCGGGCAAAAGCACACATGACCGGTTGGCGCGGCCGATTCACCCTGCTCAACAATTGCAGGATTACCGGTTCAATCCGCCTGGCATGAGCCCCGACCAAAAAGCGGCCCCAGCAAGGGAGCCGCTATAACACAACTATTCAATAGCTTTGAGCGTTATTCTGTGTCTTTAAAGGTAAGCTTGGCCTTCCAGCTTGCCCCGCCGTCCGCTGTCGCATATAGAGTACTGCCCTCCGGTCCTCTCGCCGCCAGCCAGCCCTTCTGCTTATCCACAAAAGAGATTATGCCTTCATATGCATCTATAGCCGGAAGATTGGTCCAGTCTTTGCCCCCGTTAAATGTGCGGCCTACCGCCACCTGTTCCCCGGCTGGAGAATACCCGACAAGAAAGGCTGTGCTTCCGTCCACAAGCTGCATGTTGCCCGGTTTGCCGGAAGCCGGCCCGGAGGTGTGCTGGGCCTGGCCGCTGCCCGGAGCAGCTCCGCCGCCAGCCGTTGACTCCGCTATGACCCGTTTAAAGTGCGCTCCACTGTCGGCGCTGGCATACAGCGAATATGAGGTCTGGGACATACCCGTTCCTCCATAGAGCAGCGCGTACACCTGAGCGCCTTCGGCATATACCCGCCCATATTCCGGATAGGCGTATTTCGCCTTGAATGCGAGGCTCCAGCTCTGGCCTCCGTTCACGGTCTTCATGACCCGGTAGCCTTCTCCCGGAGCCACTACAACCGCCCAGCCGCGCTTCCGGTCGGTAAACTCCGCGCCCCGGGTATTGGCCGGAGTCGAAATGCGGCTCCAGCTTGCTCCGCCGTCGGCTGTATAATACGTCGAGCTCCGGTTGTAGCCGAAGCCGTGCTTGCTGTCCTGAAACTCGATCCGTTCGAAGGTGACTGCCTGCTGCCCCAGACGTTTCCAGGTCGTTCCGCCGTCTGAAGTGGCAATCAGATAGCTCGCCGAGCCATCCTGCACGGAAGCCAGGGCCCAGCCGTGGACATTGTCGGGAAACGAAATCTGCCGGAAATTCCATTGTCCTTCATAAATCGTCTGGAATTGGCATCCCCCGTCCGACGTTCCGACCATGAAGCCGTTGCCGGCTGCCCGGCCCGTATCGCCGCTGAGAAAGCTGATATCATTAAACATTAACCCTCCGGCATCAGCCGCCTGCTTGGCCTGCAGCTGCTGCAGCAGCCCGTGGTCACCGCTGCCGCAGGCAGGTGCCGAAGCCGCCGCCTGCGCCGGTACAGCGGCACTCCCCAGGCTGACGGACAATAGTCCGGCGAGCAGCAGCGTTACCGTCTTGTTCCGTAAAGTATTCATCTTGTTCATGGTAACACCTCCTAGAATGTAATTACCCTTTCTTACGCACTTCTCTGTTATACTCCCCTCCCGCTGCCAGTTCCACTTCCAGGCGGCAACAAAAGAGAGACAAATTATTCACATGTCCGGCACCGTGAATATCTCTTCCTGTCCTACCCCATAATGGAAGTAACCGATGGTGAAAGGAGCCCGAACGCGCATGCCGCATGAATCTGCTAAAACCAAGGGCCGCAGCCGCCCTCACCGCCGAATCCTCCGGTTGTTGTCCGTCACGGCCGTGCTGGGTCTTCTTGCTACAGGGGGCCTGCTGGTATATCTGTATCAAAAGCCGCTGCCGCCTCTCGGGGACGACATCCGCTCGAAGCTGCTGGACTCCCGGGGCGAGGTGCTGGCTGCATTCACCAGTGATGGGCGCAGCCGTGATCCGGTGGAGCTTGCGCAGATATCGCCGCTCCTGATCAAGGCAACGCTGGCTGTGGAAGACCGGAAATTCTACGGGCATGTCGGCTTCGATATGAAGGGCATGGGGCGGGCCGTATTGGCCAATCTGGAATCGGGCGAACGCTCGCAGGGAGCGAGCACCTTAACCCAGCAGCTGGCGCGCAATCTCTATCTGACCCATGAAAAAACCTGGACACGCAAGGCCAAGGAAGCCCTTTATACCATGCAGCTCGAGATGAAGTTCAGCAAGGACGAAATTTTGAACATGTACCTTAACGAGATTTATTACGGTCACGGGGCCTACGGCATCGAAGCCGCCGCCCAGATGTATTTCGGTAAGCCGGCTGCAGAGCTGGACCTCGCTGAAAGTGCGATGCTCGCAGGCATCCCCAAGGGCCCGACTTATTATTCGCCGTATAACCATATGGAGAACGCCAAGAAACGTCAGGGCATTATCCTGTCGTCTATGGTCGATACCGGCGATATTACGGCTGAGCAGGCTTTAGCCGCCTCCGGCGAGACCTTGGCCTTTAAGCCCCGGGGAAGCCAGGAGACGGCAGCCCTCGCCCCCTATTTCCGAGACTATGTCCGCGCACAGGTGCTGCAGCTTCTGAACATCAGCACCGATGAGCTGGAGCAGGGCGGACTCCGGGTCTACACTACACTCGATCCGGACATGCAGCAGGCTGCCGAAGAAGCGGTCCGCAAAGGAATGGACGCACAGAGCGAGCTGGAGACGGCACTGGTATCCGTCGATCCGCGCAGCGGCCATATCAAGGCGATGGTCGGCGGCAAAAACTACCGGACCAACCAGTTCAACCATGCCTTGGCCACGACACGCCAGCCAGGGTCGTCCTTTAAGCCGGTTATGTATCTTACGGCGCTGTCTTCAAAGGAGATGACCAGCCTGTCCGTGTTCAACAGCCAGCCGACCCTCTTCCACTATGACAACAACCGCAAGACGTATCAGCCCCGGAATTTCGGTGATAAATACTTGGGTGAGATCAATATGCGCCAGGCTATCGCTGCTTCGGATAATATTTATGCCGTCAACACGATTATGAAGATCGGGGCCGACCAGGTGGCTGAAATGGCCGTCCGGATGGGAATCAGCAGCCCGCTGCAAAGCGTGCCCTCCCTGGCCCTCGGCACCTCGCCGGTCAGCCCTCTGGAAATGGCCTCAGCCTATGCCGTCATCGGCGGCGGAGGCGTTAAATATCCGGTGACTGCGATTCTGAAGATTACCGACAGCAACGGCAAGCTTCTATATGAGGCCCCGCAGCCGCAGGGCGAGCAGATCGTGGAGCCGGGTGCCTCCTACGTGCTGACCCGGCTGATGGAGGGCGTGTTCGAAAGCGGCGGAACAGGCAACCGTGTAGCCTCGATTATTAAGCGCCCGGTTGCGGGCAAGACCGGCACTACCGATACAGACGGCTGGATGGTGGGCTTCACGCCGGAGCTGGCCACGGCGGTGTGGGTGGGCTATGACAAGGGCCGGGAGATCTCCACAACAGACGGGCGGCGTGCCGCCCCCATCTTCGCCGAGTTTACAGAGAAGGCGCTGGAGAATGTGCCGCCCAAAATCTTTCCGATTCCCGACGGCGTCGTCAGCGTCTATATTAATCCGCAGTCAGGCAAGCTCGCTACGGCCGCCTGCCCCGAGAAAGAGCTGGAGACCTTCATCAGCGGCACTGAGCCGAAGGAATACTGCGATGAACACGGTGAAGAGGGCCAAGCTTCCTCCGGGGAGGAACAAACGCCGGCAAAAGCCGCTCCTGCTGAAGAAGAGCATTCGCTCTGGCGGGACATTAAGCGCTGGTGGATGAATTAGGCTGCCTTGCAGGCCATCCGGCTCCTGGGTTACGATGGGACAAAGCGTAAGGCGCAGCAGGCCTCGTCCGCTGCGCCGTGAAAGGTGCCGTGAAGCCGATGAATGGAAGCCAGAGCCAGGGAGACGCACAGCACGGGCCGCTGCTGTCCTCCGAAATCTACCGGCTCCCCGCACTGCAGGCCGCCCCGCTGCTCCTTGGACAGCATCTTGTGCGGCGTACGGAGGACGGGGAGATCCGCTGCCGCATCGTGGAGACGGAGAGCTACGGCGGCAGGGAAGACAAAGGGAGCCATGCCTACGGCGGGCGGCGGACCCCCAGGACAGAAGTGATGTTCAGCGCGGGGGGAACATCTTATGTATATCTGATTTATGGCATGTACCACTGCCTGAATGTCGTCACCGGGGAAAGGGATGACCCCCAGGCAGTACTGATCCGCGCCGTAGAGCCCCTAACCCCGGCCGACGCGGCACTCATGGCCCTATACCGCGGCACGGCTCTGAAGAAGCCGGCCGGACTGTCGGACGGCCCCGGCAAGCTGTGCCGTGCGCTGAGGGTCGACAAGAGCCTGAACGGCCTTCGCCTGGATCAGGCCGGCGGACCCCTTTGGCTGGAGCAGGGCGACCCGCCGCAGAGCCTGGACATTGTGCAGGCTCCGCGTATTAATATCCCTTATGCCGGGGAATTTGAGAAGCTGCCCTGGCGGTTCTATTTATGCGACAATCCCTTCGTTTCGGTACGGGACAAACAGGAGATAAAGTGGGCTCCGTATTAATTTATATAATTAATGTTTCGGCCGGTGCTATAGCCGGGTATAGGACTAAGAACCCCAATTCAGCCACAGCTCTCGGATACCCGAACGCTGTGGCTTTTGCCGTTTGCGCAGAATAAAAAAATATTGCAGAACCAGGCCTTTGAATGCGCTTTCCCCATATTCTAATCTGACAATTACTGTTATAATCAATGATATCCACATAAAAAAATAAATGTTGTAAATGAGGGACATGAGATGAAGGATACAGGCATGATCCGGAGTTTAGACAGCCTTGGCAGAATTGTGGTTCCCGTAGAAATCCGAATGACCCGCAATATCGATATCGGGGATCCGATCGAGTTTTTCATCCTGGACGATGAAGTTATTGTGCTCCGCAAGTACACCTCTACTGAATGCACGTTCTGCAGAAGCCTTGATCATGTAACCTATTATAAAGACCAGTTTATTTGCAACAGCTGTCTGAGGGAGCTAGGCGACCCCCACCGCCATGAGGAAGGGGAGTCCGTGCCGGCACCGCGCTTTGCGGAGGAGAGCACCGAGCCCAGCCGCGGCGGACGCCGTTCCAAGACGGAAGAAATGAGTCTGAAGCTTGAGAAAGCAATGGCGGAGCATCCATACGCTAACCAGAAGGAGTTGGCCGACGTCCTGGGAATCAGCCAGGCGCGGGTGAGCCAGCTCAAGCGCAAGCTGAGCGCTGCAGGTAAAGTGTAACCGCTTACTCAATTATCAGACCGTCCAACTATACAGCGAATGGACAACACAAAGGCTTGGCCGTTCATCTGCGGCCAAGCCTTTATGTTGGCATTCGGGCGGCGGTATTCCGCTCAGTCTGCCAATGCTGCCTTCAATTCTTCGGAAGAAGCCTTCCACCAGTCTTCATTGTGGGCAATAAGCAGCGATTTCAGCGCGGCCTTATTCTCCGCACTCAATCCTTCCACGATAATCTTCCGCTTCAGGGCTGCATCCAGCTTGTTTACATGGTCAGCCAAGATCTTCCAGCCCCGGCGTGCTTCTGTATCGATCCACATTTCACAGGCGGTAACCCCGCCATAGAATTGCCCCTCGGGTGTACGGTCTACAGCAACCCAGGCCACCCAGACCTGACGGCCGTTCGGGACATCCTCCCGGTTCATCGAGAACTTGATGCCCTTCTCCACCTTGCTCTTGGCATGCATGGCACCGATGTCGATAACCGCTTCACCGCCGTCAATAATGACCGGCGATACGTTGTTCAGGTCAATGGAGCCGGCGCCGAAGCCTTTATGTTTACTCTTTGCATTCACAATGTTTAAGGCAATCTGCTTCTTGCCCTCCGGTTGTATGTTATCCACATGTGCACATCCTTCCCTCTCGCTAATAATTTAATTTTAGCTAATAATGCGGCGAATGCAAACATATACATCCCGTAGAAGCTTGTCACGGGAGGAATAACTGTATGAAGCCACGTGCATTGAAATCTATTGTTATCATGGCAGCCTTGTCCGCCCTCACCCTGCTCGGTACCGCTGTGTGGGCGTTACCCGGCCTTAGCCCGGCGGTCCAGTCTGCCGCTGCGCCGGATAAGGCCAAGTCCCCGGCCGGGGCGCCTGCCAAGGCCGCATCCCCCAAGCCGGCACAGTCCAAGCTTCCCGAGAGCACCCCGCTTCCGGTCTCCGAAGCCCTGAGCCAGCGGGTGACTGAATACCACATCGACGTTCAGCTTCTGCAGGAAAGCGGCACCTTACGCGGGACGGAGACGGTAACCTGGACACACCCGGGGCAGCAGCCGGTACAGGAGCTGTATTTTCATCTCTATCCGAATGCCTTCGCCTCCGATGACACGACCTTCATGAAGGAGTCGGGCGGTGAGCTGCGCGGCGATGCCATGCCTGCCGGGGGATACGGCGGAATGACAATCAGCGATCTGCGCACCACTGAAGGTGTATCTCTGATGCAGCGCATGCAATATGTGCAGCCGGATGACGGAAATGTTCATGACCGGACTCTCGTCAAGGTCCATCTGCCGCAGCCGGTAAACGGCGGAGAGAGCGTCACGCTTAAATTGCAGTTTGAGGTCAAGCTGCCCAAGGTATTTGCCCGCATGGGCGTCTCCGGTAATTTTGTCATGGCCGGCCAGTGGTTCCCCAAGCTGAGTGTGTATGAGCCGCGAGGGACGCGCAGTGTCAAAGAGGAAGGCTGGGACCTCCATCAATACCACGGCAACTCGGAATTCTACAGCGATTTCGGCATTTACAATGTGACTCTTTCGGTGCCTGCCAATTACATCGTGGGAGCCACCGGCTTTCCGGTCAAGAGCCCGAAGATCCAGCAAGACCGGAAGATCTATCAGTTCTATGCGGATGATGTGCATGATTTCGCCTGGGCCGCATCCCCTGATTTTATCGTCGCCGAGGAAGCCTTCTCCGCCCCGCAGGTGCCCGGAGTAAGAATCAAGCTCTATCTGGACCCGTTGCACAAGGATTTGCAGGAGCGGTATTTCCAAGCCGCCAAAGCCGCATTGACCGCTTTCAGCAAGTGGTACGGCCCTTATCCGTACTCTACTTTATCCATAGTCGTCCCGCCTGCGGGGGCAGCCGGCGCCGGAGGGATGGAATATCCCACGCTCGTTACGGCCTTTGCAGCGGCTGAAGCCGAACCCGGGACTTCACTGGAACGCACCGTTATCCACGAAATCGGCCACCAATATTTCTACGGCATGCTGGCCAGCAATGAATTCGAGGAAGCCTGGCTGGACGAAGCATTCACTTCCTACGCCGAAGACCGGCTGATGGAGCAGGAGTACGGGATCACCACGAACCTGCCGCTGCAGGCCAGCCTGGTGGGTTCCCCGCAGCCCCTGAAGCTGGAGGCCTGGAAGTATAGATCCAATGAAGCGTATGCCCGGAATGTTTACATCCGCGGTAAGCTTGTGCTAAAGGATATTGAGCGGCAGGCCGGCACCAAGACGATGGATGCCATTTTGTCGGCCTACACCCGCAAATACCGTTTCCGTCATCCTTCCACCGAGGATTTTCAGCGCATTGTCGAGAAAGTGACCAAACAAAGCTGGCAAGCCTATTTCGACCAGTATATTTACGGCGACGGTTCCCCCGACTTTGCCGTCGATAATATCCGCAGCTCCGTCAACAAGGGACGTCCGGAGGGCTCCCGTTATGAAGCTTCAGTGCAAATCAGCAATAAAGGCAGCCTATACGGGAATGTGCCGATTAAATTCACCTTCTCCGACGGCTACACCATCCGGCAGAATTGGACAGGTAATACCCCGAAGACGGAATTCCGCCTGTCTTACAAAGCGCCGCTGATCTCTGTAGAGATGGACCCGGACCATTCCGTTCTTCTGGAGAACAGACATCTCAACAACTTCAGACTGGCGGAGCTTGAACCCAAGTCGCTTTCCCGCTGGACGCTTAGTGTAACGCAGTTGCTTGAAACTATGCTCGGAACTCTGGTCTGGTGAGGTGAGAATGGTGAAAATTGCGATAACCTGCGGCTGGCGCAGCGTGAAGGAACAATTTTATATCCTGATTCTGCTGTTCATTTACCGGCTCTTCTGGGGCTATTTCCTGTACCGTTTCGTCCGTTCCGCCGTTGTGCCCGTGCTGCTGCGGTATCCCGATGCCGATGCCGGAGGCAGCATGCTCGGAAGACTGCTCTACTATATTGAAGGCCAGCATGCACTGAGCGCCGATCCGGATGTAAGACGCTGGCTCTTGCTGCTGCTGATTCTCTCCTTACTGAGACTGCTGGTCTCACCCTTTATCCGTGCCGGGCTGCTGCATGAGCTGCATCAGGAGCGCAAGGGAGAGCGGGGCTTGTTCTTTTTTCCCGGGATGAAAAGGTACGGGCTCCCCGTGTTTGTCTTCAGCCTGGCTGAATGGCTGTTGGCCGCTCTTCCGCTCTACTGGCTGCTCCCCGGTATGTACAGCCGCCTGCTCAGCGGCATACTCGATACGAGGCTGCTGCTCAATCTCGTCCCTTACCTTCTGGCGTGGCTGCTTTATCTCTACGCGATCCGTCTGATCCTGCTGTACCTGCAGTTCAGTTACACCGGGGGTACCGGGCTCTTCACCGCGCTGCCCGCCCTTCTGCGGGTGCTTCCCAAAGCCGTTGCCGTTTCGTTCGTCCTGGGGACCGGCAGCTTCCTGATGCTGCTGTTCAGCGCCATATGCGGGTTGTTCTTCCCCGGGCTGCCTGCCCTGGTTCTCCGGCAATTGTCACCTCTGCCCACCACCCTTTTCAAAATGTGGGGCATTGCCTCCCAGTATCATTTATGGCGCAGCAAAACATTTCCTTAATAAATCGTGAATGAATTCACCATAATAAAAGAGTCGCTGCCCCGGTTATACGAAGGGTGCGACTCTTTTTGCCGTAAGATATGAGCGAAAGGTTTGCAAAACCGTAAACGGTCTGGTACAATGATGCCTGTAGTACAAGTAACAACTTTGTAATCTTTTGAAACTAATTTGTCTACACTCCGATACTTAAGTAAGTAACGACGTCGTAAATCACTATTCGGTGCGCACAACGCCTAATTCCGGCACCGGGAAGTGGGGGAACCATATTTTGGGTGAATTGATCTCGCAGCACAGGGATCATAGGGAAACTTCTACCGAATCCTCAAGCTAACCTCGCAGGCCTTGGAAGGAGAACATCTTTTGAGAATTCAGCATTGGAAAAAGAAATTTACCGCTACAGCATTAGGCCTTGCCTTTGTATTCACTCTGGGCGTAGGAGCGGACACTGCTTCCGCCGACTCCAAGATGGACAATGTTATTACCACAACCCTGGGAACGACCTATAAAACCGGGGGCATGAGCACCGCCGGCTTTGACTGTTCCGGATTTACCAAGTATGTCTTCAAGAGTCTGGGCATCACCCTGCCGCGTACCTCCAAAGCGCAATTCGGCATAGGTACGGCTGTATCGAAGAGCAATCTGCGTTCAGGCGATCTGGTCTTCTTCAATACCTTGGGCAACGGTGTGTCCCATGTTGGGATTTATGTCGGAAATGGAAAATTCGCGCAAGCCTCCAGCTCGCGCGGCGTAACAATCACTTCACTTAGCCAAGCCTATTGGGCCAACCGCTATGTTGGCGCCAAACGCGTGATGAGCACAACGGCTTATCAAGCCGTCGCTTATGATTGAACCATACCCCGCATGACACATTGCCTCTAATATCAAACATTGCTTATACAAGACCCGGGACTGCGATTATTGCCGTAATCGTATCCGGGTTTTTTCTTTCCTTATTCTACCTTTACACCTATTCCGGCTTGATGAAACGCTAATTTGCAAAATTTCCCGGAAAATTTTTCTTTTTTACTTATTTTAGGGTAAAAGCGTGTCTTTTCCGTCATCTTTCAGTCTCCGAAATGGAAAAACCGTGCAATACTATGTTTTAAGTGATTGCCAAGAGGCGAAGTCTTTGTTACAATTAGCGCAGTGAGTTTATAGTAACATTTTTGTAATTATTCAATTACGGTTTTCAAACGAATTGTCATGTATTGTTTACCGGCTAAGCCTAATCAACAGTCGTGCCGAGTTCCCTGTTCATCCGGGGAAACGGGGGAACCAGTTTTGGGTGAATTGACCTCCTATTTACAGAGGGGTCATAGGGGACCTTCAACCGAACCCTTAAGCTAACCTCGTAGGCATTTGGAAGGAGTATTTACTTTTGAAGAAGACGTTAGCGGCAGCAGCACTAAGCATTTCTATTCTCTTCACCCTTGGAGCGGGAAGCGCTTCCGCAGATTCCAAGATGGATAAAGTAATCGACAAGGCGATCGGCACCAGATACGTATCCGGCGGTACCTCAACCAATGGCTTCGACTGCTCCGGATTCACCATGTACGTATTCGATAAGATCGGCATCAACCTGCCTCATCAATCCGGCTCCCAGTATCAAATGGGCACAGCCATTTCCCGCGATGATCTCCGTGAAGGCGATCTTGTATTCTTCAATACAAGCGGTAGAGGTGTATCCCATGTCGGCATTTATGTCGGAGGAGGCAAGTTTGCGCATGCTTCCAGCAGCCGCGGCGTTACGATCAGCTCTTTGAGCGACAGCTACTACGTCAACCGCTACGTTGGCGCTAAACGGATTATGAGCACGGACGCATACCATGCCGTAGCCTCCGAGTCTCAGGACAACGATGATGTAGAATAATTCAGCAGTCACATAAACAGGCTCTTTTTCAGGATTTTTGCCGAAATCTTGAGAAGGATCCTGTTTTTTTGTCCTTATAATGCATATTTACCCTTACAGTAATTTGTCAAACATCCGTAACTGCCATTTTCCGCAAAATCAGCAGTTTTTTTACCGGAAGTTTGGGGCAGTTGCTTCACTTCAATTATAATGAAGCTATAGCTATATCGGCCTTTATTAAAAATGCGGGAGGCAGCGCCTTATGATCAGTCCCCTTGTAACGTTTCATGTGGTGCCTATGCAAATCTGCCATGCCGAAGAGATCAGCAGATGGGATTATAAGCCGCCCTATAATATTTACGGATGGCTGCCCTGGGAGCAAATGCAGGCGCTTGGCATTGAGTTCGGCGATCCGAAGCTGCGTGAAGAGCAATATGTGTCCGTACTAAGCGGAAACGGAGAATTGAGCGGCTTTGCGCAGCTTTTTCCGATGGAGGGGGTTGTCCGTCTGGGCATCGGTATGAAGCCTGAGCTGTGCGGTAAGGGAATGGGCCATCTGTTTATGAAGGCGATTGTCAAGGCAGCCCTGGTTCGTTATCCGGACCGCGAGATTGATTTGGAGGTGCTGACCTGGAACCAGCGGGCGATTAAAGCTTACCGTAAATGCGGATTCACGATTACCGATACCTATGAGCGGCGTACACCGAGCGGAGATAAGCCGTTTTATTGCATGGTGTATGATAAACAGCGGGATTTGGAGGCGCCTTCTGCGGATTGATCTCCTATACACAAAAAGGCCCCGTCCGGCGAAGCGGTTCCGGCAGGGCCAGCTCTACATATTCTTCTGTGTCCTAGCGGGTCTTCTCGAAGGCTTCGTTGAATTCATGGGCCTGCCGGAACTCCAGGGCGCCTAATCCGCTCTCTTCCTTTGCCGACAGACGCAAGAATACCGTTTTGTAGTCGATGGTAATGTGCGGATGATGATCAAAGGCCTCCGAAATGGCGGCCACCTCGTCTACAAAGGCAATTCCTTTCATATATTCGCTAAACATATATTTACGCACCATAAAATTCTGTTCCAGCTTCCAGCCTTCCAGCTTACCCACCTGCTCGCGCAGTTCTTCCTCGGTCAGTTGCACTGTCTTTTCCTCCCTTACTGTGTACCGTAAACTTCGGACCCTTCCAGCTTCCCTATTCTGCCCAGGTCACTGAAACAAAACATCCCTCAGCTTCGAAAGTCCAAGGGATGCGCCAGGATGAAGGCCTTTTTTTCGATTTAATGTATTCGGCAATCCCTGAAATTAGTACACGGTACCCCAATTTTACCATGAGCCCGGTGTGCTGGACAAATCCTGCCCTTTAAGGCGCTTCCGCTAAACCAGCAGAACAGATGCCAGATCCTGCTCCCCGAGCAGAATATTGATCCGGTGCGTGTCCTTATCATAAATAACGACGCCGCTGCCTACCTGAATCATCGGCTCGTCCCCCAGGGCAAAGAATAGATCCTCCGCCAGGGCCTCCCACACCTCCTGCTTGGATTCCTGGGGCAGTTCCTTCCACTCGTCCGGTTCCATTTCAAAAAAAACATAACTGTCGGAAATTCGGCCGACGGCCTCCGTCAGTTCCGTCAAAATCTCTCCATATTCTCTTCCATGCTTCACACCCACATTAATCACTCCGTTTTCCCACAATGAATAATAGCTTTCCTTACCATTATAGCCGAAAAAATCACTTCACAAAAAAGGGAGTGTTGTCGATAAATAAGAATATACGTCATTTGGCTGTATGTGGTGTCCCGCCGCTGTTCAAGGATGATTATGCGGTTAAAGAGATCACTTCTTAATTCTCATGGACGAGGTGCATAAATGGAAATTACATCAATACTCGGTTTAGTCTTTGGTCTGGTCGCGGTCGTCTGGGGGATGATGCTCAAGCACGCGCCGCTCACAAGCCTCAATAACCCGGCCGCCTACGTTATTATCCTGCTAGGTACGGTGGCGTCGGTGCTCATGGCCTTTCCCATGTCGGAAATCAAGAATGTCCCCAAGCTGTTCAAGCTTATTTTTATCAATCAGAAGTTGGTTAGTAAGTCCGAGCTCATTACCACCTTCATGGACTGGGCCTCCATCACCCGCCGTGAAGGGCTGCTGGCACTGGAATCCAAGGTCGACGAAATTCAGGACAATTTCCTGCGCAACGGCATGCGGATGATTATCGACGGTAACGATCAGGAGTTCGTCCGCGATGTGCTGATGGAGGATATCCATGCCACCGAGGATCGGCACAAAGCCGGGGCACTGATCTTCTCCCAGGCCGGGATGTATGCTCCGACGCTCGGGGTATTAGGTGCCGTTATCGGTCTGATTGCCGCACTTGGCGATATGAGCAATATGGACAGTCTGGCCCATGCCATCGCCGGTGCCTTCATCGCGACAATTCTCGGTATCTTCACGGGTTACGTAATGTGGCATCCTATGGCGAATAAGCTGAAGCGCGCCTCCAAACGTGAGATTGAGATCCGCCTGATGATGGTGGAGGGCCTGCTCTCGATCCAGTCCGGTGTATCCACCATCGCCATCAACCAGAAGCTGTCTGTATTCCTGACTCCGTCTGAACGCGCCAAGCTGAGCGATAAGGAGGCCGGCTCCAGTGAGCAAAAAGACTAGACACGAGGAGCACGAGGAGCATGCCGATGAATCCTGGCTCCTCCCCTACTCTGACTTGATGACGCTGCTGGTAGCCCTCTTCATCGTGCTGTACGGCATGAGCGCCACAGACGCCAAGAAATTCGAAGAGATGGCGGCAGCCTTTAACTCCGCTCTGAACGGCGGCACCGGGGTGCTGGAGTTCCGTTCAGACGCACCTACGAATACCCAGCTGGATCAGGGAAACAAGGATAAAATGAATAGTGTGGTCGACAAGAATACGGGCACCTCGGAAATGGCCAAGCTGAAGCAGAAGGAGCAGGAGGATCTGGAGAAGCTGAAGAAGGAGTTCGATTCGTACATCAGCAATAACGGCCTGACGAATCTGCTTAGCACGAAGCTGAACCAGTCCCAGCTAATGATTACAATCAGCGACAACGCCCTCTTCGCATCAGGTGATGCCATCGTGAAGGATGACTCGCGCCAGCTGGCGAAATCGATCTCCAATATGCTGCAGGAGTTTCCGGATTATGATGTCCTGGTACAGGGCCATACGGATAATGTTCCGATCTCCAACAGCAGTTACTCGTCTAACTGGGATCTCAGCGTGGACCGGGCACTGCACTTCATGAAGATCCTGCTGCTGAATCCCAATTTGAAGCCGGAGAAATTCAGTCCGATCGGTTACGGAGAATATCATCCGATTGCTCCGAACGATACCGCTGCAGGTCGGGCCAAGAACCGCCGGGTTGAGGTATCTATTCTGCGGAAATACCAGGATACGGCGCAAAAGGCCGAAATTCCGGCCGCACCCTAAATCAAAAGAGCTGTTTCTCGGGCTTCCAGCCACGACGAAACAGCTCTTTATTGTCTCAGCAGGTATTTGCTACAGCAGCTCATATTGCAGCATGGCTCCAAGCTCCTGCTTCTCCTGTACCGTCAGCTCCCGCCACTGCCCCACAGGAAGGTTGCCCAGGTGGATATTCATAATCCGGATGCGCTGCAGCTGCCGCACTTCATAGCCGAAGGCGCTGCACATCTTGCGGATTTGCCGATTCTTGCCCTCGGTCAGAATGATGCGGAAGGTCCGCTCCGAGATGCGCGTAATCTCACAGGGCAGCGTCTTGCCTCCCTCAATCCGTACACCGCTTCCCATTCCCCGCAGAAAGGACTCGGTGACCGGCCGGTCGACAGTGACTATATATTCTTTCTCATGCTTGCCCTCAGCCCGCAGAATCCGGTTGACGATATCACCGTCATTGGTCAGCAGAATCAGGCCCTGGGAATCCTTATCCAGCCTCCCGATTGGAAAGATCCGCTCCGTGTGGCCGACAAAATCGACTATATTGCCTGGGATATGACCTTCTGTAGTAGAAGTAATGCCTACAGGCTTGTTCAGGGCAATGTAAACGGTCTGCCCCTTCGTTTCGAGCAGTCTCCCATCGATCCGCACCTCATCTCCGGGCTCCGCCTGACTGCCAAGCATGGCAGGGAGGCCGTTGATGGTCACTCTGCCGCCCTCTACCAGCTTGTCCGCTTCCCGCCGCGAGCAATATCCTGTCTCGCTGATGAACTTGTTGATTCTCATGTTGTGTAATTCCACTCCGTTCCTGAATAATCGCTAACCGGCTTCTGTTTCATCGGCGGATGGCAGCGTAATCGTTACCTCCGTACCGTTCCTATATTCGCTCTTAATCTCCAGACTGCCCTTATGAGCCTGTATAATCCGCTGGCTAACCATCAGTCCAAGGCCGGTTCCCGTCTCCTTGTTGGTAAAGAACGGCTCGCCCAGCTTCGGCAGCATGTCCTCAGGGATGCCCTCACCCTCATCGGAGATGGCAATAACAACTGCGTCGTCCCTAACTTCCTGGACCACTTGGATGGTTCCGCCACTCGGCATCGCCTCAATAGCATTCTTAAGAATATTGATAAACACCTGCTTCAGCTGGTTCTCTTCGCAATGTACCGTTGCCGGGGCTTCGGAGTAATGCGCATTGAATTCTATGCCGAACAGATGCGATTGGCTGCTGAGCAGAGATACTACATCCTGAAGGATATACCTTACATCTTTCAATTGGAAATGTACCGCCTGCGGCTTGGCCAAAATCAGAAATTCGCTCACGATCATATTGATGCGGTCCAGCTCCGAGAGCATCAAATCGACATGCAGCGGAATCAGCAGCTGCTTCTCCCGCTGGAGCTGCAGGAAGCCCCGCAGCGTCGTCAGTGGGTTGCGGATCTCGTGGGCTACCCCTGCGGCAAGCTGTCCGACCGTAGTCAGCTTCTCTGAGCGTCTGAGCAGCTCCTCTATCCGGTTGCGTTCTGTCATATCGCGGGACACATGGACGAAGGCCTTCGGTTTACCCTCTTCGTCGCGGATGATCGAAGTGCTGACGCTCACTTCTACAATTGACCCGTCGCGCTTCAGGCGGATGGTCTCCACAGGAGGCAGTACCACCCCGTCCCTTAGCTCGCGCAGCCTGGCATCTTCCTGCTTCTGCACCGTTGCCGGCACCAGATACGGCGTCTTCGTAAGCACATCCTTGGCGCTCCAGCCATAGAGCTTCTCAAAGGCTCTGTTGGTACTGGTGATGCGCCCTTCCATATCGACGGTATGAATGGCATCGGAAGTGCCGTTGATCACCGACTCCAGATGTTCCTTGACGGCACGGTTCTCTTCAAGGGTCTGGTTCAGCCGGTTGGTATGCTGCAGCAAGTTCGAGGTCATTGCATTGACCCGGTGGGACAGCTGACCCAGCTCATCCCGGCTCTTCACATGCAGTGGCGGCTCAAATACACCCCTGGCTACATCGTTAACCTTGGCAAGAATATCCTGGATGGGACGGGTAACCAAGCCGGCCAACACATAGCTGAGAATCAGGAACAGAATAAGCAGAAGTATAGAGGTGGTAATATTATTGATCAGCTCATCGCGAATCACGGTGGAGATGGCCGAGTAATCCATGACCACAGAAATTACATAGTCATCGGCCCATGGCTGCTGGATGGGGATAAAGGTCTTCAGAACCCGTTTACCCCGTGCCTCCGTATCCAGCGTGACCGGCTCCTGCCGGGCCAAGGCCGTCATCACCGCCGACTTGTCTTCCTCTACATTGCCGAAGATATAGGTACCATATTGGACCGGCTGATTGCGGAGCTTCTGGTTGATGCTGTCGCTTCCATCCGCCTGCATGGTAGATGAGCCAAAAGTCCGCGGATTGATCCCGGTAATCTCCAGCAGCTCGGGATTGACGTCCCTGGATTGACGCACAATCTCATCGGGATTCATAATCTTTACATAATCGCTGATTGCACTGCTGCGGATGTATGGGTCTATAATGTAGTTAGTCGAGGAATCGTAATAATAGCCCCACTTCTCAATAAATTGCGGATTGGATGTGGAATATTCAAAGGGACCCGACCAAAAATGCTCCATGGTCTGGCCTTGTTTAACAGACACCCGCTGTCCGGCAAACAGTTCCAGAAAAGCGACATACCAATACCCCCAGCCTTTGGTGGACAAGCCGAGCTCATTGGGGTCCGAGGATCTGGCCACGACGACATCATCCTCAGTCTTGACCAGAAGAGAGATATTTGATACACCCAGTCTGGCGGCAAGGCTTCGCAGCTGCTGGTTATTCACATTCCTGTAGTCCGGATCCAGCTCCTCCGAGGCCAAAATGGCAGCCAGGCGCAGGTTCTGGGCAATCTGCTGCTGCACATAATTGGAGCTGTAGCTGCTCTGTTCGACAGCGACGGCAATTTGTCTTGCCGTCATCTTCATATTATTTACACTTTCCTCGCGCAGATTACTCCGGGTTGTTTGCAGGTTAAGTGTAAGGTTAAGCGCTAAGATTAAAGATACCGAACCAAAAATAATGGCCGATAATTTGGTTTTTATGGACAAGCTGCATGTTCACCTCTTGGACCGCTGGTAAATCCTAGCGGAGTGCTCATCCATATCATACCTGTTGCCTATCCATTTGAAAAGGTATTTCAATGAACCTTAACGACTAGGTGATATTGAATAATGGAAGCCCGTTACCTACAATAGATTAGAAGTGATCCACAAACTGCGCACATATACACAAGAGTTATCCAGTGCTGTGTACAAGGATGTGCATAAGTGGACGGTTATCCACAGAGTTATGCACATTTTGTCAAGAACGAATGCCTGTTCGTTGGACAAGGAGCTGTAAATAGAGGAGAGAATCGGAATATGAATATCCACAACCTTGATTTATCGCCTGAAGAACGGGCGGACCATGAATATTGGATGCGTGAAGCTATAGCGGAAGCGCAGAAGGCCGAATTGCTCGGAGAGGTACCTATTGGAGCGGTAGTTGTGAACAACGGCCAAATCATAGGACGGGGCTACAATCTGCGCGAGACCACACTGGACTCCACCGCCCATGCCGAAATGGTAGCCATCCGCGAGGCCAGCGCAGCGCTCGGCTCCTGGCGTCTGCTGGACTGCCGGTTATATGTCACCTTAGAGCCCTGCCCGATGTGCGCAGGCGCAATGGTCCAGTCCAGGCTGCCGCTGACTGTCTACGGCACTACCGACCCCAAAGCCGGCTGCGCGGGTACGCTGATGAACCTGCTGCAGGAGCCGCGCTTCAATCACCGGCCGGAGGTCATTGAAGGCATTCTGCAGGAAGAGTGTGCCGGCTTGCTGACCGCCTTTTTCCGCAAGCTGCGCCAGCGAACGTCCAAGCCATAACTTCATATTCTAAAGGAGGCCATACCTTCCATGTCTTTCATCTTTCACGATCATGCCCAGGGGATGTATATCGCACTACTGGAGCTCCAGCATACTGATGAGCTGCTGCAGCTGCGGCTGCGGAACAGAATTCATCATCAGCTGTTCGAGCCGCTGCGCGATGAAGAATACTTCACCATCGGCAGCCAGCGGCAGCTTATCCGGCAGCGGCTGGAAGATGCCGAGCAGGACCGGGCTTATATGTTCGGCATCTTTCTGCATGATGGGACGCTCATCGGACAAATAACCCTCTCCAATATCGTCAGAGGCGTCGGACAATATGCCGACCTTGGCTATTGGATGGATACCGGGCAGCAGGGCAGAGGTTATATGAGCGCTGCAGTCAGGCTGGTGCTCCAGTTTGCCTTCCGCGTCCTGGCCTTGCACCGGGTGCAGGCCTCCATCCTTCCGCATAACACCGGGTCACGCCGTGTGCTGGAGAAGAACGGTTTCCAGGCCGAAGGCATCGCCCGGCGTTATATTAAGATTAACGGCGAATGGCAGGACCACCGCGTGTACGCCATCCTGACGGATGATGGTGCCGACGGCTAAATCCGCCGGCCATGCCTGCAGGCAGCAAAAATCCCGCATCCGCGCGAAGTCTCGCCCGGGTGCGGGATTTTGTCATATTAATTAATACGTAACCGTTCCGTCAGACATTCCGCCGAACTCATTCTGCAGCTCTTCCAGCGTAATCACGTCATCCCCCTGAGGGATTCCAATTGTAAATGTCTGCTTCTCGTTAATCTTGCTGTACTGATTCGTGGCCGTCAGCGACAGGCCCACATTCTGGCCTTGCTCCGGATCATTCACTTTAATATCCATTATGAGGTCCTGATATACCGGGAAATCATCCTTATTCAAGGCCGTGTTCAGCTCAAACTGGTTAACGGTCAGATACGTGTTCAGATCAGCCAGCTCCTGATCGAATTGGGCCCGGGAATCACTGGACTGAATCTCCTGCTTGGCTTCTGCCAGGTCAGCAGGATCGATCTGAAGCATATCCTGATATTCTTCCTTGGACAGGATGTCGAGAATTTTCGGCAGAGCATTGTTCACAAGAATGGTGATCGCTTCTTTGACATTGTCATTGGTCACCTTGAATTGAACAACCTGCTGTGCCTCCACATTCTCCGGCAGTGCAGCATCCTTAGGCTCGATATTGGCAAAATACTCAGTCTCGTCGTATTCTTCAAAGAGTGCGCTCAGCACCTCATTGGACAGCTGTTGGGTCTTCTGCGTATCCACGGCGCTTGGATTCCACTCTGCCCCTTCCTGCTCGGCCAGTTCCTTCAGGTCCAGTTCGATGAACTTCCCTACGATAGTCTCCGGCAGCGGCAGCATCGGAATAGACGGAACCTTAACGTACAGCTTCTCGGCAGTCATGACCATCGGCATATTGAAGGACATGGCCAAATCGCCTTTCAGATTGAGCACCAAGGTCAATTCTGTCTGCATCGGATCGGCCTGATACACACCGCTTACCGAGAGATCAGCATTCTGAAGCATGTTCAGCACCATTGAGGTATAAGAGTCACCGGCAGCGGCTCCGCCGCTTGGCGCCTCAATGGACAGGTTATTAATTGTCAGCTTACTCTGCATCTCATAGGAGGTAAGCTCCGTTACCTTGGCAGCCGCAGATTGAAGAGCTTCCTTCGGCGGTTCCTGCTTGTTCGCGCATCCGGGCAGGATTACTGCAGCTGTTAGCAGCAATGCGGCAGCGGATAGCCCCCATTTTTTAAACATTGTTGTTCTCCTCTCCCATGTCAAGAAATTCATCCCTCCCTAATGATAAACCATTATGTAAAAAGGAGAAACATTTCGTTTCTCCCAATTTCGTTCAATATCCTACCCTTGCGGGTTATTATGATCTACATGGTTGGCCTGCTTTACCTTTTTGGAGCCGGAAAGTGGCTTCTGTGCCGAGGAATGATGCTCTTGTCTGGGCTCATGGTTCGTCTCTGTGCCGGGAACCGGTACACTTTTAGGCTTGCTCATGATAAGTCCTCCTCTAAGAATGGGTTAAAGGCTGCAAAGCCTGGGCACATTCATGAATTTGTCTTGTATACTGCTGTGCCAGAAGCTGAACCGCTTCAGCGCGCTCATCGGTATGCCGCCCGTCCTGCTCGACATCAACCAGATTGACGGCCACCTCACGGCTATCCACATACGTGCAGCGAAAATCAAGGGAATAGGCCTGATGCCCGGCGGCATTGAATTGAATCAGCAGACTATTCGGGTCAGCGGCATCCCCCTGCACCTGAAAGCTGTCACCGGTATTCATCAAGACAGGCAGCCGTTCCTGCCAAGCTGAGACCAAGGTTTGCTGATCAAGTTGTAATGGTCTGTTCATGTTGTTGTCACCCTCCTTTACTAATACATTGCGGAGAAAAGACTCTTTTTATTCCGTACCGGTTCAGGTACTTTGCGGGCACTCTATATATCCTATCCTGCACAAATCAAAAAGCCGCCTTCCGGAGAAGACGGCTTAACTGTATATTCTTTAGGGAATGGCGGAGAGGATGGGATTCGAACCCATGTGGGCTTGCACCCTAACGGTTTTCAAGACCGCCCCGTTATGACCGCTTCGGTACCTCTCCAATCATGCAATTTAACACATGCACTAAGAATTATACCACACTGAGTATAGAATTAGCAACTGTACTTATTGAGCTACCTTTGGAGTGATGGCCTTCACATTTCTCATGTAAGGCTGCAATACCTCAGGGATAAGTACCGTGCCGTCTTCCTGCTGATAATTCTCCAAAATAGCCGCTAACGTCCGGCCCACTGCCAGTGCAGATCCATTCAAGGTATGCGCAAATTCCGGTTTGGCCTTAGGTTCCTTGCGGAAACGGATATTGGCACGGCGTGCCTGGAAATCCTCTGTATTGGAGCAGGAGGAGATTTCACGATACATGCCGCTTTCCGGCAGCCAAACTTCAAGATCGTATGTTTTGGCCGCTGTAAAACCCATATCGCCGGTACACAGTGACAGCACACGGTAAGGCAGGCCCAGCAGCTGCAGCACACGTTCCGCATCCGCAGTCATCTTCTCAAGCTCTTCATAAGAAGTTTCAGGTGATGTAATCTTAACCAGTTCCACCTTGTTAAACTGATGCTGCCGAATCAGGCCCCGGGTATCCCGGCCGGCCGAACCGGCTTCCGAACGGAAACAAGAGCTGTAGGCCACATGATACTTCGGCAAGTCAGAAGCGCTCAGAATCTCTTCACGGTAATAGTTGGTCACCGGCACTTCCGCGGTTGGAATCAGATAGTATTCGGTATCGCGCAGCTTAAAGAGATCCTCCTCAAACTTCGGAAGCTGTCCCGTGCCATACAGGCTGTCCTTATTGACAATATAAGGCGGCAGCATTTCTTCATAGCCATGCTCATCGCTGTGCAGATCCATCATAAAGCTGATCAGTGCCCGCTCCAGACGCGCACCCAGCCCTTTATAGAAGGTAAACCGTGAACCTGTCACCTTACCGGCAGCCTCAAAGTCCAGGATGTCCAGGCTCTGTGCCAGCTCCCAGTGCGATTTCGGAGTAAAGCCGAACGCTCTGGGCTCGGACCAGCGGCGAATTTCCACATTCTCCGTTTCCGATCGGCCGACCGGCACCGATTCATGCGGAATATTCGGGATGCTCATGGTCAGCTCATCAATTTGCGCCTCCAGCTCGCGCACTTCGTCGTCCAATTCTTTAATCCGGTCTGATACGGTACGCATCTCGGCAATCAGGTCATCAGCCGGCTCGCCGTTCTTTTTCTTCTTAGCCACTTCTCCGGACACCGTATTGCGACGGTTCTTAAGCCCTTCTGTCTCCTGAAGCAATTCGCGGCGGCGCAGATCAAGCTGCGGAAATCCGGCGATCAAATCCAGCGATTTGCCCCGTTTGTTCAGAGCATCCTCTACTCTTGCGTAGTCACTGCGCAATACTTTAACATCTAGCACAAGTTTCCCTCCTGAAAAACAGCCCAAACTCTTTCAAAGCTGCGTACAGCATTTGAAAGAGCCCGGATGTCCTTGTATGCAGTTCTATTGATTGCCTGCCAGATCGGCCTGAATCATGGTATTCCTCTAACTTTTAATTTTACTTTAAAGCCGATCCATACACAATCTATTTGCCCCGATTATGCCTGCCCTCTAAAGCAAGTTTAGAAAAGGTTCTTAATTCCTGAGAAAAGATCGCTGAAGAACTCCCCGATGCCCCGCATCAGCAGCTTGAACCAGCCTGCTTTAGGCGCTTCCTCGGCAGTAATTAGATTAACGGTCTGCTCTTGCTTATTCATGCCTTCAACTTCATAAGAGTACGTTACTTTGCCAACCTGGCTTGCGGCAGCGATCGGAGCTACGAGCGTCGAAGGATCATTCACTGCAACCGTTGTGGTGATTTGCGGATTGCTTGTTCCCTTAGGCACAATAAAAGTTACGCCGGCGTCGGTAACGACTGACACATCCTTCTTCTTGCCTTTCTCTACAGGTACAGTTTCATTGCCTTCAATAATGGACTTCGCAGCAGCAACCTGCTTGATCTCAAAATTGTCAAAGCCGAAGTCCAGTACCTTCTTCGTTTCGGTGAAACGATGGGCTTCCGAGTCCGCTCCCATGACTACGCTGATCAGCCGCATGCCGTCACGGACAGCGGTACCGGTGAAACAGTTACCGGCGTTCGTAGTATGGCCTGTCTTCAACCCGTCGAGTCCTTCATAGGCATAGGCCTTGAAGTTCGGAATTGACTTATTGGCTTCGAGCATCCAGTTGTAATTAATCATCGGTTTCGTATCACGCTCACGGAACTTGTACGATTGAATCGTGGTGAATTCTGTAAAATCAGGATGTTCAGTAACGATGTATCTGGCCAGAGTCGCTGCATCGCGTGCTGACATTACAGTCTCACGGTCCTCCTCCGGCTGGTATAGCTTCGGCATATCCGCCCGGTCCAATCCTGTGGAGTTGATGAAATACGCCGTCTTCATTCCCATCTTCTGCGCCGTTTCATTCATGAGCTTCACAAATTCCTTCTCAGACCCGGACACCAGCTCGGCCAGTGCTACCGTTGCATCGTTAGCCGAGCCTACAGCCATCGCTATGTACAGTTCTCTAACCGTATGGATATCACCTTCAGCCAAGAAAATACGTGAACCAACCTGCTTCGCGGCATTCTCTTTCACAGTGACCTTCTGGTCCCATGTAATCTGTCCGCTATTGACAGCCTCGGTAACGAGGTATTCCGTCATCATCTTGGTCATACTTGCTGGCGGCAGAGCTTCATCCGCATTGACGGACATCAGCACTTCTCCCGTGGTAGCCTCAATCAGGATAGCCGAGTTCAATTTCAGCTCCAGAGAGCTGACCGAGGGAATCTTTACTGCATTTGCGGCTGGTGCGGTTGTGGCTGCACCTGTTTCAGCTGTTCCTGTTTCCGCCGTTGCTGTTGTCGCTACCGCGTTGGCGAATGCCGCACTTCCAGGGGATAATAGCATATTTAAAAGCAAACCTACTGTCGCTGTTCTAATCACAAATTGTTTACCACTGTGTTTATATTTATACTTCTTCAATGATGACTACTCTCCTTTGATCCTTATATCATTGCTTGTTCTATTCTAACACAGGGGTATCAGCAAAAAAAGGACAAGCAGGACGAAATTCGTCCTGCTTGTCCTTAAATAAGCGGCTCCGCCTGAATTAAAGGGAATAGTTAGGAGCTTCCTTGGTAATTTGCACGTCATGCGGATGGCTTTCACGCAGTCCGGCGCCGGTAATCCGGATGAAGGAAGTATCGTTGCGCAGTCCCTCCAGATTCTTCGTTCCGCAGTACCCCATACCGGAGCGCAGTCCGCCGATCAGTTGATGTACTGTATCGGACAGAGGTCCTTTGAAGGCAACTCTGCCCTCAATGCCTTCTGGAACCAGCTTCTTATCATCATCCTGGAAGTAACGGTCCTTACTGCCCTGCTTCATGGCGCTCATGCTGCCCATTCCGCGGTATACCTTGAATTTGCGTCCTTGATAAATCTCGGATTCACCAGGACTTTCTTCCGTTCCGGCGAACAAGCTACCCATCATTACTGCAGAAGCGCCTGCAGCGATTGCCTTGGTAATTTCACCGGAATACTTAATCCCGCCATCGGCGATAATCGGAACTCCGTATTCACGGGCTACGTTCGCGCAGTCATAAATCGCCGTAATTTGCGGTACCCCGATGCCGGCAATTACGCGGGTGGTACAAATGGATCCAGGCCCGATACCTACTTTGACTACGGAAGCCCCGGCTTCGATCAGATCACGTGTAGCTTCACCGGTAGCCACGTTTCCGGCAACAATCGTAAGCTCCGGATAGCGCTGGCGCAGCTTGCGCACTGCATCGACAATGTTGACATGATGTCCGTGTGCGGAATCAAGAACGATCATGTCTACGCCGGCCTTGACCAAAGCCTCAGCCCGTTCCTCAGCATCCTTGGAGACGCCTATAGCCGCACCCACAAGCAGGCGTCCCTGGGCATCCTTGGCGCCATTCGGGAACTGAATCGCCTTCTCGATATCCTTAATGGTGATGAGTCCCTTAAGAATATTATTCTCATCCACCAGAGGCAATTTCTCAATCTTGTGACGCTGCAGCATCACTTCCGCTTCCTGCAGAGTTGTTCCCACAGGAGCCGTAACCAGATTATCACGCGTCATATACTCGCTGATAGGAGAGCCATAGTCATGAATGAAGCGCATATCGCGGTTGGTAATGATACCTACGAGCTTGTTGTTCTCATCGACAATCGGCACACCGGATATACGGTATTTGCCCATCAGCCGTTCGGCATCAGAAACCAGGTGGTCGGGGGTAAGGGAGAAAGGATTGGTAATAACACCGCTCTCGGAGCGCTTAACGCGGTCTACCTCTTCGGCCTGCTGTTCCACGGACATATTCTTATGAATAACCCCGATGCCTCCTTCACGGGCAATAGCAATCGCCATTGCGGCCTCCGTTACGGTATCCATCCCGGCACTAATCAGTGGAATATTCAGCTTCACCTTGCTGCTCAGAACGGTGGACAGATCTACTTCCTTCGGCAGCACCTCTGATTTACGCGGTACCAGCAGCACATCATCAAACGTCAATCCTTCTTTGCCAAACTTATCTTCCCACACCTGGGTCATGCCTCCTCGATTGTTCTATTTTAACCGCCCGCAAACTTTTCTAGATGAAGAAACACAGGTTATCGTCCACACCCGATAGACACCGGCTAAAGCACCGGGACTATCCAGTTCCTTGTACTCCATTAAGGTTTGAAGTGCATGTCCAAAAATATATTATTGCCATCTTAGCAAAGGGCTTTTGGCCTGTCAAGAATATTACATCATCAACGCAGGTATTCGGAAAACGGTCACAAGGTAAGCGAATTCCTGGACAATAGTCCACACTATGCGGACAAAAAACAGCTGCACTGTTTACTTCTTAGTCTCTTATATAATGAAGCATTCATACCCGCACACAACAAAAAACCACCGCTGAGTAATCAGCAGTGGTCTTCAGTGCTTGGCAGCTTCCTACTCTCCCAGGACCCTTCGGTCCAAGTACCATCGGCGCTGGAGGGCTTAACGGTCGTGTTCGGGATGGGTACGCGTGGAACCCCTCCGCCATCGCCACCAAACGGCAGGCTTGATCGCCTGAAAACTGGATCGAAACGAATTTGTGTTTGCCCTTCATCTCTTCGGGGCCCCCGGAAAGTATTCGGAATCCGCTTCGTCAGCCTCTTCTTCACTTTTTGGGGTAGTTTTTGGATAAGCCCTCGACCGATTAGTATTGGTCAGCTCCATGCATTACTGCACTTCCACCTCCAACCTATCTACCTCGTCGTCTTCAAGGGGTCTTACATACTGGGAAATCTCATCTTGAGGGGGGCTTCACGCTTAGATGC
>NZ_VWRQ01000034.1 GCF_008635795.1 Paenibacillus tepidiphilus | reverse complement strand
CTTTCTTGGTGGACTTCAACAATCCCGAGAATACCCTACTTTTTTGTTGCCTGACTAGGCCCCAAATCTTGGTACACAACTTATTTTACGCCATCCGGATTTCAGCAATCTAATTCGATTATCGCCATTTAATATGGTCGAAATTGATGAGATCAATATTTTTCACCCATATTAAGTGGCGGATATCCAATTAAGTCTGTGATTATCCTCCATACAGGTAGAATTAAGTGGCGATTTTCCACTACAGTCCGCAAACAGGGGTTGCCTTTCGTTCATCATACCTATACAGACAGAGCGGGCTGCCAGCGGATTATACAGCAATTAGCGTTATTCATCCGGTAATCTGGGGAACGGGCAGCGGACGGAAATCCGTAACTTTACTGAAGTCACTTTCAGGCCCTATCCGGCTAATCTTTTGTTCAACTTATATAGTGTTTGAAATCAAATAGACCGAACAATAATAAAGCCATCCGTCGCTGGCCGACGGATGGCTTTATTGATATAGGAGCAAGCATATGATTGAGCCAACATTTAACAGAACCAGAGCTGCAGTCCGTTCAATCCGTAATATTACGCGTATAATATTCGATAATGTCTTTGCGGCGGATAATTCCCAGGAAGACGCCGGAACGGTCGGTAACGGGCACGAAATTCTGGTCGGCGGCCAGGGTCAGCATATCCTCCATCTGGGCCTGAATCTCGACACTCTCATTGTGCACATGCCGCTGGATATCGCTGACTTTAATGTCGCGCATATTCTCGAAATCAAGTCCGGCCGTATTCTTCAGCTTCCACAGCAAATCGCCCTCGGATAAAGTGCCGACATACTTCCCGTCCCCGTCGATAATAGGGATCGCCGAATAATAATGCCGTTCCAGTTCGTCCAGCGCTTCCAGCATGGAGATGGAAGAGGTGATGTAAGCAACCTGATCTTTGGGCAGGAGGAAATATGAGATTTCCATAGCATCGTCTCCTTCATGGCGGGATAGTGGCATTCGCGGTACCTACATTAAACCATAGAATGTATTGTAAGCGCTATCCTTTGGTTTTGTCCATTCCTAGAAACGTCACCCGGCCCTGCGCATTGCGTTCGAAGTAGCATTCCCAGTCGTACCAGGTGCTGTGAAATTTAGTTTCAGAGAGCGGGTACAGCGGCACGGACTGCTCCTCATTCCAAATAAAATAGAGCTGTTTCCCGTCATGCTTCACTTCCGCCTGACAGCCGTATCCTTCATACGTGCCCACATACGCCTTGTAAATAGCGTCATCCAGCGAAATTGCCGGTGGACGGGCGGGGAGCGGCACCTCCTGTCCGAGAGCCAAGCCGGCCAGCCTTTCCGTCAGCGGATAGACCGGTACGATATCGTAATTGGTGAGCATAATCACGGTAAGCTTCTCCTCCGGATACCGGTGCAGCTCGCTGCGGCAGCCCCGGTAGGCACCGCCATGATGGATACGGCTGCGGCCCAAATGCTCATCAATGAACCAGCCGTAACCGTAACTCCCGTGCCCCGGTGTAAATATGGTCTCCAGTGTCTTCGAAGACACCAGGCTGCCGGTGTAGAGCGCCTGATCCCACTTGTACAGATCGTCTACCGTGGAGTACATGCAGCCTGCCGTGGCAATGGAGCTCATGTCCATATATTCACAGGGGGTAAGCTGCTCCCAATTGGATTGATAGGAAGACGCCATCCCGGGAATCAGCGTACGGTTATCGTCAAAGCCGGTATTAAGCATGCCCAGAGGCTGGAGAATATGGCGGTCAATGAAGTCACGGAAGCTCAGCCCGCTGAGCCTCTCGATCAACAGTCCGAGCAGAAAATAACCGGAGTTGTTGTAGGCGAAGGAAGTGCCGGGCTCAAAGGCCAGCGGTTCGCCGATGAACAGCTCTACTACCTCATCAGGCGTCATTCTGAGGCGCAGCAGCCTGTTATTATACCGGGACATGCTGCTGTAATTCGCCAGACCGGAGGTGTGGTTCAGCAGGTGGGCGACGGTAACGCCTTTGAGGTCCAGTTCAGGCAGGTGCGAACGGAGTTCATCCTTGATACGCAGCAAGCCTTGTTCCGCCAGCATCATAATGCTCATAGCGGTGAATGACTTGGTCACCGACCAGATGCGGAAACGGGTATCCATACTATTGGGTGCTTGCAGCTCCACATTGGCGCAGCCGTAAGCTGAGCGGTGCAGCATCTCTCCATCCTTGGCTATGAGAACGGTGCCGCTGAACGGCCAGATCTTCTCATATTCCGATAAGTAGCTCCTGATTTGCTCTGAAAATGCATTCATAGATATACAATGCCTCCACTATAAAGGATGCTGCCGCGCAAGAAAAAAGGATACAGAACGCGGCGTGCTGTCTGTATCCTCGGTTTGATCTGTCAGTATACTTACCTTACCAGCCGAGCCGTCTAGTGAGCCCCTTCCTCGCCTTCCAGGCTAAGCTGCCATTCAGTGCCGAACTTGTCCTTCACATTCCCGTAGCATTTGCTCCAGAACGTCTCCTGCAGCTCCATGCCCACGGTTCCGCCTTCCTTCAGCTTGCTGAACCAGGTTCTGATCTTCTTCTCATCGAAGGTGGTCAGGGAGAGGCTCACATTGTTGCCCAGAATGAATGGCATTCCCGGAAAAACATCGGAGAACATCACATTGCTGCCCTCTATTGTCAGTCTGGCGTGCATGACCAGATGCTTCGCTTCCTCGGGGAGCGGATAATCGGGATTGGGCGGAGAGTCGCCGAATGCCATGATTTGCGGCGCACCGGTCTGGAAGACGTCGGCATAATACTCGACAGCCTCACGGCAGTTTCCGTTAAAATTCAGATACACATCAATACCCACAAGCCACACTCCTTAGATGCCGTATTGGTTAAGCGTTAGATTTCCCATATTGTATCATGCGCCTGCCGCATTACCAATATACTTGTGCCGCCACCCAGTCATAGCAGCGCTGCAGCTCCTCATCCGTCAGAAGGTCCGAGCGGTGCTCGAACATGATCTTTACAGAGCTGTTACCTGAGCGGATGATCTGTAAATACTCTTCAATGGGCGCCCAGCCGTCCTCCGGGCTCAGCTCTGGCAGCACCGGGTGGTGGCTGTGACTCACGCCCTCCTGCACCTGCACATTCGATAAATGAATCAGATGGGCGTACCTGGAGTACCTGCGCAGAACGGCTTTGGCGTCAAAATGGGGGTCCAGCCGTTCCTGCAAATATAAACGTGCTGTATCGAGACACAGCCGGATTTGCGGATAACGCACAAGCAGCTGCTCCAGAAAATCCTGTTCATAGACATACCGGTTCAGCGCGTCGAACTCCAGAACAGGTGTGAAGCGGTACCTGGCACTCTGATTCGCCAGCCAGACAAACAGCTCTTCGGTCAGCTCCTCCAGCTGTTCACCGCTGATCTCGCTCTCATACATGAATTCCCGGCGGTCGGCGAACCGCCATCCATGCCAATTCACCCAGTCATCCAGGATCACGGGCTTGGGATAGTGGAAGAGCACATACTCCGGCTGCAGAGCGGCGAGCTCGGCAAGTTCGTCAGCGACCAGCCGGTAAGCATCCTTTCGCACGGCAGGATCGGGAGAGCTCAGGAGGGCGTCGCGCAAGTCGGAACGGCCGGCCCGGAAGGGAAAGTGCACGCCGATCTGAAATTCGCCGCTTTGCGCCGCGTTATGCAGCCGGGCCGCGTCTTCACCGGAAGTGAAGCTGCAGGCTTCAATGCCATGAAATCCGCTGCGGAAATCGCGGGTAAATTTGTGTTCATCAAAGCCGCCGTATTGACCGATCATAAATTGCCGCATGCTGATCACCTGTCCATTCCGAGGGGTAGAATAGACTATAAATTCGGGAGATTAACGCTATAATCCTGCCTGATCAAGATGAGGGACTCTTCCGTTTGCGCAAGGAATGAACGATTAACAACAGCAGCGGAAGAACAAAACCGTAGGTAAAATCCCAGTCCACCCAGAATGCCGGTATTTCCTTTACATAGAAAATGATATCCTCTGCGATTAAGTAAGATAAGCCGTAGAGCAGAAAGGCGACCGGAAAGATAAGCGGCTGGTAGCTTTTCATCTTGAAAAATTCGGCTGTACCCAATACAAAAGCATAGTAATAGAGTGCGGTTTTGAAGTAAGTGCTGATGATCCAGGTCGTAGCCATTAACGCTTCAATCCGCTGCAGGAAATTGCCGACGTTGATGCGCTGGGCGAGAATATAAGCGGCATAGAATTCATGCTCGGAAAAATACACGCCCAACACGGTCAAAGACAGAAATAAAATGAGATTCAAGGCTACTGCGCTGAGAGTCAGGGTAAGGAAAATATCCCTCCCGGTGGTGCTTTGTTTGCGGGCATAGGGATAGACCATAAAGAAGACGCACAGCTCCCCGAAAGGATAGAAGACACCGAACATTACAGTGTGCAGCATATCCGGAACCGGGGTATTCATTATAGGATACAGACGCTCCAGCCGGACGTCCGGAAAGAGCAGTACGAAAAGGAGAATCAGAAACACAACGAAAAAGGGCAAGAAGATCTGGGCGGCCCTGCCCAACGTTTCAAGCCCCTTTTGCAACCCGTATACGAGCAGAAAGATGGCCATAAACCGGATGACTCCCCCGGGGGTGCCTTCGTAAATTTGCGTGCACATGAAATCTTCGATTTCCCGGATATAGGTTGAGCCGGCCAGGAGAAAGAAGAGCAAATAAAACGCTGCAACGGCGTTGCCGGCCCACTTCCCCAAAATCATGCGGGAAAGCTCCACCAGATTTTTGTCGGCATCGATATCAGCTACGCTTACCATCAGCTTGATGGTTACCAGTCCTAGCGGAATACTGATTAATCCTGCAATCCAGGCATCCTGGCCGGAGCCGGCTGTCATAACGGAAGGATATACCAGTGCCATGTCTCCTATCAATGTAAATGCGCCTAACGTAACCATCTGCGCTGTGCTGATCCGGCCCTTCTCCAGCCCCATTCCGCTAACCTCCCTCTCCGGTCCATGTCTTGCGGACGTGACTTTAGTATGGCTTCCATTTCCATAAATATGTTCCAGCCGAACAGATTCCCACTCATGGAATAAATATCTGAGCCTGTACCAAACTAATGAAAATTGCTATGAACGGAGGGCATATATGGAGACAGCCGATTACGGCCGGTTATCAGCCAGGCTGGAGAATAACCGCGAGCGTCTGATCCAGCTGCTGGGCAGCAGCACGGATTTTATTCTAAAGGAAATTCGGCTTGATTGCGGGACACAGGTAGTGGTGTGTTATATAGATGGTCTTGTGGATACACAGGTGCTTCATCATTCCATCCTATACTCACTGCAGGAGTGTGGTTCCCGCCTGGAACTGAGCGGACTGGACCCGGACCGCAAGCTTTCCCTGCTGAAAGAGCGCGTTCTGATTGCCGGCGATATGGGGGAGGTGTCGGATATGCAGCAGCTGCTGCATGAAATGTTGTCAGGCAGTGTGATCGTGCTGATGGAGGGCGCGTCTGCGGGCCTTCGCATCGGCCTTCCCGGCTGGGAGGACCGCAATGTCAGCGAACCAAGCTCACAGTCGGTCGTCAGGGGGCCGATGGAGTCTTTTACAGAGAATTTGCGCACCAATACCGCGCTGATCCGGCGCAAGATCAAGGATTCCCGCCTGTGGCTGGAGACGATGCAGATCGGAAGCGTAACGCAGACGAACGTTTCCATTATGTATCTGAATCACATCGCTGATGTGGAGCTGGTGCAGGAGGTCAAACGCAGGCTGGCCAAGATTGACACCGACAGCATCCTGGAAAGCGGATACATCGAAGAATTCATTCAGGACACGGCAGCCACTCCCTTTCCGACTTTGTATAATACAGACCGTCCCGATACGATTGCCGCAGGTATTCTTGAGGGGAAGGTAGCGGTATTGGTCGACGGCACACCGTTTGTCCTGCTGGCTCCGGCTTTTTTTGTCGCCTTTTTTCAATCGGCCGAGGATTATTATCAGCGCTCGGACATTGCCACACTGCTGCGTTTTATCCGTTTCCTGGCTTTTTTCATCACCCTGCTGGCACCCTCCTTATATGTCGCCATCACTACCTACCATCAGGAGATGATTCCGACCAATCTGGTAATCAGCCTGGCGGCTCAGCGGGAGAGTGTTCCTTTTCCGGCATTTATAGAAGCACTGTTGATGGAGCTGACCTATGAGATTCTGCGGGAAGCAGGGGTACGTATTCCCAAAAATATCGGCCAGGCCATATCCATCGTCGGCACTCTGGTTATCGGACAAGCAGCCGTACAGGCCGGATTTATTTCCTCCGCCATGGTCATTATTGTCTCTATAACCGCCATTTCGAGCTTTGTGATCCCGGAATCCGGCATGGCGATTGCTGCACGGATTATCAGATTCGGCCTGATTGGCCTTGCCGGATTCATGGGCCTCTTCGGAATATTGTGCGGTATATTTCTGATTGTGCTTCACCTGGCCGGGCTCCGGTCCTTCGGTATGCCGTATATGATCCCTTTGGGACCATATGCCGCACGTGATCTGAAGGATTCCATCTTCAGGCTGCCTTGGCCGCTGCTGAATACAAGACCTTCTCATCAGCATGTTCAGAATATAACCCGGCAAGGAAGAACGGCACAAAGGACCGGAGGGAAGAGGCGAAATGAATAGACGTACCGCAGCGCGCCTGCTGCTCGCCATGCTCCTGCCGCTGGTGCTGGGAGGCTGCTGGGAACGGCGGGAATTAAATGAGATGGCGTTTGTGCTGGGGATGGGGATTGACAAGGCGGAAGCGGGTTATAGAGTATCCTTGCAGGTCGTTATTCCCTCCGCAATTTCGTCCCAAGTGGCCGGCGGTGCCGGAAGCGGCGGGGTGCCGGTTGTGGAATACGCTTTTACCGTTCCGACGATTTATGAAACACTGCGCAAATTCAATCTGGTCAGCTCCCGGTCTGCTTATTTGGGGCACATCCGTGTGCTGGTCTTCGGCGAGGAGCTGGCCCGGGAGGGGCTGGGCGAAACGCTGGATGTGTTGAAGCGGAGCCGGGAGTCCCGTATGGACTTTTACGTGATGGTCGCCAGGAATACCTCGGCCGAGAATGTGCTGAAGGTGCTCACCCCCCTCGACAAGATTCCGGCCAGCAAGCTGTTCAACGCGCTGGACAAATCCTACAGGATTTCCGCCAAGACCGTTGCCGTCAGTCTTGATGAATTCATTGAGGATTTACTTGCCGAGGGCAATAATCCGGTTCTGACCGGCGTGGAGCTGTCCGGCGAGGCGGACAAGGGCGAGAAGAAAGGTAATGTCGAGCAAACGACACCCGAGGTCAGGCTGCGCTATGAAAGTGTGGCTGTGTTCCGGAAAGATAGAATGCTTGGATGGTTAAAGGATCAGGAGACCGTTGGTTACAATTACCTGACAAACAAGGTTGTCAAGAATTCGGGATCGGTTGCAGGTGAGGACGGGAAACCGATTGTCGTAGAATCCTTGCAAACCTCTACGAAGAGAAAGGTCAGAATGATCGGCGGTGAGCCGCACATCTTTATCGATGCAACGTTGACCAGCAATATCCAGGAGGTATTCAGCACCGACAACCTGGAAGCGGAACGGCAGATCGAAAAGATCGAGCGCAAGGCGGAGGAAGTGCTGGTTACCAAGATGAAAAACGCATACGAGGGAATTACCCAGCGGTTTAACACTGACATCTTCGGGTTCGGACAAATCATATACCAGAAAAGCCCCAAAGCCTGGTACAGATTGCAGCAAAAGCACGGAGACGATTACCTCCGGTCGCTGCCTGTCCACTATAAGGCCAAGGTTACCATTAACCGGATCGGCACCATCGACCGGACAATCCTGGATGAAATCAAGGAGTGATGTGGCGTGCTGCTGTTCATGTTTATCGTCATTGCCGCAGCCTGTATGTTCAGCGATTTGAAAAAGCTGATGAGGCACAGGAGGGGCCGCGATCTTGCGGTATGGATATCTGTATGGGCAGCCGGCCTGGCGGCGGTTGTCTGCTCCTTGCTGAATCTTCCCGTCCCTAGTCCATTGCTGCTGGTCATCTGGGTCTATCAACCTGTGAACACTTTGTTCGCGGCATGGTTCTCGTAAAATTTTTAGTGACTATTTCCTCCGGCATTGGGTATTATTACATTGGAATCTTCCAAGTATTGAATACCAGCTGAAGGGGTTTGTCTATGAATAAGGGACGTAAGACCGTATTTCTGATTGTGACCTTTGCCTTGATTTTTCTGCTTCCTTTATTGGGGAGCCTGGCGAAGTGGAAGGGCCTGCCGCCGGGATACGGGGATTTTCCGGCCCAGAAGGTGGAGGAAGACCCGGGCTTCAGCCTGCTGTACTTCTCACTGGCCTGTGTTGTAGCCTTGGTCATTGCGCTGGTGCTGATATTCCCCCGCTGGTTCGGCTTTAAGAAGGGGGAGCGTATTACCCCCGTTGCCTTAGAGAACAAGTCCGGCCCAGGCTTCCCGGTATGGTTCTGGGGGAGCCTGCCGGTACTGGCTGTCTGCTGGTTCCTGATGTGGGCCAGAATCGATGCGCTGGTCTCCATTGAAGCCTATACATTTGTGCCGCTGTGGTGGTCCTTTATTCTCTTATTGGACGGGCTGGTGTACCGCAGGAATAACGGCGTCTCCATCATATCCCGCAAGCCGCATCTGATGCAGCTGCTGGCGGTGGTATCCTGCTTCAGCTGGTTTGCTTTTGAGTATCTTAATTTTTTCGTCATGGAGAATTGGTATTATCCGAACAGTCAGGTGTTCTCCAATTTCGGCAATATCTTCTGGTTCTCTTTATCTTATACCACCGTACTGCCGGCAATTGTGGAATGGTATCATCTGCTGCGGACCTTCCCGTCCGTGCGGGAGCGTTACAGCAAGGGGCCGAAGCTGCAGGTAAACACAACGTTTCTGGTTGTTTTTTACATAGCGGGCCTGATCCTGGCCTTCGGCATGGGGTACTATCCGTACCTGCTCTTCTGGGTGCTGTGGGTAGCGCTGGTTCCCATGCTGTCCGCCGCGATGGCACTGGCCGGCTATTGGACGCCTTTTACGCCGATCAAGAACGGCGACTGGTCCAAGGTCATTCTGATTGCACTAGCCACGCTGCTGAACGGGTTCTTCTGGGAGTTCTGGAATTTCGGCAGCGAATGGTTCCACGATTCCCTGCCCACTAATCCGAATTACTGGAAATATTCCGTACCCTATCTGGACAAGCTGCACATTTTCTCCGAGATGCCGGTTCTCGGTTATTACGGATATCTCTTTTTCGGTGTGAACTGCTGGATCATGTGGCTGATAGCCGCGTATGTCTTCAAATTCGACCCGGACATCGAGTTAAAGGAAGAACATAATTAAAGGTGGAGTGCGTATGAGTCTGTTCGGCAACTATCAGATCCTGGAGACCATTTCCGACAATGCGGCAAAATCGGTTTACAGATGCAGCGAAGAGGGAATGGACCGCACTGTAATCCTGAAGGTGCTTAAATCTGAATTGGCCGGTGTAGAGGCTGTCATGCGCTTCAAACAGGAGTACAGGCTGCTGCAGGAGCTCAGCGGACAGCTGGACGGTGTAATCCGGCCTGTCGATCTGCAGGAAATGGGCGGCTATTATATGATGGTGCTTGAGGATCTGGGAGGAACATCGCTCAAGCGGATTCTGGCCGAGGACAGGCCGGATCAGCGGACACTGCTGCGGCTGGCGATTCAGGTGATTGATATTCTCGGGGCGATCCACGACAAGCATGTCATTCATAAAGATATCAAGCCATCCAATATCATCTGGAACCGTGAGCGGAACAAGGTGCAGATCATCGACTTCGATCTGGCGGTAAAGCTGTCCAAGGAGAGGCAGGAGTTCCGCAACAGCGGTGTTCTTGAGGGAAGCCTGTATTATATTTCCCCGGAACAGACGGGGCGGATGAGCCGCAGCATTGACTACCGCAGTGATTATTATTCCTACGGCGTGATGCTCTATGAAATGTTTACGGGAACCCGGCCTTTTGCAGCGGAGGAGATGCTGGAGCAAATCTATTCGATTATTGCCAAAGAGGCGGTTCCTCCCGTTAAGGCCAGCGGAGGCGAGGTTACTGCACCGCTATCGGCTGTCATCATGAAGCTGATGGAGAAATCCCCGGAGGACCGTTACCGGAGCGCCTTCGGCATCAAGGCCGATTTGAAAAAATGTCTGTCCGTTCAAGACGAGTTCGTCACCGGCTCGGAGGACCGGCTGAATATCTTCCGTATTCCCCAGAAGCTTTACGGCCGGGACGGCGAGATCAAGCGCCTGGAGGGCGCGTTCAGGCGCTGTGCCCGCAGTCTGCCGGAAATTGTGTATGTCACCGGGGATGCCGGAGCAGGCAAGACCGCTCTGGTCCATGAGCTGCACCGATACATAAGCCGGGATAAAGGGATGTTTGCCGAAGGCAAGTTCGACCAGTACAACAAGAACATTCCTTACAGCGCCATTATTCAGGCCTGCCGCCGGCTAATGGCGGAGCTGCTGGAAAGTCCGGACGGGAATTTGAAAACCCTCATCGGACGCTCCTTGAGCCAGGCCCTGGACGGAAATGGCAGTCTGATTGCCGGCCTGATTCCGGAGCTGTCCGCTTTTATCGGTCCCCAGCCGGCCGCCCTGCCGCTGAATCCGGCCGAGGAGACCAACCGTTTCTATATGACCTTTGCCCAGTTTCTCAGCGGCCTGACAAGCGGGGAACGGCCGCTTGTCTTGTTCCTTGACGATTTGCAGTGGGCGGACTACTCCAGTCTGCAGCTGGTTGAACGGCTGATGCAGGGCAATCAGCTGCGGAGAATTATGCTGGTGCTGTCCTACCGCAGCCACGAAATTCCGGCAGGACATCCGCTGTTCGCGATGAAGGCCCGGCTGGAAAAGAGCAAGGAGGCAGAGGAGATCCATCTGGAGCCATTGCCGCTGCCGGATATCCAGCAGCTGGTCGCCGATACCCTGTACACTCATCCGGACGAGGTACTGGAGCTGGCCAAGGCCGTTCATAAACGAGCCAAAGGCAATTCCTTTTACGTCAACGAGCTGCTTAAGGAGCTGTACCGCGGCGGATATCTCTATTTTGACGATATGCACGGTGAATGGACCTGGCGGCTGAGCGAGATCGCAGCCTTGCCGGTCAACGACAGCGTGGTGGATTTTCTCATGACCAAGCTGACGGGACTGCCGGCCGGGCAGCGGGAGCTTCTGACCATCTGCGCAGCAGTCGGCAATGAATTCGACTACGGGATGCTGCTCCGGCTGGCAGACGCGCCGGTGGAGACGGTGCTGCAGACTCTTGCGGTGGGAGTGGAAGAAGAATTCATCCGGCCGGCGGACGGCCGCTACGGACTGTTCTTGGGCCTGCTGGAGGATAGCGGAGCGGCTGCTGCCCCGGAGACGGAGCTCCGCTTTGCCTTCACCCATGACCGGATACAGCAGGCCTTCTATCAAATGCTGGACGAGGAGAAGGGGCAGCGGCTGCATCTGGGGATCGGCCGGCTGATGCTGGAGCGGCTGGAGCCGGGGGAAGCAGAGGACAAGCTGGTGGACATGGCGGGGCATATGAACAAGGCCCTGAAGCTGATCAGCGACCGGCAAGAGCTGGAAGAGGTGGTTACACTGAATCTTCTGGCAGCCCGTAAAGCCAAGGCGGGCTTTGGCTACGCCGCCGCCCATGCCCTGCTGGAAGCGGCGATGACACTGCTGCCTGAGAATGCCTGGCAGGAGAAGATGCAGCAGACGGCTGAGATACACCGGCTGTATGCGGAGTGCGCTTACCTGACGCATCATGTGGATGAGGCCGACCGGGCCTGTGCCGTATTGGCCGCTCATCTTCAGGAGCCGCTGGCACTCGCCGAAGTCTATGAGCTGCAGGCGAATTACTACATGTACCTGGGGATGATGCAGGAGTCGATCGCCGCTGGCAGGAAGGGCCTGGCTGTGCTCGGTCTGAAGATTCCCGGCAAGGTGGGCATGCCTGCCGTGCTCCGGGAGCTGGTGCAGGTGAAGGCGCGGCTGCGCGGGCGAAGCGTCGAGGAGCTGTTCGCCGCGCCGGAAATGACGGCGCCGGAGACGCAGATGATGATGCGCCTGCTTGTCAATTTCATTCCGCCGGCATTCATTTCCGGAGAGACCTCATTGTTCGGTCTGGTCGTGCTGCGGCAGATCCGGCTGACACTGGCGCATGGCAACGCGCCGGAATCGGCGCTGGCGTTCATCGGTTACGCCATGCTCCTGTCCGGCTTCGGCGATACGAAGGGCGCCTTTGATTACGGGAGGCTCGGCATCCGCATTAACGACAGGTTCCAGAACATGCAGTGGAAAGGCGCGGCTTATGTGCTGTACACGCTCTTTTCCCATGTGTGGACCGAGCCCTGGGATACGCTGCAGGAATGGTTTACGGCCTCAATGGAGGCAAGCCTGCGGACGGGGGATTTACTGTATCTGGCCCATTCCTCGTTCTATGTGAACCTGTGGAATCCCACGCTGGATATCCCGGCCACCCTGCAGGAGAGCAGCCGGACCATTGCGATGATCGAGGATACGAAATACAAGGAATCGCTGGCGACAGCGAAGCTGGCCCGGCAGTATTTTCTGAATCTGGCGGGGGAGCTTGCGGACAACGCCTCTTTTGACGGCGACGGATTCAGTGAAGAGGTCTACCTGCGTGAGCTGACCGAAGCGAGGTATTATTCGGGTATCGCAATTTATTATATTTATAAGATGAAGCTGCTGTTTACGTACGAACGCTCCCGGGAAGCGCTGGTCTATATCGACCGGGCGTATCCGATTATCGGCACACTGGCCGGCTCGGCGTTTATGGAAGAGTTCGCTTTGTATACCTTCCTCAACCTGGCATACAGCTACAAGGAGATGAGTGTGCTTGACAAGGCCAAGGCCCGGCGGCGGATGCGCAAGGAATTCGGCCGGGTCCGCAAATGGGCCAGGCATGCACCGGGTACATTTCGTCAGCATGAGTACCTGATGCGGGCGGAGTGGGCGCGGATTTCCGGGCAGGACGACAAGGCGGGCCACTATTACGACCTGGCAATGGAAGCCAGCGAGGCAAGCGGGTTTGTCCGGTATAAGGCGCTGACAAGCGAACTGGCCGCGCGTTTTTATCTGCATAAGGATTATAAGGAGTTTGCGGCGTATCTCTTCAGGCAGTCGGAATATTACTACTCGGTGTGGGGCGCCAAAGGCAAAATCGTTTTTAACGGCAGTCAATATCCGGAACTTGTCACCAAAATCAGCACCAAGGATTTCCTGCACCGGCGGACGATTTCCGATTATACCGAGAGCATGGACCTGAATTCGATTCTGCTTGCTACCCAGGCCATCTCCAAAGAGATTGAGCTGAGCAATCTGCTGGAAGCATTGATGGAAATCGTTATCAAGAATGCCGGAGCCCAGCGCGGCTGCATTGTGATGACCTCGAAGACCGGATTGCTTGTCGAAGGCGAATATAACCCCGAGGAAGACCGGATCAACGTGGCGCTGCGCGATTATAACCGGTATGACCAGCTGCCGGATTCTATTGTGAAGCTGGTGGAGGAGCGCAAGGAAAGCGTAATTTACAATGACGCGTACTCGGAAACCGCATTCGTTAATGATCCTTATATCGTCAAGCACCGTCCGAAATCGCTCGTCTGTATGCCGCTGATCAACCAGAACAAGACCATTGCCATCATTTATCTGGAGAATAATCTGCTGACCGGTGTCTTTACCCGGGAGCGGATGAGAATCATCAATCTGTTGTCGCGGGAAATGGTGTTCTCGCTGGAGAATGCCACCCTCTATTCCGAGCTTGAGCGCTCTGAAGAGAAATACCGCGAGCTGGTAGCCAATCTGCAGGATGGAATATTCATTACCCAGGACGCAAAATGCCGCTACGTCAACGAGGCGCTGGCGCAAATGCTGGGCTATAGTCCGGAAGATATGCTGGAGCAGCCCTTTGAGGCGTTCCTCGCCCCCGGTGAGCGGGAGAAGGTCATGCATTACTATAAGCGCCGGATGGACGGGAAACAGGTTCCCCCCGAATACGAGACGAGGCTGCTGCATAAAGACGGGCGCGAAATTATTGTCATCCACAAGCCTACGCTGATTACGTATATGAACCGTCCGGCCGTTCAAGGGACCGTCAAGGACATTACCGAGCGCAAAAAAGCGGAGGAGGAGCTGCTGCGGCATAAGGAGCATCTGGAGGAGCTCGTCCGGGAGCGCACTGCGGAGCTGGAATTCAACAATGACGAGCTGAACAAATATGTCCGGCTGATTGAGCAAATCTCCATTACCGACGAGCTGACCGGGCTCTATAACCGCAGATATTTCAATAAAGTCTTCGCAGAGCAGGTAGAGAAGGCGGCGCTCGAGCGGCGGACCTTGGCATACTTGATGCTGGATATTGATTATTTCAAAAAATATAACGACACCTACGGTCACTATGAGGGAGACCGTGTGCTGCGGCAGGCAGGCGAGGTGCTGCAGCGGATGGCCGACCAGGCGGACGGCTTCGCGTTCCGGCTGGGCGGAGAGGAATTCGGCATTCTGGTCCCCGGCTTCACTGCCGAGCAGTCCCGCGAATATGCCGAAAGCATCCGGCGCAGCATCTCCGGGCTGCGGATTGCCCATGAGATGAGCCAGGAGCACGGCATTGTCACAGTGTCCATCGGCGTTGCCGCTGTGCAGGTGGATAAGTCCTCGGAGGAGGACATCTACAAGCTAGGCGATGATGCGCTCTATGAGTCCAAGGCCAGAGGAAGAAACTGTGTCACTGTCATCGAGAAATAAGGTTTTGTCGGCATGCTGGTGAAATAGGATTGCAGCATATAGCTTGGCTGATTGGCTGACTGGCGGTGGGTTTGATTGGCGAGTGACTGATTGATGGCTGAATGACTGGTGCTGATTGGCAGACTCGCTGAAAAAGGCGCTTGCGCGTATATGTCGCTGTAGTGGCAGGCCCCGGACGGAAAGTCCGGGGCCTTCTTGCGCTGAATCCGGAGTGACACAGCCTGCGTTCATTTCCTTAGGGACACAGATGCACTCCCTCTGAAATACATTTTGCATCCTTCAAGCGGCTAATTCCCCTGCTTTTTGCAGATACTTCTGTACAGAACATTCCGGGGAGGTCTACTATGCATCGGAATAAAGAGGGTTTATCTGTCTGGCAGCTTACCATGCTGGCGCTGGGGACCGTTGTCGGCGGCTCGTTTTTTCTCGGCTCGGCGGTCGCGATCCGCGCCGCCGGACCGTCGGTGCTGATTGCTTATATCATCGGCGGGGTCCTTGTCTATTTTATACTGTCCGCACTATCAGAAATGACAGTGGCAGATCCCGCACCGGGCTCGTTCCGCACGTATACCGAGCAGGCTTTTGGCAGGGGTGCCGGGTTTACGGTAGGGTGGGTGTATTGGACCGGCCTGGTGCTGGCGATGTCCAGCGAGGCAACCGCAGTATCGATTCTGCTGCGCGGCTGGTTTCCAGCCTTGCCGCTTGCTCTGGTGGGCATGGCGATTATTGCAGGCGTTACGCTGCTTAATCTATTGGGCGCAGAGCGGCTGAGTAAGCTGGAGAGCGGGCTGGCTGCTGTCAAGCTGCTGGCCATCGCCGCTTTTGTCGTGGTTGCGCTATGCCTGATGGCCGGCCTTGCATTCCGCCGGACCGGCGCCGTAGGCTTCAGTGTGCTGGGGAGCCAGAGCTGGATGCCCGGCGGAATTGCCGGCATCGCCGGCAGTATGCTGATGGTCATGTTCACCTATGCCGGCTTTGAAGTGCTGGGCCTGGCAGCTTCGGAGACCAATAGTCCCGGGGTCAAGATTCCGCGCGCGATCCGGTATACCATTATGCTGCTGGTCGGACTTTACCTGGCTGCGATGGCAGGGTTATTCCTGCTTGTTCCGGCCACGCGCGTTTCCGAGAGCGTCAGCCCGTTCGTGAGCGCGCTCAGCATGTACGGGCTTGGCTGGGCCGGCACCGCGATGAACATCGTGCTGGTATCGGCGATCCTATCCACTATGCTGGCCTCGGTCTTCGGCCTCGGCAGGATGCTGCGCTCACTCGCAGAAGAAGGTCACACGCCCGCCTGGATGCGCGACCGTACGGATATCCCTTACCGCGGCATCCTGGTGTCCGGCGGCGCCATGCTGGCCGGACTAGGGCTGGGCTTGCTGCTGCCGCAAGGCGTGTATTTGTTCTTGGTCAGCTCGGGCGGATTCGCGCTGCTGTTCTCTTATCTGGTCATCCTGGCCAGTCATTACCGGCTGCGCAGACGCCGGGGTGCCCCATTGGCGCAGGGAGGCGGACTGCGCGGATTTCCATACAGTTCATGGCTTGGTATGGCCGGACTGGCAGCTGTACTGGCAAGCATGCCGCTGATTCCCGGCCAAGGCGGTGGTCTCGCTGCGGGAATGATGTTTGTGCTGTTATTCGCAGGCTTGTACGCATTTGGACAGCTCCGGCGCGCCAGGGGAGCAGGATTTTCTGCCAGACCCGGGTTGCCGCTGCCGGCTGCCAGAGCACAAATGGAAGCGGGGGAAGAACCGGGAATATACCGGCTATCCAGCGAATTCGCCAAATCCGGTATGTCCGCAGGCCCCGGCATATCCAACGAATCCGGTGTATCCGCAACCCCCGGCGCAAACAAATCCGCCGAATCCTCCAAGCCTGGAGCATCTCCGAAATCCGGAAAATGAAGCAATACCTGCTGAAATCCCGCCCGGCGGGTGAACCAATACAAAGAACCTTGGATAAAGCTTTTGCTTATCCAAGGTTCTTTTGCGTCATGAATATGACCATCAGCTCTACTTCAACGGTTGCAGCGAGCCTGCGGCGGCTTCGTATTCTTCGCCAATAATGGCTCTGGCGCTGGTAAAGGAGAAGTACACGCCGTCTTTTTCGAAATACAGAAATTCAACGGTAGACTCTTCTTGCTTAATCCATTCTGCGGTTATTCCATTGGGCAGCAGGACACTGCGTGAAGGCGCCCCGTCCACCGGCCGGAGATCATGCCTCGATTGGCTGATGGCGCCCCGGATGAACACAATCCGCACCGTGTCTTCTTGAACCTCAATGCGGTCGAGGTAGTCATCGGTGCCTAAGCCAACTGTCGGAATGTATACTTGGTCAAGACCGGCCTGTTCAGCGACCTTCAGAATCTCGGTCTTCTGCTCCTCCGTATAGGTCAGCTGCGGCAAGTCAAGCTTTGCCGTGTTTGCAGGGACATTATTCGTCCCGGAGGTCTCCGCAGACGGAGCTGCCGCCGGTGAATGGTCTGTCGTGGTTGCTTCCTGAGCAGGTGTCGTGGTTACTTCCTGAGCAGGTGTTGCGGTTGCTCCCTGAACAGATGTCGCGTTTGCTTCCTGAGCAGGTGTTACAGTTGCTTCCTGAACAGGTGTTGGGCTGCTGCCTGGCGTATTCTCCGTGTCCTGGCAGCCGGCCAGGAGTGCAGCGGCAAGTGTGATCACTATAAATAGTTGTAGACGCTTCATAATATCCTCCTTGATGTTCTAGGGCGGTTATCGCTTGCTTGCAGGGCAAACCCAGTGTAATAGAAAATATTCGCAAATAAGTTACTAGAATGTAAATAAACGCTTTTGACTGTAATGAAAAGACGACCATCTAATACCGTTCGCCGCTGACTACTAAAAATCCAATGGGTTGACCACTGTACGTTTGCAAGCAAGGGCAAGGTACGGGCAATGGCATTTCAGGGTATGTAACATTACTACTGAATTGTCATTATTTCTGGTGATTTTGTACGCAAAAAGGCGTATACACGCCAGCGTGATCTGCACCAGATCAGCGCTTGCCGGGTATACGCCTTCTATCTCAATGTCAATGCGAGGCTGGAGGGGCCTGCGCTTAATACTCGTTGAACATCGCTGCGATCTCGTCGTATTGAGTCGTCTGCGTCAAGGCCAGCGACAGCAGAATCCGCGCTTTCTGCGGAACCAGGCTGTTGCACGGAATGGAGTTGGCCGATAAGTCAATGTAGGCGTCCTTCAGCGTAATGCCGCTGGAAATGCGCGAGCAGCGGACAACCGGAATGTTGTTGTTCTTCAGCTCGCCGACCTTGTCGATCCACGGCTTGCTGTAAATTCCGCCGCCGGCTCCGGCGATAACGATCCCACGCGACACGGTGGCGAGGTAATCCAGGATACCGGGATTCGCGTCCACATGGAAATAGGCGACCGATACCTCGGGCAGCCCGTTCAAGGCGGAGACGTCGAACTGGGCGTCGGTGGTGTGCTTTTTCAGCGAACGGGTATAGAAGAAGGCCTGACTGTCGCGCATATAGCCAAGACAGCCGAAATCACGCTCATCAAAGGCATTTGCCTTGAACGTATTGACCTTCTGCACGTCGCGCCCGCTGTATATGCCCTCCGCAAACACGACCATCACGCCTTGGCCATGCGCCTCAGGGTTAGCGGCAAGCGCCACAGACTGATACAGATTAAGCGGCCCGTCGGGACTGATCGCCGTTGCCGGCCGCATCGATCCGGTGATGATCACCGGCTTGGTGGTCTTGACCACCAGGTTCAGGAAATAGGAGGTCTCGTCCAGCGTGTCGGTGCCATGTGTAATGACGAACCCGTGGATGTCCTCGCGCTGCGCCAGTGTGTTGATGAGTGTCGCGAGTGTCAGCCAGTGCTCGCTCGTAATGTCGGCGCTGCACAGATTGCTGACCTGCACACCTGCGCAGTTGGCAACCCGCTCCAGATGGGGCACGCTGTCCAGCAGATCCTGGATCGGCAGGGCGCCGGGCTCGTAATTCAAGGTCTTATGGGCTTCGCCGCTGCCTGCAATGGTGCCGCCGGTGGCGAGAATCACCACGTTCTTCAGGCTCGGATTATAATAGGGGGAAGCGCTGAAATTCAGTTCGGGAATCGGTATAAGCATATATAGAAGGTTCCTTTCACGATCAGATCTGTAGCTGCTCAAGCCGGTGCAGATGCTCCGGCGGGACAATCCTATTTTGCCTCATTCGGGAAGCTTGATCAACTGCTTTCTTCAAATATAAGATTTCCGCCGTTTTTTACACATGAGGATATTCAAGAAACAGAGGAGAATTTTCTATTCCGGGTGCAGAGGGCGGATGATAACATCAGGGTGTAAGAAAGACAGCAGCCAACATATCGGGAGGGGTTTTAGACAATGAGAAAGTTATTGAAAGCGATTCCGTTAATGCTTGTGGCCATGATGCTGGCAGTAATGGTATCTGCCTGTAACAGCGGCGGCAGCGGCAGTAAAGTGGATGTAGGGATTGTATTGCCGACCAAGGATGAACCGCGGTGGGTTCAGGATGAGCAGCGCTTTACCGATGCCCTGAAGGAGACGAAATACTCTTCGGAAATTCTGTTCAGCCAAGGGTCGTCCGCCAAGGAAAAGGAGAATGTAGACGCGCTGATCGCCAAGGGCATTAAAGTGCTGATCATCTGCCCTCAGGACGGCGACGCTGCCGCAGCAGCCGTGGAAGCCGCGAAGAAAGCCGACGTAACCGTAATTGCGTATGACCGCTTGATCACGAACACCGATGCCGTAGACTACTATGTAACCTTCGACAGCGTTGCCGTAGGTAAGGCGCAAGGCCAATACCTGATCGACCATGCCAAGGGCAATGGCCAACCGCTCTATTTATACGCCGGCGCTGCTTCGGATAACAACGCATTTCTGTTCTTTGAGGGTGCCTGGTCGGTATTGCAGCCTAAGATCGCTGACGGCACATTCACCGTTGCCAATTCAACGGAAGCTCTGGCCCTGAAGGATAAGGCTGAACTGAGCCGTGAAGAGCAGTCCAAAATCATCAGCCAGGTCACCACCAACTGGGACCCGAGCGATGCCAAGAATAAAGCGCAGACTCACCTGACAGCAGCCGCTGCCGATTTGAAGGGCGATGTGGCGATCCTTGCTCCGAATGACGGAACCGCCCGTTCCATCGCCGACGTATTCGCCTCGGATTCCGCTGTGAGCAGCTTTGTGGTTACCGGACAGGACGCTGAGAAAGCATCGATCCAGTACATCATTGACGGCAAGCAGTCGATGACGGTCTTCAAGGATGTCCGCAATCTGGTGAAGGATTCCATTGCCATGGCCGTAGCCGTTCTTGATGACAAAACCCCGGAAACAACCGGTTCCTATAACAACGGCAACGTGGATGTCAAAGCCAAACAAACCGAAGTGCAAGTGGTGGATAAAGAAAATGTAAAAGCTGCGCTGATTGACTCCAAATACTATGAAGCCGGTGAGTTTACCGGACTGTAAGGACACCCATAGTAAAGGCCGGAATAGTGATAGAGCCTTCTATCACTATTCCGCCATTCTACGATTTGCTTTGCGAAGGAGCTATGAAGATGCAGAATCCGCATATTTTGGAAATGAAGGAGATTTCGAAGGAATTTACCGGCGTCAAGGCGCTTTCGAATGTCAGCTTCAAGGTCGGACAGGGCGAAATACATTGTCTCGTCGGAGAGAACGGAGCCGGTAAATCCACCTTGATGAAGGTGCTGAGCGGTGTGTACCCCCACGGAACCTATACCGGGGATATTGTGTTTGAGGGCCAGGTGCAGAGCTTTACCCGAATCAGCGACAGTGTGAAGGCCGGGATTGCGATTATCTACCAGGAGCTGGCGCTGTTTCCCGACTTGACGGTGTACGAGAATATTTTTGCCGGGAATGAAGTGAAGAACGGGGCGGTGGTGGACTGGAACCGGACCATCATCAAGGCCAAGGAAATGCTGCGGAAGGTCAACCTGAGCGTCAATCCCGAAATGCTGGTCAAAGACCTCGGCGTCGGCAAGCAGCAGCTGGTGGAAATCGCCAAGGCGCTCAGCAAGAACGTCAAGCTGCTCATTCTGGATGAGCCGACGGCGGCGCTCAATGAAGACGACAGCGAGAATCTGCTGGAGCTGCTGCGGGAGCTGAAGAAACAGGGCATTACCAGCATCATGATCTCGCATAAGCTCAAGGAAGTTATCGCCATTGCAGATAAGGTTACCGTGCTGCGCGACGGGCGCACGATTTGCACCCTGGATGCGGCGAAGAATGAAATTTCCGAGAATGTCATCATCAAAAATATGGTCGGACGCGAAATCGAGGACATCTATCCGAAACGCAGCGGCCAGCAGTTCGGCGCAGATGTGCTGGAGGTGCGGAACTGGACAGCCTATGATCCGCGGCTCGGACGGAACGTGGCCGAGAACCTGAGCCTCCATGTCCGTAAAGGCGAGATCGTCGGCATCGCCGGACTGATGGGCTCGGGCCGGACTGAATTCGCGCTCAGCATCTTCGGCAACCCGAAGGACTACAAGCTGCAGGGCGAGCTGCTGATGAACGGGAAGAAGATGAATTTCAAATCGCCCAGGGATGCTATTGAAGCGGGGATCGCTTATGTCACAGAGGACCGTAAAGGCGACGGCCTGTTCCTGATCCAGGACATCAAGCAGAATATTTCCGCTGCGAACCTGCAGGGAGTCTCGGCGCGGGGCCGGATCAACCTCAACGAAGAGGTCAAAGTCTCCAATGAATACAAGAAATCGCTGAATATCAAGGCCCCTTCCGTGGAGCAGATCGTCGGCAATCTCAGCGGCGGCAACCAGCAGAAGGTTTCACTCGGCAAATGGCTGTTTGTCGGCCCGTCGCTGCTGATTCTGGATGAGCCGACCCGCGGCATCGACGTCGGAGCGAAATTCGAAATCTACACGATTATGAACAAGCTGATCAGCGAAGGCATGAGCATTATTATGATTTCCTCCGAGCTGCCCGAGGTGCTGGGCATGAGCGACCGGGTCTATGTCATGGCCGAAGGGGAGATCAAGGGCGAGCTTACAGCGGCGGAAGCCGATCAGGAAAAAATCATGAAACTTGCTACACAATAGGAGGAAGACCCGTGAAATTACTAAACGAAGCAAAAACGTTGATTAAGGTCAACATTCGCGACTACGGGATGTACATCGCCCTGTTCGTCATCATGCTGACATTCTCGATCCTCACGGACGGTCTGTTCATGTCCTCGCGGAACATCAGCAACCTGATCGACGCCACCGGCTATATCGCTGTATTGGCGGTCGGAATGACGCTGGTCATCGTAATCCGCCATATCGACTTGTCCGTCGGCTTTGCCGCCGGGTTCCTGGGGGCGATTGCCGCCATTCTTCTTACGCAGGCCGGGGTCCCGGTATATCTGACCATTCCGATCATTCTCATTATGGGCATCGTCGTCGGATTGTTCAACGGTGTTCTGGTTGCCCACTTGGGGATACCCGCATTTGTCGCCTCACTGGCGGCGATGCTGATCTTCCGCGGCGCACTGCTGCGGGTTACAGAAAAGACAGGCACCATCATTGTGAAAGACGAGCATTTTAACGCTATCGGAAACGGCTTCATTCCCTCACTCGGCAAGCTCGGCAACCTTAACCTGCTCTCGCTCCTTATCGGCGCTCTGATTATCGTGCTCTTCATCTACTTTGAAATTTCCAAGCGGAACAATAAGCTGAAATATAACTTCGAGGTCATCTCGAAGGGCATGTTTGCCGTCAAGCTGGTATTTGTCTCGGCCATTATTGCCTATATTACCTGGATTCTGGCGGGGTACAACGGCTTCTCCTGGACTGTAGTCATTGTGCTGATCGTTGTGGTAATTTACCACTTCCTGACGACCTCGACCGTTATCGGACGGCATATTTATGCGGTTGGCAGCAATCCCGAGGCAGCCCATCTCAGTGGCATCAGCGTCAAAAAGATTACCTATTTCGTCTTCTGCTCCATGGGTCTATTGTCCGCATTGTCGGGCATCCTGTTCACCTCCCGGCTGCAGTCGGCCACCACGACGGCGGGCACCCTGTTTGAACTCGATGCCATCGCAGCCGCTTATGTCGGCGGGGTCTCCGCAGCGGGCGGTGTCGGCAAAATCACCGGCTCCGTCATCGGCGCCGTGGTAATGGCTTCGCTCTCCAGTGGTATGAATCTGCTGGGCGTCGGCATCTCCTACCAGTACATGATTCGCGGAGGTGTCCTGGCCGCAGCCGTAATCTTCGATGTCATCACCCGCAAGCAAAGAGCGTAGATATCTCTACTCTCGCATACGCAGCATGAAGAAGCCGGAGCGCAGGCCAACCTGCACTCCGGCTTCTTGGCGTAAACGGAAATAATTCATATTCCATTTATTTCCGAATGAATTATAATGTGTGAATACTTAAGGCATGAAAGCAGGTGAAGCAACAATGTCAAGATTGCTTGCCGTCTTTGATTTGGACGGCACTCTGTTTCAGACACAGACCGTGGATATTGCCGCTATCACCCAGGCGCTCGCAAAGTGCGGCTGCCCGCCGCTTGCGCCGCAAGAGATAACCGGCTTGTTTGGGTTGCCTTTTGCGGAAATCTGCGCACAAGTGCTGCCGGGAGGTCAACCCGGGCTGATCGAACAGTTCACACAGAATGTCATCCGTCATGAACTGGAGGAAATTCCCCGGGCCGGATGCTTATACCCCGGTGTGCTCGAATCGCTGCAGGCGCTGCAGGCACTGGAGATCGACATGTGCATCTGCACGAACGGCAGTGAACAATATGTGCAGGCTATCGCGGACAAGTTTGGTCTCCATTCCTTGTTTGCCGAGATCAGCTATAACAGCAGCCCGCTCAGCAAATCGGAGCGCGTTGCAGCCCTGAAGCAGAAATATAATCCCGATACCCTGGTTATGGTGGGTGACCGCAGCAGCGATATAGCGGCGGCACGGGATAACGGCGGAGTTGCCGTCGGCGTCTCCTACGGATTCGGAGGTGAGGAAATGTCCGCTGCCGACTATATCGCTGACGTCTTCCCGGAAGTGGAGACGATCCTGCGCAAGCTGGCAGCTCCGTTATCCATGGAGAGAGTGGAGCCGAACGGCTTCTTCACCTTGCGGCAAGCCGCCGAAGGCGTATGGGCGGCTATTGTCATTCCGGGCAGCGGAGCGCTCGGCAATGCCGCGATTATTGACCTCGGCGATAGCGCAGCCGTAGTGGATACATTCAGTCTGCCCGAAGCGGCCCGGCTTCTGCGGGAGGCCGCCGAGCTACTGACGGGGAATCCGGTCAAGTATGTCATCAACACCCATTATCACGGTGACCATCATTACGGCAACCAGGAGTTTACAGACAGCCTGATCCTATCAACTGAGGGGACACGAAATATACTGACCCGGGAGCAGGCGCCTGTCCCCGGGGTATGGCAAAAGGGACTGCAGCTGCAAATCTCTGCCTTCCGGCAGGTCAAGGCAGCCGCTGGTGACCCGCTGGTCCGCGCGGCTCTTGCCGATGAGATTTCCGACAAGAGTGCACTGCTCGCCGCCGTTCCCCGAATTCGGCGAGTGACCGCTGCACTCACCTTTACAGATGAGCTGCGCCTCCACGGCGCTTCCCGTTCGCTCCGGGTGTTCTCTTACGGCGGCGGCCATACGGAAAGCGATGCGATGGTATACATAGAGGATGTTAAAGTGCTGGTAACCGGCGATCTGGTGCTGAACCGGACTCATCCGGCGATGCAGACTGGCTGTCCGGAGGCTTGGCTCGGAATACTGACGCGCATCAGCAGTGAAATTGACTTTGAACGGCTGATTCCCGGACACGGGGAAATTGGCGGCAGGCATCATTTACGCGAAATGAGCGGTTATTTGACCGGTATCCTGCAGTATGCCAAGAAGGCCGCGGCGACACAGGACAGTGTGGAGGCATGGCTTGCCAAAGGCGTACCTGCGCCTTACGACACCTGGAAGATGTCGCATATATTTGAATGGAATTTCCGCTGGTTGTTCGAACGTTTCGGTAATCATACGAAGGAGGAATAGGAAGCCATGATTGAACTGGACAGTAAGGAATTCGGCAAGGTGCTGCCGCTGCTTGAACGGATGAAGATCAATACGCTGTTCGCGGAGGCGATTCTGGCGGGGAAGGTCCCCGGCAAAGTTTACGTGGACCGTACCGCGCAGCCGCAAGCCTATTATGTAGCCCATCCCTACGGGATGTCGCTGCTGTTCGGTGAGCCGGAGAATGAGGCGTTTAAGCAGTGGCTTTACGATTATACGGGCAATCTCTCCGGGACCCGGGAACAGGTGGAATGGCTGCAGGCCGATCCGGACAGCGGATGGACCGCCGTAATGGAGACAATGGTGAAGGAGCATAATACCCGTTCGGCAGACAAAGAGCCGGGGAACGACGGGACTATACAGTGCAATACCAGAGTTAATTTCCGGTTCAGCCGGGAGGCTTATCTGGAGGCTAAATCGCGCTTCCGGTGGCCGGAAGCAGAGATTGTCCCGACGGATGCGGAGCTGTTCCGTACCACGGAAGGCGGCGTGGTTCCGCGCTATTTCTGGCGCGATGCGGCACATTTTGCTTCTGCGGGTGCCGGCTTCTCGTTGCTGGCAGGCGGGGAAATCGCTTCTACTGCGTTCTCATCCTGCCGCACGGAGCGGCAGCTGGAGATCGGCATCGAGACGGGGGAAGTCTACCGGGGGAAGGGATACGCTTTTGCCGTATGCTCCGCAATGATTGATTACTGCCTGGAGCATGAGCTGGAGCCGGTATGGGCTTGCCGTCTGGAGAATCAGGGCTCCTATGTGCTGGCACAGAAGCTGGGGTTTGTACCGGCGGTGACATTGCCGTATTACCGTTTGCCGGTCTGACCGATCTCACCGATGTATGCAGCCGATCATTCCTGGTGCTTGGCATTGACCTGGTACACTTTTATCGTAGGGGTCCTTTGAACTGTACGAGACGAATTTGAAATGTTAGCCTGATACTTTATTCAGTGTTCCAACATCCGCATCCTGAATGACGCAACTTTTCTTCACTATGGAGCGCCCGGTTATTCCCGTGAATCGTGTTTATGCGCGTAACCGGGCGACAAACTATACAGTACTGGTCACTGGTCGAGCGTTCCTAATCGTAGGCGAAAGACCGACCACAATGTGCTGGTGCGAGGGTAAAGTGGCCCAATGTAGGCGAAAAACCGACCACAATGTGCTGGTGCGAGGGTAAAGTGACCAAATATGTACGAAAAACTGACCACAATGTGCTGGTGCGAGGCTAAACGGGCCCAATGTAGGCGAATAATCGACCACAATGTGCTATAGCGAGGATATATGAAACGCAATGGTTGCCCAGGGTACTCGGTTTCTTTAAGCGCTGCCGGTTGGCTTCAAGAGGCCAGTCAATTCGGACTATTTAAACTATTGATATACAGAGGCAAAGGAACGCTATGGGGCGTTCCTTTTTTGTTGAAACATTCTAAGATAATGATTATCATTATCATATGTTTAAAGCAACTATAAAACTATACCAAAGAGGGGGCGGAGCACTTGGGTCAGGAGCTACGGGCGAATCGGGACAAGCCTGTGAGGAGCGGGAAGCTCCCTATTGATGATATTCGTGAATACATGGCACGCCATTACGACCAGCAGCTTTCAATCCGGGAGCTGGCGGAGATGGCCGGGCTAAGCCAAAATTATTTCGGCGAGCTGTTTAAGAGAAACTATGGACTGAGTCCCATGGACTATCTCACCGGCCTGCGGCTGAGCAAGGCCAAGCAATATCTTCAGGAATCGGGGCATTTGCTGCGGGAAATTGCCCATAAAGTGGGATACAGCGATGAGTTCTACTTCAGCCGGAAATTCAAGAAAGCATTCGGGATGCCGCCATCTGCGTTCAGCGGACGGCAGAAACGGCGGATCGCAGCCGGGTCTGCAGCCATGATGGGCCAGCTGCTGGCTCTTGACATTATCCCTGTGGCTGCGCCGATGGACCCGAAATGGACCTTCTATTATTATAATCAGTACTATTCGCGGATTGAGACGCATCTGCGGGTGGACCTGATGAATCAGGCGGGGGAGTGCGACAAGCTGATCCGCGCGCAGGCCGATGCAATTATCGGGGATGAAGCGATGTCGGCAGAATGGCGTGAGGCGCTGCAACGGAATGCCGCCCCGCTGTACATTCCCCGCGAGCAGGAGCGCTGGGATGACCAGCTGCTGGAGATTGCCGGCTTTCTGGGGCGAGAGGCAGAGGCCGACCGGTGGATTGCCGGCTATACCGAGCGGTCGCTGCAGGCCGGAACTCAGGTGGCTGCCGCCTGCGGCCCGGTACCGACGCTGGTGGTGAGGCTCTCCCGGAATGAACTGCATGCCTACTGCAACAGGGGAATCCGGGAGGTGCTCTTCGGCACACTTGGACTTCAGCCTGTGTATCGCGGCAGCGGTGAAATCTATAATGAGCGGATTTCATTAGAGGAGCTGGCACAGCTTAATCCGCAGCATCTGCTGCTCCTGATCTGTCCCGATGCTGTTACAAGGCTGGAATGGCTTGCCCTGCAGCACCGGGACAGCTGGCGTTCTCTTAGCGCCGTACAGGCCGGAGCGGTGGATCTGTTGCCCTCAGACCCCTGGTTCGAATATTCGGCAACCGCGCTGGAACGGATGCTGGACGAGGCAAGACTGATTTTTGCTGGGAAATGTCCAAACCGCCAGCAGGGTGCCGTCCATGGCTAAGGCATACAGCTATCCGCTATAATCTCCAGTAATGAGAATGGTTATCATTAAGGGGGATTTTTTATGAAACAAATCAAGGATTTAAAGACCCGACTGCCGAGAAAGGTCCTGATATTTGCCGTGCTGCTGCCGGCGCTGCTGGCTGGCTGCGGGAACCATTTCGCAAGCGATGCCGCAGGCAGTAATGGCGCCAATGCCGGGGCTGCTCCGGCAGCCGCCGAATCAGCAGCACCGTCACCTGCACAGACCGCAGCACCGGCGGCATCGCCGGCTGCGGCATATCCGCTTGTGGTAACGGATGAGCTGGGCCATGAGGTCAAGCTGGAAGCTCCGCCGGAGCGGGTCTTCGCCCCGTATATGGAGGATTCGCTGGTGGTGCTTGGCGTGAAGCCGGCCGGCCAGTGGGCCAACAACGGGCAAGGCCAGACATACCTGCAGGATCAGCTGGCCGATGTGCCGCTGGTGGACTTCACGAGCGGTCTGCCTTCACCGGAGGTGGTTATGGCGCTGCAGCCGGATCTGATTATTCTGCATAATGCTTATTATGCGGAGAACGGCGTGTACGAGCAGTATTCACAGATTGCCCCGACCTATGTGTTCAAGCAGGCGGCGGGTGATTTGGACCACTCGGTGACGGTGCTGGGCGAGCTGCTGGGCAAGCAGGATGCCGCAGCACAGGGGCTGGCAGATTACCGCAGCAAAGTGGATGCAGCCCGATCGGAGCTGGCGCCGCATATGGCAGGCAAGAAGGCGCTGATCATCCGCTTCAACTCGCGCGGAATGTTCCTCATGGGCGGCGTTTACGGCGGATTTGTGCTGGCGGAGGAGCTGGGCATTGCGAAGAGCGACCTGGTCGCCACTGAGAACAGTGTGGACTTATCGCTGGAGGTGCTGCCGCAGATTGATGCCGATTATATTTTCCTGGCCAATGATTCGATGAACAGCGGCGAGACCTTTGTCAAGGAATTGAAGGAAAGCGCCCTCTGGAAGAGCATTCCCGCAGTGAAGGCCGGGCAAGTCTATGAGGTCGATGACCGCTATTGGCTGGGCGGCGGGCTGGTGGCTTACGGCAAAGTCATCGACGATGTACTGGAGATTCTGGTGCCATGAGTACAAATATGAAGCATGCTTACCCGCATGCCGGCTGTGAAGAGCATATCCTGTTCGCAGGAGAAAGCGGGCTTGAATACCGCATACTCGTCTCATCCCCCGGAGGGGAAGCCCCGCCGGAAGGCTATCCGGTCATCTATGCCGTAGACGGTCACGCCTTATTCCATACGCTGGCCGAGTCGGCCCGGCTGCAGACGCGCAAGCCGCATGGCTATGATCCCGCAGTCATCGTCGGTATCGGCTATCCATCGGGTGAGCCCTTCGATATGGTCCGCCGCTGCAATGACTTTACGATTCCGGTCGGTGTAGAGACGCTTCCGAAGCGCCCGGACGGCAGCCAGTGGCCGGAGCATGGCGGAGCGGACCGCTTCCTGGACGTGCTGGAGCAGGAGATTATGCCGCTGATCGGCGATATGTTCCCGGTAGACCGTAACCGGCAGGCGCTGTTCGGGCATTCGCTCGGCGGCCTGCTGGTCCTGCACACCCTGTTTACCCGCCCTCAGCTCTTTACGCATTATGCCGCAGGCAGTCCGTCGGTATGGTGGGGCGAGTATGCTGTGCTGGAAGAACTTACGCACTTTACGCGAATGTTCCCTGCGCTCGGCCTTACGCGCAGGCTGCTGATTACCATCGGCGCGGAGGAGCTGGAGCATATGGTCGCCGATGCGGAGCTGCTGCCGGATAAGCTCGCGCCGCTGGCCTCCTCGGGACTGGCCGTCGCAATGGCTAAATTCCCGGAGGAAGGACATGTCAGCGTGCTTCCGGCGGCGCTCAGCCGGCTGCTGCGTTTTGCGCTGGAACAGCCCTGAACATACTCTGCAGCAAACAAGCCCCGGATTCCACCATTTAGTGGAGTCCGGGGCTCTTCTGTATCCTTATCTTTATCACAGAAACGGTTCAGATCCAGTTCGGGGACGATTAGCCTTTTCTGTCTGATCATACCGTGAATTGTACGCTTACACAGCCCGCATCAGCCGTTCAAGCGTTTCAGATTGTCGGTGGTAATGCTGATCAGGGCGCTATACAGCGGCTGGACATTAAATTTCTTGCCGAATTCGAATTTGTAGGCGGCAGTCTGTACATTGTTCGTCTTGTGGTACGGAGAGACGATATAGTGGAGGGTAAGCTCGCAATCGTCAAAGCCGGTGCCGCCCGTCTCCATCGTAACCTCAAAGATCGAATTCAGATGGATGGAGGCTACGCGGGTCTTCTTGCCGGTGACCCCCTGGTGGTCTATCAGAATCAAGCGGTCATCCGTAATAATAAAAGTGTCGCGGACGAGCTTAAAGCCCATGCGGATCTGTTCGTCAGCCGCCAGATATCCACCATATTGGCTCGTTAATTCTGGAATGGTTACCTCTGAATAGTTACCGAGCAATCCGCCAAACAGGTTAGCCATATTATTCCCTCCTGTGTTTTGCACTCCGGCGAGCATTATATTCGCCTGCTGTATCAACTTCTCTACAGCATCACGATTTCCCTTCTCACGGTTCACCAGCATCTGCAAAAAGTGATAAATATTAAGTAATCATTGATTGAAAAATCAAGCTGTAGAGCCGATTGGCTGAAAATGTAATCTTAATATTTGATTTTTCCATTTTTAAGCTATTCAAAATTAAGCGGATTATGTCGAAATATATCACAGCTCTACCGGAATTGGGGAACATGCGCAGTCTCTCCCGGATGGAGTAAACAGATTTGCATCTCAGGGGGAATACGGCATGAAGTGGTTTATGAACATGAAGACAGCAACAAAAATTGTCTCCGCATTTATGGCAGTGGCCATCATCCTTGCAGGCTTCGGGGTTTATTCATTGACAACGCTGCGGAGCATGAACAGCAACATGGATGAAATGTATGACAACAATCTGATTTCGGTACGCGAGCTTTCCGCTGCACAGATTAACTATCAGAAGATGAATGCTTCTTTACGGGATATCAGCACCGCGGCGAGCAGCGCGGCAGTCACCCGATATATGGAGGACATCGCCGCTGCCCGGGATGCGTTCGACCAGAAAGTGGACACTTACCGCCCGCTGGCGACAACGGAGCGGGAACAGACACTTTTGCAAAATCTGGATTCGCATTACAAGGCTTATATACAATTGTTCGATCAGGCTGTTGCTGTAGTGCAATCGGGCGGTTCGCTTGGAACCGGCAATTTTGATGCTACCGCTATCAGAGAGCTTGGACTTAATGTATCACAAAGCCTCAGCGATTTGATCGACTCGAACTCCGATCTGGCGGAACAGACAAATAATAATGCCAAGGAAACGTACGACCTGTCGCTGATTGTTACGGTAAGCGTGGTGGTGCTGGCGATCGTCGTCAGCCTGTTGATCGGTTATATCATTGCCCGTTCCATCTCGCGGCCGCTTCAGCAGATGGCCGGTCTCGCTGCGGAAGTGGCAAATGGCAATCTGACACAGAAGACGGATATCTCCGGGACCAATGAGGTCGGACAGCTGGCAGCTGCGCTGAACCGGATGGTCGACAACCTAAAGTCGCTGGTGAACGGAATTACGCTTAATTCGCAAAGTGTAGCCGCTTCCTCCGAGGAAATCTCGGCCAGCACCCAGGAAATTTCCAGCACAAGCACGAGCCAGTCGGCTGCGGCCAGCAGCATTACCGAACTCTTCCGTGAGCTGTCGCTGGCGATCAATTCGGTGGCGGCCAGCGCCGAAGAAGCAGCCGAGCTGTCCAATGATACGGTCCGCACCGCCCGCGAAGGCGGCGGAGTCGTAGAAGCCTCACTGAAGGGCATGCAGGCGGTCAATGTGAAGATGACCCAGCTTGAAGACGATTCCCGCAAAATCGGCGATATTATCGAAGTCATCGACGATATTGCCGAGCAGACCAACCTGCTCGCGCTGAACGCAGCCATTGAGGCTGCCCGCGCCGGTGAGCAGGGACGCGGCTTCGCCGTCGTTGCCGATGAGGTCCGCAAGCTGGCAGAGCGCAGCGGAGAGGCGACCAAAGAAATTACCGGCATTATCAAGGCCATGCAGGATAACACCAAGCAGAGTGTCCGGGCCGTTGCCGAGAGCGTCGAGCAGTCTGCGATGACAAGCCAGGCGTTCGAGCAGATCATCGGGATGGTTAACCATTCGGCGATGAAGGTCAATGAAATTGCGGCCGCCTGCGAGGAAGAGTCTGCCCAGGCTGCTGAGGTCATGAACTCGGTAGAAGCGATCTCCGCTTCCAGCGAGGAGTCTGCCGCTGCGGCGGAAGAGACGGCTGCGGCCTGTCAATCGCTGGCCCAGCTTTCTGAAGAGCTGGCTAACTCCGCCGCTGCCTTCAAAACCCACTAATCCCACGGACGGAAGGTGTAGAGCATGGCTTCGCCGCAAAAAGATCAGTATATAGAATTGGCCGTAGGCGCAGAAATCTGCGCCATTCCCATAGAAGAAATTCATGAAATTATTAAGATGCTCAGCATCACGGATATTCCTTTTAGCCGCAGTGAGGTTAAGGGTGTGGTGAATTTGCGGGGCAAGGTGGTGTGTGTACTCAGCCTGCGCCATATGCTGGGAATGCCCGATGAGCCCTATACCCGGGAGAGCCGGATCATCGTTGTACGGTACCGTGAGGAATTTGTGGGCCTGATTGTCGACAAGGTGATCAAGGTGACGTCTTACGGCGAGCTCCATCCTGTGTCCGCGTCGCTTGGACGCCTCAGGGAAGGCGTGTTCCAGGGGATCGGACAGCAGGGGGAGCAGCTCGTGGGTATTTTGAAGCTTGAGGAATTACTGGGCGGTTAGGAAGGGAGCGAGAGAAGAATGGAACTGTCTGCCTACCGCGATATTTTTATCGAGGAATTGAACGATCAGCTGGAACGGATGGATCAGTCGCTACTGGCGCTGGAGCGCGAGGGTTCGGCGGAGATCATTCAAACGCTATTCCGTGCGGCGCATACGATCAAGGGCTCGGCGGCAACGATGGGCTTCCGCGAAATGAGCGACCTTACCCATGAAGTGGAATATGTGCTGGAGCGGATGCGGGACAAGAAGCTGGAGATCAGCGGTCAGCTGATTGACATGCTGTTCCGGGCGCTGGATGCCATGAAGACGCTGCGCAGCCAATATATCAGCGGCTCTGTCCATGAGGATTGCAGTGCCGTGGTCGCGGAGATCAGGGGGCATCTGCATAAACCGGTTAAGAAGCCGATCCGGTTGCCTGAGCTGACCGCCGCCGAAATACTGCAGGCGGAAGCAGCCGCTGCTTCCGGGCAGCAGCTTCTGGCGGTACAAGTGAGATTGAAGGAAGACTGCCTGATGAAGGCGGCGCGTTATTTCATGCTGCAGCAGCGGCTGGAGGATTTGTGCGGCGGTGCTGTGATTGCCTCTTCACTGGCGGGACAGCCAGTGGACGGTGACGAGGATGCCCGCTATAGCAGCTTTGCCTTCATTATTGCCGCTGCCCAGGCACTGGACTGGTTACAGAGCCAATTGGCCGGGGACTCCGATGTTGAGAGTGCGGAGCTGGCATTGTTCACGCTTACTGCGGGAAGAGCTGCTGACAATCACATTCCGGAGCTGGTGAGTGCGCCTCCCAGTGGCCCGGCTGCCGAAGAGCGGCCCAAGGCAAGCTCCGGCCAGCCTACCGTCCGCATTCATGTAGAGCGGCTGGACCAACTGATGAATCTCGTCGGTGAACTGCTGATCGACCAGACTTCCCTGGCTGATCTGCATGCAACCGGTCAACGCAGCGATCCGGCGGGAATTCTGCACAAGATCGGCAGCGTCTCCGATCATATGGGCAGGGTCATCAAGGAGCTGCAGGAGGGGGTCATGAAGACGCGCATGCTGCCGATCGACCAGCTGTTCAGCCGTTTCCCGCGTTTGGTCAGGGATTTGGCCCACAAGCTCGGCAAGGACATTGAGCTGGTGCTTCAGGGCGGAGAGACGGAGCTGGACCGGATGATTATTGAGGAGCTGGGTGATCCGCTGATCCATTTGATCCGCAACAGCGCCGATCATGGAATTGAGAGCCCGGAGGCTCGGCTGGCGGCTGGAAAGCCGGCAGCGGGCTGCATCACCTTAACCTCCTTCCATGAAGAGAACAACGTTGTCATTACATTGCAGGATGATGGACAAGGAATCGACCCGGACAAAATCAAAGCCTCCGCGGTGGCCAAAGGACTAATCTCCGAGGAACAGGCGGCGCTCCTGCCGCAGCAGGATATCATCCGGCTCATCTTCGAGCCGGGCTTCTCAACGGCCGCCCAGGTGAGCGAGGTCTCCGGCCGCGGAGTCGGGATGGACATTGTCCGCAGCCAGATTGGCAGACTGAACGGCATTATCGATATCGCGACGGAAGCTGGCTCGGGCACTACCTTTACCATCCGGCTGCCGCTGACGCTGGCCATTATCAAGGGCTTGCTGATGAAGGTGTCCGGGCGGGTAATGATTCTGCCGATGTACAACATTGCGGAGATTGTGCGGATTGTGCCGGACGACATCCAGACGGTACAAGGTGAGCAGGTGATCATTAACCATGGACGGATCGTGCCGTTCTCCTGGCTGCACAGCAAGCTGCATTACCAGCGTACCGAGCGCATGTCGAAGACCATTCCCGTGGTCATAGTCCGCTCCGTGGACAAAATGGCCGCCTTTGCGGTAGATGAGATCATCGGCAATCAGGAAGTGGTCATCAAGACCCTGAGCAGTTATCTGGGAACGATGAGTCATTTGTCGGGGGCGACGATTCTCGGCAACGGACAGGTGGCGATGATCCTGGACGCTTCATATTTGGTAAGCCATTAACAAGATAGGGGCGCTTCTTCAGTCCGGCAGGGCGGAGGAGCGTCTTTTTTTGTGATTAGCAGGGTATGGAACAGCAACTGATGGAGATAAATAGGGGATAACAAGCGCAGAAAGGAGGGCTTACGTGGAGATATCCTTGAGTTCGGATGAAGTGATTTCACGAATCAAGCAGCTGCAGTCGGGTGGCGGCCTGAATAAGAAGTCGGTCAAAAAAAGTGACCCGGAGCTGATGCGCAGCGCCTTGTATTATTTCCCCAGCTGGGAGCATGCCGTGAGAAATGCCGAGCTGCTGTAAAAAGACACAGCAAAAAAACCGGGAGGGCTGGAATATCTGCAGCCGCTGTCCCGGTTTTGTTTTTTTTGTGCCGAAATTCACATGTTCATTATTCCCGGTCTTCCTTGGGCAAAAGCTTCTGCTGCTCAATGGCCTTCTGGTTTAAAGACAGCGCGTCTTGATAAGCGTTAATCTTGAGCTGCAGATTCCGTAGAATTTCCAGCTGGATTTCATTAATCCGCGTTTCATCGCAAAAAGCCGAGCACGACAGGAAGCCGTCGGCATAGGATTTGGTTTCTTCGACAATCGTGTTCAGTTTCTCTTTATAGATTCGCTTGACGGGTCCGCTTTCCGGCTTGATTTCATAATACCGGTTGGTCTCCAGGAGAAGCTTCCAGTGGGTTACCGAAAGGTCAAATTCATCCTTTTCAATAGCGGCGGAAACTTTTACTATTTTAATATGACTGTTCATGTTGATCTCCCTCTCCTATAAACCTATGTTGTTAATAGGATTAATTCATGGACTAAGAGATTATATCATGCAAATGAATCAATTAACACTGAAATATATGGTAAAGTAAGTCTATCGAACTAGGTACAAGTGCTTGTTTTTCATATTTTTTTAGCAAAGTCAATGATATAGGTAACACAAATGTGCAAATTCCAATAATTTTGTAATTTCAGGAGTTTACAGTGAGCGAGAAAGGGGAGCCAGCAATGAGCGATCGGGCAGTGTATTTATATCATTATTATGAAAGTAGCAGAGGTCCATTCCGGAATCTATCGGAGCTTGATCCGGGGGAGGCGTCACAGGTGCTGGAGAGTATCCGGCAGGGCGGGGAGGTTATGGCAGCGCGTAGGCCGGAAGGATATATGGAACGGAGACGGGAGCTCGAGACAATGGCCCGCAGCCTGTTCATAGCCAAAGGCGGCAAGCCGCAGCGGACGGTGCCCCATTATATGGTGGTCGGTGCCTGTGAGTGGCTCGGCAGCTGGTACAAAGAGCCGGCTTCCGTCCGGAAGCGTATATCCGACTTTCCTCCGGATACGCTGTCTTTTACTTATGGAGACATGTTTCCTACGTTCAGCCCAAGGGTGCAGGATCTGCGTGAATATCGCGGCCAACTGTATACATATAAGGAAATTTTACAGCTCATCGACAAATATGGCCTTCCGCAGGAATGGAACAAGGATGGGTCCAAAGGTCCGGAACGTTACATAGAAGTACAGGTGTGGGCGGACGTGAAGGTCTGAATGAATAGACGGCCTATGAACAATAGGAAAGGCATCCCGGTTGCCGTTTTGATGGAGGGGATGCCTGTTTCATTTGTAATGTTTGTGGTTAAAAGTAAAGTGGTTCGTGTAAACTCAGTTAATAATAGAAATCTATAAGTGCAACAGTTACATTTGTATTCTTGTTCCGGGCATTTATAAATTTTGATGGACGATGTTGATCAATTCGGTTTTTAACGTCTGGATGGCTTCCTCTCTGGGAAGCATAATGAACCTGGACAGGTATTCGATTTCCCCCGAGAACAGCGTGATAATATCCTCCATGGAATTCATATCCCCGCTCTGCGCTTTCTTCACAGTTTCAGTGAAGTGTCCAGTTGTTCCTTCAATATGTCCAATCCCTTGCGTTTCCATTTGCTTACCCCCTGTTGAGTCATGTGTAACTCGCGAGCGACCTCTTTCTCGGCCAGGCCGTCAATAACGGTCCGTTTGATAATGTAACGGCATTTCTCCCACGGGATTTTCTGCAGCATTTCATCCACGAACAATTCCGATATGACCATGCTCTCAAAGCTTGCGTCATACACCTGACTGTCATAAATGGGGCGGCTCTCCCGGAGCTGCTGAATACGGGTCTTGTACTGTATCCTCCAGGCTGAGCGTTTCAAAAGTCTTCTGCAGGTCTCCACTAGTTCCTCATCACAGGTCATCATTTCAAATCCCCCATGTTCCCAAATTCTAATTGCTTAACACTTCCCTACTAGTTGTCTTCTCATATAACAAGGAAACAATTCCATAGTTTACACAACCAATACAGACATAAATTGACACCTTTGATATGAAACTTCTTAAAGTTGTAAAGATAATACTTTGGATTCCATATATTATGCGAAAAATACCCGGCTATTGTCGAAGGCAGGCCCGGTGTAACCGGTGAAATTCGAAATTTTTGTTAACCGGCGGATGCAGTTGTAAAATGCTGCGTTTTCTTCCCTTTTTGAGTGAAGGGAGCCGGCAGCCCGCGTTCAAGCTGCCGGCTACACTAAAAAGGTTAGGGGATGCATAATGAAACAGTCGAAGAAGACAACGGAACAGCTGAGGCAAAAAAGAACTGGTTTACTCGTCAAATGGCTCTGTTTGCTGGTGTTAGTTATGGTGCTCGCTCCCGGGGTGGTGCTAGGCTCCGAGAATCCGGGAACGGCCAGGCTGCTTGAGCAGGGCGCAAGCGCAGTGGCAGATGCCGTCTATGAGCCGGAGCCGGGGGAGGAAGCGGCCAGGGGAACGGTCAGCGGCTCCGTATATGCCGATCCGGATTTCGAATCCGTCTATGAATCCGTATACGGTTCGGTATATGGCGACGACACACTGGGTGTCGTGCTTCATCATGGCCCGTTCCTGGTCGGCAAGAATGCGATGAGCACTGCCTTGAGTGCGGTTGAAGGAACCCTGAAGGCGGAATCGCCGGTGCTGCAGCAGATCAAACTGGATCAGGCCTCTACGGTCGTTCCCGGCGGCCGCGGCTTCATGCTTCCACAGCGGGTGAGCGTCAAGGACCTTGCAGGCAATCCGCTATCAGGCATTCCCGTAACCTTCCAGGTTACGGAAGACAGCGTAGTGACCGCTGTTATGCGGGGCCTGAACAGCAGCGGTGTTACCGTGCTGACCGATGCCAACGGCTATGCCTCTGCGGCGAATACGTACACCGCTTACGTCGGTGAGGGCTTCCAGCTCTACTCCAGGACCATGGGCGTTATCCGGACACTGGACGTCACAGCCAGTGTCGCCGGCTTGCCCCCGGTGACCTTCAAGGTCGAAGTGGGAACGGTCGGCTCGAATCTGCTGGATACGACGCCGCCGACAATCAGTGCGAGTGCGGTTACCGACAATAATGAGCCCTATATTGCCGGGACCTGGACCAATCGTACCGTAAAGGTGCATTACACTGCGGCCGATACGTTATCGGGCATTAAATCGCTGACTCCTGATCAGACGTTCTCCGCCGAAGGTGCAGGCCAGAGCGCAACCGGCAAAGCGGTGGACAGTGCAGCGGCAAGCGATAATGATCCCAAGCATGTTTCGACGATTACGTTTGGCCCGATCCATATCGACAAAAGTGCACCCGTAACGGCGGCGTCGCTGTCAAACGGTCAGCCGGAAGGCTGGAACCGTGAGAAGGTAACGCTGAGCTTCTTGTCGGAGGATCATCTCTCGGGTGTGGATTCCATCTACTATAAGCTCGGTGATCAGGAGGCGGTCAAGGTTGCCGGTAACACGGCCGAAACGCAGCTGGATACCGAAGGCAAAATCATTGTCAGCTATTGGGCGGTCGATAAGACCGGGAATGCGGAAGCTGCCCGTACGCTGACTGTGCAGATCGACAAGACCGGACCGGTCATGTCAGGGCTGCTCAGCCCAGAGCCGAATGCGGCCGGCTGGAACAGCAGCAATGTGACGGTCCTGCTCCAGGCAACGGATGGAAGCTCCGGCGTGAAGGAGCTCCACTACATTCTGGGCTCAAGCGCAGAGAAGGTGATTCAGGGAGCAGAGACATCGTTCGAGGTTACGGCGGAAGGTGTGATCCCGCTTACCTATTGGGCGGTGGATGCAGCCGGTAACGAGACGCCGGCCAAGCGGACGGAGATCAGGATCGACAAGACGATTCCGGTGCTTTCAGTACCGCAGGACATCACCGTAGAGGCTGCGGCAGTCCGTACGCCTGTTGCCATTGGCCAGGCTACTGTACAGGATGTGTCCATACCGGATGTCGTAATTACGAACGACGCGCCGGCCGATTATCCAATCGGCGTAACCACCGTTAAATGGACGGCTGTCGATCCGGTTGGCCTCAAGTCCTCACAGGTACAGAAGATAACGGTGAAGGATACTACGAGGCCTGTGCTTACCGTGCAGGGCGATGTAGTGGTGGAAGCTACGGCAGAGCTGACGCCTGTTGTGTTAAGCGGCGCATCGGCAACCGATATTTTCCCGGTCATTGTGCAGAACAATGCGCCGAAGACGTTTCCGGTCGGCACGACCGAGGTGATCTGGACGGCTACGGATGCGAACGGCAATGAAATTACCGCGAAGCAAAATGTAATTATCGTTGACCGGACGAAGCCGCAGCTGAATGCACCGGCCGATATTACCACTGAAGCAGCAGCGAGACGGACTGCGGTTGATATTGGAAAGGCTACGGCCAGCGATATTTTCAAGGTTACGGTAACGAATAATGCACCTGCGGACTATCCGGTCGGAACCACGAAGGTGGTCTGGAAAGCGGAGGATGCTAACGGAAATGTCACGCTGGCGGAGCAGATCGTTACAATCACCGATACCACCAAACCTGAGCTGACCATCCCGCAGGACATTACTGTGGAAGCGACGGCGAAACGGATGCAGCTGGATATCGGCAAGGGCTCGGCCAAGGATATCTTCGAGGTTCTCTTGTCGAACAATGCGCTGGCAGATTATCCGGTCGGCACGACCGAGGTGGTCTGGACGGCCAAGGATGAGAATGGCAATGTGACACACAAAGTGCAAAAGATTACGGTTACAGACAAGACCGCACCGGTACTTGCCGTGCCGGACAATAAAACTGTAGAAGCTACGGGTATTGAGACACCTGTGGATTTAGGCGCAGCGCAGGCTACAGATATTTTCAAGGTTACGGTAACCCATAACGCGCCGAAAGCTTTTGGCGTAGGAATTACGGTAGTCACCTGGACGGCAACGGATGAACATGACAATATCACAACCGGCAAACAGGAAATCAATGTGGTGGACACCACGGCACCGCTGGTTACCTTGCCCGGGGATCGAAAGGCAGAAGCAACCGGGGTCCGCACTCCTGTTGAACTCGGCAAGCCGGTCATTTCGGAAATTTTCCCGGTGACGGTGGCGAATGATGCCCCGGCGGATTATCCGCTTGGCGAGACGGTGGTACATTGGACGATCACGGATGCAAACGGCAATACGACCGAGGGTACGCAAAAGGTTCAGGTTGTCGATACCACGAATCCGCTGCTCGAAGCGCCGGGAGATGTAACTGTGGAAGCTACAGCCGTGCGCTCGATCGTAGCTCTTGGGCAGGCGAAGGCCACGGATCTGTTCGAAGTCAAGCTTACGAACGATGCTCCGCAGGATTTCCCCGTAGGACTTACTGAAGTGAAGTGGATGGCGAAGGATGCCAGCGGTAATGTGGCTATCGATATCCAGAAGGTTACGGTGACCGATACGACGGATCCGCAGCTTGAGGTGCCTGCGGCAGCCAAGGCAGAAGCGACCGGAGACCGGACCAAGGTGGAGATCGGGCAGGCTACGGCCACGGATATCTTCCCGGTGAAGGTAACCAGCGATGCACCAGCGGATTATCCGGTCGGCATTACGACGGTCACCTGGACCGCAACGGATGCGAACGGCAGAACGTCGACAGGCAAGCAGGAAGTGAAGGTCACCGACAGCACCGCTCCGGTTCTGCAGGTGCCCGGCGATATCCGTAAGGAAGCAACGGCGGTGAATACACCGGTCGATATCGGCAAAGCGACAGCTACCGACCTCTTCGCGGTGACCATCACCAGCAATGCCCCGGCAGCGTATACGCTCGGCAACACCTTTGTCACCTGGAAGGCGGTGGATAAGCATGGCAATATCACCACCGGCACCCAAACGATTACGATAGTCGATACGACCGCGCCTGTTATTGTGCCTCCGGCGGAATTGAAGCTGGAAGCCAGTGCAAAGGAAACTCCGGTAGAATTGAAGGCTCCGGCAGTATCGGATATCTTCCATATTGCGGAGATCAGCCATAACGCCCCGGCCGCTTTCCCGCTTGGGACAACGCCGGTAACCTGGAGGGTCAAGGATGAGAACGGCAACCTCTCCTCTGTGGTACAGAAGGTTACGATCACGGATACGACACGGCCAGAGCTCAAGATACCGGGGGATATTTCGGTAGAAGCATCGGCAGTACAGACACCCGTGGCGATCGGGCAAGCAGCAGGGACGGATATCTTTGCCGTAACCGTTACCTCGGACGCGCCTGCGGATTATCCGCTAGGCACAACTGAAGTCACCTGGACAGCCAAGGATTCAAGCGGCAATGTGACAACGGCGGTTCAGAAAATTACGGTAGTGGATACAACATTACCGGAATTAGAGGTACCTTCCGATATTGCGGTTGAGGCAACGGCGGTGCGGACGCCGGTGGACATCGGGAAGGCCCAGGGAAGCGATATATTTCCGGTAACCCTTACCTCGAACGCGCCGGCGGATTATCCGCTGGGCATCACTGAAGTGATCTGGACCGTCAAGGATACCCGTGGCAATACGCAGACGGCTGTGCAGAAAATCAAGGTGACGGATACCACGAAGCCAATGCTGGCTACACCTGCTGACCTGACGCTGGAAGCGACGGCTGTCATTACGCCTGTGAAATTGAAGGTTCCGGCTCCGCAGGATATCTTCCCTGTAGTTGTCGGCACGGATGCGCCGGGCTACATCGGTATTGAACCGCTGGTTGGCGGAGAAGAAATCACTGCACATCTTCCTCTAGGACGGACAGTGATTCATTGGAAGGCCACAGATTTCAGCGGCAATGAAGTAACGGTTGTACAGAATATTACGGTGAAAGATACGATAAAACCCGACTTGAAGGCGCCTGCTGACATTACGGTCGAAGCTTCAGCGGTGCAGACAGCTGTAAATATCGGCCTGGCGGAAGCGACAGATATCTTCCCTGTAACCGTTACATCGGATGCACCGGCGGATTATCCGCTGGGTACAACAGAAGTTATCTGGACAGCCAAGGATGCGAACGGTAACGAAACAACAGCCAAGCAATTGGTTACGGTGGTCGATACGACCAAGCCCGGCATCCAAATCCCTGAAGACATTCATGCTGAAGCATCGGCAGTGCGGACTCCGGTAGAGATCGGGGTAGCGAAAGGATCAGATATCTTCCCGGTGACCGTTACTTCCAATGCACCGGCGGATTATCCGCTCGGCACCACTGAAGTGCTCTGGACCGTTAAGGATACCAGCGGCAACGTAACCACGGCGGTGCAGAAGATTACGGTGGAGGACTCTACCAAGCCGGCGATGTCATTCAAGGGCTCACTGGCGATCGAGCTGGAAGCGACAGGCTTAGAGACCCCGGTGGAGCTGGAAGTGCCGGCAATTGCCGATATCTTCCCGGTAGTTCTTACTACAAACGCTCCTGGATTCGATCCGCAGAGTCCAATTACAGAAGAAGGCCATATTACAGCCCGTTTTGCATTGGGCATAACCAAAGTCATCTGGACAGCTGTGGATAGCAGCGGCAATGAAATTACGGGTATTGTGACCGTGAACATCAAGGATACGACCAAGCCGGTCTTAAAAGTACCTGCAGATATTCTGCTGGAAGCGACGGCTTTGAAGACGCCGGTCGAGATCGGGACAGCCACAGCGACGGATATCTATCCGGTGACCGTGACCTCGAATGCCCCGGAAGCGTATGAGCTGGGCATCACGAAGGTCCTGTGGACCGCGACGGATGCGAACGGCAATACCATTACCGGAGAGCAAAAAATTGAGGTAGTCGACAAGACGAAGCCGGTGCTGCAGCTGCCGGAAGACAAGACGGTGGAGGCTACGGCCTTAAAGACACCGGTGGAGATCGGGACAGCCACAGCGACGGATATCTATCCGGTGACCGTGACCTCGAATGCCCCGGAAGCGTATGAGCTGGGTACAACTACGGTCCAGTGGACCGCGACGGATGCGAACGGCAATACCATTACCGGAGAGCAAAAAATTGAGGTAGTCGACAAGACGAAGCCGGTGCTAACGCTGCCGGAGGACAAGACGGTGGAAGCTACGGCTTTGAAGACGCCGGTGGAGATCGGGACAGCCACAGCGACGGATATCTATCCGGTGAACGTGACTTCGAATGCTCCGGAAGCGTATGAGCTGGGCACTACAACGGTCCTGTGGACCGCGACGGATGCGAACGGAAATACCATTACCGGAGAGCAAAAGATTACAGTCACGGACAATACGAAGCCGGTGCTGACGCTGCCGGAAGACAAGACGGTGGAAGCTACGTCGTTGAAGACGCCGGTGGAGACCGGGACAGCCACAGCGACGGATATCTATCCGGTGAATGTAACTTCGAATGCTCCGGAAGCGTATGAGCTGGGCACCACGACGGTCCTATGGACCGCGACGGATGCTAACGGCAATACCATTACTGGTGAGCAAAAGATTACAGTAACCGACAAGACGAAGCCGGTGCTGAAGCTACCGGAGGACAAGACGGTGGAAGCTACGGCGTTGAAGACGCCGGTCGTGATCGGAACAGCCACAGCGACCGATATCTATCCGGTGAATGTAACATCGAATGCTCCAGAAGCGTATGAGCTGGGTACAACCACGGTCCTGTGGACCGCGACGGATGCCAATGGCAACACGATTACTGGTGAGCAAAAGATTACAGTAACCGACAAGACGAAGCCGGTGCTGAAGCTGCCGGAGGACAAGACGGTGGAAGCTACGGCGTTGAAGACGCCGGTCGTGATCGGAACAGCCACAGCGACCGATATCTATCCGGTGAATGTAACATCGAATGCTCCAGAAGCGTATGAGCTGGGTACAACAACGGTCCTGTGGACCGCGACGGATGCCAATGGCAACACGATTACTGGTGAACAAAAAATTACGGTTACCGACAAGACGAAGCCGGTGCTGAAGCTGCCGGAAGACAAGACGGTGGAAGCTACGGCGTTGAAGACGCCGGTCGTGATTGGAACAGCCACAGCCACGGATATCTATCCGGTAACCGTGAGCTCGAATGCTCCAGAAGCGTATGAGCTGGGCACAACAACGGTCCTGTGGACCGCGACGGATGCCAACGGCAACACGGTCACTGGTGAACAGAAAATTACGGTAGTAGATAAGACGAAGCCAGTGCTGAAGATTCCTGCGGATATCTCTGTCATAGCTACTGGCGCAAAGACGCCGGTGAATATCGGCCAGGCAACCGCCACGGATATTTTCGGATTTAAGATAACGAATAATGCCCCTTCGGACGGCTTCCCGGTCGGCAAAACACCGGTTACCTGGACCGTTACAGATGTGAACGGCAATACTGCGACGGCCGTGCAATATGTCACCGTCACCCAAATGATCAAGGTGCAATCGTACAACAGTACCCGGTCGGCAACCACTAACGTTATTGGACCGCGGATCTCCATCGAGAATTCGGGAAGCAGCGATATCCAGCTCTCGAATGTGAAGATCCGGTATTACTACACGATTGACGGAGAGAGAAACCAGGGCTATCTGTTTGACTACGCCCGTGTGTCCGGTTCCTCAAGCTCCCGCAGCGTTCTGTCGCATGTGTCAGGCAGCTTCCAGAAGACTGCAGGCAAGACGGGCAGCGATTATTATCTGGAGATCAGCTTCGGCAGCGGGGCAGGAACGCTCAAGGCGGGAGAAAAGCTGCAGATCCAAAGCACCTTCTGGAAGACCGGTCTGTCATCTTATATGCAAACGAACGATTATTCCTTCAATGCTACAGCTACAGATTACACGGATACCAATAAAATAACCGTATACGCCTCCGGAAATCTGGTAGCAGGCATTGAACCTTAAGCATTACGGCATTATATCCGGACGTCCAGCCAAGATGGGCGGCGTCCGGAGCTTCATCAAAACCAGCTCTACTTCCGGGGGAACTTGATATGGCAGACGACATGAATGAGATACTGCAGCGGCTAACCCGCGTCGAGACCAAGCTAGATATTATGAACACCGCGCGGGATATTGCCCTTGAAGCCATGCAGAGCAGCAAATCCGCACATCTGCGGATGGATGAGATACGGGATGAGCTGTCCAGGCTGAAGGCCCGTCAGGGAGAGAATCAGCGCTGGCTGGCCGGTACGGTCATCAGCAGCGCCGGACTGTTCATTGCGGCAGCCGGATTGCTGTTGAAAATGATGGTCGGGTAGCGCAGCAATTTAAAAAGGAAAGAAACGATCAAACAGACTTGACACGAATATCGGCGTCACCGATCGACCAGTGAATTGCCTAAGTGCCAGGAAACTTGAATTGTAACGATCACAATACTTATCAGCAACGTGCGGCCGCCTTGGGCGGCTTTTTTATGTTACTCCATTATATGTAAAAGTTTCCTTCTCAGGCTGTGAAAAGTCCCCCTAATTTTACTTAATCTATAGAGTGCATCTTGGCATAAGGGGGATACGATTTGCAGACCAACGCTAGTGTAGGCAAAGAGAAGGATAAAGCTCCCGCCCGGCAGATTCTATATCATAAGCCGCTGGAGCCGGTGAAGCCGGCAGCTGTGCGCGGTCCGGACCCGGTGGAGGTGCTGCGCCGGGCCCGGCGCAATCCGGAGTCATTGACGAAGGAAGAGCTAGCCCTGCTGCAGCGGGCTATTGGACGGCGGGCAGCCGCAGAAGTGCTGGGACAGCTGTCCGCTGACCGGGCGAAGGAGCAGGGAAACAAGGCAGAAGCTTCAACTGCAGGAGAGCCGGCAGGCAAGACGCCGGTTACCGAGAAGGAGCGTGGTAATGCCGTTCTCGCCCAGGTGCCGGAGGAGAAGGAAGAGATACCTGCCCAGGTGCAGGAGGAGAAGGAAAAGATGCCTGTCCAGGTGCAGCAAACACAGGCAGCTATAAAACAGCCGGCTTCCGGAGCAGCAGCGGAAGAATCTAAGCTTGCCGAAGACGGCGATAAGCAGCTGGCTGCTGCCAAGGCCCCTGCCAAAGGGCTGGTGAAGACCAGCCCGCAGGGACAGGGGGCCAAGCAGGAGAAGCCGCAAGCGGAGGCGGTAGCTGATGGCGAACGTCAGGCGCAGGCGGAAGGTGAACGGCAAGCGGAGGCGGCTGAGCCTACAGGCGATAAGGCGAAGCCAAAGGAAAGCCGGGAGACGCCCCCAGCAGAAGCGGGCAAGCCTGAACCCGGCGGGGAACAGGGCGAAGCCAAGCCGGCCAAAGCCAAGCCGAAGGAAGAGAAGGCCGGCGGGGAGAAAGAGGCGGGTGCCGCCAAGGAGCCGTCGCTTGGCGATCTGCTTGGCGGAATGGCCGGGGAGAAAGAAGCGCCGGCCAAGGCCAAGAAGATAAACATCCGCGCCGAGGACCCGGGACAGATTCTGGAGCAGCTGTCCAAGGTGCCGCCGACCCAGATGGGCGAAGCCTATGCGCAGGCCGCTCAGGCTTCGGGTGAGGCGATGTCGAAGCAGGCGCGTAAGGCGCAGCAGGGCTTGCCCGCTGTTCCTGTGCCGACAGGGCTGAAGGGCCGGGCCTTGAAGGCCCGGAAGAAGCAGGCGGCGCCGGTGCACAAAGCCGCAGCAGGCTTCAAGAGCGAACGCTCCGGCGGTTCAGCTGCGGCGGGCTTGCCCGCCGGCATGAATATCCGCTCCGGCGGCTCCGGGGACAACCCCGAGGCCATTCTGGGCGAGATCCGCGCGGCCTCCGGCCAGCGGGCAGCCATCCGCATGGACGGGGAGGCCGATCCTAATCAGCTGGCCGGATTTAACCAGGAGGCTGGGCAGGAGGTAGCTGCCGCGAAGCAGGCCGAGCAGCAGCAGATCGGTGTTCCGTTCGGGGAGGAAGACATTTATCCCGAACCGGACAGCGGACGCCTGAAGTCCGCCAAGGCGCTGAAGGGAAGCGCTGCGCCGTCAGGCAAAGCCGTTCCTGCACTGGAGCTGCCGGGCGGTATGGCAGCGAATATGAACAAGGCATTGGCCCCGGAAATGAACAAGCGGTTTGGCGAGAAGCAGGCCGAATACGGCGCGGAGAAACAGAAGTATGACGACAAGGTCCAGCTCTCCAGGAGCGAAAGCGATACGCAAATCCGCCAGGCCGAGCAGGAGGCGGAGGATCAGCAGACCAAGGAGCAGTCCGGCGCCAAAGCGGAGGTTAACAAGCTAAGGGGCGAATGGCGGAGCGAGCTGGATGCAGCCGAAGGGGATTATAAGCAGCAAGCCGGGGCAGCGGTTCAGCAGAAGAAGGGTGAAATTGAGCAGGTCCGCACGGAGAAGGAGCGCGAAGCGCAGAAGAAGCAGTCAGAGGCGGAGCAGGAAGCTACAGTCGCCTACAGCAAGGCCAAAAAGGACGCCGACGGCAAAAAGAAGGAAGAGGAGGAAAAAGAGAAAAAGAAGAAGGGCGGTGTGCTCGGCTGGATCAAGGATAAATTCGAAGCGGTTGTGGAGCTGGTCAAAAAGGCGGTCAACTTTATTTTTGACAATCTGCGCAAGGCTGTGAAGTTCATCTTCGAGAAAGCCAAACAGGCGGTTATCGGCCTCATTGAGCTCGGCCGCAAGCTGATTACCGGACTGATCAAAGGGCTGGGTACCCTGCTGAAGAAGCTCGTCAACGTCGTCTTCGCGAAATTTCCGGGGATTGCCAAGCGAATCTGTGCCCGCATCGACAGTGTGGTCGACAAGGCCGTGAAGCTGGTCAACCAGATTGCCAAGAAGCTCAAGGCCAAAGCGGCGCAGGCGCTGGACTTCCTCGCTTCCAAGGTCGATCAGGCGCTCGGTGCGCTGCAGAAATTCTATACGAAGCTGATCTCGGCTCTGGGTTCCATCCTCATCAGCGTATTCCTCGATGTCATGGAGCGGATCGGCGCACTCGGCAAGGCGGCCAAACGCTCGTTCAGCCATCTGGAGGGCAAGATGTGGGAATATCTGCTCGGTGTAGATATTTCGAAGCCGCTGGGTGAAATGGCGGAAGGAGAAGCGGCGGCGGAGCAGACGGCTGCGGCGGACGCCGGAGAAGCCGGGAAGCTGTCGGC